>NZ_CP090095.1:2689166-4000000 GCF_021391675.1 Neorhizobium galegae
GCAGAAGGTCGTAATTCTGAATCTGCGCCTCTTCCTCTATGCCGAGCAGGAAGGGCGTAAAGAAGTCTGCCTGGGCGCTTGGAAAGGCCGGCTCGTAGGTGAACACGCCGAGAATGCGATTGAGCCCCTTCGCCATCCGGCGCGCGATCGGATCGGCAACGTAACCGGTGGTGCGGATGACCTGCTGGACGCGCTCGCGGGTCTCCTGCGGAATACGCGCCAGAGCCGTCGGCGCGCCGTTCAGCACAAGCGAAACGGTCGCCTGGCTGACGCCGGCCAATTTCGCAATATCGTGCTGGGTCAAGCGCTTAGGCGCAGCCACGCAACATCCTCCCTCTCTCCTCTTGACTGCTAATGCGTATTAGCAGCTAATACGTATTAACAAGATCGCACCGGCTGCTGTCAAGCGCGAAAATGAAGGAAAAGTTGATGATATTTGCGGAGCATCTGAAATCGCTTTCAATTTCCGGCATCCGCGTATTCGGCGACAGCATCACCGCCGGCTTCAACGCCTCCCGGGCCGAACTTGCTTGGCCGGCTCTGTTTGCCGGTGCGGTCGACGGCTTTCCGATCCGCAATCACGCCATCCCGGGAACGGTGTTGCAGGGGTCAAGGCTCGCGGAGGGAAAGCCGAGACCGAACAATGGAGTCGGGAGGTTTGTTGAATCACTTCTTGATCGGCCGCACGAGGACGCGATCCTGATCCTTTATGGCTACAATGACGCCCGCTACACTGCGGCCCCCGAAACTATGTACGTTGGAGGCTTCGTGCGGGATTATAGCCGTATCCTGAAGGCGCTGATCGCCGCCGGCCATGGGCAAAGGATCGCGATCGGCAGCCCGCCCTATATTCCGGATGCCGGATTCTCGGTCGGAAGCGCGGGGTTCACCGGCCAGACCCGCCAGGGTTTCGAGCGTTATGTGGAAGCGGTCCGCGAGCTTGCCCGGCAATTCTCGGGTTTTTACGCCCCGGTCTACGAACGGATGATGGAGCACGGCGACGGACTCCTCGCCTCGCCCGACATCATCCACCCCAACGACGCCGGCCACCGGGTGATCTTCGAAGCGTTCCGGGATGCCGCACGGTGACGATCTCTGACTGCCCGCCCCTCCATGCGACGACAAGCCTTTCAGCGGTTACGGCGTTCGACCATGTCACCGTCTGACGACGAACTCGAACACTTCTTCCTTCGGCTCGACGCCGAGACCGGCACCGGTCGGCACCACATAGATGCCCTCGCCCGAAGCCATGTCGCCCTTCGTATAGGTGAGGTTCCGGTCGAAGATCGAGTGCTGGTATTCATGATAGGGCACGTTCTGCAGCGCCGACGACGCCTGCAGGCTCGCTGCCATGAAAATGCCGACACTGATCGAGGCATGCGGCATGATATTCATGTGGAAGGCCTGCGCCATCTGACCGATGCGGATGAATTCCGTAATGCCCGTATGCCCCATTTCCGGCTGCACTATGCTCATCGCCCGTTTTTCGAACCGCGGCCGGTATTCGTAGATGGTGCGCAGCTCCTCGCCGAGCGCCAGCGGCACACCGATGCCGGCCGCCACCCGCGCTTGGCCCTCGAGGTTTTCCGGCTGCACCGGCGCCTCGGCAAAATAGAGATTGTAGGGTTCCAACCGCCGGATGATGCGGATCGCCTCGCCCGCCTCGAACTTCCAGTGCAGGTCGACCATCAGGTCGATATCCGGGCCAACGGCCTCACGCAGAGCCGCCATCTCCTTGACGATATCCTCCTCGGACACCACCGCCGCGAACTTGATGCCCTTGTAACCCCTGCCGACCCAATGGACGGCCAGATCGCAACGCTCCTTCAGCGTCGCTTTCGGCAGGCCGGAGACATAGGCGCGGATCGTATCGTGCCGCCGCCCGCCGAGCAGCGTCGAGACCGGCACCCCGAGGTTCTTGCCGGTCAAATCCCAAAGCCCGATATCGACGCCGGCCAGCGCGTCGAGATAATAGCCGCCGAAGAAACCGCGCACCCGCATCAGGTCGTAGAGGTCCTCGTGGATGACCGCCGCATCGCCCGGATCGCGGCCGATGATGACCGGGCCGAGCACGTCGTCGATGATCGCCTTGGTCGCCTCCGGCGCGACGATCCCATAACACTCGCCCCAGCCGACCTTGCCGCTCTCGCCGGTGACCTTGATCAGCAGTGTCATGTCGGTCGAGGGATAGATGGTGCGGTTGCCCTTGCGGATCAGGTAACCGCGCGCGTTGATCGCCTCACCTTCCTTCAAGGGCCCGAGATAGGGCACTTCGCGGGGGATGGAGATGATGAAGGTCTCGACCGAGACGATCGCATCGACGACATTTTTCGGCATGGGTTTCGGCTCAGTTCGGCTTGTGGTTGGTATAAGGCAGATCAGCCTCTGCCAGAAGCAGCGCCAGTTCCTTGCGGTCGCCCTCGTCGAATTTCGGTCCCTTGCCGCGCACGAAGGTGTTTTTAATGACGCCGCGGCGGCGCAGCACTTCCTTGGTCATGTGCATGCGAAAAATCGCCTGGAAGTTCAGGAGCGGCAGCGAAACGTTGTAGAGTTTTCGCGTGGTCGCGACATCGCCCTTCTGCCAGGCATGGATCATCTGCGCATGAATATCGGCAAGCTCGGCGGCCGGCATCGTGCCTGCAGCACCGCGCGCCAGTTCGTCGGTGATGTAGCGCCCGCCGGCACCGCCGAAGATCGCGTCCAGCGAACCGTTGGCCGCCGCCTTGATTCGGGTCAAGTGCTGGCCGCAGGGCGCGGTCTCTTCCTTGACGTATCGGATCTCCGGCACGGCATTGGCGACAGCCGCGACCTCCTCCGGCGTCAGCCCGGCGCCAATCGGCTTCGGCTGGTTCTGCAGCATGATCGGCACGCCGGCATTGGCCGCCACCTCCCTGAAATAGGCGGTCTGCGCAGCGATGTCGTTCCCGAGCGAAAGCGGCGCCATCACCATGGCCGCCCCTGCCCCGATCTCGGCCGCCTGCGCCACATGTTTCGCCGCAGCCTTCGGATCCGGATCGCTGGCACCGATGATGATCGGGATGCGCCCGCCGATGCGTTCGGCCAGCAATTCCACCTGCCGCTTGCGCTCTTGCAGGCTCAGCGTATCCACCTCGCTTGCGACGCCCGGATAAACGACGCCATCCACTTGGCTCTCCAGCGCGAAGTCGATGATCGAGAGGAAATCCGCCTCGTCGATCGACCCGTCATCGCGGAACGGCGTGGGGAGGACGGGAAAGGCTCCGGCTAGGATCTTGCTCATTTGACTGCTCCGGCGGTGACGCCCTGAATGAAATAACGTTGGAGGAACATGAAGGCCACGACGATGGGTGCGGATGCGATCAGCGATGCCGCCATGGCGCCGCCCCAGTCTGAATTGACCTCGTTGAGATAAGTGAGAAGCAGGCCCGGCCCGATCGTGCGCTTCTCGTCGGAGACAATCAGCGTCATCGAATAGAGAAGGTCGTTCCAGGACCACATGAAGGAATAGAGGAACACCGTGACGATCGGCGGGATCGAGATCGGGATGACGATCGTGTGGAAGATCCTGAGATCGCTTGCCCCATCCGCCCGCGCCGCGTCGATCAGCTCGTCCGGCACCTGGGTAAAGTAGCTGTAGAGCATGTAGGTCGAGACCGGCAGCGCAAAGACGATGTAGCTCAAGATCAGCCCGAGCCGCGTGTCGAGCAGGTTCAGCTCGCTCATCAGCGGATAGATCGAGATCAGCAGCAGGCCGAACGGAAACATCTGCGCCGACAGCATGAACAGCATCACCGGCTGGCGGCCGAAATAGCGGTATTTCGCGAAGCTGAAGCCGGCATAGAGCGCCAGCAGCGTAACCAGCGCGGCGCTGCAGGTCGAGGTGATCAGGCTGTTCATCAGGTACATCGGCAGCTTGCCGGCAGTCAGCGCCCGGATGAAATGTTCGAGGCTCGGCATCGTCGGGAACGGCGTCGGCACGACCCGGTAGAGCTCGGCATTGGCCTTCAAGGACGAAATCACCAGCCAGTAGAGCGGGAAGAACAGGAAGAAGCCGATCACCGCAAGCGCCGCGAAGAAGACGATCTTGGCCTGTCGGGAGGAAAGGTCGAACATGTCAGTTTCCTTTCACCAGCATGCGCAGATAGAGGAATGCGGGCGGCAGGAGTGCCGCGACCCACAGCACGCCGACGGCGGAGGCAAAGCCGATATCCCACTGCTCGAAGGCGCGGCGATAGACCTCGACGGAGAGCACCGTCGTCGCCCGCACCGGCCCGCCGCCGGTCAGCGCATAGATCGTGTCGAACTGCTGCAGATTGCCGATCACGCCGAGAACCACGACGATCATCAGGACCGGGCGCAGGTGCGGCAGGATATGGTCGCGCAGCACCGCCCAGTTGCCGGCGCCGTCGACGCGGGCGGCATCGATCTGCTCCTTGTCGAGGTTCTGCAGGCCGGCGAGGAAGAAGGACATGAAAAGCGGGATGGACAGCCAGACCTTGGTCAGCACCACGGCGAGCATGGCGCCTTCAGGCGTCGAAAGCCAGGCCTGCGGATAGTCGATCAGGCCCAGTTCCATCAGGAAGGCGTTCAGCACGCCGTAGCGGGAATTGAAGATCCAGCCCCAGATGAAGGCGCTGACCGTCGACGGCAGCACCCAGGGCAGCAGCGACAGCGAGCGCAACACAGCGCGGCCAGCAAACGGCTGGTTCATGATCAACGCCCAGCCGAGACCGGCGACCAGCGTCCCGGTCGTCGTCAGCGCCACATAGATGGCGGTCGTCCAGAACGCCGCCCAGACATCCGGATCGGATGCGATCTTCACAAAATTCTCGAAGCCGATGAAGCGCGGCTCCATCATCTCGACGGTGTATTCGAACAGCGACAGACCGAGGGCTGACAGGAACGGATAGAGGATGACCGCGGCAAAGGCGATCGCAGCCGGCAGCAGCAGAAGAAGCCCGATGCGGTTCTGCCCGGCTTTCAGGCCGCCCCGGTTCGCATGCGGCGAGACCGGATAGGCTCCGACATTGTTTTCGATCACGGCCATGAGGTCATTTCCCGTTGATACATATGCCGCGCCGGTGCGGCATACTCCGATCTCCCCCCTTGCGGGGGAGATGCCCTGTAAGGGCAGAGGGGGGTGGCTCAACACACTCCCCGCTGCATTTGCGGCACCATCCCCCTCTGTCACCTCCGGTGACATCTCCCCCGCAAGGGGGGGAGAAGGGTCGGGGCCAACTACTCAGATTTCTTGGCCTTCTCCATGCTGGTCGTCAGCCGGGCCTGCATGGACTTGATGGCCTCATCGGCAGACTTCTGGCCGAGCAATGCACCCTGCACTTCCTCGCCGATGATGTTGGTGAGGTCGGCAGCATTCGACCAGATGCCGACTTCGTTGCGGCGGGCGTCACCCGTCGCCGCCGACCAGTTCTTGAGGTAAGCGTCCTCGGCAACCGCCGCGCGGGCGGACTTGGTGACCGGCAGCGCGCTCATCTTCAACGGAAGGTCCGTCTGCACCTTGTCCGAAATGATGTAGGTCAGGAACTTGTCGGCCGGATCGTCTGCCTTAGCCTTGCCGCCGACGGCGAACTGCACGAGCAGATGCCCCCACTGGACGGAAACAGGCTTGTCCCCGGCCTTCAGCACGGGCGTCGGCATCGGCAGCACGTTGGCGTCGAAGGCTTGGCCTTTGCCGGAGAAATCACGCAGGAAGGTCCGGGTTTGCGGCGCGTCGAGATAGAAGGCTGAAGCGCCCTGCGCCAGCAGGCGGCGCGAGTCCGGACGATCGATTTCCGGAGCCGCCAACCGGTCCTTCATCAGGCCGACCATGAAGGTGAGCGCATCGCGGCTCTTCTGACTGTCGACGACGACCTTGCCGGCATCATCGATGATCCGGCCGCCATGCACCCAGTTCCAGACCATGAAGTCGATGAGGATCGAGCCGTTGTTCTTCGTCGCCATGGAGTACGGCACCGAGTTGGGTACCTTGTCGCGCACCGCGACCAGGGCTTTCTTGAAGTCGTCGACGGTCTTCGGAGCGTCATTGATGCCGGCCTTGGCGAGAACTTCCTTGTTGGCCACCATGCCGATCGAACCGGACAGAAGCGGCAGTGCAAGCTGCTTGCCGTTGATATTGCCCATGGCGAGCGCATCCGGCGCGAAAGCCGCTTCCAGCTTGTCCTTGCCATAGACCGTGTTCAGGTCGACGAGACTATCGAGGCTCGCGAAGGTCGGCAGCCAGCGTTCGGAAAGCTGGGCGATATCGGGCAGGGTCTTCGACCGGGCGCGCAAAAAGATGTTCTTCTGCATGTCGCCCCAGGCGAAGCCGAGCGGCTCGACCGTCAGCTTCTCGGCCTTCTGAAAATTATCCAGGACGCCCTGGACGATCGCCTTGTTGGCCTCCTCCGCGTAAGTGAAGCTCATGAAGCTGAGATCGGCTGCCTTGGCGGCACCCGAGCCGAGCGCAAGCGCGACGGCGGCGGTGCCGATCAGTCTGGTAAAGGTATTCATCAGATCCTCCCGAAACGATGATGATGGAACTCTGTTTCAACTCGAAAAAGATCAAGCGGCGAGCGCCGGTGTCCGCCTGGTCCCCCTTAGACGACGCCTCCATCGACGATGAATGTCTGTGACGTGATGAGGCGGGAATCATCCGCCGCCAGAAACAGCGCCATGCGGGCGATATCGGGCGGCAGCAGATGCTCCTTGAGGCACTGGACCTCGAGGTATTCGGAAAACTTGCCCTGGTAGACGCGCTTGGCGCGCTCCACCTGGCGTTCGGTCAGCACCCAGCCGGGCGCGATCGAATTGACGCGGATATTGCGTGTCCCGAGTTCCCGGGCGAGCGACTTGGTCATGCCCATGACCGCGGATTTCGCGGTCGTATAGAAGATCAGGCCCGCAGCACCGCGCATCCAGGAGATCGAGCCCATGTTGATGACCGACCCGCCGCCAGATTCCGCCATTTCCGGCATGACGGCCTGAACCGCGAAGAACTGGTGGCGCAGATTGGTCTGGAACCGCTCGTCCCAGTATTCCGGCGTCACCTCCTCGATCGGCATGCGATCGTCATTGCCGGCATTGTTGACGAGCACCCGGATAGGGCCGATCTCGGATCGCAGTGCCTCGATTCCTTCCTTCAGGGCGTCGATGTCGCGCACGTCCGAGGTACCATAGAACGGCTTGTTGCCGGTCTTTCGCGCGACTACCTCGGCCGTCTCGTCAGCGACATCGGCATTAAGGTCGAGGAACCCGACTTTGCAGCCCTGGGCGCAAAAATGCTCGACCAGCGAGGCGCCGATACCCGAACCGCCGCCGGTGATCAGCACGCCCCTGCCCTTGAGGCTGGGGTATTTCGCGGCCTCCACCTGAACCTTTGCGGTGAGTTCCGGATGGATGGTCATGCAGCCTCCAGGGCAACTGGACGCGCCGAAGCCAATGACAGGCCATCGGCGGAAAAGACGTGGATCATGGCCGGATCGACATGAACGCCGATCGGTTCCCCGCGCTTGACGGCCCGGTCGCCGGAAAGCCGCACGACGACCATCTCCTCGGAGCCTTCGAGCGCCACATAGGCATAGGTGTCGCTGCCGAGATGTTCGGTCATGGTGACGGTCCCAGCGAGCGAATCCGGGGCGCCACGGCTCACCAGCTCCACATGCTCCGGCCGGATGCCAATTTCGACAGGGGTCGAAGACAGGTCACGCGGCAGACGCACGTCTCCGCCCGGAACGGCAAAGACGCCTTCGCCTCTCCTCGCGCCGAGTTTCAGGAAGTTCATGCGCGGCGACCCGATGAAGCCCGCGACGAAGCGGTTGACCGGCTTGTTGTAGAGGTCGAGCGGCGAGCCGATCTGCTCCACCCGACCGGAATTCAGCACCACGATCTTGTCGGCCAGCGTCATCGCCTCGATCTGGTCGTGAGTGACGTAGACCATGGTCGTGCCAAGCGTATCCTTCATCCGGGCGATCTCGATGCGCATCTCGACGCGCAGCGAGGCGTCGAGGTTGGAAAGCGGCTCGTCGAACAGGAAGATCCGCGGTTCGCGCACGATGGCGCGGCCGATCGCGACGCGCTGGCGCTGGCCTCCCGAGAGCTGGCGGGGCTTGCGCTCCAGATAGGTATCGATGCGGAGTTTCTTGGCGGCCTGGGTGACGCGGCTGTTGATTTCCGACTTGGGCGTGCCGGCAAGACGAAGCGCATAACCCATGTTCTCGGCAACCGTCATATGCGGATAGAGCGCATAGGATTGGAAGACCATGGCAATGCCGCGCTTGGCCGGCGGCACGTCGTTCACCAGTTCGCCGTCGATCGCCATCTGGCCGGACGTGATCTCGTCGAGGCCGCAGATGAGCCGCAGGAGCGTCGATTTTCCGCAGCCCGATGGCCCGACGAAGGCGACGAATTCGCCGTCCTCGACCGTCAGGTCGATGCCCTTCAGAACTTCGGCCGAGCCGAAGGATTTGCGGATGCCTTGAAGTTCAAGCTTGGCCATTTCTTCCTCATAAGAGCTCCTCCCGGAAGCTCCTCCAAAATCTCAGCCCGCGAACATCTGGGCTGCTTGCCCCTTGATGCCGGTATCGATGGAAAACACGCTGCCGGAGAGCGGCGCTTCGGAAAGCTGCGCTGCCGACAGCCGGATGCGGGCGGACGTCACGAACAGGGTCTGCATGTCGGGACCGCCGAAGACGCAGCTTGTCGGGCGCGGTATCGGCAGGTTGATCACCCGCTCCACCTTGCCCTGCGGATCGTAGCGGGTAACACACCAGCCGTCCCAATGGGCGACCCAGACGAAACCTTCCGCATCGACCGTCATACCGTCCGGCTTGCCTTCGGACTCCGGCACCGTGATAAAGGTCCGGCGATTGGCGACTTCGCCGCTTTCGATATCGAAATCATAGGCATAGACCGTCTGCCGGTTTGTATCGGTAAAGTAGAAGGTGCGGTCATCCGGGCTCCAGCCAAGACCGTTCGAGACGTGGAAACCGCGATCCATCTCCCGCGACCGCCCGTCCGGGTCGATCCTCCAGAGCCGCCCCTGGTCCGGCGTCGTGTCGATCGCAAGCGTACCGGCCCAGAGCCTGCCGCGACGATCGCATTTGCCATCGTTGAAGCGATTGCCGGGGCGGTCGGATTCAGGCCGCGAGATCGTCGTGATATCGCCGGTTGCAAGATCGATACCGCGGATCTCGCCATGCATAGCGGCGACAAAGCCGCCGCGCGAGCGAGGGATGACAAAACCGATCAGTTCCGGCACCTGCATGGACGTATAGGTGCCCTTCACCGGATCGCCGGTATGCACGGCAGGCGCCAGGATATCGACGAAATAGAGCTTCTTGTGCTCCGGCGACCAGTGCGGGCCCTCGCCGAGAAACGTGCTTGCCGGAATGACACAGCGCACGTCGGCGCGATCGGGGCCGAGAGGACGCGGCTTGACCGCAAGCGACATGGGAAACTCTCCAAAATTGCCGGATGTGCGGCGCGCCGCCTCGATGACGTCGCGGCCAAAGGCGTGCAGCCTGTCGACCGGCAGGCGGAAGGACGGGCCGATGATGCCGATCGCGCCAATCGGTTCGCCGCGATGGTTGAGAACCGGTGCGGCGACCGAAGAAATGCCGATATGCTGCTCGTCGACCGAGATGGCATAACCGCGCGCCTTGGTGAGATCGAGCTGGCGGCTGAGCTCTTCGGCGTTGACGATCGTGTTCGGGGTCAGCCGTTCCAGTTCGATGCCGTCGAGCAGCGCGCGGCGCTTTTCGAGCGACAGATGCGCCAGGATCGCCTTGCCGAGCCCGCTCGCATGCGGCGCGGCACGCGAACCGACGCCGTTGTTGAGCCGCAGCGGCTGCGGCACCTCCCGCTGGTCTATGTAGAGAATGCTGTCGCCATCGAGCACGCCAAGACGTATCGCCTCGCCGGTCAAGTCGCGAAGGCGCGCCAGTTCCGGCTCCGCCGCACCGCGCAGGTCAAAATTGTCCCAGACCTTGTGGGCCCATTGAAACAGCCGCGGCGCAAGGCGGTAGACCTGGTCGCGGGTATCGAAATGTAGGAGCCGCTCATCCACCAGCGCCTGCAGCAGGCGGTGCAGCGTGCCCTTCGGCAATTGCGTCTGGTCGAGCAGTTCGGTGAAGCGCAGGCCGCGGGCTTCTGCCGCCACGGCATCGACGATCTGGATCCCGCGCGTCAGCGCCTGGACGCCCGGCACGCCGCCCGTATCGTTGGCGACATCCTTCTCGATCGCTTCCAATTGTACCTTGGCCATGCCCTCTCCCTGGACGACGATTTCTGGTGCCGCTCCCACAGCATGCCGCCTCGCTCTTGCCAAGAGAGTTATCTTGGAACTAAGTTCCATGTCAACAGCGAAACTGAAGCGGCAAGGAAGTTGCCGTCCATGGAGGATATCTTGCGCATTACCAAAGTGGACCACTGGCTGGTCCGTATGCCGTTCACCGAAGACATTCTCTGGGGTTCGGGGCGGCGAATCGGCACGACCCGGCTGATCTGCCGAATCGAAACGGACACGGGGATCATCGGCTGGGGCGAGACGATCTCGCTGATCGCCAACGTGCCGGCGGTGTTTGCCGATATCGTCGCGCCGCTGGCGATCGGATATCCGGTCGCGGATGCCGAGCGGTTCCACCGGCATGTGCTCGGCGCCGGCTTCTATCACCACAAGCGTGCGGCGGTGATGGCGATCTGCGCCATGGAAATGGCGATGTGGGATGCGCTCGGCAAACAGGCGAACCTGCCGCTCCATGCCATGTGGGGCGGCCGCTGGCGCAAGGACGTCGAGGCGGCAGCCTATCTCTTCACCAACGATCCGAAAGGTCTTTCCGAACGCCTGAAGCGGTTCCTCGATCTTGGATACACCACCTTCAAGGTGAAGATCGGCTTCGATGAAAGGAGCGACATCACGCTCGCCGAAACATCCAGAAAGGTGATCGGCGACCATCCGCTACGGCTCGACGTCAACGGCGCCTGGAACCCGGCGACCGCCAAGCGCCAGCTCGAAAAACTGAAAACCTTCGATCCCGCCTATGTGGAACAGCCGTTGGAACTCGACGACCTCGCCGGCCATGCGGCGCTGGTCGCAAACTCCTCGGTGCCGATCGCACTCGATGAAAGCGCCTATACCCTCTCCGACGTCGGTAACATCATCCGCGCCAATGCCGCCGATGTCGTGCTCCTCGATCCGCACGAGGCCGGCGGCCTCTGGCAGACGATCAAGGCGGCTGCGATCTGCGAATCGGTCGGCATCTCGGTAACGCTGCATTCCGGCGCCGAACTAGCGCTGTCGCAATCCGCCTATATCCACCTCGCGGCCTCACTGCCGAACATGTCGATCGCCATCGATACCGAACGCGCCTATCTCGGCGGCGATGTCTCGCCCAATCCGCCGGTCCTGAAGGACGGTCGGTTCCAGGTGCCGGAAGGGCCTGGCCTCGGCGTCGAAGTGGACGTCGAAATGCTCGAAAAATACCGGGTGGACGGCATTGCCGGCGCCTATCTCGATGCCGAGCGCAAGGACTGGTTCCCGGTCAAACCCGCCTATTAGGATTATTCCCTCATGTATATTGCAATCGAATGGACCTCCGCCGGCTTCCGTGCACTGCTTCTCGACGACGAAACGGTGCTCGGCGAAAAGAAGAGCGACCGCGGCACGACCAAGGTCACAGCCGGCGGTTTCGAAACCGCGCTCCGGGAGGAACTCGGCGAGTGGACCGACAAGGCGGAAAAGATTCTGTTCTCCGGCATGGTCACCAGCCGCAACGGATGGATCGAAAGCCTCTTCGCCCCAGTGCCGGCTGGACCTGCGGATTTATTGGCCCAGGCGGTTCCACATGAGATCGAAGGCCTGCCGCCGCTGATCTTCTTGCCCGGTATCGCCCAGACCAAACCTTTGCCCGACGTGATGCGCGGCGAGGAAATGGCGCTCTTCGGCCTTAAGGAAACCGACGGCATCTTCGTGCTCCCCGGTCCGCATGCCAAATGGGTAACGATGGAAGGCGGGCGTATCACCGCCATCACCACCTACATGTCCGGTGAAATCCTCAATCTGCTCAAAAAGGATTCGCTTGTCTCGCGCCTCATCCCGGCAACCTACGAGACGCGCCCGGAAGCCTTTCGCCGTGGCGTCCAGACAGCGCTTGAACAAGAAACCCTGCCCGGCCGCATCCTCGCCCGCGTCTTTTCAGCGCGCAGCCTGGTCTTGTTCGACCGTCTGGCGCCGGAAGAGATCGCCGACTACCTCGCCGGCATGATGATCGGCGCGGAAATCTCGGAAGCGCTTGGGCAGGACAAACCGAAGAAAATCAACATCGTCGGTCACGCCGCACTCGCCGAACGTTACAAGACGGCGCTCGAAATCTTCGGGGCGGACGCAAATCTCGTCACGCCCGACATTGCCGCCGGTTTCCGCCGGGTCGCCTCTCGACAGGGTGATACGTCACGGGCTATCGAAGGGGCGAAAGCCGCTTCGGGAGAAATGTGACCATGCCCAAACCCACCTCGATCATCCTCGATTGGGGAACGAGCTCGCTGCGCGCCATGCTGGTTTCGGAAACAGGCGAAACGCTCGATACCCGCGATACGTCGAGCGGCGGCATCCAGTTCGTCAAGAACGGCGCCTTCGAGCAGGCGTTGATGGAAACGGTGGGCGAATGGTTTTCGGCACATGGCCCCCTGCCCGTCCTGGCAAGCGGCATGATCACCAGCCGCAACGGCTGGGTCGAAGTACCCTATGTGGATACGCCCGGCGGGATTGCCGAGCTTGCCGCCGGCACGCGCAAACTCGCTCTTCGGAACGGCGCCGTCATTACCTTCCTGCCCGGCATGCGCGATCCGGCCGCAAAACCCTTTCCGGATGTGATGCGCGGCGAGGAAACCCAGATCGTCGGTTACGGCCTCGACCGTGACCGCACCCTGGTCCTGCCCGGCACCCACAGCAAATGGGCACGGATCAAGGACAACCGCATCGACGGTTTCCAGACTTATGCGACCGGCGAGGTATTTTCGCTTCTGACCAAACATTCGTTCATCGCCAAGGCTATCGAGCCGCAGCCGGGCACCGAGCCGGACTGGCAGAGCTTCGATCGCGGGACGGAATTTGCAGCGAGCGATTCGGCCGCCGCCAACGCCTTTCTCTCGGCGATATTCAGCGCCCGCACCGGCATTCTCGACGGCAAATTGAAGCCCGAGGATATCCTCGATTACGTCTCCGGCCTCGTCATCGGCTCGGAATTCCGCCAGGCCCGCGCTGCCGGCTGGTTCAAGAACGGCGATACGATCGGTATCGTCGGCAACAACGTGCTCAACAGCCGCTACGGCCGGATCGCACCACTGTTCGGCCTGACGGTCGAACCCGCTCCGGAAAACGCCGCGAAACGCGGCATCATGCTGATCGCGGCCGAAGCCGCGCAATAAAGGAGTTTCGAGATGACCTTCGAAGAGGCGCTCAAGGCATGCAATCTCGTCGCCATCCTGCGCGGTATCAAGCCGGAGGAGGCTGAAAGCGTCGGCGAGGTGCTGGTCGAGGCCGGCTGGCGGATCATCGAAGTCCCGCTGAACTCCCCCGACCCGCTGAAGAGCATCGAAAAGCTGGTCAAACGTTTCGGAGACCAGGCATTGATCGGGGCCGGCACCGTACTGACCCCGGCCCAGGTCGCCGATGTCGCCGCGACAGGCGCCAAGGTGATCATCTCGCCGAATGCGAATGTCGAAGTGATCAAGGCCAGCCGCGCGGCAGGCATGGTGAGCCTGCCCGGTGTCGCAACCCCGACGGAAGCCTTCGCGGCGATCGAGGCCGGCGCCAGCGGCATCAAGGCGTTTCCGGCGGAAGCGATCCCGCCCTATGTCATCAAGGCGTGGAAGGCGGTACTGCCGAAGGATATCCCGGTACTCGCCGTCGGCGGTGTCACGCCCGAGAACATGGCTGTCTACGCGCAGGCGGGCACAGCCGGTTTCGGCATCGGCTCCTCCCTTTACAAGCCGGGTGCCGACATCGCCTCCATCGGGCAAAAGGCGAGAGAATTCATGGACGCGATGCGCGCCCTCTGACGTCTAAAACCCCGTCGCAAAACCGTCGCGAAGCGGAACTATCGTTTTCGTCCTGAGTTACAGCCCGACGCAGGGCAAACCGGAGGGGGACGATCTTGGCAGTTATCCGCAACAGCGCCCAACATCAGCAGAAGGTGTATGAACGGTGGGCGCCGGTCTATGACCGGGTCTATCGAGGCTTGCTGCGCGACGGACATCGCACGGTGGCAAGGCTCGCCGCCGAAGCCGGGCGGGACATTCTCGAGGTCGGCGTCGGCACCGGGCTCGTATTGCCCTATTATCCGAAACACTGCCGCATCATCGGCATCGATCTTTCCGAACACATGATCGCCAAGGCGCGTGAGAAGGTCGCGCGCGCCGGGCTCGCCCACATTCAGTCGCTGCATGTCATGGATGCGCACAACCTCGAATTTGCCGATCGTTCGTTCGACGCAGTCTGCCTGCCCTTCGTCATCACGCTGATCCCGGATCCCGAACGTGCCCTTGACGAGTGCGCCCGCGTGCTACGCTCAGGCGGCGAGATCATCGTTGCGAGCAAGCTCGGCGACGGGCGCGGCCTGCAAGGAGCGATCGAGGAAGCCGTCGCGCCACTGGTACAGCGGGTTGGCTGGAGCTCGTCCTTCCGCATCGCCCGGATTGTCGAATGGGCGAAGCGCCGCGGCGATTTCGAAGTGGCGGAGATCCGTCGCGTGTTCCCGAACGGTTTCTTCAAGGTCATCCGCCTGAAGCATCGCATGGCCGCGTGAGCTTAAGGTCACTTGGCCTTCAGGACCGAGACCGCTAGTTCGCTGTTATGGACGTATTCATTGGCGTCCGGCTGGCGTTGGACGAGCAGGATGAACAGCAAGTCCGTCAGCATCAGCTGCGCATCGCGCGCCGTGATGGAGGACGAGCGCACCCGCTCCTCGTCCGCGACCGTATAAAGTCGGATATCCGCCGCCTGCATCAGCGGATTGCCGTTGAGACCGGTAATGGCGATCACCGTCGCGCCGCGCTGGCGCGCCAGTTCGGCGATCCTCAGTGTCTCGAAACTGGTGCCGGAATAGGAAAGTGCCAGCAGCACGTCCTGGCTGTTGAGCGTCGAGACATTCGCCATCTGCACATGGCTGTCGCTGTCATGCAGCACGTTGCGCCCGAGCTTCATCAGCTTGTAGGAAAAATCGCGGGCGACCAGCGACGATGCCCCGACGCCGGCCATATGGATGCGTCGCGCATCGTTGAGAGCCGTCAGGGCCCGCTCGATCTCCTGCTCGTTGTTGACCGCAAGCGTCTGCTGCATGGACAGCATCTTGCTGCCGATCAGTTTTTGCAGGATCGTCAGGTAACTGTCGCCGACCTCGATCGAGCCGTGGATCATCCCCGGCGGCGCATGCCATTCCTGCGCCTTCGCCTCGCTGACGGCGAGTTTCAGCTCCTGGTATCCGGCAAAACCCAGCTTCTGGCTGAATTTTACGACGCTCGACTGGCTGCGCCCCGCCTCGGCCGCAAGCGCTGCCGAGGAAAGCCGCAGCATCTGGTCCGGATTGTCGAGGATGAACTGGCCGATCTCCCGGTCTGCCGGTGCCATATCCTCGAGCTGCGCGTTGATCTTCTTTAAGACTGACATGCGTTCCTTCGGAAGCTCCGCGATACGGCCTTGGGTCGGGTGGAGGATATCACCGCAACGGTCCTCCGCAACAGCGTTTCCATTCCCGAGCCGAGGATGGATTATCGCAGATAATGCCGCACAAAGGAATAAAAAATTCCGAATGATTGACAGAGACGCGCCGTGGTTTAGTTTCGAGGAAGAGCAGATTGATTTGAGATTCACCGCACCTCCTCGACAGGTTTCGACATGGACAGATTACGGATCGTCGGCGGTCATCGGCTCCAGGGAGCCGTCACCATTGCCGGGGCGAAAAACGCGGCGCTCCCGCAGATCGCGGCGACGTTGCTCAGCCCCTACCCGGTCGAGCTCACCAACCTGCCACAGGTCAGCGATGTGGAAAACATGCTGGGGGTCGTCGAGCTGCATGGCGCCGCCGTCACCCGCACCGGCCATTCCACCATCGTCGATGCCAAGGCAATCGTCTCGAAAGAAACCTCCTACGACACCGTTCGCAAGATGCGCGCCACCGTGCTCGTCCTCGCACCGCTGCTCGCCCGCTTCGGCCAGGCACGCGTATCTCTGCCGGGCGGCTGCGCCATTGGTGCGCGTCCGGTCGACATGCATATCAAGGCGCTCGCCGCGTTGGGGGCGGACATCGATATCGAGAACGGCCTGATCGTCGCCTCGGCACCGGGCGGATTGAAGGGCGGCCGCATCGTGCTTCCCTCCCCCTCAGTCGGTGCCACGGAGACGGCGATGATGGCCGCCACCGCCGCCAAGGGCGAAACCGAGATCCTCAACGCCGCCCGCGAACCCGAAGTCGCCGATCTCGCCGCCTGCCTGATCGCCATGGGCGCACGCATCGAAGGCGCCGGCACCCACCGCATCCTGGTCCAAGGCTCAACCACCTGGCAGGCGGCGAAACATCACGGCATTCCCGACCGCATCGAAGCAGGAACCTACGCCGTGGCAGCCGCTATCACCGGCGGCATGCTGGAGCTCACCAACGCACGACTGGAAAACATGGCCTCGATCGTGCAGGTGCTGGAAGCGATGGGCGTCAGCATCTGGCCGAGCGATCGCGGCCTCGTCGTTTCGCGCGAAGGTCCGCTCAAGGCGACAGATATCACCACCGAGCCCTATCCGGGTTTCCCGACCGATCTTCAGGCGCAGTTCATGGCGCTTGCAGCCTGTGCCGAAGGTGCATCGCTGATCCGCGAAACCGTCTTCGAAAGCCGCTTCATGCACGTGCCGGAACTGATGCGCCTCGGCGCCAATATCGCGCTCCAGGGAACCACCGCACTGGTGCGTGGCGGCGCGCCGTTGAAGGGGGCGCAGGTGATGGCGACGGATCTGCGCGCCTCCGTCTCGCTGGTACTCGCCGGGCTGGTCTCGTCGGGCGAAACGACCATCAACCGCGTCTACCACCTCGACCGCGGTTATGAACAACTCGACCGCAAGCTTGGCCAATGCGGAGCCGATATCGAGCGGATCAGCGCATGACGGCGGGGACCGAACGCTTTTTCCTGGGCGTTGATGGCGGCGGCACCGGCTGCCGCGCCCGTATCGAGGACGGCTCCGGCGCCGTGCTCGGACAGGGTCTTTCCGGCCCCGCAACGACGCGGCTCGGCATCGAACAGGCCTGGGCCTCGATCTCGCGCGCCTTCAATGCCGCCTTCGAAGAAGCCGGGTTCGGACCTGACAAACTGGCCCGCACCCATGTGGGCGTCGGCCTAGCGGGTACCGGCCGCAAGGGTTCCGTCGAAGCCTTGAAGGCGATCCCGCACCCGTTCGCCAGCATCGATTTCGTCAGCGACGGCATGGGTGCCTGCCTCGGCGCCCATTCAGGCCGCGACGGCGCGATCGTGATCGCCGGCACCGGCTCCATCGGACTGGGCTTCGTCGAAGGGCGCAGCCTGCGCGTCGGCGGTTACGGTTTTCCCATTTCCGATGAAGGCAGCGGCGCCGATCTCGGCCTCAAAGCCGTACAGCTGGCGCTTCGCGCTCATGACGGACGGATCGAGAAAACCGCTCTGCTGATCGAGGTCATGCAGCGCTTCCAGAACGATCCTTTCGAAGCCATAGCCTGGATGGACCGTTCCTCTGCCACGGACTACGCCTCGCTTGCGCCGATGGTCATACGCCATGCCGACCAGGGCGATTCTGCCGGCCGTCGCATCGTCCAAAGTGCTGCCGAGCAGATCGACACGCTGGTCCGCACACTGTTCGATCAAGGCGCCCCGCGCGTTACCCTGCTCGGCGGCCTGTCGAGTCCGCTCGAGGCCTGGCTGGCGCCGGACGTCCGCCGCCGCCTAAAGCCCGCCGACGGCGATGCCGTCTCAGGCGCGATCATCCTCGCCCGCCAAGCTGTCAAAGTCCCCTGAACCGCGACCCGCGTTCTGAAAAAGCCGAGCCACATGGAATAATATATTCCAATTTTCAATTGACTCATGGAATGGATGATCCTAATCCTTTGAGGAAAGGGTAACGAAGGGTGAGGAGCAACATCGTATGACGCAGATCCTGCGAAGCGCTGCACCGCACCCCGATCTCGAAGGCAGGGTCATGAGCGACGAACGGCTGATATCCGAACTGGAAAGACTGGTTTCGGAAGACCGCAATCCCCGCTCCATGGATATCGATCTCCTGCCGACAGTCGATGTGCTGCGCGAGATCAACGAGGAAGATCAGGGCGTTCCCGCAGCCGTCGAAAAGGTGATCCCGCAGATCGCCGAGGCCGTCGAGGAGATCGTTCGGGCTTTCCAGAAGGGCGCGCGGCTCGTCTATATCGGCGCCGGCACCAGCGGCCGCCTCGGCGTGCTCGATGCTTCCGAATGCCCCCCGACCTTCAGCGTCCCGGAAGGCATGGTCGTCGGCCTGATCGCCGGCGGCAGCCACGCCCTGCAGCATGCCGTCGAAGGCGCCGAGGACAGCCCGGAACAGGGTCAGCAGGATCTCGTCGACATCGGTCTGACCGCAGACGACGTCGTTGTCGGCATCGCCGTCAGCGGCCGCACGCCTTACGTCATCGGTGCCCTGAACTATGCCAAGGGGCTTGGGGCGAAGACGGTCGCCCTCTCCTGCAATCCCGATGCCGTCATCGCCGATATTGCCGATATTGCCATCTCGCCGGTCGTCGGCCCGGAAATCCTCACCGGCTCGACGCGGCTGAAATCCGGCACGGCCCAGAAGCTCGTTCTCAACATGCTGACCACGGCGAGCATGATCCGCATCGGCAAGAGCTATCAGAACTTGATGGTCGACCTTCATGCCAGCAACCAGAAGCTCGTCGCCCGCGCCGCCCGCATCGTCATGCAGGCGACGGGCTGCACGACGGAAGAGGCGCGCCGCGTGCTTGACCTCACCGGCAACGACGTCAAACTGGCGATCCTGATCGCGCTGACAGGAATGGATGTCGATACGGCGCGTGTGGCGCTCGACGATGCCGGAGGCTTCCTCCGCAAGGCAATTGATGGGAAGACAGCGTAAAGCTGCTGAATGACGGCCGCTGCTCGAAAATGGCTGGGTCGAGACGACGAACAGATATCAAAAGAGGGAGAATAAAAATGGGAAGACATCTTTCGACTAAATTGCTGTCCGGCCTCGCATTGGCTGTCGCCATCGGCGCCACCGCAATCGCCTCGCCGGCCTCCGCCGCGTCGCTGAAAATGGCCTGGAAGCAGGATGCAACCGGCCTTGATCCGCACAAGCAGACTGCATTTTCCTCGATCCGCCTGCTGGAACTGATCTATGAGCCGCTCGTGCGCTTCGACAAGGACCTGCAGATCGTCCCGGCCGTTGCCGCTTCGTGGGAATTCGCCGCCGACGCCAAGCAGATCACGTTCAAACTCAACCCGAACGCCAAGTTCCAGGACGGCAAGCCGGTGACGGCCGCCGACGTGAAGGCCTCGTTTGAGCGCCTTCTCGACGAAAAGACGGCCGCTGCCGCGCGCGCCAACTTCCTGTCGATCGCCTCGATCGAGACCCCGGACCAGACGACCGTCGTCTTCAAGCTGTCTCAGCCCGACGTGCCGCTTCTGACCGCCATGGCCAGCATCAACGCATCGATCGTACCGGCGGCCGAAATCGCGGCCGGCACCATTGGCACCAAGGCGCTCGGCTCCGGCCCGTTCAAGCTCGACAAGTGGGAGCCGAACTCGAAGGAAACCCTCTCCGCCAACAAGGACTGGGCCGGCGGCAAGATCGCGATCGACGGCATCGACATCAGCGTCCTGCCGGACGAGACCGCGATCCTCGCGGCGCTGCGCACCAAGCAGGTCGATTTCGCGCTGATCAACGATCCGCTGGTCGCCACGCTGGTGCCGAAGGAAGCCAGCCTGGTGCTCAACCGCACCCCGGTTCTCGCCTACCACGTTCTGCAGATGAACCCGTCCCGCAAGCCGATGGACAATCTCGCCGTGCGCCAGGCGATCTCCTGCGCCATCGACCGCAAGGACGTGCTCGACACGGCTTCGGTCGGCGAAGGCAAGGTCACCGGTCCGCTGACCATGCCCGGCTATACCTCCGATGCCAGCGCGCTGTTCTGCTACAAGCAGGATATCGCCAAGGCGAAGAAGCTGATGGCCGACGCCGGCTTTGCGAACGGCTTTACCGCCACCGTGATCGCCGCCAATGGCGAGCCTGCGACTGCGGCTGCAGAGGCGCAGGTCCTGCAGTCCCAGCTGGCCGAAATCGGCGTCAAGCTCAACATCAAGATGATGGAGCTCAACGTCTATGTCGACGCCTGGCTGAAGGGCGACTTCGACATGGCGGTGGCATTGAACGGCGGCCGTGCCGATCCGTATTCGATGTACAATCGTTATTGGACCAAGACCGGCAACCTGCAGAAGGTCACCAACTATATCGACGACACGCTGGACAGCCTGATGCAGAAGGGCCGCGTCGAGACCGATCCCGCCAAGCGCAAGGTCATTTTCGCCGACTTCGAAAAGCACCTCGTCGAAGTCGCGCCCTGGGCCTGGCTCTACACGTCCTACAGCTACACCGCACAGCAGAAGAACGTGTCCGGCTTCGTGCCGACGCCGGAAGGCTCGCTGTTCGGCCTGAGCAAGGTCACGTTGCAGTAATCGCGAAAAGACTGACGGTACGGATACGAGGTTGGTGAACGAATGAGTTACCTGGCGCGACGGCTGTTGACGTTTCCGCTCGTGATGCTCGGGGTCTCCATCCTCGTGTTCGTCGCAATTCGACTGGTGCCGGGTGACGCGATCACCGCGATGCTCGGCACCGAAGCCGGCCTTCTGACGCCCGCACAACGGGCCGCGCTCGCCGCCTATTTCGGCATCGACAAGCCGATCCTGGTGCAATACTGGAGCTGGCTTCTCGGCGTCCTCCAGGGCGATCTCGGCATTTCCGTCATCCACGGCAAGCCGGCGCTCACCATCATCCTCGAACGTTTTCCGCTGACGCTGCAGCTCGCCTTGATGTCCATGTGCGTGGCGCTGCTCGTCGGCCTGCCGGCCGGCGTGTTCGCCGCCACCCGCAACGAAAGGATGTCTGATCTTGCAGTGCGGATCTTCGCGATGATCGGCCAGTCGACACCGAATTTCGTCGTCGGCCTGCTGATCATCTATGCGCTGTCGGCCGGTTTCGGCATCCTGCCGACCATGGGCGAATTCACGCCGCTGTTCACCGATCCATTGCGCAATCTCGGCCAGATGATCCTGCCGGCGATCACGCTCGGTTTTGCCTTCGCCGCCTCCGTCACCCGCATCTCCCGCTCCGCCATGCTCGATGTGCTCAGCGACGACTATGTGCGTACCGCCCGCTCGAAGGGCGTGCCGAAACGTAGCGTCATCTGGCGCCATGCCCTGCCGAATGCACTGATCCCGGTCGTCACGTTGAGCGGCGTCGAATTCGGCTACCTGCTCGGCGGCGCCGTGCTGGTGGAGCAGATCTACGCCCTGCCCGGCCTCGGTCGCCTCGTCCTCGAAGCGATCCTGCAGCGCGATTACGCGCTGGTGCAGGGCTGCGTCCTGTTCATTGCCTTCAACTTCATGGTGGTCAACCTGCTCGTCGACCTCGCTTATGTGACGCTTGATCCGCGTATCCGGCTCGGAGAGAGCAACTGATGTCGATGCTGCGTGCAATTTTCGGCCATTCCAGCGGCAGGATCGGCGGCACGATCGTCGTGATCTATGTCGTCGTGGCGCTGCTCGGCATGTTCGGTGTCACCCCTCATAACCCCCTGCAGCAGTTCCGCATCGACCGTCTGCATGCGCCGAACGCAGTCTACTGGATGGGCACCGACCTGTTCGGCCGCGACGTCGCAAGCCGGCTGATGAACGGCATCGGCCAGTCCTTCCTTGTCGCTTTCTGCTCGGTGACGCTGGCGACTGTTGCCGGAACCGTGCTCGGCCTGACCGCTGCCTGGTTCGGCAAGGCCTGGGACGGCATCGTCATGCGCATCATGGATGTGCTGCTCGCCTTCCCGGCGATCCTGCTCGCCCTCCTCATCATTGCCGTTGTCGGCCCAGGTACCTGGACGAGTGTCGCGGCCATCGCCATCGTCTACACGCCGATCTTCACCCGCGTGGTGCGTGGTCCGGCACTCTCCATCAAGGCCCGAGAATTCGTCGATGCCGCCCGCACCTTCGGCTCCAGCCGTAGGTATATCCTGACCCGGCACCTGCTCCTCAATCTCGTGGCACCACTGACCGTTCAGGTGACGCTGGCTTTGGCCTGGTCGCTGCTGACCGAGGCAGGTCTCTCCTTCCTCGGCCTCGGCACTCAGCCGCCGGCCTCCTCGCTCGGGCTGATGCTGGCCGATAGCCGCAACCTGATGGAAAACGCGCCCTGGCTGCTGATCTTCCCGGCGGTCGCCATCATGATCAGCATTCTCGGCTTCAACCTGCTCGGTGACGCCTTGCGCGACATCCTCGACCCCAAGACGCGGAGGTCCGCGCCATGACGCCGCTTCTCTCGGTATCCGGCCTGCGCGTCGGTTTCGGGCGTGACCCGAAGCAAAACGAGATCGTCAAAGGCGTCAGCTTCGACCTCGATGCCGGCGAAACGCTGGCGATCGTCGGCGAAAGCGGCTCGGGCAAATCCGTCACCGCGCTCTCCATCAACCGGCTGGTCGATTTCGGCGGCGGCCGGATCATCGGCGGTTCGATCACCCTGAAACGCGAAGACGACAGCATTCTCGACATCACCGGGGCGCAAGAGCCGGTGCTCGAAAAGATCCGCGGCTCCGAGATCGGCATGATCTTCCAGGAGCCGATGACCTCGCTCAACCCGGTGCTGACGATCGGCCGGCAGATCGAGGAATCGTTTCGTCTGCATCGCGGACTGACCGGCAGGCAGGCGACGGCTGCGGCGAAGGACGCGCTCGACCGCGTCCGTATCCCCGATGCCGCCCGGCGCCTCAAATATACCCCGAACCAGCTTTCCGGCGGCATGCTCCAGCGCGTCATGATCGCCATGGCACTCGCCTGCAATCCGCGCCTGCTGATCGCCGACGAACCGACAACGGCGCTCGACGTGACCGTTCAGGCGCAGATCATGGCGCTGCTCGGCGAGTTGAAGCGCGAGACCGACATGGGGATGATCTTCATCACCCATGACATCGGCCTCGTCGCCGGCATTGCCGACAAGATCATGGTCATGCAGGCCGGCGAAGCGGTCGAACAGGGACCACTCGGCGACGTCCTCGACCAGCCGAAACATCCCTATACCCAGCATCTGCTAAGCGCCGTGCCGCATTTCGAATCCGGCCGCGCCGCCCGTTCCGATTTCAGCCGGCAAAAATCCGAGGCGATTGTCCCTGCCCTGAAAGTCGACGGCCTGACGGTGCGCTTCAAGGTGGCCGGCAGCATCCTCACCCGTTCGCCGGGCTCGGTCCATGCAGTCGAGAATGTCGGCTTCGACCTGATGCCGGGCGAAACGCTGGCGATCGTCGGCGAAAGCGGCTCCGGCAAGTCGACCACGGCCCGCGCCATCCTCGGTCTCGTGAAGCCCACCCGCGGCAGCTTTTCCGCCAACAACGGAGCAATCGTCGACGGCAGCGATCCCTCCGTGCAGATGGTCTTCCAGAACCCTTACGCCTCGCTCAATCCGCGCCTGCGGATCGACAGCATCCTCGCCGAACCGGTGATCGCCGCCGGTGGCCGCATCGACGCGGAAACCCGGGCGAAAATGGTAGCCCTGCTGAAGCGCGTCGGCTTGCCCGAAAACAGCCTCCTGCGTTACCCGCACGAATTTTCCGGCGGCCAGCGCCAGCGCCTCTGCATCGCCCGCGCGCTGATGCTCAATCCGTCGATCGTCGTGCTTGACGAGGCAGTTTCGGCGCTGGATGTCTCGGTGCAGGCCAAGGTGCTGGAACTGCTGGTCGATCTTCAGCACGAATACGGCCTCGCCTATCTTTTCGTATCGCACGACATGGCGGTCGTCGAACGTATCGCCCACCGAATCGCGGTGCTTTATGCTGGCCAGATCGTCGAGATCGGCGATGCCGCGTCGGTGCTGTCCAGCCCGCAGCATTCCTATACCAAGCGGCTGATTTCCGCCGTGCCGAGCATCGAGCGCCGCAACCAGCATTTCGAACTCGATACGCGCCAGGTCCCGTCTCTGGTTCGGCCGCCGGGCTTTGAGCCGCCGCCCGCCGAGTGGCAGACCTGTGGACCGGATCACCGGGCGCGGGTGGAAGCCTGAGGATGTAACGATATGAAAGACAAAGCTTCCGCCAGTCTCGAACTTGCCGCCGTCTTCGAGCGGGCCTTCGCCCCGCTCGAAAAATCCGTCACCGACAGGCGCATCCCCGGCGGCGTGCTCGGCATCGTCGATCTGAAACACGGGCGCATGGCCCGCGCCGTCGGCTCGGCGCAAGTCGTTCCGATTGAACGTCCGATGACCGTAGACACCTGGTTCGATCTCGCCTCACTCACCAAGGTGATCTTCACCACGACGCGCATCCTGAAGCTTGCCGACGACGGCACGATCGATCTCGACGCGCCGCTCACCTCCCTGCTGCCGGACCTGCGCCAATACAATGCAGAGGCCTGGGAGCGGAAGATTACCTTTCGACAGTGCCTCGGCCACCAGACGCCGTTTCCGGGTGTCGAACCGATCTATACGTACGGCCGCGATCCGGACCTGCTGCGCGCTTTCATCCTGCAGCGGGAATGGAAAGCCGGTCCGCCGGTCTATTCCGACATCAACTTCATCCTGCTCGGTTTGGCGCTCGAACGGCTGGCGAAGAAGACGATCCGCGACATCGATCCCGGTCCGGGTTTCGCCTGGTCTGCCGATCCGGAAAACTCGGCCGCCACCGAAGACTGTGCCTGGCGGCAGCGGATCCTCTCGGGCGAAGTGCACGACGAAAATTGCTCGGCGCTGCAGGGTTCCGGCCACGCGGGCCTGTTCGGCACGGTAAAGTCGGTTCTGGACTTCGCCGAAAGCCTGCTCGACGGCACCGGAGCGTCCAGGAATGCGATAGCGCTGATGCGCACGCCCCTCTCGAACCGGCGGACCCATGGCTGGGAGCATCCCTATGCCGACTGGTGGGGTGGAAGTCTGTGCGGCCCCGGAACGATCGGCCACACGGGCTTTACCGGCACAAGCCTGCTGATCGATTTCGACAAGGGTCGTGCCGTGACCCTGCTCACCAACCGCATCCACCCGACCCGCCATTTCGACAGCGGCATCCTGCCGCTCAGGCAGGCGGTCTGCAATCTCGTGAACCAAACCTGAGGAGCTGATCATGGGGCCAATCTGGGCTGTCGGCCTGATGACCGGAACCGTTCTCGACGGCAATATAGACGTGGCGCTCCTGAAGACGGACGGCGAGACGATCGACACGTTTGGCGCCTATACGCTCGCCCCCTATCCGCCGGAAATCCGCACTCTCCTGGAGGAAACGCTCGCTCAGGCCCGCGTCTGGAATTTCGAAGGACCGGATCCGGCAATCTTCCGCGAAGCCGAACAGGCGCTTACAAAGGCGCAGTCCTACGCCGTCAGGGAACTGGTCGAAAGCACGGGGCTGACCATGGCCGATATCGGCATCGTCGGTTTCCACGGCCAGAGCGTGCTGCACCGGGCACCCACCAAAGACAGGCTCGGCGACACCCGCCAGCTCGGCGATGGCGAGCTGATGGCCTCGATCCTTGGCACCAAGGTCGCATACGATTTCCGCTCGGCGGACGTGCGTGCCGGCGGCCAGGGCGCGCCGCTTGCCGCCGCCTATCATTCCGCCCTGCTACGCGGTGTCGATACGAGCGGCGATACGGCCGTGCTCAATCTTGGCGGCGTCGCCAACATCACCTGGTGGGACGGCAAGAATCTGATGATCGCCTTCGACACCGGCCCGGCTAATGCGCCGCTCAACGATTTCATCAAGGCACGCGGCCTCGGCGAGATGGACCGCAACGGCGCGCTCGGCGCCTCCGGCAAGGTCGATGAAGACCGCCTCGCAAAGCTTCTCGATCATGCCTATCTCACGGCGCCCTACCCGAAATCGCTCGATCGTTTCGATTTCACCGCCGCCATGGCGGACGGTCTCGACGATGCCACCGGCGCGGCAACCCTTTCGGCTTTCACGGCGTCCGCAGTCGGCAAGGCGCTCGATCTGCTGCCGCACCGGCCGAAACGCCTCATCGTCAGTGGTGGCGGCCGCCACAACCCGACGATCATGTCGATGCTCGAAAGCCGCGCCGGCGTGAAGGCCGTTTCCGCCGATACGCTCGGCTGGCGCGGCGATGCGGTGGAGGCCGAGTGCTTCGCATTCCTCGCGGTTCGCGTATTGCGCGGCCTGCCGATCAGTTTTCCCACAACCACCGGTGCACCAAGGCCCTTGCAAGGTGGCAGGCTCGCCGGGTAAGTCCCGGCTTTCGAAATTGCAGGATCAGAGTCGGGGGACTCTAAAACATCATGGACAAAAGAGCCTCTTCCGCTTTCGGCAGCAACGCCGCACTGGCCGGCGTCCTGCTGTTTCTGCTCGGCGCCTTCATGTTTTCGCTCAACGACGCCATGGGCAAATGGCTGGTCGCCAGCTTCTCGGTCGGCCAGGTCCTGGTGATCCGCTCGTTCGGCGCCTTCTTCATCCTTGGTCCGATGATCGCTCGCCAGCCGATATCGGCCCTGTACAAAGTCGAGCGGATGCCGCTCCAAGTGCTGCGCGTGCTGTTCGCCACCGGAGATCTGGCCCTCTTCTACGCCGCCGTCGCCTACCTGCCGCTCGCCGACGTGATGACCTTCTACATGGCAGGACCGATCTATGTGGCGGCCCTTTCGCATTTCCTGCTCGGCGAGCGCATCGGCTGGCGGCGCTGGCTCGCCGTCCTGATCGGGTTCGTTGGTGTGGTGATCGCGCTGCGCCCCTCTTCCGAAATGCTCGCATGGCCTTCCGTCTTCGGGCTTGTCGGCAGCCTGTCCTTCGCGCTCACCCTCGTCCTGAACCGCAGGCTGCGCGCCACGACCGATGCGACGCTCGTCACCTGGCAGACGATTGCCGGCCTGATCGCCGGCATATTTCTCAGCATCGGCCACTGGAGCCCGTTCAATACCGGCGAGTTGCTGGCGCTGCTGCTGCTCGGCGTGGTCGCCTGCATCGCCCATCTCCTGATCACCCGCTCATTGAAGCTCGCGCCGGCCTCAGTGCTCGCGCCGCTGCAATATACACTGCTGGTTTGGGCGGTCATTCTCGGCTGGTTGTTCTTCGGGGACTTGCCGGATGCGCAGACCTGGATCGGCGCCGGCATCATCGTCATCGCCGGGCTGTTCATCTTCCACCGCGGCAGCCTGAAACAGGATGTCGAGCCGGTCGTGCCGACCGATTCCAGTCACGGCTAGGCCGCACCCGTCCGGCGGGCGATCATGGCCTCGATCGCCGAGAGACCATCGTAGATCAGCACGGCCAGCGCACCGACGATCAGCCCGCCCTGTAGCACGAAGGCGAGGTTGTTGGATTGCAGCCCTGCAATGATCACCTCGCCGAGCGTCTTTGCCGCGACCGTCGAACCGATCGTCGCGGTGGCGAGACTGATCACCACCGACAGCCGGATGCCGGCGACGACCACCGGCAAGGACAACGGCAACTCGACCTGAATGAGCCGCTGGAAAGGTGTCATGCCGGAACCACGCGCCGCCTCCATCACCGATCGCGGCAGATTGGTGAGCGCGGTCAGCGTGTTTTCAAAGATCGGCAGAAGCCCATAGAGAAACAGCGCGATCAGCGTTGGCTTCTCGCCGAAACCGACGGCCGGCACGGCAAGCGCCAGAACCGCGACCGGCGGGAACGTCTGGCCGATATTGACGAGGCTGCGGGAAAGCGCCAGGAACTCCGCCCCGAACGGCCGGGTGACGAGGATCGCCAGCAGCACGGCGATGATCGTCGCCGCCAACGTCGCGATCAAGACCGTCCGCAGATGCAGGAGCGTCAGGCTGAGCAGGCTGCCCTGATTGTAGATCGCCGGCGCGTTCGGCTGCACGAGCGGTTTCAGCAGCGGCTCGAAACTGCCCGGCGATAGCAGGAAGATGATCAGCACGAGAAGCAGAAGGCTGCGCAGGACGGTCGGCACCCAAGCCCTCATCGCGGCCTCGCGGCGCGCTTGAGGATCGCATCAAGCGTCACCCGGCCCATTGGAGCGCCGCTCCTGGAGATGACCGGAAGCGCATCGCGACCACTCCAGATGAGATCGGCAAGCGCCTCCTGCTGGCTCCTGTCCTCGCGGATCGGCTCGCCTTCCGCCTCGCCGGGCTCCGCCGCAGCGCCGGTCTTTGCAATCGAAAGCAGCCGGAACGGCCGTTCCGCATCGCCGATCAGCGTCTCGACGAAGGGCGTGGCCGGAGCACGGACGAGTTCCGCCGGCGGCCCGTATTGCACCACCCTGCCCTTGTCCATCACGGCAATCTTATCAGCGAGATGGAAAGCCTCGTTCATGTCATGGGTGACGAGCACGATCGTCGTGCCGAAATATCTCTGGATCGCCAGCAGGTCCTCCTGCGCCTTGGCCCGGATGATCGGATCGAGCGCGCCGAAGGGCTCGTCCATCAACAGCACGTTCGGTTCGGCGGCTAGCGCCCGCGCCACCCCGACGCGCTGCTGCTGGCCGCCGGAGAGTTCGTGCGGATAACGCGGCCCGAACGTCTTCGGCTCGAGCTGGAAGAGCGTCAGCAATTCCTCGACCTTGGCGTCGATACGGGCCTTCGTCCAGCCGAGCAGGCCGGGCACCGTCGCAATGTTCTGCGCCACCGTCCGGTGCGGGAAAAGCCCATGGCCCTGGATGGCGTAGCCGATCCGGCGCCGCAGCTCGTAGCCCGGTATCGACCGGTTGTCCTCGCCATCGAGCCGGATGGCCCCTTCGGTCGCTTCCACCAGCCGGTTGATCATCCGGATCAGCGTCGTCTTGCCGGAACCGGACGTGCCCACGACGACCGTGACGGTGCGCGGCTCGATCACCATCGAGACATTGTCGACGACGGCGATACCGTCATAGCGCTTGGTGATGGCGTCGATCTCGATCATGCGGATCTGGCTCCGTTGGGAACGCGGGAGTTCATCTCGATCAGCGCGTCGAGGACGACGGCCGAGGCAAATGCGAGCGCCACCGTCGGCACGGCGCCGAGCAGCACTAGGTCCATGGCGGTCTGGCCGATGCCCTGGAAGACGAAGACGCCGAAACCGCCGCCGCCGATCAGCGCGGCAATCGTCGCCATGCCGATATTCTGGACGAGCACGATGCGGATCGCGGTCAGGATCACCGGCAGCGCCAGCGGAAACTCGATCTTGAACAGCCGCTGCCGGCCGGTCATCCCGATGCCGCGGGCAGCGTCGTTTGCAGCGCGCGGCACGCCGGCAAGCCCGACGACGGTGTTGGCGACGACAGGCAGCAGCGAATAGAGAAACAGCGCAACAAAGGCAGGGGCTCCCCCGATGCCGCGGATGCCGATCGCCGCGGCACCCGGCACATTGGCGGCGATCCAGCCGAGCGGCGCAATCAACAGGCCGAAAAGCGCGATCGACGGGATGGTCTGGACGAGGTTCAGCGTGTTGAGCACGCCGTCCCTCAGCGGCGCCACCCGATGACAGAGGATGCCGAGCGGCAGCCCGACCAGGACGGCGGCAAACAGCGAGCCAAGCGCCAGTTCCACATGTTTGCCCGCCTCGACCCAGAAGACGTCGGCGCGGCCGGAATATTCCTTCATGATCGACAGCCCGTTCCAGCTTCCCGACATCAGCAGCGTGCCAATCGCCGCCGCGGCCAGGACCAGAAACAGCACCCGCATCGCCGGCGGCGGATCGAGCCGCGTGATCGCATCGGCAGCCAGAAGCGCAAAGGCGAACAGCAGGATCCAGAAACCCGAAGCGGGTGAGACGCGGGCATAGGTATTGCCGGGCGGCGTCAGGAATGTCGCGGCGTATCCGATCGAAAGCGTCAGCGCCGCAAGCGCCGCGACGGCGGCAAGCAGCTTTATCCAGGGGGACGTGCGAAAGAGTGCTGCTGCGGTCGCAAGAACCAGCACGCCGATCAGACCCCAGCCCGCCCAGGCCGGCAGCGACTGCAGCATCGACTCCGCCTGTCCCTGCACGATGCGGTTGGGCTTGAGCGTCGCGAAGGACGACCAGAGCACGCCATAGGCGGCAAGAAGGGCTATGACGATGCCGAGCTTGTCGAACCGAACTCTCAAACCGCCCCCTGCCTTACGACTGATGAAAAAGCCGGGCGTTCGAGCGCCCGGCCCATGTTGACACGAAACCGCTCCGAAAAGGAATTACTTCAGGAAGCCGTTCTTCTTGAGGAAATCCTCGGCAACCGCCTTGGCTGGTTCGCCACCTACCTGCACGCGACCATTGAGGTCCTGCAGTGTGACGAGATCGAGCTTGGCGAAGACCGGCTTCAGCACCGCCTCGATGGTCGGGTTCTTCTTGAGCACCTCCTCGCGGATGATCGGGGTCGGCTGGTAGACCGGCTGGACGCCCTTGTCGTCTTCGAGAACCACAAGGCCGGACGGCGCGATGCCGCCGTCGGTACCGTAGACCATGGCGGCATTGGCATTGTTGGTCTGGTTGGCGGCCGCGCCGATGGTTGCCGCCGTATCGCCGCCCGAGAGCGTGATCAGCTGGTCGGGTTTCAGCTTGAAGCCGTAGGTGGTCTGGAAGGCCGGCAAGGCTGCGGCCGAATTGACGAATTCGGAGGAGGCCGCCAGCACGATCTTGCCGCCGCCGGTCACATATTTGCCGAAGTCGGTCAGCGTCTTCAGCTTGTTGGCGTCGGCAACGTCCTTGCGCACCGCGATCGCCCAGGTGTTGTTGGCCGAAGACGGTGCCAGCCAGACGATCTTGTTGGCATCGTAATCGAGCTTCTTGACCGCTTCATAGGCCTTTTGCGGGTCCTTCCAGGCCGGATCGTCACCCTTCTCGAAGAAGAAGGCGCCGTTGCCGGTATATTCCGGATAGATGTCGATCTCGCCGGCGGTAATCGCCTTGCGCACCACCGGCGTCGCACCGAGCTGGATGCGGTCGGTGGCCCGGATGTTGTTCGCCTTGAGCATGGCAAGGATGATATTGCCCAGCACGCCACCTTCGGTATCGATCTTGGACGAGACGACGACCTGGGCATTCGCCATGGTGGCCGAAACGCCAAGCGCGAAAGCAATGCCTAAAAGCTTCTTTTTCAAAGACATGACAGAATTTCCCTCCGGATCGCCAGTCACCACCTCGTTTGACTTGGCCTGGAACACATAAAAGCCACTGTTATGTAGGGCGACTTATGCAATGTGCGAGTTCCGGAAGGACGCATCGGACAAATATTTTGTGCGGTGCATTTTTATCCGCCGATCGACCTAACTCATAAGATTTGCCGCACGCTATTCAGCCATCGATCTCATTGGCGTCGTCGAACCTCACAATCAAAACCGTCGCTTCCCACGACTTCACGCTTGAGACACGCGGATCAGATGTTTCTCGCCCGAGCGAATGACGTGATCTCGCATCAGGCGCTCGGCGAGATCGGGATCGCGGTCGGCGATCGCATTGGCAATGGCCTCATGCTCCTCGACCGCCAGAAAGCGCTCCCGCTCTTCCGACAGCACACTGAGACGGGCGGTATGGGTGTAGATGCTCTGGCCGCCCTGCAGGCGACGCAGATAGCCGCAGCCGGATGCTTCATGGATGACGTCGTGGAAGCGCTCGTTGAGAGCGATGAGCTGCAGCACGTCCGCCGTCTTGAGGCCTGCCCGCATCTCGACGATGAGTTCGCGCATCAGGGCCAAGTCCTCATCCTTCACCCGCTTGGCGGCCTGGCGAGCAATCATGCTCTCGAGTGCAGCACGCGCCAGCATCATCTCTTCCGCCTGGCCGGCATTGAAGGTGACATAAATCCCGCGGCGAGGCTCCGACCGAACCAGCCCTTCGGCCTCAAGCACGCGCAAAGCCTCCTTCAGCGGTGTCGTGCTTATGCCGAGATGGCCCGCGAGATGGCGCTCGTTCAGCCTCTCGCCGCTCTTCAGCCGGCCGGAAAGAATGGCATCGCGTACCAGCCCGTAAACATGGTCGCGCAGGCTTTTCAGAAAAACCGGCGCCACTGGCAGAAGCGCATTGTCAATCCCCATCCGCGTCCTCCACCTTGTCCGTTGGGCTGACCTAGCATCTGAAATTTGATATATCAATTTAAAACGAGCGTGTTTAAGTTGGCGCCGGGCGGGAGGAGCTCCGTCCCTGGGATCGCGACAGAATCGATTCCGGAACGATGGCAGGATTTCTGGAAGAGCAAGCATGACTAAGGAAGCAGCCGATCTCCGCAGCGCCCGTTGGTTCGCGCCGGATGATCTCCGTTCGTCGGGACACCGTTCCCGAATGATGCAGATGGGTTTTGACGAGAAGGATTGGGGCAAGAAGCCGATCATCGCCATCCTCAATACCTGGTCCGACCTCAACGCCTGCCATGCCCATTTCAAGGATCGCGTCGAACACGTTAAGCGCGGCGTGCTTCAGGCCGGCGGCTTCCCGGTCGAACTGCCGGTTCAGTCGCTCTCCGAAAGCGCGCTGAAGCCGACATCGATGCTCTATCGCAACTTCCTCGCCATGGAGGCCGAGGAGCTCTTGCGCGCCCACCCTGTCGACGGGGCGGTGTTGATGGGCGGCTGCGACAAGACCACACCGGCTCTGGTCATGGGGGCTATCAGCGCCGGTTTCCCGATGATCTTCCTGCCCGCCGGCCCGATGCTGCGCGGCAACTACAAGGGCGAATGGCTGGGCTCCGGCTCGGACGCCTGGAAATACTGGGACGAACGCCGCGCCGGCACGATTTCCGAAGAACAATGGACCGGCGTCGAAGAGGGCATTGCCCGCTCCTACGGCCATTGCATGACCTTCGGCACCGCAAGCACCATGACCGCAATTGCCGAAGCGCTCGGCCTTACCCTCCCCGGTGCCAGTTCCATTCCCGCTGCGGACGTCAACCACATACGGATGAGCACCCGCTGCGGCCGCCGGATCGTCGAAATGGTCTGGGACGAACTGACGCCTGACAAGATCATCACGCCGGATGCAGTCCACAATGCGACGACGGTCGCCATGGCGACCGGCTGTTCCACCAACGCGGTCGTGCATCTGCTGTCGATGGCTCGCCGCGCCGGCGTGCCGCTGACGCTGGACGATCTCGACAAGGCGGGACGCACGACGCCGGTTGTCGCCAACATCCGCCCATCCGGCGACAAATATCTGATGGAAGATTTCTATTATGCCGGTGGCCTGCGCGCCCTGATGTCGGAGATCAAGGATCTCCTGAAGCTCGATGCCATGACCGTCAGCGGTTTCCCGCTCGGCGAGACGCTGAAAGGCGCCGAAGTCTACAACAGCGACGTCATCCGCCCCTTGTCGAACCCGATCTATCATGAAGGCTCGCTGGCGGTCCTCAAGGGCAACCTCGCGCCGGACGGCTGCGTCATGAAGCCTTCCGCCTGCGAACCGCGGCTGCGGGTCCACGAAGGCCCTGCCCTCGTCTTCGACAGCTATCCGGAAATGAAGGCGATGATCGACCGCGAAGACCTCGACGTCACCGCCGACCACGTGCTGATCCTGCGCAACGCCGGACCCAAAGGCGGTCCCGGCATGCCGGAATGGGGCATGCTGCCGATCCCGAAGAAGATCCTGAAACAGGGTTTTCGCGACATGCTGCGCATTTCCGATGCCCGCATGTCCGGCACGAGCTACGGCGCCTGCATCCTGCACGTGGCGCCTGAAGCCCATATCGGCGGCCCGCTGTCGCTGGTGCGCACCGGCGACATCATCCGCGTCGACCTGCCGAACCGCTCGATCGACATGCTGGTGGACGATGCAACGCTCGCCAGGCGCCGCGCCGAATGGGTGGCGCCTGCCGACAAATACGGACGCGGCTACGGCTGGATGTTTACCAAGCACATCAAGCAGGCCAACGAAGGCTGCGACTTCGACTTCCTCGAACGGGAATTCGGTGCCGCCGTCGGCGAGCCCGAGATTTTCTGACCCGACATGTCTGAGTGGAACCCTATGACCGACTACATTCTTTCCGACGCCACACGCCAGAAATACGAAAGCGTCAGCTGCGCGACGATCTGCACCGCGCTCTTCAAGCGCGGCCTGCGCAACCAGTTCATCCAGGATGTCCGGCCGCTTTCCCAGAAACCTGGAAACATGGTCGGCCAGGCCTTCACGTTGCGCTACATCCCGGCACGCGAAGACCTCAACCCGCTCTCGGCGTTTCAGAACCCGGAGCATCCGCAGCGCGCCGCCGTCGAGCAGTGCCCACCCGGCCATGTCATGGTCATGGACAGCCGCAAGGATCCCCGCGCGGCCTCCGCGGGCTCTATCCTCGTATCGCGCCTGATGGTGCGCGGTGTCGCCGGCGTCGTCACCGATGGCGGTTTTCGCGATAGCCCGGAGATCGCCGAACTCGGCATCCGCGCCTACCACAACCGCCCCTCCGCCCCGACCAACCTCACTCTACACCAGGCACTCGACATCAACGTGCCCATCGGCTGTGGCGACGTCGCCGTCTGGCCGGGCGACGTGATGGTCGGCGACAACGAGGGAGTCGTCGTCATCCCCGCGCATATCGCCGACGAAATCGCCGATGAGGTGATCGAAATGACTGCGTTTGAGGATTTCGTGACCGAGGAAGTCCTGAAAGGCCGCTCGATCATCGGCCTCTACCCGGCGACGAAGGAGGAGAGCAAATCCGACTTCGCCCGCTGGCGTCAGGCCAAGGGCCGCTGAGGCGACGGCTGGCCGATATCCCACCGCTTATGGACCTGCCGCCGTTTCGCGCAGGTCCTTGAAAAGCACGTTCTGGTCGGACAGGTACTTGGCAAAGATCGGCAGGCTGGCCCCGCCGATCGCCCGCGCCTGGGAGCCGACCATTCCCTCGATGATATCGGGGATGATGACACCCTGCAGGTCGAGCCGCGTCACGGCTTCGATGGTCGCAGCGACGATCCGTTGCCTGACCCAGGCCGGAAAGCCGCCGTCGATCACGGCCGCGCCGAAATCGATGATCGAGGCTGCCGCAACGATCGCCTGGGCAAGCGCGGCCGCGGTTTGCCGTATCCACAGATCGAGCGGCTCTCCGAAATCGATCCAGTCGTCTGCGGAATACCAGAGCGGCTGCGGATCGACGTTCCGCTCCTTCAGGAGATTCTCGAGAACGAAGATCGAGGCGATGTCGAGCAATTGGCGTGTCTCGCCATCGCCGCCGCGCACGGGAAGCGGCCCTACAGCGCCCGCGGTCCCGGTCCGTCCGGAAAAAATCGCCGAATTCAGAACGATCCCGCCGCCGATGAACGATCCGATGAAGAAATACACGAAATCCGGGTAGGAGGGGCCAACGCCGAACACCAGTTCGGCGCCGCAGGCGCTTGTCGCGTCGTTCTGCAGGTAGACCGCGTGCTGGACCTTGCCCGCGATTTCAGCCTGCAGATCGAACCCGCGCCAGACCTCCATCGCCCCTTGCGGCGCGCCCACCTCCTCGGCCCAGTTCCACAGTTCGAATGGCGCGGCGATGCCGATCCCGGCGATACGGCCGCGCTGCACCTCGGTCAGCTGGCCTTCGAGCCGCGCAATGCCGGAGGTGATGATCTCGATTATCTTTGCAGGAAGCGGATAGGCGTAGGTTTCGTGATATTGCAGCCGGATGCGGCCGACGAAATCCATCAGGACCAGGTCGGCGCTACGCCGGCCGATCTTCACGCCGAACGAATAGACCGCATCCGGATTGAGTCGCATCGGCACCGAAGGCTGCCCCACCCGGCCGCGCACCGGCTCACCGCGCAACAGAAGGCCGTCCTTTTCGAGCGCCCGCATGATGACCGAGACGGTCTGGGCGGAAAGCCCGCTGCGCCGCGTGATATCCGCCTTCGACATGGAGCCGTTCAGACGCACTAGCGAAAGCACGAGCCGCTCGTTATAGGCCCTTACCCGCACCTGATTTGAGCCGCCGGTGAAATTGCCCAGCAGCGCATGGCCTTGCGCCACGCTATCTGAAACTGACATGGCTCTCCCTCCCAGAAGCGTGGAATCGACTGAAGCACCTCATTCGGGAATGCAGGGTATCCTTCTGATATCCCGAGTTAAACCCCAAGGTACTCCGTACACAGATCGCCAGATTCCGAACCTCCACTTCGGCAAACTATGGCACGAGAAATAAATAATTCAATCGGAATTAATTATTGACAGGCTATTTCAACTCGTTCTTAATTAGGGTGTAAGGGCACAGGACGGCTTGGAGGAGACGCCTGTCGAACTCGGTGGCACCGGTGCCCATTTATTACGCGTGAACGTTGGTCCGCATGGCGGACAGTCTTAAACTCTGGGAGGAGACCATGAAGAAATCCGTATTGTCCGCCGCATTCGGCGCCCTTGTCCTGGGCGTTGCGTTTTCCGCCCCCGCGGAGGCCGCAGGCGTATCCGCCTGCCTGATCACCAAGACCGACACCAACCCCTTCTTCGTCAAGATGAAGGAAGGTGCGACGGCCAAGGCCAAGGAACTCGGCGTGACGCTGAAATCCTATGCCGGCAAGATCGACGGTGACAGCGAAAGCCAGGTTGCAGCCATCGAAAGCTGCGTCGCCGACGGCGCCAAGGGCATTCTGATCACCGCATCCGACACCAAGGGCATCGTGCCGACCGTCAAGAAGGCCCGCGACGCCGGCGTCCTGGTGATCGCGCTCGACACTCCGCTCGATCCGATCAGTGCCGCCGATGCCACGTTCGCGACCGACAACCTTCTCGCCGGCAAGTTGATCGGCCAGTGGGCAAAGGAAACCATGGGCGACAAGGCCAAGGATGCCAAGGTCGGCTTCCTTGACCTGACCCCGGATCAGCCGACGGTCGACGTGCTGCGCGACCAGGGCTTCATGATCGGCTTTGGCATCGATCCCAAGAACCCGGACAAGATCGGCGACGAAACCGACAAGCGCATCGTCGGCCACGACGTGACCAACGGCAACGAGGAAGGCGGCCGCAAGGCCATGGAAAACCTCCTCCAGAAGAATTCCGGCATCAACGTCATCCACACGATCAACGAGCCCTCCGCCGTCGGCGCCTATCAGGCCCTGAAGGCTGTCGGCATGGAAAAGAACGTGCTGATCGTCTCGGTCGATGGCGGTTGCCCCGGCGTCAAGTCGGTCAAGGAAGGCGTGATCGGCGCCACCTCGCAGCAATATCCGCTGCTGATGGCATCGCTCGGCATCGAGGCGATCAAGAAGTTCGCCGACACCAAGGAAAAGCCGAAGCCGACCGAAGGCAAGTCCTTCTTCGACACCGGCGTTGCGCTCGTCACCGACAAGCCGGTCCCCGGCGTCAAGTCGATCGACGTCAAGGAAGGTACGGCCAAGTGCTGGGGTTGATCCTCACCATATAGCCCATCCCGGCCGGGGTTGAGATCCCCGGCCATTTTCGACCAGCGATGCGCCGCTGGGAACAACCGGCGAAGACCGGTCAAACTCAACGGACGGTTCCTGCGCATTCGACGCGCGGAGGAGGAAACATGAGCGAAACCCAGGAATTCGAGCGTGTTCTCGACGGCAGCGACAAGAGCGTTGCCTCGTTCGAGAGCCAGGACGTCTCTCTCTTAAAACGCGCGCAGCATTTTCTGCACTCGACACCCGCTGCCGTGCCGCTGATCGTGCTGATCCTGTCCATCATCATCTTCGGCGTCGCCATCGGCGGGCGGTTCTTCTCGTCCTACACGCTGACGCTGATCCTCCAGCAGATCGCGGTGGTCGGCATTCTCGGCGCTGCCCAGACGCTGATCATCCTCACCGCCGGCATCGATCTCTCGATCGGGGTTGTGATGGTGATATCGGCTGTCATCATGGGCAATTTCGCCGTGACCTATGGCATGCCCACAGGCATTGCCATCCTCGTCGGCCTGATCACCGGCGGCGCCTGCGGCTTTTTCAACGGATTCCTCGTCGCGGTCATGCGGCTGCCGCCGTTCATCGTGACGCTCGGCTCCTGGAACATCATCATGGCGACGAATTTTATCTATTCCGCCAACGAGACGATCCGCGACACCGACGTGGACGAAAAGGCACCGCTCCTCCATCTCTTCGCGCTCAATTTCAGGATCGGCAGCGCCATCCTGACGCTTGGCGTCATCGCCATGGTCCTGCTCGTGGCGGTGCTCTGGTACATCCTCAACCATACGGCCTGGGGAAGGCATGTCTACGCCGTCGGTGACGACCCGGAAGCTGCAAAACTCTCCGGCATCCAGACCCGCAAGGTTCTGCTCAGCGTCTATACTATCGCGGGGGTCATCGCCGCCTTCGCCGCCTGGGTATCGATCGGTCGCAACGGCTCGATCTCGCCTTCCTCGGCGGTGACCGACTTCAACCTGCAGGCAATCACCGCGACGGTGATCGGCGGAATCTCACTGTTCGGCGGCCGCGGTTCCATCCTCGGCACGCTGTTTGGCGCCATGCTCGTCGGCGTCATGTCGATGGGGCTCAACATGCTCGGCGCCGATCCCCAATGGAAAGTCATGCTGACCGGCTGGCTCATCATCGCCGCCGTCGCAATCGATCAGTGGATCAGAAAGGTCTCGGTGTAATCATGAGCGTCGAACCCATTCTCACAGCCCGCGGCCTGGTCAAGCGTTACGGACGCGTGACCGCTCTCGACAATGCCGACTTCGATCTCTACCCCGGCGAAATCCTTGCCGTCATCGGCGACAACGGCGCCGGCAAGTCCTCGCTGATCAAGGCGATCTCCGGCGCGGTACGGCCCGACGAAGGCGAGATCACGCTGGAAGGCCGACCGGTGCAGTTCAGGTCCCCGCTCGAAGCCCGCGATGCAGGCATCGAGACCGTCTACCAGAACCTCGCGCTCTCCCCCGCCCTCTCGATCGCCGACAACATGTTTCTCGGTCGCGAAATCCGCAAACCGGGCGTACTCGGACAGTGGTTCCGCATGCTCGACCGTCCGACGATGGAAAAGCAGGCTCGGGACAAGCTCACGGAACTCGGGCTGATGACGATCCAGAACATCAACCAGGCCGTCGAGACCCTGTCGGGCGGCCAGCGCCAGGGCGTCGCCGTGGCACGTGCCGCAGCGTTCGGCTCCAAGGTCATCATTCTCGACGAACCAACCGCCGCGCTCGGCGTCAAGGAAAGCCGGAAGGTTCTGGAGCTCATCCTCGACGTGCGCTCGCGGGGCATCCCGATCGTGCTCATCTCGCACAACATGCCGCATGTGTTCGAGGTGGCCGACCGCATTCATATCCATCGGCTTGGACGACGGCTGACCGTGATCGATCCGAAGGAATACACGATGTCCGACGCGGTCGCCTTCATGACCGGCGCCAAGGCCCCCGCTCAGCCCGTCGCGGCGTAACGATCGACCCGACCAAGTTCCTGTCGGAACCGTCCTCCGATCGCCTGGTCCAAGAGATTCAGGCGATCGGATAACTCATTATATCTCGTCGCCCTCTCCCACCGCGGCCCGCTCGCGGTAGAGGACGACTGCATTGTGCTGCGGACCTTGAGAAGCAGCCCTCCCCCGGGGCCGGCTCGACTTGTGCTGGTCCGGGCATGGCACCAGGCCATTCTCACCCACGACGTCTGCCACGAACACCACAGACGACCTTACTGCCGGTAATATCCGAGCGGCCGCGCGTCCCCAACACAATCAACGCCTGCCATTCTTGAATGCATCGAAGGCTGATGGCGATCACCTGGACGATATCGGCCTTCCCGCCCATCGTTCGATCGGCGACCCGAACCCATTACGATAGAAAATTCCCAACGACAAAACCATAACGAATTTTATATTCCATTTCACTTCGCGGCGTTGCGGTAGCGGCATGACCTGCCCGCTCCCAAATCAGGCGTATTTCTAAGGCCTTATCGCCTGCGGCTCATTGCGTCCCACCCCAATGCCCTTGGTAGATCCGCCCTTGAAATGTAGCGAAGTCAGCATCAGCCTGTTGAAAACATTCGACGCGAATAAAAAATTCCAGACTTAATTGACAGGGCGGAATTATCTAATAGGTTGTTAACGCTCGAGGGGTGGGAGTGGTGCTGGAACCGGCTCATGAAGAAACGCGAAAAACTCTTCATTTTTGATATTGGCGGAGTATTCGTGAAACTCGATCCGGCCTCCCGTGACCGCGCGGTATCGAGACCCGACGCAGTAGGCCCGTCCCTGCGGTACGGCGATGTTCCGGAAGCGATCTTCCGCGATTTCCGGCTGGGGCGGTCCACCGAATCCGATTACGTGCAGGCGCTTGCTGAGATATTCGATGTGCCGCATGAAAGCATCTACGAAGCCGAACATGCCTATGTTGCCGAAGGTTTTCACGAGTTCATCGAGTTTGTCCGCAGGCTCCGGGAAAACCATCGCGTCGTTTGCCTCAGCAACAATCAGGCGATCCATTGGCGCCATATCAGCGAGAACCTTCTGGGCGCCGGTTACTTCGACCGCGAATATCTTTCCCATGAAATGGGCCTTGAGAAACCGGACCGCGTGATTTTCCAGGCAGTATCGCAGGCGGAGGGATGTTCGGAAAAGGAGGTCTTCTTCATCGACGACATGGAGGAAAATGTTCTGTCGGCTCGCGAAGTCGGATGGCAGCATTGCATCGTCCATCGCGATTCGGTTGAAACGGCTAAATTGCTCACGGCGCTCGCCGCTGAGCAGACTTTGAATTGACGAGTACGGAGTTTCGGCATGGCTCGAATGACCCTCAGCGGCATCAAGAAAAGCTTCAAATCCGTCGACGTGCTGCACGGGATCGACCTCGAGATTTCCGACAGGGAGTTCGTCGTTTTCGTCGGCCCGTCGGGATGCGGAAAATCCACGCTGCTGCGATTGATCGCCGGCCTCGACACGATCAGCTCGGGTGAGTTTCACCTCGACGACCGCCGGATGAACGACGTCGCCCCCTCGCGCCGCGGCATCGCCATGGTCTTCCAGTCCTACGCTCTCTATCCGCATATGGATGTCTACGAGAACATGGCTTTTGGCGCACGGCTGATGGGCCTCGAAAAGGACGAAGTCGAAAAGCGCATCGACGAAGCCTCCAAGATGCTGCGGCTCGATCCGCTGTTGAAGCGCAAGCCCCGAGAGCTTTCCGGCGGCCAGCGTCAGCGCGTCGCGATCGGCCGCGCCCTGGTCAGAAAGCCTAAAGTCCTGCTTCTCGACGAGCCGCTTTCCAACTTGGATGCGGCGCTGCGCTCCGACGTGCGCCTGGAAATCGCAAGGCTTCACCGGGAAATCGGCGGCACCACCATCTACGTCACCCACGACCAGGTCGAAGCCATGACGCTTGCCGACCGGATCGTCGTCATGAACAATGGCAACGTGGAGCAGTTCGGCAGCCCGCGAGAACTCTACGAGAGGCCGGCGAACACCTTCGTTGCGACCTTCATCGGCTCGCCACGCATGTCGCTTCTCGATGTCGAGCGAAACGGCAATCATCTGGCGCTTGCCGGATCAGGTGCGGTCAGCGCCTCCCGCCTCCCCCATTCGGACGAACGGGATCTGGTCATCGGCGTCCGGCCGGATGCGATGACGATCTCCACGGACGCGAACACCGAGGGCTTCAAGGGCAGCGTCGTCTACACCGAATATCTGGGCGAGAACACTTATGTATATGTGCGCCTCGGCGACGGTACGCTGGTCGGTATCCGGTCCTCGGCCTCGGTCGACCTGCCGCCGGACACGCCGGTCGTGATCACGGTCGCTTCCGAGCAAATCCACTATTTCAGCCGCGCAACGAGGGAGAGGTTGGCGGCCTGAGAGCACTTTTCGTCTCCTATAAATACCAAGAGGATGGAACCAGATGAAAAAGCTAGTTAGCAGCACGATAATAGCCCTGGGAGCCCTGGCGACGGCTTTGCCGGCAATGGCGCAGGAATTGACCTTCTGGAGCTGGCGCCAGGAAGATAAGGCCCAGTACGAAAAGTTCATCGACGTTTTCGAGGCGAAGAACCCGGGCATCACCGTGAAGTTCGAGACGTTCGAAGCGACGAACTACAACACCATCCTGTCGACAGCACTTGCCGGCGGTTCGGGACCGGACCTGATGTTCACCCGCACCTATGGCGGCATGGAAACGGTCGCGAGCGGCGGTTATCTTCTGGCTCTGGACAAGACAAATGTCCCTGCCCTCTCGACGTTCACCGCACCGGCGCTTGCCTCGGAAACGATGCGCTCGAACAAGACCACCTATGCCGTTCCCTTTGCCAGCCAGACCATGCTGGTGATCTACAACAAGGACATCTTCGACAAGAACGGCTTGAGCGAGCCGCAGAGCTGGGATGACTTCATCAAGGCATCCGAAAAGCTGAAGGCTGCCGGCGTCATGCCGTTCGCCAACGGCACGGCGACCGCCTGGCAGAACGAAGTCGTGGTCGGCGGCCTTGTCTCCTCGATGATGGGCCGCGGCTTCTACGACGATCTGATGGCCGGCAAGGCCGACTTCACCGACAAGCGTTATGTCGGGGCGCTCACCAAGCTCAAGGAAATCACCAAATATTTCCCGGACGGCTTCATCGGTCTTGATTACGCTTCCGCCCAGCAGCTCTTCTCCTCCGGCATGGCCGGCATGTTCGTCGGCGGCTCCTACGAGCTTGCCAACTTCAAGAAGCAGAACCCCAACATGAAGATGGGCATCTTCGCTGCTCCCGGCCTGAAGGCCGAGGACGAGAAGCTCGTCGCCCTCTATTTCGACGGCGGTTATGCGGCCAATGCCAAGGGCAAGAACCAGGAAGCTTCGGTCAAGTTCCTGAACTTCCTCGCCAGCCAGGAATACGGCCAGATGTTCGCCAACGACCTGAACAACATCTCGGCGGTGCCGGGCGTGACGTTCAAGGAACCGCTGCTTGGCGAAGTGGCCGACCTCAACAAGCACTCGATCCCCTATCTGATGCTGGTCCATTTCCGTTACGGCGAGCCGTCGGGTTCCGTCCTGCTGCAGAGCGAGATCCAGAAGCTGCTCGGCGGCAAGGCGACCCCGGAAGAAGTCGGCAAGAACCTGACGACCGGCCTTGCCGCCTGGTACGCCCCGTTCAAAAAGTGAACTCAAGCGGCGGGGCGGCTTGGAAGTCGCCCTGCCTTCAAACCTCAAGAGAGTTGTGATGCCCGGATCGCCCCTTGTTTCACGAAGGCTCTGGATTTCGGTGCTGATCGTGCCGCCGCTTGCCTTCGTGGCGCTGTTTGTCGTCTACCCGATCATTTCGGCCTTCGCCTATGCCTTCTTCCATTGGAACGGGCTGGCGCGCGGGGAATTCGTGGGGTTCGCAAACTTCTACAAGGTTCTGTTCACCCAGCCTTATGCCGACTGGACCGTCAACGCGTTCCTCCACAACGTCTGGGTCTTCTTCGCGCTGATGGTGCTGCAGAACGGGCTCGGTTTCCTGCTCGCCTATTGCCTGTGGCGCGAATTGCCGGGTGCGGCCTTCCATCGGATTTCCGTCTTCCTGCCGGTCGTGCTGTCGACCATCATCGTTGGCTTTCTCTGGAAGCTTTTCCTCCATCCGCTCTTCGGCGTGGTCAACATCTCGTTCCGCGGGCTGGGCCTGGGCGGACTTGCCCAGCCCTGGCTGGGGCAGGATTCCACCGCGCTCTGGTCGTTGATCATCGCCAATGCGTGGCACATGGTGGGCTTCCCGACTTTGGTCTTCCTCGCCGGTATGCAGCGAATCCCGGGAGAGATCCTCGATGCCGTACGCATGGAAACCGAAAGCGAATGGACGAAGATCACCAAGATCGTCTGGCCGCTCGTCGCGCCAAGCGCCACGGTCGTCTTCACGCTTCTCTTCGTCGGGAGCTTCAACTGGTTCGAGATCCCTTACGTCATGGTCGGCCTTGAAGGCTCTCCGCACGGCGCGACGGATGTGCTCGGGCTCTATTTCTACCGCACCGCCTTCGGCAACATGTCGGGCTCGGGCCAGGATTTCGGAGCCGGCAGCGCGCTTGCCGTGCTGATCTTCGTCTTCATCGCCCTTGTCGCCGGCGTCATCACCTTCAAGCTGCGGGCCAGGGAAATTCAGATATGAGCGCTGCTTCGCAAAGCTATTACGATCGGCGCGGCATGCTTGCCACGCTCGGCAAGGATGGGCTGATCCAGATCATCCTGATCCTGAATACCGTGGTGATGCTCGCTCCCATCGTCATCATGCTGTTTGCCGCGTTCAAGACCAACGCCCAGATCTTCCAATCGCCATTCTCAATCCCTGATTTTTCCAACTTCGCCAACATCACCAAGATCTGGAGCCAGACCAACTTCCTGCGCTATTTCCTGAATTCGGTGATCGTCACCGGTGCGTCGATCGTCGTGATCCTGACGCTCGGGACGATGGCGGCCTATGCGATCGGTCGCTACAAGTTCCGGGGCTCGAGCTTCGTGCTGATGTTCTTCCTGGCCGGACTGACGCTTCCCCTGAAGCTCGCGATCATCCCGCTCTTCATCCTGATGCGCGACCTCGGCATCCTCAATACCCAATTGTCGCTGATCGTCATCTATGTGGCGATGGGTCTGCCGACCACAGTTTTTATCATGACCGGCTTCATCGCCACGCTTCCGAACGAACTCGAGGACGCGGCCCGCATGGACGGCGCCAGCGAACCCCGGATCATGTGGTCGATCATGCTGCCGCTGGTCAGGCCCGCCATGGTGATCGCCGGCATCCAGAACGTCGTGCCGATCTGGAACGACTTCTTCTTCCCGCTGATCTTCATCCAGAAGGACAATCTGAAGACCCTGCCGCAGGGCCTGACGACCTTCATGGGCGAATACACGACCGATTGGGGCGTGCTGTTTGCGGGGCTTCTGCTGTCCTCCGCCCCTGTCATCATCGTCTACATCATCCTGTCGCGCCAGTTCATCAACGGCATGACGGCGGGAGCCGTGAAGTAGGCCGGCAAAGGACCGCGCTGGGAATGGCCAGTGAACGGGGGCATGCCGCGAATATGGTCAGTTGAATGCCGATGGTTGTGCCATTATGCCCGTCTTGGATGCCGCTCGCAGCCGCAACATCACAAATCAATTGCAACCCCATAGCGGTTCAGGACATTCAGCGGTAAAAGCAGATACATGAACGACAACATCATCAAATTCCGACGCCCGGAACCGCCGCCGCGAGAGCCGAATCCGCTGCTCCGCAAGTTGGCGGTTGTTGCAGCCGTGATCGTGTGCCTTGTTCTCGCGTGGGCGTATTTCCAATTCCTCGGAAACCCGGCGTAATTCCGGGTTCCTGTTTGAATCGGCGCCTGTATTCTGGACACGCCGTTTTCGTTGTTGCTTTCGGCGCGCCGCCTTCAACCCGAAGAGGGAACAGGAACGCGATTCCACCATGGCGATAAAAGCCGGTTTGACGAAGCTCGCGATAGCTGTATCCTAATGGTCCAACAGTCTCAAGAAATGCATGTACATACAGTCCCCTTAACGATACACATTTCTGACAACAACTCGTAGTTCCGAACAACAACATAATGCTCGAAAATACGACGCTCAAAATCCGGTTGCTCGGTCGCCCTTCGCTTGAGTTGGACGGCGCGAGCATAGCGTTGCCGGAAAAAGCGTATTTTCTCTTTGCCGTCGTTGCAATGGCGCCCGGATTGACGGTCGACCGCGAAACGATACGGCGGCTTCTCTGGCCTTCCCACGACGCGGAGAAGCGTGCAAACAGCCTGCGTCAGCTTTTGGCACGCATCGCCAAGGCTGTCGGTCCGGATGCCCCGGCCATCCTTGTCACCGACGAAGAAGCGCTGAGGCTTGATTGCGATCGGTCCGACGTCGATCTCCTCGCCCTGATGGAGCCCGGTCCCCTCAGGGAAGAGGACTGGGACCTTGTTCGAGGCGAACTGCTCGAAGCCGTGGAGGCTCCGACCGGCGGCGCGGAAGACTGGTTATTGGACGCACGGCGCAAGGTCGGGGATTGGCGATCGAGCCACATCGAAAGCCTGCTGGCGATATCGTCCCATCAGCAGTCCTCGTCATTGCCCTTGCTTGCCAACCGCCTGATCGAACTGGATGCCTCCCATGAGGGCGCCGCGCGGGCGTTGATGAAGTATCATGTGGGCCATGGTGACTTCGCCGCCGCCCGCCAGGCCTATAGCCGATGCCGGGACCAGCTCAGGGCCGATTACGGTACGCCGCCGACACCTGAGACGGTTGGGCTCGCCCACGAACTCGGCATCCTGAGCCGGCCCGGCTCGGACCGCACGCCCGAAGCGGAGGAACGCCCAAAGGGTGTCATGCCGGCACAGCCGCGCGTGGTGATCCTTCCGCCCGAGACGATCGTTCAGGATGCGCTGGTCCAGCGCCTCGGCAGGGCTCTTTTGGAAGACGTCACGATCGGCCTCAGCCATCAGCGTGTTTTCAAGATCATCGCCGCCCATACGAGCTTTGAACTGCTCAATCGATCAGGCGATTCAAATCAGCGCCAGTCGGCCCTCAGTGACCTTCAGTTCGACTATTCAGTGTTCGTGACGATCCAGGGCGAAGGCGACGAGATTTTTGCGACCTGCAGGCTGACGAGGGTCGGCACCGGCGAAGTACTCTGGGCCATCAACCTGCCGCTCGACGTTCAGCAGATGAGGGCATCTTTCAGCCAGTTGGCGCGGCGTATTTCGATGTCGCTGACCGATGTCATCGAACGGCATGAAATCGCCAGGTCCCTCGATGATGTCGATCCCTCGGCCTACCGCCTCTATCTCGAGGGAAAGCGCTATCTGTCCGGCACCGACCTGCAGCATCTGCGTCAGGCGCGCAAATGGTTCAAATCGGCGGTCAAGCGGTGTGACAGTTTTTCGCCGGCGCATGCCGGAATTTCACGCTCGCTCGGCATGGAATGGCTGGTTCGCGGCATGAAGGACAATGAGCTGCTGGATGTGGCCAATCAGTCCGCCCGCGCATCCCGCGATCTCGATCCCGGCAGCGGCCGCGCCTTCCGCGAGCTGGGCTTCATCTCCCTCTACCGCCGGCGTTTCGATGAAAGCCTGGATCTTTTTCAGGAGGCTCAGAACCTCAATCCGAGCGATGCGGACGTGTTAATCGATTATTCGGACGCGCTGTCGCATGCGGGCGACCTGGACAAGGCCCTCGATCTCGGGCTCGCGGCTTTCAAGCTGAACCCGCTGCCGCCGGATTATTACTACTGGATACTGGGCTCCACCTATTACGTCCGCCAGGAATATTCGAAGGCGATCGACACCATCGACCCGGTCCGCACCAAACACGCCACCGCGCGGCTGCTTGCAGCCAGTCACGCGATGGCAGGTGACATGCCTGCCGCGCGTAAATATGCGGCGATCGTCCGGGAAAATTTCCCCGATTTCCGCAGCGAGGACATCCGTTACTTCGTGCCGGACCGCGACCCGGCCCATGCCGAGCTTCTCATTCATGGCCTCCGGCTCGCCGGGCTGCCGTAAACAGGCGTGAAAATGCCTGTCACGCTGGAATAACACCCGGTGTGGTCCTTTCTCTACGCAACGCAGCACACGCTGCCTATTAGCGGAGAGAAAGCATGGAAACGAAGTTCAAGACCTCCAAGCCGGTTGAAACCACTGCCTCTGCCCCGACACTGCGGTTTTCCGCCGCTGCCGAAGCCGTGCTTGGCGGCCGGACCGAAATTGCGCCGAACGCGCTCTCTCAGGTCACGCATGCCATGAGATATCAGTAATGAGCCTGAAAGCCCAAGGTGCCGACGGCTGCCTTGGGCTTAACCACGAGCCGCCAAGCAAAAGATCGTTCAAGCAGCCAGACGAGCCCCCTAAACAAGCCTGTCACGCCCAAGTCACGGTGCTTTTGGTTTCTTCTCCGCTACAGACCCTTGGAGAGGACGATTCGACCAGATGAGTTCGGCATCGCAACCACTTTTGCAGACCCGGCAGTCGCTCGCCCAATCTCGCTTGAGGTCAGGGTCCCTTGAAATTCGGCCGCCGGAAACGATGATGCAGATCCAGTCATCGACGCAGACGATCCAGACATTCGCAGCCTCGCTGACCCAGCGGGAGCAGGGTTTCAGCACGTATCATGACCGGCGCGTTTCGCCGGCGGAAACCTTCGACGCGATCAGCCCGTTCTTCCGAGATCTCGGCATTACCCGGGTCGGCTTCCTGACCGGCCTCGACCGTGTCGGCATTCCCGTCGCCTTTGCGACACGGCCCAACAGCTACACTCTCTCCGTATTCCAGGGCAAAGGCGTCGATGCCGATGCCGCGCGCACCTCGGCCGCCATGGAGGCCTTGGAGACACGGGTCGCCGAAGTCGAACCGGCGTCGCTCACCTGGGCGACTGTCAACGACGTCGCGGGCTCTGCGGCGGGGATGATCGATCTTCATTCGACCGCACGGTGTGTGCCCTCCGAAATTGGCGACCGCCAGATACCTTGGGTCCCCGGTCTGGATATCCTTTCCGGCAATCAAGTCATGGTGCCCTGGTGGCTTGCCGGAATGGATCACCGGGGCGAACGGCCGGCCGGTTTCGAACAGTCCAGCGATGGTCTTGCATCCGGAAATACCCGCGCCGAGGCACTTCTGCACGGGCTCTGCGAACTCGTCGAGCGCGACGCCTGGACCCTTGTCCAGCTCAAATCCGAACAAGAATTGAATGCCTGCCTCGTCGATCCAGCCACGGTCGAGGATGCCTTGATCGACCTGCTGGTCGGCCGCCTCCGCGATGCAGGCATGCAGCTCCTCCTCCTCGACATGACGACAGATCTCCAGGTTTCGGCATTCCTGGCCGTGCTGATCCCGGACTCCACGGCCAAACGGTCAGACCCGCGCTGGAGCCAGATTTGCGGCGGCTGCGGTTGCCATCCCGATCCGATACGCGCAATGCTGCGCGCCATCACCGAAGCGGCGCAGAGTCGTCTGACCGCGATTGCCGGCAGCCGCGACGATTTTTCGCCTCGCATCTATCAGCATATACGGGCGGATAACGCTCTCAGCCGCCTGGTCGCCCTGTCGTCGCTGGACAGGCGTCCGGTCCAGTATCGCGAGCTTGACGTAACTCGCCACTCCATCAACGGCACGATCGATCACATACTCGGTCGTCTCAGGCTTGCCGGCATCAGGCAGGTGGTTGCGGTTCCCATGCAGGATGCGGGGCTCCCTGTATCGGTCGTCCGCGTCGTCGTTCCTGGCCTGGAAGTCGAACTTTCCGGACAATATTTGCAGCTCGGTATCCGCGCTGCAAACGCCATAAGGAGGTCACGGCATTGAAAGTGGTTTTTGTCGGACCGAGTCTCGGGTCTTCGACCCGCCAGATGAAGCAACGATTTCCCTCGCTGACCTTCCGCGGGCCTGCGGCGCGTGGCGACATTCTGAAGGCGGTCGAGGACGGCGCCAAGGCGATCGCGCTCATCGACGGTTATTTCGGCGAGTCCGCCTCCGTATGGCACAAGGAGATTCTGTATGCGCTGAGCTGCGATGTCTCCGTCGGCGGCGGCTCGAGCATGGGAGCGTTGCGCGCTGCCGAATGCGAGGCATTCGGCATGGTCGGCATCGGCAGGATATATTCCGATTATGCCGCCGGCCGGTTGATCGATGACGAAGCCGTCGCACTGATCCACGGCCCCGAGGAGCTCGGTTGGATGCCTCTCTCGGTGCCGCGCGTCGATTACGAGGCGACAATCCGCAAGCTTGGGCGGATGGGGCTCATCTCGGCTGCTGAGCGTGAGAGATTTTTCCTTGCCGCCAATTTCATGCACTACACCGAGCGAACCTACCAGGCCATTCTCGAACGATGCGATTTCAGCGATCCTCAGCGCAGTGCAGTAATCCTTCACGACATCAAACGCCACCAAGTGGAATTGAAGCGTGAGGATGCGAGAGCCGTCCTCGTCTGGCTAAACGGCATCAGCAGTTCCAACAAGCACTCCAAATGGACGTTCGCACAGACCGCCCATTGGGAAAAACTGCGCGACGAGGTCGACTCGGCGCAAGGATCCATGAAATGATTGATCTCGCAAATGACGTCGCCAGCAACGAATACGCCCGCCTGTTCCGCATGCTTTCCGCGGTCAACAGGGAAGCGGAATCGCTTCATCTCTCCACGGTCGTCCACCTGACGAACATGGCACTCCTTCAACTCTCGCTCGATTGGGAGGGCGTCAGCCCCGAAAACGAGAGGAGCGTGAAACTGAATGCGATATTCCGCCACAAGACCAAGCTGGCCCTCGATGACGATAGTCCCAGGCCTTAAACATCAGGGACCGATCACTGGGCCGGTCGTCTTTCGATCTCGGCGAAAAGCGCTTCCGCCTCGGATTCCTTTGCGGCAACCGCCTGAACCAGTTCCAGGATGCGTTTGCGAAGAACCGGCTTCGAAATGCTCATGAATGCCGTGCTCATCAGCAGCGCTTCATGAGTGAAATCGAATTGCGGGTCTTCGAGCTGATTGTCATTCGACGGCTCGACTGTCGGGATGCGGTCGAAGAACGCCACCATCTCGACCTTCAGCGCGGTTGCGATCTCCACCAGCTTGCCGACAGCAATCCGATTGATGCCGTTTTCATATTTCTGAAGCTGCTGAGACGTGATGCCCACATGGTGGGCAAGTTGCGGCTGCGTAAGTTTTCTCTCTCGCCTGTAGAGGCGGATCCGCTTTCCAACCTCTCTGTCGGCGGCATTCGGTGCTTTGCTCACTGAAGGACCATCTCTCCGGCGCTAGGATACATAGGTGTTATTTGTATCCTATCATCGATAGGTTGCCGAGTACCCTTCAAGCATTTTCTATCTTGAGTGGATAAATAAATAAACTGTCGACCATGAACGCCGGCACCAGCGGCATTTCCGGTATCGCCATCGAGGCTGTGGTGCGCGAAGACACCTTCCACTTGTCAGTTTTCGAAAATCCCCGACACGATAGCGTTGCCTTTTCGGCAACGAAATATGCGAATTATTGTTCTTTATTAGAACGCAACATTGCGCCATCCTCTCCGCAATCCGGCAGCTGAGACCGGCTAAGTCAAGCGAAAATGTATCAGGCCAAAAGGCCAACAGGGGAACGCTATGTCTCATTTCACACTGAATCGCCGCCGCTTCATCTCCAATGCCGCGGCCTTGGGCGGCCTTGCCGCCACCTCCAGCTTCCTCGGCATCCGGGCCGGCAACGCCAAGGACGTGGCCAAAGTGCGCATGCAGCTCGGCTGGCTTGCCTCGAACGGCGTGCTCGGCGAAGTCGCCGCCATGAAGAAGGGTTTTTTCCAGGAACAGGGTATCGAGCTCGAGATCGTCCCCGGCGGACCGAGCGTCGATGGCGTCGCGGGCGTGGCATCGGGCCAGTCCGCAACCGGCCAGATTTCCTCCAGCCCGTCCGTCATGCTGGCGCGTTCGGCAGGCCTGCCGGTCAAGGCCTTCCTGTCCGGCTACCAGAAGCACCCATTCACTTATTTCTCTCTGAAGAACAAGGCGATCAAGACCCCGAAGGACATGATCGGCAAGACGATCGCCACCCAGCCGACCGCCTTCATCCTGCTGCGCGCACTTCTCGCCCAGAACGGCATCGCCGAGGACCAGGTGAAGATGGTCAACATGGGTTCGGACATGAACCAGCTGATCACCGGCCAGGCGGATGCGGTCACCGGCTGGCTCACCAATGTCAACGCTCTCGATGTGCTCGGCGACAACCGGGTCGACATGATGCTCTGGGACAGCGGCCTGCAGCTCTACGCCAACGTCTACTACACGACCGACGACCAGATCGCCAAACACTCCGACGTTCTCGAACGCTTCACCCGCGCCGCAGCCAAGGGCTGGGGTTACGTTCGCAACAATCAGAAGGAAGCGGTCGAGATGCTCTGCGAGGCCTATCCGATCCTCGACAAGGCAAGCGAAATGAAGGCCGTGGTCCCGTGCGTCGACTTCTCCTTCGGTGCCACCACCAAGGCATCCGGCTGGGGCACAATGTCGCGTGAAAACTGGGCGGCGCAGATCAAGGCCTATGCCGATCTCAAGCAGTTCAAGGGTACCGTTCCGACGGTCGACGACGTCGCGAACTTCTCCATCCTCGAAGCCACCAGCGACATCCGCAAACAGGTGGGGTGATAGCCATGTTAGGAACGGCGAAGTTGATGCCGAACGTTCCCCAGACCGAACCGGCAGCCACGGCGGTTTCGATCCGAAACCTCTCCGTCCGGTTCGGTGACAGGAACAACGAGTTCACGGCCCTTTCCGATGTTTCCGTGGAAATACAAGAAGGGGCCTTCGTGACCATGCTAGGCCCGTCCGGCTGTGGAAAATCGACCCTGCTCAGATGCGTGGCGGATCTCGTCCACATCAGCGACGGTTCGATTTCCGTCTTTGGCCGCAGCCCGCAGGAGGCTCGCGAGAGCCGCGACTTCGCCTTCGTTTTCCAGGACGCGACGCTGCTTCCCTGGCGGAACGTGCTCGACAATGTCCGACTGCCGCTGGAAGTCGGAAAACACGCCCAGACCGGCGACCATGCGGACCCGCATGAACTGCTGGCCATGGTCGGACTGAAGGGGCGCGAAAATGCGCTCCCTCACGAGCTCTCGGGCGGCATGCGCCAGCGCGTGGCAATTGCCCGGGCGCTGATCACGCGGCCGCGCATCCTTCTGATGGACGAGCCCTTCGGGGCGCTCGACGAGATCACCCGCGACCGACTGAACGAGGAACTGCTGCGCGTCTGGCAGGAAACGGGAACGACGATCCTGTTCGTCACCCATTCCATTCCGGAGGCGGCCTTCCTCGGCCAGAACGTGCTGATGCTCCAGGCCCACCCGGGCCGCGTCAAGGAGTTCATGAAGGTCGACCTGCCCTTCCCGCGTTCGCTTGCCGTGCGTGACACCGTTGAATTCATCGGCGTCACCGCGCATCTGCGCCGCCTTCTGGAGGAATGCCTGTGAGCCACGTCGTTTCCTCCACCCGCAAGACCGAGGCCGATCGCAAGATCGCGCTTCTCGATGCGACCGCCGGCGTATTCGCCAAACATATGCCGGCGATCGCAGCCGCCGTCGGGCTCGTCGTCCTCTGGCAGTTCGTCGTCTGGTTCTTCAAGATCCCGACCTTCATGGCCCCGAGCCCTGTCGATGTCGCCTACGCCTTCCGTGACAACGCCGGGATCCTCTGGACCAACATGCTGCCGACGATCCTCGAGGCTTTCCTCGGCTTCGTCTTCGGCAATCTCGTCGCCATCCTTCTGGCGATCTGGTTCGTCCACAGCGCGACGGCGGAAAAAGCCTTCTACCCGATCGCCGTGTTCATCAAGGCGATCCCGATCATTGCGCTCGCCCCGATCCTGGTGCTGATCTTCGGCAACGGGCTTGCGCCAAAGATCATCATCGCCGGGTTGATCTGCTTCTTCCCGACACTGGTCAACATGGTCCAGGGCCTGAAATCCGCGAGCCCCGCCATGCTCGACCTGATGCGGGTGCTTTCCGCCAGCAACACGGAAATCCTCTGGAAGGTGCGGCTGCCGAGTTCGATGCCGTTCCTGTTCGCGGCACTGAAGATCGCCGCGACCAGCAGCGTCATGGGCGCCATCGTCGCCGAATGGATCGGCTCGAGCTTCGGCCTTGGGGCTCTGATCATCGAGGCTACCTACAATTTCCGCTCGCCCCTGCTCTACGCAACCGTCGTGATCGCCGCGGTCCTCGCCGTCGTCCTCTTCTTCATCGTCTCGGTGATCGAAGCCCGGATGATCCGCTGGAAGCCGGCCGGATCGCACTGAGCCCAACACACTGAGCCAACTGTCCTCAGGCCCAACTCTTTGGGAGTTTGAACCAATGCAACAGACAATTCTTCAGGCGGCGCGCAACGTCGCAGTGGTCGACCGTTCCGATGTGGTCGTGGTCGGCGGAGGACCGGCAGGCATTTCCGCGGCCGTTTCCGCGGCCCGCAATGGCGCCAAGGTGACCCTTCTCGAGCGCTACCCCTATGTCGGCGGACTTGCCGCCGGCGGCATGGTGCTGGTGCTCGACGACATGATCAACAACCTCGAAATTACCGTGCAGGGCATCTGCATGGAGATGATCGAGCGGATGAAGAAATGGAACCTCTGCGTCACGCCAACCGGCCGCGACCGCGAACTCGACATCCGCGAAACGCCGGAAGCCTGGCGGCGCTGGGCGCGCTGGGGCCTGTTCGATTTCCACACCCAGTCCATGCCGCACCCCATCTGCTTTTCCGCCGCCTTCGACCCCGACGGCTTCAAGCGCGCCTCTTATGACGTGCTGACCGAAGCCGGCGTCAAGCTTCGGACCCATAGCTGGTTCTCCTCCGCGATCATGGAAGGCAAGACCATCAAGGGCGTCATCTGCCAAACCAAGTCCGGCATGGAAGCGATCCTCGGCGATGTCGTCATCGACACGACCGGCGACCTCGATGTCGCGGCCTCTGCCGGCGCCTCGCATGTGGAATCCAACTTCATCCTGACCACCGTCTCCCGCTGGGGCGGCGTCGATACGGAAGCCGCCGAGCGTTTCGAATTCGAGGAGCCGGAAGCCTTCAAGAAGATTGACCACGAGGCCAAGCGCCTGATCGGCGGCTGCTGGTCCTTCTGGTGGCTGAAGACCCCGCTGCCGGGCGTCGTCTGGCTCAACTGCCCGCATATGCCGAACCTCTCCGGTCTCAAGACCGAGGACCTGACCAAGGCCGAACTCGAAGGCCGCAACCGCATCGCCCGCCTGCTCGATTTCACCCGCGAAAAGATGCCCGGCTTCGAAAAGGCCTATGTGGTCGATTTCGCGCCGCAGACCGGCGTGCGCCAGACCCGGCTGCTCGAAGGCGAATATGTCGTCACCAAGGACGACGTGATGAACCGCATCCACTTCTCCGACACCGTCTGCCGCGGCCGCGACTATTACACGCCCTACCGGTCGATGCTGCCACGCGAGGTCGACCAGCTGATCGTCGCCGGACGTCACTACTCGGCGACACCCCAGGCTCAGAAGTCGAGCCGCGAAATCCCGCCCTGCATGGCGATGGGCGAAGCTGCAGGCGTTGCCGCCGTCGTGGCGCTCAATGCCGGAACCACCGTTCGGAAAGCCGATATCGGCAAGATCCAGAAACAGATGCGGGCCCAGGGAGCCGATCCCGGCGATATCCCGTCCGACAATGCAACATTCCTGGAGGCTGCGGAATGAATTCTCTCCCACTCGACGGCGTCCGCGTGATCGACTTCACGCAGGTCATGCTCGGCCCCTGCTGCACCCAGACGCTCGCCGATTACGGCGCTGAAGTCATCAAGATCGAGAAGGCGAAGATCGGCGACCTGTCGCGCTGGTCGCTCGGTTCCGACCCTGACGGCCTCAACAACCCGGTCTTCTGCTCGCTGAACCGCAACAAGAAGAGCCTGGCACTCGATCTGAAGCTCACCGAAGCCCGCGACGCCGTGCTGGCGCTGATTGCCGGCGCCGACGTGGTGGTCAACAACTTCCGCCCCGGCGTGATGGAACGCATGGGCTTCGGTTACGACGACCTGAAGAAGATCAACAAGCGGCTGATCTACGCGGTCGGCACCGGCTTCGGCCTCACCGGCCCCTACCAGCACAAGGGCGGCCAGGATATTCTCGCCCAGGCGCTTTCCGGCGTCATGCGCCGCAAGTCGGATAGCGCCCATCCGACTTCGATCTACGCCACCCCGCTCGCCGACTATTCCGCCGGTATGCATCTCGTTCAGGGCATCCTGCTGGCGCTCCTGCACCGGGAAAAGACCGGCGAAGGCCAGCAGGTTGCGGTCAGCCTCTACAATTCCATGCTCGCCATGCAGATGCAGGAAGGTGCCGCGCACATGATGCGCGAGAAGGACCTGAACTGGGGCGCCTTCCCGCTGACCGGCGTGTTCGACACCACCGATGGCGCGATCGTCATGGTCGGCGCCTTCAAGCAGAACCCGCTGCAGGACATCTGCAACGCGCTCGAAATCGAAGATCTGTCGGCCCAGCCGCGCTACAAGGATTTCGATTCCCAGATGGCGCATCGCCCGGAACTGCAGGAGATTTTTCGCGCGAATTTTGCCAGGAACAGCAATGCCCATTGGCTGAAGCGCCTGGAAGAGGTCGATATTCTCTGCGCGCCGGTGCGCAACCTCGCCGAAGCGCTGCAGGACCCGCAGACAGTCATCAACAAGATGATCCTCGAAGCCGGCGAGACCGCAGCCGGTCCGATACGCCTGATCGGTTCCCCGATCGACATGTCGGCGGCCCCGGTTACGGTCCGCATCGCGCCGCCGAGCCTCGGCCAGCACAATGACGAGATCCTCGCTTCGCTGGAAGCTCGCCGCGGAGACGCGGCATGACCGTGGGATTTTCCGTCGAGAACCGTGTGGCGCGGGTCACGCTCGACCGCCCGGACCGCATGAACGCCGTCGATGCCGCGACCGAAAAGGAACTCGACGCCATCTGGACCGAGATCGAGGCCCGCGACGACATCTCCTGCGTGGTCCTGACCGGCAGCGGCCAAAAGGCCTTCTGCACCGGTGCCGACCTCAAGGGCGGCGCCACCAAGAGCGGGCTAGAATACTGGGCGGAAAGCCGCACCAACGGTTTCGGCGGCCTCGCCTTCCGCAAATCGCTGGACGTGCCGGTCATCGCCCGCGTCAACGGTTATGCGCTCGGTGGCGGCTTCGAGATGGTGCTCGGCTGCGACGTCGTGATTGCCGCCGATACCGCCAAGTTCGGCCTGCCGGAGGCACGCGTCGGCCGCATGCCGCTCGACGGCGGCATGGTACTGCTGCAGCGTAAAATCCCCCATAACCTCGCCATGGCCGTGATGCTGACCGGCCGGCAGTTCACCGCAGCCGAAATGCAGGGCTTCGGCATCGTCAACGAGACCGTGCCCTTCGACGAACTGGATGCCGCCGTCGACCGATGGGTAAGCGATATCGTCGCCTGTGCACCGCTGTCGCTGAAGGCGATCAAGCAGACAGTCAACCGCACCGGTCATCTCAGCCCCGCCGAAGCTCAAGGCCTGCGCACCCCCGCGCTGATCCGTGCGCTGCAGAGCGAAGACGCCGTCGAAGGCGTTACGGCCTTCCGCGAAAAGCGCGCTCCGGTTTGGCAGGGCCGGTAGGCATGGTATGAATTTCAGGATCTTGGGGGATGAGTATGCACGCCAGTATCCTGAAATATTTCGTCGAAGTCGCGCGCGCGGGCTCGATCCGCAAGGCCTCCGAAGAACTGCATGTGGCGACCTCTGCCGTCAGCCGCCAGATTCGCAAGCTTGAGGACGAACTCGGCACGCCGCTGTTCGAACGGTTTTCCGATGGCCTGCGCCTCACCTCCGCCGGCAAGGTGGTGCTGAAGCACGCCAAGGAGACGATCCACCACTACGAGATCATGAAATCCGATCTCGGCGATCTCCAGGGCAAGCGCACCGGCCGCGTTCATATAGCCTGTCTCGACAGTCTGGCCGTGCAGTTCCTGCCGGAATTCGTGATGGGATTCCACCGCAAGAACCCGGCCGTCGATTTCCGCATCCGTGCCGACAATTTCAACAACATCTTCCATTTCGTCGCCGACGGCGATTGCGATATCGGCATCACCTTCGATCTCGCCCGCCCCCACGATATCAAGCTGGTGCATGGCGTGCGCATGCCGCTGATGGTGATCGTCGCCAAACATCATCCGCTGGCCCGCCAGAAGAGTGCGACGCTGCAGGAGTGCGCCCAGTTCAAGCTGCTGCTGCAACTCGACAACGAGGTGATGAGTTCGATGATCGCCGTCGAACTCGCCTCGCTCGACCGCGTCGGCCGCACGCTTGTCGCCACCAATAACCAGATGATGCTGAAGCCGCTGATCCTGTCCGGCGAAGGCGTCGCCTTCTTCACTCCGCTCGGGCTGCTGAAGGAACTGAAGGCCGGCGACGTGGTCGCCCTGCCGATCGCCGGCTCCCGCCTGCAGAACATGGAGGTAGGCATCGTCGCGCCCCATAACCGTCAGCTCACCCATGCGACGGAAGCCGTGATCGAGGCGCTCAGCGTCGATCTCGAAAAATTCAGCAACCAGATTGCGGAGGTCATCAAGCGGTGACATCGAACGAGGACACGCGTTTCCTACAGCATCCGGGCCATCAAAAAGCCCTGCGTGGCGATGCGGCACAAGCCGCCCTTCCCGCTCTCGCCTCGGCCATTCCGCTTTCCGGCGGCGAGTTGCTTCTGCCGATGCCGGTCAACGCCCATGACCACGGCTACGGCATCCGCACGCTCGATTTCGGCAGCCTCGACGACGCGCTCGAAACCTGGATCCCAACGATGCGGCTGCGGCCCCGCACCGATGCCTATCTCGAAGCCCTCGTCGCATTCGGGCGCCTCGCAAAGACTGGCGTCGCGGCGACCATCCACTGCCACAATTCCCTGAATGCGGCCCGCATGGTCGACGAGGCCCTGGAGGTGATCCGGGCGGCCAGGGATATGGGCATCCGGCTCGGCCTCTCCTGCCCACTGCTCGACCACGACGCCTGGGCTTATGACGGCGGCCCTGAGCGCTTGAAGCCCTTCCTCAGCCCAGCGGACTGGGAGGCTCTTTCCCCGCTTGCGCCTCGATATGCCCCGTTCCGCGATCAGCTCGCCGCCGCTGATGCCGTTGCCGCTGCCAATTCCAATCCGCTGGTCGATGTCCAATACGGCCCGATCGGCCCGCAATGGTGCTCGAACGCCCTGCTCGAAGCGATCGCCGAGGCCTCCGCCGCCAACGATCGCCGTATCCACATGCACCTGCTCGAAAGCCCACGACAGAGAGCATGGCTGGACCGTCGCTTCCCGCAGGGCATCGTCCGCTATCTCGACGAGATCGGCTTCCTCTCGTCGCGCCTGGCGGTCGCCCACGGCGTTCAGCTCCGGCCGGACGAATACGAATTGCTGGCCGAACGTGGCGTCCAGCTCGTCTCCAATCCCTCCGCCAACCTTCGCCTGCGCTCCGGCACCGCGCCGCTCGCGGACGCCGTCAAGCGCGGCCTGCGCTTCGGCATCGGGCTCGACGGCAGCGCCTTCGACGACGACCAGGATCTCTGGCGCGAAATGCGGCTCCTCTATTTCCTGCATGGTGGACGAGGGCTCGAACGGAGCTTCACGGCGGCCGGCATCTTCGACGCCGCGATCCGCACCGGCGCAACTGTCGTCAACGCCCCGCTCGGAGAGGACTTTACGGTCATCGACTACGAGGCGCTGATCGCCGACAGCGTCTTCGACGATCTCGATGAGGCCGAAGTCTTGCTGAACCGCATGTCCGCCGCCCATGCCAAGGCCGTCTATGTCGCCGGCCGGCCGGTCATGCGGGACGGCAGGCTCGTGAATGTCGATTTCGATGCGGCCCGCGAGGAACTGCTGGCGCAGGCCAAGGCCGACCTGCCGCGCCTCACCATCGAGCGGGAAAGATGCGGCAAACTGATCACTGCCACCCGCGCCTATTATGGAAGCTGGACGAACGCCTAGTGAGCCGCCTCACGCACGGGCGCGGCTGTCACCGCCGGGTGATCTACGGCCCGCGTCCGGCTTTTGTCCCAGCCGCCGGGTGATCCCAACCCGGTCACATCGGGCCCGAAATAATCCCGGTTGACGGGAATGAACGCCATCTGTGCCTCGGTCGCCTCCTCGTCATAAGCGATGGCATCGACCGGACAGATGGAGAGACAGAGGCCGCAATTGATGCACTCGTCCGGATGGATATAGAACATCCGCCCGCCCTCGTAGATGCAGTCGACGGGACAGGCTGCGGTGCATGCACCGTCCTTCACGTCGATACAGGGTTCGGTGATGATATAGGCCATCGGATCGTTTGCCTCTCATTGTATCGAGGCACTATCCCAAACCTAAGCGTTGCTGAAAAGCAGCATATTTCGCTTGGAGAGTTCGAATTTCAGCAACGCTCCAATAATCTTCCCGCCCTATTTGGCGCTTCCTTGCCTCGGCGGCTTTCCCTACAATCCCGCCTGTCCTCCCCTAAGTCCTGGAAATGAGATTTTCATGAGCACCCTCACCCGCTTCTCCGTTCAGCCGCTTTCGACCATGACCCGCCGTCTCGCCGATGTCGCCTCGGCCCGTCGCGACCCCGATCTGGTCATCCAGGGTGCGCGCGTGCTGTCCACCTATTCGGAGCGCATTCTCGACGGTCGCGAAGTCTGGATTTCGGGCGGCCGCATCGCAGCCGTAAAACCGGCCGGCAGCTACAGGAGCGGCTCGGCGAAACTCTACGACGCCAAGGGCGGCATCATCGCGCCCGGCCTCGTCGATCCGCATATTCACATCGAATCCTCGATGGTAACGGCCTGCGCCTATGCCGAAGCGGCACTCCTCAACGGCACCACGACGATCTTCTGCGACAGCCACGAGATCGGCAATGTCATGGACGTCGCGGGCGTCGAGGCCATGCTCGAAGATGCCCGGCTTGCCCCTCTGTCGATCTTCCTCACTGTGCCCAGCACCGTGCCCGCGACATCTCCGGAACTCGAAACCGCCGGCGGCGACCTGACGCCGGCCAAGATCGCTGCGCTGTTCGACAAATGGCCGGAAGCGGTGGCGCTCGGCGAAAAGATGGATTTCGTCCCCGTCGCCATGGGCGACGAGCGCAGCCATGCGATCCTTGCCGCAGCGCTCCAGCGCGGCCGACCGGTCTCCGGCCACGTCTACGGCCGGGAATTCGTCGCTGCCTATGCTGCGTCCGGCGTCACCGATACCCATGAGGCGATCGACCGCGATATTGCCGACGACCTGCTCGAGGCCGGCGTCTGGCTCTTCCTGCGCGGCGGCCCGCCGACGACGCCTTGGCATTCGCTGCCGCATGCGATCAGGACAATCACCGAACTCGGCGCCTCGCATAAACGCGTCGCGGTCTGCACCGACGACCGCGACGCCGAGGACTTGCTCGCCTTCGGCCTCGACTGGGTGACCCGCGAAGCCGTCAAGGCCGGCATGACGCCGGAACAGGCCTGGGCCATGGGCTCGCTGCATGGCGCGACCCGTTTCGGCATGGAAGGCGACATCGGCGGGATGGGCGGCGGACGCCGCGCCGACCTCGTGCTTCTGACCGACGACCTGAAACCGGTCAGCACCTGGTACGGAGGCGAACTGGTGGTCGATGACCGCAAGGTCACCGCGGTCCTCGATGAGGCACTTTCGAAGCCTTATCGCTATCCGGAGGCCGCCTATCATACCGTCAAGCTGCCGAAAAACCTCAAACTGGCGCCCGATCTTCCCGTCGACACCGTCACTGCCCATACGATCCGCACGGAGCTTCCCGGCATCACGCTCGGCCATGTCACGGTGACGCTCGAACCCGCCAACGACTGGCAGGCCCATTTCGACCATCATGACCTCTGCTTCGTCACCGTCGTCGAGCGCCACGGCAAGTCATCCGGTAATGTCGCGCACGGGCTGCTGAACGGTTTCGGCCTGAAAAAGGGCGCGGTCGCCTCCTCCGTCGGTCATGACAGCCACAACATCATCGTCGCCGGCACCAACGAGGCGGACATGCAGGTGGCGCTGGACGCGATCGAGGAAAAACAGGGTGGCGTCTGCGTTGTCATGGACGGCAAGGTGACGGCCATGGTGCCGCTGCCGATCGCCGGCCTGCTCTCCGACAAGCGCGTCCACGAGGTCGCCGACGAGGTGAAGGCCCTCAAGCTGGAATGGGAAAAGGCCGGCTGCACCATCGCCTATATGGGCTTCAACCTCATCCCGCTGTCGGTGATCCCGGAAATCCGCATCACCGACAAGGGACTTGTGCTGGTGCCGGAAATGGTGATCTCGCCGCTCTTCGAAAAAGCCTGACCGGCGGCGGGGTCAGTCGGCAAGCTCGGCCAGAATGCGCACCCACGAGCGGATACCCTTGTGGAAACTCGAGAGATCGTATTTTTCGTTCGGGCTGTGAACGCGGTTGTCGAAGCGGGCGAAGCCGACAAGTAGCGCATCGCAGCCGAGCCGGCGCTTGAACTCGCCGATGATCGGTATCGACCCGCCGGTTCCGGCAAGCGCCGCCTCGCAATCCCATTCGGTGGAAAGCGCGGCAAGTGTCTTCGTCAGGAACGGGCTCTCGACCGGCATCACGGTCGCTGGCGCCAACCCGAAATCCTTGAACGTCACCGAGCAATCCGCCGGGATGCGTGCCTGGACATGCGCCTTGAAGGCATCGCGGATGTTTTCCGGCACTTGGCCCTCGACCAGCCGGAAGGAAATCTTGGCGGTCGCCTTGGCTGGGATGACGGTCTTGAAGCCCTCGCCCGTATAGCCGCCGCTCATGCCGTTGATCTCGCAGCTCGGCCGCGCCCAGACCTGTTCGAGGATCGACCGGCCCGCTTCGCCCGCCGGGATATTGAGACCGATATCGGCGAGAAAACCCTTCTCGTCGAACGGCAGCCGCTGCCACTGCGCCTTGATGGCTTCCGGCAATTCCTTGACGCCGTCGTAAAAACCTACGACCGCCACCCCGCCATCCGGCGTCCTGAGGCTCGCAACGACATCCGACAGCACCTGCAGCGCGTTGCGGGCAGCATTGCCGAACATGCCGGAATGCAGATCCCGATCGGCGCAGGTGATCCCGACCTCGGTGCTGTAGAGCCCGCGCAGCATGGTGGTGACGGCCGGCGTTTCGCGGTCCCACATGTCGGTGTCGCAGACATAGACCATGTCGGCCTTCAGCTCGCCGGCGGTTGCATCGAGGAAGGGCGCAAGGCTCGGGCTGCCCGCCTCCTCCTCGCCTTCGAAAAGAATGCTGACCTGCACCGGCAGCTTGCCGGTCACCGCCTTCCAGGCACGGCAGGCCTCGACGAAGGTCATCATCTGGCCCTTGTCGTCCGAAGCGCCGCGCGCGACAATCGCGGTATCGCCATTCGGCAGCGGCTCCAGCCGCGGCTCGAACGGATCGCTGGTCCAGAGCGCCAGCGGATCGACCGGCTGGACGTCGTAGTGCCCGTAGAACAGCAGATGCGGCCCGGCCGCCTCCTTCTGGTGCGCGACGACCATCGGATGGCCTGTCGTCGGCCGGACGGACGTATCGAAGCCGATCGAGGCGAGGTCGCGGCTCAGCCAATCGGCTGCCGCCTTGCACTGGTCGCGATAGCCGGGGTCGGTCGAGATGCTCGGAATACGGATCAGATCAAAGAGGCGCGCGAGGCTCTCGTCGATTTCGGCATCGACAAGAGCCAGCACGGCGTCAATCTGGTCTTCGGGTATTTTCGGCATCTTGCGCTCCTTGCCCGTTCGGTGTTCCGGATCAAGGATGTACCATTGTTTTCAACGGCACCGGAAGCCTCTGGCACCGCCCATCCTAACTTGCAGAGCGAAAATCGAGCCCGATATCCAGCGTCGGCGCGCTGTGGGTGATCCAGCCGACGGAGAGCAGGTCGACGCCCGATGCGGCCACGGCGGCGGCCGTCGCCGGCGTGATCCCGCCTGACGCTTCGGTGATCGCCCGGCCGGCGACGATGTCGACCGCCTCGCGAAGCTGCTCCGGCGTCATGTTGTCGAGCAGCACCGCATCGACACCGACCTCCATGGCTTCGTGAAGCTGGTCGAGCGTATCCACCTCCACCTCGATCTTCACCATGTGCCCGACGCCCGCCTTGGCGCGGCGGATGGATTCGGCGATGCCGCCGGCAATCGCCACGTGATTGTCCTTGATCAGCACCGCATCATAGAGAGCAAAGCGATGGTTCATGCCGCCGCCGGCGCGCACCGCGTATTTCTCCAGCGCCCGAAGCCCCGGTGTCGTCTTGCGGGTGCAGACGACCGAAGCCTTGGTGCCTTCGATCGCCGCGACAATGCCGGCCGTGACGCTGGCGATGCCGGAGAGATGACCGAGGAAATTGAGTGCCGTCCGTTCGCCGGTGAGAAGGCCTCTGGACGGGCCTTCGATCGTCGCGATTACGTCGCCAGGCTTTACTGCCCCGCCATCCTCGATATGGCGCGTCATGACGATCTTCGGATCGACGAGCTGGAAGGCGAGTTCGGCCGCATCCAGCCCGGCGATGACGCCGGCTTTACGAGCCGCCATGACAACGGTCGAGCGATGACCGGCTGGAATGACTGCCGTGGACGTGACATCGCCGGCAAGGCCGAGGTCTTCCAGCAGTGCTGCGCGCACAGGCGGTTCGACGAGAAGTCGCGGAAGGGCGGCAAGGATCATGTCAGGCACTCCGGGCAAGGGGATGGGAAGCGGTCGCGCGGGCGATTTCCAGCGCATCGGCAAGGCGCATCTGCCGCCGTTCCGCATAGGCGAGCTTCAGCGGGAAATCGGTGCGCGCATGCGCGCCGCGGGATTCCTTTCGCAGCGACGCGAAGACCGCGATCAGCAGCGCGACGATCGCCGGATCGGCAGCCGATCCTTCGCCCTCGACGAGCGGCAGCAGGCTCGCGATTGCGCCATGAATGGCACCTGCGTTTCTCAAAACGCCGAGATGCCGCGACACGATCGGCCGAACGGCGGAAATATCCGCCGGCACCGGCAGCTCGGCATCGGCGACCCGGTGAGGCGTTTCAGCGGAGGTTGCCGAGAGATCTTGCGCGGCCCGCATGCCCATCACGGCCGCTTCGAGCAGCGAATTGCTGGCCAGCCGGTTGGCGCCGTGGAGACCGGTCGAAGCCGCCTCCCCGACCACCCAGAGACCGGGTAAGGAGCTACGGCCATTCGCGTCCGTCGCCACACCGCCCATGTGGTAATGAACGGCAGGACGGACAGGGATGAGGTCGGAATTGGGGTCGACGCTCGCCTCCCGGCACAGCGCGTCGATCGCCGGGAACCGGCGAGAAAAGCCGTTTCCGAGCGCCGGCCGCGCGTCAAGAAACACGCGCCCGCCGCGGGCGATCTCGGCGCTGATGGCACGTGCCACGATATCGCGCGCAGCCAGTTCGGCGCCGGGCTCGCGGGCGAGAAAACGCTCGCCCTTTTCGTTGACGAGCACCGCCCCCTCTCCGCGCACCGCCTCGCTGACCAGCGCCAGCGGCTGGCGCTGGGAATCGAGCGCCGTCGGGTGGAACTGCACGAATTCCATATCCGCAAGCAGCGCACCGGCCCGTGCCGCAAGCATCACGCCCTGGCCGAAATTGCCGGGGGGATTGGTGGTCGCGTCATACAGCCCGCCGAGACCGCCGGTCGCCAGAACCACCCGCGCAGTCGGCAGGATGACCGCGCCCTTGGCCGCCGCGCAAAGCAGGCCGGACACCGCCTCGCCATCCGTCAGCAGCCGACGAACCTCGACACCATCAAGCACCGTGATCGACGGTGTTTCTGAAACGGCTTCGACCAGAGCCCGGACGATCGCCGCACCCGAGCCGTCGCCCGCCACATGCACGATACGGCGGCGCGAATGGGCAGCCTCCAGGCCGAGCGAAAGCGAACCATTCTCTGCCCGGTCGAAACGCACGCCAAATTTTTCCAAGACGGCGATGGCGTCCGGAGCTTGCCTCAGGATCGAAGCCGCCACAGTCGGATCGCAAAGTCCGTCGCCGGCTGCGAGCGTATCCACCAGATGCAGATCCGCGCTGTCGTCGGTGCCGAGGCTCGCCGCAATACCGCCCTGCGCCCAAGCGCTGGAGGTTTCTGCACCCAGCGCGGCGCGGGTGATCAGGACAACGGGCTGCGGTGCCAAGGTCAGCGCCGTCACAAGCCCCGCCAGACCGCTGCCGACGATCGCGACACGGCCGGCGAGATGGTCTAAAATCTCGGTCATATGGCGAGCATCCTCTCGACTGCGCGGCGGGCGGCGACCGCGATCGACGGATCGACGGTCACCTCGTGCTGGTTCTCCTCAAGCGCCTTGCGGATGTTCGACAACGTGATCCGCTTCATATGCGGGCAGAGATTGCAGGGCCGCACGAACTCCACATCCGGATGATGCACGGCGACATTGTCGCTCATCGAACATTCGGTCAGGAGCACGACGCGGGCCGGCTTTTTCTGGCCGACATAGTCCGACATGACGGCGGTCGAACCGGCAAAATCGGCCTCTGCAACCACCTCCGGCGGGCATTCCGGATGCGCCAGCACCACGACGCCGGGATGCGCCTCGCGCAGATCGCGGACGTCCTGCGCATTGAACAGCTCATGCACTTCGCAATGGCCGTGCCAGGCGATGATCTCGACATTGGTTTCCCGCGCCACGTTCTGCGCCAGATATTCGTCCGGGATCATCAGCACTTTCGGAACGCCGAGCGATTCCACCACCTGCTTGGCATTGCCGGAGGTGCAGCAGATATCGGATGCCGCCTTCACTGCTGCAGACGTGTTCACATAGGTGATGATCGGCACGCCCGGATGCGCCTGCCGCAGCAGCGCGATATCTTCAGGCGTGATCGAATCCGCCAGCGAACAGCCCGCCGCCATGTCCGGGATCAGCACCGTCTTTCCCGGATTGAGCAGCTTTGCCGTCTCGGCCATGAAGTGCACGCCGGCAAGCACGATGACATCCGCATCCACGTCGATCGCCTTGCGGGCAAGCGCCAGACTGTCGCCGACGATATCGGCGACACCATGGAAGATTTCCGGCGTCTGGTAGTTGTGGGCGAGGATGACGGCGTTGCGAGTGCGCTTGAGCTCCAGGATCGCTGCGACATCCGCTTCGTAGCTCATCCACTCGGCCTTGGGGATGACGCGGCTGACACGATCGTAAAGCGAGGAAACCGAAACCGGAGAATTCATGAACAGCTCCTTTTATACTCGAAGTGAGTATATCCGGCGCAAAGAGATATTCTCGATTCGAGTTTATGTCAATTGCGTGAAAGCGGAAGTTTCGAACCGGACAGCGCGCGCTCTTCGAGGACCGCATGACGGTAGCGGAAGAGCTTGGCCGGCCGACCGCCGGTCTCGCTGGTTGCCTCGCCGGTTTCCTCGATCAGCTCCTGCTGGTCGATCAGCCTGCGGAAGTTCGGCTTGTGCAGGGTGAGGCCGGCAAGCGCCTCGACGGTGCGCTGCAATTGCGACAACGTAAAACTCTCCGGCATCAGTTCGAAGACGACCGGACGATATTTGATCTTGGCGCGCAGCCGCGCGATGCCTGTCGCCAGGATGCGGCGGTGATCGGCAAACATTGAGCGGCCGAAGCTTTTTGCCGGCGGACAACCGGCCTCGGTCACCAGCCCTGCCTCGTACATCAGTTCGTAGCGCTGTAGGCCGAGATCCTCGTTCCAGACGGCGCCATCAAGGCCGAAGGCGAAGTCGACGCGGCGCTGGCGGTGTTCCCGGCGCGCCGGTTCCGAGGCGATCCAGCCCCGAAGACGCCCGGTGATGTCGGCCAGAATGTCCGGCCCACCCCCGCGATGGTCTTCCCAGGGGAAATATTCGTACCAGCCGTGCCAGCCGGGTTTTCCGGCACCGGGTGCGGCCTGTTCACGGACGAGGCCGAGATAGCTGATCGAGATCGTCCGCCCCTCGGCATCCTCGTGGGTCCGGTCGCGGTCGGCGAAGGTATAGAGCTGTTCGAGATAACCGAGCGGATGGCCCGTCTGGTCCCCCACCCATTCCCGCAGCCCAGCCTGAAGGCTCCTGTGGCCGAGTTCGAAAGGCCCGGACGGCAGCGCATCTCCGGAGCGAACCGTCATCACGCGCGGCTCGTCGCCGGTGACGGCGGAAAGAACGGCGATCAGTTCCGCATGGGCAAGTCCGATGGTCAAACAAACTCCGGGGTCCGTAACGTGGAAAGCCTATCTGGCATGGAAATCACGTTACGCGAACCCCGGAGTTCAAATCAAACAATATCAGCAGCTTGGCCTACTTGATTTCGACCGCAAGGTCCCCGACCGGCGGCACGGTCTTGATCAGCCTCATTTCCTGCATGAAGGCGGCGAAACGCTGGTAGCGGCCATGGTCGAGTGCGGCCGGGCGCTTGGCAAAGCGCGGCAGCGTGTCGAAGAATGCGGTGCGGTTCAGCTCGTCGTCGAGGTTCGGATAGGCCTTGATGAAAAGCTGCCATGCTTCCTGCGGATGATTGGTGATGAAGATCGAAGCCTGTTCGACCGCATGCAGGAATCGCGGCAGGCGGCTGTCGGCGGCAGAATCGCGGCGGGTGACGAAGATCAGTTCGTCATAGGCCGGAACGCCATGCTCCTCGGGGAAAAACGCGCGCCCCGCATGGCCTTCCAGCTTCATCTGGGTCAGCTCGAAATTGCGGAAGCCACCGAGCGTCGCATCAACCTTGCCGCCGATCAGCGACGGCGACAGGGAGAAGTTGACGTTGATCAGTTCCACGTCGTCGTTGGAAAGCCCTTCCGAGGCCAGCATGCGCTTCAGCATGGCATCCTCGAAGCCGGTGACCGAAAAGCCGACCTTTTTGCCCTTCAGGTCCTTGAGGCTCTTGATCGGGCCGTCCGCCAGAACCGTCACGGTGTTCAGCGGGGTTTCGACCAGGGTACCAAACCGTACCAGCGGCAGGCCTGCTTCATGGTCGAGATAGAGATTGGGCTGGTAATGGATGCCGATATCCGCCTGGCCGGCAGAAACCAGCCGCGGCACAGCGGATGGATCGGACGGCGCGATGAGTTCGACATCGAGATTGGCATCGGCAAACAGCCCGCGCTGCTGGGCGATGACCATCGGCGCATGATCCGGATTGACGAACCATTCGAGCAGCACACTGAGCTTGTCGGCGGCCTGGGAGGGCGCGGGCGCCGCGAGGCTGGCCAGCGCGATGAAGGACGCGGTGAGGATACGGATCATGATCGGACGGAACTCCTTGATGCGGATGAGAATGCGGGATCGGCTTCGCTGGCCCAGGGGGCGAGACCGGCCGTCAGCCGGTCAATGAGAAGCCGCAAGATGAGGGTGAGGATGGCGAGTATGGTCATGGCCGCGAACACCGTATCGGTCTGCATGCGCGCATTGGCCTGGACCATCACGAAGCCGAGCCCGCCGGATGCCCCGACCCACTCGCCGACGACCGCCCCGAGCGGCGCCAGCGGTGCCGCGACCCTGAGGCCCGAGACGAGGCTCGGGATCGCCAGCGGCACACGCATCGACACCAGCGTCTGCCAGTGACTTGCCCCCTCCAGCGAAACGGCGTCGAGGATTTCCTGATCGGTGCGGCGAAGACCGTCGGCAAAGGCGGAGGCGACCGGAAAGAAGATGATGATCGTCGTCATCGCCACTTTCGAGGCGAGGCCGAAACCGAGCCAGAGAACCAGGATCGGCGCCAGGACGAAGACGGGAAAGGCCTGCAGAATCAGCACCATCGGCCAGACAAGACGACCGAACCGCGGCAGCGCCGCGACGCCGAAGGCGGTGGCAATGCCGAGGCCGGCACCGATCACCAGCCCCAGCGCGATTTCCGTCAGCGTGACGGCGCTGTTCTGCAGCAGGAAACCCGGCTGCCGCAGAAAGGCGGAAGCGACGGCAATGGGAGACGGCAGAATGTAGCGGGGTGGAGCGAACAGCCAGACGCCGGCCTGCCAGAAAACGACAAGCAGGACGAGGCCAAAGAGCGCATGGGACGCGCGCATGGTGCTACACGTCGTAACTACGCATAGCGGCCGGATGTCCCCTTCGGGCAACGAAAAGAATGGATGTCATCGGTCGATCTCCAGATCAAATCAATCACGGAGACCCAGGTGAAGCGGAGAAGAGAAAAAATCGTCGGGCGACGCCTATTTCCGTTCCTACGCCGGCATGACCCGGATCAGGTTCAAGGGTCCGGCTCAGCGCCATCTCAGCATCGTCAAGATGCTCCCCTCGGAATAGGACGATAACTGTCGGTTTTCAGTATGCCTGTCAAGCGGGCCGGCCGGCCCGCTATCGTTTCCAATTCAGCGTGCGTAGAGCCTGTCGAGGCGAACCACCCTACCCACCAGCACCAGCGCAATGACCGTGAAGACGATCAGCACGGCGGAGATCGCATGCGCGGTCGGCTCCAGGCTGAAGGTCGATTCGGAGTAGATGCGGACCGGAAGCGTCGTCAGGCGGGCGGTGGTCAGGAAACTCGTCACCGTCACCTCGCCGAAGCTCAGGAGGAAGCCGACGATACCAGCCGCAAACAGTCCCGGCGCCAGTCCCGGCATGATGATCAGGAAGAACCGCCGCACCGGGCTCGCACCAAGGCTCGCCGCCGCCTCCTCCTGCGCCCGGTCGAGCCCCATGACCGAGGTGGTCAGCAGCGTGATGGCGAAAGGAAGGATGACGATCACGTGGATCGCCACGAGGCCGAGAAAGGGCGGGATGATCAGGTAGATCTGCAGCAGCCTCAGCATGCCGACGCCGATCGCCACATGCGGCAGCGACATCGGCAGCAACCAGAACGTCAGAAGCGCGGAACGGCCCTTGAACGGATAACGGGCGAGCGCGAAGGCCGCCGGCAACGACAGCGCCAGCGCCACCAGCATCGAGGTCACGGCAAGCCGCACCGACACCCAGAAGGCATCCGCATAGGTCCCGGCGAAGAACACCGCTTCGTACCATTTCAGCGTGAAGCCGCGGAAACCGGACGCGGTCGCCTGCGGCACGTCGTTGAAACTCTGGATGCAGACGAGCACCAGCGGCAGAAGCAGGAGCAGCAGCGAGGCGGCGAGCAGCAGTTTCGAAACGATCGGCCCGAGGATGTTGATGACCGGCACGATCCAGCGCGGAATGCTCCACGGATTGCTGGGCTTGCCCTTCAGCCACGGCATCAGGCGGTTGAGGAGATAGGCGCAGAGCGCCGCAAACGCGAGACCGGTCACGGTCATGATGATCGCAAGTGCTGCGGCAAGCGGCGCGTTGAGATTCTTGATCGCCTCCTGCAGCACCAGCATGCCCGTGGTCCAGACCTTCTTGCCGCCAAGCAGCGAAGCGGAAACATAGGCCGTGGTCGCCATCAGGAAAACGATGACGGCCCCGGAGCGAAGGCCGGGCAGCGACAGCGGCAGGTCGACGGTGAGGAACCGGACCGCCGGAGACGCCCCAAGGCTCTGGGCCGCCTCATGCACACGCGGCGAAGTGTTCTGCAGGTTGTCGTAGAGCGCCAGCACCATGAACGGCAGGAAGACCTGCGCCAATGCGACGGCGACCGCGCCGTGGGTGAACAGCATGTATCTCGCCGGCGGAATTCCGATGAGGCCGGTGACCGAATTGATCAGGCCCTCGGGCGCCAGCAGCAGGATGATCCCGAGCGAGCGCACCACGACATTGGTGAGCAGCGGAATGAGGATGACGGCGAACGCGGCCGCGCGGTATTTCACCGGCATCCGGGCCAGCCAATGGGCGAGCGGATAACCGAGAAGCGCCGTGATGACGGTGACACCTAGGCCGAGCAGGATGGTTTCGGAGACGACGCCGAAATAGAAACCGTCCGAGACGATGTCCCGGAACTGCGCGATCGACGGCGTTATGAACAGCGGACCGAAAGGATCGGGATACTCGTGCAGGGAGAGCACGAGTACCACGAACATCGGCGCCGCGAAGGATAGAAGCAGCCAAAGGGTGACCGGCGCTGCAAGCGCCGGCCCGATCCAACGGTTCATCCCGCGATCTCCCGATCGTATTTCGCCTGCCACTTGGCGCGGCTGGCATTGATCACGTCCCAATCGAAATCGACGAGCTTGGCGACATCGGCATCGCCGAGCACGAGCTTCGACTTGATGTCGTCCGGGACCGTGATGTTGCTGACAGTCGGCGAGTAGTAGATCTGGCGCGCGTAGGCGAGCATGCAGGGTTCGGAGAGGTGCAGGTTGATCCACTCTTCGGCGAGCTTCTGGTTCTTCGTGCCTTCGGTGATGCAGGCGACGTTCATCGAAAGCGCCTGCCCCTCGACCGGCTTGGCGATCGCTATATTGGGATTGCGCGTTTCGACATAGGACTGGGTGAAGCTGCCGAACTCGACGGAAAGATCCGCGAGCTTCTGGTCGAACATTTCGAAGAGCTGGGCCTGGCTGCCCTGAATCGCTGCGAACGGCTTCAGCTCCTTGACCTTTTCGAAGGCGATGTCGGCGTTCTTCTCGTCCCCGCCCCAGACGCGGGCGGCCATCATCAGCGCGGAAATGCCTTCGGCGCCCAGGCCATCCGGCCAGGCGATGCGGCCCTTCCATTCCGGGTTCCACATGTCCTTCCAGGAGGTGATCGGCTTCGACGCCTTGGTCTTGTCGTAGACGATCGTGCAGGGGTTGAAGGCAACGCCGTAGCCGCCCTTTCGCGCGCTCGGATAGAGCGCCTCGAAGTTCTTGACGGCAGGCGTCGGCGCCTGGGTCACGCCGTCCTTCACGGCCTGGCGGCTTTCGAAGATGTTGAGGTAGAGCACGTCGAAGCTCGGGCGGCCGCGCTCGGCATAGGCGCGGGCACGGCGGTCGCCGGTGCCGCCGAGAACGTAGCTGATCTTGCAGCCGTATTTCTCCACGAGCGGCTTCTCGACATGTTCCCTGACGATCTTTTCCTGCGCGCCGCCCCATATGCCGACGACGAGTTCGTCGCCTTTTTTGGGCTCCTGCGCTGAGGCGGGACGGATGATGTGGAACGGTGCGGCGAGACCGGCACCGGCGATAAGCTTGTTGAATGTACGACGCGAAACGTTCATGTCTTTGTTCCCCTTTTCGGTCAGATGAATGTGGCGCCACCCGGCTGGGTCTGGATGCTGCACGGCGTCCCGAGGGGCGGAGGCGGCATATCCGAAGGCACGATCAGGCGGATCGTGCCGCATGCGGATTGGATATCGGCTTCGTACGTGTCGCCGAGGAATGCGGAATTGACGAGCGTGCCCGAAACATGCAGCGGCCCCGGCCCGTCCGAGAGCCTGAGCCGCGACGCACGCAGAACGAGGCGGGTGGCGCCGGAAGGCGCCCCCTCGCAGGTGAGCCCCGGCGCGGTGAACAGGCCGCTCTCGGTCTTCCCCTCGATCACCGTGCGAGCGCCGAGGAAGGAGGCGGTGAACGGCGAATGCGGCCGGTCGCAGAGCGCAACGGGCGTGCCGATCTCGGCGAGCAGCCCCTTGTTCATCACCGCGACGCGGTCGGACATCGCAAGCGCTTCCTGCTGGTCGTGGGTGACGAAAACGGTGGTGATCCCGAGCCGCTGCTGCAGCGTGCGGATTTCGGTCCGCATGTCGGCACGAAGATGGGCGTCGAGATTGGACAGCGGCTCGTCGAGGAGCAGCACGTCCGGCTCGATCACCAGCGCGCGGGCAAGCGCCACGCGCTGCTGCTGGCCGCCGGAAAGCTGGCCCGGATAGCGATCGTAATAGGCAGTCAGCCCGACCGTATCGAGTGCGGCGGCGGCACGGGCGCGGCACTCCGCCTTGCCCACATGGCGCATGCGCAGGCCGAAACCGACATTGTCGAGCGCGGTCAGATGCGGGAACAGTGCGTAGGACTGGAAGACGACACCGATATTGCGGGTATGCACCGGACGCCTGCTGATGTCCTCGCCATTAAGGATGACGCGCCCTTCCGACGGCTGCACGAAGCCGGCGATCATCCGCAGCGTCGTCGTCTTGCCGCATCCGGACGGCCCGAGCAGCGACAGGAGTTCACCCTTGGCGACCTCGATCGTGAGGCCGCTGACGGCGACGGAATCGCCGTAGGTGGCCGTGATATTGTCGAGCGTCAGGTAGTGCTTATGCGACATTGTCGGGAGCCTCGGGCATGATCAGGCGGGAACCGGTCGTCCCACCATGGCAGATGGAAATCGTGATGGGTCGGCGCGCCATCTCGGGCGCGGAAGCGAACGGCCCGTCGCCGGGATGAACTTCGAAGACCGGCGCGCCGGCGCCCTGCAGCGAAAGCCGCAACGCAAAACCTTCCGGGACGGTGACGCAGATCGGGCGAAGGCTTACGCGTGCCAAAATCCGCCGGCCGCCGACGAGGCGGGCATAAGCGGTACTGAGCACCCTCGCCTCTCCAGACGGGCTGACGAGCGACAATGTCGCGCAGAGATCGAAACCTTCGGACTGCGTCTCGACCTCGATCTCGGCAAAGGCTTTCCCGATATAGGACCTCGCCGCGTCGAAGGGCGCGCTTGTGTAGACGGCAACGTCGGCGCGGTTGTCGTGGCCGCTGCGATCGGCAAAACCGGCCGGCGTCCCGAGATGACCGCCGACAAGCTGTGTCGGGCGGGTGGGATCGTGGACGAACGTGTCCCGCTCCTCAGCACCGCTGCCCATCGACAGCCTGCCATCGCTGACCATGGCTGCGCCAAGGCCTGAGGATGAGAGGAAAAACTCGGCTTCGGAGCTGACGGGACGATCTGCGAAATCGCACCAGCAGCGCCGCCCCATGTCGAACAGCCTCACCGGCTGCGGCCGTTCGCCAAGCCCCTTGAGATAGAAATCGAAGAAGGCCAGCTGGGCGCGATCGACCGAGAATTCCGCCGCCTGCCCCATGTCGGTGGCACCGCATGCCCGGTTCCAAGGCGCATGCGCCCAAGGGCCGATCACCAGATGTGAACTCTCCGGATGTTTCCGTCGAAAGGCCGCATCGGCGGCCCAGGTGCCTTGAAGCAGGAAATCGGCCCAGCCTCCGGTATGAAGAGCCGGTATGTCCAGCGGATCATCGGCCAGCAGTACGCCGGGCGATACCGCGTCCCAATAGTCGCTCTCGTCCGCTACCCATTTGGCGAGATGCGATATGTCGGGCCGGGAGACGAGCAGGTCACGAAGGGCCGCATCATCTGCCGCTCCGTCGAGGGCGGAAAAGGTCCCGGCATCCTCCCACCGCGTCGCGGTCAGCCGGGCCATCTGCGCCGCCCAGCCGGCATTGAGCCCGAGCCGGAAGGCATTGCCCTCATAGGCCCAGTCGTCGCGTGGCATCCACGAGCCCATGGCAGGCGCGATCGCATCCGGCCGCACACACCCCTTTCCGGCGATGGCAAAATACTGTGTCACCGCCTGGTAACTGAAGCCGTAGAGGCCGAGCTTGCCGTTGCTTCCAGGCAATGCGGCCGCCCATTCCAGAGTGCGCGCACCATCCGCGAGCTCGCTGACGAAGGCCTCGAAGACACCACCGGAATCGCCGCAGCCGCGCACATCCTGGATGACCACGATATAACCATGCGCGGCGTACCAGGAGGGATGCGCGAGCACGAGCGTGGAGGCGATGGCCCGCCCGTAGGGCTGCCGCATCAACAGGACCGGAAACGTGCCGTCCCCGACCGGACGATAGATATCGGACACCAGCACGACGCCGTCATCGAGCAAAAGCTCGCCCCTTTCGGGGCCGGCAACGCCATATGATGCGGGCCGGTTCGTCAAGCCATCACCCCTTGTACATGGTTTTGGAGGTGATCCGGTCGAGCGGGAAATCCAGGACTTCCTTGATCAGCTTCAGGAGGTTGGCGGCGCTGCGCTCGACATAGAGCCGGCCGCGTTCGGCATCGCCGGCAGCCGCATTGCCGCAAGCGCCCGACGGCTGCACGTCCTGGGTCTGCCAGCCATAGCCGATCCGACCTTCGGGCATCAGCAACCCGCCGGCCGCTTCCAACTCCACGGAGACGGGAACGAAATCCTCGGCATATTGCATGTCGATCAGCTCGCGATGCAGGTGCAGCATGACACTGGTTTCCGCCTCGCCGCCATGGATGCCGTGCTTCATCTCGTGGGCGCTGAACAGGTCGGAGAAATCGGCGCCGGCGCTTGCCCAGGCGCTGACGGCGAACATGTCGAGCTTGATGCGCAGCTCGCGGCAGACGATGTCCATCACCTGCGGCTGGCCGCCATGCGAATTGACGAAGATGATCTTGCGGCAGCCTGCGCGATTGACGCTCTCTCCGAGCTCGAACCACATCTTTGCGAGCGTGTCGTAGTTGAAGGTCAGTGTGCCGGGATAAGCGGTATGCTCGACCGACTTGCCGACCGGCATCATCGGCAGGACCAGAACCGGCAGGTCGTCTTCCATCAGTTCGACCGTGCGGGCGACGACGCCGGCATTGATCGCAGCATCGACGCGGACCGGAAGATGCGGCCCGTGCTGCTCGACTGCGGCGATCGGCAGGATCGCGACGAACTTCTCCATCTCGAATTCGGAGAAGTCCCTTGCCGTGTGGTCCCACCACCAATGCGATTTCAGCTTCATCGACATGTCCTCGGTTTCAGTGTCAGGCCGCAGCGGCGCGTGCCGCCAGCTCCGCCTTGGCGATCTTGCCGGTGGGGGTCATGGGCAGCTCTGCGAGCGAGATCACCGTCATGACGGAGAGGTCGTAGGGAAGCGTCGCTGCGATCTGCGCCTTGGCGGCCTCGCCGTCGACCGGTGCGGCGGCCTGTACGAAGGCGACCGGCCGGGTCTTCATGGTCGGATCTGGCACGCCGACGACTGCTGCCTGCTCGATGCCGGCGACCGTCGAAAGGGCCTCTTCCACATCGCGCGGATACCAGGTCTTGCCGCCGACCTCGAGAAGCTCGGAGCGACGTCCCATCATGGTGACAAAGCCGTGCCGGTCCATCGTGCCGATATCGCCGGTCCACAGCCAGCCGTCGCGCAGCGTCTCGGCGGTCTTTTCGGGCTTGCCCCAGTAACCCCACATGAAACCGCCACGAAGCGCGATCTCGCCGACCGAACCGCAGGGAAGTTCGGAACCGTCGGAATTGAGAATGCGGACCTCCTTGTCCGGCAGCGGCATCCCCGCACGACGGGTCTCGATGTCGGCGCTGTCGAGCTTCGGAAAGCCGAGCGCCACGAAACCGCCCAGCTCCGACTGGCCGTAGCTTTCGACCAGCGGCAGCTTCAGCTTTTCCTGCCAGCCGGCTTTGAGCACCGGCGGAACCGGCCCGCCGCCCGACATGCTCATGCGCAGCTTCGCCGGCGCATGGCCGCGGATGGCGGCCTCGTTGAGCACATCGGTCAGGATAGGCGGATTGGCGATCAGCATGGTCGCGCCGCGAGCTTCGAGTGCATCGAAACCGGTCGATTGCGTCCAGCGGCCCATCACGTTGATCGCAGCGCCACGGGAAAGCTGCGGCAGGAGATTACCGACTAGCTGATAGGAGCTCGACAAGGCGCTTGGGCCGAACGAAACGTCGTCCGCCGTGATCTGCAGCCGCTCGGCGATGCAGCGCGTCGCACGAACCGTCGGCTCATGCTTGAGGCAGGCGCCCTTCGGTTTGCCGGTGGTCCCGGACGTATAGGAAAGATGGGCAATCGCATCCTCATTGCCCGGATCGGCAGGCGCCGGCAGGGCAGCCGCCATCAACTCCGGCAGTGAGTGAGCACCCGGTTGCGGCCCGTCCATGCAGATCAATGCCCGGATCGTCGGCACGCCGGCGGCTGCGGCGCTGACCTGTTCATGTTTGTCATGGGTATAAACGACCGCGGTCGGCTGGTGATCGCCGAAATAATAGGCAAGTTCATCGGCGAATTTGACGTTTACGAGAGCTGAAATCGCCCCGAGCCGCCAGCAGCCCAACATCGTCGTCAGATAGTCCATGCCATTGTGGGCAAAGATCGTCACCCGGTCGCCCGGCCTGACCCCGAGGCTATGCAACGCGCCCGCAGCGCGCTCCATCGCTTCGACGGCCCCTGCATAGGTCAGGCTCCTGTCGCGGTCGACCCAGTGGAAACACGCGTGGTCGGGATCGCGATTGGCGCCATCCACGAGAAGGGTGTGCATCAGCATTCGAAATTCCCCGGCGCTAAATCTGCCTGCTCAATTCTTTGGCAGATGTAAATCCTGCCTGCAGCATGGGCAAATTTTGTCTGCGGGTGAATGCCACGACCGTCGATAGCGGGTATATCCGTTTGCTTATACCTGTCGGCCCTCAAGAGACCGCCCGAAGCGGGATTCCGGACGGCAGTGGATGAAGCGTCTGGTCGAAACGGCGGGCGACGGTGCGGATGACATTGCGCAGCCACCGGTTGGCGCCGCTGTTATGGGCCCGTTCGTGCCATAGAAGGTAGAGGTTCATCTGATCGAACTCCCGCGGCGCATCGACGAGCTGCAGGTGATCGGTTGGCGCATTGGCGACGATATATTCGGCGTAGGGCCGCGCAGTGGTGAAGATCAGGTCCGTTTCGGCCAGAATGGCCGGGATCAGCGCATATTCGGGGACCGACATGGCGATGTGTCGGCGCATCCCAAGCTGCGCCAGCCGGCCATCGATGGGACTGTAGACGGCATTCGAGCCTGGCGTCGGCGAAACATGGTCGGCATCGAGATAGTCCTCAAGCAAAAGGCGTCCGCGCTTGGCAAGCGGGTTCGACTTCTGCACAACGCAAGCAATGTCACAATGGAGAAGCGTGCTCGACTTCAGGCTCTGCTGCGGCGCCGGCCAGTTGCCGATCACCATGTCTACCCGGCCAGACCCCAGATCCTCGATGAGATCGCTCTGCTCCGAGGGCGCAAAAAAATCGACCGATATGCCGGGCGCTTCGCGCCGGATGCTGGTGGCGATCGGCGGGATGAGGAAGGTGCCGAAACAATTGACCGCGGCGATCCGCATCCGGCTGTGGACCATGCCTGGATCGAACTGGCTGCTGCGGTTCAGCGTGTCCAGCAGGCCCTCGAGCATTGCCGCGATCGAGGTCATCACCTCTTCACCGCGCTCGGTCAGCACCAGTTTCTGGCCGCTGCGCACCAGAAGCGGGTCGGAGAAGATTTCCCGTGCCTTCTTGAGGCAGGCGCTGATCGCCGGCTGGCTGTGTCCGAGCAGCACCGCGACTTTGGAGACATTGCGCTCCCTGAGCAGCAGATAGGTGGTGCGCAGCAACCTGACGTCGATGGAGGGATTTATGTTCGCGTACACGGCCGTTTCCTTTTGCAGGGGCAACCGTTTTACGAAGCAAGCGACGTGCCAGGCACGCTGACTTCGTCACGCAAGAGAAAACGCGGACAACTGGGTTATCCGCGTTTCGGACCGAGCTTTTGGCAGCCTATCGCCTCAAGCGGCCTGGCTGACGGCACCCAATGGGATCTCGACGTCGATCTCCAGGATCGTGACGTCCTCGTCGCGATCCATCTTGACCTGCACCTTGTCGCTATCGACCTGCACGTGTTTGGCAATCACGGCAAGAATCTCCTCGCGAAGCAAGGATACGAGGTCTGAGCCGCTCGACGAGCGTTCGTGGGCGAGAAGCACCTGCAGGCGTTCACGCGCCGTCGGTGCGGAGCGCTGTCTGCGGAAAAGGTTGAATATAGTCATGCGGCCCTCCGTGCGAAGATCTTGCCGAATATTCCCCGCTTTTCCCCGGGGATCGTGATCGGCAGAACTTCTCCTGCAAGCCGGCGCGCGGCATCAAAATAGGCCATGGCCGGTGCGCTGCGTGCGTCCGCCAGGGTAACCGGCGCGCCGATATTCGATGCGCGCAGGACATCCATGCTTTCCGGGATGATGCCGATGAGCGGGATGGAGAGGATCTCCAGCACGTCCTCGACCTTCAGCATGTCGCCCCGCTCCGCGCGGTTGGCGTCGTAGCGCGTCAGAAGCAGGTGCTTTTCCATGCGCTCGCCGCGCTCAGCCTTCATCGTCTTCGAGTCGAGCAGGCCGATGATGCGGTCCGAGTCGCGAACGGACGAGACTTCCGGATTGGTGACCACCACCGCCATGTCGGCGTGGCGCATGGCGAGCGTGGCGCCGCTTTCGATCCCGGCCGGGCTGTCGCAGATGACCCAGTCGAAGACCCGCTTCAGCTCGGTAATGACCCGCTCCACACCCTCGGGTGTCAGATTGTCCTTGTCGCGTGTCTGCGAGGCCGGCAGCAGGTACAGCGTCTCCAGCCGCTTGTCGCGGATCAGCGCCTGCGTGAGCTTGGCTTCGCCCTGAATGACGTTGATCAGGTCGTAGACAACCCGGCGCTCGGCGCCCATCACCAAGTCGAGATTGCGCAGCCCGACGTCAAAATCGACGACGACCACCCGTTCGTTTCGCTGCGCCAGAGCCGCTCCCAAAGCGGCAGTCGAGGTCGTCTTGCCAACCCCGCCCTTGCCTGAAGTGACTACGATGACTTTCCCCATCTTGCTCTCCTGTTTGCTGGCCGGCTTCGGCTCAAATAAGTTTCTCTGCAATGATCGAATCCCCTTCGAGCCAAAGCTGGACTGACTGTCCGCGAAGGCCCGGGGCCATGTCTTCCGCCATCTTGTAGATGCCGTCGATTGCCACCAGCTCGGCTTCGAGCTTGCGGCAGAAGATGCGCGCCGACGCGTTTCCAAGCGATCCCGCCATGGCCCGGCCACGCAGGGTCCCATAGATATGCACCGATCCGCCGGCGATGATTTCGGCACCTGAGGCGACCGAGCCTATGATCGTCACGTCGCCTTCCGGAAAGATGACCGACTGGCCGGAGCGGACCGGCTCGCGGATGACCATCGACTGCAACGCGGAACGAACCTCCGGCGCGACCGGCTTCGGCTCACCGTTGCGCAGCTCGATGATCGGCTCCTTGGCGACGGCCTCGTCGGAGACCGGCCGGCCACCTTTAAGCGCCGGAGGCATGCCGGGACCGAGAATCGAAGGACGACCGCCCTCGATGCCCATGATATTGACGTTGCGTCCGGCCAGTTCGGTGATGAGATCCTTCAGCTGGGCGCGATCGATCGGCAGATCGGTCACGTCGAGCACGACAGGCCGGCCCAGAAAGAAACCCGCAGAACGCGCCGCAAGGTCATCCAGCCGGATGAGCCAGTCGTCGAAGGGAAGATCAGGGGCAAGGACGACCGCCAGAAAAGAACGGCCCTTGATGCGGATAGAGCGAGCGTCTGTTAGCATTTTGGTCATCTGCGTAAAGAAATCGTTGACTGATTTCTAGCGCCGACATGGTTAACAAATGGTAAACATAGGCCTCGCAAAGAGCCTGGTTTTAACCGATCGTTACGATCTTCCTCTCCATCAAGCTCGCCTCGGCGGACATTGGCTTCGCGATGAAGAAAATGCCAGGCGCGAAGAGAAAAAATGCACGTCAGAACGACCGCGCGCAGCACAAAACCATCTCTTCTGGCGGTTCGGTGACGGCTGTGATTCTGGCCCGCCACAGGAGATTCGGTCTCGCCATGAGCATTCACAGGCGGCTTCCTGTGACTCGAAGGAGGCGCCCGGCAGGCGCCGCCGCCTTCCCGGGCGATGAATAGCCTCCCTGCCCGCTCGACTTTCAGGCACGAATCGAGACCACCGGATGCCGCACCGGGCGGACACGACCGAAGACGCACAATTTGATTTTCGGAAAACCCTCAGTCCCAAAACGAAAAAGCCTGCCGCGGGAGGAGGTGCGGCAGGCTTTCCGAAAAGAACCGAACAGCGGCTGGGAGGAGGAGTGCCGCCGTTCCTACAGACGCCCCTGGGAGGAGGAGTGGGCCGTCTGATAACACGAAGCTCTGCGGGAGGAGGTGCATTGCTTCGATAAGTATGACTATACACCCGTCCGGCTCGATTGACACCCATTATGTTGCAGTGCAGCTATGCGAAAAATGCATACCGGAACATGGAGCCTGAAGAGATCCGGAAGACAGCAGGCGTTCGACGCGAAAACGCCCGCGGCAATGGCGGGCGTCATGCGAATTCCGGGAAGAGATATCGCGGTTAGCGAGCGCTGGCGGCGCGAGCGACGTTACGGATGTCGGCGCGGTCGATGCCGAGGTCCTGCAGTTCGCGGCTGGTCATGCGGCCGAGTTCGGAGACGGTCTGGCGATACCTGCGCCAGTTGTTGAAAGAGCGTGCAACGTTCATGATCGGGTCCCTTTCCTGAGACTATCTGACGTCAGCAACCGTTCTTGGCTCCGGCGTCGTTCGATGACGATGATATAGGCGCTCGGAACTGCCCGGAAAAGCAACAATACTTCAGGCCACCCATGCATAAGGCGCATCAATCCTGAGACTACGCCTCGGCCGATACCGCAGCGCACACCATGATCATCTCGACCTTGAGCGCGGGATTTGCAAGCCGCGCCTCGAAACAGGCCCGGGCGGGCGGAGCCATGCCCGAAACCCAGGCGTCCCAGACCTCGTTCATTTCGGCATAACCGTCCATGTCGGCAAGCATGATGGCGCAGAAGATCAGACCCTGCTTGGCGCTGCCGATTTCCACAAGCCGCGCTTCGGCCTTGGCCAACAACTGCCGGGTCTGCTCGGCAATGCTCAAATCCCCGTCATAGGGTGACTGGGGCGTCACCGCGAAATAGCCGGTGCCCTGATGCACGACAGCCGAACTTCCACGGCTGCCGACACCGAAACGCTGGATGATGGAAGAGAAGTCCTGGATCATGAAAAGCCTGTACTGGTTTTGAACGATGAACGAGATGTGACCGCAACGCGAGCGGCGGCAGCGATGCCGCCGCCAGGATGCCTTCATAGATCTCGATTGGCGACAGACTTATTCGGCACCGCGCGTCGTCTCGAACAGGAACCAGGCCCGGCGCTCCGTCTCGTCTATCCAGACTTCCAGCAGGCTCGTCGTGGCCACGTCGTTATGTTCGGCGCAGACTTCGTGGGCCTGGCGCAGGAACGAGACGAGCTGCTGGTTGTCGTCCTTGAGTTCCGCGAGCATGTCTCGCGGGGTGACGAAGTCGGCGTCGTTGTCGAGAAGGCGCTGCAGCCGGCCGATATGGCCGATCGAGCGGATGGTCGTGCCGCCGATCTTGCGGGCCCGTTCGGCAATCGCGTCGGTCATGGCAAAAATCTGCTCGCCCTGTTCGTCGAGCATCACGTGGTAATCGCGAAAATGCGGGCCGCTCATATGCCAGTGGAAATTCTTGGTCTTGAGGTAAAGCGCGAACGTGTCCGCAAGGAGCGCCGCAAGCGCCCCGGAGATATCGGCAGTGGCGTTGGAGGGCAGGTCGGAGGGAGTGTTCAACGATGCCTTGCGGCGCCTTTCAACTGCAGTGCGGTCCATGCTTATTCTCCTTGGGTGAGACGGATGGGCTTCGGGACTTTGACAATAACTGAGCGGAGGCCAGTGGAACGGGATTGACCCGACGGACGATCGTCGGACCGCATGCTGGACCCTGAGGTCCGGAAGTGCGTTCTTTGAACAGAGGGTTCGGTGGCGGTGATACTCCTGCCGGGACGCGGCGACAAATCGATAGCCGATGCCGCCGGGGCTGCCCCGATCGAAGAGGATCAGGATATGAAGCGTGTCCTCCCCTGATGTTTCCGAATGACGAGAATGAGCTTTCGGAGTGAGATAGACGCCACCCGGTTCGATCGTCAAGGTGTCTCGGCCGGCATCGGGATCGGGCACCGGTCGGGTCGCCCCCTGCTCGGCGATTGCTATTTCGCCATGCTTGCTGATAGTTCGAGACGGGAGCCGCGTCTGCAGGCCGGAACTGCGGCGGGCCCCTTCCCTTCATACGGAGATGATCATGACACGTCCCCCGCGCCGGCCCGTCAATCCGCTCGATGCCGCAGAGGCTCTGTTTGCACCGGCCAAGAAGGTCACCCCGGCTCCCGCGGTCGAGCGGCGAGCGCCGCCGAACGTCAAGGAACTTGTGTCCCTGAAGCTCGACAGCGACGTGCTCGCCTATTTTCAGGAGGATGGCCCTGGCTGGCAGGATCGCATCAACGACGCGCTCCGCGAAGCGATGAACGACAAGGGGTGAATGACGGGGAGCTTTTATGGCATGCATGGCGTGTGTTGCCTGAAAAGGATATGATCTCCCCGAGGAGCCGACCATGCCAGTTTTACCCAACCTGAACATCGTGCCATTCATCAGCGTCGAGAACATGATGGATCTCGTACTCGATATCGGGATCGAGACATTTCTCAAGGAGCTGGCCGGCTATATCGAGGCCGACTTCCGCCGCTGGGAGACCTTCGACAAGGTTCCGCGCATCGCTTCGCACTCCGCAGAAGGCGTGATCGAGCTGATGCCGACCAGCGACGGCACGCTCTATGGCTTCAAATATGTCAACGGTCACCCCAAGAATACCCGCACCGGCCGCCAGACCGTGACGGCCTTCGGGGTGCTCTCCGATGTCGACAGCGGCTATCCGCTCCTCATTTCCGAAATGACCATCCTGACGGCGCTGCGCACCGCGGCGACCTCGGCCGTGGCGGCCAAATATCTGGCGCCCGAAGGGGCCGATTGCATGGCGATCATCGGCAATGGCGCGCAGAGCGAGTTCCAGGCGATCGCCTTCAAGGCACTGGTCGGCATCAAGAAACTGCGGCTCTACGACATAGACCCACATGCCACCGAACGCTGCGCCAAGAATCTTTCCGGGATGGGCTTTGAAATCATCCGATGCCACTCCTCCCAGGAGGCGGTCGAAGGTGCCCATGTGATCACCACCGCGACGGCAGACAAGCAGAACGCCACCATCCTCACCGACAACATGGTCGGACCGGGTGTCCACATCAATGCCGTCGGAGGCGACTGCCCCGGCAAGACCGAGCTTCACAAGGACATCCTGCTGCGCTCGGACATCTTCGTCGAATATCCGCCGCAGACCCGTGTCGAAGGCGAAATCCAGCAAATGCCGGCGGACTATCCTGTCACCGAACTCTGGCAGGTGATTTCCGGTCTAACGACAGGCAGGACGAGCAGCGCTCAGGTGACGCTGTTCGACAGCGTCGGTTTTGCGACCGAGGATTTTTCGGCGCTTCGTTATATCCGCGACAAGCTCGCCGGCACCGGTCTCTACGAAAATCTCGACCTCCTCGCAGACCCCGACGAGCCGCGCGACCTCTTCGGCATGCTGCTCCGGCGCGAAGTCTCGCGGAAGGCCTCCATACGGAACTCGATCCCGAACGGATAGCTGCTTATTGGAGCATTCCCGCCTCGAGTGCGGCAGATAAAAATGTCTCACGCGCGGCCGCCGCGTCTATCTGTCTGCGCAGCGCGGCGGAGCAGACCTCGGTCGCCGCTCGGTAGCGTTCGTTGCGCGCCGCAGGCCATTTGTTGGTGAGATAGATCAAGGCCTCTGCGGGCGTTCGAATAATCTCCGGAGACCGCCGCCCGACCGCTACGACCACCGGTTCCGGCCAGTTCGGATCGCTTTTCACCCGTTTTTTCATGCATTTCCTCCGCCTGCAGGCCAAACCTTGCCGATCGGAGTGTGGCACGGCTTCCGCCGCCTATCTATTTGACCTGACTTACCTCATTGGGAGTAGGGCATCGCTGATTGTGATCATCGGCAGGTGCCACAGCATCTTCCTTTTGCGCTAGGATGCACTAGTTCCCCCTTCAAATTCCAACCGCTACGCAGTGAATGACCAGCCCTGAGGACAGCTCCAAGAACCCGGATGAACATGCCCCCAGCGAGCCTGCGCCCGTGACTGACAGAGAGGCAGTACCGGAAGGCGCGCCGGAGACGGACAAGCGTCGCGAAGAAAGCTCACATTCCGGCAAACCGTCGGGCGAACCGAAAGCGGGTGACAATTCCGCTCCGGCTTTTGGGCAAAGCGGACGGGCCATCCGTGAATTGCTGGCGGCGCTGCGCCATGATCTCCGAACGTCGTGGCAATCAGGTTCCCTCTGGATAAGCAACTCCGCTGCCGCTCTTCGGGAGAAATACGCAGGACCGAAAGAGCAAGAACCAAATCCGACATCCGAAGCGGCGGCGGAGCGCTTTTCAGCCTTCTGCGGTAAAACCCTTTTCCAAATAAAAGCCTGGCGGCCTTGGCGACACTTTTCAAGACAGAACCGGCCCTCCGGGCGGTGGTCGTGGATAACCGTTGCCGCACTCGCGTCCTTCGCCTGCGTCCTTGTCCTGGCGGGCGTTCTGACATGGGCATTGAAGGACGTGCCATGGCGGGAGATTGCTGCCGGCACGCTGAAGCCGGTCATCGTGCTGGAAACGGCGGATGGCGCCCCGCTTGTCCGGCAGGGTCCCTATCAGGGGCCATATGCCGCTTACGGCCAGTTTCCACAGTCCCTCATCGAGGCCGTCCTGTCGATCGAGGACAGGCGGTTCATGAGCCACTACGGTATCGATCCGAAGGGTATCGGCCGTGCGCTGATCCGGAATTTTCAGGCGGGCTCGGTCGCCCAGGGCGGAAGCACGATCACGCAGCAATTGATCAAGGTGCAGTATCTGGAAAGCGACCGAACGCTGAAGCGGAAGATCCAGGAGGTGGTCATTGCATTCTGGCTCGAATGGAAGCTCGGCAAGCGGGAAATCCTGACACGGTATCTGAACGCGACTTACCTCGGTTCCGGTGCTACCGGAATGCCGGCCGCCGCGCGGATCTACTTCAACAAGGACATCGGAGACCTCGACGTCTCGGAGTCTGCCATGCTCGCCGGTCTCCTGAAGGCGCCGAGCCAGCTGAACCCCATCGCCAATTTCGAAGGCGCCCGTCAGCGAACGGCGACGGTGCTCGCCGCAATGGTCGCAAATGGCAAGTTGACGCCCGACGAAGCCGCGGCCGCCAAGGCGGAGTTCGGCAAACTTCGCCCGACAACACCGACGCCCCGCTCGGGAAGCTGGTTTGCCGATTGGATATCGCCGCAGGCAAGCGAGATCGCCGGCACCTCGCCGGGCTCGACGACGGTCCGCACGACGCTCGTGCCCCGCCTGCAGCGCATTGCCGAAAGGGTTGTTGCACAGGCTCTGGACGAAGACGGAAAGACGCTCGGCGCAAGCCAGGCGGCGCTGGTGGCGATGACACCCGAAGGCGCGGTCGTCGCCATGGTCGGAGGGCACGACTACAAGACGAGCCAGTTCAACCGCGCCGTCACGGCGATGCGGCAACCGGGCTCCACGTTCAAGCTGTTCGTCTATTACGCGGCCTTGAAAAAAGGACTGACCCTTTCCGACCGCGTTCTCGACGCCCCGATCGAGATTGACGGTTGGTCGCCCGAAAACTCCGGCGGCGGTTACCGTGGCTGGGTCACATTGGCGGAAGCTTTTGCCCGGTCGTTGAATGCCGCAACCGTCGCCCTGGCGCAGGAAGTCGGACTCGATAACGTCATTGCGGCTGCCAAGGAACTCGGTATCGACACGCCGCTCGCGCCGACGCCATCCCTCGCGCTCGGCACTTCGGAGACCAACCTACTCGATCTCACCAGCGCCTATGCATCGGTTCGCCTCGGGAAAGCGCCGGTCGAACCTTGGGGGATTATCGATTTCCAGGCCGCGGGCCAATCCCAGGCCTTCAGGGTGGGCAAGAAGACAGCGCCTTCGATCGATCTCTCACCCTACCAGTCCGACCTCCTTGGCTTGCTGCAGCTCGTCGTCGAACGCGGCACGGGCCGCGACGCGGATCCCGGCACATTCGCCGCCGGCAAGACAGGCACCAGCCAGAACAATCGCGATGCCTGGTTTGTCGGTTTCACCGAGCCGCTGGTCGTCGGCGTCTGGGTCGGGAATGATGACGACACGCCGATGAAAGGCGTCACGGGCGGCTCGCTTCCGGCTCGGATCTGGCGGGACTTCGTCCGCGCTGCGATGGCCGAGCCCGCTCCTGATTTCGATCTGGACAAGGGGCTGGCGGCAGGCAACCCGGGGACCGCGCCCTCCTGCAACATCACTGCCTGCTCCCGCAGCTACCGATCTTTTCGGGCCTCCGACTGCACCTATCAACCTTTTCGCGGTGAGCGCAGGCTTTGCGAAAAGTGAACGCTGGCACTCGGGGGCACGTGGCGGCGGCGCACCGCCCCTGAGTAAATTTCCAAAGCCGAATGAAAGTATGAGATTTAACAAAAAACGGCCGCTCTGTGATTGCCCGGCGAATGAAGCTTTGCTAGAGCAACTCGCATTCCCTGAGCGGCACCATCGCCGCCATCATGGTGGGGCGTCGCCAAGCGGTAAGGCAACGGTTTTTGGTACCGTCATCCCTGGTTCGAATCCAGGCGCCCCAGCCACTCTCCTTAGGGTCCGTTCTATCATTCATTGGTGCCGGAACCGGCAAGTCGCAACTCCGCGAGCGACGTGTTTACGGTAGCCAGATAAAGCGTCTCTGATCTTGTTTGCGCCGCCCGGTGATTTGCGGCCGTACCCATTTCCCCGCACCGTTCCGTTGCCTCCGGCCAAGTCATGTGCTGGCCGCGAACCTCATTGTTCTGATGAGAACAGCATAGCTGTCCGGGTAACCGGGAGAACGGGGCGTAGCCTTCAGCCTACCGCTAATTGACTATCCCATCGCCCATCTGATGAGCCGCATCCGAATTGCGCTCAGAATATCAGTATGGCTTTATAACCAAACAGCCGGAAATTCAGGATCATGAGGAAATTGTGCGCTTCGAGAGTACGATCATTGAAGATGTACTTCTTTTAACGTCGAAGAAATTCGGCGATCCTCGAGGCTATTTTATGGAAATGTTTCGGAAGAACCTCTTTGAATCAGAAGTCGGTTCTTTCACGTTTGTTCAGGATAACAGGTCTTACTCGGCAGAGGCAGGAACTGTTCGTGGTCTGCACTTTCAGACCCATCCTCATTCACAAGGTAAGCTCGTGTCGTGTTCGAGCGGCGCGCTCCTGGATGTGGCGGTTGATATCCGTATCGGATCGCCGACCTACGGGAAGTTCGTCGCGGTGGAACTGTCGGCCGAAAATGCCCTCCAGCTTTGGCTGCCGCCAGGTTTCGCGCATGGGTTTTGCACGCTGACGGCAGATACGGTCATCACCTATAAGGTGACTGACTATTACAGCGCCGAACACGAACGCGGCCTGCTCTGGAATGATCCGGAGCTTGGGATCGAATGGCCAGTCGCAGCAGACAAGGCAATCCTGTCGGAGAAGGATCGGGGACAGCCCAGGCTCGCCGAGCTTCAATCCAACTTTATTTATGCCGTCAACGATGAATTCGGCAAACGCAGTCGGAGCCGGTGACGAGAATTTTTTGGGGGTAATCGACAGCATGCGCGTGCTTGTAACGGGTGGGGCAGGTTTCATCGGATCGGCGGTCATCCGCCATCTCGTGCTCGAAAAGGGATATGAGGTCCTGAACATCGACAAACTGACCTACGCCGGCACGTTGAGCTCGCTGAGGTCGGTTGAGGGCAAGCCGTCCTACCGGTTTCTCAAGATCGATATATGCGATGCCGCGGCGATAGCGTCCGCGATGTCGACGTTCAGACCCGACCGGGTGATGCATCTGGCTGCCGAAAGCCATGTCGACCGCTCGATCCTCGGCGCACGGCAATTCGTTGAAACCAATATACTCGGCTCTTTCACCATGCTCGAATGCGCGCGAGCATATTGGCAGGCACTTCTTCCCCGGGACCGAAGCCGCTTCCGCTTCCTGCATGTCTCAACCGACGAGGTCTACGGCTCCCTCGGAGCGGAGGGGGCGTTCTCGGAAGCAACGCCCTACGATCCGAGCTCGCCCTATTCGGCATCGAAGGCAGCATCCGACCATCTCGCCAAGGCATGGGCCCGAACCTACGGCATGCCGGTCATTGTCTCCAACTGCTCGAACAACTACGGGCCGTACCATTTTCCGGAAAAACTCATTCCGCTGATTATCCTGAACGCGGTGGAGGGCAAACCCCTGCCGGTTTATGGAAACGGGACCAACATCCGCGACTGGCTTTATGTGGAGGATCACGCTCAGGCGCTGGATCTCATCGCCGAGCGAGGCAGGGTTGGAGAAACCTACAATGTCGGAGGCCGGAACGAGCGCAGCAATATCGATGTCGTGAAGCGGATCTGCGCGATCCTCGACGATCTGCACGCAATCGGCCTCTCCCACGAAAACCTGATCCAGTTCGTCGCCGATCGGCCCGGGCATGATGTGCGTTATGCGATCGACGCGACAAAGCTGGAAACGGAACTGGGCTGGAGGGCAAAGGAGAGCTTCGAGACAGGCATCGAAAAGACGGTGCGCTGGTATCTCGACAGCGAATGGTGGTGGGCGCCGCTCCGAAAAGGGTACGACGGCAGCCGCCTCGGGCTCCTCAAGGCCGGGGCCGGATGATGCGCGAACCCAGGCGATACGTGGTAACCGGGCTTAATGGACAGGTCGTCCAATCCCTCATCGAAACCGCGATCGGGCAAAGCGAGGTCGAGATTATTCCGCTCGGCCGCCCCGATCTCGATCTGGCAAGGCCGGAGACCATCGCGGCGACGGTCGAGGCCGCCCGTCCCGACCTGATCGTCTCCGCGGCTGCCTTCACGGGTGTCGATCAGGCCGAAATCGAAAGGGCAACGGCTTTTGCCGTCAACGCCGCAGGCCCGGCGGAACTGGCGCGGGTAGCGAAAACGCTGCAGGTCCCGATCGTTCATCTGTCCACAGACTATGTCTTCGACGGCAGCAAGCCCTCCCCTTATGTCGAATCCGATCCGGTCGCACCGCTGGGCGTTTATGGCCGCGACAAATTGGTGGGCGAGCGGAACGTCGCTGCGGCGACCGAAAATCATGCCATCCTTCGCACCGCCTGGATCTACAGCCGGTTCAGCCGAAACTTCCTGCGCACGATGCTGAAGGCCGCTGAGACAAGGGAAGAGGTGCAAGTCGTCGACGATCAGATCGGCAACCCGACTTCGGCAACCGATATCGCCGAAGCCATCATGGTGGTCGGGCAAAACCTGCTGGCTTCGAACAATCCCGCCTTGCGCGGCGTCTTTCATATGGCTGGAACGGGCGCTGCAAGCTGGGCGGACTTCGCAGACGAGATCTTCAGAATCTCGGGGGCGAATGGCGGGCCTTCGGCAAGGGTCGTCCGCATCCCCACCAGCGCCTATCCGACGCCGGCTCGGCGACCGGCCAATTCACAACTGGACTGCTCGAAATTGTACAGGCGCCACGGCATCGTCATGCCCGATTGGCGGGGCTCGGCGGGAGACGTCGTCAGGCGCCTTCTGCAACCGGTTGACCTTGACAACAGAAAATACGGGAGGTGAATTGATGAAGGGGATTATTCTCGCCGGCGGCAGCGGCACGCGGCTACACCCGATGACGCAGGTGCTGTCGAAACAGCTCATGCCGATCTATGACAAGCCGATGATCTATTATCCGCTGTCGACGCTGATGCTCGCGGGGATCCGCGACATCCTGATCATATCGACGCCAAAGGACATGCCGAATTTCCAGCAGCTGCTGGGCGACGGTTCCAAATGGGGCCTCTCGTTGTCCTATGCGGAACAGCCCTCTCCTGACGGTCTTGCGCAGGCCTATATTATCGGGGCCGATTTCATCGGCTCCAACTCCTCCTGTCTGGTCCTCGGCGACAACATCTTCTTCGGCCATGGCATCACCGACCTCTTCAAAAGCGCCATGGCGCGCGATAGCGGAGCCACGGTTTTCGCCTACCACGTCAACGACCCGCAGCGTTACGGCGTGGTCGAGTTCGACAAGCAGATGAAGGCAGCTTCGATCGAAGAGAAACCGGAACACCCACGCTCCAGCTGGGCGGTCACGGGCCTCTATTTCTATGACAAGGACGTCATCGACATTGCGGCCAACCTCAGGCCGTCCGCCAGAGGCGAACTGGAGATCACCGATGTCAACCGGGCCTATCTCGATCGCGGAATGCTGCATGTCGAGATGATGGGGCGCGGTTATGCCTGGCTCGACACAGGCACGCCCGACAGCCTGCTTGAAGCATCTGAATTCGTATCGACGCTTGAGCGCCGACAAGGCGTCAAGATTTCCTGCCCCGAGGAGATTGCCTATCACCAGAACTTTATCGACGCCGACCAGCTCGAATGCCTCGCCAAGCAATATGGGAAGAGCGCCTATGGGCGATATCTAACCGGGCTTCTGGATCCCCTTCCATCGCAGGTCCATAAGCCGCTCAGTTTGGTCGGGTAAACAGAAGCGTGAGCCGATCAGCTTTTCGCCAGGATCTCCAGGCGCACGACGTTGGCCGACTGTTCCGTCGACGTTTTCGCCGCCTCCAGTGAAGCGGCAAGGTCTTCGATCTTGAACGGCTTCGCCACAACCGGACAGCCGACCTCTGTGCCGGCCTCCAGCTTGTCGCTGTAGCCGGTCATCAGAACAACCGGCAGGCGCGAGTTCTTCCGGCGTATCTCCTCGGCAAGCTCGATGCCGGACATTCCCGGCATCATGATGTCGCTGATCACCGCCTCGATGTCGGGGTGACGCTCCAGAACCTCAATTGCCTCGCTGCCGCTTGTCGCCACGAAGATCGTCGAAACAAGTCCTTCCAGGGCCAGGCGCACCGATTCCAGAGACGATGGGGTATCGTCCACGATCAAAAGCCTGGCCGGAAGATTTACCGCCGGCCTTGCGGGCTCGCGCGCGACGCGCTGTTCGTTGGACCGGGGGAGAAGCAGCGTGAAGGCGCTGCCATGGCCGGCCACGCTCGCGACCTTCACGGCACCGCCGCTGCCCTTGGCGAAACTGTGGACCTGGGTCAACCCGAGGCCCGGGCCGCCATTCTTCTTCGTGGAGAAAAACGGCTCGAACACCCGCCCCAAATGCTCGGATGCGACGCCTGTTCCGGTGTCTGCGATCGTCACGGCAACAAATTGTCCTTGAAGCGTCGGATCTTCCGCAGCGCCATCGAGGACATTTCTGGCCGAAATCGTCACCTGACCACCGCCGCCCATGGCCTCGCGCGCATTGGTAAGGAAATTGATCAGCGCGTTTTCCAGCCCCGCGGGATCGACGTGAACGGGCCAGATGTCGTCCGGAACGTTGATGTCCATGACGATCGTGTCATCGATGGCCTGTCGCAGCAGCGGTCTCAATTCGGGGAGTTTGATGTCCAGCTCGACATGCCCGGCACCCTGATTGGAGCGCCTCGAGAAGGACAGCAGACGTTGCGTGATCGCCTTTCCCCTCGTCACTCCCTCGCTCATGTGCGAAAGGAGCTGCGTCACTCGCTGCTCGTCGTTCCGCCTCCTCTTGATGCCCTCGACACCCGATTGAAACACCATGAGGAGGTTGTTGAAATCGTGCGCTGCCTGGCCCGTCAGCTTTCCAAGCGCATCCATCCGCTGCCAATTGGCTATGCTTTCGCGTTCCCGGTTCCTTGCGCGAATTTCCCGGTGAAAGAGAAACGCAGCCGAACCTGAGAGCAGCAGCGTGAAACAGCTGGCTGCGGCGAGCAGCAACGTCGCCTTGCGTGCCAGCCTATCGTATTCTGCAACCGGCAGGCCCACCCTCACCCGCCACGGGGTTTCTCCAAGCGCAACTTCGGCAACCCGTACCTCCAGCCCATTTTTGAGCGTCGCCAGGCCCTCCGTTCCGGTAAAGCTTGCGAACTCGCTTGCCGCATTGCCGGCAAGCGCGGGAGCGCCGGTCGAAGCGACAAGGCGGTCCTGACCGTCGACGATCCAGGCCGCCCAGCTTTCCGGGAGCCCATTGGCGTAGAGGAGGTTTGTCACGATCGTCGGGCGGATGACAACCGACAGAATGGCTCGCAGCTTGTCGTTCCTCTCGATCGGAACCCTCACGGCGAAGGCCGCCTGCCCGCGAGGCCCGATGGAAACATTGCCGATCACAGCGGCGCCCGTGCGAACCAGGGTCCGGTGACTCTCCACGTCCACGACCTGTTTCTCAGCCGAACCTTCAAGCGCCGGTGAGGACAGCACGACCTCGCCTTTCTCGTCCGATATCCGGATCTGCTCCCATTCAGGCACCCTTTCGCGCAGGCGCCGCGCGGTTTCGGCGAAGGCGGAACGGGGTATAGGTGGATCGAGCCGGGGCGAATCCGCAACGACGGATAGAAGCTGGATCTGGCTTTTAAGCTCCCGCTGAAGCGTCGCGGCCATGATGGTCGCTTTGCTGCGAATGTCGGCGTCGAGCGCGTTCTGCTGTTCCTGAATGAAGAACCTGCCCATCACGGCGGCGAGAATGATGAGCGGGATCAGCGACGCAGTGACGAGGAGGAGCGCTGGCCGGGTTTGATTCAACTGACACTCCGATATCTGTTGTTCACACTCCATCAAATAGGCTAGAGCCCGAAAGTTGCAACGCCAACTTCGGCCGGAGGGCCAGGGTCGCGCCAAATAGCTGGGGAGATCGCACCGATCCGCGTCATGCACATGGTGATGTCAACCGCGGCCGCTCTTTCCTTCTCCTTTTTCACGCAAGACGACGGCGGCTCGACAGAGCGGGAGGACGTCCATCTCTACGCCCCAGACTCACCGATCCGGCAGCGGCGCGTTCAGCGTGCGGGCCAGCAGCGCCACGCCCCCGGCCAGATAGACCGCAGCGCCCACCAAAAGCATGACAACGCCGCCGGCCTGCTGGTCCACCACAGCGGACAAGGTCACGCCGAGGCAACTCACTTCGCCATCGCCGTAGAGCGAACGCGGCGAAAGCGCCAACAGCGCGCCAAGCAGCGTCATGTGCATGGAGGTAAAGAGCAGGCCGAATGTGCCGGCAAGCCGCCGCTCCTCGCGGCCCGTCGCCGCTCCGCCGAGGCAGGAGAGCCAGAGAGCGAGACCTGCGCAGAGAAAGATGAGCTGCTCCAGCACCGCAATGAGGGACGAGGTTTCGGACAGGCTCCGGAGGGCGGGAATATGCCAGATCCACACGGCGAATAATTCGATCAGCGAGGCGGTGAGCGGAGTAAGCCAGGGCAGATTGGACAACAAATCGAAGCGCGTTCCGGAAAGGCCGATCGCAATCAACGGCGCAGCACCCGCCACGACGCCCATATGGGCAATCATATGCACCGTAAACGACGCCCGGTCGGCAAGCGGGAGGACGGTCCACAGGACGAACAGCAGAACAAGGCCTGTGATCAGCGCCGTCTTCCTCATGGCTGGCATCCCGCGATGAAGATCATCGGAATGGCCATGTAGAGGACGGCGGCAAAGCTGAGGCCCGACAGCAGCAGCGTCGCGAACCCTTGGAACAAGGTCCGTGCATTGTGAGTCGCCTCGTCGTGCGGCGGATCGTCGGAGCCGAAACCCCATTGCCGCCAGGCAAGCCATGCCGACAGCACGATCATCGCCAGCGCCAGCACCGTCACCACGCCGAGCCCGATCCGCACCGTATCGAACGATATCTCGGAAGCGAGGCCCTTGGCGCAGAAAACCGCAACCGTCGCGTAACAGACAAGGAAATGGAGAGCCCAGACGGTCGGGGCGGTGAACAGGGTCCAGAGGGTCTCAACCTCGCGCGGAATCAAGCTCTTCATGTGTTCACCAAAGGAAACAGGCCGAGGGCCGCGAAGGTGACGACGGCGGTAAAGGCCATGAAGTGCCAGTAAAGCGCGACGTTGCGGATATCCTGGTCGTATTCCGCAGTCATCCGGCCGGCTATGCTGCGCGCGAGACAATAGCCCTGCATGATCGCGCCGACTATGCCATGCGTCACCGTCCAGATTGCGACGATCCACACGATGGCCGGATAGACATGTGCGGTCGGGTCCATGCCGTGCAGATAGGGACCGGCGAGGCCTGCAACCGAGGCCGCGATCGAAACGGCGAAGGCCGCGGTAAGCGCCAGCCGCGCACCTATTGGCCCCTTCTCGTTGAGTTCGCGCGCCAGCAGCGTCAGCGCCCAAGCGATGACGTAGAGCACCAGCGCCGCCATCGGCCACAGGACGCCCGGCCCATTGGCGATCGTGGTGAAGTCGTCGTGGATGGTCCAGTAGAAGAAATAGCCGAAGACAAGGCTTGCAAATGCCGTGCCGTCGCCGACCATGGTGATGAACATCGCCCACCAGCCGACCGAAGCCGGGCCGGAGACATAGATCGGCAGCGTCTCGCCTAGCCCGACATCGATCTCCGGTGCCTCCGGGATCGGCGCTGTTCCGTTCCAGAGCCAGTGGACGATGGCTATGAAGGTGATGATCGCGAAGACGATCGTGGTGATCCACAATTTGAAGGTCAGCGCGATGAACACGCCGCCGAGCGCGATCGCCGCGACGATCGTCACGTAGGAAACGCCGCCGACCCGCAGGCACTGGATCGGATTCGCATCCAGAACGGAGGTCACCAGCGTCTCGCGCTTGCCGGATTTGGCGTCCGGCAGATAGAAGCGCCCGGCCTCGATATCCGCTTGCAGGTTCGGCTGATCCCAGAGCGGATAGCGGCTGGTGATGATCGGTACCGAGCGCATGCCCCAGCTTTCCGCCGGATCGTTGGTCCATTCGAGCGTCCCGGAATTCCAGGGGTTGAGATCGCGCCCTGCCGGTTGCTGTTTCGGGCGAAAAATGTCGATAACGAAGGTCGCGACACCGGCGGCGAAGACGAAGGCGCCGATGGTCGAGATGAGGTTGAACCAGTCCCAGCCGATATCTTCCGGATAGGTGAAGACCCGTCGCGGCATTCCGCGCAGGCCGGAGAAGTGCATGGGAAAGAAGGTGACGTTGAAACCGACGAACATCAGCCAGAAAGCAGTCTTGCCCCAGGCATCGCTGAGCTTCTTACCCGTCACGAACGGAAAGTAGTAATAGATGCCTGCGACGACCGGAAACAGCATGCCGCCGATCAGCACGTAGTGAAGGTGGGCGACGACGAAATAGGTGTCGTGCGCCTGCCAGTCGAACGGTACGAGCGCCACCATCACCCCTGTCAGTCCGCCGATCACGAAGATGATCAGCCCGCCTGCCCCGAACAGCATCGGTACCGAAAAGATCACCCGGCCGGCGAGCATGGTGGCGATGAACACGAAGATCTGCACCCCTGTCGGGATCGCCACCGCTTCCGACGCCGCCGAAAAGAAGGCAAGCGAGATCTGCGGCAGGCCGGTCGCGAACATGTGGTGCACCCAGAGCCCGAAGCTCAGGAAACCCGTGCCGACGGCCGCCAACACGATCCAGGAATAACCGACGATCGGCCGCTGCGAGAAGGTCGGCACGATCATCGCCATCAGCGCGATCGCGGGCAGGAAGATGATGTAGACTTCCGGGTGGCCGAAGATCCAGAACAGGTGCTGCCAAAGCAGCGGATCGCCGCCTCGCGTCGCGTCGAAGAACGGCCAGTCGAACATCCGCTCCATCTCGAACAGGATGTCGCCGGCAATCAGCGGCGGAAAGGCGAACAGGATCATGCCCGCGACGATCAGCAGGTACCAGGCGAACATCGGCATCAGGTTGATCCGCATGCCTGGCGCCCGGCACTTCATGATACCCACGATGATCTCGACGGCGGCGGCGATCGACGCCACCTCGATGAAGGACAGGCCGAGCAGCCAGATATCCGCGCCGATGCCGGCATATTCGTCGTCGGTCGCAAGCGGTGGATACATGAACCAGCCGGCATTCGGCGCGGCGTTGAAGAAGATCGACCCGCAGACGAAGACGCCGCCGATCAGAAAACTCCAGAATCCGAAGCCGGACAGCCGCGGGAAAGGCAGTTCCCGGGCGCCCAGCATCGACGGCAGCAGGAAGATCGCAACGGCTTCGAAGATCGGCACCGCGAACAGGAACATCATCACCGTGCCATGCAGCGTGAAGGCCTGGTTGAAGAGTTCGGCGGAGATGAAGTCGTTCTGCGGCACCGCCAGTTGCAGGCGCATCAAGAGCCCGAGCATGCCCGCGAACAGCATGAAGGCAAAGGCGGTGACGCCGTACCACAGCCCGATCTGGCTGTTGTTGACAGACGTCCAGTAGCGGATGCCTTTCGGCGTCTCCCATACCTTGCGGAGCCGTTCCTCCTGCGCCGCCCGCTCTTCCGGCGAAAAATTGCCGAGCTCCATGGTCATCTGAGCCCTTTCAGGTAGGCAGCTATCCGGTCGATATCCGCCTCTTCCAGCATGGAGAAGTGCGGCATGCGCGCCTCCGGCTTGACCTGGCCGGCGTCGCGTATGAAGCGGGCGACATGCTCCTTTCCATTGGGAAGCGCGCCCGCTCCCACGGAACCGCGCTCTCCGAAGGCGGTCAGATCGGGACCGATCGTCCCCCTCGCCTCCGTGCCGGAAATGGCATGGCAGGCGGCACAACCGTGGCGAAGGAAGAGCTCCACCCCCTCCTTATCCTGCCCGCCGGACGTTTTGCGACGCGCAGCGACCCAGGCCTCGTATGCCTCCGGTTCCATCGCATGGACGGTGAAAGCCATCAGCGCGTGACTGGTACCGCAGAACTCGGCGCAGACGCCCCGATAGGTACCGGGCTTTTCCGCCTGTAGCGTCAGGCGGTTTTCACGACCGGGTATCATGTCCATCTTGCCGCCGAGCACGGGTATCCAGAAGGAATGGATGACGTCGGGCGAATTCAGCAAAAAGACGACGCGCTCTCCGATCGGTACGCGTACCTCATTGGCCGTTTCGAAAGCGACCGCGCCGCCCTCGTCGAGATAGCGCACCCGCCACCAGAACTGCTCGCCTGTCACCTCGACGCGGCGTACGCCCACATCCTCACCGATCCAGGGCCGGATGTTGGGCATCAGCCAGACGGCATAGGAAAGCAAGGCGGCGAGGGTTACCGTCGGGAAAACGGCCCCACCCCAGAGGATGATCTGCCCCGCCCGCTTTTCCGAATAGGGTCTGCGCTTGCGCCCCGCATGGAACAGCAGGCCGACGACACCCGCCCAGATGACCACGCCGCCGATCAGCATGACGAAAAACAGGTTGGCGACATCGCTCGCCTCGCGGCCAGCCGGATCGAGTGCCGACTGGACGCCGGAACACGACGCCAGGAGCGGAGAGAGAACAAGGATGAACGTGGTTGCCCGGATTGCCGGGCGATAGCTGCCCGGAATGCCGTCCCGGCCGATGTCTCGTCCTGATCGGATTGGCCGGCCAGCGCCGGTCAAGCGGTCATCATCCATTCGGCAAGCACCCATCGCGCCATCGGCCGTCAGCCAGACATTGGGCCGGAACGCACGACCCAAGGCTTTGTTCCGAGCAAAAACGGAACGGATCTAACCGAAATTCCTGGTCCTTGGTGCAGGGCGAGGCATCATCGACTTGAGGTCTCCGGAATAGACGCGCGTGCACCCAGCTGGATTGTCATGACAATTCCCAGAAACGCTACGGCCGCAATCGTCCCGATCGCCACTGTCCACCAGATCGATGGCACGACACCTATCCCCGCCAGCAAGATCGACATTGCGAGCGGAGCGACGGCGGACATCATCTGCTTGGCCGAGGTCACCCAGCCCATGCGGCTGCCGTAGCCGGCCTTGCCGAACAACTCCAGCGGCAGGGTACCGCTCACGATGCTTGTCAATCCGGAACCAAGTCCGAAGCAGACGGCGAACAGGATGGCACCGGGGACGGATGGTGTCGTCAACATGAGGATCGTCAGGCCGGACGGGATCAACGCCGTGGCAATCACCGCCAGCCATCTTTGCGGCAATTCGCGGCCGAAGACCAGGTTGATCAGGCGACTGGCCACCTGTGAAGGGCCGAACAGAGAGGCGACAACGAGGCCCGCGGCTCCCATACCCAGCGCCTGGGTCAGCGGGACCATGTGAACGAGGATGGCGGACAACGCATATCCTTCGATGGCGAAGCCAAACAGCATCAGGAAGAACAGCAGGTTCCTGTTTGCAACTGCGCGAACCGGCGCGGTCGTCGGAGGTGTCGCTTTGGACGCGGACACGGCACTGGTCGTCAGACGCGCCAGGGCGAGGTGGACGGGAAAGCAGACGGCCAGGTTCATGGCCGCGAAGACCAGGTAGATTTCACGCCACGACAGGAAACCGTGCATCCAGGAAGTCAGGGGCCAGAACATCGACGACGCGAACCCGGCCATCAGTGTCAGGTGAACGATCGAGGTCTGGGCCTTCTTTCCTCCCGCCTGCACGATGGCGGTGAAAGCCGTCGCGTAGAGAACCGCAGCGGAAACCACTTCTGTCAACGCCAGCGAAACGGCAAAGGTCAGCGGCCCCGACGACACGGACATCATCACCAGGCAGGCGGCGGCCAGCAGCGACCCTGCGGCCATCAGGCGTCCCGCGCCAATCCGGTCGGCAAGGGTCCCCGAAAGCGGAGCGGCGAGGCTGCCGGCCAGCAGTGCGATCGAAAACGCTCCGAACACCCACTGTTCCGATCGCCCGACGTCGCGGGCGATCTCCGGAACCAGAATACTGAAGGCATAATAAAGTGTGCCGTAGCCGATGTTCTGCGAGGCTCCAAGACCAATCAGGGCCCAGAGCGGCAACTTCTGTTCGTTGGGCATCATGCGTGCTCGGTCTCGACCTTTGTCTGGCCGCAGCCGCAGCCAGACCCGCCTTCGGATTTGGCTTCGGCGTCAGCGACACAACATGCATCTACCGTAGCAGGGGCCGGACCTCCGCAACATCCCGAAGACGTCGAAATCCGCGGAGTAGCGGCGCAGACGCCCGTTTCGGGAAGCACGAGTTCGACCCGTCGCGCGGCGGCGTGATCACCAGCGAGTTCCGCGACGACAGATCGCACCTGCTCGTAACCCGTCCTCATCAGGAAGGTCGGCGCCCGGCCGTAGGACTTCGATCCCACGATGTAGAAGTCCTTCTCCGGATGCGACAGTTCATCGACCCCGTGCGGGGGGACGGTGCCACAGGAATGAAGGTTCGGGTCGAGAAGAGGAGCCAGTGCCGGCGGCGCCTCGACGGCCGGATCGACGCTCAACCGCAGCTCCCTCAGGAACGAGAAGTCAGGTCGGAACCCGGTCGCGACGACGACCTGATCCAATTCCAGTTCGATCGCCTCCCCATCGGCCGTCGCGGTCACGACGACCTTGTCATTTCTCCTGGCGATCCTGCTTGCCGAAAAGGACGTGAGCATCTTGAGCTTTCCCGCATCCATGGCCTTCTTCGCCGCAAGACCGAGAGCGCCCCGCTCTGGCAGCTGGTCGTTCAAACCGCCGCCCAGCAGCTTGGCAACGCCGTGATTGCGAAGCGCCCAGTGGATTTCGGTCGACGGGTTGGCCTGCTGAAGCTCCAGGAGCGCAAGGGCGACATTGATCGCCGAATGGCCGCTTCCCACTACGAGCGTACGCTTGCCCACGAAGTCCGGGCGCCTGCCCCCGGTAACGTCCGGTATGCCGTAGGAAACCGGTCCGCCTGCGCTCTCGCCGAGAACTGGAATGCCGTTTACACCCATTGGGTTCGGTTGCGTCCATGTGCCGGAGGCGTCGATCACCGCTCGCGCGACGACCTCATGCTCCCCGTTTCCGTCCCGGTACCGGATCGCGAAAGGCGCGTCCGAGCGCCCCCCGGAAGAAAGCTTGTCCAGACCCCGGCGGGTGATGGCCGTGACGGTCGCACCGAGCCTTGTCGCCTGCTCGATGACCGGAACGCGCGACAGAGGCAGCAGGTAGTCGTCGACAATCTCGCGTCCGGTCGGCAGGCAGTCAGGTGAAGGGGCGGCCCAGCCGTTGCTCTCCAGCAGTCGCCGAGCGGCGTCATCGATATTGTACTTCCATGGCGAGAACACCCGGACGTGGCCCCACTCAAGAAGCGCGGTCCCGACGGAATTTCCCCTCTCGAAAATGATCGGCGTCATACCAGCTTCAAGCAGCCTTGCCGCCGCCGCCAGCCCGACTGGACCTGCGCCGACTACCGCAACGGGAAACATGTCATCCGACCTCATTTTGATCTCCATCGGTATTTCTGGAAACTTCGAAATTTCTACATAAAAAAATGCGGTCAGGCGACGATCCTGGTCCCTGGCCCGTCGCATCCCTGGTCAGCGCAGCACTCATCGACGAGGTAGCCGATCAGCGCATTCATGTGGTTGTAGTTTGCGGTACAGATCAGCGTCGTCGCCTGGCGGTCCTGAACGACCAGGCCGGTATCGACCAGACGCTTCAGATGGTGGGAGAGGGTTGACCCCGGGATCTCGAGCTTCTCCTGAAGACGGCCGACCGGAAGACCTTCCTCGCCCGCGCGAACCAGGGCACGGTAGATCTGGAGGCGGGTGACGTTGCCGAGGGCTTCAAGCTGAGATGCGGCTTTTTCGATAATCATGGAAATAGGATAACGGCGAAAGCCGGAGTGGTCAAGGCTATTTCCACAATCATCGAAATATGTCAGATCGATTTGAGCTTGACCCTGCTTTCAAGCGTCTCGGCGTCTTCTTTGCGTTCGCTGTAGCGATCGGTGAGGTAAGCCGACGCGTCCCTCGTCAACAGGGTGAACTTGACCAGTTCTTCGCAGACATCGACGACGCGGTCGTAATAGGAGGACGGCTTCATCCGTCCGGCGGCATCGAACTCCTGGTAGGCCTTCGCGATGCTGCTCTGGTTCGGAATGGTGATCATCCGCATCCATCTTCCCAGGATGCGCATCTGGTTCACGGCGTTGAAGGACTGGCTCCCGCCGGAAACCTCCATGACCGCCAGGGTCTTTCCCTGTGTCGGCCGGATCGAACCGAGAGCCAGGGGAATCCAGTCGATCTGCGCCTTCATGATCCCGGTCATTGCGCCGTGGCGCTCCGGGCTGACCCAAACCTGGCCCTCGGACCATTGCGATAGCTCCCGCAGTTCCTGGACCTTGGGATGGCTGACGGGCGCCTCGTCCGGCAGCGGCAGACCTCTCGGGTCGTATATCCGCACCTCGCACCCGAAATGCTCCAGAAGACGCCGGGCCTCGTGAGCGAGAAATCGGCTGTAGGATACCTCGCGCAGGGACCCATAGAGGATCAGGATGCGCGGCTTGTGCGTCGAGAACGCAGGGCGCAGCGCATCGGGATCGGCCATGCGGAAATGTTCGGGCGACGCGGCAGGAAAAGTTTCAGGCAATACGCTTTCCTTCATCGTCGAGGACGCGTTCGCCGTCTTCCTTTGTGAACGCCCCCTTGAACGCGTCCGCAGGCAGGACATCCAGGACCAGCTCGGACGGCCGCGACAGGCGCGTACCCATCGGCGTGACGACGAACGGCCGGTTGATCAGGATCGGGTCCTTCAGCATCGCGTCGAGAAGCTGGTCGTCGGTCAGCTCGGGATTGTCGAGGCCGAGCTCCATGTAGGGCGTGCCCTTTTCGCGGATCGCCTGGCGGACGGTCAATCCGGCGTCAGCGATCATCCGGACGAGCTGCTCGCGGGTCGGCGGGTTTTGCAGATACTCGATCACCGTTGGCTCGATGCCGGCGTGCTGGATCAGCTCCAGAGTGTTTCGGGAGGTGCCGCAGGCGGGGTTGTGATAGATGGTGACGTCCATGATCAGTCGGCTCCTTGAGCAAGGATAGGGGGAACTTCGTTGCGGCGTTCGGCAAATAGCCATCCAGCCAGAGCGGCGGCGATAAGCGCTCCAAGAATCTGGGCAACAATGAAACCCGGCAGATCGGTGGGGCGAATGCCGGAGAAAGTATCGGTGATGCTCCGTGCAATGGCGACCGCCGGATTGGCGAAGGATGTGGATGCGGTGAACCAGTAGGCTGCCGTTATATAGAGACCCACCAACAGAGGGATCGCGTCGACCCTGAAGCGCAAGCCGCCGAGAATGGTAAGGAGCAAGCCGAAAGTCGCCACCGCTTCCGCGATCCATTGAGCCGATCCCGTACGGACCGTTCCAGACATTTGGAGGAGCGAAAGGTCGAACATTGCATGAGCGACCATCGTTCCGGACACTCCGCCCGCTATCTGCGCCAGGATGTAAGGGGCGACCAAAGCGACCTTGAATTCGCCACGCACGGCGAAAACCATTGTCACAACGGGATTGAAGTGCGCGCCCGAGATCGGACCGAGGATCGTGATCAGCACGAACAGGATTGCTCCGGTCGGTATCGTATTGCCCAGCAGGGACATGGCCGTGTCGTCGGTGAGGCGATCCGCCATGATGCCCGAACCGACGACAGTTGCGACGAGGATTGCGGTGCCGAGCGCCTCCGCGACCAGACGGCGTCCAAGATCGACGGCCACGCTCATTCGGCCTTCTGAGAGCTGCGGCCGATCTCGTCCAGCCGTTTCTGGAGCGCCAGCCTGTCGAGGCTTGTCATCGGCAGACTGGTGAAGATGGAGAGGCGGTTGTTGAGCATCCTGTACGTGTCGTCGAAAGCGAAGTGCTTTTCGGCTTCGGTCCCCTCGGCGGCGGCGGGATCGGGAACGCCCCAGTGGGCGGTCATCGGCTGTCCCGGCCAAACCGGGCATGCCTCGTTGGCGGCGTTGTCGCAGACGGTAAACACGAAGTCCATCTGCGGAGCGCCCGGAGCCGCGAACTCCTCCCAGTTCTTCGAGCGGGCGAAGCTGGTATCGTGGTTCAGGGTCTTCAGGAGCTGGAGCGTGTAAGGATGGACCTCGCCTTTCGGCTGGGAGCCGGCCGAATAGGCCTTGAACCTGCCCTGACCGATCCTGTTGAGGATGGCCTCCGCGATGATCGAGCGGGCGGAATTCCCGGTGCAGAGGAAGAGGACGTTGTAAGTGCGATCAGACATGACGGTTGTCCCTGATGACGTTGTTCCGATGGGCTTGTTTCTATTTTCCGCTTCAGATGCTCCGGACCGACCGCCAAGGACGACGGTACCGGCGATTTCGAGCCGTCATGCCTTCGCCCCGGCGGGAGCGCAGCAGGCGGCAACCTCCACAGCGGGAGCGCAAATTTCCGGATGGCCGGCGCAGCAGTCCTCCATCAGAAAGCGCACCAGATCGCCGAGGACCTCGATATTCGCCCTGTAGATGATCGAGCGCGATTCACGCTGCTGGAGGATCAGACCCGAGTGTTCGAGCTCCTTGAGATGAAACGAAATATTGGACGCCGACACCCCTGCCCGCTCGGCAATCAACCCTGCGGCCATGCCCTCGGGCCCGGCGACAACCAGCATCCGGACAATGTGCAGTCGCGTTTCTTGCGAGAGAGCACCGAAGGCGCCTAGAGCCTGCTGCTGATTCAACATTCATACAATCCTTGAAATATTGAATCATGGATACGCCAGTGAGGCCGGATTTGCAAGAGGACCACCGGTGGTCGGGTGCTGGCGTGACCAAAATCCGCAAATCCCCTGTGATCTTAACTCTCACACTCTTTGGATCATCCGGTTGCTGTAATCGTCTAGATGGTGCACGAATACTGCATTTCCATCGGAGGCAACCTAATGACCGAAACTGCGCCAAACCGCATTGAGTGCCTTGATGGATTGCGAGGTATCGCGGCGCTATGGGTTTTGATAGGTCATGCGCACCTCTTGACCCGGTTCCGGGTGCCTTTAATCGGTGATCCGGACCTTGGCGTAGATCTCTTCATTGTCCTTTCTGGCTTCTTGATGGTGTTTCATTATCGGCTGCGGGAAGCGAAGGAACCATGGGAGCTACCATCCACGTGGCGAACATTTTGGCTGCGCCGCTTTTTTAGGATCGCGCCGCTCTATTACATCATGTTGATTTTTGCGATAACCCTCGGCCCCGCGATCTACGAAGCGCGGGTAATGATCGACGCTTACAACTCTGTTCCGGTGCAGCCGGCAGGGCGTTACCTCGATCAAAGCTTCTGGAATTGGGTGGCGCATCTGACATTCGCGTTCGGTGCCATGCCGGGATATGCATATCGAACTGCGCTCCCTGATTGGAGTATCGGCCTCGAAATGCAGTTCTACCTCGTGCTTCCGTTTGTGATGCTCGTCATCAAACGTTTGAACCTCTTTGTGGGCATAGGTGCTGTTGTGTTCGCCGGCCTGGCTGCTGCGGTGATTTCCTATGCGCTTGGATATCGCTTCCCAATGCCTGCATTCTTGCCTTTGAAGATGCATGTCTTCGCGGTCGGAATTTTGATGGCAAGTGTTCTCGGCGCGGACACGAAGCGTGTCTGGCTAGCCGCCGCTCTGTCGGCGGCGCTTATGTTGATCCCGATCGGCGGCGCAATGGGCATAATCCATCACGGTGCGCGGCTGGCGATTGTCGGAGTGTTCTTCCTTCTCCTTCATCATCGTGTGGTGTGGCAACCACTCAGGCCGCTGCTGTCGAAGATCAGTAGCTTACTTGGGAACAAGTTCTTCCATCTGCTCGGCGAGCTCTCGTTTGGCGCCTACCTCGCCCACCTTCTCGTGATGCAACCAGTTATCGCGTATCTTATCGCGAACCATCCGATGTCAAACCCGGCCCGATGGGCTACCGCGCTGGCGATCACCGTGCCGGTCACATATCTGATTGCTGCGATTGGATACAGATGGATTGAGATTCCCGGTCAGGCGCTAGGTAAAGCCCTAACTCGTAAGCGCGCGATGGCAGCCGCCTAGCCCACCGCCCCATCATCTTGTGGGGTCAGATCGTCCCGTGTTGCCTATCCAGGGTGCCAAGCTCCAATTGCGGCAGGTTTCCTCCCGGGAGTACATGGTCAGGACTGAGAGGCCGGCTCTGTGGGTTCGTCGGATGGCGGCGTTCAGGATGCGGAGTGCTTCCGCCATGTGTTCTTGGACTTCGGCTCGTTCTTCAAGTGCAGAGAGTTCTATATCCATGCCAGCAATCATGTCGGTCGTTGTTGAGATTCGCTAGATCCTACCCCATCATCGTTGGAGACAGGAGATTGATCCGACCGCGATTTGAATATCAGCTGCGGTGATCGAAAGATCGATCTGGAACTCGATGATTCGAGCCGCCTTCGAATAGCCTTCGAGGTTTCCCGGGGAAATTTTTGAAATTCCGGGTCCAGGTGAAAAAAATCCGGAAGTAGCCGCCTGGCGACATTGGCTAACCACCCCATAAGCCCTTGAAAATTCAATAAAATGGTGGGCCCGGAGGGACTCGAACCCCCAACCAAGCGGTTATGAGCCGCCGGCTCTAACCATTGAGCTACAGGCCCGCCGATCCGGCAGAAGTGGGGCGCAATGGTCCGCCGTCACATCGATGTCCGCTCTAACGCAATTCAAGAGATGCTACAAGCCGTTGCCGCAATAGCTTCACAATCAACCGGCAGGTAGGCTCGTCTGGCGCGAACAGGCCGAGCCGATTCCCGTTTCGGCGCGTTCGCGCGGCAGACGGAACATGACGGGCGGGTCTGGGAACAGTATTCCCCCGCCCTGACAGATCGGAGAGAACATCCATGCGCGTTGCGCTTTCGTCGTCACGTCTCGTCCTTGCAGCCGCATTTGCCGGTGCGGTCGCCGTCTCTTCCGCGGGCCAGGTCTTGGCCCAGGATATCCGTCCCCGCGAGCCGGTCATCAATGTGCTCGGCGAGGGCCAGGCCTCCGTGGCGCCCGACATGGCCGTCCTGACGCTCTCGGTGGTTCGCAACGGCCAGACCGCGCAAGCGGCACTTTCGGCCAGCAGCGCCGCCATGAAGGACGTGCTTTCGGCCCTGAAGAGCGATGGAATCGCCGATCGCGATATGCAGACCAGCAATTTCTCGATCTATCCGCAATATCGCCACACCGAACCGAAGGGTGGCGTCATCGAGCCCCCGCAGGTGATCGGCTACGAGGTGTCCAACACGCTCACCCTCAAGGTCCGCGACCTTCAGAAACTCGGCGGTCTCATCGACCGTTCGGTGAAGCTCGGCGTCAACCAGGGCGGCCAGATCGCCTTCACCAACGACAAGCCCGACGACGTGATGACCGAGGCGCGCAAGAAGGCGGTCGCCGAGGCGCTTGCCAAGGCAAGGACGCTGACGGAGGCGGCCGGCGTCAAGCTCGGCCGGATCCTGGAAATCAGCGAGAACTCCATGCGCCCCGCGCCGCAGCAGATGATGCGCATGGCGATGGCCAAGGACATGGCCGCCGCCGAAGCGGTTCCGGTCGCCGGCGGCGAAAACACCTATACGGTGACCGTCAACGTCACCTTTGCCCTCGAGCAGTAATTACGGGTTCTTGAACAGCAGCCGGGCGCCGTCCCGCAATGGCGCCCGGCCCTCCCTCGCCCGCAAACAAGGCAAAATAAAACGCCCCCACCAGATCGTCAGACCTGGTGGGGGCGCTTGTCCTCCGTCAACGGGCGATGGAGACGGAAGGGTTCTTTGGGATGAAGCCTAGCGGCGGATGACCGGGCAGCCACGCTCGTTGGCGAACACGATGCGGTCAGGGCCGCGACGGCCGAAGCCGGCAACGATCACGACGCGGCGGCCGGCATCCACGACGCGGGCGCGGCGCAGGCCCATGCGGCTTGCCTTTTCTTCTGCCAGCCCGGGAGCGCAACCGCGCGGGCCGCGATCCGGACGCCAGTCGCGATCACCACCGCGATCCGGACGCCAATCGCGATCACGGTCGCGATACTGCACCTGGATGGCGAAGTCCGGGCCGGCGGCGGCAGCCACAGGGGCCGTTGCGGAAAGGCCGGTAAGCGCGATGAGAGCGGCCACACCGGCTTTGACGATCATGCTGGTCATAGAATGGTTCTCCGAAATTCGGGCCAATTTTTGCGGCCCCCAAGGTTGTTGCTCTCGCCTTCCCAGCGATTGGCGCGACCCTAGCCCAAGGGGCCTGAACAACATCCTAACTGGTCATTCAGCCGGTATTCATGTCTCGCTCATAGCCAGAAGATCATGGCGAAAGATGCAGCACGACCTGGCGGACATGCGGCTGGTCGCGATGCTCGAAGAGGTAGATGCCCTGCCAGGTGCCAAGCATCAACCGACCGTCCCGGACGGGAATGCCGAGCGAGGCGGCAGTCAACGCCGCCTTGATATGCGCCGGCATGTCGTCGGGGCCCTCGGTCGTGTGGGTCACCCAGCGCATGTCAGGATCGGTGGTCGGCGGCACCAGCCGGGAGAAGAAGGTCTTCAGGTCGCGGCGGACATCCGGATCGGCATTTTCCTGGATGATCAGGGAGCAGGACGTATGGCGAACGAACACGGTGAGCAGCCCCTCGCCCACCTGCGTGCGGCGCAAAAAGTCCTGCGCCGTGTCGGTGAATTCGTAGAGCCCCTGGCCGCTTGTGGAGATCGAAATCACGGTCTGGGGCATGGGGTCCTCATCGACAAAAGCGCCGGCGGCAAAAATAGAAGCGTCGGCAGGGAGACGCCACTCCTATCACCCGCCGGCTACAATGTCAGGAAGGGCTCGAAGCCGCCGAAGATCATCCGTTTGCCGTCGAAGACCTGCGTCCATTCGGCTCCGGAGAACCGCTCGTCCTTCATCACTCTGGCATTGATCTCGTCCCGGCGGGCCCGGCTTTCATAGGTGATCCAGGAGAAGATGACAGTCTCGTCCTCCTTGGCCTGCACGGCCCGCGGGAAGGAGGTGAGCTCTCCGTAGGGCACGTCGTCAGCCAAGCACTCCACATAGGACAACGCGCCGTTTTCCATCCACACCGCGCCGGCAAGGCGCGCCATGTCCTTGTAGCGTTCGAGATTGGCCTTGGGCACGGCAAGAATAAACCCGTCGACATAGGGCATGATTTTCCTCCTTGGTTGAGTCGCACCCCAAGGACGTGGGAGGGAAAGCAAAGCCGACAAGTGCACCGGCTTTTTCTTTATCCTCCAGGGCTTTCACCCGCAAAGCTCCGAAGTGCGGCAAGCGCATGCTCAGCCGCCTGTCCTCCTGTCAGAACTGACCCGCTTCAGGCGCGCCAAACTCCTCGATGGAATCGACCCGGTCGGGATAGAAGGCGACATGTTCCTTGATCCCGGAGACGGCTTCGTAAGGGTTTTCGTAGGACCAGACGGCATTCTTCGAGCGCTCGCCACCAGCCGGAATGCTGAAATAGGAAGCCTCTCCCTTATACGGGCAATAGCTCTGGTGGTCGGTCCGCTCAAGGAGCGACATATCCACATCCTTGCGCGGAATATAGTGGACGGGCGGATAGGAGGACTCGCGCAAGGTGAGCGAATTGATGCTGTCGGCGATCACCTTGCCGCCAAGCTTCACCACCACCCGCGCCGGATTGTGCGCAACGGTGATCGGGTGATCCGGCCCTGGAATTTTCTGTGCCCTGACATTCATGGTTCGTCCTTTCGGGTTCGACGCATGCCCCCGATATAGGGCGCCCCGAAACGCCACCAAGCGGCCGAAGCGGAATGCTCCGGCCATCGACGGCGAACAATCGCCGCGTCACCCGTCAGAACGTGGTGATCACGCTGATACCGGGCGTTTCGGATCTGTCGAGCGTCATCAGCCCCGGCACCGCCTCTTCCAGGCTGATCCGCTTGGCGATCAGCTGCTGCGGCTTCATCTTGCCGGCCTTCAGCATGGCGAGCATGGCGTCGTAGCGCCAGGCCTGCATGCCGTGGCTGCCGTAGATTTCCAGCTCGTGGCCGATCACCTGCGCCATCGGGATCGAAGGTGTAGCGTGCTCGCCGAGCATCAGACCGACCTGCACGTGCCGGCCGCGGCGGCGCAGATTCTTGATCGAATTGAAACAGGTGACGGGATGGCCGAGCGCGTCGATCGACACATGCGCTCCACCCTTGGTGATCTCGCGAACCGCCTCGACCACATCCGGCACGGTGCTCCCATTGATCGTCGCGACCGCACCGCATTGGCGGGCGAATGCCAGCTTGTCTTCGGAGAGATCGATGCCGATTGCGTTCGCTCCAAGCGCGGTGGCGATCATGATGGCAGAGAGCCCTACCCCGCCGCAGCCATGCACGGCCACCCAGTCGCCAGGCCCGGTGCGGGCCTGGTCGGCAACGGCGCGGAAGGAGGTGGCGAACCGGCAGCCGAGGCTGGCCGCCGTCGCATCGTCGATCTCTTCGGGCAGGTGCACGAGGTTCGTGTCGGCATAATCGATCGCCACATATTCGGCGAACGAGCCCCAATGGGTAAAGCCCGGCTGAAACTGGTTGGGGCAGACCTGCTGGTTGCCTGAATGGCATTCGGAGCAATGGCCGCAGCCCGACACGAACGGCACCGTCACCCGGTCGCCGATCTTGAAGCGCATCACGCCCTTGCCGGTCGCCACCACCTTGCCGGCCAGTTCATGGCCCGGCACATGCGGCAGCTTTATATCCGGATCATGCCCCATCCAGCCATGCCAGTCGCTGCGGCAGAGCCCACTCGCGCCGACCTTGACCACGACGCCGTCAAATGTCGGCTCCGGGTCGGGTAGATTGCGGATTTCGGGTGCCTTTTCAAAGGCATCGTAGAACATGGCTTTCATGGCAGGCCTCATCTTGAACGTGGCCGCAGCATAGTCGACGCGGCTCGCGGGTCAATCAACCCATGCGGCACCTTTTGCGAAACCTGCATCGATTACGTCACGACTAGGCGTCGCCGGAGGCTTCTCACAATTCCGGAAAGCCGCGCTTGCGCCACTCGCTTTGCGGCACCGGCGCGCCGATGTCGAATGCGAAGGACACGATTTTGGTGGCGTCGTCGTCAACCTCGCAGCGGAAACTCAGGTCGTACCACTGCGCATTGGCCCGGAATGCGCCCCGCTTGACTTCGAGGACAGTGCCGCTCGGTAGACGATAGGCCGGCAGCATTTCCGGTCTGTAGGATTGAGCCGAATGTCGCAGCTGCTCGCGAAGTTCCGTCGCGCAGAGCTGGCCGGCACGCACCCCTCGCGGCACATTGCCCATCGCCGTCGTGGCAATAGTGTCGCCCGTCTCGCTCTGCGAAAACAGCGTCTTTGCCTCCGTCAGTTCGACCGGCTTGCCGGGGGTCGGGGTCTTGGAAGGGTCGCCCTTGGGCGAAGCGGCCGGCGGCGCAGTCACGATTTCGGTCTTCGCCGCATCCGGCGAGGTGCCGGCAACGGGGCCGTTCTGCAATCCGTTGGCTGCCGCAACTCCGACCTCCGGCAATTGGATATCGTCAGGCACCGGATTGGCCGGTGGCGCCTCCACGACGGTAGGCGCCTCCTTCGCCTGCTTTACCGGCTCGACGGCCTCCGCATCCGCCTTGCTCTCGGCGGGCGGGTTGGTCGTTTCCTTCGATGCATTGCCGGTTTCGGATTTCTTCGGCCCGCCATCCTTCTCGCCGAATTCGAAAACGGGACGCAGAACCGGCAAGGGCTGCCCCTTGGCCTGGTCGGCGGAGGGCGGCGGTTCGGCGGGTTTCTCCTCAGGCGCCGGCGGAGGCGGCGGAGGTGGCTCCTGCTTCTTGGCCTCCTCCTGCTTCGGTGGCTCAGGCGGCGGGGGCGGCTCCACCGTCTTGGCCTCTTCCTGTTTTGCAGGTTCCGGAGGTTTCTTCTCCTCCGGTTTCGCCTCTTCGGCCTTCTTTTCCTCAGGCTTCTGCTCTTCCGGCTTCTTCTCCGGCTCTTCCGGTGGAGGCACGATCTCGACCTGGACGGTCTCCTCCTTCTCCGGCTCGGACTGATCGACCGGCAGGTGGAAGAACAGGGCCGCCGCGAAAACGACATGCACCAGGATGGAGGCAGGGATGCCCCATCTTATGTCGCCGCGCGGCTTTCCAGATAAATCCGTCATGGCAGCGGATGTAAGATGGAAAGCCGGCCGGATCGAGTCCCCGAGTGATCAAAACAATGCAAACTCCAGCTTTCCGACAGCAAGTTGCGCTGCCGCCCCTCTTCAATGGGATTCGAAGATGGTTTGCCGCTTGCAAACAAACCGACCATACGGTATGTTTAATTCATGTCGAAAGCTCACAGACGCGAAAAACAGCCCGAACAGGTGCGGCGATCCCTTCTGGATCATGCGGCGCGATGCGCCGTGGACGAAGGTCTCGGCAGCCTGACCCTGCAGGCGGTCGCCGATGCGGCCTCCGTCACCAAGGGCGGGTTGCTGCATCATTTCCCGAGCAAGCAGGCCCTGATCGAAGCCGTCTTCGAAGACCTGCTCGGCAAGCTCGATATGGAAATCGACCGGCTGATGAGCGAGGACGAAACCGGCCGGGGCCGGTTCACGCGCGCCTATGTCGACGCCTTTTTCCAGGTGACTCGCGATGGGATCGAAAGCCCCTGGGCGGCACTGTCGATCTCCTGCATGACCGATGCGCGGCTCAGGCAAATCTGGTCGGAATGGATGCGCGATCGGCTCGCGCGACATGCGCAGACCGACAGTCATCCGGCCTTCAAGCTCGCGCGCTACGCGGCGGATGGCATCTGGCTCGCCAATCTCATGGAGGCGGACGGTTTACCGGCAAAAGAACTCGCCGAACTGCGCGACCACCTGCAAGGCCTCACGAAACAAGAGTAACGAAAATGAACCCCGCAATCCTCACCTACGGCTCGCTCGCCGGTGCAATCGTGCTGGAAGTCATCGGCACGACTTTCCTGCAGCAGAGCCAGCAGTTCACCCGCGCCCTGCCGACCATCCTGATGGGGCTGTGCTATGGTATCGCCTTCTATCTCCTGTCGATCGCCTTGCGCACGCTGCCTGTCGGCATCGCCTACGCGATCTGGAGCGGCCTCGGCATCGTGCTGATTTCGGCCGTCGGCACCATCCTGTTCCGCCAGACCCTCGACATCGCCGCCATCATCGGCCTCGGCCTGATCATCTCCGGCGTCGTGGTGGTCAACGTGTTTTCGAGCTCGGTCGGGCATTAAAATGAAAAACCCGGCCTGCTCTCGCAAACCGGGTCTCTGATTGTCTTCGAACGGGTAAAACCGATCAGCTGTCCAGGAACGAACGCAGCTTGCGGCTGCGGCTCGGATGTTTCAGCTTCCTCAGCGCCTTCGCTTCGATCTGGCGGATACGTTCGCGGGTGACCGAGAACTGCTGGCCGACTTCTTCGAGCGTGTGGTCGGTGTTCATGCCGATGCCGAAGCGCATGCGCAGCACGCGTTCTTCACGCGGCGTGAGCGAGGCGAGAACACGGGTCGTGGTCTCGCGCAGGTTCGCCTGGATGGCCGCGTCGATCGGCAGAAGCGCGTTCTTGTCCTCGATGAAGTCGCCGAGATGCGAATCCTCTTCGTCACCCACCGGGGTTTCGAGGCTGATCGGCTCCTTGGCGATCTTCAGGACCTTGCGGACCTTTTCGAGCGGCATGGCGAGCTTTTCGGCCAGTTCTTCCGGGGTCGGCTCGCGGCCGATCTCGTGCAGCATCTGGCGCGATGTGCGGACGATCTTGTTGATCGTCTCGATCATATGCACCGGAATACGGATCGTGCGGGCCTGGTCGGCGATCGAACGGGTGATCGCCTGCCGGATCCACCATGTGGCATAGGTCGAGAACTTGTAACCGCGACGGTATTCGAACTTGTCGACCGCCTTCATCAGGCCGATATTGCCTTCCTGAATGAGGTCGAGGAACTGCAGGCCGCGGTTCGTGTACTTCTTGGCGATCGAGATGACGAGGCGAAGGTTCGCTTCGACCATTTCCTTCTTGGCGATACGCGCTTCGCGCTCGCCCTTCTGCACCATCGACACGATACGGCGGAATTCGGCGATCGAGATGCCGGTTTCCGTCGCCAGATTCTGGATCTCCTGGCGGATGTCGCGGATCGTCGTGTTCTCGGCGCGCGCGAACTCCTTCCAGCCGCGGGCGGCCAGATTGGCGATCGACTTCATCCAGTTCGGATCGAGCTCCGCACCCTGGTACTGTTCGAGGAACGAGTCGCGCTTGACGCCGTAGGATTCGGCGAGACGCAACAGACGGCCCTCGTTCTGCATCAGGCGCTTGGAGATGTCGTAGAGCTGCTCGACCAGCGAATCGACACGATTCTGGTTGAGCGACAGCGACTTGACCGCGGTGATCAGCTCGTCCTTGAGCTCCTTGTAGCGACGCTCCTGGGCAGACGACAACGTACCGGTCGCTGCCAGACGCTGCTCGACCTGCTGGTCCTGCAGCTTGCGCAGCTTCTTGTAGGTGTCGGCGATCGTGTCGAGCGTCTCCATGACCTGCGGACGCAGCTCGGCTTCCATCGCGGCGAGAGAAAGGCTCGACTCGTCGTCGTCCTCTTCCTCTTCCTCAAGGTTCATGCCTTCGCCGCCGACGGCAGTGATGTCGTCGTCATTGGCAGCGGAGAAACGAGCCTTGCGGGTCTTTTCCTTCTCTTCGGCAGCCTTGCGGTCGGCCTCGATCTTTTCCGGGCTCTGGAACTGCGGCGCAGCCTTGGCTTCGGGACCCGAATAGGTCGTTTCGAGATCGATGATCTCGCGAAGCAGGGTCGTGCCTTCGTTCAGTTCGTCACGCCAGATGATCAGCGCCTGGAAGGTCAGCGGGCTCTCACAGAGCCCGGCGATCATCGTTTCGCGGCCGGCTTCGATGCGCTTGGCGATGGCGATTTCGCCCTCGCGCGACAAAAGCTCGACGGAACCCATTTCGCGCAGATACATGCGCACCGGGTCGTCGGTACGGTCGGTCGGCTCTTTCTTCTTCGCAGTCGCGAGCGCAGTGCTGGAGGTGGTGGCGATTTCGCCGCCTTCGCTCTCATTGTCGTCGCTGTCGCCGTCAGCGTCGTCGTCGCTGGCGGTGGTTTCTTCCGCCTCTTCGTCTTCGACGACGTTGATGCCCATGTCCGACAGCATCGCCATCGTGTCTTCGATCTGCTCGGAGGTAACCTCCTCCGACGGCAGCACCGAATTCAACTCGTCCATGGTGACATAGCCGCGCTTCTTTGCGGCTTTGATCATCTTCTTGACGGCGTCGTCAGAAAGGTCGAGAAGCGGACCGTCGTGCGAGCCTTCGCGTTCGTTCTCTGCTTCTTCGTTTTCTTTGACTTTTGTTGCCATGTATTTAGTCGCTTTCCCTGAACGCTACTTTCGCCGCGCTTCGTGGCCACCGGCTGAAGACGGGGTTGACCGCCTTAGTCGCGAATCACTGTCCAACACGTAACGGAATGACCTTTAATTCCCGATTACCATTCGGCGGCCGTTTTTGACTCAGGACCGTCCTACAAGAGGATCACCGGTCATGTTCGGTGCTATTGACCCACTCCGCCTATTTTGCCTTGAAATGGTGATTCCCACAAATTAACGCCCCGTCAAGCATTTCCATAGGTCATACCCAGGAAAAGTCGAAAATATGCCCTTTGAGGGGCTCCAATAGGGGTACGCTCACCAGATTTAACCGATATGTAGGCGGTAGGCCCTGAAAGACAAGGGTTTGCGTAGACATAAAGGCTTATGCTTTTCGTCCGGCATATTCCCTAGCGGGAAGCACCGTCATACTGAGTTACCGTCAGCGTGGCAATGTCGATTTCCGGCACGCATCTCAGATTGATCGCGGCCATCTCCGCGCCATTCGGCATCGTCGCCTCGCTGAACGGTGCGACGCCGCAACTGGCGCAGAAGTAGTGCGTGATCACATGCTTGTTGAACTGGTAGGAGGAAAGGTTCTCCCGCGGGGTCGCGAGCTGGAACTGGCTGCGCGGGACGAAAGCCAGCAGCACGCCCTTCCGCCGACAGAGGGAACAGTTGCATTCCATCGCGGTGCCAAACTCGCCCTCCGCCTCGAAGGCTATATTGCCGCAATGACAACTTCCCGAAATCTGCATCAAGCTCCCCACTCAGCCGACTCAACGCCGATACAATAGGGCCGCGCCATCATTCGGCAAGGGCGGGATTTCCAAGCCGCATGTCCCTCAGCCGTGGCTGACGGCAGCCCCCTTCACCCGGCCGGAAAGCACCCCGAACCCGTCGATGATCGCTTCCTGGTTTTCCATCCGGAGGATTTCGAGCTGAACTTCGGAGAGCGCGCGCAGCAGCGGCTCGATCTCACCCGCATCGCCAGCTTCCGTCGTTTCGGCGATTTCCCGCTCCAGTTCAATCTTCTGGAGCCTGAGCGCCTTGGTACGCTTGTGCAGCGACAGCGCCTGCCGATAGCCTTCACGCGCGTCTTCCAGCGCGGCGATCTCGGTCGCAGTCCAGAGCCGCGCGTTGCGCACCTGCTGGTCCAGGGACTTCAGCATCACGTCGAACCCTTCGCCCGCAAGCCGCTGCATCAGGTATTCGCGCGAAAGGTTAGGCCCCGCTGTCGCGGCGGCCGGCAACATCGCCGACCAGAAGCGCTGCAGGTCGCGGTTCTCGAAATCGATCGCGGCGATCTCGTCATATTCCTCCAGCAGCAATTGCGGATGATTGACGATGGTGAGCGCCAGCACGCTTTCGCGAAGCGCCGGCAGGTCGCGGTAACCGCGCACGAGACCGGAACGGGCAAGCCGGTCTGAAACCCCCGCAGCCCGCCCTGCAGCCCGAGGCCCCTGGGGCGGACCGCCCTGCCCGGGTCTGCCGCCACCGGCACCACGCTGAAAATTCTGGCGCCGGTCGCCACCGCCGCGCGGCGCCGGCGCGAAGAAACTGTTCAGCCGGTCGCGGATGGCCTGCTGGTAATGGCGTCGCACGTTTTCGTCGGCGATGACGGAAACGATCTGCTTCAGCCGCGCCTCCAGTTCGGCGCGCTTTTCCGGCGTATCGAAACTTGCCGACGACGCCTCGCGCTGCCAGATCATCTCCACGAGCGGCCGGGCTTCGTTGAGCACCTTGTCGAACGGCGCACGGCCCTCATGGCGGACGAGATCGTCCGGATCCTTGCCATCGGGAAGCAGGGCGAAACGCACCGACCTTCCGGGCTTCAGGAACGGAAGCGCCAGATCGGCGGCACGGCTTGCGGCCCTGAGGCCCGCTCCGTCGCCGTCAAAGCAGAGCACCGGCTGCGGCGTCATCCGCCAGAGCAGCTCGAGCTGGTTTTCGGTGAGCGCGGTCCCGAGTGGTGCCACGGCATTCTCGACGCCCGCCTGATGCAGCGCGATGACGTCCATGTAACCTTCGACCGCAATGATCGTGCCCTCGCCCTGTCCCGGCTTGCCGACACCCTGAGCCCGCCTGGCACGCGAAAAATTGTAGAGCACCTGCCCCTTGTGGAAGAGCTCGGTCTCGTTGGAGTTGAGATATTTCGCCGGCGCGTCCGCCGCCATGGCGCGGCCGCCGAACGCGATCACCTTTTCCCGCGACGACAGGATCGGAAACATGATGCGGTCGCGAAAACGGTCGTAGGAGACAGCGATCCCCTCCCCGTGCACGACCAGGCCGCAAGCCTCGATCTGGTCCTTCGGCACGCCCTTAGCCGCCAGATGCTCCTTCAGCGCATTGCGGCTTTCCGGTGCATAGCCGAGACGGAAGGTCTCGATGGTACGGCCGGTCAGCCCGCGGTCGCGCAGATAAGCGCGCGCCTTGGCCCCGACGGCGCTCTGGAGCTGGTCCTGGAAGAACTGCGTCGCCAGCTCCATGACATCGAGCAGCGTCGTGCGTTCCTTCTCGCGCTTTTCGGCCTGGGGGTCGGGCTGCGGCATGGCGATGCCGGCCATGTCGGCGACCGTCTGCACCGCCTCGGGGAAACTCTGCCCTTCGAGATCGGTCAGGAACCGGAAATGGTCGCCCGAGACACCACAGCCGAAGCAGTGGTATCGGCCCTTGCGGTCCTCGCAATGGAAGCTCGGGCTCTTCTCGCCATGGAAAGGGCAGCAGGCCCAGTAGTCGCCACGCGAGACGTTGGTCTTTTTGCGATCCCACGTCACCCGACGGCCGACGACGGCCGATATCGGCACGCGGTCGCGGATCTCGTCGAGAAAACTGTTGGAAAAGCGCATTTCTACCTCTGCCTTGGCTCTTCCATATAAGCATGGGTGGGAAGGAACGCTACCATCAAGACAAACGCTGCCCGCTATTCACAGGCTTGACTGGCAGCGTCAGCGTATATACAAATCGTAGTTACGCTGTGCCACACCAAATCAGGAGGCCGCCCCATGGTTATTTCCCCTTGCTACATCTCAGAAACGGGTCACCATGATCAAGGCGGAAAGACCATTCCCATTCTTTGAGTGGGATGAAGCCAAAAGGCAGACCAACTTTCAGAAACATGGAATAGACTTTCCGGACGCGGCAAAAGCGTTGAAGTCGCCCCATATAGAGGTTGAGACCCAACGAAACGGAGAAATCCGGACATTGGCCATATGTCCCGAGCAGCAACGCCTGATCGCCGTAGTCTACACGATGCGCGGCGAGGTCTGCAGGATCATTTCCGCCAGAACTGCGAGCGAACATGAGCAAAGAGCGTATCGTCAGATATTCGGCTGAAGACATCGACGCAATAGTCGCGAGAGGCGAAAGCAAGACCGACTGGGCGCGTGTCGATGCCATGACCGATGAGGATATCGACCGCGCGATTGCGGATGACCCCGATTGGGCGGAGTTCAAGGATATCGACTGGTCCAAGGCGGTGCTTGTCGTGCCGAAGCCCAAGAAATCCATCTCGCTGCGTGTCGATGAGGACGTCATCGATTTCTTCAAGTCGACAGGCAAAGGCTACCAGACCCGCATCAACGCGGTGCTCAGACACTACATGCGCGAACAGAAGCGCCGTAACAAATAGGAATCGTACCGTCTCGCCGGCGGCAACTCCGCAGTCCGGCCGGCGAGATCCGGAAAAGCAAAAAGGCGGGACGCAGATGATCGGATTCCCGCCTTTCGTTTACCGACATCAAAAAAGGCCGTTTATTTCAAAAGCTCTTTCACCACGCCGGACGCCTTGGCGAAATCCATCTGGCCCGGATGCTTTTCCTTCAGCACCGCCATGACCTTGCCCATGTCGCGCAGGCCTTGCGCGCCGGACTCGGCGATCGCCGCCTTGATCAGTCCCTGCACTGTCTCGTCCGAGAGTTGCTCCGGCATGAACCCCTTGATGACGTCGATTTCCTCGCGCTCCTGCGTCGCAAGTTCGGCGCGTCCGGCATCCTGGTAGATCTTCGCCGATTCCTCGCGCTGCTTCACCATCTTTTGCAGGATCTGCAGGATGTCGTCATCGCTGACCGGGTCCTTGCCGAGACCGCGATTGGCGATATCTCGATCCTTGATCGCAGTCTGGATCAGCCGCACGGTCGAAAGCCGGCGGGTGTCCTTGGCCTTCATGGATTCCTTGAGCGCATCGGAAAGCTTGTCGCGCAACATCGTTTTTTCTCCTTGGGAAAAGCTCTGGCGCAGGCAGGGTGAATTGTGGCTTTTCCTTGGCATTCACCCCGCTGTCATAGACGACGGGCTCGGGCCGATCAAATCAAATCACCCAAACCGTTGAATCCCATGGTCTATAATCTCCATGGAATTCTTGGGCTGCGAGATTGACCACCTCGCCCGCTTTGTCTATTTTCCGGCACCTGCACGAGATTTAGAGGTTTGGGCTTGCGCCGGGATTTCCGCGCGCCCGTCTCTCACGACCATAGATGGCCCTCACAGCCTGTTCCTTCAAGGGACGGGACCGGTGAGGCAGAAGGATGGATATGACCGCGACCGCTCCCTGGACCACCAAGAAACCCACCGCATTGCTCGTTCTGGCCGACGGCACCGTGATCGAAGGAACCGGCATCGGCGCGACCGGCAAGGTGCCGGCCGAAGTAGTGTTCAACACCGCACTGACCGGCTACCAGGAAATCCTGACCGACCCCTCCTATCTCGGCCAGATCGTCACCTTCACCTTCCCGCATATCGGCAATATCGGCACCAACGAGGAAGACGTCGAGGACCTGACGCCGGCAGCCCGCCGCGGCGCGGTCGGCACGATCTTCAAGGCCGACATCACCGAGCCCTCCAACTACCGCGCCGCCAAGGATCTCGACGGCTGGCTGAAGGCCCGCGGCATCATCGGCCTGTCCGGCATCGACACCCGTGCGCTGACCGCCTGGATCCGCCAGAACGGCGCCCCGAACGCCGTCATCGCCCATGACCCGAACGGCGTCTTCGACATCGAGGCGCTGAAGGCCGAAGCCCGTGCCTGGAGTGGGCTCGAAGGCCTCGACCTCGCCAAGGAGGCCACCTCCGGCCAGTCCTCGCAATGGGACCAGAAGCCATGGGTCTGGAACGAGGGCTACGGCGAACTGAAGCCGGAAGACGCGAAATATCACATCGTCTGCGTCGATTACGGCGTGAAGCGCAACATCCTGCGCCTCTTCGCCGGCCTCGACTGCAAGGTGACGGTGGTCCCCGCCCAGACCTCGGCCGAAGACATCATGGCGCTGAAGCCGGATGGCATCTTCCTGTCGAACGGCCCGGGCGACCCGGCCGCGACCGGCGAATATGCCGTGCCGGTGATCAGGAACGTCATCAAGACCGACATCCCGACCTTCGGCATCTGCCTCGGCCACCAGATGCTCGGTCTGGCGCTCGGCGCCAGGACCGAGAAGATGCACCAGGGCCATCACGGCGCCAACCACCCGGTCAAGGACCACACCACCGGCAAGGTCGAGATCGTCTCGATGAACCACGGCTTCGCGGTTGATTCGAAGTCTCTGCCGCAAGGCGTTGAGGAGACTCACATTTCGCTCTTCGACGGCAGCAATTGCGGCCTGCGCGTCACCGGCAAGCAGGTCTTCTCGGTCCAGCATCACCCGGAAGCCTCGCCCGGCCCGCAGGACAGCCACTACCTCTTCCGTCGCTTCATCAACATGGTGCGCGAGAAAAAGGGCGAACCTGCCCTTGCGGAACGCTGATTTCCGGCGACCTTAAAAAATCCGCAGACGCCTATTGACCTCAACATTGGTTGAGGTCCCATAAACGCCCCTGTTCAAGATCGAGCAGGGGTTTTTCTTATGAGCGAAATACAGAATCGACGCATCTTTCGCGTCAACAGGTTTGCGGTCCCGGTCGAAGGGCGCGAAGAATTCATGGCGCTGGTGCACAGGACGCATCAGGTAATCCGCGCCCAGCCGGGATTCGTCGACGACCTGATCCTGGAACAGGCTTCCAGCGCCGGACTGTTCAACGTCATCACCATCCTCCAGTTCGAAGGCGAGCACGTCCTTCAGCCGGTCATCGCCGCAGTCGCAAAATCGGATGAGGAGGCAGGCATCGATCGGCAGGCGTTGAGCCGACGCCTCGGCGTGGAGACCAATATCGGCTTCTACCACAGGGCGGTTTTAGAAGAGCTCCTACCGGCCTGACCAACAAAGACGGCCCGCTGGCACTTCAGTGGGTCGTTCTGCCCTGGCGTCTCACCAGCAGCCAGAATCGGCCGCAAAGCAGAACCGCAGCCGCTGCGAGGCCGGTGACGAAGCCGAACCAGACGCCCTCGCCGCGAAAACCGAGCGGGAATGCGAATACCCAGGCGCAGGAGAAACCGATCGGCCAATAGGCGATCAGCGCCAGCACCATCGGCACCCGCGTATCCTTGAGCCCGCGCAACAGGCTGGCACCGACCACCTGCAGCCCGTCGACCAGCTGGAAAGCCCCGGCGATCACGATCAGCGGCACCGCCAGTTCCAGCACGGTCGCGGCATCCTCCTTGCGTATATCCAGGAAGAGATTGCCGAAGAAGCGCGGGATCGTCGCATAGAGCACGCTGCCTATCGTCGTGAAGAGCACGCTGACCACCAGCACGGCGATGGCGGCCCGCTTGACGCCCAGAAGATCGCCGCGGCCATTGGCAAGCCCGACGCGCACCGTCGCCACCTGTGACAGGCCGAGCGGGATCATGAAGGCGATCGCCGCGAGCTGCAGCGCGATGCCGTGGGCTGCGAGTTCCAGCTTGCCGATGACGCCCATCAGCAGGGAAGCGGCCGAAAACAGGCTGGTCTCCGCCAGAATGGTGAAGCTGATCGGCAGGCCGAGGACGATGATCTCGCGCACCATGCTCCAGTCCGGCCGCCAGAAACGCACGAAGATCTCGTAGGCGCGCATCTTCGGCTGGCTTTCCACATAAAGGAGGGCGGCTACGAACCCGAACAGGTTGGCAGCGACCGAAGCGATCGCAGCCCCGTGCAGCCCCATTTCCGGCGCGCCGAAATGGCCGAAGATCAGCAGATAGGCGAGGCCGGCATTGATGAAGAACATCACGATCGTGACGTAGAGCACGATGCCGCCCTTCTCGAGCCCGGTGACAAAGCTTCGAAGCGCCATCAGCCCGAGTGCCGGGAAAATGCCCCATTGGGCGATGCGCAGGTAGCTCTGCGCGTTCGCCGCGACATCCGGCTGCTGCCCGAGCGCCAGAAGGATGGGTTCGGAAAACCAGAGCAGCGGCGCCGTCAGCACGCCGAAGGCAAGCGCGATCCACAGCCCCATGCGCACCGAACGGCGCACCGAGCGGGTATCCCCATGCCCGAGCGCCTGTGCCACCATCGGCACCACGGCGCTGGTAAAACCGGTGCCGAAGATGAAGACTAGGAAGAACATCTGGGTGGCGAGCACCACCGAGGCGAGCTCGGTTGTCCCGAGCCAGCCGACCAGGATCACGTCGGTCGTGTTGATCGCCATCTGCGCCAGTTGCGCCCCGACCAGCGGCACGCCGAGCGCCAGGGTCGCGCGCATATGCGCGGACCAGGAATTGTCCGTTGTCGTCACAGCCATGGTTGTGGAAAGGCTCGACATGACACTCCTCCGCAGACGAAAAAAGCCGCTTCCAGAAACTGGCGAGCGGCGGATGATGCAGCCTATAGAGGAGCATCATCCGTGCGGCAACACTTACAGGCGATTCAGCAGAATTTTTGGACGTCTCTTCAAGAAATCTGATGCGTAAGCTCGCCTTCGAGCGGACCCGCGGCCGTCTTTCGTGAAATCCGGGTCAAAAACACCAAAATGGCACAAGCCATGAAAATCGCCGCCATCATGTATGGCGCCCCTGCGAACTCCATTGCTGCATTCTCTCCGGTAAACGCGCTGAACAGCAGCGTGAAGATCGCCGGGCCGACGATCGTCGTCAGGCTGGTGAGGCTGGTCATCGCGCCCTGCAGCTCCCCTTGCGCCGACGGCGGCACCTTGGCCGAGGCAATGCTGCGGAGCGCCGGGTCGGCGACGTTCTCGATCGTCGTGACGAGGATGACGGCGTAAACGAGCCACCCCTGCCACGCGAAGGCATAACCGGTGAGGCCGAGGCAGGAGAAACAAAGCCCAAGCACCGCGGTCCTCCATTCGCCGAGCACCGGCACCAGTTTCGGCAGGATGAACCCCATGACAAATGCGGCGCAGATGCCGAACAGCCCGAGCGACAGGCCAATCTGCCCCTCGCTCCAGCCATAGCGATAGGCAGACACGAAGGACCAGACCGACGGATAGACCGCATGCGCCAGCCAATAGAGAAACATCACCAGCATGACCCAGCCGATGCCCGGATAGTGGCGCATCTGGCGCAGGGCGCCCAGCGGATTGGCGCGTTTCAGCTCGAACTTGCGTCGGTTCGCCTTGTCGAGCGTCTCCGGCAGGAGGAACCAGGAGGCAACGAAATTGGCAAGCGACAACAGACCGGCGCCGAGGAACGGCACGCGTGGTCCGAGCTCGCCGAGCAGCCCGCCGATCACCGGCCCCACCGTGAAACCGACGCCGAAGGCGATGCCGATCAGCCCAAAATTCTTGGCGCGGTTCTCGTCGTTGCTGATGTCGGCAATGTAGGCCGAGCAGGTGGCGAAACTACCGCCGGAAATGCCGGCGAGGACACGGCCGACGAACAGCATCCAGAAACTCGTGGCAGCCGCGCAGATCAGGTTGTCGAGCGCGAAGGTAAGGACCGAAGCGAGCAGGATCGGCCGCCGGCCGAAACGGTCGCTGAGGTTGCCAAGCAACGGCGCAAACAGGAACTGCATGGCGGAATAGATGAGCAGCAGCCAGCCACCATCGACCGCCGCCGCACTCAGGTCGTCGCCGGTCAGTTCGCGCAGGAAGGCCGGCAGCACGGGCATGATGATCGCGATTCCGATGACATCGAGGAAAAGGATCATGAAGACGAGGAAAAGGCCGCGGCGCACAAATTTCGGGTCGAGCATTAGAATGTCTCTCTAGCAATGGTGTTTTCTGGAAAGACGATCAGCTCGCCGGGTTGCTTACATAACGGCAAAAGAAAATCGAAACAATACGTGAACATTGCAAAGTTTTTGATGAAAGACACAACCGCAGGCATCGTTCAACCGGTTCGGCAATCTCGGTGTCGGGCGCACCCGCCGGCAAGATGTTTCCCGTCCGGAAGTCCGGAAGGGCTCGACAGCCCGAATCGGAGCCCATAGAGATTGGAGGTGACCTCCTTCTCTCCGGCAGACCTCTCTCATGATCGAACTTCTCTGGCGCGGCATCCTCATCGGCCTTGGCGCAACCATCCTGATGGATCTCTGGGCGATCGTCCTGAACAAGGTCTTCGGCCAGCCAAAAGCCAACTGGGCACCGGCCGGTCGCTGGTTCTGGCACCTGGGGCGGGCAAAAGTCTTTCACGACAGCATCGCGGCAGCCGAACCCTACGAACATGAGCTGGCGCTCGGCTGGGCAGGCCATTATGCCGTCGGTTTTCTCTACGGGGTAATCCTCGCCCTGATCGTGGGGCCGAACTGGTTCGCCGCCCCGACCTTCATTCCCGCCTGGATCTTCGGCATCGTCACCATCGGCGCCGGATGGTTCCTGATGCAGCCGGGCCTCGGTCTCGGCTGGGCCGCGTCGAAAACGCCGAGGCCGAACAAAGTACGTCTCCTCAATTTCGCCGCCCACACCGTTTTCGCGCTCGGGCTTTACGGCACCGCGCTGCTGATCCGCTAACCTTCCAGATCCCGCTTCATCCGGTCGAGCATGTCGACCGCGTGCGCCGCATAGGCCCCGATCCAGCGGTCGTGGATCGCCTTGATCGGCAGCGGGTTCAGGTGGTTCCAGCGCTCCCTGCCCTCGCGCTTCACCAGCACCAGGTCCGCGCCTTCCAGAACCTTCAGATGCTGCATCACGGTGCAGCGGTCGAGCTTGGGAAACCGGGCGCAGAGATCGCCCGTCGTCTGCGGCCGATCCTTCAACTCGTCGAGAATCTCCCTGCGAACCGGCGCCGCCAGGGCCTTGAAAATAAGGTCATTTTTTTCATCGCTTGACATGTTATGTTTTTATAACATGATGGAGAGAGAAACAAGGGAGAAAGATCATGGAACTGAAGTTCAAGGTATCGGGCCGGATCTCAAAACCGGTCGAGGAAGTGTTCGAAGCTGTCGCAGATCCGAAGAAGCTGTCGGGTTATTTCACCACAGGCGGCGCGAAGGGACGGCTCGAACCCGGCGCGACGGTCACCTGGGATTTTCACGATTTCCCAGGCGCCTTCCCGGTCGACGTCGTCGAGGTGGAGAAGAACAGGAAGATCGTGCTGCGCTGGGATGCGACGGAAGGCAATGCGGCCGAACAGGGACCGGAAAACGTCGCGCCCGCCGACTACAAGACGACGGTCACCATGACCTTCGAGCCGCTTGACGGAAACCGCACGCTGGTGACGATCGCCGAGGAAGGCTGGCGCGAAACGAAGGGCGGGCTAGAAGCCTCCTACGGCAACTGCCAGGGCTGGTCGCAGATGCTCTGCGCCATGAAGGCCTATGTCGAATACGGCATCAACCTGCGCGAGGGGATGTATAAGTAAGTTGCCCACGAGAGGCCCGACACGTTAGGAGCAAAACATCTCAAGGAGTGCCCATTCTGCCCCCCTCTGCCCTGCCGGGCATCTCCCCCACAGGTGGGGAGATGGGCTGGGAGCCTGCTCATAGCCCTCCATTGAGCGTCGCATCCTTCGCGGCGATGTTTTGGAGGCAGGGATCGCGCCGATTGTGATCTCCCCACCTGTGGGGGAGATGCCCGGCAGGGCAGAGGGGGGCATCCTGGCTCCACCCTCACCGTCGTCATCCTCGGGTTAAACCCGAGGATCCACAAACCTCAAACATTCCCCGAAAACGTATCGCAGGACTTCATGTCGCCGGTATCAAACCCGCGCTTGAACCAGCGCGCGCGCTGCGCCGAGGTGCCGTGGTTGAAACTCTCCGGCACGACATAGCCCTGGCTACGCTTCTGCAGCGTATCGTCGCCGATCTGCTGGGCGGCATTCAGCGCCTCGTCGAGATCGCCGGTGTCGAGAATGCCCTTCTGCTGGGTGAACTTGCCCCAGACGCCGGCAAAGCAGTCGGCCTGCAACTCGACGCGCACCGACATGCGGTTGGCGTCCGCCTCGCTCATCCGCTGGCGGGCCTGGTTGAACTTCGGCAGGATGCCGAGCAGGTTCTGCACGTGGTGGCCGACCTCGTGAGCGATCACATACGCCTCGGCGAAGTCGCCGGCCGCGTCGAAGCGCTGTTCGAGTTCCTTGAAGAAATTGGTGTCGAGGTAAAGCTTGTGGTCGCCGGGGCAATAGAAAGGCCCGGTCGCGGAAGACGCAAATCCGCAGGCGGAATTCACCTGGCCGGAAAACAGCACCAGCACCGGCTCCTGATATTGCTGGCCGTTCGCCTGGAAAATGCCGTTCCAGGTATCTTCCGTCTCGGCGAGCACGGTGCGCACGAACGCAGTTGTATCATCATTGGCCGGCGCGCCCGGGGCCGTCTGCTGCTGCTCGAAGCCCGAGCCATCCATGCCGAGCTCACCCGATAGCAGCGAAAGCGGATTGATGCCGGTGATCCAGCAGATGATCAGGATGACGATGATCCCGCCGATGCCGAGCCCGCCCCCGCGGCGGCCACCACCGCCGACCGGAATGCGAAATCCGCCCCGGCCGAGCGGACTGCCGCCCATGGAAGCGCCACGCTGGTCCTCGACATTGTCCGATTGCCGGCGGCCTTTCCATTCCATCTCGCTCACTCCTCTTCGGCAACGTTACGCCCGTTGCGCGATATAACGCTGGCGGCCGCAAAAGCGATCCGTACCAGCATCACATAGCTGAAGATTCGTCCTCAGGCGACCCGCAGAGCCTTTTTCCCTGGCAGGAAAACCGTCAGCAGCCCAAGCACGGGCAGGAAGGCGCAGACATTGTAGACGAAGGTGATGCCGTACTGGTCGGCAAAGACGCCGAGCACCGCCGCCGCGATGCCGCCGATCCCGAAGGCGATCCCAAAGAAGATGCCGGCGATCATGCCGACCCGGCCCGGCACCAGTTCCTGCGCCATCACCACGATCGCCGGGAAGGACGAGGCCATGATGAAGCCGATAATGCCCGAAAGCGCGATCGTCACCGGCAGGTTGGCAAACGGCATGGCGAGCGTGAACGGCAGCACGCCGAGGATCGAGAACCAGATCACCACTTTCGAACCGAATCGGTCGCCGACCAGCCCGCCGATCACGGTGCCGAGTGCCACGGCGCCGAGGAAGATGAACAGCATGACCTGCGACTGCGGCACCGTGACCTGGAAGCGCTCGATGACGAAGAAGGTATAATAGCTGCTGATCGACGCCATGTAGGCGTTCTTCGAGAAGGTCAGGACGGTCAGCACGGTCAGCGCGATGACGACCGTGCGCTTTGAAAGGTTATGGGCCTTCAGCACTCGCTTGCGACCCTGGTTGGCAAGCATATGCGCCTTGTACCAGCGCGCCACGCCTGTGAGGATGGCGATGCCGAGAAGTGCGCCGGCCGAAACCCAGGCAACACTGCCCTGCCCGTTCGGCACGATGATGAAGGCTGCGAGCAGCGGACCGATCGACTGGCCGAAATTGCCGCCGACTTGGAAGACCGACTGCGCCATCCCGTAACGACCGCCGGATGCCAGCCGCGCGACACGCGACGATTCCGGATGGAAGACCGCCGAACCGATGCCGATCAGCGACGCGGAAATGACCAGCACCATATACGAATGCGCGTTCGCCAGCATGAACAGGCCGATGAAGGTCGAGCCCATGCCGACCGGCAGAGAATAGGGGAAAGGTTTCTTGTCGGTGACGATGCCGATCACCGGCTGCAGCAGCGACGCGGTGCACTGGAAGGCAAGCGTCAGGATGCCGATCTGCCAGAAATCGAGCGCATAATCCGTTTTTAGCATCGGATAGATCGCCGAGATCATCGACTGCATGATGTCGTTGATCATGTGGCAGAAGCTGACCGCCAGGATGATCGGCAGCACCGTCACTTCGGCGGCAGTGGCGGAAACGGGTTTGGATGTTGCATCGGCCATAAAATTTCCTCCGCGCAAGCGGTCGTCATCGCGGATGGCCGTTGCTGCAAGTTTCTTAGGTGCAGCACTAATCCCGCAAGTCGGGCCTGTCCATGACAGCAAGGCGCCGAACGGTACGCTTTGAGGAAATTGTTGATGCGGGGGATCAGGGCCGGCGCGTCGTCAGCCGCTGCTGGAGGAGAACCGTTCCAGCGATACCAAGCAGCGTCAGGATCAGTATCCAGCTTGGTCCGCCGGAAAAGACGACCGCGTTCATGATCCGCCCCGGGATCAGCGTGAAGAGGCCGGCGATCCCGATGCCGCCGAAATACATGCCGATCACAGCCGCCTTGTGTGCCCGGATATTATGGGCGCGCGCCGAGCTGATCGCCCGCCACACCCCGACGAGCACGAAGACCGACAGGAGATGGATCGGGCTGAAGCCGTAGAACAGATTGATCTCGTGAATGAAGAAGCTGGAGATCGAGGTGATCACCATCAGCACCATCCAGATCTTGCCGAGCAGGCGGTGTACCGGAGTGCCCTTGCGGTTGAGCAGGATATAGGCACCGAGCACGGAGGCCGGCAGCACGGCCGCGACGTGGATCTGGACGGCGAACGGAGCATCGAGGAGCGGTTGGAGGTTCATGGGGAATACCTGTTCGAAATCACCAAGCGATTGAATTGATCGCCTGTTTCCGCCATGACTGGCTCACCCTCAACCAGAATGGCGCAGACAACGGACAAACTTCGTGAATCACCCGTTTTTGAGCTCCACGCTTCGTGAATTGCAGCTCTTCACCCGCTCCTGGCGCTTCTGGACGACCTTTACGCTGGTTATCCTGATCTTCGTCGTCAGCGGACCCTATGGCACGCTGGAGCGGATGACGCTCGGCATCCGCCTCGGCTACTGGCTGGTCGTCCACGCCGTCACCTGGGCAATCGCCATCTCCCTGTCGATCACCGCCGAAATCCTGCTGCGAGAACACCTCAACCACACGCTCGCACGCATGATGATTGGTTCGCTGGTCGCGGCCCTGCCGATCGGCTTCGCGCTCGGCGCCATCGATTTCGCCTTCTTCGGCCGCTGGGCCGAGATGGAAACCGGCTTCCACCGGGCGCTGCTCGCGCTGCCGCTCTGCGCCCTCTTCTGTCTTCTGACCTACACGGCCATGCACCGGCAGATCGCCGAGATTTCCGCGCCAGCCCCGCCTGCACCACCTCCTGCCGCGGTGCCGGCCGCTTGGCCCGTATCCGAACCTGAGATCCTCGCCCGGCTGAAACCCCAGAACCGCGGCGCAATCCTGCGGCTTTCAGTCGAGGATCACTATACCGACGTGGTCACCACCCGCGGCCACGAACTGGTCCTCCTGCGTTTCGCCGACGCCCTGAAGGAACTTGGGCCCACGCCCGGCCTGCAGGTGCACCGCTCCCATTGGGTGGCAGATGCCCATGTCGAAACACTGAAACGCGACGGCAGCAGGCTTGTGCTGATCATGAAGGACGGCGCGGAAATACCGGTGAGCCGGACCTATGCCGATGCGGTGCGCGCGCGGTTCGGCGGCCTCTCGCGCTAAGCGGTCACTGCCATTCGGGAGGCGGTGGCCAGACGCGGGCTCCGGGTGACAACGCCCACGACGGCGATGCAGACCACGGCAACCATAACGCCTGCGATGATATCGACGAAGTAGTGGTTTGCATGCGAGACAGCCGAGATCGCCATACCGATATTGAGGACGAGTATGGGATAGCGGATAAGCCGAATCTCCCAAGCCGCCCATGCGCAAAGCGCTGCAACGGCGGCGTGAACGGAAGGGAATGTTAGAATTCCAGCGGCGTGATCAAGCGAAAAAATGAAATCGCCATTCTCCCTGACTGCATGGAACTGCTCCAGAAAGAAATAGCCGAAATGCGCATTGATATTTTGAAGGCTGTCGGCGGCGACGCCGTATATCTTGTAGGTTCCGAGCGCGGGAAACCAAATCGAAATCAGGCTGGATAGGAAACAGATGGCCGCATACGCCATCACCATCCTGTAGCCTCGCTCGGGCTTTCCCAATACGCAAAGCAGAACAGGCAAACCAAGAAGCTGCAACGCGAAGGATTGATATGCGTAGCCGAGGCTGTGGGCAATCCAGCCATGAGCATCGACGACGGCGATAAAGGAACGCCAGTCGATGGGTAGCATGGCGTCCATAGCGACCAGCTGATCGTCCACCATTGGCATTCCGACCCTGATCGCCAGATAAGTCGATATCACGGAAGGAATGATCAGGAGCAGCCCACAGCAAAGAGTCTCAACGATGTTTCTGAGGACAAACAAGCGCCGCCACGAGCAATAAGGAGAAAAGACAGCCAATATGGACAAGGCGATAAACATAAACCTCCAAAGAGACGAGTAATCCAGCCGGAAACCGGTCAACAGGACGATCGCCCATATGAGTGCATAGGGCGCAGCAGTCGTGGCAAAAAGCGCAATGCGCAGTTTTTGAAGGTCGTCTTGCATCGTCGAAACCCTTGTTCGACGAATGCTGCCAAGAAACCTTAATGTTTGCGAAAGCGGAAATGTCGATTTGAGGATTTCCTGTCATCCTCCGTTTTCCTGTCGATTTGGCGATTTATGGGGTTCCGTTCCCAACAACATTTGCCTATAAGCCGCGTCTAGCCTGAAAAGACATGCGCGCGCGACCCGACCGGTGGTATTCCACACCGCGCCGGTTTTCCGCGCAGGAAAAAAGCGGAAAGATACCCCATGCCCAAGCGCCAAGATTTGAAATCGATCCTCATCATCGGCGCGGGTCCGATCGTCATCGGCCAGGCATGCGAGTTCGACTATTCAGGCACCCAGGCCTGCAAGGCGCTGAAGGAAGAAGGCTACCGGGTCATCCTGGTCAATTCCAATCCGGCGACGATCATGACCGACCCGGGCCTTGCCGACGCCACCTATGTCGAACCGATCACCCCCGAAGTCGTCGCCAAGATCATCGCCAAGGAACGCCCGGACGCGCTGCTGCCGACCATGGGCGGCCAGACGGCCCTCAACACCGCGCTGTCACTGAAGCGCATGGGCGTGCTCGACCGCTACAATGTCGAGATGATTGGCGCCAAGCCGGCCGCCATCGACATGGCCGAAGACCGCGCCCTGTTCCGCGAAGCCATGGCGCGCATCGGCCTTGAAACCCCGAAGTCGATGCTGGCCAACGCCACCGACATCAAGGATGCCGACCGCAAGACCCATGAGATCGAGCGCAACCGGGTAAAGGAAAGCCTGACGGGTGCCGAACTCGACAAGGCACTCGACGAGCTCGAAAACCAGTGGAACCTTGGCGAGACCGACCGCAAGCAGCGTTATATCAGCCACGCCATGGCGATTGCCGCCCAGGCGATCGACGTGGTCGGCCTGCCCGCCATCATCCGCCCGTCCTTCACCATGGGCGGTACCGGCGGCGGCATTGCCTACAACCGCTCGGAATTCTTCGAGATCGTTTCCGGCGGCCTCGATGCCTCGCCGACCACCGAAGTGCTGATCGAAGAGTCGGTGCTCGGCTGGAAGGAATACGAGATGGAGGTGATCCGCGACAAAGCGGACAACTGCATCATCATCTGCTCGATCGAGAACATCGATCCGATGGGCGTCCACACGGGCGATTCGATCACTGTCGCGCCGGCTCTGACGCTGACCGACAAGGAATACCAGATGATGCGCAACGCCTCGATCGCGGTGCTGCGCGAGATCGGCGTCGAGACCGGCGGCTCAAACGTGCAGTTCGCCGTCAACCCGAAGGACGGCCGTCTCGTCGTCATCGAGATGAACCCGCGCGTCTCGCGCTCGTCGGCGCTCGCATCGAAGGCCACCGGCTTCCCGATCGCCAAGGTCGCCGCCAAGCTCGCGATCGGCTATACGCTGGACGAACTCGACAACGACATCACCGGCGGCGCGACGCCCGCCTCGTTCGAACCGTCGATCGACTACGTCGTCACCAAGATCCCGCGTTTCGCCTTCGAGAAATTCCCCGGCGCCTCGCCGATCCTGACCACCGCGATGAAGTCGGTCGGCGAAGTCATGGCGATCGGCCGCACCTTTGCCGAATCGCTGCAGAAGGCGCTGCGCGGCCTCGAAACCGGCCTGACCGGCCTCGACGAGATCGAAATCCCCGGCTTCGAGGACGGCGAGAATTCCAAGAATGCGATCCGCGCCGCGATCGGCACGCCGACGCCGGACCGGTTGCGCATGGTCGCCCAGGCGCTGCGCCTCGGCCTCACCGAAGGTGAAGTCCACGAGGCCTGCAAGATCGATCCGTGGTTCATCGCCCAGCTCAAGGGCATCACCGACATGGAAGCCCGCATCCGCGAGCACGGCCTGCCGAACGATGCCGAGAACCTGCGCATGCTGAAGGCCATGGGCTTTTCCGATGCCCGCCTCGCCAGCCTCACCAAGAAGCGCCCGAAGGAAGTGGCCGAACTGCGCAACAGCCTGAACGTCCGCCCGGTCTTCAAGCGCATCGACACCTGCGCTGCCGAATTCGCCTCGCCGACCGCCTACATGTATTCGACCTATGAAACGCCGTTCGTCGGCGAGCTGCGCTCCGAAGCCGAAGTGTCGACCGCCAAGAAAGTCGTCATCCTCGGCGGCGGTCCGAACCGCATCGGCCAGGGCATCGAGTTCGACTATTGCTGCTGCCATGCCGCCTTCGCACTAAAGGACGCCGGTTACGAAGCGATCATGATCAACTGCAACCCGGAAACCGTCTCGACCGACTACGACACCTCGGACCGGCTCTATTTCGAGCCGCTGACAGCCGAAGACGTGATCGAGATCCTGCGCGCCGAGCAGGAAAAGGGCGAAGTGGTCGGCGTCATCGTCCAGTTCGGCGGCCAGACGCCGCTGAAGCTCGCCGAGGCGCTCGAAAAGAACGGCATCCCGATCCTCGGCACCGCGCCCGACATGATCGACCTTGCCGAAGACCGCGACCGCTTCCAGAAGCTTCTGATGAAGCTCGACCTCAACCAGCCGAACAACGGCATCGCCTACTCGGTCGAACAGGCCCGCCTTGTCGCCTCCGAAATCGGCTTCCCGCTGGTCGTGCGCCCGTCCTACGTGCTCGGCGGCCGCGCCATGCAGATCATCCATTCGGAATCGATGCTGCAGAGCTACCTGCTCGACACGGTGCCGGGCCTGGTGCCGGAAGACATCAAGCAGCGTTACCCGAACGACAAGACCGGCCAGATCAATACGCTGCTCGGCAAGAACCCGCTTCTGTTCGACAGCTATCTGAGCAATGCGATCGAAGTCGACGTGGACTGTGTCTGCGACGGCACCGACGTCTATGTCGCCGGCATCATGGAACATATCGAGGAAGCCGGCATCCATTCGGGCGACAGCGCCTGCTCGCTGCCGCCGCGCACGCTTTCCAACGAGATGATCGACGAGCTGGAACGTCAGGCGAAGGCCATGGCCAAGGCGCTGCATGTCGTCGGCCTGATGAACGTCCAGTTCGCCATCAAGGATGGCACGGTCTACGTTCTCGAAGTCAATCCGCGCGCCTCGCGCACCGTGCCTTTCGTCGCAAAAACCATCGGTGCGCCGATCGCCAAGATTGCCGCCCGCGTCATGGCCGGCGAAAAGCTCGACGCGACCTTTGCCGCCTACGGCACCAAGCCCGATCCGCGCAACCTGAAGCATATCGCCGTCAAGGAAGCCGTCTTCCCGTTCGCCCGCTTCCCCGGCGTCGACATCCTGCTCGGCCCGGAAATGCGCTCGACCGGTGAAGTCATCGGCCTCGACACGGATTTCGCGCTGGCCTTCGCCAAGTCGCAGCTCGGCGCCAGCGTCGAACTGCCGCGCGACGGAACGGTCTTCGTCTCGGTCCGCGACGAGGACAAGATCCGCGTGCTTCCGGCAATCCGCATCCTGACCGATATCGGCTTCAAGGTTCTGGCAACGGGCGGTACCGCCCGCTTCCTCGCCGAACAGGGCATTTCCGCAACCCGCATCAACAAGGTGCTGGAAGGCCGCCCGCATATCGAGGATGCGATCCGCAACCGCCAGGTCCAGCTGGTCATCAACACGACCGACAGCAACAAGGCGATCTCGGACTCCAAATCGCTCCGCCGCGCGACGCTGATGCAGAAGGTGCCCTATTACACCACCATGGCCGGCGCCGAAGCCGCCGCCATGGCGATCAAGGCGCTCAAGGCCGGCAACCTCGAAGTCCGCCCGCTGCAGAGCTATTTCTGATCAAACGGACCTAGACGGGTCCAGGCTGCCGAAATCGACCATAGGTTGAAATTTATTCTCCCGAATGCTACCGTATCAAGGGGCACTCGGGGGAATGATCCATGAGCAAGAACATCGTCATTTTGCTGGACGGCACGTCCAACGAAATCAAGGCCAGCCGCACCAACATCCTCCGGCTGTTCGGAACGCTGGAGCGATCGGAACGGCAGATCGTGTATTACGATCCCGGCGTCGGAACATTCGGTGCCGACGAACACTGGTCTTCACTCGCCCGGAATGCGAGCGAAGTGCTGGGCCTTGCGACCGGCTGGGGCCTCGACCACAACGTCAAGGAAGCCTATCGCTTTCTCGTCGACAACTATGACTGCGGCCCGGTCGAGAACGGCCGCCACCCGGACCGCGACCGCATCTACCTGTTCGGCTTCAGTCGCGGCGCCTACACCGCCAGGGTGCTGGCGGGCTTCATCCATGCCTTCGGGCTGATCTCCCCGCTTTATCTCAATCTCCTCGACTACGCCTACAGAACCTACAAGGATATCCCGCAGTCCTCGGCAGCAGGCACAGGTGAAGCCTCGCCGTTTGCCGGCATGCGCCTCTATGAGCGGATGCTCGACAATGACCGGCCGCCGATAAAGCTTCTCGGTCTGTTCGATACGGTTGCCTCGATGATCGAGACCGGCCGCGGACGGCTACAGCTGAAAACTCACCCTTTCACGCACAGCAATCCCAGCGTCGAGTGGGTGCGCCACGCTCTCGCGATCGACGAGCGGCGCACCATGTTCAGGCCGGAACTTTGGACCCCCGGCCAAGTCTATCGCGGCAACCCCTTTGCTGCGCCAAAGGGACCCCAGAACGCCAAGGAGGTTTGGTTCTCAGGATTCCACTGCGATGTCGGTGGCGGCTTCCCGGAAAAGGAAAGCGGCCAGATCAAGATTCCACTGGACTGGATGATCCGCGAGACCCGGCCGACGGGTCTCCACTACAAGGACGATGTCATCGACAAGATCGTTCTCGGAGAAGGGGAAAAGAACGATTACGCCGCGCTCGATCGGTTCGCCCCGCTGCACGATTCGATGAACTGGGGATGGCGTCTCGTGGAGTGCATCCCGCGCAAGGTTCCGAAAACCTCGTGGCGGAAACGTCATGCAGCGACGGGTTATTATATCCCGTGCGTCGATCCGCGCTTGATCCCGCAAGAGGCCCTCATCCATGAATCGGTTGGCACCCGTAAGAGCACCGGCGATTATGATCCGCCCAACCTGCCGAAAGCGCCGACCTACGTCCCCTAACCGCCTGAATCATTCTCTCCGCTCACGCCGCCAAACGCTTGATCCGGCGCATGTCTTCCCTGAACCGGGCAAGCTCCTCCGCCTTCCTGCCCTCATCGGGAATGCGCAGGAGATAGGATGGGTGCACGGTCACGAACAGCATGCGCCCCTCCTCCATGGCAATGGGCTCGCCCCTGACATCCTCCAGCTTCTGGCGCATGTCGGTCAGCGCAAACAGAGCCGTCGCGCCCATCGCCACCACCAGTTTCGGCTTCACCAGTTCCAGTTCCTGGGTCAGCCACCAGCGGCATTGCCGCACCTCGCCCATATTCGGTTTCTGGTGGATGCGACGCTTGCCGCGCGGCTCGTATTTGAAGTGCTTCACCGCATTGGTGATATAAAGCGACCGCCGGTCGATGCCGACCTCGCCGATCACGTCGTTGAACAGTTTTCCCGCCGGCCCGACGAAGGGTTTTCCCGCCAAGTCTTCCTGGTCGCCCGGCTGCTCGCCGACGAACATCACCCGCGCGTCCGGCGGACCGTCGCCGAACACCGTCTGGGTCGCGAGGCAATGGATGTCGCAGCGCGTGCAATGCCGCGCCTCCTGCTTCAGCGCAGCAAGCGTACCGGCAGCAGCCATGGGCTCCGCCGGTGCCCTGGCGGCCGCCTCCTGGATGCGGTGATGGAAGGGCAAGGGTTCGCTCGCCGCCTTGCGCGCCATGTCGATGACATTGGCCTCGGCATTGGCGATCAGCCCCGGAATGAGCTCCGTTTCCGGCAGGTTCTTCCAGTATTTCTTCGGCATCTCCGTGGTCATCATTTTCACCTTCAGCCGCGCCGGATTGAAGATCGAGGCGTAGTAAGTGCGCCACAGCTCGTCGGTCTCGTCACGCAGATCGGGCTTCTCCGCCGGCTCGTCCGTCGTGCGCAGCGTCTCGCCGTCCCAGGAGGCCGAGCCCATCGGCGTCAGGATCAGCCAGTCCATGTCGGTGAAACGCCGCTGGAAGAAAGGCGCCACCCGGGCGACGATGAAATGATCCGGCTCGAACCAGGAGATGAAGCGCCGTCGCCCGGCCGTGCCTTCCTTGAGCGGCAGTTCCTTGAAACGCACGAAGGCGGTCATCTTGTGATAGTCGCGGCCGACCGATTTCGCCATGCGGCTTGCCGCAACCACGTCCGGATCGGTCGCCATCTGCAGCAGGTGCCGGCCATGAATCACCCCGCCATGCATCATCCGGAACAGCATGCGGTAGAGCAGCGCAAACCGTGTCGGGTCGGAATGGCAGAGCACCGCCTCTGCCATCCGTATGAAGGCGGGCGGCACCGTCATCGGCTCGCAGTCCGGATGCGGCGGCGGCAGATGGTTCTCGTCGAAACCGAACAGCCCGTCGGCATCGTCCATCGTCCGCCATTCGACATATTCGGGCACGATCCCGGCCATCAGGAAGGCGCGGGCGGCATCGCGCCACTCGGTGAGATCGCCCCTGCCCCGCAGCGAAAAACGGTACCTCATAACAATGACAATTGCTCGGGCTTCGGCTCGAACATCGCCCGCAAGTCTGTCCGGTCGACCAGCCGGTGCGGCGTCCAGCCCTCCGCCGTGATGAACGGCTGCACCTTCCTCAGCGATACGCCGAGCCGCTTCAGATCGTCGAGCCGCAGCCGCCCGAATCGCCGCGCTGAGAGAATGCCTTTGACTGTCTTGGTGCCGAAACCCGGCACCCTCAGCAGCATCTCCTTCTCCGCCCGGTTGACGTCCACCGGGAACCGTTCGCGATGGCCGAGCGCCCAGGCAAGCTTCGGGTCCAGATCGAGATCGAGCATGCCGTCTACCTGCGTCGCCGTGATTTCGCCGATCTCGAAGCCGTAGAACCGGTAGAGCCAGTCCGCCTGGTAGAGCCGGTGCTCGCGCATCAGTGGCGGCTTGATCAGCGGCAGCGTCTTTGACGAATCCGGGATCGGGCTGAAGGCGGAATAATAGACCCGTTTCAAGCCGTAGCTCCCGTAGAGCCGGGCGCTGGTGCCGAGAATGGTCGCGTCGCTGGCGCCATCGGCACCGACGATCATCTGCGTGCTCTGCCCGGCCGGCGCGAACGTCTTCTTGCGTTTCGTCTGCAGCGTCGGCTCGGCCATCTCCTCGATCTTCAGCCTGAGCTTGCCCATCGAGCGGCGGATGTTGTTCGGCCGCTTTTCCGGCGCGAACCGGCTGATGCCGCTATCGGTCGGCAGCTCGATATTGATCGACAGCCTGTCGGCATAAAGCCCCGCCTCCTCGATCAGATGCGCAGAAGCCTCAGGAATGCTCTTCAGATGGATATAGCCGCTGAACCCGTGGGTGGTCCTGAGCTCCCTGGCGATCCGCACCATCTCCTCCATCGTGTGGTCGGAAGAGCGGATGATGCCGGAGGAGAGGAACAGGCCTTCGATATAGTTGCGGCGGTAGAATTCCAGCGTCAGCCAGATCACCTCCTCCGGCGTGAAGCGGGCTCGCTCCACATTGCTGGACGACCGGTTGATGCAATAGGCACAGTCGTAGATGCAGAAATTGGTGAGCAGGATCTTCAGGAGCGATATGCAGCGCCCGTCCGGCGCATAGGCATGGCAGATGCCCGAACCCTCCGTCGAGCCAAGCCCGCCTGTCGCGGAAGAGTCCCGCTTCACAGTTCCGCTGGAGGCACAGGATGCATCGTATTTGGCGGCATCCGAAAGGATCGCCAGGCGTTCTTTCAGCGACTTCTTCATTAGAATGTTCACTAAATGTTCTTTTTCAGCTCGTCAAGTCATTGACAAATGGTGCCGCTTGTATCCACATGCTGAGGGAGGGGCACATCGACAGGGTTTCGAAATTCCTAGCGCTCGCTGTCGAAATTCTGTTATAGTGACCTACATTCTGATTTTACGATGGTTCCGAAGTTTCGCTCCGGAACCTGTTTCTTTTTGTGTCCGCGGTATCCGCGGGCATGCGCCTGAAGGACAAGGAAATGGTTGAAAAGGTACCGATGACGCAGAGTGGTTTTTCCAAGCTGCAAGAGGAGCTGCGCTGGCGTCAGCAGGAGGAGCGTCCCCGTATCATCGAGGCAATCGCGGAAGCGCGCGCCCATGGCGACCTTTCGGAAAATGCAGAATACCATGCCGCCAAGGAGGCCCAGAGCCATAACGAAGGCCGCGTCACCGAGCTCGAAGATCTGACGGCTCGCGCTGAGGTCATCGACCTCTCCAAGATGTCCGGCTCGAAGATCAAGTTCGGCGCGACCGTGAAGCTCATCGACGAGGATACCGACGAGGAAAAGATCTACCAGATCGTCGGCGACCAGGAAGCCGACGTGAAGGCCGGCCGCATCTCCATCTCGTCGCCGATCGCCCGCGCCATGATCGGCAAGGAAAAGGGCGATTCCATCGAAGTGGTCGCCCCCGGCGGCTCCAAGGCCTACGCCATCCTCGCCATTTCCTGGGGCTGATAGGCCCGTGGGCAAAAACGGCGATCCCGCCATCATCGATATCCGTGACGTCGAAGTGATCGCGCCGAATTTCAAGCGGCGCCTCTCCGGCGTCACGTCGACGATCATCCAGCTCGTGCCCGTCCAGAGATCGCTCGGCCAGAAGGTCGCGGCCCTTGGCCCCGGCCTGCCCGCCGACTTGGCCCATGTCCGCTATCGCGACTTGTTCCGCCTCTGGTCGCCGCCGCGCGGCAAGCGGTGCCGGATCTGGCATGCGCGCCGCAATATCGAGATGCTGCCGGCGATTTTCATGCGCGACGTGTTGCGCATGCCGATGAAGATCGTCTTCACCTCGGCCTCCCAGCGCCGCCATACCGGCTGGACGAAATGGCTGGTCTCGAAGATGGACGCCGTCATCGCCACCAGCGGCAAGACGGCGGATTATCTGACGGTCAAGAACACCGTCGTGCTGCATGGCATCGACACCACCCGCTTCTCGCCGCCCTCGGACACGGCCGACGCCAAGCGCGCCCGCGGTCTCGATCCGGCACAGAAGATCGTCGGCTGTTTCGGCCGCGTGCGGCGCCAGAAGGGCACCGATCTCTTTGTGGATTCAATGATCCGCGTGCTCGCCGGCCGCAAGGACTGGTCGGCGATCGTCGCCGGTCGCGCCACCGGTCCGCATGTGGATTTCGAGGACGGGCTGAAGAAGAAGGTCGCGGCCGCCGGCCTTGCTGACCGCATCCTGTTCGTCGGCGAACACACCGATATCAACGAATGGTATCGCGCCCTCGACCTCTTCATCGCGCCGCAGCGCTGGGAAGGTTTCGGGCTGACGCCGCTGGAAGCCATGGCGACCGCAGTCCCGGTGATTGCGACCGATGTCGGCGCCTTCCCGGAACTGCTGGTGACGGGCGACGAAGAGACCGGCCTGATCATCGCCCGCGACAGCGTCGATGCGATGGCAGAGGCAGCGGCCGCCTTCATGGACAACGAAGCCCGCCGCAAGGCCGCCTCGGCCCGCTCGCGCGCCCACGCGCTCGAAAATTTCAGCATCGAAGGCGAAGCAAAGCTGCTCGGCAATATCTACCGGATCACGGCTTCCGCTTGAAAAGGTCGATATAGGCGCTCGCCACCGCCTCTTCCGAAAACTGCCCCACCAGCGTCGCCCTGCCCTTTTCGCCAAGGCTCGCCGCCAGCTGAGGATCTGCGATCACCTGATTGATGGCGCGCGAATAACCGGCGACATCGTCGATATCGACGAGCAGGCCGTTTTCGCCGTGCTGTACGAACCAGGAAGGACCTTCCGAACGCGAGGAAATCACCGGCTTGCTCTGCGCCCAGGCCTCGAAAATGACGTTGCCGAGCGGCTCGTGGCTGGACGGCATGATGAAGATGTCTGCGGCGGCAAGATATGGCCGTGTATCCTTGTGCCAGCCGAGGAACCGTACCCGGTTCTCCATCTTGTGCTCGCGCATGACCGCTTCCAGCGCTTCCCGCTCCTCGCCGTCGCCGGCGATCCACAGATAGGCGTCCGGCACCGCCGTCATCGCCTCGATCAGCAGGTGGAAACGCTTGCGTTTGACGAAACGGCCCATCGTCATGATCAGCGGCACGCCGTCCGGCGTATCGGCAACCGACCTTGAGATCGGTGCCACGATCGACGTGTCGGTGAAGTTCGAGATCACCTCGACGCCGCGGGTCCAGCCGAGATTGTTGCGCACATGGTCGGCAATGCCCGGCGTATTGCAGACGAGAATGTCGGAGTTCTTGAAATAGCCGAGATGGGTGGGGTAGTCGCCGAGACGGGAGAGCTTGATACCCCCCTTGTAGTCCGGCATCAAGCGGGCGCCGCGGGTGGACCAGGAGATGATCGCGTCGGCCTTGTCCCGCTTTGCCATGGACAGCACCTTCATCGGCAGAAGGATGCGATCGATCGACAGGTTGCGGAAATTGCTCTCGATCACCTTGGCATGGGCCTCGACATCCGGCTTCCAGCGGCGGTTCCAGCGCATCACGACCGTCTGATCGACCCCACGGCGGTCGAGAGCGCCGACCAGATGCACGAAGAATTTCTCCGCCCCGCCGTCCTTGCCGAAAATATACTGATGAACCCGCATAAATCGTTGTCCTGCCGTTTTCTTTAAGCCGCTGTATACCGAAATCGGCATCCGAAGGAAGCTCTGCCTCCCTGTTGCGGTTGAAAAACCTGCGCGAAGGAGACAAAAACAGTTGTCCCGGGAATGCCGGACCTGTCCCGGATATGGCGCCTCAACTCTTCAGCACCTGCGCGGACGATATTGTCGGGACTAAAACGACGCTTGTTCCAAAAACCATCCGGCCGCGATATAGCAACATTCGAAAAGCTTCGACTATCACAAGTCTACCGGCGACGGGGGCGGCTATAGCAGGCGAAATGCTGCTGCGCCTCCTTGCCGAAAAAGGGAAATATGCAATCGCTTGAGACCTATGTCATCAATCTGGATGGCAGCAATGACCGCCTGCAGACCATCAGCGACCGTCTTTCAGCCTTCGGTATCGTCTTCGAGCGGATCTCCGCCGTCGACGGCCGCAAGTTCGATCTCGCGACGATCCCGGACTACGACGCCGAGCGCGCCCAGAGTTATATGGGCCGCACCCTCGTCGGCGGCGAAATCGGCTGCTACCGCAGCCACCTGAAGGTCGCCGAACATTTCCTGAAGTCCGACGCCCGTTATGCGCTGGTTCTGGAAGACGACGCGTTGCCGCTCTGCAACCCGGTCGAACTGCTCGAAGCGGCCCTCCCCGATCTCGAGAAGGCCGATCCCGACTGGCGGCTGATCAATATCGGCAACAACAAACTCAAGATCGCCACCCCTCTCTCCCGCTACGGCATCGGCGGCCACGACTGCGAACTGGTGGCCGCCCATTACTTCCCGATGACGACGAGCGCGATCGTCTGGTCACGCGAAGGCGCCCGGCTCTTCATCGAGGAGCACAAAAAGATGTTCGCGCCGGTCGACAATTATTTCCGCCACTGGCTGACCCGAACCGGCCACGGTTATTCCTTCTGGCCCTCGCCCGTCACCACCACGGATGCCGCAAGCGAAATCCTCGCGAGCTCCGGCCGCGCCAGAAAAACCAACAAGCGGAAATGGTTCTACGCGTTCGCCAAGCAGCGCCGCCTGATGGAGGACAAGCTGATCGCATTCATTCACAAGAAGCGGTTTCGGCCTGCCGGGAGCAAGTGACTAGGCGCCCGCCGGCGCCGGTGCGCTTCAAATCTCGACCAGACCCAGCTGCTTCACCTGTCGAATGGTCAGCATGGTGCGCACCGTGTCCACATGCTGGTCGGCGGTCAGTACCTCGATGACGAAGTCCTGGAAGACGGTGAGGTTCTGGGCCGCGCAGCGCAGCAGGAAATCGCTGTCGCCGTTGACCATCCAGGCCTCCCGCACCATCGGCCATTGCTGCACCTTCGCAGCGAAGGCCTTGAGGTCCGCGTCCGACTGCCGCTTCAGCCCGACCATGCAGAAGGCGACGAGATCCACGCCGAGTTTCGGGGCGTTGAGAAGCGCGTGATAGCCTTCGATGATACCGGCTTCCTCGAGCTTGCGCACGCGGCGCAGGCAGGGCGGGGCGGAAATGCCGACGCGTTCTGCGAGCTCGACATTGGTCATGCGCCCGTCACGTTGCAATTCCCGCAGGATTTTTAGGTCGATGGCATCAAGATCGGCGCGAAGCACATAGGTCCCCTTCATTCTGCAGTGCTTTTATCGCAAGAGGAATTTTACGCAAGAATATGTCTTGAGGCGCTTGGCTTCCGTTTCCATGCCAACTGATCTGTTGTTAGTGCAAGGCTGCCCTTGCATTGCTGCATGGATCGATCTTACATGGCGCTTCTAAAGCGGCAGACCGGACATCGACCACCTATATGAGGGGCAACGAAACGTCGACCGGTCTTTGAAAGGAAATAACCCATGTCCTCCCGTCATACCGAGGTCCTGATCATCGGCTCCGGCCCGGCTGGCTATACCGCCGCCATCTATGCGGCGCGCGCCATGCTGAAGCCGGTTCTGATCGCCGGCATGGAACAGGGCGGCCAGCTGATGATCACCACGGATGTCGAGAACTATCCGGGCTTCGGCGATCCGATCCAGGGTCCCTGGCTGATGGAGCAGATGCTGAAACAGGCGACCCATGTGGGCGCCGAGATCGTCAATGACCTCGTCACCGAAGTCGAGCTCAACCATCGCCCCTTCACCGTGCGCACCGATTCGGGAGCCGTCTGGACCGCCGAGACGATCATCATCTCGACCGGCGCCAAGGCAAAATGGCTCGGCATCGAAACCGAACAGCAGTTCCAGGGCTTTGGCGTCTCCGCCTGCGCCACCTGCGACGGCTTCTTCTATCGCAACAAGGACGTGATCGTGGTCGGCGGCGGCAATTCGGCCGTCGAGGAAGCGCTCTACCTGTCGAACATCGCCAAGTCGGTGACGGTCGTGCACCGCCGTGACTCGTTCCGCTCGGAAAAGATCTTGTCTGAACGCCTCTCCCAGCGCTCGAATGTCAACGTGTTGTGGAACACCGAAATCGCCGAGATCACCGGCAAGCCGGCCAAGGCGCCGATGCCGCCGTCCGTCGAGGGCGTCAAGCTGCGCAACACCCAGACCGGTACAGTTACCGACTTCCCGATCCATGGCGTCTTCGTGGCGATCGGCCATGCGCCGGCGACAGAACTGTTCCAGGGCAAATTGAAGATGAAGCCGAACGGCTATCTGTGGACAGCTCCCGATTCAACTGCCACCGACGTGCCCGGCGTGTTTGCCGCCGGCGACGTGACGGACGACACTTTTCGCCAGGCGATCACCGCCGCCGGCATGGGCTGCATGGCAGCGCTCGAGGCCGAACGTTACCTTTCCGGCATCCAGCCGGTTGCCATAGCCGCGGAGTGACGTTGAACGATGGGTGTGCCGCTCGACTGGGATAAACTGCGCATTTTCCACGCGGCGGCGGAGGCAGGATCCTTCACCCATGCGGCCGACAAGCTGCATCTTTCCCAGTCGGCGATCAGCCGCCAGGTCAGCGCACTGGAACAGGATGTCGGGGTAAAACTCTTCCATCGCCACGCACGCGGCCTGATCCTCACCGAACAGGGCGAACTTCTCTATCGCACTGCCCACGATGTGCTCCTGAAGCTCGAAACGGTGAAGATGCAGCTCACCGAGACGACGGAAAAGCCGTCCGGCAAGCTGCGCGTGACGACGACCGTCGGCCTCGGCCAGGGCTGGCTCACCGACAAGGTGCAGGAATTCCTGCAGCTCTATCCGGAAATGTCGATCCAGTTGATCCTCGACAACGAGGAAGTGGACGTCAACATGCGCCATGCGGATTGCGCCATCCGGCTTCGTCAGCCGGTGCAGTCCGACCTCATCCAGCGCAAGCTCTTCACCGTGCACATGCACGTCTATGCGGCACCCTCCTACATCAACCGTTACGGCGAGCCGCAATCCGTCGAGGATCTCGACCAACATCGCATCATCACCTTCGGGGAGCCGGCGCCGAACTACCTGCTCGACGTCAACTGGCTGGAATACGCGGGCCGGTCGTCGGACAATACCCGCACGCCGCATCTGCAGATCAACAGCCAGACGTCGATCAAGCGCGCCTGCCTCCTGGGAATCGGCATCGCATGCTTGCCGGACTATATCGTCGGCCGCGATCCCGGACTGATTCAGCTGGCTATCAATGCCGACATCCCCTCCTTCGATACCTATTTCTGCTATCCGGATGAAATGAAGAACGCCGCGAAGCTGAAAGTCTTCCGCGATTTCGTGGTCGGCAAGGCCCGCAACTGGAGCTTCTGACCGGCGCGGGGCCGAACTGGATGCCCCGAAAAACCCTATAATTCCGAGGGTTTTGGGGGCTCTGCGGCCGCCTGATATGTAACCACTGAGCGCATTAAATTAGAGCGTTGCGCCTCACGCATGGCTGTCCTGCACAAAAGAGTATTGTTCACTGCACAAAAAACCACCATATCGCACACAGCTGATGCACATGGCGGCTTTTCCTCCCAGTTCCGCCGCAGCAGCTGTTCCCCTCTGGAGGTTTTTTTGACCTTCACACTTATAGGGCCCTGGAGCGATCCAGTGGCCCTCTTTTTTTGCGCTGAATTCTGTCGCGGCTCATTCACCGGTTTCCACCGTCACAATCCGCGTCAAAACTTCTGTTCAATATCCCATCCAGACCCTTGTCGAGCGAAACCCGCCTCCCCATATTGAGTTCAGCTGGCGCGCTTCGGCGACGTCCCTGTCGTCTGTGCCGGCTGTTCCCCTCTGGAGGTTTTGACCTTCACAATTATTGGGCCTCGGAGCGATCCGGCGGCCCATTTTTTTACAATCTCCCATTCCTGCGCAAACCGCTCCCTTTAAATCGTCTTCCGACGATCTATATATCGAGAAACTCCGATATTGGATCCTCATCATGGACAAGACGGAAATTCTGAAAGCGCTGGCGCATCCGGTCCGGGTCGAATTCCTGGAATGGATGAAGGAGCCGGAACGTCATTTTTGCGATCAGGCGCACCCGCTCGAAATGGGCATCTGCGCCAGCCAGTTCGAAAAACGCTGCGGCCTCTCCCAATCCACGGTCTCGGCGCATCTTTCGACGCTTGAGAAAGCCCGCCTGGTGAAAATCGACCGGGTCGGCCAATGGGCATTCTACCACCGCGACGAAAAAACCATCGCGGCCTTCCTCGACGATCTCAGATCGACCCTCTGATCCCCCGCCTCTCCTCCCAACAGCATAAGGAATTTCCAATGGCCAGTATTTTTGATCCGACCAGGTTCGGCGACATCGAACTTGCCAACCGCGTCGTCATGGCTCCCCTGACACGCAACCGCTCGCCGAAGGCGATCCCCAACGACCTCAACGTCACCTATTACGAACAGCGCGCCACTGCCGGGCTGATTGTCACCGAAGGCACGCCGGTCAGCCAGCAGGGCCAGGGTTATGCGGACGTACCGGGCCTTTATCTGCCGCAGGCGATCGAAGGCTGGAAGAAGGTGACGGATGCCGTTCACCGCAAGGGCGGCAAGATCGTCACCCAGATCTGGCATGTCGGCCGCGTCTCGCACGTCTCGCTGCAGCCGAACGGCGGCGCTCCGGTTGCTCCCTCGGCCATTCCGGCCGGCGGCAAGACCTATATCACCAATCCGGATGGCAGCGGCGCCTTCGTCGATACGTCCGCTCCCCGCGCGCTCGAACATGCGGAAATCGCCGGAATCGTCAGTGATTTCGCCAAGGGCGCCCGCGCCGCGATCGACGCCGGTTTCGACGGCATCGAAATCCACGGCGCCAACGGCTATCTGATCGACCAGTTCCTGAGGTCGGGCGCCAACCAGCGCACGGACGAATACGGCGGCTCGATCGAGAATCGGGTACGGTTCCTGGTGGAAGTCGTCGATGCGGTGACCAAGGAAATCGGCGCCGGTCGCGTCGGCATCCGCCTGTCGCCGGTAACACCGGCCAACGGCGTCAGCGATCCCGATCCGCAGGCCGTCTTCAACTATGTCGTCGAGCAGCTCGGACCGCGCGGCCTCTCCTTCATCCACGTGATCGAAGGTGCCACCGGCGGCGACCGCGCCTTTTTCCAGGGCGACAAGCCCTTCGATTACCAGGAACTGAAGGATATCTACCGCAAGGCCGGCGGCAAGGGCGGCTGGCTCGTCAACAACGGTTATGACCGCGAAAGCGCCTCCAAGGCCGTCGAAAGCGGTTATGCCGACGCTGTCGCCTTCGGCAAGCACTTCCTCGCCAACCCGGATCTCGTCCAGCGCTTCAAGGACAATGCGCCGCTCAACGAGGCCGACAAGTCCACCTTCTACGGCGGCGGCGCCAAGGGCTATACCGACTACCCGGCGCTCGAAGCGGTCGCCTGATTGAAACAGAGAAGGGGCCGCGCCCACTGGCGGCCCCTTCTCTTGCTGCCCACATGGCGATCTTCAGAAACATCACGGCGGCGCCGCTCTATATGTCGCGCCGAAAGTTGAAACGGGCACGCAAATGTCGGCCCGAGATACGCGATGCGAACGCGACAAAGGAGGGCGTCATCCAGCCTTCCGAAGAGCATATGCCTGGCTCTGGGTCCCGTCACTGATCCTGAACTGACCGAGGAGCTGCCGCAGCGTAGAGCTCTCGTTCGCAAGAGATGCAGACGCCGCACTTGTCTCTTCGACCATCGCCGCGTTCTGTTGCGTCGTATGGTCCAGGCTGTTAACCGCGGTATTGATTTCGGCCAACCCCAACGATTGTTCGCGAGCGGACATGGCGATCGCATCGACGTGTTGGTTCATCGTGACAATCAGACCGCCAATCTTTTTCAACGCTTCGCCAGTCTTTGAGACGAGTTCGACCCCGCGCGCCACCTCTCCGGTGGACGTCTGAATAAGGGCTTTTATTTCCTTGGCGGCCCGGGCGGAGCGCTGTGCCAGCTCTCGGACTTCCTGTGCCACAACGGCAAATCCCTTGCCTGCCTCCCCCGCGCGCGCAGCCTCTACGCCGGCGTTGAGAGCGAGCAAATTGGTTTGGAAGGCAATCTCGTCGATCACGCCGATGATGCTGGAGATCTGATCGGATGATTGCTCGATCCGGCTCATGGCCTGAACGGCCTGGCTGACAATTTCGCCGGATGTCGCCGCACCGGCATTGGCGTCAACGGCGACGCTGCGCGCCTCCTCGGCGCGTTTGGAAGCGGAGGCGACATTCGCCGTAATTTCATCGAGGGCCGCCGCCGTCTGCTCAAGGGCGGAGGCCTGTTGCTCGGTGCGTCTGGCAAGATCGTTTGCGCTGTTGGCGATCTCACTCGAACCGCTGTCCATACTGACGGCAACCCCTGACACTTTGGCGAAAGTCTCGCGCAGTTGAGTGGCGGCGCCGTTGAAATCCCGACGCAACCCCTCGAAATCACGATCGAACGTTTCGCTGATCTGAACCGTGAGATCGCCGTGGGCCAATTGGTCCAGCCCCGTCGCCAACCCCTTGGTCGCCTGTAGCATGGCCGCGGCCCGAGCCCGGTCTGCATGCTCACGGCCCAGCCGCTCGGCTTCGGATACCGCCCGAGTTGTTTCCCTTTCCTCGTCAGCCGCGATTTTCGCCAGGGCGGTCTGCCGGAAGACCTCAACGGCACCGGCCATAGAGCCGATCTCGTCGGCGCGCTCCGAATAGGGAATATCCGAATCCGTATCCCCGGCAGCCAACACCGTCATGGATTTCGTGATGTTTCTGATTGGGCGTGCGATCTCGACCGCAACATACGAAATGGCGCCTGCAACGATGGTGAGAACCACCGTCGCCAAGATCGAAGTAGTCCAGAAAATTGACGAGTACGTCGATTGGCTGCTTTCGTAGGATGCCTCGGAGCCCTTCACGTTGATGCCCAGGAGCTCGCTGGCTGACCCCTCCGCCTTTTCGACAATTGGCTCCATCTCTTTGTAGAAGATAGCCTTGGCGTCGTCGTTGTCATTCTTGCGCGACTTCTCGAGCATTGGCTGCGCAGCTCTGTCGTAGTTGGCGGCAAGCTTCTCGATCTCGGCAAGCAGCTCTGCCTCCCGAGGGGAGGAAATGAGCGGACGATATGCTTCAATGGCATTCTTTTGCCGAGACTGTTGGGCGGAGATCTGTTTTTCCGCCGCGGCAATTGCTTCGTCGCTGATCGACATAATATGATTGGCGTATGCGAATTTCATGCGCTCAAGTTCGAAGAGAATATTACGGGTTACCGAAACGCTCGGGAGCCAGTTCTTGGCGATCGCCGCAGTGTCCTCGTTTACCTGCTGAACACTTCGAAGAGAGAAAACCGCAAACAGAAGGAAGATAGCTGCGAATGACACGTTGATAAGGATCAGCGTCGTCTTAACTTGTGGCCTGCGCATGCAATCTCCTTTGGATTGACTAGGCTACGTCGTCAGACTTAGCTTTCGGTAAGAATACACTAATATTAACAACCGTAATTTAAAGAACGATGAATTACCGACACAGTCGATCTGGCCAGCAGGGCCGGCACGGCCACATAAAAAACATCGGTCGTATCGCTGCCATGCGCACCGGGATCGGCCTCCGTTTGTGGTCGTTCAGATCCTCATCGTTGATATCGATCGAAACGGCTCGACGCGCTTGCCTTGGGCTCCGCTGAGACGACAGGAGCGCGCTCAAACCGCGGCCGCGTTAGTGTCCTTGGCGCACCCCGCACCTAGCGGGCGTCAGCCCCCTCGTCGCCATCCATGACCTCCGCCTCGGGCCGGTCGCCACCCTCGCTGTATTCGTTGTGCCAGATGCCCTTTTCATCCTGCCAGCTGATCTCTTCCGGCTCTCCGCCCACCTGCTGCTCGGCCGCAACGATGCGCGCCGCCTGCAAGGCGTCGGAATGGCTGGGAAAAGTTTCCGAATAGACGTCGCCCTGGCGATAGGCCCAGCCGCCGTCATGCGGCACGACTTTATAGGTAACCTTGGTCATACTCCCTCCTGTCTTTCACGGCTGCCTCGATCCATTCGGATCCTTATCCTGTCGCGGCACCGGGGTGAGAAATTGAAAAAGGTGCCACGAAGTTCCAAGCCACATCGCAAATCACGTCGTAAATTATGGCATCAAAGGCCGCCGACCGCAAATCCTCGAGGCGAAAACGGAACCTTGCTTGACGCCGCAGGTTGCCGCCTTGGATTGTCATGGACCAAGGTCAGGAGTGGAATGTGGGTTTGTTGTCTCTGCTGAAGCAGGAAAGATTTCTCATCGTTGCGCTGGCCGCAGGCTTCGTCGCCTATTCCGTCGAACATTCCGTGCTCCAGGCCGGCAAGACGGCTTCGCTGATCGCCGCCGCCGTCCTGATCGGCATCATCATCCTCGCCTCCACCCGCGTCGCCCACCATGCCGAAGTGCTCGCCCGCAAGGTTGGCGACCCCTACGGCACGATGATCCTGACGCTGTCGGCAGTGGCGGTCGAAGTGCTGATCCTCGCCATCATGATGGGCAATACCAGCTCGCCCACCCTGGTGCGCGACACGATCTATGCGGCGGTCATGCTGGACATCAACGGCATCCTTGGCCTCGCCGCCCTGCTCGGCGGCCTGCGCCATGGCGAGCAGCCCTACAACGACGATTCCAGCCGCACCTACAGCGTGATGATCCTGACGGCCATGAGCATTTCCATGATCGTCCCGGAGTTCATTCCCGGCGACCGCTGGCATTATTATTCCGCCTTCACGATCTGCGCGATGATCGCGCTCTATGCGGTCTTCCTGAAGATGCAGGTCGGTCCGCACAGCTATTTCTTCAGCTACACCTATCCGCGCGCCAAGCCGGCAACCGGCGGCGAAACGCCGAAAGAGGAAGCCGAACACGAATCCGCGACGATCTCGATCGGCATCATCCTTGTCGGCGTCCTGATCATCGGCTTCCTCGCCGAATTCATGTCCACCCTCATGAATGCCGGGCTGGAGGGCAGCGGCGCACCGCTGACATTGATGGCTGTCGTGGTTGCGGCGATTTCCGCAGCGCCCGAAATCCTGACCGCACTGCGCGCGGCACTGCGCAACCGCATGCAGTCCGTCGTCAACATCGCCATGGGAGCCTCGCTCTCGACCGTCATCCTCACCGTGCCCGTGATGGAGAGCATCGCGCTCTACAGCGGCCAGCCCTTCGTCATGGCAATGACCCCGGTTCAGACCGTCATGGTCGCCGTCACCCTGATCGCCGCCGCGATCAACCTCAACGACGGGCAGACCAACGCCATCGAAGGCATGACCCATTTCGTTCTTTTCGCCACCTTCGTGATGCTGACGGCGCTGGGCCTCTAGGCAAAAGAGATTCCACATCAAAGGCTTGCGCGCGACAACGGAATCGGATCGGGAAGAGGTTGAATCAATGTCTGAAATATGGTCGTGTCCGCCGCGGCGAAGGCCGGTTTCCCAGCCGGCCGTCCAGCAATGGGCGCGATCACCGTGTTGCGCATGAAGGAGATTTCAAATGTCTACACCTCCCTACAGAGCCGACCACGTCGGTTCGCTGCTGCGTCCCGCTTCCGTCAAGGAAGCCCGCAAGAAGTTCTATGAAGACAAGAGCATTTCCGCAGACGAATTGAAGGCCGTCGAAGACGAAGGCATTCGGGAACTCGTCAAGCTGCAGGAAAGCGTCGGCCTGAAGGTCGTGACCGACGGCGAAGCCCGTCGCCATTTCTGGCACTACGACTTCCTCGGCCTGCTCGACGGCATGGAATTCGTCACCCGCGAAGCCCACAAGGGCGTCACCTTCCACGGCGTCAAACTGCCGCCGACCTTTCCGACCATCAACGGCAAGCTCGACTTCCCGGATGATCATCCGCATCTGGAACACTTCAAGTTCCTCGCCGCCAACACCAAGGTGACGCCGAAGATCTCCATCCCCGGCCCGAGCGTCGCCCATTACCGCACCGCCCGCGCCGACGTGACCTATCCGGAATACCAGGACCAGGAAGCGCTCTTCGCAGCTCTCGCCCGCACCTATGCCAAGGCCGTGCAAAAGTTCTACGAGGCCGGGTGCCGCTACCTGCAGATGGACGACATCTACTTCGCCTATCTCGGCGACGAGAAGCAGCGCGCGATGAAGCGCGAGGAAGGCTACGATCCGGACTGGTTGATCGAGAAATACGCATTGACCATGCATGAAGCGATCAAGGACCGTCCGAAGGACATGCTGATCGGCATGCATATGTGCCGCGGCAACTTCCGCTCTACCTGGGCGGCCGAAGGCGGTTATGATGCGGCGGCCGACGCCATCTTCAACAAGACCGGCGTCGACATGTTCTTCATGGAATACGACACCGAGCGTTCCGGCGGCCTGCAGCCGCTGAGCCTGCTCCAGAAGGGTTCGAAGCAGCGCGTCTATCCTGGCTTCATCACCACCAAGACCGGTGAGCTCGAAACCCTCGACAGCCTCCGTCGCCACTTCGACGAAGCCTCCAAGTTCGTCGATATCGACCAGCTCGGCATCGCGCCGCAATGCGGTTTCGCCTCGACCGAGGAAGGCAACTCGATCACCGAGGACGACCAGAAGCGCAAGCTCGAACTCGTCGTCCAGACCGCCGAAGCCATCTGGGGCACGGCCTGATCTGATATTCGTGGGCCGCGGGTCGAATAACCCGCGGCCGCCACTTGAGAAATCGTTGTTCTAGCTTAGGTTCCTATTCGGATTTAACCCGAGGGAGACTGGAACAATGGGTATTTTCGACAAGATTAAGAATGCAATTTGGGGCGCAGATGAAGCAGCACCGGCCGCCGAACCTCTGAAACCGGCCGCTCCGGTTTCGGCGTCCGCCGCCCCGGCGTCCAATCCGACGCCCATCCCTTCGGCAACGCCGTCGGCCCCTTCCCCGTCGGGCGCCGTCGACATCACGCCCATACTCGACGCCGCCGTCAAGAAAAGCGGCCAGAAGCTCGATTGGCGCAAGTCGATCGTCGACCTGATGAAGGCGCTCGATCTCGATTCCAGCCTTACGGCCCGCAAGGAACTGGCCGCCGAGCTGCACTATAGCGGCGATACCAACGACTCCGCGACAATGAACGTCTGGCTGCACAAGGCGCTGATGAAGAAACTCGCCGAAAACGGCGGCAAGGTTCCGGCTGACCTCGCCGACTGATCCGCAACCTCGTCCGAACGCACGAAGCCCGCTCTCACCGGCGGGCTTTTGTTCGCGACCCGTCAATAAAATAATCTTGAACGAACTGTGTACGGCGCTTGCCGATGAACGCCCTAGATGAAGGCCATTGCCAGATACTCCTTCGCCGCGCGGGAGTGTCGTTGCAGGCCTCGGCGGGTAATCCGCCCCATTGAAAGGGAGTCCATGATGAAACGCCTCAGTCTTCTCGTGACCGGTTCGGCCCTCTCGCTTGCCTTGTTGGCCGGCCCCGTTCCAGCTCAGAACGCCGGTCAACCCGCAGAAACCAAAACGCCGAACGCCCGCGACCAGAAACCCGCATTCGCCAACCAGACGCGCGCGCCGCAGCCCGCCCGGATGCCGAAGATCGCCCAGGAGGTGGTTGCCGACGGCCTGCCGCATCTCTGGGCTATGGAGTTTCTGCCCGACGGCCGGATGCTGGTGACGGCCAAGCAGGGCGCCATGCACATCATCTCGGACGAAGGCGAGGCCGGGCCGAAAATCGAGGGCGTACCGAACGTGCTTTCCGGCGGCCAGGGCGGTCTGCTCGACGTGGCGCTTGCCCCGGACTTTGCGACCTCCGGCACGATCTTCTTTTCCTTCTCCGAACAGCGGGATGACGGCAACGGCACCTCGGTCGCTTCGGCCAGGCTCGTCCCGGACGCCCGAGGCGGCGGCAGGCTGGAAAATCTCGAAGTCATCTTCCGCCAGATGCCGAGCTATGACGGCAACAAGCATTTCGGCTCACGCCTGGTCTTCGGCCCGAACAAGGAACTCTACGTGACCGTCGGCGAGCGTTCCGATCCACAGCCACGCGTGCAGGCCCAGGACATCGCGAGCGGCCTCGGCAAGGTCTTTCGCATCGACGTGAACGGCAAGGCCCTGCCCGACAATCCGTTCGTCAACCGGCAGGGCGCCCTGCCGGAAATCTGGTCGCTCGGCCACCGCAACCTGCAGTCCGCCACCCTCGACGGACAGGGCCGTCTCTGGACCGTCGAGCACGGACCGCGCGGCGGCGACGAACTGAACCGCCCGGAAGCCGGCAAGAATTACGGCTGGCCGGAGGTCACCTACGGCATCGACTATAGCGGCAGGCCGATCGGCAAGGGCATCACCGCCATGAAGGAGACCGAACAGCCGGTCTATTTCTGGGACCCGGTCATTGCCCCGTCCGGCATGGCCTATTACGACGGCGACGCCATTCCGGAATGGAAGAATTCCTTCCTGATCGGCGGCCTCGTCGCCCAGGGCATCGTGGTCGTCCACATGGACGGCGACAAGGTGGCCTATGAGGAACGCGTACCGCTCGGCGCCCGCATCCGCGACGTCAAGGTCGGCCCCGACGGCGCCGTCTATGCGGTTACCGAACAACGCGGCGGCGGAGAGTCGACGATCGTGAAACTGACCAAGAGCTGATGGGGCAATTCGGCGGGCGGCGCTCCACCGCCCCCTCACCTAGAATTTGAATGCGAGGTGATGTCCGACAAGCGCCCGGTCGATCGTCACCAGTTGCAGCCCTTCGACCTGGCATTGCGCTAGCAGAAGCCGATCGAAGGGGTCGCGTGTTTCCGGCTCCGGCTCTGCGGCGGTGATGACATGCGGGATATCGATGCGCAGGATGGTGAGGCCCGCGCCTTCCAGAACGATCTGCATGTCTTCAAGCGGCACGCCCGGATCAAGCTTTCCTAGGCGGGACTTGATGGCGATCTCCCAGAGGCTGGCGACACTCACGAAACCGGAGAAATCCGCGGCGCTAATCAGCTTGCTTATGTTTGGGAAACGTTGACGCGTATCGGCACGCAAAATAGCCAGGATGATATGCGTGTCGAGAAGACACGACTTGCTCAAGGCAGCGGCCTCAACAGGAAATCTTCCGGCAGCGGATCGTCGAAATCATCCGCAATATATGGAACTGGATTGGTAATACCCCGAGCACGAAGATGAGCCTGGATTGCATCCAAATCAATCCCGCCTTTCTTCTTCGGCAACTCTTGATGCGGCACGATATCAAACACCGGCTTCCCGTCCCGTGTCACGGTCACGGTCTCGCCCTGCTCCACATCCTGGGCAAATTCGTCGAGACGGTCCTGAGCTTCGCGGATTGATACGGTTTTCATGCCCGAAATGTACGTCCGGTTGCTGTCATCGTCAACGCAAGTGCTCGAAACAGAAAAGCCCGCCGTCACCGGCGGGCTTCTGCTGATTGAGTGAAGCCAGTTACTTGCAGTTGGCGCAGAAGCGCTGGATGCGCTTGCAGGCTTCTTCGAGCTGTTCTTCCCGAAGCCGCGTAGGAAATGCGGAAGTTGGGGCCGAGGCCAAAGGCCGAGCCGTGGACGACCGCGACGCCTTCGGTTTCTAGAAGTTCGGTGACGAAATCCTCGTCGGTCTCCATGACCTTGCCCGAGGGCGCGGTCTTGCCGATCAGGCCGGCGCAGGATGGATAGACGTAGAAGGCACCTTCCGGAGACGGGCAGACGATGCCCTTCGCCTGGTTCAGCATCGAGACCACCAGGTCGCGGCGGCCTTCGAAGATCTTCTTGTTCTGCGGAATGAAATCCTGCGGCCCGTTGAGCGCCTCGACCGAAGCCCATTGGGCGATCGTGCAGGCACCGGACGTCTGCTGGCCCTGGATCATGTCCATCGCCTTGATCAGTTCGAGCGGGCCGGCCGCGTAACCGATACGCCAGCCGGTCATCGCATAGGCCTTGGAAACGCCGTTCATCGTCAGCGTCCGGTTGTAGAGCTTCGGCTCCACTTCCGCCGGCGAGACGAACTTGAAGTCGCCATAGGTCAGGTGCTCGTACATGTCGTCGGTCAGCACCCAGACATGCTCGTGCTTGACGAGCACGTCGGTCAGCGCCTTCAGTTCATCATGGCTATAGGCGGCACCCGACGGGTTGGACGGCGAGTTGAACAGGAACCACTTGGTCTTCGGCGTGATCGCCTTTTCGAGATCGGCGGCGGTCACCTTGAAGTTGTTTTCCTGGCTCGCCTTGATGATCACCGAAGTGCCGCCGCAGATGGCAACCATCTCCGGATAGGAAACCCAGTAGGGCGCGGTGATGATCACTTCATCGCCGGGATTCAAGGTCGCCATGAAGGCGTTGAAAAGAATCTGCTTTCCGCCGGTGCCGACGATCGTCTGGGCCGGCGTGTAGTCGAGATTGTTCTCGCGCTTGAACTTCTTGGAGATTGCCTCGCGAAGCTGTGGAATACCGGAAACCGGCGGGTATTTGGTCTCGCCGCGATTGATCGCGTCGATGGCGGCTTTCTTGATGTTGTCCGGCGTATCGAAATCCGGCTCGCCTGCGCCGAGCCCGATCACGTCGCGGCCCTTTGCTTTGAGGTCGCGGGCTTTCTGGGAAACGGCGATGGTGGCAGAGGGCTTTACGCGGGAAAGTGCGTCGGCAAGAAAGGCCATAATCTTCGTCCTGAAGAGCTGTTGAACACGGCGGCATCGCGCGCCGAAAACCGCCCGTACGCTCTATGTCTAAACTATGACGCCGTTTCAAGCACAAAGCTTGAATGCGAGCCATGAAAGAAGCTGATTAAAACCTTCGAAACCTTGTTTACAGCCGCGTAACCCTTGGCTGCTACAACCGGGAGGGATGGATAACGGAAATCGACGGGCACGGGCATGACGCCGAGAAGCATCTTCGCCAATCTGGTTCGCAGCGACAACGGGTCGTTCTCCACCGTCTACGGTCCTTTCCTGCTGCAATCCGCGCTGCAGCCGATCTTTCGCTCAGGCCCGGAAACCGGCCTTGAAATCGAAGCTTTCGAGGGCCTGCTGCGTGCCTCCCGCGACAGCGAACCGGTCTCGCCGGCCGAATTCTTTCCGCTCGTTTCACCGGTCGACATGGCCGATGTCGATAGCATCCTGCGCACCATTCACATCTTGAACACCGGTCGGCTGAACCGGTCCCGCGCCGGGATCTTCGTCAAGTTCCACCCCGGCCTCTTCCGCACGCCGCAGGAAATGCGCCAGGAAGTCGATCGCATCAAGGTCGCCAGCCATGAGGCTGGTCTCGCGCCTGATCGGATCGTCTGCGAAATCTCCGAAAGATCCGGCGCATCCGACGATATTGTAGTCGCCTTCACCGAGCACATGCAGGCGGTCGGTTTCCGCATCGCGATCGACGACTATGGCGCCCGCGATTCCGATCTTGACCGGCTGAAGCGCATCAAACCGGACTACGTGAAGTTCGAGGCTTCCTGGGTGCGCGACTTCCTCGACAATTCTGCCGGTTACGCGCTGCTGCGCGTCATCGTCCGACAGATGCTCGACGATGGTATCGAACCGATCTTCGAAGGGCTCGAAGAGCTTTGGCAGGTGGATCTCTGCGAAGAGCTCGGCGTGCCGCTGATGCAGGGTTATGCCCTGGCGCGGCCCGAACTCGCTCCGACGACATTCAACGAGAGCTTTCCGGAAAGCCTGGCCGACTTCGCGCCACTCCAGACAACCGGCAACGAAAACACGCTCGGCGTCAGCCGGGCCGCCGCAGCGCTACCTCCTCCGGCCTTGGCCAAACCGGTATTCGCAAGGCCTGTCCGCGCTTTTGGCCGCCGGCAATCCAGCGGCGAGTAGTACCAGCAGACCGCGGATTTCACGCTGGGGATGCGTATCGCTTTCGTCTGCAATATCGGACCGGAATGCGCTCCGACCTCATTCAGAGACATGAGCGGCAAAAATTTTTCTTTTCGCGCCATTTGCCCCAAAACGGTACAGGAGAAGGTTAGCAAAGCATTGCCAGCGATGGAATCGCATTGCCGCACCATCAGGAAAGGCTCAAAGCCCGCATTTTCCGGGGGTTCCCGCGATTTGTAATTTGCCATTGTGGCGACAATTCAAAAAACTTTTTCTTGCCAATTTTCAATAAACACAGCACTCTGTGCAAGTTCGGGCAATTTACGAGCATGGGAAGACCTATAATGACGCGCTCCGAAGGCGCTAAGACTTCGGGCGGTAGGCCGGGGGCGGAGATTTCAAAGCAATTCCTGCCGGTCATCGCGGTAAAGACAGGGACCCTTTCTTAAAGCTGCCTGCCGCCGCCCTTAGGGGCTACACTGTGATGCTGTCCGCCGCTGAACACGGACAGAGAGAAAAGGACCTGCTGCATGGCCGAGACTGGCACTGTAAAATTCTTCAATACCGACAAAGGCTTCGGCTTTATCAAGCCTGACAATGGTGGCGCCGATATCTTTGTGCATATCTCTGCCGTACAGGCTTCTGGCCTGTCCGGATTGTCTGAAAACCAGAAAGTAAGCTTCGACACGGAACCGGATCGTCGCGGCAAAGGCCCCAAGGCCGTCAATCTGCAGATCGCCGGCTAAGCCTCCAGAGGCTTGCCATTTCGAGTTGAAGCCCGGCAGAGATGCCGGGTTTTTTTAAACCGAGGTGTGTTGCGGCTTCGATCCGCCGAGGCCGCGCAGGAATGGATTTGTGCGCCGTTCGTCGCCGATCCGACTGCCCGGCCCGTGGCCGCAGATGAACCCGACCTCGTCCCCGAGCGGCAGAACCTTGTCGCGGATCGAAGCGAGCAGCGTATCGTGATCTCCGCCCGGCAGGTCCGTGCGCCCGATCGAGCCGTTGAACAGCACGTCGCCGAGATGCGCGAAACCCTGGGCACGGTTGTAATAGATCACGTGCCCGGGCGCATGTCCGGGGCAATGGAAGATCTCGAAAACATGCTCGCCGAACGAAACCTTGTCTCCTTCGTTGAGCCAGCGGTCCGGCAAGACGTTGCGCACCTCCATCTTGACCCCGAATTTTTCCGCCTGCGTCTCCAGGCGCTGCAGCAGCGGCAGGTCCGCCTCGTGGGGGCCGATCACCTGGATGCCGAGCGCCTCGCGCAATTCGTCGGCGCCGCCCGCATGGTCGATGTGCCCGTGCGTCAGCCAGATTTCCGTGGCCGTAATACCGTTTTCCTTGATGACCTGAAGGATGGTCGGCACGTCGCCGCCCGGATCGACGACAACGCCCTGCTTGGTCTCCTCGTCGAAGAGGATCGTGCAGTTCTGCTGGAATGGTGTAACCGGAATGATACCGGCCTGTAACTTGCCCATGATGCCTCGGCCTGAACGATGATGCTTGCCGGGATATACCGATAAACGGAGGGCATTTCAGCCGAAAAGATCAATTCGAGGCAAGGGTCGTGTAATGCGCGTTGGCGGAAACCGGCGGCGCTAGCGATACGGTGGCGATTAGGAAGGCCGCAATCGCGATCTTCAGCACGAAAACGGTCACCAGCACGCTTCTGAGCGGATTGGCCGCGCCGGATGTTTCCATCCTGATCGGCGGCAGTGCGCTGAAGGTCTGGGCGGTGAAGGTCTGGGCGGTCACGCTCGGGTTCGTCATGGGTTTCTCCGGTGCTTATGGCGGGGACAATGGGTTGGCGGCACAAAGGTTCCGTACCCCATTCTAGCTGTGGCACCCCCGCCACAGCTTGCAGAATCCGCCCGCATTCGGCGGAACCACCCGGACATGCGGGTGTTACCCTGCCAGTCAACATGAGGAGAAAATCCATGACGACTTGGTTGAAATGCCCGGAATTGAAGTGGCTTGGCCTCGGCGCCGTCCTTTCGGCGCTTGCCTTGCCCGCCCAGGCGCAGATGACCACCACCACCGCCTCTGACATCATCGTCCGCTCAGGTCCCGGCCAGAACTATCCCGAGATCGGGATGGCCACCCGCGGCAGCCCCGCCATGATGGACGGTTGCCTCCAGGGGAGCAAATGGTGCCGCATCGACGTCAACGGCATGCGCGGCTGGGTCTATGCGGAATACCTGACGATCCGCCACAACGGCTCGGCGGTCGCGGTCGAGGAATACCGCACCCAGTATGAAGTACCGTCCGTCACCTATGAGACGACCGCAAGCGTCGCTCCGCCCGCCGCCGTTCCGGGTCCGGGGGATGTCCTGCTCGGCCCGGTCGGTGCGGTCGAGGCCGTCGAACCGCCGGAAACCGTCATCAGCTACATCGAGGAGCACCCGGTCCGGCCGGTCTATGTCCGCAACGAAGTGGCGATCGGCGCGACGTTGCCCCCCGAGGTCGTGATCCAGCAAGTGCCGGACTACGATTACGATTACGTCGTCGTCAACGACCGCCCGGTTCTTGTCGATCCCGGCACCCGCCGTATCGTCCACATCTACGATTGAGCTCCACCGTGAAAGGGCGCTGTTCGGCAGCGCCCTTCTCCGTGGCTCGCAGCACCCGCCCTTCCCAACAAATGCTGTTGATTGTTCAGCCTGATCGCGCTTTATGACGTGCGGCAGGTTACAGTGCGAGATCGGCAATAAGAGCTTCGGCCCCAAGATCTTCGGACCCTGGGGCAAGCAGCCAAAAAGGGAAAGGAAACGCGAGTGTCGCGCGCATCGACGGGAAAAGCCGTCAAGAAGGTCATGCCGACAATGCCGGCAGTCGACGAAGCCCAGATCGACTTCGAGACCATCGAACTGCTTTTCTTCGCCTACCGCGATTTCGTGTCCGACCCGGATGCGATCCTCGCCAAGATCGGCATGGGCCGCGCCCACCATCGCGTCGTCTATTTCGTCTGCCGCCAGCCGGGGATGATGGTCACCGACCTGCTCGATACGCTGCAGATCACCAAGCAGAGCCTTGCGCGCGTTCTCAAGCAGCTGATCGAATCGGGTTATATTCGCCAGATGGCCGGCGCCAAGGATCGCCGCCAGCGCAGGCTCTACCCGACGCTTGCCGGCCGTGAACTGGCGCTCGCCCTTTCCGAGCCGCAATCGCGCCGTATCGCTCGCGCCATGGAGGAGCTGACCCCGGACACGCGGGCCTCGGTCAAGGAATTCCTGCGCCGCATGCGCGGCCGCGACGAAAGCCTCGAGCCTATCGACAGCGACTTGGATTAAGTGGGACCTTTGAGATGACGACACCGCCCCCTTCCGATGATGCACCTCATCTTCTCGTCGTCGATGACGACACGCGCATCCGCGATCTTCTGAACCGCTACCTGATGGAACAGGGTTTTCGCGTCACCGTCGCGGGCGACGCCGCGGAAGCCCGCCGCAAGCTCGAAGGCCTGCATTTCGACCTCATCATTCTCGACGTGATGATGCCCGGCGAATCCGGCATTTCGCTCACCCAGTCGCTCTACCAGAAGAAGACGGTTCCGGTGATCCTGCTGACGGCCCGCGCCGAATCGGAATCCCGTATCGCCGGTCTCGAAGCCGGCGCCGACGACTATCTGTCGAAACCCTTCGATCCGCGCGAACTGGTGCTGCGCATCAACAACATCCTGCGCCGCAGCACCTCGCCCGATACGCCGAAAATCGAGCAGATCATGTTCGGCCCCTTCACCTTCTCGATCCCGCGCAAGGAATTGCGCAAGGCCGCCGAGACCATAAGGCTGACGGATCGCGAACAGGAGATCATGCTGCTCTTCGCGCTGCGCGCCGGCGACACCATTCCCCGCCACGAGCTGATCGGCGACGATGCCGAAGTCGGCGAACGCACGATCGACGTGCAGATCAATCGTTTGCGGCGTAAGATCGAGGAGGATCCGGCCAACCCCGTCTATCTCCAGACGGTGCGCGGCATCGGATACAGGCTGAGTATCGATTAGCCGGGAAGAGACCGGCACAGGCTGAAGGCAGAATGGCACTTTTCGACCCTCTGAAGCGCGACATGGACCGGCTCACCTTGCCGGGCTGGCGCCCGATGACCCGCTGGCTGCGCCGCCGCCTGCCGACCGGCCTCTACACCCGTTCGCTTCTGATCGTCATCCTGCCGATGCTGCTGCTGCAGGGCATCGTCGCCTCCGTCTTCATGGAACGGCACTGGCGCATGGTGACCGAACGCCTGTCGGAAGGCACCGTCCGTGACATCGCCGGCATTATCGAGGTGATCCAGGCCTACCCGCAGGACAGCAACTACGACGTGGTGAGCCGCATCGCCAATGACGCGCTGAACCTCACCATCGCCGTCGAGGAAAACGGCCAGCTGCCGCCGCCCCGCCCCCGCCCCTTCTTCGCCATCCTCGACGACATTCTCGCCGAACAGATCACCCGCCAGATCCAGATGCCCTTCTGGATCGACACGATCGGAGACAGCCGGCTTGTCGAGATCCGTATCAAGTTCGATACCAGGGTGCTGCGCGTCTTCGTCCGCCGCGGTTCCACCTATGCCTCCAACACCCATATCTTCCTCGTCTGGATGATCGGCGCCGCCGTCGTGCTGGTGATCATTTCCATCCTTTTCCTGCGCGGCCAGATTCGGCCGATCCTGACGCTCGCGCGTGCTGCCGAAAGCTTCGGCAAGGGACAGAAGACCGACGGTTTCGCTCCCCGCGGCGCTGACGAGATCCGCCGCGCCGGCCTTGCCTTCATCCAGATGCGCGAGCGCATCGAGCGGCAGATGGAACAGCGCACCGCCATGCTCGCAGGCATCAGCCACGACTTGAGGACCATCCTCACCCGGTTCAAGCTGCAGCTGGCGCTTGCCGGCGACAAGCCGGAACTGGCCGGCATGGGCCAGGATGCCGACGACATGCAATCGATGCTGGAAGGTTATCTCGCCTTCGCCAAGGGCGAAGCGGAAGAAGATTTCGGCGAACTGCGGTTGAGCGAGCTGCTTGAAAAGCTCCAGTCGGACTTCGCGCTGCACGGCAAGACCATGACCTACGAGATCGACGGCGAGGACGAGATCGCGGTGCGGCCGAATGCCTTCGCCCGGCTTGTCGGCAACCTCGTGTCCAACAGCGAGCGTTACGCCAAGACGCTCCATGTGGATGCACGGCATAGCGCCAAGTGGCTGACGTTGACGCTCGACGACGACGGTCCGGGCATTCCGCCGCAATCGCGCGAGGACGTCTTCAAGCCGTTCTACCGCCTGGACGAGGCCCGCAACCTCAATGCGTCCGGCACCGGCCTCGGCCTTGCGATCGCCCGTGACATCGCCCGCGCCCATGGCGGCAACGTCACGCTCGCCGACAGCCCCCGCGGCGGCTTGCGCGCCGTCGTGCGCGTCCCCGCCTGATCTTTCGAGGAACCGATGCCGATCGACCTTTCCCACATGACCTGGCTGAACCCGCCGCCGGAAAGCCGTGAGGAGAATGGCAGCCTGGTCGCCCGCTCCGGCTTCGAGACCGACTTCTGGCAGGGCACCTATTACGGCTTTCACCGCGACAGCGGCCACTTCCTCCATAGGGCCCCGAAGCGGCGACTTCATCGCCGAAACTTCCTTCGTCGGCCGCTACGAGGCGCTCTACGACCAGGCGGGCCTGATGATCCGCCATGACGAAAAACACTGGATGAAATGCGGTGTCGAATTCACCGATGGCGCCCGCCATTTCAGCGTGGTGGTGACCAACGGCCACTCCGACTGGTCCGCTTTCCGCCTCACCGACGATTTCGAGGAAATCTCCGTCCGCGTCACCCGCATGGGCGACGCCCTCTTCGTCCAGTACCGAACCGACACGCAGCCGGATTGGCGAATGGCGCGGCTCGCGTTCTTCCCACCCGAGCTCGCCGACCTCTCCGTCGGCATGACCTTCTGCTCGCCGCAGCGCGAAGGCTTCGAGGCGGAATTCCGGTCGTTCGATCTGACCGACGTCAAAAGCCGCGATATTCACTGACGATCTGCCCAGCGCATCAGCGCTCGGGCTACATCAGCTTCCGGCCGTTCGGCACCGGCTGCTCGACGTCAGCCAGCACGATCGCACCGTTTTCGTCCTCGAAGCCGAGGGTCAGCACTTCCGAGCGGAACGGGCCGATCTGCCGCGGCGGGAAATTGACGACGCCGAGCACCTGCCGGCCGACCAGCGTTTCCGGCGTATAATGCACGGTGATCTGCGCCGAGGATTTCCTGATGCCGATTTCCGGACCGAAATCGATCTTCAGCTTGAACGCTGGCTTGCGGGCTTCCGGAAACGGCTCGACCTCAATGATCGTGCCGACGCGGATATCGACTCTTTCGAAGTCGCCATAGGTGATGTCTTCAGCCATTCGAATTTACTCAGGCGCCGAGTTCTTCGGCTCTGCTGCGGGCGGCGGCGATCGCCTTGTCGAACAGGGGCTGCATGCCGTCGTCTGCCATCAGTACGGCAAGTGCTGCGGCGGTCGTGCCGTTCGGAGACGTGACGTTTTGACGAAGCCTGGACGCGTCATCGGGGGACTGGTGAAGGAGCTCGCCAGCCCCCGAGACAGTTTCCCGCGCGAGCCGCATGGCGAGGTCCGCCGGCAGGCCTGCTTTGCGGCCCGCTTCCGCCATGCACTCCACGAGATAGAACACATAGGCCGGACCGCTGCCGGAAACGGCGGTCACCGCATCGATATCCGCTTCGCTTGAAACCCATTCCACCGGCCCGCTGACCTTGAGCAGGGATTGCACCGCTTCGCGCTGGGCGTCGGTAACCTTTGGATTGGCATAGGCGCCGGTAACGCCGCGGCCGATCATTGCCGGCGTGTTCGGCATGGCGCGCACCATGGCCGCCTCGCCGAGATGTTTTTCGAGATAGGCGAGTGTCTTGCCGGCAGCGACCGAAACCACCGCCGTGCCGGGCCCCACGACAGGCTTCAGAGGCGGCAGGACCGCATCCATGAGCTGCGGCTTGACGGCAAGAAACAGGATGTCGGCGGAAGCACCATCGGGCACCGACGCAAAATGACGCGCGCCAGCCTCGGACATCATCGTCTTCATGGCGTCCGAGGGCGACGGGTCGATGACCGTCACGGACGCGCCGGGTACGCCCTTCTTCAGCCAGCCGGACAGCATGGCGCCGCCCATATTGCCGGCGCCGATCAGAATGATGGATCCCAAGTGATCCAAGGCCATCAGCATTCGCCCACGGTTTCGAACAGAACGGCTTCCATGGCGGCTTTCGCCTCCATGCCCGACCATACGACAAACTGGAACGCCTGGTAATAGGATTCGCAGGCTTCGAGCGCGCTCGAAAGCAGCACTTCGACCTGCTGGTTGTTGGGTTCGGCACCGCCCGCCAGCAGCAGCGACTGCCGGAAGATGACGACGTCTTCCTGGCGCCACACGTCGAAATGTCCCATCAGCACCTGACCGTTGACGTGGCTCAGCAGGCGGATGACTTCGTTGACGCGGGCATCGGGAATCTTGATGTCGAAAGCGCAGGCGAGATGCAGCGCTTCGAACTCCTCCATCCAGGAGAAGGAAACATGGTAGTCCGTCCAGCGGCCTTCCACGGTCATGGCGATTTCGTCTTCACCCGACCGTTCGAACGTCCAATCGTTCGAGGCAGCAACGAATTCGATCATATCGACCGGATTCGACTGGCGTTCGATTTCCATTTCCATAAGCGTCATGCGGCACCTTCTTGACCGGAATGAATGCGAATTCGTGCGGTAAAACGCCAAAAACACGCGAACACTAACCGGGAACAACACTGTCGATGATCATCCGACGCTTCCAGAATAACGCAGTCACCCTGTCTGGAGCTTACCAAGCCGTTTCGAATCATCCTTTAAAATCAGTGTACCTAGACGGAGTCCGGCTGCCAGCCCCTCCCTCGGTTTTTACATGGGCAAAACTCCAATCATGTTCGCAGCGGAGATCAGAACGGAGTCATAAGCGACTCTGGACACTGGCTTTTTTGAATGTGTCCACAGGGCGTCATTTTTTTCGTTTCAACACCTCCGCCCGCGCCGAAAATCTGGTCGGCACGGTACGATGGGAGAGCCCACACGAATGCGGAACCTCATTTTGTTTGATATGTGTGGCTCCGCATTCGCGTGGCCTTCGGCGTCTTTTCGAGGCTTCCGGCCCCTACAGGTGATCACCTCGCCCCACTGCGTGGCTTCGTTCGCGATTTCCTTTCGGGAAATCCTGCCACTTGCACGGCTAATCCGAACCCGGCCCGGTGGCCAGGGGGAGGCTTGATAGGAAGGCTTGCCTTTCAGCGCACCCTCCATGGCTTTCACCTCCCTGACCTTTCCTGCACGTTACAGGTCCAACCAGGGCGCCGGCCTCCGCCTGCCCGCGAACGTCTCGCGAAACACTCCGGCGACGGAAGCAAGCGGATTGTAGGCATGGGTTGGGAGGGCGGGGAAGGTATTGGGTACGCCGCTTTCCTCCCCTCTTGGGGAGAGCAAGAAAAAAACAGCATCTTAGCTGACAAGCTCAGTGTTAGATTTCACGGGAGAGAGGTAGATCATCCCCGGGAAACGCAGATCACTGCCCCGAAAGCTTCGCTTCCAGCGCTTCGATCCGCGCCTTCAGCGCCTCGTTCTCGTCGCGCGCGCGGGCGGCCATTTCGCGGACGGCTTCGAATTCCTCGCGCTTGACGATGTCCATGTTGTTGAGGAAGCGTTCGGCCTGGGCGTGGAAAGCCGTTTCGACCTCCTTGCGCACCCCTTGCGCGGCGCCGGCGGCATCGGTCATCAGCCGCGCGAAATCGTCGAGAATGCGGTTCGTACCGGTTGCCATGGTTCTGAACTCCCATATCGTCTGGCCGGCAATCCGGGCCGGCGAATGTCCATAGGGATCAAGTAGGGCCTGTGCGTGCCGCTTGCAAGCATCATCCGATGTACCGGTCGCCCCGTCTCGGACAAATCGATGGATGCCGGCCCTGTCCGTATGGTGGTGCTCGACGATACCTGCGGAAACCTTATTCAGTTGATACAGATGAAGGACAACTGAGGTTCCTGGCAATCGCTGAACTTCACTGGGGTTAAAGGGGCAATCGCCGAGATTCGCCTTGACCGGCGATGAGCGCACCGCCATGTTCCGCGACAATTCGGTTTGTATGAGAACATTGTAATTTGTACGAAGCGCTTCATCTTTTCGCTCTGATGCCGTTCCCGAATATCGATCCGGTGGCCTTCTCCATCGGCCCGTTGGCGGTCCATTGGTATGGGCTCGCCTATGTCGCCGGCATCATGCTCGGCTGGTTCTATGCGCGGCGGCTGGCGGCGAACGGCTCGCTGTGGAAAGACGGCCAGTCGCCGATCACGGCTGCCCAGCTCGACGACTTCCTCGTCTGGGTCGCAGCCGGCATCGTGCTTGGCGGCCGCATCGGCTATATCCTGTTCTACGACATGGGGGCCGTGGCCGCGAACCCCATCCGCGCGGTGGAGATCTGGAACGGCGGCATGTCCTTCCATGGCGGCTTCATCGGCGCGACGGTGGCGATGATCATCTTCGCCCGCCGCAACGCCATTCCCGTCTGGAGCATGTTCGACACGGTCGCCGCGGTCGTGCCCTTCGGCCTGTTCTTCGGCCGCATCGCCAATTTCATCAACGGCGAACTCTGGGGGCGCCTCAGCAGCGCGCCCTGGGCCGTCGTCTTCCCGACCGGCGGGCCGTTCTCCCGCCATCCGAGCCAGCTCTACGAAGCCGGCCTCGAAGGTATCGTGCTCGTCCTCGTGCTTGCCCTGCTGATCTTCCGTTTCAAGGCGCTGAAGGTGCCGGGTACCATCGCCGGCACCTTCGTCGTCGGTTACGCGCTCTGCCGCATCTTCGTGGAATTCTTCCGCGAGCCGGATGCGCAGCTCGGTTATCTGCTCGGCACCAATTGGCTGACCATGGGCATGGTGCTGTCTCTGCCGATGATCGCGGCGGGTGTCTGGGCCATTCTCCGCGCCCGCACGGCGGTAACGTCCGCGGCGAAGGCTTGAGGGGAGGCATGCGTTGAGCACCCCCCTCACCGAAAAGATCAAGACCTTGATCCGCACCAACGGCCCAATCAGCGTGACCGACTATTTCGCGCTGTGCCTCGCCGATCCGGAATACGGCTACTATCGCACCCGCGAGCCTTTCGGCCGCCACGGTGATTTTATCACTGCGCCGGAGATCAGCCAGTTGTTCGGCGAGATGGTCGGCGTCTTCATGGTCCATGCCTGGCAGCAGCATGGCACGCCGACCGGCGTCAGGCTGGTGGAGATCGGCCCCGGCCGCGGCACGATGATGACCGACATGCTGCGGGTGATCAAACGCATCGCGCCCCGGTTTTTTGAAGACCTGCATGTGCATTTGGTCGAGACCAGCGAGCGCCTGCGCGGCGTCCAGCGCATCACGCTCGAGGCTTTTTCGACCAAGATTTCCTGGCATGACAGTTTCGAGGAAGTCCCGGAAGGTTTCACGCTGATCGCCGCCAACGAATTGTTCGATGCGATCCCGATCCGCCAGTTCGTCAAGACACCGACCGGTTTTCGCGAACGTCTCGTTGGTCTTAACGCCGAAGATGAACTCGGCTTTGCCGCCGGCGTCGCGACGCTCGACCCGCAGCTCCTTCCCTCGCCCCTCGCCGGCATTCCCGACGGCACGGTCTTCGAACTGTCGCCGGCCCGCCAGGCGGTGATGCTGACGCTGTGCGAACGCTTGAGGACCTTCGGCGGCACGGCCCTGATCATCGACTACGGCCATCTGGTCACCGGTTTCGGCGACACGCTGCAGGCGGTACGCCACCATGACTACGATCCGCCGCTCGAAAATCCCGGCGAAGCGGATCTCACCAGCCATGTCGATTTCGAGGACCTCGCGCGCATTGCCGTCTCCACGGGCGTTCATCTGAACGGCGGCCTGCGCCAGGGCGACTTCCTGTTCGGCCTCGGCCTTGCCGAGCGGGCGACCGCGCTTGCCAAGGACAAGGAGCCCACCGAGCAGCGCCTGATCGCCGCCGCCGTCGATCGGCTGGCCGGCGAAGGTGCCGGCAAGATGGGCGAACTCTTCAAAGTCATCGCGGTATCGAGCCCGGCATTGAAGCTGATGCCGTTTCGCGCGGTGGAGTAAACAGCGGCCGTCAATTCATCAACCGATTGACATCCGCCCTTTTCTTGCGCCACTCTCGCCCTAGATCGAAGCAGTGGGCAGGCCTTGAGAACACGCCCAAAACCTCTTCAAATCAACGGGATAGACAACGCCGATGCAGGACATACCCTTGCCGGAGCCGATCGAGAGCCCCCTGTTGAACGACAGGGCCGGCGCCCGTATCCGCCACGGTTTCTTCACCCGCAAAGGCGGCGTTTCGGAAGGCCTCTATGCCGGTCTGAATGTCGGCGTCGGCTCGGACGATGACCGCGAAAAAGTGGTCGAGAATCGCACCCGGGTCGCTGCCTGGTTCAGCCTGCCCCTCGAAAAGCTCGCGACCGTGCACCAGATCCATTCGCCCGACGTCTTCGTGGTCGACGAGACCTATGCAGGCGAACGGCCGAAGGTCGACGCGATGGTGACGAGCGTGCCGGGCGTGGCGCTCGGGGTGCTGGCGGCCGATTGCGGCCCGATCCTGTTTGCCGACGGCGAGAACGGCGTGATCGGCGCTGCCCATGCCGGCTGGAAGGGTGCGTTGACCGGCGTGCTCGAAAACACCATCGAGGCAATGGTCTCGTTGGGTGCGGCGCGCGAAAACATCACCGCCGTCCTCGGCCCCTCGATCGGTCCGGAAAGCTACGAGGTCGGACCGGAATTCGTTGAACGGTTCCTGGGCTACGATCCCTCCTACGAGGCCTTCTTCACGCCGTCATCGAATGCGGGGCATTCCATGTTCGACCTGCCGTCGCTGACCATCCGGCGGCTGACGGCATCAGGCGTGCGGGCCGAAAGCCTCGGTCTCGATACCTATCCGGATGCGGAACGGTTCTATTCCTACCGCCGCACCACCCATGCCAAAGAGCCGGATTACGGCCGCCAGATTTCAGCAATCGCACTTCGGGAGAATTGATATGGCCCTGCATTTCGAGAGGAGCGAATACGCCGACCGGCTGACGCGGCTGACGGAGAAGATGCGCGCCGACAAGCTGGATGCGCTTTTGATCTTCGCCCAGGAAAGCATGTACTGGCTGACCGGCTACGACACGTTCGGCTACTGCTTTTTCCAGACCCTGATCGTCAAGGCGGATGGGGCGATGACGCTTCTCACCCGCTCGGCCGACCTGCGCCAGGCCCGCCACACCTCGATCGTCGAGAACATCGTCGTCTGGGTCGATCGGGTGAATGCCGATCCCACCCTCGACCTCAAGAACCTGTTGAGCGACATGGACCTGCTCGGCGCCAAGATCGGCGTCGAATACGATACCCACGGCATGACCGGCCGCGTCGCTCGCCTGCTCGACAACCAGCTCGCCACCTTCGGCCAGATCAGCGACGCCTCCTATCTGGTCAGCACGCTGCGCCTTGTCAAAAGCCAGGCCGAAATCGCCTTTGCCCGCCGTGCCGCCGAGCTTGCCGACGACGCGCTCGACGCGGCGCTGCCACTGATCAAGGCCGGCGGCGACGAGGCGGAAATCCTCGCCGCCATGCAGGGCGCGGTCTTTCTCGGCGGCGGCGATTATCCCGCCAACGAATTCATCATCGGCTCCGGCGCCGATGCGCTGCTCTGCCGATACAAGGCAGGCCGCCGCAAGCTCGACGCGACCGACCAGCTGACGCTCGAGTGGGCGGGTACGGCGGCGCATTACCACGCGGCAATGATGCGCACGGTCATTGTCGGCGAACCGTCGCCGCGCCACCGCGAGCTCCACAAAGCCTGCCTGGAAACCATCACCGCGATCGAGGAGGTTCTGCACCCCGGTCAGACTTTCGGCGACGTCTTCGACACCCATGCCCGCATTCTCGACGAGCGCGGCCTGTCGCGCCATCGCCTCAACGCCTGCGGTTATTCGCTCGGCGCGCGGTTCTCGCCCTCCTGGATGGAGCACCAGATGTTCCACTTCGGCAATCCGCAGGAAATTCTGCCGGACATGACGCTGTTCGTGCACATGATCATCATGGATTCCGACAGCGGCGCCGCCATGACCCTCGGCCACACCTACCTGACGACCGAAGGCGATCCGCAGCCACTTTCCCGCCATCCTTTGGAGCTCATTCAGCGCTGAAAGCTCGAAAAATCAGGCGATTGACAGTTTGGGAGCGAACTTTAAGCTTCTGCCTGAGGAATCTGCGGCAGGAGACGGGTATGCGGCTTTTCGGAACACTGCTGTCCGCTACCCTGCTGGCGGTTGTGCTTGCCTCCTGCAATACGACGGAAGCATTGACGCCGCAGGCGAATGTCGGCGGTGGAGGTGCAAGAACCTCCTCGCCCGTGACCCAGGCGGAAACCGACCGCATGGCCCGCTCGGCACAGCCGGAAACCTACAACAGCAGCGGCGGCTATCAGTCCGGTCCTCAGAACACGCTCGAAGCCCAGGCCCGGGCGCTGGAATCCGGCAACACCGTATCGCCCTCCTCCTCCGGCCCGCCGCCGCAATGGCAGGGCCAGGGGGGAGGCCAGGACCAGCAGCAGACCATGCAGCAGCCGGCAACGGCGGCCGCTCCGCCCCGGCAGCAGAGCGCCTCGCTGCCGCCCGCGTCCGGGCCGACGGTCCGCTTCCTGCCGATCATCGGCGCTCCGGTCCAGGCGGTGACGCCGCTGTCCCGCCAGCTCGGCACTCAGGCCCGCGCCAACGGCCTGACGATCCGGCCGTCGAGCGACAGCAGCACCGAGCATATCCTGAAAGGCTATTTCTCCGCCTTCTCCGACAGCGGCAAGGTCACCATCGTCTATGTCTGGGATATCCTCGATGGTTCCGGCGCCCGGCTGCACCGCATGCAGGGGCAGGAAAGTGTGCCCGGCAGCGGCCAGGACCCGTGGACGTCGGTCCCCGCTTCGACCATGGAGACCATCGCCGCCAAGACGATCCAGGAGTATGTGGCCTGGCGCCAATCCCAGGGCTGAGCTGTCTGGCCGGCCGATCCTGGACTGAACCTCAAAAGCCACGGGTCACAGTTTCTTCATAAAAAAGAGTGAGCGGGTGCGAAACGCACTTGCATTCGAAGGCCGCGGCGGTAAAAGGCCCGCATCCAGCTTCAAAACAGGCGGACCGCAATGAAGGTTTTCGCAGGCAATTCGAACCGGCATCTCGCCGACGCGATCTGCAGCTATCTGAATGTTCCAGTCGGAAAAGCCAGTGTCAGGCGATTTGCAGACCAGGAAATCTTCGTTGAAATTCAGGAAAACGTGCGTGGCGAGGATGTATTCATCATCCAGTCCACGTCATTCCCGACCAACGACCACCTGATGGAACTGCTGATCATGATCGATGCGTTCCGGCGGTCCTCCGCCAAGCGCATCACCGCTGTCCTCCCCTATTTCGGCTACGCCCGCCAGGACCGCAAGGCCGGCCCGCGCACCCCGATCTCGGCAAAGCTTGTCGCCAACCTGATCACCGAGGCCGGCGCCGACCGCGTCCTGACGCTCGACCTGCATGCAGGCCAGATCCAGGGCTTTTTCGACATCCCCACCGACAATCTCTTCGCAGTGCCGGTGCTGGCACGCGACGTGAAAGAACATTACGACCTCAACAACGTCATGGTCGTTTCGCCCGACGTCGGCGGCGTGGTTCGAGCGCGTGCGCTCGCCAAGCGCATCGACTGTCAGCTGGCGATCGTCGACAAGCGCCGCGAGCGCGCCGGCGAGTCCGAGGTGATGAACGTCATCGGCGACATCTCCGGCAAGGACTGCCTGCTGATCGACGATATCGTCGATTCCGGCGGTACTCTCTGCAACGCGGCCGAAGCGCTTCTGAAAAATGGCGCCACCAGCGTCACCGCCTACATCACCCACGGCGTGCTCTCCGGCGGCGCGGTCGCCCGCATCGCCGCTTCCAAGCTGAAGGAACTGGTGATCACCGACTCGATCCAGCCGACCACGGCCGTCCAGTCGGCGCACAATATCCGGGTCATCACCACCGCCAACCTGCTCGGAGAGGCGATCAACCGCACGGCGATGGAATCCTCCGTCTCCAGCCTGTTCGACTGACCTTCTTCTGCCACCAGTATTTGGATAGACTCACCTCCGAACGCAAACAGAGGATGAGTCGCGATGTTTTCCTTTATTGGCCTCTCGAAGAGACTGGCCATCTTCCTTTTAATTCCGCTGCTGTCGGCCTGCGTCGACGGAGGCAGCGGGCCGGGCGGCTATTATCCGCCGGAACGGCCGCGGCCGGACTGGAACCGTCCCCAGAGGCCTGATCGCCCCGATTGGGATCGCCCGGGAACTCCGGACCGCCCCGGTCGGCCAGACCGTCCCGACTGGGACCGCCCGCAACGACCCGACCGCCCGGACTGGAACCGACCCGGCAGGCCCGATCGTCCCGACAGGCCCGACCGCCCGGACTGGAACCAGCCTGGCCGTCCCGGAAGACCCGAGGAACCCCGCTTCTGCACGCGAGAGTACCGTCCCGTTTGCGGCCAGCAGGGCGGACGCACCCAGACTTTCCCGAACGCATGCGAAGCGGCAAACGCCGGCTTCAGCGTCGTCGCGTCCGGCGAGTGCCGCCGCTAGAGGGCCTGCTTGAAGTAACTGTAAATCGTCGACGGAAAACGCCGGAACCTGGTTCCGGCGTTTTGCTTTGTGCCAGAGCTTCGGCTAGAAGGCCCCCCGAAGAAGGAGACAAGCATGGCCGCTCGCGACCGTTATTCCCGAAAGCTCGAATGTTCCCAGTGCGGCAATGTCGGTTTCGCCGAGGTTTCCGAGACCGACGACAGGCGGCAGGGCAATCGCGATTTTCGCATCGACGAGCTGCCGAAAGGCTTCCTGACGGAATTCGCCTCGACCGATCCGCGCAAATACATGATCCGCTGCGGCCAGTGCGGCCACAAGTTCCGTTTCGAGCAGAAGACGGTCTATGCCCCCGGCGGCGAACCCCGGCGCTGACGCCGAGGTCAGGCGACTTTGACGGCCGCCGCCGATCGGATTTCGCCGCCGGCCTCGCCATTGACGAGATGCTCGATCAGCGCCCTCGGGCCAGGTCTACCAAAAAGGTATCCCTGCACCTGCTTACAGCCCTCCTTGCGCAGGAAGGCCATATGCGCATCCGTCTCCACCCCTTCGGCAAGCACCGGTATGTGGAGGCTCGAGGCAAGGATGAGGGTCGAGCGGACGATCGCCGCCGACTGTGAATTGTCCGAAAGCCCGTCCACGAAGGTGCGGTCGATCTTGATCTTGTCGAAAGGGAAGGACATCAGCGTCGAAAGCGACGAATAACCCGTGCCATAGTCGTCCATGGCGATCTTCACTCCGAGGCTCTTCAAGTGGCGAACGGTCTGCAGCGCCCGCTGATGATCGGCGATGATGCCGGACTCAGTGATCTCCAGCTCGAGCCTCTCCGCATCCAGCCCCGTCTCCTTGAGGATGTCGCGGACCTTGTTCGGGAATTTCGGATCGGCAAGCTGCTGGCCGGCGACGTTGACGGCGAAGCCGAACGGGTTTTTCCAGGTCGCCGCCTCCGCGCAGGCGCTCCGGAGCACCCATTCGCCGAGCTCGACGATGAAGCCGGTGCGCTCGGCGATCGGGATGAACTCGTTGGGAGACACCAGTCCGCGGACCGGATGGTTCCAGCGCAACAGCACCTCGAAACCGATGACCTCGCCGGTGAACGTATCGTTCTGGAGCTGGTAGTAGAGTTCGAACTGGCCCGCCACGAGCCCGGAACGCATGTCCATGGCGAGCGCGTTGCGTTCGCGAGCCGCCTGGTCCATCGAAGAGTCGTAAAAGCGGATGGCATTGTCGCCCGACTGTTTGGCGCGATACATGGCGACGTCCGCCTGGGCCACGAGATCGTCGACCGTCTTTGCGTCCCCCGGATAGAGCGCAATCCCGACGCTCGAACCGACGGTGAGCGTATTGCCGTTCCATTCGACCGGCTTACAGACTTCCGCAAGCAGCCGGCCGGCGAGCAGCATCGCGTCGGAGCGCCGGTAGTACATGTGTTTCAGCGCGACGAATTCGTCGCCCCCGACACGGGCGATGAATTCGCCCTCACCTGCCGCCTCGGCAAGCCTACTGCCGATCGTGCGCAGCACCTCATCGCCAGCGGCGTGGCCATGGACGTCGTTTATTTCCTTGAAGCGATTGAGATCGAGCGAGAGAACTGCGATGCGGTTAGTCAGATCCGCCGGTCGCGATGCGATCTCCGCAAGTTGCTCGTTGAACGCGGCGCGATTGGCAAGACCGGTCAAAGCGTCGTGCAGGGAAAGGTGGCGATACTGCTCGACGGCAGCCTTGGTCACGCGGGCATCGATCAGATAGGTGGCTGCCGTCAGCGCCAGCAGGATCAGCATCAGCGACAGCACGGCGAACCCAAGCACCACCGGTGGGACGACCTCATTCGGCAGGACGGCATTCGGATCAAGAACGACCTCGATCGCCCCCATGGCGGTGAAATGGGTCGTGGCGATCGCAAGGATCATCGCCAGAACCGAACCGTACTTGCAGAACCGCGTCGCCGGGTGCGCGACGCGATTGGTCACCAGAGCGCCGAAAACGGCGGCAAAGATGAGCGAGGCGGCAACATAGGACTGGTTCCAGTCGATGACGCCCTGCACCTCGTAGGCGGCCATGCCCGTGTAATGCATCGCAGCGATACCGAGCCCCATGACGACGCCGCCGGCCTCCGCGAGCAGGGACCGGCCGCCATAGCTTGCAACACCGAAGCCGATCGTGGCGCTCGCCACCGCGATCATGAAAGACAGAAGCGTCTGGGTCGGGTCATATCCCGCCTGCCCGCCTCCGAGATAACCGAGCATCGCGAGGAAGTGCGTCGTCCAGGTGGTCGAACCGCCGATGAAGCCCGTGAGGAAAAGCCAGATGACCTTTTCGAGCCCGCCGCCACGCCGGGCTCTGGAAAAAAGCCGGATGGTCAGGAAGGATCCGATCACGCAGATCAATACCGCGCAGGCGATATAGCGAAGATCGTGCTCGACGAAGATGCAGGAAAAAACGCGAAACATGATTGCCTGATACTTTTCAACTATCTTGATTGAAAAGTTCTAGCATCGAAACATGTTCGAAACGTTCCTTGGGATGGTAAATGCCGGCTGACTGGCAAACGTAAAGCCGGCACAAGAAGGTGTGGACAGGTCGTCAGATCATTGGATCGGCTGTCCGTTGACGCTGAAGCTCTTGCCGTCCTCGAACTTGATGTCCCAGCGCAGGCGGCCATCCGGTTCCGTCTTCGCCATGCCCTTCGCCATCATCAAAGCGAACGAAGCCTGGTTGAATTCGGGGTCGCTCTTGGCGGCGGCCTGGAAATACTGGATCAGCTTGTCGACATCGCGGGCAAGGATCGAGGTTTCGAGCGTATAGCGCTCCTTCTCCTCCGGATAACCCTTGACCTTGCCGGAGGCTTCGATGTCGTAGAGAGCGGATTTCGCGGCGACCCGCGGGAAATCGATAGTCAGCTGTCCGTCGTCGAGAAAGGCCTTGCCAAGGCGCTCGCCCTCCGCTTCCGGCAGCGGAACGGGTTTCGAAAAGTCCATTTCCATCAAGGTGTCGATGAAACGCTGGAAGTTGAGGTCGGCGATCCCGACCTCAACTTCCGCCATATCGGGCACCAGTTGAGCGTAGAGCGGGGGGATGATGCCGGCAGGCGTGGAGATGTTCTCGACGCGCGCCCCGAAGCCGATCCGGGTTGCTGCGGCGGGCTCGCTCATCGTGAACAGGTAGTCGAGCTTGTTGACGCCGAAATCGCCGAGCGGACTTGCCACGGTGAACTGGTTGAAGCTGATCTTTTCGGAAAGCGCCGTGAAGAACGGCATTGCGCCGCGGATGAGATCCTTGAGCTTGGCGATCTCGGCCTGCGACGGCTTTTCATCCTTGACGAGTTCCAGCATGAACGCGACGAGAGTACGGATCTTCTCGGCCATCACGCCCTGGACGCCGACATCGAAATCGAGGCTTTCGGCGCGGATCTGTATCGGCGGGGTTTCCGGCGTCGCAACCCGTTCGTAGAAGCGCAGGAACGAGCCCTTGCCGGTAAAATCCGTGCCGCCGGCTGCCGCACTCGCCGTGGACGCCAGTGAATAATTCATGCCGGCAAAGCTCGCCTCGACCTCTTCCTTGCCGCTCTTCGAGACCATGCGGATCGGGCCGGAGGTCGCCTCGCCCGAGCGCAGATAGCTGATCGCCGGATCGAAAATGCCGGAAAACACCATGTCGGTGACGGAGTAGCTGATGTTCGTCGGCTTGCCGTCGGGCATCTTGCCCTTGACGGTGAAATTCATGTCGCTGTCGCTGTTGAATTTCCACTGGCCGTTGTCGAGCGGCGCGGCGAAGACCGAATACGGCCTCAGGCCGGAAACAGTGAAGTCTTTCTTGTTGATGGACTTGAGGAGTTTGGCGAAATCGTAGCTGATCTCGTAGCGTTCGCCGGCCGGCTTGACGGTCAGGAAGCCCGTGGACTTGACCGTATCCGGCAGGAAGTGGATGAGGCTTTCCTTGAGGGTGCGGGCACCCTTGTCGTTGATCTCAGCCGCCGCAACCGGATATACGCAGGACGCAGCCATCAGGCTGGCCGCGATCAAAGTTCGTTTCATGAATCAAGCCCTTCCCTCGTTCAACCGGCACCAATGTGGAAGACGAACCGGCTAAGTCAAGCGCAGGCCCTTTGTTTCCAGGCCGAAAAGCTTGCACATCCTTGCTCGTTGTATTATAGCGCGCCGGTCCGCGTAGACACCCTTGGAGGCAACGCGGATGAAGCGCATCGGATGATGCCCTTCAGTTTGACGCGAGCCGACATCGCTTGCGGAAAACTCTCCAAACAACCTCGAAAGGATATGCCATGAGCCACGCATCATACGAGCTCAAGGCCGAGGCGCGCGAACGGGTAGGTAAGGGGTCCTCCCGTGAACTTCGCCGCAACGGTTTCATTCCTGCTGTCATCTATGGTGACAAGCAGTCCCCCCTCGCGATCGCTCTGTCGACCAACGAAGTGACGAAGCGCATCCATGCCGGCGGTTTCATGACCACGGTTGCCACGATCGAAGTCAACGGCGAGAAGATCCAGGTCCTGCCGAAGGACTATCAGCTCGATCCGGTCCGCGACTTCACCATGCACGTGGATTTTCTGCGCGTCTCGGGCAACACGGAAGTTTCCGTTGAAGTTCCGGTTCACTTCGTCAACGAAGAGAAGTCCCCGGGCATCAAGGTCGGCGGCGTTCTCAACATCGTCCGTCACGCAGTCGAGCTGCTTTGCCCGGCCAACGACATTCCGGAATTCCTGACCGTCGACCTGACGGGCGCGAAGATCGGCGACAGCCTCCACATCTCCGCCGTCAAGCTGCCGGCTGGCGCACGTCCGGTCATCGGCGACCGCGACTTCACCATCGCGACGATCGTCGCCCCGGCTGCAGGCGTTACCGAGGAAGAACCGGCTTCTGCTGAATAACCAGGCCGAAATTCTTGAAATGGGACCCGCTTTCGCAAGAAAGCGGGTTTTTTTATTGCTTGTCGAATACAGTTTAGTAACGCTGCTTCCGTAATTCGTTCGAATCTTGGCATTGTCGTTTCAGTGAAGTTTAATGAATAGGTGAAACGATGGACGCTACTTCAGCATGACGGGGAAAGTCCGGCGTCAGCCAGACGATGAATGCGGGGAAGACGGATGACTCATTCCGTTGAGAGTCGTTTTATTGCGATTATTTCAGGCGCCCTTCTGGTCGTCGTCGCGCCCTTGTTCACGCTGTTTCTGGCGCTTTCCTCCCAGCAGGCCGCCAAGAACCTCAGCGAACACGTCAATGTCGTACTGGTGACCAACTCCCAGGCGCTCGGCAAGCCGCTCTGGGATCTCGACACCGACAGCATCCATCAGGTCGCATCGATGCTCGTCGCCGATCCGGCTATCAACGGCGTGCAGATCAGCGACAATACGGGCAAGCTGAATATTTCCGAAGTCGACGTCAATCCGGCCGATTTCCGCGGCCTTGAAGCCATCTCCGAGCCGATCTTCTACAAATCACAGCAGGGCACCCGCAATGTCGGCAGCATCACCGTCTATGTGCCGAAGCTCGGTTGGTTCTCCGCCTTGCACCAGATGGAAATGGCTTTCATCTCCATCTTCATCATCACCATCCTGACGGTCTTCGGCGCAGCGATACTCGGCAACCGCGTCATGGTCATCAAGCCGCTGATGCGGTTGACCGCAGCCATCGAGGCGACCCGCAGGCTGGGTTCGCGCCACCATGTCGACTGGCGCTCGAACGATGAAATGGGGCGGCTGGCGAAGAGCTTCAACGAAATGCAGACGCTGCTGGAGCGCGAAGAGCGCGAACTGAAGCGTGCCCACCAGCAGACCACGGAAATCTACAACCTGACGCCGGCCATGCTGTTCTCGCTGACCTCAGGCGACCAGATCGCCGCCGTCAGCGACTATTGGCTGCTCGCGACCGGCTATCGCCGTGACGACGTCATCGGCCATCCCTTTTCCGAGCTCGTCGCGCCTGCGGACCGCCAGATCTATGCAAGGCGCAAGCAGCAGGCGAAATTGACCGGCCTCGCGATCGAAGCCACCGTCCGGTTCCTCTGCGCCGACGGCCGCCTGATGGACGTGCTGATCGTCGAAATCGAACTCGGCATGGCCGCCGGCAGCATTCCCGGCTCGCTGAGCGTCATGACGGACGTCACGGAACTGAGGCAATCGGAACTGCGCAACCGTCAGCAGGCCATCTCCGACCATCTGACCGGGCTCCTGAACCGTCAGGGTTTCGAGGCGACGCTCGACCAGAAGATCGCCGAGGCCGACAAGGCGCGCACCGAGGTCGCCTGCCTATTCGTCGACCTCGACCGCTTCAAGGCGATCAACGACAATCTCGGCCATGCCGCCGGCGACGCCGTGCTCTGCCAGTTCGTCGAACGGACGAAGCCGATGCTGCAGGATACCGATACCGCCTCCCGCCTCGGCGGCGACGAATTCGCCATCCTGATCACCGGGGACGGCGCCGAGCGCCGCGCGACCGAACTCAGCCAGAAGATCGTCGACATGTTCGAGGTTCCCTTCCGCATTCAGGGCACCGGCGTGCGGTTGAGCGCCAGTATCGGGCTTGCCTTCTATCCGAGCCATGCCACCAGTGCCGCCGAACTGCTGCAGAAATCGGACATGGCGATGTACGCCCGCAAGCGCGACGGCAAGAACGGCGCGCAGGTCTACGATCCCGCGATTCTGGACCAGACGCGGGAACGGGCCGAGATCGAGAGCGATATCGAAGTCGCCATCGCCGCAAGCTGGTTCGAGGCACATTTCCAGCCGATCGTCGACATCGAGACCGGCATTCCCTCAGGCTTCGAAGCGCTGATGCGGATGCGCCATCCCCGCAAGGGGCTGATGTCGCCGGCCGGCATCATCTGCGTTGCCGAGGAGACCGGCTCGATCGGCCAGATCGGCAACCTCATCCTGGAAGACGCGATGGCCAACCTTGCCCGCGTCTCACGCCTGCCCGGCATGGGCGAGACCTATGTCGCGGTCAATTTCTCGCCGCTGCAATTCGAGCCCGGCCTGCCGGCCCGCCTTGCCGGTCTGCTCGGCCGCTACGGCATCGATCCGTCGCGCTTCGTGGTGGAAATCACCGAAGCCGTGCTGATGCACGACAATCCCGAGATCCGCACCATCCTCAACGAGATCCATCGCTTCGGCTGCCGCATCGCGCTTGACGATTTCGGTACCGGTTATTCGTCGCTGAGCTATATGAGCCGCTTTCCGGTCGATATCGTCAAGATCGACCAGTCCTTCATCCGCTCGCTCACCGAACAGACAGGTGACATAGGCAGCAAGAACAGGATGCTTGTCGAAGGCATCAGTGCTATTTCTCACAAGATGAACTGCAAGGTCGTCGCGGAAGGCGTCGAGACGGAAGAACAGCGCTTATTGCTGCAGCAAATGGGCATCGACTACGCCCAGGGCTACCTCTTCTCGAAGCCACGCGAAATCTCCGAACTGCTCTCGGCCCTATCCGCCCGGCAGGCCGAAATCGAGTCCATGGCGAGCTGACAAGCCCTCACCGCGGGACCAGATGCTGGGTCAGAAATGACAACATGCGCGTTTGGAAGGTGGACAGATGAAAATCGCAGTGCCGCTTCTTGCCAGCCTCAGCCTCGCTTGTGGCGCCCATGCCCAGCAGACCGTCGTCTTTTCGACCGAGTCCTACCCGCCCTTCAGCTACCAGGAGCCCGGCGGCAACTACCGCGGCGCCGGCATCGACCAGGTAGACATCATCATGCAGGACGCGGGCACGCCCTACACGCTGGAGATCATGCCATGGGCCCGCGCCATCGCCATGGCCGAGACGCAATCCATGCACTGCGTCTTCGCCGCCGCCCGCACGCCGGAACGCGAGCCGCGTTTCAAATGGGTCGTGCCTCTTTTCGTCGACCGCAGCGTTCTCGTGCGCCATGCGGGTTCGAAGGTCGCGGCGACCACCCTGGAGGAGGCCAAGCAGTACACGGTCGGCACCCATCGCGCCGACTATACCGAGGGACTTCTGAAGAGTTCCGGTTTCCCGAAGATCGATCTCAGCGCCAACGTCGATACGACGCTCCGAAAACTGCTGCAGGACCGTATCGACATGATGCCCATGTCGGAAGGCGTCTATCAGAAGCTGAAGACGGACGGAACGCCGATCGAAAAGGTCATCCTGTTCACCGAACAGCATCTCGGCATTGCGTGCAATCCGGATGTGCCCGACGAACTGATCGCCAGGATGCAGGCGGGCCTCGACCGCCTCATCAAGGACGGCATCCAGACTGTAATTCTGAAGCGCTATGGCATCGGCGAGCCTCAATAGAGGTTTGGGCGTTGAAACCGGTTGACTTTGGCGGCGTTTCGCGGTGGTGAAAGCCAGCAGTCAAGGATGGACGTCTCCATGCTCATCATCGCCGGCCTCGGCAATCCCGGTTCCCAATATGCGGGCAACCGCCACAATATCGGCTTCATGGCGGTGGACGCGATCCAGCGCCGTCCCGGCTTTTCGCCCTGGTCGAAGAAGTTCAAGGCGCTCATCTCGGAAGGCGAGCTCGCCGGCGAAAAGGTGCTGCTGATCAAGCCGCAGACCTTCATGAACCTCTCGGGCGAAGCGGTCGGCGAGGCCATGCGCTTCTACAAGCTCGGGCCGGAAAACCTCATCGCCATCTACGACGAACTCGATCTGCCTGCGGCCAGGGCCCGCATCAAGACCGGCGGCGGCCATGGCGGCCATAACGGCGTCAAGTCGCTCGACGCCCATTGCGGTCGCGAATACCGCAGGCTTCGCCTCGGCATCGGCCATCCGGGATCGAAGGAGCTCGTTCACAACCATGTGCTGGGCGATTTCGCCAAGGTCGACCAGACCTGGCTCGCCCCTCTTCTCGACGCGCTCGCCGACAATGCCGAAATGCTGGTGAAGGCGGAAGATTCGCAGCTGATGAACAAGCTGGCGCTCGCCGTCGGCGGCAAGCCGGACGAGGAAAAGCCCTCAAAGGATGGGCCGAAGCCTGAAAAGAAGCCCGTCGCCAAACCGACCGGGCAATCGCATATCCATCAGGCCCGCAGCGGCGGCAAGCCGAACCTTCCGACGTCAGGCCCGATGGCCGAAATGCTCAAGAAGATGTTCGGCGGCAAGGGCGAATAGTGTCGATGCCCTCTGCCGACTTCGTCATTCGCCCGGCCCGCGATGGCGACCTTGCCGACCTGATCGAACTCTATCACCACCTGAACCACGATCCGGACCCGGAGCCGTCGCTGGCCCGGGAGCGTTTCGCCGCAATTCTCGCCCAGCCCGGCATGACCGTGTTGATCGGCTTCGCAGACGGGCGAGCTGCGGCCACGGTGACGCTGATCGTCCTACCGAACCTCACCCGCAAGGGCGCGCCCTATGCGCTGATCGAAAACGTCGTCACCCATGCGGAACACCGCAAGCGCGGTTATGCCGGCGCCCTCATCCGCAGGGCCATCGACCAGGCCTGGAATGACGGCTGCTACAAGGTCATGCTCCTGACCGGCTCGACGGACCCGGCAACGCTGCGCTTCTACGAAGGCTGCGGTTTTCTTCAAAACAAGACCGGCTTCCAGATCCGCCGCACCTAGATAGCCCGGTATCGCTCCGGTCAAGGGGGTGGCGCACCGCTTTCGGAGCGGCTATGGGAGGCCGATCGAAAAGGGAAGCTCACATGAACCAAGCCCCGAACATGGATGACATCACCGGCGAACTCGTCACCCTTCGCGACTACTGGCGTTATGCCATCTCCCGGTTCAGCGCCGCAAACCTCAGCTACGGCCACGGCACGACGACGGCAAGCGACGACGCCGCCTTCCTGGTCCTCGACTCACTCGACCTGCCGATCGACGCGCTCGATCCGTTTCTCGACGCACGCCTGCTGCCGGCCGAACGGCGGCTGCTGGCCCAGCGGATCGACGCCCGCGTGACGACCCGCAAACCCACATCCTACCTGACTGGCCACGCCTATATCCAAGGCGTCCGCTTCCTGGTCGATGAACGGGTCATCGTGCCCCGCTCCCATATCGGCGAAATCCTGTTCAGTGAATATCTGGGTGAAAACGGCTCCACCTTCCTGCCCGATCCGCTAAGCGTCGAAAGCGCCGTCGACATCTGCACCGGCTCCGGCTGCCTTGCCATCCTCGCCGCGAAATTCTTCCCGAATGCGGCAGTTGATGCGGTGGACCTCTCCCCCGATGCGCTCGAAGTGGCCAAGCTCAACGTTACGGAACATGCCGTCGAAGATCAGCTCACGCTTTTCAACGGCGACCTCTTCGCGCCGATCGGAAGCAAAAAATACGACCTGATCATCACCAATCCGCCCTATGTCGACCACCAGGCGATGGAAGGTTTTCCGGAGGAATTCCGCTCTGAACCGGCCATGGCCTTCGACGGCGGCGTCGACGGTCTCGACCTCGTCCGCCGGCTGCTGGCGGAAGCGCCGGCGCATCTCAATCCCGAGGGCGGGATGATCTGCGAAATCGGCTCGGGCCGCGAAATCCTCGAAGAGGAATTCCCCGACCTCGACTTCCTGTGGCTGGAGACGGCAGAATCGCAGGATGCGGTGTTCTGGATCAGCGCCGAAGCGCTCGGCGTGAAGGCCGGGAAAAAGAGGAAATAACCTATTCCTCGGGCTCGGTGATGAACATCAGCGGGAAGCCTGCCTCCTTGGCAAGGTCGACCGCTTCCTTAGCCTTGGTCTCGGCGATGTCCTTGGTACAGACGACGACGACCGCCAGCCCCATCCGGTGCGCGGTCAGCATCACGCGGTAACCCGTTTCCTCGCTCATCCGGAACACGGCCTTCAGCACCATGGTCACGAATTCGCGCGGCGTATAGTCGTCGTTGACCAGCAGGACCTTGTAGAGCTTCGGCCGCTCCAGCTTGGTCTTGGTTTTCGTCTTCGGTTTTACGGTGGTGTCTTCGGCCATCGGCCTCTCCTGACAATGCAATCCTATCGGGAGAACATGCCGGCTATATCGCACCGCAACCGAGGTTTTTCAAGCAACTGCTCGGTGAATGGCGGATCAATCGGCGTCAAGCAATATGCCCTTGCGACCCTTTGCCTGGATGAGCGCTACCGCACGCTTGTCGAAACTCACAAACGTATCGCCACCCAGTCTCCGGCCTTCGAACTCAATCACGCCATCAGCGAAATCCCCGCCGGCATCGAGAAAGGCGAGGCCTGCCTCGACTGCCTCGCGATCGATGACGATATGTTCGTCCGCAATCAGCAGGCGGATGGCTTGTGCGATCTCCATGCACTTCCGCCGATAGACTTGCCGGGCGACCCAGACGAATTCGCAGAGTGCGACATTCGAAACGAAAACCTTTTCGGCTGTCGCAAACTGCGAGCGCGCCTCCAGGGATTGCCGCTCCTGATCGTCAGCCCATGCCCGAACGAGCACGTTCGTATCAACGATCATCGTCGAACCGTACTTCCCCGGCCCAACCGGCCTCGATGGCTTCCTGGATTTCTTCCAGCGTGGCGTGAATGTTGTGTTCGTTCTTCAAACTGCCGAAGAACTTCTCCAAACCGCCGGTCTCCTGACCCGCCGTCGCAACGGCTTCCTTCACCGGCGACAATTCGAGCCGTCCGCCCGGTCGCTCGACGACGGCGACCCGGTCGCCCGGATGAATGCCGAGACCTTTCAGCACATCGCTCGTCAGCGTTACCTCGCCCTCTTTCGTCACGGTGAAAACGGTCATGGCCGGAACTCCTTCTCCGCTAAAATAAGGCCAAACGGCCCTGCCCGCAAGGCAACGGCTCCGGCCCTCTCGCCTTGCAATATCCCGACCAAGCCTTGACCGCTCCGGCACTTTCCCCCATAGCCACAGCAACGAAATTTCTTCAGATACAGGGTCCGGACCCATGGGTTTCAAATGCGGTATCGTGGGCCTGCCGAATGTCGGCAAGTCCACTCTCTTCAATGCGCTCACCAAGACGGCTGCCGCCCAGGCGGCCAACTATCCCTTCTGCACGATCGAGCCGAACACCGGCGAAGTGGCGGTTCCCGATCCGCGCATGCAGAAGCTGGCGGCAATCGCCGGCTCCAAGGAAATCATCCCGACCCGCATCTCCTTCGTCGATATCGCCGGCCTTGTGCGCGGCGCGTCGAAGGGTGAAGGCCTGGGCAACAAGTTCCTCGCCAATATCCGCGAAGTGGATGCGGTCGTGCATGTGCTGCGCTGCTTCGAGGACGACGACATCACCCATGTCGAGGGGCGCATCAACCCGGTCGGCGATGCCGACACGATCGAGACCGAGCTGATGCTCGCCGACCTCGAAAGCCTGGAGCGCCGCGTCGAACAGACCCGCAAGCGCGCCGCCAGCAAGGACAAGGATTCCGTTGCTCAGTTGCCGGTCATGGATGCGGTTATCAAGCTCCTGAACGACGGCAAGCCGGCGCGCCTGCTTTTGAAGACGCTGGCGCCCGAAGAGATCGAGATCCTGAAGGGCCTCAACCTTCTGACTTCACACCCGGTCCTCTATGTCTGCAACGTAGCGGAAGCCGATGCCTCGACCGGCAACGAGCACACTGAGGCCGTCGCCGTCATGGCCAAGGAGCAGGGCGCCGAATGCGTGATCATCTCGGCCGCGATCGAATCGGAGGTGGCTCAGCTTCCCGAAGAGGAAGCGAAGGAATTCCTGTCGGCCCTCGGGCTTGAGGAAGCCGGCCTAGACCGGCTGATCCGCGCCGGGTACCACCTGCTCGACCTGATCACCTATTTCACCGTCGGCCCGAAGGAAACCCGCGCCTGGACGATCGTGCGCGGCACCAAGGCCCCTGCCGCCGCAGGCGTCATCCATACCGACTTCGAACGCGGCTTCATCCGCGCCTTCACCATCGCCTTTGACGACTACATCAACTTCAAGGGTGAAGTCGGCGCCAAGGAAGCCGGCAAGGGCCGCGACGAAGGCAAGGAATATGTCGTCCAGGACGGCGACGTGATCCACTTCCGCTTCAACACCTGAGACCGTGGGCGGGAGGGCCACATGACGGAAGCCGCATATTATTTCGAGGACTTTTCGGTGGGGCGGGTTTTCCCGCTCGCATCCAAGCTGGTGACGGCAGACGAGATGGTCGAATTCGCCGCCGAGTTCGATCCGCAGCCAATGCATCTCGACGAGGCGGCCGGCAGGGCAAGCATCCTCGGCGGCCTGTCGGCCTCGGGCTGGCATACGGCGAGCATGTTCATGCGCATGATGTTCGACGGCTGGCTGTCCAGTTCCTCGTCGGAGGGATCGCCGGGCATCGAGTTCATGGAATGGAAAAGGCCGGTTCTGGCCGGCGACACGCTGTCCGGCCGCTCGACCGTGCTCGAATCCCGCTCGCTTCGCTCACGCCCGGGCATCGGCATCGTCAAGTTCCTGCACGAAGTGGAGAACCAGCGCGGCGAGATCGTCATGCGCGGCGAGAACCCGATCATGATGCGGCTGCGGGACGCCCGGGAGGACGCTGCATGAGGCTGATCGAGCTTTCTCCACCCGGCCAGAAAATCATCACCGGTACGCTTCTCTTCACCGCCGAGGACATCGTCCGCTACGCGAAGAAATTCGATCCGCAGCCCTTCCACGTGGATGCCGAAGCAGCGAAAAACTACGTTTTCGGCGCCCTCTGCGCCTCCGGTTGGCATACCTGCGCCGGCTGGATGAAGACCTATATCGCCTACTGGAAAACCGAGGTTGCGCGGCTCGAAAGCGAGGGCATCACAGCCCCGAAGCTCGGTCCTTCGGCCGGCTTCAGAAAACTGCAATGGCTGAAACCGGTCTATGCCGGCGACAGCGTCACCTATTCCGTCGCGCTGACAGAGAGCCGCTCGCTCGCCTCGCGTCCCGGCACCTGGATCAACATGACCGTCTGTGACGGCGTCAATCAGCATGGCGAGGTGGTGATGCGCTACGAAGGCACTGTGCTGGAATTCGCTTGAAGTTTCCGTGCAAGCCCCTCGCCCGGCCCGCCTTCGTGGCCGGGACTTAGTGACCTGAAAATTCGACCAGCGTTCTGACTTCCACGCCGAGCGCTTCGAGCTTCCGGCGACCGCCGAGATCCGGCAGGTCGATGACGAAGCAGGCCGAGACGATCTCGGCGCCAAGCTGACGCAGCAGCTTTACCGCACCTTCCGCGGTGCCGCCTGTCGCGATCAGGTCGTCGGTGAGGATCACTTTCTCGCCGGCCCTCACCGCATCCACATGGATCTCCATCTCGTCGGTGCCGTATTCGAGGCTGTAGGCCATCCGAACGGTCTGGTGCGGCAGCTTGCCCTTCTTGCGGATCGGCACGAAACCGGCTCTCAACTGGTGCGCCAGCGCGCCGCCGAGGATGAAGCCGCGCGCCTCGATGCCGGCGATCTTGTCGATACCCAGGCCCGCATAGGGTGCCACCAGCTCATCCACCGCCTGCCTGAAGGCAACGGCGTCGCCGAGCAACGTGGTGATGTCGCGGAAGATGATGCCCGGTTTCGGATAATCCGGGATGGAACGGATGGCGGCGGAGAGAGCGTTTTTGGAAGACATGTGACCCACATATTTGGCGGCAGGAAGGAGACCGAGCCTAGCAACTGATGGCTCCCCTCCCAACAAAAAAGGCGACCCGCAGGCCGCCTTTTCGCAATCACGAGGTAAAACCTCAGTGTTCCTTGCTGGCATAGACCGACTTCTTGGTCAGGTAGATCAGGCCGGTGAAGATCACCAGGAAGATCATCACCATGAAACCGGTGCGCTTGCGATCTTCGAGATGAGGCTCGGCAGCCCACATCAGGAAGGCCGAGATATCCTTGGCATACTGATCGACCGTCTGCGGCGCGCCGTCGTCATAGGTCACCTGGTCGGCGCTGAGCGGCGGAGCCATGGCGAGCGCGGCGGCGCTGGCGAAATACGGATTGTAATGGGTGCCCGGAGCAACCTCGACCCCGGCCGGCGGTTGCTCGTAGCCGGTCAGCAGCGAATGGATGTAATCCGGTCCGCCTTCCTGGTACTGGGTGAATATGTCGATGACGAACTGCGGGAAACCGCGGGTCACGCCGCGGGCTTTGGCGATCAGCGACATGTCCGGCGGTGCTGCGCCGTTGTTGGCGGCAGCGGCAGCCTGGGTGTTCGGGAAGGGCGACGGGAAGTGGTCGGACGGAACGGCGGTGCGCTCGAACATCTCGCCTTCGTCGTTCGGGCCGTCCTGAACCTTGTAGTTGGCCGCGAACGCCTTCACCTGGGCTTCCGAATAACCGAGGTCTTCCAGGGTGCGGAAGGAGACCAGACGCATCGAGTGGCAGGCGGAACAGACTTCCGTATAGACCTTCAGGCCGCGCTGGAGCTGGCCCTTGTCATAATGGCCGAAAGGACCCGCGAAGCTCCAGTCGGTTTCCTTGGGATGGTGGATCGGAAAATGCGGCGTTTCCGCATGTTCCGCGGCCGGGGCCGCAGCGTGATTTTCCTGCGCCACGGCCGAGGCGACGCCCATTCCCGCCAGAAAGGCCAGCGAGACGAGGCTTGTAACAAGCTTGTTCATAATTCTAATCCCTCTCGGTCGCAGGCGTCAGGCGCGGGCTTCGGCGGATTTGCCGTTCTTTTTCTCAAGAACCGCTTCCGTGATGGAGTTCGGAATGCGCCTCGGCGTTTCGAACAGGCCGAGCAGCGGCATGATCACCAGGAAGAAGCCGAAGTAGTACAGCGTGCCGATCTGCGACAGCGCGGTGAAGATGCCTTCCGCCGGCTGGGAACCGAGCCAGCCGAGCATGATCGCATTGGCAACGAACAGCCAGAAGAACAGCTTGTACCAGGGACGGTAGACGGCGGAGCGGACCTTCGACGTGTCGAGCCAGGGCAGGAAGAACAGGATGAGGATCGAACCGAACATCACCAGAACGCCGCCAAGCTTGGAGTCGATGAAGAGGACATTGAACGTGATCGCGCGCAGCATGGCGTAGAACGGCAGGTAGTACCATTCCGGAACGATGTGAGCGGGGGTCTTCAAGGCGTCGGCCGGGATGTAATTGTCCGGGTGGCCGAGGTAGTTCGGCATATAGAAGATGAACCAGGCGTAGACGATCAGGAAGACGGAGACGCCGAGCGCATCCTTCATCGTCGCATAGGGCGTGAAGGCGACGGTGTCGGTCTTGGTCTTCACCTCAACGCCGGTCGGGTTGGTCTGGCCGGTGACGTGCAAGGCCCAGATGTGCAGGATGACGACGCCGGCGATCATGAAGGGCAGCAGGTAGTGCAGCGAGAAGAAGCGGTTCAGCGTCGGCTGGTCGACGGCAAAGCCGCCGAGCAGGAACTGCTGGATCCATTCGCCGACCAGCGGGAAGGCCGAGAAGAAGCCGGTGATGACGGTCGCGCCCCAGAAGGACATCTGACCCCAGGGCAGAACGTAGCCCATGAAGCCGGTCGCCATCATCAGCAGGTAGATCACCACGCCGAGGATCCAGAGGATTTCGCGGGGTGCCTTGTAGGAGCCGTAATAGAGGCCACGGGCGATATGCAGGTAGACGGCGACGAAGAAGAACGAGGCGCCGTTGGCATGCATGTAGCGCAGCAGCCAGCCATGGTTCACGTCGCGCATGATCTTTTCGACCGAGTCGAAGGCGATGCCGGTCGAAGCGGTATAATGCATGGCGAGCACCACGCCGGTGATGATCTGCACGATCAGCATGACCGACAGCATGGCGCCGAACGTGTAGGCATAGTTCAGATTGCGGGGAACGGGGTAGGAGATGAAGCTGTCATGGATCATGCGCGGCAGCGGAAGCCGCGAATCGATCCACTTTTCGATGCCGGTCGATGGCTGGTATGTGGAATGACCGCTCATAAATATTATCCCCTCACCCGATCCTGATCACTGTGTCGGACGCAAATGCAAAATTCGGAATGGCGAGGTTCTGCGGCGCCGGGCCCTTACGGATACGGCCCGCCGTATCATAGTGAGAGCCGTGGCACGGACAGAACCATCCGCCGAAATCGCCGGACTGGCCGAGCGGAACGCAGCCGAGATGGGTGCAGGAACCGATCATCACGATCCAGTTCTCCTTGCCCTGGCCGGCGGAACGATCGATATCGCTTGCCTGCGCGTCGGCTGGCAGATTGGCGTTGCGGGCGACGGGATCCTTGAGATCCGCCAGCGCCACGGCATTCGCCTCTTCCACTTCCTTCGGCGTGCGGTTGCGAATGAAGACAGGCTTGCCGCGCCACTTGACGGTCAGCGACATGCCCGGCTGGAGAGCACCGACATTCACTTCGATGGAGGCGAGCGCCAGCGTCGAGGCGTCCGGGCGCATCTGGTCGATGAAGGGCCAGGCAACAGATACAGCGCCGACAGCGCCGGCCATGCCGGTGGTCAGATAAAGGAAATCACGGCGAGTGGGCTCGCCCAGTGTTTCGCTATGTGTGTCGTGCTCGCTCACGGCTCAATCATCCTTCTCACGCAATTCGCGGAAACCGCTCTGCCCCCGTCCGGGCGAATCTCAGTTGAACACAATTCGACCATAGATTCCCCAGCAATCCGGCGCGTTCTATGCTTGATCGCAAAATATGTCCAGCCTTGGCAAGGGGTGCCGACCAGTTTGTCGCCGGAAAACCCGGAGGGTTCCGGACCAGCGTGACAGGCAGAGCACAGGCCTGAGAAACAAGGCCTGCACTGGTCTGTTCGGCCCGGAAAAATCAGGCGTTTTCCAAGCGAAACAACGAGGATGGCGCACTTCCCGTTAACTGCCCTGCCGGGCACCGCATTGCAACAAATCGGGCCTCATGTTAGGCCAAGCCCACGACAGAAGGCGGCCGTCCCGGACAGACCCGAATGAGACAAACACTATCGGTTGCCATCTGCGTCATCGTGTCGCTTGTGCTGATGGCGATCGGGACGCGTTACATACACCCCCACTGGATTTTGGGAACGCTTTACAGCCTGCAGCTGCACGCGGCACTCGGCTGCGTCGCGGCCATGGTCGTAGCCCTTCTCGTCAAGCGCCACTTTCTGGTCTGGCTGCTGTTCGCCGCCACGCTCCTCTTTGTCGGCCACGCGGTGCTGATGAGCCGCGACTTCGCCGCATCGATGACACCTGCGGAGGTGAATGCACCGACCATCAAGCTGATGTCCTTCAACATCCTCAACGACAATTTCGCCAATGCGGAAGACATCGTCGAAACGATCCGGTCGTCCGGCGCCGACCTGGTCAACATCATGGAAGCCGCCCCGCTCAGGGTCTATATGGACGAGCTGGCGAAGACCTATCCCTACCGGGTGGGCTGCGGCATGCTGATCGAGGATTGCGACCAGCTCATGCTATCGAAGGTGCCGATCGAAGCGCCGACGGTACAATCGCTCAGCGAGATCTTTCCGGATCGCTTTATCCTCGCCAAGGTGACCGTCCGCGGCCAAACGATCCATTTCGTCGGCATGCATACGACCAAGCCGTATTTCGACAATTTTCACTCCGTGGAACTGACCCGCGCCGCTCTCGCGATCAGCGAGACGAGCGGTCCCCTGCTGCTCTCGGGCGATTTCAACGCCTCGAGCCTGGCGCCGAACATGCGCCGGTTCCTCCGCAATGCCGACCTGGCGACTGCCGGCTTCGAGCCCGCCACCTGGCCGATCCGGGCGGGCGCGTTCGGCGTGCCGATCGACCATGTCTATGCGCGGGCGCCGCTCAAGATAAAGTCGCTGACCCGCATTCCCCAGCCGCACGGCTCCAACCACTTCGGGCTGATCGCCGAGATCGCCGTTACCGGACAGTGAGCCGCAGCGCTATTGGGCTGCGTCCGCGGCGAGGAAGCCGCCGGACTGCCTTGCCCAGAGCTCCGAATAGAGCCCTCCCCGCGCAATCAGTTCGTTGTGTGTGCCGTCCTCGATGATCCGGCCCTTGTCCATGACGATGAGGCGGTCGAGCGCTGCGATGGTCGAGAGCCGGTGGGCGATGGCGAGCACGGTCTTGCCCTGCATCAGCCGCTTCAGGTTCGACTGGATCGCCGCTTCCACCTCCGAGTCGAGTGCCGAGGTGGCCTCGTCGAGCACCAGGATCGGCGCATCCTTGATCATCACGCGGGCGATCGCCACGCGCTGGCGCTGGCCGCCGGAAAGCTTGACGCCGCGCTCGCCCACATGCGCGTCGAAACCCTTGCGGCCGCGCTGGTCTTCGAGAGCCGCGATGAACGTGTCGGCTTCAGCCTTGCGCGCCGCCTCGACGAGCTGCGCTTCCGTCGCATCCGGCCGACCGAACAGGATATTGTCGCGGATCGACCGGTGCAGCAGCGAAGTGTCCTGCGTCACCATGCCGATCTGGGCGCGCAGCGATTCCTGCGTCGCCCTGGCGATATCCTGCCCGTCGATCAGGATACGGCCGCCTTCGAGATCGTAGAACCGCAGGAGCAGGTTGACGAGGGTCGACTTGCCGGCGCCGGAACGCCCGACGATGCCAAGCTTCTCTCCCGGCCGGATGGTGAGCGACAGATCGTCGATGACGCCCTTCGCCTTGCCGTAGTGAAAACTGACATTCTCGAAGCGGATTTCCGGGCGCTTCACCACCAGCTGCGTCGCATTCGGCGCATCCACCAGCCCGATCGGCTGCGAGATCAGCTCGGCCGAGTTCTGGATCGTGCCGATATTGCGCATGATGCCGTTGAGCTGCGTCATCAGCCGGCCGAGCAGGAAGTTCAGCCTCAGCATCAGCGCCATAGTGAAGGCGACGGCACCGGACGAGATCAGGCCGGAGAGCCACAGATGCACGCTCATCGCCGCCATGGTGACGATCATCGTGCCGGAGAGGAAGGCCATGGAGGCGCGCACGCTGGTCAGCAGCCGGGTGAACGCGATGATCGTGTCCTGGAAGCTCTCGAAACCGGATAGCATGTAGCGGTCGTTCGCCTCGTCGCGGCCGAACAGACGAAGCGTCTGAATGTTCGAATAGGCGTCCACCATGCGGCCGCTGATCATCGATCCGGCCTCGGCCGAGGCCTTGGAGTGTTCGCGAATACGCGGCACGTAATATCTGGCGAGCACCGCGAAGATCGAAAGCCATGCGACGACGACCACAGCGAGCCGCCAGTCGAGCCCCGCGACCAGCGCAATGGTCGAGACCGAATAGATGCCGACGAACCAGACGCTTTCCATGAAGGAGGTCAGAACGTCGCCGGTCGCCTGCCCGGCCGACCAGACTTTCGTAACGATACGGCCGGAGAAATCGTTCTGGAAGAAGGAGAGCGACTGGCGTGATACGTGGATGTACGATTGCCAGCGCACCAGGTTGTAGAAACCGGGCGTGATGATCTGCTGGTCGACCAGCGCCGTCATCAGCCCGATCAGGAAGCGGCCAATGCCGACCACCAGCGCCATGACCACCAGTTCGGTCCCGTGGTCGACAAGCAGCCCCGACCATCCCTCGGAAGGTTGGGTCGTGTCGAGAATATCGACCAGCCGGCCGACATACCAGAACATCGCCGCCTCGACGCCGGCGGCAAGACCGCCAAGCACCAGCATAGCGAAGAAGGGAAGTTTGGCTTGACTGACATAGAACCAGACGAAGCCGATCAGGCCCACCGGCGGCTTCAGGTCGTCCCGCCTCGCAAATGGCTTGATAAAGCTCTCGAATATGCGGAAGACCGATTTCAACATGGACCGGATATAGGCGGATTCTGATCGGCGGCAAAGCAAAAGCGGCCGGGCGGCGGCTTACATTTTCTTAATGATCGGCATCGGGATCTTCGTCGAATATTCCTTCCACGTCTCGCCGCCCGTGAAGAACGCGCACGACGATCAACCGATCATCCTGTGGAATGTAGTAGATACGGAATGCCTCAAATGACTTCACCGGCCAAGATCTTAGACCTAGGAGTTCCTCATCGGCAAAGTATCGGGGAGAGCCGCCCAAAGGTGCTGTTGTCAGGACATCGATCGATGACTGAACGGAAACGAGGAACCTTTCCCCGATATCTCGCAGCCCGATGCCCCCGTAATAGTCGACTTGCCGCAAGATGTCGGATCGGGCCGCGGGTTTGATGATGACTATCAAGACGAAGACTTCTTCGCTTTCTTGTCGAGAAGGAGCGCCGCCTCTGCCTTTAAATCGCTCCAGAACTCAGGCGTAGCGATATGCCCTTCTCCGGAGGAAAGCCCCTCCAGCAACAAAGCCCTCAAGCGTTCGTCATTCTCTCTCTGTTGCGCGTCCCGCAAGAGGGTACGGAAATATTCGCTGATATTGCCGTAGCCCTTCGTCGCCATCTGGAGTTCGACAAAGTCCTTCAGGGTATCGGGAAGAGAAATGGTAATCGTAGCCATGGCGCACCGGATTTTATTCGCGCTACTAAATTATCCTATCTATTGGGAATTGTTAAGAGCCTTGGCTCTGCGGAAACCATTGCACGCAAAATAATGAAAGCCCCTCAAGCAATCGAGGGGCTTTCATTGCTTACTCCGCCGCCGCCTCTTCGATCACATCCTCATGGCCGATGAAGCCGCCGGACTGACGGTTCCAGAGGTCGGCATAGATGCCGCCGTTCGCGACGAGTTCGCGATGCGTGCCGGCCTCGATGATCCGGCCGCGGTCGAGCACGATCAGCCGGTCCATTTCGGTGAGCGTCGACAGCCGGTGGGCGATCGCGATCACCGTCTTGCCTTCCATCAGCGCGAACAGGTTCTCCTGGATCGCCGCTTCGACTTCCGAGTCGAGCGCCGAGGTCGCCTCGTCGAGCACCAGGATCGGCGCATCCTTTAAAAAGACGCGGGCAATCGCGATGCGCTGCCGCTGGCCGCCCGACAGCTTCACGCCCCGTTCGCCCACATGCGCATCGAGACCCTTGCGTCCCTGCATGTCGGCAAGTCCGTCGATGAACTCCCAGGCGTTTGCCCGCTTTGCCGCCTCGATGATGTCCGCGTCGGTCGCCTCCGGCTTGCCGTAGGCGATGTTGTCGCGGATCGAGCGGTGCAGCAGCGAGGTATCCTGGGTGACCACGCCGATCAGCGAACGCAGGCTGTCCTGCGTCACCGTCGATATGTCCTGGCCATCGATGGTGATGCGGCCGCCCTCCAGATCGTAGAAGCGCAACAGCAGGTTCATCAGCGTCGTCTTGCCGGCGCCGGAGCGGCCGACCAGACCGACCTTCTGGCCGGCCGGGATATCGAGCGTCAGGCCTTCGATGACGCCCTTGCCCTTGCCATAGTGGAAGTGGACGTTGTCGTAGCGGATATGGCCCTTTTTCGCGGTGAGCGTCGAAGCGCCCTTCTGGTCCACCACGTCATGCGCCTTGGTCATCATCGACATGCCGTCATAGACGGTGCCGATGTTTTCGAAGAGCGCCGACACTTCCCACATCACCCATTGCGACATGCCGTTGATGCGCATTGCAAGGCCGATGGCGATCGCGATCGCCCCGATCGAGATGGCGCTGTCCAGCCAGAACCAGATCGACAACGTGCCGACGGCAAACAGGGCAACGCAGTTGTAGAAGTAGACCAGCGCCTGGAAACCCGTCACCTTGCGCATCTGCGCATGTACGGTTTTCAGGAATACGTCCATCGCGTCTTGCGCATAGGCCTCTTCCCTTCCTGCATGCGAGAAGAGCTTGACGGTCGCGATATTCGTATAGCTATCCACGACCCGGCCGGTCATCATCGAGCGCGCATCCGCCTGTTCCGCCGAAATCTTCCTCAGACGCGGCACGTAATAGGCGACCGTGATCGAGTAGAAGACGATCCACAGGACGAGCGGAACGGCCAAGCGCAGGTCGGCGGCCGCCACGATCGCGATCATCGAGATGAAATAGGTGAAGACGTAGACGAACACGTCGAGCACCTTCATCACCGTTTCGCGGATCGCGAGCGAGGTCTGCATCACCTTGGTCGAGACGCGCCCGGCAAACTCGTTGGCGAAGAACGTCATCGAGTGCCTGAGCAGGAAGCGGTGCATCTGCCAGCGGGCGATCATCGGGAAATTGCCCATCAGGATCTGGTGCATGATGAGCGAGTTCAGCGTCGCGACCGCCGGCAATCCGATCAGCACCACGAAGGCCATGAAGAACAGTTTCGGCCCTTCGCTTTCAAGGAAGGTCGCCCGATCGGCGTTGGTCAGCCAGTCGACGATATCGCCGAGGAACTGGAACAGCGCCACTTCGCCGACCGCAATCAGCATCGTACAGGTCGACATGATGACGACCCAGGGCCAGACCGGCTTGGTATAGTGCCACAGGAAGGCCGCGAGGCCGGCGGGCGGTAGTGAGGGCGCTTCGTCCGGATAGGGATCAACGCGCCGTTCGAACCACGAGAACATGAAAGAAGCTCCGTAAATCGGATTGCCGCACGGATCGGCACGCAAGGCGGCCAGAATCGGGCGACGAAAACCTAGGATATCGAGGCCGGATGTCGGCCACGTAACGAGTCAGGAAGGGAAGAGTTTGCGAGAAACCGCGAAACGCCTAGGCCAGAAAGCGAGTAATCTGGCGGCGGAGGCGCGAAAGCACGGTCATATCCATGTAGGCCTCCTTGAGTGGGCGTTGAGTGACGCAAGCCTTCTACCCTCTCGAGTACAAATTGAAAAGGGAAAATCGCCGTATCCCGCCACCCTGAGCTTTTCTGTTGCCCGATCGTCACAGCCATGCCGCGCATCGAAAGGGCTTGAGCCGCAGCCTCGGTTTCCCGTAAGGACGGTGTATGAGTGACACCTCCCGCGGGCTCCGCATCGCCCTTTACCAGCCGGATATTCCCGGCAATACCGGCACGATCCTCCGGCTCGCCGCCTGCCTCGGCCTGTCGGTCGATATCATCGAGCCGGCCGGCTTCGACATTTCCGACCGGAACCTGAAGCGCTCCGGCATGGACTATCTGGACAGCGTCACGCTTGCCCGCCACGTCAACTGGCAGCGCTTCGAAGAATGGCGCAAGGCGAACGGCCGGCGCGTCGTGCTTGCCTCCACCAAGGCCGCCCTGCCCTATACCCGCTTCGAATTCCAGCCGGACGACATCCTGCTCTTCGGCCGCGAAAGCGCCGGCGTGCCTGATCATGTGCATGAGGCGGCCGACGCCCGTATCCTCATCCCCATGGTCGAAGGCCAGCGGTCCATCAACGTCGCCATGTCGGCGGCCATGATCGCCGGCGAGGCGCTGCGGCAGAACGATTTTCGTCTTCATTGAACCGGGCTCCGGTTTTCTTTCACGGAGCTCCTGCTATAAAACCTCAAGTAATATTGAGGTCAACAGCGATGATGAAGAAAAATCCGGACGGGCGGCTGGAGCTTGAACTGACGGTCGGGGAAGTCGCGACACGCAGCGGCGTGGCGGTGTCCACCCTGCATTTCTACGAGACCAAGGGACTGATCCAGAGCCGCCGCAACCGCGGCAACCAGCGCCGTTATCCGCGCGTCGTGCTGCGCCGGGTCGCGGTCATCAAGGTCGCTCAGAAGACCGGCATACCGCTTGTCGATATCGCCGAGGCGCTTTCCGTCCTGCCGCACGACCGGCCGCTCACCGCCAAGGACTGGCAGCGGCTTTCGGAAACCTGGAAACGCCAGCTCGACGCGCGGATCGCCAGCCTCACGGCACTGCGCGACCACCTGACCGGCTGCATCGGCTGCGGCTGCCTGTCGATGGAGGACTGCCCGCTGAGGAACCCGCTCGACATGCTTGGCGAAAAAGGCGCGGGGCCGATCTTGCTGGAAGTGGAAGATCATGTGGATACGGATTGATTGCACGGATAGGTTTAGTTTAAGTTGATTGCGAAAATGCACTCCATAGAGTACAGTCCGCATGTTCACGGTATACTCGACCAAGGTTTTCGATGACTGGGTAGACGACCTGCGCGACAGGCACGCAGTGACCAGGATTTTCGGTCGCATCGCCCGCGCTGAAGAAGGCAATCTGGGTGACGTCAAACCAGTCGGAGAAGGGGTTAGTGAGATGCGGATCCATTATGGTCCGGGATATCGCATCTACTTCAGCCGAAGAGGCGATATCGTTGTCCTATTGCTTTGCGGTGGCGACAAAAGCAGCCAGACCAGGGACGTCGCCGAGGCGAAACGCCTCGCCAAGGAATGGAAGGAGTAAGCTATGGCTTTGGAAATACGGCGGTTCGACATCGCGGAACACCTGAACAGCGATGAGGATATTCAGCAGTTCATGATCGCCGCATTCGAAGACGGTGACCCCGCCTTCATCGCCAAATGCCTCGGCATCGTCGCGAGGGCCCAGAACATGAGCAAGCTCGCCCGCGATGTCGGCATGAGCCGCGCGGCCCTTTACAAGGCCCTGAGCGGTGAAGGAAACCCGGAATTCGCGACGGTCCTGAAGGTGATGAAAGCCCTCGGCCTCGAACTCACGCCGGTTCTCGTCAAGGCGGAGGATGCCGCCTAAGCGCGATCGGTACCTGGCGGATCGTCGGTCTCCCGACTGTTTAGCATCTTTTGAAAAACACATGTCAAACCGATCGAAGCCCATGGGCCAAACATCGGAGATCGCATATGTTTCCGCAATCGAGCTTCTTCTTTCCAGCCCCAAGCCCTCAAGGACCGAGATGCGCAATCTGCCCTGCTACCCGATGACTGTTGCCGCCCTCGCCCTGATGGCTTCGTCCGTCTGCGCCCAGGAGGCCGAGCACTACACCGCGGTCAGCAAGACGGCGATGAGCGTCACCGGGGACGTCTGGCTCGACGACTTCGGCATCACCTTCGAGAATGAGGAAACTCTCGAATTCTCCGACCTCGTTGCTGATAATTTCCGGGTGGACGGCAGGCGGGTGCCGGGATCGGTCTACCGCGTCGCGGAACCGGCCGATCCGGAACTCGAAAACGGCAACCAGCTCTGCGGATCGGGCGACGTGACCTATGTCGCCAACTGGGCGTCCGCCAAGGGAATGTCGGCGATCGCCGTATTTACGGGGAGAAATCCGCCGAAGAGCAGCGCCGAAATGTGCGCGCTCTACACCTATGAGGACCCGAAGTGACGGCTCGGATCAATCCGCCGTCGGCAGCCGGCGCATGGTGAATTCGATCTGGTCGCCTTCGAGCTGGCGCCAGCTTTCCACTTCGGTCCAGTAGGCTGCCTTCGGAAATTCCTGAAACCATTCGCGCGCCTTTTCACGCGCTTCTTCCCGCGAGAGCTGGAAAGTCTGCCGCACGAACATGCCTTGTCGCTCGCCGGCCTTTTCCTGCCGGTGGCGGTCGATCCTGCGTTTCAGCCCGTCGAGCGGCGGGGGTGTGAACTTTGCCATGAAAGCCTCTGATCAGCACCTGTTTATGCGGTAAAGATAATGCCAGGCGACACGCTTTGCGAGTCTCATTTTCCACCCGCGACAACCGATGGAATGGCTCGCGAAAGCCAGAAATGCTAATCCCCGATTGGAAAAATGCGAATCGCGCCAAGGGGATGGCGAGAGGAATAGAGACATGGAACGGCCGGTATTGCCCAAGGGGTTGCCTGAGGACATCGAAGACAAGAAGGCGGCGGCGAGAGCCTGGTTCGAGAGCCTGCGCGACACGATCTGCGCCTCGCTGGAAGGCCTCGAGGCCGAACTGACCGGACCTCTCTCCGATCAGGAGCCCGGCCGCTTCAAGCCCAAGGACTGGCTGCGCGACGGCGGTGCCGGCGGCGGCGGCAGAATGTCGATGATGGAGGGACGCGTCTTCGAGAAGGTCGGCGTCCACACCTCGACCGTACACGGCGAATTTTCCGACGATTTCCGCAGCCAGATGCCGGGTGCGGAGGAAGACCCGCGTTTCTGGGCGTCGGGCATCTCGCTGATCGCCCATCCGGTCAATCCCAACGTGCCGACCGTCCACATGAACACCCGCATGGTGGTGACGTCGAGCCAGTGGTTCGGCGGCGGCGCCGATCTCACCCCAGTGCTCGACCGGCGCCGCTCCCAGACGGATCCCGACAGCGCCCTCTTCCATCGGGTCATGGAGATCACCTGCAAGCGCCACGAGGCGGTCGCCGATTATGATCGTTACAAGACCTGGTGCGACGAGTATTTCTTCCTGAAGCACCGCAACGAACCGCGCGGCGTCGGCGGCATTTTCTTCGATTGGCTGCATCCGGTCGAGGAAAAAGGCGGCTGGGATGCGGATTTCGCCTTCGTGCAGGATGTCGGCCGGGCCTTCAATCTCGTCTACCCGAAGATCGTCCGTGCCAATTTCAACAAACCCTGGACGGAGTATGATCGCGACGAGCAACTGATCCGCCGCGGCCGCTATGTCGAGTTCAACCTGCTCTACGACCGGGGCACCATTTTCGGGTTGAAGACCGGCGGCAACGTCGAGTCCATTCTGTCGTCACTGCCTCCGGTTGTAAGGTGGCCTTAGATCAAAGATCACAAAATTAACGATTTCGGGTATAAATTGGCCCCAATATCTCATCCTTAACAAATGCGATATCGGAATCAATGCGATGGTGGTAGCGTCCCCTTGGTTGTACCGGAGGAGGATCGCCATGATGGCACCGAATAGCATGCCAATGCTGGATGCGTCTGAGGACAAGGACGCCCGTTCCCTTGATACTGCTGACATGATCGACCGCCTCGCGACGGAAATGCGCGCGAGAACCGGCGGTGAGCTCCCCCATTCCTTTTATGTGGACCAGGTAAGGCGCCAGCTTGCCGGCAAGTCGGTTGCCATGTCGGCCGCCAATGACGAGGCGGCGCGGGAAAAGGGTCAGGAACAGGCTTCCGTCTTCCACGCCTGGGCGCTTTCCGAATAAGCGTCGGGAACGGTCCTTGTAGTTTCCGAGTTATCGAGATTGGAGCCGGCGGATATGGGAGATATCCGCCGGCTCCAGTCCAACGCTAACAGGAGGAAATGTCATGCGACTGTTCGAATGCGGGACGCTCGTGCCCGGTTGCCAGTGGCATACCCGTGCCGACGAGGACGCCGAAGTGGTCCGCCGCGCCGTGGAGCATCTGCGCGCGGTGCACGGGGAAGAGATCATTCGCGAAAACATGGTCGAGAACATCAAGGCGCGCGTTCGCGACGAAAACGGAGCGGCCGCGGCCTGACGCCTACCGAGCGCCAGCCGTTCTGGCGCATAACGCTCGCGGCCTCACCTTCAAGCGATGTCAGGGCAGCGAGTTGCCTGACATCAGAGCGAACTTCGGATCATATCCTCCAGCCGGGCGGTCAGCGCCGCCCGGTCGAGGGTGAAATTGCGCTCCACCCAGAAGTCTTCCAGTTCCTTCAGAATTTCCCCCACCCGCTTTCCGGCCGGCACGCCGGCTGCGACGATATCGGCACCGCCGAGCGGGAAGATCGGCTTCTCGTAGTTCTCCGCCCTCTTCAGCAATACCGACAGCCGTGCGGATTTGCGCATCGCCGCCGGATCGCCTTCGGCCGCGGTTCGCGCAGAGGCAAGTGCGAGTTTCAGCCGCATGACCAATCCCTCCGCGCCTTGCCGGTAGAGCAGCCGGTCGAAGCCGACATCCGTCACCTCGTCCGGTGGCACCGGCGCATTCGCCCAGGTAGCGAGTTGCGCGGCCTCCGCATTCGACATCTTGAGCCGCTTCGCGAGTGCATCCAGCCTCTCGGCATCCGGCGGCACGATCGCCGCCAGCCGCAATATCGGATCGAGCGTCCAGCCGAGCGACTTCTCTGCCGCCACGAGGCCGTGAATGCCGTCGATACCCCACTTTTCCGTCTCGGGCAGGATTTCGGTGAGCACGCCCGCCTGCCGCATCCACAGCAGCGCGCGGGAAGGATCTGCGGCGGACAGCAGCTTCTTGGTTTCCGCCCAGACCCGCTCGGCCGACAGCGTCGAAAGCTTGTCCTTGGCGCGGGCGCAGGCCCTCAAGCCATCCGCATCCGGCCGGCCGGAACCGTAGTGGGCAAAAAAGCGGAAGAAGCGCAGGATGCGCAGGTAGTCCTCGGCGATCCGCTCGGCGGCTTCGCCGATGAAGCGCACAGTGCGCGTCTCGATATCCGGCAGCCCGCTCACGAGGTCGATGACAACACCCTGAGCGTCCGCATAAAGCGCGTTGATCGTCAGATCCCGCCGTTCCGCATCCGCCTGCCAGTCGGTGCCGAAAGCGACCTTGGCCCGCCGTCCGTCGGTCTCGATGTCGCGACGCAACGTGGTGACTTCGAAGCCGTGGCCGTCGATGACAAGCGTTACGGTGCCATGCTCGAAACCGGTCGGTACTGCCTTGATCCCACTGGCAACGGCCCGCTCGACGACCTTTTCCGGACGAAGCGTGGTGGCGACATCGACATCGGCAACGGGAAGCCCCATCAGCGCATTGCGCACCGCGCCGCCCGCCACCCGCGCCTCGCCGCCGTCGGTATTGAGCAGGGCCAGGATTCGCTGCAGCGCAGGGTCCCGGAACCAGGCCTCGTCGGCTACACTGGTCATGCATAAAGCCTTTCATAGAGCGTGCGCAGGATGCCCGCGGTAATGCCCCAGATGTTTCGTTCCTCGTAGGGCATCACGTAGAAGTGCCGCTCCTTGCCGTCCCATTCGCGGCTGCCGCGCTGGTGGTTCGCCTCGTTCATGAGGAAAGACAGCGGCACCTCGAAGACGTCGTCCACCTCGGCCGGATTGGGCGTGATCTCGAAGCCGCGCCTGACCACGGAGAGCACCGGCGTGATGCGGAACCCCGTCGCCGCGTAATAGGTCGGCAGGCGCGACAGCGTTTCGACGAAGGAACGGTCGAGGCCGATCTCTTCTTCCGCCTCGCGCAGCGCCGCCTGTTCCGGCGACCGATCCTGCGGATCGATCCCGCCGCCCGGAAAGGCGATCTGTCCCGAATGCTTGCGCATCGTCGATGTCCGCTGCGTCAGGATCACCTTCGCTTCGTCGCCGTCGTCAACGACCGGCACCAGCACCGCCGCGTCCTTCAGCTTCAGCCCCGCGGCGAAATCCACCAGCGTCGGATTGAGCAGATGGTCGCCGTGATCGCGCCAGGCGTGATCGATCGGCCCACCGTTCTGGTTCAGCGCCCGGCGGCGGAAATCGCCGGCCGAAAAGATGGGAAAGTCACTCATTGCGATAAGGCGTCCAATTCGGCCTTGGGCATCACGGGAAAGACCTCCGTTCCGGAGCGGACGGAGAACATCGGCACCCCGTCTATCACGATCGCCTCGCCCAGTTCCACGAGATCGTACATGACCGCGCGGGAAACGAGCGCCTCCAGCCGGCCGCGCACCATCAGATAGGGTTTCAGCTCGCGGTTTTCGCCCGAGATTTCGAAGCGCAAGGGATGTTCCGCGCTTGCCTCGACCACATCACCGACATTTGTCCTGAACGTGAGCGCCTGCCGGCCTTCACGCTGCGTCACCTGCATCTCCACGGCAAGAAAGGGCGCGTCCACGACCCGGATGCCGACTTTTTCCACAGGTGTTACGAGGTAGGTCCTGCCGTCCTCGTCCCTGCGCAGCACCGTTGAAAACAGCCGCACCAGCGGTGCGCGGCCGATCGGCGTGCCCATGTAGAACCAGGTGCCGTCGGCACGGATTTCCATGTCGATATCGCCGCAGAAGGGTGGATTCCACTTGTCGACGGGCGGCAAACCGCGCTTTCCGTCGCCGGTTTGCTCGGAAGCGCGCGAAATCAGGGCCGCAAGCCCTGCGGCATCGGGTGCCGAATTTATCGTTTGCGCCGCCATCTTTCAGTCCCGGTTCGACCTTAAGCATTCACCAAAGCAATTGTTCCTCACGAGATAGTCATTCAATACGTGCTTGTCAGCCATGTTTCGGGGAATAAGTTTGATCGGATAAGCCGGATGCTGCGATGCAGCGATTCGACGCCGGGATATGAAGAGCCCGGTCTCGGAAAGCCAGTCGGTTTCTGAGTGCCTGCCGGTTCTGGATGCCAGCCAGTTTTGGATGATGGAGAGCGACATGGGCCTGATGAATTCCACCGATACCGTCCTCGATGAGAAAGCCATCATCGCCGCCGCCGAAACGGCCCTTTCCGACATCGCAGCCATCCGAGCCGAAGTCGCCAAGGTGATCTTCGGTCAGGAAAAGGTGGTCGAGAACACGCTGCTGGCCGTTCTCTCCGGTGGCCATGCACTGCTCGTGGGCGTCCCAGGCCTTGCCAAGACCAAGCTCGTCACCACGCTCGGCACCGTACTCGGCCTCGCTGCCAACCGCATCCAGTTCACCCCCGACCTGATGCCGTCCGATATTCTCGGATCGGAAGTCATGGATACCGACGATGCCGGCCGTCGCTCCTTCCGCTTCATCAAGGGGCCGGTCTTCGCCCAGTTGCTGATGGCCGACGAAATCAACCGCGCCTCGCCGCGCACCCAGTCGGCGCTGCTGCAGTCCATGCAGGAATACCATATCACGGTCGCCGGCCAGCGTTACGATCTCCCCGCCCCCTTCCACGTGCTCGCGACCCAGAACCCGCTGGAGCAGGAGGGCACCTATCCGCTGCCTGAAGCGCAGCTCGACCGCTTCCTGCTGCAGGTCGACGTGCTTTATCCGGAACTTGCCGCCGAGCGGCAGATCCTGCTCGAAACCACGGGCACATCGGAAGGCAAGGCTCGCGGCGTCATCGATTCCGCCCGGCTCCAGGAAATCCAGGTGTTGATCCGCCAGATGCCGGTCAGCGACAAGGTGGTCGACGCGATCCTGTCGCTGGTGCGCTCCGCCCGCCCCGGCCATGGCAATGCCCATACCGACAAGCATGTCGCCTGGGGTCCCGGCCCGCGCGCCGGCCAGTCGCTGATGCTGACGGCCCGTGCGCGCGCCCTCTACGAAGGCCGCCTCGCCCCATCGCTCGACGACGTCTATGCGCTTGCCGAGCCGGTTCTGGAACACCGCATGGCGCTGACGTTTGCGGCACGCGCCGAAGGCATGTCGGTACGCGACGTCATCGCCGGCCTGGTGAAGCAGGCCCGCGGCTAAGTCCGCCGGCTAGAAAGGAACCTGCGTGGCATCCACCATTGGCCAGATCGTAGAGCAGACACCGAGTAGCGAACTCCTCTCCCGAGCCCAGGCCCGCGCGACGCTTGTGCCGGACTGCATGGTGGAAGCCAAGCGTATCGCCAACACGGTGATCGCCGGCTGGCATGGCCGCCGCAAGCGCGGCATCGGCGAAAATTTCTGGCAGTTCCGGCCATATGCCGAAGGCGAAAGCCTGTCTCGCATCGACTGGCGCCGCTCCGCCCGCGACGACCATACCTATGTCCGCGAACGCGAATGGGAAGCCGCCCACACCGTCTGGCTGTGGGCCGACATGTCGCCGTCGATGATGTACAAGTCGACGCTCGCCATCGCTTCCAAGGAAAGCCGTGCGCTGGTGCTGATGCTGGCGCTGGCCGAGATCCTCGCTAGGTCCGGAGAGCGGATCGGCTGCCCCGGCATCATGGAGCCGGTATCGGCCCGCAACGCCGCCGAACGGCTCGCCGCCTCGATCATGCACGCGCCGCTGACGACCGGCCTGCCGGACACCGCGATGATCCGTGGCCATAGCGACATCGTGCTGATCGGCGATTTCCTCGACGATGCCGACCGGGTGATGGAACGCATCGCCCCGCTCGGCCGCCGCGGCCTGCGTGGCCATGTGGTCGAGATCGCCGATCCGGCAGAGGAGACTTTCCCCTATACCGGCCGCACCGAATTCACCGATCCCGAAACCGGCGAAAAGCTCGTCTCCGGCCGCGCCGAGATGATCCGCGAGGATTACCAGCGCGCCTATTTCGCCCGCCGCGATGCACTGGGTGAATCGCTGCGTCGCCTCGGCTGGAGTTTTGTCTTCCACCGGACCGACCATCTCGCCTCCGAGGCGCTGGTCGCCGTGCATGGTTATCTGTCGGGCTTGCCGGCGCAAAAACCGGGCGGGGGCAGGTCATGAGCGCGCTCATCTTCGCAAATCCCGCCATTCTCTTCGGCCTGATCGCGCTGCCCGTGATCTGGTGGCTGCTGCGGCTCACCCCGCCGCGCCCGAAGGCGGAAGTTTTTCCGCCGCTGAGAATTCTCGCAACGGTTCTCAAGCGCGAGGAGACGCCGTCGAAAAGCCCCTGGTGGCTGACGCTGCTGCGTATGCTGCTGGCCGCCGCCGTGATCCTGGCGATCGCCGATCCGGTGATGAACCCGCGCGCCAACTCCCTGAATGCCGGCGGCCCGCTGGTGCTTGTCGTCGACAACGGCTGGGCGACCGCGGCCGACTGGGAGCGCCGCGTCCAGACCGCCAACCTCCTGATCGATGACGCCGAAAGCGCCGACGTACCGGTATCGATCACCTTCACAGCCGATGCCAGCCATGAGGCCGTGCCCGGCACCGCAGCGGCTGCCCGCGACAAGCTGACGGCCGCCAGCCCCAAACCGCTGGTTCCGGATCGCGCCCGCGCCGCCAAGGCCGTCGGCGAAGCCATGAACGGCACCCGTCCCGGCACGCTCGCCATCCTCTCCGACGGCATGGCCGCCGGCAGCGACAACGACGCCATGTCGACGCTCGCAGCCCTCTCGCCCGCCGAGATGCGGCTGATCGAAGGCGACGGCCACAGCGCCGTAGCGCTGACTGACGCGGTGAACAATGCCGCCGCCATGTCCGTGACGGCGACCCGTCTCTCGACGGCATCGGCGCAGCAGATGAACGTCAACGCGCTGGACGCGCAAGGACGCGCGCTCGCTTCCGGCACCCTGCAGTTTGCCGCAGGCTCCGGAACCGCCACCGCCGAGATCGCCTCGCCGTTCGAACTGCGCAACGATTTCGCCCGGCTGAGTATTGACGGGCTTGCCACGGCCGGCGCCGCGCATCTGCTCGACGACGGCTTCAAGCGCCGCCGCATCGCGCTTCTCGCCGGCGAAAGCGGCAGCGACTTCCAGCCGCTCCTGCAGCCGCTCTATTACATCAGCCGCGCGCTCCTGCCCTATGCGGACGTCATCCAGCCGAACACCGCCGATCTTTCGGTCGCCATCCCGCAGATCCTGCAGGGCAATCCGTCCGCCATCATCCTCGCCGATGTCGGCCGCCTACCCTCGGAAACCTACGCGCCGCTGCAGCGATGGATCGCTCAAGGAGGCACGCTGATCCGCTTTGCCGGCCCGCGGCTTGCCGCAGCGCCCGCCGACGATCCGCTGGTGCCGGTCATCCTGCGCCAGGGCGAACGCGCTCTCGGCGGCGCCATGTCCTGGTCGGAGCCACAGTCGCTCGCCGATTTCCCGGGCTTCGGCCCCTTCGCCGGCCTGCCGCGCGCCGCCGACATCACGGTCACCCGCCAGGTTCTCGCCGAACCGACGCCGGATCTTGCCGAACGCACCTGGGCAAGCCTTGCCGACGGAACGCCTCTGGTCACCGAAAAGGAAGTCGAGGCCGGCCGCATCGTGCTCTTCCACACCAGCGCCGAGGCGACCTGGTCGAACCTGCCGCTGTCTGGCAATTTCGTCGAAATGCTCCGCCGTCTCGTCCAGCTCGCGCGCGCCGGCGGTGCTGTCTCGTCCGGCTCTGCCACCGATGCCGCTGCCGCGACCCTCGCCCCTTATCGCCTTCTGACCGCCGACGGCGTCCTCACCACCGAAACCGGAACGGCCCGTCCGATCGCGATTGCCGCCAACCAGGTGCCGGTCGCGAGCTTCGACCATCCGCCGGGCCTCTACGGCACGGAAGACGGTTTCACTGCCGTCAACCTGCTGGCGCCCAAAACCGTGATCGCCCGCTTCGATCCGACGACAGCCGGTCGCCCGCTGGTGCGCGAAGGCCTTGCGGGCGGCGAAGCCGTGTCGCTGCGCCCGGCGCTGTTTGCAGCCGCCTTCGCGCTCCTGATCCTCGACAGCCTTGTGGTGCTCTTCATGAACGGCGCCTTCTCCCGCGTGCCGACCCGCCGCCGGACAGCCGGCAGTGCCGCGGCGATGATCGCGGCCCTCGCCTTCGGCCTCTTCGCCCTGATGCCCGGCCAATCCCAGGCACAGGAAATGGCGCCCGGCGCCGGCACCAAACCCGGCGACGAGCAGATCCTCGAACGCCTCGACACGACCCACCTCGCCTATGTCGTGACAGGCGAGCGGGACGTCGACAGCATTTCCGAACAGGGCCTCGAAGGGCTGAGCCAGTTCCTCACCTACCGCACGACGCTGGAACCCGGCGCGCCGGTCGGCCTCGACATCACCAAGGACGAACTCGCCTTCTACCCGATCATCTACTGGCCGATTTCCGCCACCGCGCCGATGCCCAGCCAAGCGGCGATCTCCCGCATCGACGCTTACATGCGCAATGGCGGCACGGTGCTCTTCGACACCCGCGACCAGTATTCGTCGCTCGACGGCGGCGGCACCACGCCGAATGGCGAACGCCTGCAGGCGATCCTCGCCAATATCGACATCCCGCCGCTGGAGCCGACGCCGGCCGACCACGTGCTGACCCGTTCCTTCTACCTGCTCACCAATTTCCCCGGCCGCTACACCGGCAGCCCCCTCTGGGTCGAGGCGCGGCAGGAAGCCAAGAACACCGGCGCCCAGCTCTCCTCCAGCGGCGACGGCGTGACCCCGCTGCTGATCACCGGCAACGATTTTGCCGGCGCCTGGGCCGTCGACAGTCAGGGTGGGCCTGTTCTGCCGACCGTCCCCCCGGACGAGATGCAGCGCGAATATGCCTATCGCTCCGGCGTCAACATCATGATGTACATGCTGACCGGCAATTACAAAGCCGACCAGGTGCATGTCCCGGCGCTTCTGGAACGGCTTGGCCAGTAAGGACAGCCGATGAACGCCCTCCACTCACCAGCCACCGTTCTTCGATCGTTTCTGCCGGCAACCCCCATTCCGATGGTGCTTGTGTGCGAAGACGGTGCCGCACGCCGATCTCCCCCCTTGTGGGGGAGATGCCCGGCAGGGCAGAGGGGGTGCCGCGGCACACTCTTCGGCAGTTGAGTTCGCGGCGCCACCCCCCTCTGTCACCTCTGGTGACATCTCCCCCTCAAGGGGGAGATCATTGGGAGTTTGCCGCACCGTCATCTCACCATATGCGGCGTCCCCGGCCCATAGAGGGAAATCCTCATGACCATCGAATTCGCCCCCTTCTTCTCCTGGCCGATCCTTGCCGCGCTCGGCGTCTTCGCGCTGATACTCGCCGGCCTCTCTTTCTGGCGCGGCATCCGCGGCGCCACTTTGCGCACGCTGGCGCTCGTCGCCCTGCTTCTGGCGCTCGCCAACCCGACGCTCTTGCAGGAGGATCGCGACCAGCTTTCGACCGTGGTGCCGATCATCGTCGACCGGTCGCAGAGCCAGGATACCGCCCAGCGCAAGGAACAGACCGACGAGGCGCTCGCGAGCCTGCAGGACCGTTTCTCCCGCTACCCGCGCATCGAAACGCGTGTCGTCGAGGTGGATGACGACGGCGATTCCGATACACCGTCCACCAAGCTTTTCACCGCCCTGCGCTCGGCGATCTCAGATGTACCGCCGGCCCGTATCGGCGGTGCGGTATTCCTCACCGACGGCCAGATCCACGACCTGCCCGGCATCAACCAGGACCTCGGCTTCAACGCGCCCGTCCACGGCCTGATCACCGGCAAGCCGGACGAATTCGACCGTCGCGTCGAAGTGGTGCGTGCCCCGCGCTTCGGCATCGTCGGCGAGGAGCAGGAACTGACGCTGCGGGTCTTCGACGACGGCCGCACCGGCGGCGGCCCCGCCCAGGTCACCGTGCGCATGAACGGCCAGCAGACCGCGACGCTGCGCGCCACGCCCGGCCAGGAGACGCCTTTCTCGTTCACGGTTCCGCGCGGCGGCAACAACGTCATGGAATTTTCGGTCGCCGAGCTTCCGGGCGAGGTGACCATCGCCAACAACCGCGCCGTCCATGTCATCGACGGCATCCGCCAGAACCTGCGCGTGCTGCTCGTCTCCGGCGAGCCGCATGCCGGCGAGCGCGCCTGGCGCAACCTGTTGAAGTCCGACGCGTCCGTCGACCTCGTCCACTTCACCATCCTGCGCCCGCCGGAAAAACAGGATGGCACGCCGATCAACGAACTGTCGCTGATCGCCTTCCCGACCCGCGAACTGTTCGTCGAGAAGATCAAGGATTTCGACCTGATCATCTTCGACCGCTACAAGCACCGCGGCGTGCTGCCGATCCTCTATTACGATTACATCGCCCAATACGTGAACAATGGCGGCGCGCTGCTGATCGCCGCCGGCCCCGAACATGCCGGCGAGGATTCGATCGCCTCGACTCCGCTCGAACGGGTCCTGCCGGCCGCCCCGACCGGCGAAGTGCACAGCGCCGCCTTCTATCCGCATCTGTCGCCGGAGGGTGAAAAGCATCCCGTGACCCGCGGGCTCGACGGCTCCAACGCCAATCCGCCCGCCTGGGGCCGCTGGTTCCGCACCATCGACGTCGACACGCCGCAGGGCCAGACCGTCATGGAAGGCGACGGCGACCGTCCGCTGCTCGTGCTCAACCGCCAGGGCGAAGGCCGCGTCGCCATGCTGCTCTCCGACCAGGGCTGGCTCTGGGCCCGCGGTTTTGAAGGCGGCGGCCCGCATGTGTCGCTCTATCGCCGCATCGCCCATTGGCTGATGAAGGAACCGGAACTCGAGGAAGAGGCGCTGACCGCCCGTGCCGTCGGCCGCACGCTCGAAGCGACCCGCCAGACGATCGGCGATGATCCCGGCCCGGCCACCATCAAATACCCGTCCGGCCGCACCGAGACCGTGCCGATGACGGCTGCCGGCCCCGGCCAGTACCGGGTGGAACGCCGCATGGAAGAAACCGGCTTGTTCGAGGTCACCAACGGCCAGTTCTCGACGCTCGTGCATGTCGGCACCGTCGATGCGCCGGAATTCAAGGCGATGATCTCGACCGAAGCCACGCTGAAGCCTTATGCCGACAAGACCCGCGGCCTCGTGACCCGCGTCGCGTCCGGAGACAGCATCTCGCTGCCGGACATCCTGCCGGTGCGCGGCGAAGTGCGCGTCAACGATCCCGACCGCATGGTCATCCGCCTGACCGACGAGACGGTGCTGCGGGGCATCAACACGCTGCCGCTGTTTGCCGGTTTCGCCGGCCTCTCCGCCCTGCTCTTTGCGGTCGCGGCCATGTGGTGGCGCGAGGGTCGTTAAAGGCATGACGCAGCTTGACGTGACCGCCTCGCCCTCCCCCGAGGAACTGGCCGTGATCGGCGAAGGACTGACCGCCTTCAACGACGCCGATGTCGGCCCGTCCGAGCGCAAGCCGCTCGCCGTGCTGATCCGCGACGTCGAGGACAAGGTGATCGGCGGGCTTTCCGGTTACACCGCCTGGGGCTGGCTTTTTACCCAGTGGCTGTTCATTCCCGACGCGTTGCGGGGCGAAGGCATGGCCGGCAAGCTGCTGAGCCAAGCCGAGGAGGAAGCCCGCGCCCGCGGCTGCCACGGCGCCTGGATCGACACGTTCAGCCCGGTTGCCCGCAAGGCCTATTTGCGCCAGGGCTACGAAATCTTTGGCGAGTTGCCGGAATTTCCGAAGGGCCGCACCCGCACCTTCCTCAGGAAAGCTCTGTAGTCTATCCATTCGCTCCGAAAATGGGACGAAGAAGCGCCGCATGGATATCGAGCTGAAACTCACCGAAGGCATGAACGCGGACGAGGAGGATTTCATCCTCGAACGGCTGATGACTCATAATGCTATAACTTTCGGCCCAAGCAACCGCCGGGAACTGGCGGTGCCGCTGCATGGCGAGGATGGCGACCTGATCGGCGGACTGACCGGCTATACCGGCCGCGGCTGGCTCTATATCTCGATGCTCTATGTGCCGGACGAGTTGCGCGGCCAGGGCATCGCCGGCCGCATGCTCGACATGGCGGAGGCCGAGGCCCGCGCCCGGGGCGCAATCGGAGCCTATATCGACACCATGAACCCCGAGGCGCTCAAGCTTTATCTCAAGCAGGGTTACACCGAGATCGGCACGCTGAAGGGCCTCGAAGGAGGCCATTCGGTGACGTGGCTGGAAAAGCGGTTCTGACCGGCGCTCAGGCCAGGGAGACCTGGCGCGTCTCGGCATTGATCATCGTGGCGGCAATCGCCGCGATCACCAGCAGGCCGGCGAAAATGCCGATCGTCAGGCCGAGACCCTGGACCACGACATAACCGACCAGCGACGGCGCAAGCAGCCCGCCGAGACGGGCCATTGCGCCGGCCGCACCCATGCCTGTCGCCCGCGACGCGGTCGGATAGAGTTCCGGCGTATAGGCGTAAAGCGCGCCCCAGGTGCCGAGCAGCGCAAAGCTCATGATCAGCAATGCCGCCCCGACCAGGAGGGCGCTGGGTGCGACGACGAACATCAGGCAGCCGAGCGACGAGAGCAGGCAGAAGCCGATCAGCGTCGGCTTGCGCCCCCATTTTTCCACGCCATAGGCGGCAAGCGCATACCCTGGAAGCTGGGCGAGTGCGACCAGTACCAGAAAGCCGTAACCGCGCACGAAACCGAAGCCCTCGCCGGCGAGCCTTGCCGGCATCCAGGTAAAGACGCCGTAATAGGAGACCGAGACCAGGAACCAGATCGCCAGGATCATGATGCTGCGCTGGCGCAGATCGCCTGAAAAGATGCCGGTCGTCTTGACCGGCGGCGGCGAGACGAGGTCGGTGCCTGCCCCGAGCGGCGGATGGCCGTTGACGGCAAGCATCCGCTCGACGATCGCCTTGGCCTCCTCGTTGCGGCCGGCCCGCATCAGGTAAAGCGGCGATTCCGGCACCAGGAAACGCAGGCCGATGCCGGCGATCGCCGGAATGGCGGTGACCGCGAAGATATAACGCCAGGCATCCGCGACGCCGGCAAGGCTTGCGGCCCAGGCGGCAAGCGCGACGATCAGCGTTCCGATCGCCCAGAAACCTTCGAGCAGAACCAGCCAGCGGCCGCGGTTCCTGGCGGGCAGGAATTCCGCCATCATCGCATAATCAACCGGCAGCGTGCCGCCGACGGCAGCCCCGGTCAGGAAGCGCAGCAGAAGCAGGATGGTGAAATCCGGAGCGAAGATCGAAAGCGTGCCGAACACCGCGTCGCAGGCGACCGTGACGATCAGCACCCGGCGGCGGCCGATCCGGTCGGCGAGCCGGCCAAAACCGAGCGCGCCGAGCAGCATGCCGAGGAAGAAGGCGGTGCCGGTCTGCAGCGCCTGCGGTACGGTCAGCCCGAAACTTGCCGCGATGGAGGCGGCGGTGAAACCGACCGCCAGCACCTGCATCGCATCGGCCGTCCAGACGAGGCCGAAAACACCCATCAGCCGTCGCTGATAGGTCCCCGCTCCGGCGCGGTCCAGCGCCTCGTCCATGGTGATCGCAGCCATCCGCCTGTCCCTCGCACTTTTCGAATCGTACGGCCGGCATGGCCGACCGATCCCCGAGAGGCTTAAAGGAATTGGCCTATTCGCGCCAGCCGATGACGCCTTTCAGCCGCGGATGGACATCATCACCGATCGGCACGACGAGCACCCGGCCGGGATCGACGGGACCCGGAAACTGCAGCGCATTATAGGCGACCTTCTCGAAACCGAGCGGGCCGTAATAGGGTGGATCACCGACCAGGATCACCGCTTCCGAACCCTTGCGTTTCGCCGCCTCGATGGCGATCCGCACCAGTTCGCGGCCGATGCCCTGGTTCTTGTGCGACGGCCGCACCGCAAGCGGCCCGAGCAGATGGCCCTTCACCGAACCCGCATGGACCGGCGTCATCCTGACCGAAGCGATCGTTTCGCCGTCATCGGCACAGACGAAGGAGAGTGTCCGGTCATGCGGCCCCTGCTCGCGGATGCGGGCGGCGGCGCGGGTATGGCGCCCGGGGCCGAAGGCTTCCGCGTTGATGAGTTCGATGACCTCGTCATGGGACGAGTCTTCCGTGAGATAAACGAGGTCGTGCTTATAAAGAACGTTGTGCTGAGACATAGGGGACCGAAGCCGTAGGATAGAGAGCGGACAGGACAAAGGATCTCGATGACGCCTGTTGAAGCGTCGTGGTCGATGATCAGCGTCGTCGCAGTGTCCGTACTTCGGTCATGGAGGGAATTATCCTTAAAATCCGGGAAGCGAATTAGCAGGAAAAATTTCCCGCGTCCAACGCAAAAACACACCGTTCATAAAATCCTGCCTCGTATTCGGCAGCCGGTGCCGTATCTATCACCTCAAGGAAACTCCAAGGAGATAACCATGGGCAGGCTCGTCGAAGGAAGATGGCAGGACATCTGGTACGACACCACGGAAAACAAGGGTCATTTCAAGCGGGCCGAATCGCAGTTCCGCAACTGGGTGACCGCGGACGGTTCCGCCGGTCCCTCCGGCAGGCAAGGCTTCAAGGCCGAAGCCGGGCGCTACCATCTGTATGTCTCCTATGCCTGTCCCTGGGCGCACCGCACCCTGATCTTCCGCAAGCTGAAGAAGCTCGAGGACCTGGTCTCGGTCTCGGTCGTCGATTACCTGATGCTGGAAAACGGCTGGGAGTTCAGGAAACGCGACGGCGCCACCGGCGACGACCTGTTCGGCTCGGACTATCTCTACCAGGTCTACCTGAAGGCCGATCCCAATTATTCGGGCCGCGTCACCGTGCCGGTCCTGTGGGACAAACTTGAAAACACCATCGTTTCGAACGAGAGTTCTGAGATCATCCGCATGTTCAACAGCGCCTTCGACGGCCTGACCGGCTCGACGACGGATTTTTATCCGCAAGCTCTGCGCGGCGAGATCGATGAACTGAACGCGCTCGTCTACGACACGGTCAACAATGGCGTCTACAAGGCCGGTTTCGCGACCGTCCAGGACGCCTATGAAGCCGCAGTCACCCGGCTGTTCGAAACGCTCGACACGCTGGAAAAGCGCCTCTCCGGCAGCCGCTACCTGTTCGGCGACACGACGACGGAGGCCGATTGGCGCCTGTTCACCACGCTCTTACGCTTCGATCCGGTCTATGTCGGCCACTTCAAGTGCAACATCCGCCGCATCGCGGACTACCCGAACCTGTCCGGCTATCTCGCTGATCTCTATCAGCAACCGGGCGTCGCCGAGACCTGCAACCTGTTCCACATCAAGCACCACTATTATGAGAGCCACAGGACCATCAACCCGACCGGCATCGTCCCCGTCGGCCCGGTGATGGATCTCGATGCGCCGCATGGTCGGGAGAACGTGAAGCGGGCGGCGTGATTTGACGCATCCGCCCCTCATCCGCCTGCCGGCACCTTCTCCCCGCAAGCGGGGCGAAGGACGCAAGCGACAAGCTCCCAGTCCCTTCCAAACCAAAACTTGAGGCTGGGGGAGACGGTGCGGCATCTACCCTTCTCCCCGTCAGAACGGGGAGAAGGTGCCCGGCAGGGCGGATGAGGGGCAAACTTGGATCCCTCGCTCACCTCCTCACCAGTAATCCGCCCTCTCCGCCTCACCCCTCAACTCCCGCAACCGCCGCAGCGTCGCTGCGGTCGTATCCTCCGGAAGCGCATCGAGCGCGAAAAAGCCGCTCTCGGCAATCTCCCGATCCGGCGCACGCGGCGCAGTCTGCTCCACCGTCACCCGATAGAACAGCACATGGTCACGCCTGCTGGCATTGCGGTTGTAGTAGGCGTGGAAAAGCGCGATCTCCCCGCGGATCTCCAGATTACCCTCCTCGCGCAATTCCTTGCGCAGCGCGTCGAGAACCGTCTCCCCGCGCTCGACGCCACCGCCCGGCATGTACCAGCCGGGCACATAGGTATGGCGAACGAGGAAGATGCGGCCCTCGGCATCGAAGCAGGCGGCGCGCACCCCGAGTGTCATGCCGCGCGTCATCATGAAGGCACGGTGCAGCAGCCAGACGACGATCCGGGTCCGCAAACCGCGGATTTCCGGCACGCCTTCGCCGCTCATTCATAACTCCGGGAGCGTCCAGAAAATCGATAACGATTTCCGCCCTCATGCGTTATGTGTGCGCCATGTTCAAATTCGCGCATATTTCCGACATCCATCTGGGGCCGCTTCCAAAACTGACGCTTCGCGAGCTGTTCTCGAAGCGGATCACCGGGTTTGTGAACTGGCACCGCAATCGGCGCAAGCACCTTTTCGTCAATACACTCGACCTGCTCTTGAGCGATTTGAAGACGCGCGAACCGGATCAGATGGTCATCACCGGCGACCTCGTCAACCTGGCGACCAAGATCGAGACGCGGCTTGCCGGCGAGTGGCTGCGCACCATCGGCGAGCCCTATGACACGACGGTCGTGCCCGGCAACCACGACGCCTATGTGCCGGGCGCGCACGACAAGTCGGTCAACGAATGGTACCCGTTCATCAAGAGCGACGACGATCCGGCCGAATGGCCCGAAGACGACCATATCTTCCCGACCCTGCGCCGGCGGGGTCCGCTCGCAATCATCGGCTGCTCGACCTCCAATGCCACCCTGCCCTTTTCGGCCTCGGGTTATTACGGCTCGCGGCAGGCTCGCGAAACCGTCAACCTGTTGAAGATGGCGGGAGAGGAAGGTCTCTTCCGGGTGGTGCTGATCCACCATCCGCCGATCCGGGGTGCTGCCTCCTCGCACAAGCGCATGCTCGGCATCCGGCGTTTCGCAGCCGCGATCTCCACCGGCGGCGCGGAACTGGTGCTGCACGGCCATACCCACCTCAACACGCTCTATTGGCTGCGAAGCCACAGCGGCAACGTGCCTGTGGTCGGCATCGCCTCCGCCTCCCAAGGTCCCGGCGGGCACAAGCCCCGCGCCGCCTACAATCTCTTCACGCTGTCCGGTGAAGCCGGCGCCTGGAACCTGCTCTGCGAGCGTTACAGCCTCACCGAACGGGGCGACGGCGTAGCGCTCGACAACAGCCGGCTTCTCTACGGCCACGAGCCGGCGACCATGTCGATTCCGCAAGTGGCGAGAATGTTGTAGAAACAATGCCGTGATTGTTGCGGAATCGCCACAATCTCGTCATAACTAATAGCTCGTTCTGATTATTGCAGTAGATCATAGGTAAATCGCCCCTATCCATGACCCAACCGAGCCCATCGACCGACATCCGGCGCGATCTCGTAGCGCTCCTGCCGCGCCTGCGCCGATTTGCGCTGACGCTGACGGGAAGTGCGGCCGAGGCCGATGATCTGGTGCGCGAAGCGGCCGGCCGGGCGATCCAGAAAAGCCATCACTGGAAGGGCGAGGGCCGGCTGGAAAGCTGGCTTTTCAGCATGATCCGCAGCACATTCGTGGATGAAGCCAAGAAGCGCCGTCGCGCTGAGGGTAATGCCGCCGATGACGCTTCCACGGCCGGAAGTTCCCGTCCGTCGAAGAAGGACACCCTCGCTTGCCTGCCAGACGGGCTGGCGAGCGTTTTCCTGCTCGCCGATGTGGAAGGTTTCGCCTATGCGGAGGCGGCAGCCATTCTCGGCATCCAGCCGGATCTCTTTGCCGCCCGCCTTTGCACCGCACGTCTCAGCCTGGCGGCGGCCGCCGCCGAAACGAGCGAGCGGAGAGCGTGAGGATGAACATCCCCCAACCCTCGCCGCTCGAACTGCGGCTTTCCGCCTATATCGATGGCCGGACCAGCGACGATGACAGGCATGACGTCGAGGAATTTCTGGTCAACGACCCGCAGGCCCGGTCCCTGCACGACGCGCTGAAGCGCGGCGCCGATCTCGGCCGGCGCGCGTTTGACGAGATGCTGAAGGAGCCGGTGCCGCTCGATCTGGTACGCACCATCAAGAATGCGCCGCTGCCGCGCCGGGCCGTACGCCTGCCGCATGGGCCGCGCCCGACGCTTTCCTTCAAGCCGTCCGGCCTACAGGCAGTGGCTGCCTGCGCCCTGTTTTTCGTGCTCGGCGGCGGCATCGGCTATATGATCGGCGGCAACCCGGCCGTGCCGCAGTTTTCGATGATTTCCATGCCCGGCGGCAGCAGCCGCGACTGGCTGGACGATATCATTGCCCATTACCGGCTCTATGCACGCCAGACCAATCATCTTGCTGAAATCCCGGCCGACAGGCCTGCCGATATCCTCGAATGGCTGACCACCAATACCGGCGTCGGTTTTCGGATCCCCGATCTCAGCGCCAGCGGTCTGACCTTCCAGGGCGCCCGCCTGTTTGCTGCTGGCGGCGGGCCGGTCGGGCAGCTTCTCTACCGCCGGACCGACGGTGAAGGAGACGGCGACGTGATCGCCATTTCCTTCACCAAGACCCGGCCCGAGGGCAACCGCTCGATCGAGGAAATCCGCAACGACACCGGCCTCGTCTCCTGGGTCACGCCGCTCGCCACCTACATGGTCGTCGGCCCCTCGTCTGCGGCGGATCTGGATGATATCGCAGCCAAGGCGGCGGGGCTGATTTAGGGTCGAAGCGCCGCAGTTGACCTAGCTCAAACACCCGATCTATGGGCCCGGCATAACTTCCATTCAAACCATTGGAGGTCATCATGCCAACCGAAACCATCGTCGTCGTCAGCTTCATCGTAGGTGCATTTGTCGTCTTTGCGGCTGCCCTTGCCTTCGCCAGCGCGACGTCGAGCAAGTAAAACTGCCCACCCTATGAACCAAGAAGCCGCCCGAAGATTCGGGCGGCTTCTTTCCTATCGCTATGCGGTAAAAGGCTCTCCGCTCACCCCTTCGCCGCCAACACCCGGTTCGCCGCCGAGACGATCGCCTCCAGCGAGGCCGCGACGATGTTCTTGTTGATGCCCGCGCCGAACAGTTTTCCGTTCGGGTGCTCCATCTCCACATAGGCGATGGCGGACGCGTTGGAGCCGTGCTGCAGCGAATGTTCGGAATAGTCGGCGACCGACAGCTCGATGCCGAGATAGGTCGAGAGCGCGTTGATGAAGCCGTCGATCGGCCCCGTACCCTTGCCTTCGATCCGCTTCACCTCGCCGCCGTCGATGATCTCCGCTGCGACGACGCGAACGCCCTTGTGATCGACCCCGGCCGGAAAGGTGTGGTGATCGACGAATTTCAGCCGTCCGCCGGGCTGTTCCACGTAGCGCTCGATGAAGCTCTCATAGATGCGCTTGGCGGGAAGCTCCACGCCCTCTTCGTCGGTGATCCGCTGGATTTCCTCGCGGAACTCGACCTGCAGGTTGCGCGGCAGGTTCAAGCCGTAGTCCTCCGCCAGGATATAGGCGATGCCGCCCTTGCCCGACTGCGAATTGATGCGGATGATCGCCTCGTAGGAACGGCCGACATCACGCGGATCGATCGGCAGATAAGGCACTTCCCAGACCGGATGGTTGGCGACCTTAATCGCCTTCATGCCCTTGTTGATGGCATCCTGGTGCGAGCCGGAAAAGGCCGTATAGACCAGTTCGCCGACATAAGGATGGCGCTCGGGAATGACCATCTGGTTGGAATATTCGTAGACCGCCTTGATCCGCTCGATATCGGAGCAGTCGAGCTCCGGATCGATCCCTTGCGTGTACATGTTCAAGGCCAGCGTCACCACATCGACATTGCCGGTGCGCTCGCCATTGCCGAACAGCGTGCCTTCGACACGGTCCGCGCCGGCCATCAGGCCGAGTTCGGTGGCGGCGATGCCGGTGCCGCGGTCGTTATGGGGATGCAGCGAGATGATGATGTTTTCGCGGTTGTCGAGATTGCGGCACATCCATTCGATCTGGTCGGCATAGATGTTGGGGGTCGCCATTTCCACCGTCGAAGGCAGATTGAGGATCAGCTTGTCCTCGGCAGTCGGCCTGATCACCTCGGTGACCGCATTGCAGATTTCCAGCGCCACTTCCAGCTCGGTTCCGGTAAAGCTTTCCGGCGAATACTGGAAACGGAAACCGCCGCCGGCCTTGGCCGCCATGTCGGTGATCATCTTCGCCGCATCGACGGCGATCTGCTTGATGCCGGCGACGTCCTTGGCAAACACCACGCGGCGCTGCAGTTCGGAAGTCGAATTGTAGAAATGGATGATCGGCTTGTGGGCGCCTTCCAGCGATTCGAACGTGCGGGTGATCAGCTCCGGCCGGCACTGGACCAGAACCTGCATGGAAACGTCTTCCGGCACGCCGCCCTCTTCCACGCACCAGCGGGCGAAGTCGAAATCGGTCTGCGAGGCCGACGGGAAACCGATCTCGATTTCCTTGAAGCCCATGTCGAGCAGCATGCGGAACATGCGGGCCTTGCGGTCATGGCCCATCGGGTTGACCAGCGACTGATTGCCGTCGCGCAGGTCCACCGAACACCAGATCGGCGCCTTGTCGATGACCTTCGAAGGCCAGGTGCGGTCGGGAATGTTGATGATCGGGTAAGCGCGGTATTTCACCGCCGCATCGGGCATGCCGTTCTTGATGGAATGGGTCTTGGCGTCCATTGTCGTCGTCTCTTCTCGCTTCACGCGTCGCTCGGCATCCGTCTGTTGGATAGGCCGTCGGCAATGCGGACCTTTAGCGGTCTTTTGTGGCTCGGTCTTGAATGTTCGTGAGAGGAGCTCTTATGCCGGGCGGGCTTTCGGCCGCCGGGCGCTCCTCAACGGACCCGGCAACCGCGCGTAAGGTCGAGGCTAAGAAGCGAGGAAAGCGCAAATACCATCGTCCCGGCCGCGGAGCGGCGGGTAGACGAACGGTCGGACATGATTGCGCCTGTCATGGTCATGGGCGAAGTGTATAACCGCAGAGTAGGAGAGAGGCAAGTGGGCTTTCACTTGCCCCGGCGGCTTGCTTCCAACCGCTCGGCGATCCAGAGTTTCACCAGCGACTGCCGCGTAACACCAAGGCGTTGCGCCTCCTGATCCAGTCCGTTCACGACCCAGGTCGGAAAATCGATATTGACGCGCTTGGGTTCGAGATTGGGGCGATACCCTTTGGAGACATCGAAATATTCAAGGACGTCTTCCTCGCCCTTGTCAATGATCTCGTCGAGCTTACCGGCTTTCATAAACCTCTACCTCAAGTTTGCGCGACCGGCGGACGGAGATAATTCTGATTCTCTCTCCACGGTAGACGCAGATAGCGGACCAAAGCTTCTCGTCCATTTCTCCGATCACCATCAAACGCGGCTCCCGATCATCTTTGGCCGGCATGATGAACAGTTTTTCGTCCGCCCATAGCGCCTGCGCCTCCACTAAATCGATTCCGTGCTTGTCCTTGTTGGCAGCGCTCTTGTCAGGATCGAATTCGAACAACATGACCAATATAGTATAGAAATTATACCAGTTCCAGCAATTCAAGCACGCCGGACGGCCCGCTGCAATCCCATCATCACACCACCCGCGACAAGCCCCCAGAAGGCGCCGGATATACCTGCGAACGAAAGACCCGACGCCGTCACGAGGAACGTGATCGCGGCGGCTTCGCGCGTTTCCGGGTCGCGATAGGCCGCAAAGGCCGCGTTGGCAAAGGCGCCGATCAGTCCGAGGCCTGCGACCGCCTGCAGCAGGATCGGCGGCGCCAGCGACACGAAGGCGATAATGCCGCCGGCGATCAGGCCGAACACGATGTAACCGAAGCCGGCGACGATCGCCGCCCAGTAGCGTTTGGCGGGATCGGGGTGGGCATCCTCGCTGGCGCACATTGCCGCCGTGATCGCCGCCATGTTGACCGGCACGCCGCCGACGAGCCCGCCGAGTATCGAGAAGATACCGGTGCCGGCAAACATCACGCCCGGGGGCGGTTCGTAGTGGTGCACCTTCAGGATCGCGATGCCGGGAATGTTCTGCGAGGCCATGGTGACGATGAACAGCGGCAGCGCCACCGAGATCGCCCCGTGCAGAGTGAAGACCGGCGTGACGAAGGTGAGGCTCGGATGGATCGCCGCGCCGATCTGCGCCATCGCGTCCGGTGCAAGGTCGACGCCGAAGACCAGCACCAGGATCAGCGCGCCGAGTGAGGCCGGCACCGCCCAGAGACGCCATCTCGAAACCACGACCATCCAGGTCAGCACGATCGGCAGGCCGAGCGCCGCATTGAAGGCGACGGCTTTCACCGGCGCGAGGCAGAGGCCCAGGAGAATGCCGGCCAGCATGGCATTGGCGAGCGGCGCCGGGATCAGCCGGATCGCCCGGCTGAGCGGCCGGAACAGGCCGGAGAGAATGATCAGTACGCCGCAGACCACGAAGGCGCCGACCACGGCCGGAAACCCGCCCTCGATCATGCTGATGCCGGATAGAAGCGCTGCCCCCGGCGTCGACCAGGCGATGCTGATCGGCATCCGGTACCAGCTCGAGAACACGATCGCCAGCAAGCCCATCGAGATCGATTGCGCCAGGAGCGCCGAGGCGATTTCCGGTGCGGTCGCACCCATCGCCTGCAGCCCCTGCATGATGACCGCAAACGAGCTGATGAACCCGACAAAGGCTGTGAGCAGCCCCATCATTAGGGCCGAAACGGAAAAATCCTTGAACATGCGGGCGGGGACTCATGAATTTGAAAGTCCGCAATCGAACATAGGCCCGCCGGCAAAGGCAAGGCGCGTTTGCCGCAAAAGGTACGGCCGAGTGGGAAAGCCATGGCTGCGGCCGGCCATTTGCCTTTGCCTGCTGCCGGCCCCGCCTTTGTTCGTGCCTGCGAATATTCGCATCTGTTGATAATTTGGAAGGAGTTTGGCGGTAGTCTCTGGACAGTGCGCCCGTTGCTTCCGGTCGGTCCGGCCATGCAGTCCGGATTGCATCAACGCCCCGGGAAACGCAATGACGGCAGCTCACCTTGCGCCAGAGATCGAGATCGGACAGGAAACCGCCTTTTCCCGCGATCAGCTTTATTTCATTCTGTCGGCGCTCCCGGATCCATGCTTCGTCCTGACCCGCAGCGGCCGTTATGCCGCGCTCTTCGGCGGCAAGGACACCCGCTATTATCATGATGGCAGCAATCTCGTCGGCAAGAGCGTCCATGACGTCCTCGTCTTGGAGAAGGCGAACCGCTTCATACGGGAAATCGAAAAGGCGCTCGCCTCGCGTTCCCTGCATATCGTCGAATACAGCCTCTCCGGCAGCGACGTGAAGGGACTGGAGACGGATGGCCCCGACCACGCGATCTGGTTTGAAGGCCGTGTCCAGGCGCTCGATTTCCAGGTCGACGGCGAGGATGCGGTCGTCTGGGTCGCCAGCAACATCACGGAAAAGAACGCCGTCGAGAACCAGTTGCGCCACCAAAGCGAGACCGATGCGCTGACCGGCTTCTTCAATCGCCGCAAGCTGATGGACGTGCTCGCCCTGAAGTTCGAGCTTTTTCGCGACGAGCATATCCCGACATCCGTATTCATGTTCGACATCGATCACTTCAAGACCGTCAACGACGACTTCGGCCATGCGGTCGGCGATGCGGTTCTGAAAGCGATCGCCGGCGTCTGTCGCCTGGAATTGCGCAAGACCGACTTTCTCGCCCGCCTCGGCGGCGACGAGTTCGTCGTGGTCATGCCCGCCACCCGGCAGGAGCACGGCATCGTCATCGCCAACCGGCTGCGCCAGCGCGTCGCCACCGAGGTCCGGGAGGCGCTTGGCCATCACGCCACGATCAGCGGCGGCTTGAGCGAATTTCTGGCGGCGGATGCCTCTTCCGAGGACATTCTGAAACGGGCCGACGACGGCCTCTACCGTTCCAAGCGTGCCGGCCGGAACCGGATCAGCCCCGCATAGGCACGGCCGAAATCCCTTCCGGTAAAAAACAGAGTGCTGTGCATCGGCACACACGCGGATTAGCAAGCGCCATTCCCCAATTATAACAACATACTCCATCGGTAGATCATCACTTTGGGCATGTTGTTGAAGATCGGTATCGTCGGCAAATTGCGGCCATCTTTGGCGGAGCACGAGATGACCTGCTTTTCCTGCGGTGGGCAGACTGCCCCGTGGACGCATATGCCGCTCGACCCGATCAAGGGCGCCGAAAACCCCCATAAAGACTTCGTGGTTTGCACGGAATGCGGGCTCGGCGCCGTCAGCCCCATGCCCAACCCGGAAGAAATTCCGTCTTTTTATGATACCGCCCGGTATTACACCCACGGGCAGGGCCATCTCGTGGAGGTCAATCAGACCCTCCTCGACAGGGCGCTGCTCCACGCCGCCTGGCGCCTCGACAAGGGCCAGTCGCTCGATCCCGAGCGCATCGCCAAGGATCTGCCGCCAGGCGCCTCGATATGCGACCTCGGCTGCGGCGGCGGTGAGCTCCTCGGCCGTTTCAAGGCGCTCGGCTTCAACGTCCTCGGCGTCGAGCCGGATGCAGCGGCAAGAGCCGAGGCGGCCAAGGCGGGGATCACGGTGCTTGCGGGCACCTGCGAGGAGCTTCCGGCCGATCTCAAGGGACAGAGCTGCGATCTCGTGATCATGCGCCATGTGCTGGAACATTGCCGAGACCCGATCCTGGCGCTCCAGAAGGCCTTCTTCCTGACGCGCCCGGGTGGGATACTGTTCTGCGAAGTGCCCAACTGCGCGGCCACCCATTTCAAAAGCCTCGGCGTCTGCTCGGCCATGTTCGACGCGCCGCGTCATCTCTACTTTTTTACGCCCGCCTGTCTTCGCAAGGTGATCAGCCTCGGCGGCTTCACCTTCTCCAGCTTCCAATACATGGGTTATACCCGCCACCACCATGCGAGCTGGCGGCAATGGGAGGCCTCGATCTACGACCGGACCCGCGAATATACCACCCGTCCTTCAGGCAGGCGGCACACGGTGCTGCGGTCGATCCAGCTTCTTCTTTCGACGGCCTTTGCCTCCGACGAGAAGAAATACGATTCCGTCGCCGTCTACGGGCGCCGGCCGGGCGCGCCGAAGCGCACGCCGGTATAGGCAATTCCAATGCGTCGATGCGGCCAGGCGGTTGGACGAGATCGTCGAAGCTGGAGGCGAGGCCTGCGCCCGGATGACGCGAAAGGCGTCCTCCTTGAGGGGCGCCAGTGGCGATGGTCGATGCGGCAATCGTTTTTCCCACCCTGCCGGTCTTTGGACCGGCGGTATCCGCGCCTAATCTAACTGATGTGGGGATAAATTAGACAATCTTAAATTTTGTCGGCGACAGTGGGGGACACCATCGGAAATCTCCATGACCTCGCTGCCCTTCATCTCGAAATCGAAATCGTCTGGTCTTCAGTTCTTCGGCCTCGGCTATTTCTTTCCGGCCATACTTGCTGTTGCCGGCCTCTTGGTCGGGGTGGTCCGCGCCGACATCGAGAAACGCGAACAATACCACGTGGCGCAGCAGGTCAAGGCAGCCGAGCAACTGGCCCGGGTTGCGGCCAGCCTGGAAACCAATATCCGCGGCAACGTCAACCTGATCTATGGGCTCATCGCCGCGATTGCCGCCAATCCGAACATGAACCAGCCGCAATTCACGGCGCTCTCTGAGCGGGTTTTCGGGGTTCCGTCCCAGCTGCGCAACGTCGTCGCCGCCAAGGATCTGGTAGTCGGCCTTGTCTACCCCGAAGAGGCGAACAAGAAAGCCCTCGGCCTCGACTACCGCACCAACGAGCTCCAGCGTGATGCCGTGATGAGAGCCGTCGAGCGGCGGACGCTCGTCATCACCGGCCCGGTCAATCTGGTACAGGGCGGCCAGGGGCTGATTGCCCGCTATCCGGTCTTCTCGCTTGCCAACGGCCGGTTCTGGGGGGTCGTCTCGGCGGTCATCGACCTCGACAGACTCTACGCGGACAGCAACGTCAATACCCAGCGCCAGACACTGGACATCGCAATCTCGCAGCGGCCCATCCCCGCCGAGCGCGACATATTCCTCGGAACCGGCACCATATTTTCGCAAGACCCAGTCAAATCGAGGATCGAGCTTGGCTACGACACCTGGTACCTCGCCGCAGTCCCGAAAGACGGGTGGCAGGGCTCGCCGCCGGACATGTTTGGTTTCCGGATCACCGCCCTTCTGATCGCCTTCTGCATCGCCGCCCCACTCCTCTGGGCCGGGCTGTTGATGAAACAGCGCCACGGCAACATTCTTACTCTGCAGCAGCGCGAGGAACAGCTGGAAACGCTGTCCCAGCGCCTCGAACTTGCGCTTCAGGCCTCCGGCGTCGGCGTCTGGGAATATGAACCTTCGACCGACACGCTGATCTGGGACCAGCGCATGCGCGAGCTCTACGACGCGCCGGACAGGGATGTCCGCGAATACGTGGACTGGCGCGATGCGCTGCATCCCGACGACCTGGAAGCCGCCGAGGCCTGCTTCCGCAAGGCGCTCAAGGATGAAACGAGCTACCGTACCGAGTTCCGCGTCGTCTCCCGCAGCGGCGAGATCCGCCACATCCGTGCGCACGGAGCCACCTACCGGACCGCGGGAGGCGTCAAGCGGGTGGTCGGCGCCAACTGGGACGTCACCAGGGACGTTACGCTGCATTCCGAACTGCGGCAGGCCCAGACGAAGGCCGAGTTGCAGAACGACGAACTGCGTTCGGCAAGGCGCACGCTCGAACACCAGTCGCTGCACGACGCCCTGACGGGCCTGCCGAACCGGCGCTTCCTCGACCAGTTCATGACCGCCGGAGAGAACCAGGCTGCGGGCCACCGGCTGGCATTCATCCACATCGATCTCGACCGCTTCAAGGAGGTCAACGACACGCTTGGCCACGCGGCGGGCGACGCGGTCCTGAAGGCGGCCACGTCCCGCCTGCTCGAACTGATAGACCACGACGAGTTCGCCTCGCGCATCGGCGGTGATGAATTCGTCGTCGTGACCGGCGGGGCCGAGCCGCAGCGCCGGGCCGAATACCTCGCGCAGTCGATCGTCAACACCCTTGCCCGCCCCATCGATATCGACGGGCATGAATGTCGCATCGGCTGCAGCGCCGGCATCGCCTGCCAGACCGCAGCCGGCGAGGAACTGAGCCAGTTGCTGATCAATGCCGATATCGCGCTCTATGAAGCCAAGAAGCGCGGCCGCAACCGCGTCGAGGTTTTCTCGAAGGAACTGCGCTCGGCGGTCGTGCTGCGCAAGCGCATGTCCGACGAGTTCCTGAGCGCGCTCGAAGGCGACCAGATCATCCCCTTTTTCCAGCCCCAGTTCGATGCGCATTCGCTCGCCATAGTCGGCGTCGAGGCGCTGGCGCGCTGGCAGCATCCCAAACGCGGCCTGCTGGCACCGGACAGTTTCCTGGCGATTGCCGAGAGCCTGCACCGGTCGGCCGATATCGATGCGATCATTCTCGAAAAGGCGCTCTTCCAATCGGCAAGATGGAGCGCGCTCGGGCTCGATATCCCGCATCTTTCCGTCAACATCTCGGCGCAGCGCCTGAAGGACGAGAGGCTGTTCAAAAGACTGGCCGAACTGCCGATCGCGCCCGGAACCCTTTCGTTCGAACTTCTCGAATCGATCTCCTTCGAGGATCAGGACAAGGATCTGAGATCCGCCATTCTCGACCTCAAGGCGCTCGGGATCGATATCGAAATCGACGATTTCGGCACCGGCCATGCCTCGATCGTCAGCCTTCTCGAACTCGGGCCCAAGCGGCTGAAAATCGACCGCAAGCTGATTGCGCCGCTCGAAGCCGCCGGCTCGCAGCGCCGGCTGGTCGCCTCGATCATCGAGATCGGCCGCTCCCAGGGCATCGAGATCGTCGCCGAAGGGGTGGAGACGGCAGCGCATGTGGACATCCTGCGCAGCCTCGGCTGTCAGACCCTGCAGGGATACGTCTTCGCAAAACCGATGCCGGCCAACGAGTTCATCACTTTCGCGACGGACTGGCGGGCAGGCAACCATACGTGGTTCGCGCCATCGGCGGCGCTGGTCCGCTGAGCGAACCGCCTTCGGAAAAAATCGCGCCTCGCAAAACAGATGTTGACCCGGCCCCTGGGGCTGCCCCGATAGGAGGAGCGGTCAACAACCGACGAGGTGATTCCTTGAGTTCTTCCGCACACTACCTGAACCCGTCCGACGCCGCCGAACGGCTCGGCATATCCCCGAAGGCGCTGCGCCTCTATGAGCAGCGCGGCCTGATCGCTCCTGTCCGCACCGCGGCCGGATGGCGGACCTACGGCCCGGTCGAAATGACCCGCGCCGGCGAGATCGCCGCGTTGCGAGCCCTTGGCCTCAGCCTCGCACAGGTGGCGCGGGTGCTGAAGGGCGAGGCGCAGGACCTTGCTCCTGCGCTTGCCGCCCATCAGGCGCGGCTTGAAACGGAGGCCCGCCGGATCGCCGAGACGGTCGAAAAAGTCCGTAACCTGCGCACAGGCCTTGCCGGCGGCGAACCGCCCCGGATGCAGGAGCTCGCCCGGCTGGCGCGGCCGGCGGCCGAGATCGCCGCCGCTTTCGACCTTCCCTGGCCCTGGGGCGGCGAACGCTTCGAGCTCAGGGATATGAGACCGATCAACTACATCATCGGCCCGCTCGGCAGCGGCAAGACGCGGTTCGCCAAGGCGATCGCCGAACATCTGCCGGGCGCAATCTTCGTTGACCTCGATCGGGCAGAAAACGATGCCGCCGACGCCCGGGCACGGATGGAAGCCGATCCGGCCCTGAAAGCATGCGTCGAACAGACGCTCGCCTGGCTCCTCGACGAAGGAGCAGCGGCAACGCCTGCCCTCACCGCCCTCCTCGTCGCCATCGAAGCCGACGCGGCCCGCATCCCGGTCATCGACATGATCGAGCAGGGTCTGGACCAGCCATCGCAGGAGGCGGTCTCAGCCTATCTGCGCAACCGCGGTCCCGGCGCCTGCCCGCTCTTCATCATGACCCGCTCCTCGGCGATCCTCGATCTCGGCGCCGTCGGACCGGACGAGGCGATCATCCTTTGCCCCGCCAACCACAGCCCCCCGAGCCGCGTCGCACCCGTCCCGGGTGCACCGGGTTATGAGGCCGTCGCCACCTGCCTTGCCGCTCCCGACGTCCGCGCCCGCACGGAAGGCGTCATCGCCTGGCGTCCGCAGGTCGCCTGAACCGCAGGCGCCGTCCTCGATACGCGAGCCGCAAACAACAAAAAGCCCCGCCGGTGGCAACCGGCGGGGCTTTTCAATTCACAAATGCGGTGAAGGATCAGATTTCGCTCTGCGACGTCACGATCCTCGAAACCAGGCCGTAGACCTTGGCTTCTTCGGCGGACAGCCAATAGTCGCGGTCGGTGTCGGCGGCGATCTTCTCGACCGACTGGCCGGTTGCTTCGGCCATGATCCTGTTCAGCCGCTCGTTCATCTTGATGATTTCGCGGGCCTGGATCTCGATGTCGGATGCCATGCCGCGGGTGCCGCCGGACGGTTGATGAAGCAGGAAGCGGGTGTTCGGCAAGCAGATGCGGCACTCCTTCGGAACGGACACGTAGATCAGCGCGCCGGCCGATGCGACCCAGCCCGTGCCGATCATCCAGACCTTCGGCTTGATGAACTTGATCATGTCGTGAATCGAGTCGCCCGATTCCACGTGGCCGCCGGGCGAGCTCACATAGATGCGGATGTCGTCGTCGCTGGCGGCCGAAAGCGCCACGAGCTGGGTGCAGACCTTCTGCGCCAATTCCTGGGTGATCGTTCCGTAGATGAAGATCGAACGCGACTTGAAAAGATTCGCTTCCGTTTCCTTGCCGAGCGGCAGTTCCTTGATCTTGTCGTCCTTGTCGTCTTCGTCGTCGAGCACGCTGAGAGTCTCCTGCATCAGATTCATATACCGGACATAATGTGTTCGCCGCCGTAAAACAATGGAGCTCAGAGTCTAAGACGGCACCTTCCACGGACTAAGGTGAATGACGTAGTACCGAGCCTTCTGCCGCGGCAATTGCCGATGGACAGCCACAAAGCGCTTGCCTATCTTCGCAAGTCATTCCGCGTGCACATAATTTCCAGGGGACCCAAATGCTCAAACGCCTTTCGCTCACCGCCGCCATTCTTGCCGCCGCCGCAGCACCTGCCTTCGCCCATCTTAACCCTGAGGAACATGGTTCGCTGCTGGCTGGCTTCTCGCATCCGCTGTTCGGCGCCGACCATATCCTGGTCATGGTCGCGGTCGGCCTGTGGGCCGCGCAGATCGCGAGCGGCAGCAACCGCAATGCACTGTGGATCGTCCCCCTGGCTTTCGTCGGCACCATGGCCGCCGGCTTCCTCCTCGCCCTCGGTGGCGCCAGCCTCCCCTTCGTCGAACCGGCGATCCTCGCCTCGGTGATCGGCCTCGGTCTGCTCGTCGCAACCGCAGTAAAACTGCCGGTTTCTGCGGCAGCGGCCGTCGTCGGCGTCTTCGCGCTGTTCCACGGCCACGCCCATGGCGGCGAGCTCGGCTCGGCAGGTGCAGTGCAGTTCGGCATCGGCTTCATGATCGCCACCGCATTCCTGCATGCAGCCGGCATCGCGCTCGGCCTCGGCATCGCCCGCTTCAGCCCCTACATCGCCCGTATCCTCGGCGCAGGAACCGCGCTTCTCGGCCTGTCGCTGGCCTTCGGCTGAGCCCGAAGATTACCGAAATGTAAGGGATTCCGGCTTTGAAATGCCGGAATCCCTGCCTACCTTCTTGGTGACTGCAAACGCCTGCAAGGAGGCAAACATGTCACCGGAAGAACGCCAGCTTCTGACTGCCCTTTTCGACCGCATCCGCACTGCCGCCGCCACGCCGCGCGACCGGGATGCCGAGACCTTGATAGACCAGGCGACCCGTGAACAACCCTACGCCACCTACTATCTGGCCCAGGCCGTGATCGTGCAGGAAAAGGGCCTGGAAGCCGCCGCCAACCGGATCCGGGAACTGGAAGACCGTATCCACCAGCTCGAAGCGGAGACAAGCGAACATCACCGCGCCGAACAGAGCGGCGGGTTCCTGAGCTCGGTCTTCGGCAGCGGCCAGCCCCAGCAATCACCGCCGGCTCCCCGTCCGGGAATTCAAACCGGCCCCCAGCCAGGCCCATGGGGCAGCGCCCCGCGCCAGAACTACCGCACCGGCAGTGACTATGACGACGGTTATCGCGCACCCCCGCCGTCCGCCGCCCCCTGGAGCGGCCAGATGTCGGCCCCCTCGGCCGGCGGCAGCTTTTTGCGCGGCGCGCTCGGCACCGCAGCCGGCGTCGCCGGCGGCATGCTGCTCGCCAACTCGCTGTCGGGCATTTTCGGCAGCCACATGAACTCCCTCGGCTTGGGCTCGCCCCTCGCCGGTGCGAACCCATTCGGAAGCGGCAACGCCCCGGCCGAGGAAACCGTCGTCAACAACAATTATTTCGGGGATGACGCGATCCGCCAGGCCTCGGATGGCAATGCCCCCGCCAACAGCAACGACGCAGCCGACAAGGCGGGCTCGAACGACGGCTGGCAGCAGGCCGACTACACCGACGACAATTTTTCCGACGACCAGGCGGATTTCGACAACAGCGATATCGGCAGCGACGATTCGATGAACGTGTAGGCGGGGGCGGAAGGCTGATCTTCTATGTTAGAGTGCGCCCGCCCCCCTCTGCCCTGCCGGGCATCTCCCCCACAGGTGGGGAGATTGGCTGGGCGCTTGCTCACCGCATCCAGTTCCACGTCTCATTCTGCGTGGTCTGGCTGTTCGAGGTCTGTCGGGGAACGGCGGTCGCCCCACTTGTGATCTCCCCACACGTGGGGGAGATGCCCGGCAGGGCAGAGGGGGGCGGGCGGATTGCAACATCAATATCGATCGCACGCCACACTCGCTCGGTTTTGAAGTGACGGGATGAAAGAGTCTGCCGCACCATCCCGGCGCTCAAAACGCTCCACTGGAGCGTTTTGCCGGCAAGCCGTCGCGCCTCACCCACGTCCCCGATACGTCGCCACCCCCTGCTCCGGCAGCCAGACGCCGGCCGGCGCCTCGCCGGTCTGCCAGAACACGTCGATCGGGATGCCGCCGCGCGGGTACCAGTAGGCGCCGATCCGCAGCCACTTCGGCTGGAGCAGATCGACGATCCGCTTGGCGATATAGATCGAGCAGTCCTCGTGGAACGCACCGTGGTTCCTGAACGAATGCAGGAACAGTTTCAGCGACTTCGATTCCACCAGGAACCCGTCCGGAATATAGTCGATGACGATATGCGCGAAATCCGGCTGGCCGGTCATCGGGCAGAGCGAGGTGAATTCCGGCGCCGTGAAGCGCACCACGTAATCGGTGCCCTGGTTGCCGTTCGGCACCTTTTCCAGCACTGCGGTTTCGGGGCTCTGCGGAGCCTCCACCTGGGATCCGAGCTGCGAGAGCCCGCTGACATCCGTCATCGTCATTTGCCTGTTCCTTCGAATTCGACCTTCTGTCCATGCGGATTTTCGCTTTCGGGCTCCACATGGATCGCCAATGTGGCGCCCGCAATAATCTCTTTGATCGCATCTTCCAAGCGGTCGCAGATCGCATGTGCCTCTTCGACGCTCATACCTGCCGGCACGACCAGATGGAAATCGATGAAGACTGCTGCCCCCGCCCGGCGCGATTTCAGGTCGTGGACGCCGAGCGCGCCGACGGAATGGGTAGCAATCGCCTCGCGCACCGCCGCTTCCTCGTCCGGCTCCAGAGCCTTGTCCATCAGCCCGCCGACCGAATGGGCGATCACCTTGTAGCCCTGCCAGAGGATGTTGATCGCAACCAGGATGGCGAGTACCGGGTCGAGGACCGCGTAACCGGTCGCAAGCGCAAGGATGAGGCCGACGAGCACGCCGGCCGAGGTCACCACGTCGGACATGATGTGCTGCCCGTCGGCCACCATGGCCGGCGAATAATGCGCCGTACCGACCCGGATCAGCGTCGTCGCCCAGACGCCGTTGATGACGGCGGCAAGCGCGTTGATCGCCAGGCCCAGCACCGGCGCATCCGGCAACTTTGGCGCGAACAGCCCGTCCCAGGCCTCGTTGATGATCAGGAATGCCGCAACGATGATCAGCCCGCCTTCGACCACCGCCGAAATATATTCCGCCTTGTGATGGCCGAACTGATGGTCGTGGTCGGCAGGCCGCTGCGCGTAGCGGATCACGAAATAGGCGATGAAGGCGGCAGCGACGTTGACGAAGGATTCCAGCCCGTCCGAGAGCAGCGCGACCGAACCAGTCACCCACCAGGCCAGCATCTTCAAGGACATGACGCCGAGCGACAGCGGCATGCCCCAGAAGGCCAGCCGCTCGACGATTTTGACTTCCCTCGCCACGATGTCTTCCTTTTTGCGCGTGCGAATGATTTGCAGGACCGAAGGCCCAAAACGGCGAAACCGCCGCAGCGAGATGGTCTCGCTGCGGCGGTTTCGGATGGCCTGCATATGGCGCAGATGAGCCCGTTTGTCAAAGGGCCGGTTGTCAGAGGGCTGGCTGGCACAATCCGGCTTCGTCGGACGGCATCGCGGCCACGGCCGCCAGCTCCGCCTCCTCCTCGATATCCTCCACCGTCTCGCCTCCCCGCCCGAGGAAGAAGAACACGACGAGAGCCGTCAACGCCGTGATCGCGGTCAGCAGCCACAGAAGCGATGAGAACCCGTCGCTATAGCCTTGCAGCAAGGCTGCCTGCCCCATAGACGGAAGCAGTTCTGCCGCTTCCCGCATATCGCCCGTCACCAGCCGCTGGGCGATGGCGCCCGCCTGGTCGCCGGCAGTTGGGCCAAGGTTCGAACTGGTCAGCGCCGAAAGCACCGCCGTCACCACGGCAAGCGCCACTCCCTCGCCGGCCACGCGCGTCGTGCTGAAGATGCCCGTCGCCATGCCGGCCCGTTCCTTCGGCACGACGCTGACGGCAAGACCGTCCATCAGCCCCCAGGGCAGGCTGATGCCGACGCCGATCGTCAGCAGCGGCGCGATCAGCGCCACCGGCTCGGAGCCGACCGGGAACTGGCCGAGCCAGAACAGGCCGGCCGCCGAAATCGCCAGGCCCGCGCCACAAATCGTCGCCGGCGCGAACCAGCGCGTCAGCAGTCCGGCCGCGATCGGCAGGACGAGCAGCGGTCCGGACAGCGCGATCATCATCCGCCCGCCGGCGATCTCGTCCATGCCTTCGATGCCGATAAACCGCACCGGCAGGAGGATGAGCAGCACCACGAACGCATAGGCCGGCGCCGCCGCCAGCAACTGTACGCCGACGAAACGCGGATAACGGAACAGCGTCAGGTCGAGCATCGGCCGCGCTACCGTCCGTTCGATCAGGCCGAAAGCGAGGAAGAGCAGGACGGCGGCCAGCAGCATGACGACGACAAGCGGATCGCCCCAGCCACTTTCCGGCGCCTGCAGCATGCCGAAGGTCAGAGCGGTCAGCGCCGCGGTGAAGCTGAGCGCCCCCTTCCAATCGAGGCCGGAGGCGTCCGGATCGCGCGATTCCCGCATAAAGATCGCGCCGAGGATCAGCGCGACCACCGCAAGCGCCACCACCAGCACGAAGATAGCCGGCCAACCGAACATCGCGATCATCCATCCGGACGCGATCGGCCCGAAGGCGAGCCCGATGCCAAAACTGGCACCGACGATGCTGAATGCCCTCAGCCGCGCCGCGCCGTCGAATTCCTGGGCAAGCGAGGCCATGCCGCCGGAAAAGGCGGCTGCCGCCCCGATGCCCTGCAGCGCTCGCAGCACGTCGAACCAGACGATATTACCCGCAAAGGCGAGACCGACCGAAAAGATCGCGAAGACGGCGAGGCCGGAGAGGAAAATCCGCTTGCGCCCAAAACTGTCGGCGAGTGCGCCGGCCGCCATCAAGGTGCTGCCGAAGGTGAGCATGAAGGCATTGGTGGCCCAGTTGAGGGCGATCGGGTCGCCGCCGAGCGCCCGGCTGATGGCGGGCAGGCCGACGGCAGTGCCGGTAAAGGTCAGCGGCATAGCAGCCGCCGCGCAGCAGACTGCGATCAGGACGAACAGCCGTCCGGCTGCCGTTACAGCATGTGTGTTGTCTCTCATCTCGGAGATTCCGCTGTGTTGGAGCAAAGAGAAAGGCTGGTGGCCTTGGGAGAAACCACCGCCTGAGCCCGCCCGGCCGGGGCGTCGAATGGACCAACACAAGATAGATTCGATATAATGCTTGGAAAATACCGCGTCTGTTCCTTACATGGCGGAAGGAAACGCTCGAATGGGAGACGACAGATGGATCGCCTGGGTGGACTGACGGCCTTCGTTCGCACCGCCGATCTCGGCAGTTTCGTCGCCGCCGGCCGTGTGCTCGGCCTGTCGGCTTCGGCCGTCGGCAAGGCGGTCACCAGTCTCGAAAAGGAACTCGGCGTCCGGCTTTTCCAGCGCTCGACCCGCAGCCTGCGTCTCACCGAAGAGGGCCGGCTTTTCCACGAACGCTGCCGCCGCGTGCTCGACGACCTGAACGACGCCGAAGCCTCGCTGGCGAGCGCTGTCGCCGTGCCGCGCGGAAAGCTCCGGGTCAGCGTACCGATCGTCACCTATCATCTTCTGCTGCCGGTCCTGCCGGAATTCGTCGAGCGTTATCCGGAGATCGAACTCGATCTCGATTTCAACGACCGGATCGTCGACCTGATCGACGAGGAGGTGGACGTGGCGATCCGCAGCGGCAACCTGCCGGATTCACGGCTGATGTCGCGGACTTTGCGACCGTTCCAGATGCTTCTCTGCGCCGCACCTTCCTACCTCGAACGCCACGGCACTCCAGAATGCCCGCGCGAACTTGACGGTCATCTGGCGATCCGTTTCCGCTATCCGAACAGCCGCAAGATCCAGGACTGGCCGATCACCCTGCCACCCGAAGGCCCCGAGCCGCGCCTGCGCACGGCGCTCACCTGCAACAACATGGAGGCGCTCCGCCACACGGTCATTGCCGGCCTCGGCATCGGCTGCATGCCGGATTTCCTGGCAAGGCAACCCGTCGCCGATGGCCGGCTGCGGACCATTCTGGACGAACACCTCAACGCCCCCGGCCAGTTCCACCTCCTCTGGCCCTCCAGCCGGCATCTGTCACCGAAGGTGCGGGTGCTCGTCGATTTTTTGAGCGAGAAACTGTTTGCCGAGACCTGCGAGAAGCTGCCGGTGGCACCCGAGGCTTCGCTGCTGGCCGCATCGAACGGCTGACCCCGAGCCGGCAATCAACGCAGAAACACGATCTCGGATATGCCAGAGGAACGAAATATGCTGAAGGGTTCCTGCGCCTGCGGACAGGTCCGCTACGAAATCCACGGCCAACTCATCGGCCCGATCACCTATTGCCATTGCTGGCGGTGCCGCAAGCAATCCGGATCGAGTTTCGGCACGACGGCCGGCCTCGCACCGTCGGCACTCCATTTCGTTTCGGGAGAGGCATTGCTTTCAAGCTGGCAATCCAGCCCCGGCGTCCGGCGCTTCTTCGCAAGCTGCTGCGGCTCGCCGATCTACAAGGCCGATGCCTCCGACCCCAGCGAACTCGGCTTCCGGCTCGGCACGCTCGACGACGATCCCGGCATGACGGCCGCAATGCACTTCAGCGCCACATCGAAAGCGCCCTGGGTCGAAATCACCGACGACCTGCCGCAGGAAACCGGCGGCGCTTCGTTCGAGGAGCGGGATTGATCCTATCCGAAGATCACCGCCATGCTGATACTGTCGATATACCGACCGTCGATCCTCACCGCATCCCGCGCCACGCCTTCCCGCACGAAACCGACCTTTTCGTAGAGCGCGATCGCTCTCACATTGTCCGCGTGCACATGCAGCTCAACGCGATGGAAGCCGCGTTCGCGGGCCTGCCCGACCGCAGCGCGGATCAGCCGCGTGCCGAGACCCTTGTCGCGGTAACCGGGGATGATACCCATGCCGAGCGTGCCGCAATGGGCATGGATCGGGCGCGGATGCCGACGGATGTCGCACCAGCCGACCACCTCGCCGCCAACAACGGCAACCACCTGCGGATGTCCATTCTCGATGTTGTCGAGCACGAAGGGCCGCACGTCTTCAAGCGGCGGCGCCTCAAGGAAGCTCAGGTATTTTCGCTCGCGCGAGACCGTGTCGAGAGCCTTGTGAAAGCTCTCGATATGCTCCTCGCGGATGGATTCGATCGGGATGGCTTCGGACAACACTTTACGCCGCCTTGGTCTTCGCCCGCCGCGACAGATGCGCCACGACGTTTTCGATCATCCGCATGCCGGCGTCGCCGCCGAGCGTCATGATCGATTCCGGGTGGAACTGCACCGCCGCCACCGGCTCCTTGACATGCTCGATGCCCATGATCGTGCCGTCCTCGCTTTCGGCGGTGATCATGAAATCCGGATGCAGCGTCTTCGGGTCGGCGAAGATCGAGTGGTAGCGCCCGACGGTCACTTCTTTTGCGAGCCCCGAGAAGACGATGCCCGGCTCCAGCACCCGGATGCGCGACGGCTTGCCGTGCATCGGCACCGCCAGATGCCGGAGCTCCCCGCCATAGGCTTCCGCAAGCGCCTGCAGGCCGAGGCAGACGCCGAAGATCGGCAGGCCTTTAGAGCGGGCCAACTTGATCGTCGCCTTGCAGTCGAAATCCTTCGGATTGCCGGGACCGGGCGACAACACGACGAGGTCCGGATCGAAACGGTCGAACACCTCTTCCGGCACCGGCGTGCGCACGGTCGAGACGGTGGCGCCGGTCTGGCGGAAATAGTTGGCAAGCGTATGGACAAAGCTGTCCTCGTGGTCGACGAGCAGGATTTTCACCCCCTGCCCCACCCGCGCCACGTCGCGGCCCACCTTGGCCGCATTGCCGGCCCTTGCATCACGGATCGCTGTCAGCATGGCGGACGCCTTCAGTTCGGTTTCAGCCTCTTCCTCGTTGGGATCGCTGTCGTTGAGCAGCGTCGCGCCGGCCCGCACTTCGGCAATGCCGTCCTTGATACGGATCGTGCGCAGCGTCAGCCCGGTATTCATATCGCCGTTGAAGCCCACCATGCCGATCGCCCCGCCATACCAGGCGCGCGGGCTCTTTTCATGGTTCTCGATGAACCGCATCGCCCAAAGTTTTGGCGCGCCGGTGACGGTAACGGCCCAGGCGTGTGACAGGAAGCCGTCGAACGCGTCCATGTCCGGCCGCAGCCGCCCTTCGATATGGTCGACCGTGTGGATGAGCCGCGAATACATCTCGATCTGCCGGCGGCCGATCACCTTCACCGAACCCGGCTCGCAGACACGGCTCTTGTCGTTGCGGTCGACATCCGAGCACATGGTGAGCTCGGACTCGTCCTTCTTGGAATTCAATAGCTTGAGGATCTGCTCGCTGTCGGCGATCGGATCTTCGCCGCGCTTGATCGTGCCGGAAATCGGGCAGGTCTCGATGCGCCGGCCCGACACCCGCACAAACATTTCCGGCGAAGCGCCGACCAGATATTCCTGGTGGCCGAGATTGATGAAGAAGGAATAGGGCGACGGATTGATCGCCTTCAGCCGGTTGGAGATTTCCGAGGGCTTCGAGTCGCAGCGCTCCATGAATTTCTGGCCCGGCACCACTTCGAACAGGTCGCCGCGCCGAAAACTTTCCTTCGCCTTGGTGACGAGAGCGGCATATTCGCCCGGCCGATGGTCGCCCTTCGGCGGGATCGTATCGTTGCGCTGGAAGGGATCGGGCGCGATCTCCTGGTCCTTGCCTTCCGTCGTCACCCCGTCCTTGGAAAAGTCGTAGCGGTCGATCCAGGCCTTAGCGGCATGATGGTCGACGACGAGGATTTCATCCGGCAGGAACAGCACCATGTCGCGCTGGTCTTCCGGCCGCAACATCGAAAGCTTGATCGCATCGAACTGGAAGGCGAGGTCGTAGCCGAAGGCGCCGAACAGGCCGATCGCCGAATCCGCTTCCGAATGGAACAGGTCGACGATCGCCCGCAGCACGGAAAACACCGTCGGCATCTTCGAGCGCTCTTCCTCGGTAAACACGCGGGTCGGCTCGTTGACGGTAAGGTCGAGGCGGCGGTCCGTCCGCGCCCCGAGCGTCAGGTCGGCCACGGTCTTCAGCTTGTCCGCGACGAAACCGAGCAGCACCTCGCCGCGGCCGTTGAAAGCCTCGATCCACACCTTGCGGCCATTCGAGGAGATCCCGAGCGGCGGATCGGCGATCGCCGTGTCCCAGCGGGTGTAACGGCCCGGATATTCGTAGTTGGAGGAAAACACCGCGCCGCGCCGCTCGTCGAGCCTGTCGACATAGGAGGAGATCGCATCCGCATAGGGTGCGGCGCGCCGCTGCCGGCTGACCGCAATCCCGCCCCTCGTCTCGTAAACCTCCGAACCGTCATCCCGAATGATCGTTACCATTGTCCTGCCTCTCCAATGTCTTTGCCCGGGTCCCTGCGGCGGATAACAAAAAAGCCGCCTCGGGTTCCGGGCGGCTTGTGGTCTTGTCGATGGACATGACTGGTCAAGGCCGCGTTGAGCGTGCCGGCCACCAGTTAGCGATGTTCATCGAGTTCATCATGGGCCGAATTGTTAGCTGGGGTTTTTGAGCCACGCAAGCGAATTTCCATGCCCCCCAAACAGAATTCTGGGGCTCCGATGCGACCAAAACCGGCGATCGGCGTTTATCGTCCCTTAAGGGTCGAAGAAACCCAGCCGAGAAGGATACGGCATGCAGCATTCGTGGATCGCAATTCTGGCAGGCCTGCCCTTGATCATCGGGGCCGGGTTGCCGCCCGAAAGACCGATACCGCAGGCGCAACATTCCGGCGTCCCGGCGGGCGTCGTGGAGGTGAACTTCCTGACCCGCCTTCTGCAGGATGGCGAATCGCGTAACCGCGCCCCGCGTCGCCGCGCGTCCCCAAAATCGCAGGCACGCGGCCCAGCACCTGAACCGCCGGCGCCGGCCAATGTTCCCATCCCGATTCCGAAACCCGCCGCCGGAGAGGCGGAGAAGCCGGCGGAGGCACCTCGGCAAGCAGACAGCAGTGCCAAGCCGGTGGTTCAGGAACCTCCGCGACCAGAGGCACCGCCGCCTGTGGCCCAGCTGCCTGTGGGACAAAGCCGGCCGAACGAAAATCCGCAAGGCCCGTCCCTCAGCCCGGCGCAAAGCCCGCCCCCAAGCCCGCCCGTCGTCGAGCAGCCCGGCACCGCGTCGGAACCGGCACATGAGGCCGAAGTTCCGAAGCCGCAGCCGAAACCCGGCACGACTGCTGCCGATGTGCAGCCGGCAGACAAGCCCGGCCAGCCGGCGGCACCAGGACAGGATGCGGCCAAGCCGGACGACGCTAAACCGAACGAAACCAAGCCGGACGAGCAAAAGGCCGAGGCCCCACCCCCACCGCCCCCGCCGCCGCTCGTCAAGGAAGACCCCGGCGAGCTGAAGGCCTGCCTTGCCGAACTCACCTCGCTCGGCACCAAGTTCGAGCCGACCGATCCGATCGACGAGGGCAATGGCTGCGGCATCGAAAGCCCGATCGACGTTGCCGAGGTCCTGCCCGGCGTCTCGCTGGGCAGCGCCACGATGCGCTGCAAGACGGCGGTCTCGATGGCGCACTGGCTGAAGGACACGGTGCAGCCGGCGCTCAACATCGCCATGCCGGGCCGCCGGATCACCGGCATCGTGCCCGGCTCCACCTATGCCTGCCGGCTGCGCAACAGCGCTTCGACCGGCAAGATTTCCGAACACGCCCGCGGCAACGCCTTCGACGTCGCCGCCTTCAAGCTCGACAACGGCGAGAAGATGGAGATGAAGCCGCGGACCGAGGACTCCACCATGGAAGGCGCCTTCCAGCGCACGGCGACAGCCGGCGCCTGTCTCCACTTCACCACCGTCCTGTCACCAGGCAGCGACGCCGCCCACCAGAACCACCTACATCTGGATGTGCTGGAGCGGAAGGACGGGTATCGGTATTGCCGCTAGGCATGCGTGGCCGGTATGCGTGCATTGGGTGGGCTACAAATGCAGACCTTGAGATTGAGCCGACGGCGCGGCATATTTCCTTCTCCCCGTCAAAACGGGGAGAAGGTGCCGGCAGGCGGATGAGGGGCTGCGATGCGGGGTCCAAAAACAAACACGACTACCCGTGCCCGCTCGCTGCGCCGTTCCGACAATGTTTCAGAGGCAAAGCTTTGGGAGGAGTTGCGCGCCCGGCGGCTGAACGGATTCAAGTTCGTCCGACAACTTCCAATCGGTCGCTACTTTGCGGATTTTGCCTGCCGGGATCGGAGGCTGGTCATCGAGATCGACGGAAGCCAGCACGCCAACAGCGATTACGACAGGCAGCGGGATCGATTCATGAATGCCGAAGGATGGTCGGTCGCCCGGTTCTGGAACGTGGCGGTGCTCACAGAAATGGAGTCGGTATTCGAGACCATCGTCGCGATCCTGGAGGGTAGGTTGAATGAGCCCGAGGATGCGCCGGATTTGAAATTCATGCCGGCAGACGAGGGATAGCAGCCCCTCATCCGCCTGCCGGCACCTTCTCCCCGCAAGCGGGGAGAAGGAAATACGCCGCACCGTCTCCGCTTCTCCTATACCCCTCAGGGCGCGTCTGAGGGCCAACCTAGCTCTAACCCCGCCACCCCACCTCGATCATCACGCGGCCGGGCGCCAGGCAATAGAACAGGTATCCGCCGCGCATCTCGCGCGGCTCGCCCACCAGCTCAGCATCGCCCGCCTTGAGTTCCCGGTAGAGCCTGTCGACTTCGCCCCTCTCCGGCTGGATGAAACCGAGGTGATAGGTGACGACGCCGAGCGCCTGCTGCTCAGCGCCGCCGAATTTTTCGACCGGCCGGCTGACGACGATTTCCAGGCCCGCATCGTCTGCCAGGATGGCCAGGCCGTTCGCGCCGCGCATCTCACGCAGAGTCAGGCCGAAATGACGGATGAGGAAGGCGCTGGTTGCCGCAACGTCAGACACGTGGATATCGATATGGTTCATACGCATCGTTTTTCTCGCAAGGTTACCCCGGCGGAACGCGACGCGGAAAAAGCCCACGAGAATCCGCCGAGAGCGGCACGGGATGTGCCGTTTCTCGTCGCGGGTTCTCAACGGTGGACCGAAGGATCAGAGCTTCCTTGCGGAAGGGGCCGTGCTTACCATATCCGGCCCTGCCTTTTTCGACGGACGGAGCTTTAACACAAGGCGGTTCGGGCGCTCAAGCCCTCAGAACAGCCCTTCCACGAAACCCTCCTCGTTCAGGAAGATCCGCTCCGCAGACGGCACGCGTGGCAGGCCGGGCATGGTCATGATCTCGCCGGTGATCGCAACGACAAAACCGGCACCGGCGGAAAGCCTGACTTCGCGCACATGCACGATGTGGCCCTCCGGCGCGCCGCGCACTGCGGGATCCGTCGAGAAGGAATATTGCGTCTTGGCGATGCAGATCGGCAGGTCGCCGTAACCTTGCTCCTCCCAGGCCTTCAGCTGGTCGCGCACGCCCCGGTCGGTGGTGACTTCGCCGGCGTGATAGATCTTCGAGGCGATGATCTCGATCTTTTCGAGAAGCGGCAGGTGATCGGGATAGAGCGGCTGGAATTTCGCCTGGCCGCCCTCGGCAAGCTCGACCACCTTGAGAGCAAGCTCCTCGATGCCGGCAGACCCGTCAGCCCAATGCCGGCAGACGATGCCGTCCGCACCGTGCCGCGCCGCGTAGTCCTTGACGGCGGCGATCTCGTCCTCCGTATCCGAGGTGAAATGGTTGATGGCGACCACGACCGGCACGCCGAACTTCCGCACATTGGCGATGTGGCGGCCGAGATTGGACGCGCCGCGCTTGAGCGCCTCGACATTCTCCTGGCCCAGATCCTCTTTTCTCACCCCACCGTTCATCTTCAGCGCCCGGACGGTGGCGACGATGACGGCTGCATCCGGCTTCAGCCCCGCCTTGCGGCACTTGATGTCGAAGAATTTTTCGGCGCCGAGATCCGCCCCGAAACCCGCTTCCGTCACCACGTAGTCGCCGAGCTTCAGCGCCGTGCGGGTGGCGATCACCGAATTGCAGCCATGCGCGATATTGGCGAACGGCCCGCCATGCACGAAGGCCGGATTGTTTTCGAGCGTCTGTACCAGGTTCGGCTGCATGGCGTCCTTCAGCAGCACCGTCATCGCCTTGTCGGCCTTGAGGTCACGGGCAAACACCGGCGAGCGGTCGAACCGGTAGCCGATGACGATGTCGCCGAGCCGCCTTTCGAGGTCCTTGAGGTCGGCCGCAAGACACAGGATCGCCATCACTTCCGAGGCGACGGTGATATCGAAGCCGCTCTCGCGCGGAAAACCGTTGGCGACGCCGCCGAGCGACACGACCGTCTGGCGCAGCGCCCGGTCGTTCATGTCCATCACCCGCCGCCAGCTGATCCGCCGGGTATCCATATTCTCGGCATTGCCCCAGTAGATATGGTTGTCGATCATCGTCGACAGCAGGTTGTGGGCAGACGTGATGGCGTGGAAATCGCCGGTGAAATGCAGGTTGATGTCTTCCATCGGAATGACCTGCGCATAACCCCCGCCGGCCGCCCCGCCCTTGACGCCGAAACAGGGGCCGAGCGACGGCTCACGCACGCAGATCACCGCCTTCTTGCCGATCCGGTTCAGCCCGTCGCCGAGGCCGACGGTGGTCGTCGTCTTCCCCTCGCCCGCCGGCGTCGGGTTGATCGCGGTGACGAGGATCAGCTTGCCGTCCTTCCGGTCGGAAAGCGATGCGATGAACTCGGCACCGACCTTCGCCTTGTCGTGCCCGTAGGGAGCAAGCGCCTCGACGGGAATCCCGAGCTTCGCGCCGATCTCGACGATCGGCTTCTTTTTCGCCGCCCGGGCGATTTCGATGTCGGACTTGACCTCTGCCATGCGTTCCCCGCTCCCCGTTCTTTCCATCGAACCCAAATATGCCCGTTTGGTTATGATTAGCGAGGGAAAGGCAATGTGTGAATAGCGGGAGGAGCGGCAGCCACAACTTCCCCCAGACAAAGAAGGGCGGCGCGATTTCTCGCACCACCCTCCCCAGGCGCCCCCGCCGCTGTTTGGGATCAGAACCGCTGGGTGAGCGAGACTTTGAACGTCCGGCCGGGTTCGGAGTAGTAGTCGCGCGGCTGCGTCGTTGCGCTCGTTAGATTGACGCTTCGGACGCTGAGCGCGTTGTAGTAGGTCTGATCGAGGATATTGTAGACGCCTGCCTGGATACGCAGACCCTTGACCTGTTCCGGCTCCCACCAACCGGTGAGATTGGCTATGCCGTAGCCGGGTGCGTCAAACGTGCTCGTGTTTCCGTCATCGTACATGCCCGTCGCGAAAATGCCGGTCAAATCGGCGCCCCATGTTTCTTGCGCATACCCGACACCGACTATGGCCTTGAACGGCGCTACGGTGCGGATCAGCTCCTTGGTGTCGCTGTCCTCGCCGTAAGCATAGGCAAGTGAACCGCTGACATGGAACCCGTTTGCCAGTTCCTTACGCGCGCTGACTTCAACACCAGATATCCGAACATTCGCACGATTGCGGAACCGTTCGGTGAAATTTGTTCCCGCCAACCCTGGGACGATTGTCTCCACGTCGATGAAGTTCTTGTAGCGGTTATGGAATAATGTCAGCTTGGCTTCCAGATCATTGGTATTGTAAGCCGCCCCCATTTCGAAGCCATGAGATGTTTCCGGCTTGAGATCGGGGTTACCGATATGGGCGTAATTGGCTGGGCCGGTGTTCGTGAAGTTGACGTAGAGTTCGTTGATTGTCGGCGCACGAAAACCCATAGCCCACTGCGCGAAGAGCTGGATTTCCGGCGTCAGCTCATAGGTTGCCAGCAGTTTAGGTGACAGTCGCATGCCATCCTGACCGGACGGGATACCGAACTTCGGGATACCCGTATTATTGCTGAACGCCGAAGACTCCTGCGGGTCATACTTGTACCAGTCAAACCGCGCGCCGGGTGTCAGGGCGAATCCGGTGTCGCCGAACTTCATCTCATCTTCAATATAGAGCCCGACCTTGCTTCCATCGACATCAGGCATATCCGCCTGCGAGATGGTAACCGCGCTGGCTGGATTCACGCTCACAAGACCCTTTGTATTCGAAATGGAGGCAAGACCACCAAAGCGAAGTTCGTGATCGAGATAACCGGTGTCGAAACGGGAGATGAGACCACCGGTGATACCGAAGGAACCTTCCTCCATCTCGTTGGAGCGCTGATAAATTGTCGCGCCACTGTTGCGCGTTCCGTCAGAACCGGATTCCTTGGTGAGACGCTGCCAGTAAAGCGTCAGCGATGCCGAGTCGATCAGGCTATCGGCGTCGGGAGCTTCGAAAAGGTAGTCGATGGACACGCGTTCGCGCCGCGTATTGTCGAAACCATCATAGTCGCCTGGAGTATATGCTGGCGTTCCTGTGCCTTGGATAGTCTTCAGGTCGGTGTCGTTTTGGATGTCGAAGCGCTCAGCCGTAACTCCGATCCGGTGGCCGCCCTCGATATCCTGGCGTACCTTGAACAACAGATTGTTCTGGTCAAAATCAGTCGGGTTGGGCTCGCTGCGGGTATAGCCTATTCCGCCGACATCACCATTGTTCTTTCGTTCGTGTCCCTTCTTCAGGCCGCCTTGAAAGAGGATGGAGGTGTTTTCAATTTTCTTTGCGACGGCGACCGAGCCACCAAAGCTATCGTTATTTCCGTCATAGGTGAGCTTGGCTACACCGCCCCAATCCCGGCCCTCTTCGATCAAGTCTTCGGGCTCCAGCGTTCGAAGAACAAGGGCACCGCCGAGCGCGCCATTACCGATACGACTGGAATCCGCACCACGCACGACGTCGACGGAGGAGAGCGACGAAAAGTCGTAGCTATCGTTACCATCGCTGATGCCCGTCGTCGGCGACATCGAGCCCGTGCGAGCATCATTGCTCATAAAAGGAATCGGAATATTATCGATGAGCGTCGTAACGCGAGGTCCGCCGAGACCACGAATGAACATTCCTCCGGCGACCCCCGGACGACTTTCAACAAAATCAACGCCGGGCTCGGTGGTGTTTCCGAGGTCCTTGACGTTACTGATATCCTTCTTGGCAATCTCATCCGCTGTCGTCGTGCTCGCAAGCGGCGTATTACCTGCAGGATCCCCCGCCTTCACCCGTTTCCCCTTGAGCACGATCGGCTTCAGCGTCGTGTCCGCCTGTGGCTGGGTAGCCTGCTGGGCGGCCGCGCCGTAGGCGAGGGAAAACACCGCGAGCGCAGTGCAGGTGGCAAGGGTCGATCGCAGACGTCGGGTGACCATGACTGTCCTTTCAAACAGGGCACGCGAAACCGTCGGCGCGCGCAAACGCACCGGAAAGGCGGCGGCCCTTTTTCAATTCTGGCAAGAATGTGGCGGGAGGCAAAAAATGCCTTATTCATGCCATTAGAAAACATGAGTATTATTGTCAATTATTAAAACATGACTCGAATGATCATATTTACGCGAGCATGGTTCCATGGCAAAAATGCAACAGGCGGAATGCAGAAGGCCCGGATCGCTCCGAGCCTTTTGGTTCTGGGATGGTCGCACCGTCTCCCGGCGCTAGACGCTGCGTCCCGCCTGAAAAGCAGTCGCCTCCCGGCGCCTCGCTTGGGCTCGGCGCGTTCGACGCTCAAAACGCTCCACTGGAGCGTTTTGACGGCTAGGCCGTCGCGTCTCACCCTTCCCCGATCGCGATCAGGCTGGCGTTGCCGCCGGCGGCAGCCGTGTTGACGGAGATCACCTGTTCTTCGGCAAACCGCATCAGATAGGCAGGCCCGCCCGCCTTGAAGCCGGTGCCGGAAAGGCCGGAGCCACCGAAAGGCTGGGTGCCGACGACCGCGCCGATCATGTTGCGGTTGACATAGACATTGCCGGTGTCGAGCGCCTCCGTCACCTTGCGGATCGTCGCCTCGATGCGGCTGTGGATGCCGAGCGTCAGGCCGTAGCCGGTGGCGTCGATCGCCGAAAGCACCTTGTCGAACTCCTTTGCCTTCCAGCGCACCACGTGCAGGACCGGCCCGAACACTTCCCTGGTCAGCACCGCGGCGCTGTCGAGTTCGATGATGTGGGGGGCGAAGAAATTGCCGGTCGCCGGCGCACCTCCGGCATAACGTATCTTCTGTTTTTGGGCCCGCATGTCCGAGATGTGGTCGGCCAGCGTTTTTTTCTGGTTCTCGTCGATGATCGGCCCGACATCGGTATTCTGTTTTGCCGGATCGCCGAGATTGAGTTCAGCCGCCGCCCCTTCGATCATCTTCAGCATACCGTCGGCGACATCCTCCTGCAGGAAGAGGATGCGCAGCGCCGAGCAGCGCTGGCCGGCCGAACGGAAGGCAGAAACGACCACATCGTCGGCCACCTGCTCCGAAAGTGCTGTCGCATCGACAATCATCGCGTTGATGCCGCCGGTCTCGGCGATAAAGGGCACGATCGGCCCGTCCTTGGCGGCCAGCGCCCGGTTGATCGCATGCGCCGTCTTCGTGGAACCGGTGAAGGCGACTCCGGCGAGCTTCGGATGCGCCGTGATCGCCGAGCCTACATCCGGGCCGCCCGGCACCAGCGCCAGCACTTCGGCCGGAACCCCCGCCTGGTGGAACAGCTTGATCGCCTCATAGGCGATCAGCGGCGTCTGCGGCGCCGGTTTTGCGACGACCGTATTGCCGGCCACCAGCGCGGCGGAAATCTGCCCGAGGAAGATCGCCAGCGGGAAATTCCACGGCGAAATGCAGCCGAACACCCCACGTCCGCGCCAAAAGTGGCGGTTGTCCTCTCCGGTCGGTCCCGGCATCACGCTCGGCATGGCGAACAGCTCGCGGCCCTTGTCGGCATAGTAGCGGCAGAAATCCACCGCCTCGCGGATCTCGGCGATCCCGTCGTCCAGCGTCTTGCCGGCCTCGGCGGCGAGCAGCGCCAGCAGCCGGTCGCGGTTTTCCTCCATCAGCCCGGCGGCCCGTTCGAGGCATGCGGCGCGGATTTCCACCGGCTGGCGCGACCAGGCCCGGAACGCCTTGGCCGCAGCCGCAAAGGCGGCATCCACATCGGCCGGTGTCGCGTCACGCACGGTGCCGACAACCTTCGACCGGTCGGAGGGAGACCGAACCGGCTTTTCCGCGGCCTTGGAAATGGCGCCCGCCACCAGCGGCCCCGCCTTTACCTCGCCCCACGATCTGGAAACGCTCGCCATCAGCCGCTCGAGTTCGACCCGGTGGCCGAACTCGAAACCGGCGCTGTTCTTGCGGCGGCCGTAGATGTCGGAGGGCAGCGGGATCTGCTTGTGCCGCGCGCTGATGCCGTCATCGAGGCCGAGCCGTGCAGCCGGCCGCTCCAGCAGCTTTTCGACCGGCACCTGTTTGTCGCCGGCAACCGCCACGAAGGAGGAGTTGGCACCGTTTTCGAGAAGCCGGCGGACGAGATAGGCGAGCAGGTCGCGATAGCCGCCGACCGGCGCATAGATGCGGCAGGCGATCCGGTCGTTGCTTTCCAGCAGGTCGTCGTAAAGCGCCTCGCCCATTCCGTGCAGCCGCTGGAATTCGAAGCCGGTGCGGTCGGGGCCGGCGAGCTCCAGGATGGTCGAGACGGTCAGCGCGTTATGGGTGGCAAATTGCGGAAAGATCCGCGCCCGCTTGGCAAGAAGCTGCTGGGCGCAGGCAAGATACGCAAGATCCGTCGCCGGCTTGCGGGTCCAAACCGGATAGTCCTCGATTCCCCGCTCCTGCGCCCGCTTCACCTCGGTGTCCCAATAGGCGCCCTTGACGAGCCGCACCATCATCCGCCGGCCATGGGTGGTGCAGAGCTGGTCGATATAGTCGATCACTTGAGGCGCCCGCTTCTGATAGGCCTGGATCGCCAGGCCAAAGCCGTCCCAGCCGGCAAGCGACGGATCGGAGAACACGGCGGCGATCACATCGAGCGACAGTTCCAGCCGGTCGGCCTCCTCCGCGTCGACGGTGAAATTGAGCTGATGCTCCTTCGCCATCCGGGCGAGGTCGAGAAGGTCGGGCACCAGTTCGGCCATCACCCGGTCATGGTGCGTGGCGAGATAGCGCGGATGCAGCGCCGAAAGCTTGACCGAAATGCCCATCCGGTCGGGAAGCTGCCTGCCCTTGCCGTGTTTCTTCATATGCGCACCGATCGACTGGATCGCATCCGCATAGGAGCGGAAATAGCGCTTGGCGTCTTCGGCGGTGCGGGCGCCCTCGCCGAGCATGTCGAAGGAATGGCGGTACCCCTTCTCCTCGCTCTTGGCGGCACGGACAAGCGCATCCTTCATCGTCTCGCCGAGCACGAAATGGTGGCCGAGGAAACGCATCGCCTGCTTGGTGGCGGTGCGCACGGTCGGCAGGCCGACGCGCTTGACGAGGCCGCGCAGGATTCCCTCTGGCGTCTCGCCGGGGCCGATGACGCGCGCCGAAACCGCAAGCGCCCAGGCGGATGCCGACACGAACCAGCTTTCGCCGGAGGCCTCATGGGTGCTCCAGCCGCCTTCGCGCAGCTTGTCCTCGATCAGCCGGTCCTGGGTCAAGGCATCGGGCACGCGCAGCAGCGCCTCGGCAAGCACCATCAGCGCCAGCCCTTCCCGCGTCGAAAGCCCGTATTCGCGCAAAAAGTCCTCGACGCCGCCGACCTTGCCGGCCCCATCGCGGATGGCATTGACCATCCGCCGCGCGCGCTGGTCGATCGCCGCGTCCTGCGCCGAGGTGAAGCTGGTGCGGGCGGCGAACTGCCGGATCAGCCGGTCGTCGTCACCGGCATAGGGCGCATTGAAGGGAATGAAGGGCTCGGTCAGAATCTGGCTCATATGCATCTCCGTTTCATTCTCCCCATAGCTGGAATTTCGTGGTGATTTCAGCGGATTTTTATGGCATCAACGAGATATATCACGGCAATTCAAGAAAAACGTAGCGAGATATGAAGAACATCGACCGTCTCGACCGAAAAATCCTCCGGGCGCTCCAGAAAGAGGGGCGCCTGAGCAATCTCGAACTCGCCGATCGCGTTGCGCTTTCACCCACGGCGACCGCCGAACGCGTCAAGCGATTGACCCGCGAAGGATACATCACCGGTTATAGCGCTTTGCTGTCGCCGGAAAAGCTCGGGCGCAATCTGCTCGTCTTCGTGCAGGTCAAGCTCGACCGCACCACGCCCGACGTTTTCGACGCGTTCGCCGCCGCGGTGAAACGCAGTGACGACGTGATGGAATGCCACATGGTGGCAGGCGGCTTCGACTACTTGGTGAAGGCTCGCGTCGCAGGAATGGAGGCCTACCGGCAGTTCCTCTCGGAGGTGATTCTCCCGCTTCCGGGCGTCAGGGAAACCCATACCTATGCCGTCATGGAGGAAATCAAAGGGACCGGATATATCCCCGTATAAATCTTGACCGCGTAACTCCATGAATTCATGGAAATAAAGTGAGCTTATATCGGAAACTGCGCCGGTTTCTGCTGCAGCGCAGGAAATTTCGCTGGCTATTCAAACCGATTGGTATATTTGTTAACGATCACATAAATCACCTGTCTGCTCGCCCGCATGATCACTTTGGAACGGCAATCGATTCTGAACAGCGAGATTTCCGCCGCGGACTCGCGGGTGGAAATATTTGCTGCCATGAAGCGCGTTGCCCACGAATTCGGGTTTCGGCACATCACGCTTTTCGCAGCCACCAGAGCGGATGAGACGCTGTTGTCGCGGATGATCGTCGAGACGACGCTGCCCGCAACCTATGTCCAGGAATTTGACCGCCGCCGGCTTCTGAAGCTCTGTCCGGTTGCGTCGATCATCTCGAAATCCGCTCTTCCCTGCTGTTGGTCGATCGGCGATCCTGAAAGCGTACGCGGTTTCCCGGTTCCGGCAGAGATGGACGAATTGCAGCGCCGCTACGACATTATCACCAGCGTCGCGATGGCGGTGCATTCGATCGATGGCGGCCGCTTCATGCTGCGCTTCGACGGCGTGCGGCATCGGTTGAGCCAGGTGGAGCTCAACGAGATCGGCATGATCGTGCTGCATGCGTTCGATGTCTTCGACAAGCTCCGCCGCAGTGCCAGGACCGGTTCCGCTGGGCCTCTTACCACCCGCGAGCTGGAGGTCGTCCGCTGGACGGCGCAGGGCAAGACATCCTCCGAGATCGGGCGGATTCTTTCCCTCTCGGATCACACCGTTAACGCATATATGACCAATGCCATAAAGAAACTGGATTGCGTCAACCGCACCCAGTTGGTAGCTAAGGCATTGAGATTGAGACTCATAGTGTGAGGTTGGGGCGTTTCTCCCGGCCTATGGGAGAAAAAGATTGACGTTTTGGGTCGAACACACCGAAAAACGCGTCAATACTCAATACCTGGAAGTGGGACTCTCGACAGACGAGGTGGTTGAACTTGCCTCGGCCTTCCGTTTCTACGGTTATTGGCGGATCGATCTGGACAGCGGCCACTTCTTCGTGACCGAAGATGTCTGCCGCATATTCGGACTGGAGCCGAAGAACGGCCCGATGAACATGGTCGCCCTCACCGCGCGCATCCATCCCGACGACATGCCGCAACTGATGGAAACCTTCGAGCGCGCCAGCGGCGAGCGCCTGACCTACCACAACATCTATCGCATCAAAGCCGATGCGCAGGACTACAAATACGTCCGCAGCGTCGGTAAATTCCGCGACAAACCGGGCACGAGCGGCGAGGTCGTCGGCATCACCTACGAGTTCTTTGCCGAACGCCCCGGCGTGACGTTTTTTCTCGACGATCAAAATCCGCCGAAAACCTGACCGGCTCCGGCCGGCTTACCGGTCCAGCACCGAGCGCAATTCCACCAGGTTCGAGCGGACCCGGAGAGTATAGAAGCCCATCACCGCCAGATGACTCGGCATGATCCAGCCGTCCTCGCGGCCGTTGGAGATGATCGCCGGCTGGATGCGCAGCGCCGACTTGAACTGCGACAGCGTATCGGTCCAGAGCGGCCCGATATTGCGCTCGCGGATCACCTGGGAGAAATCCGCGCCTGCCGCCGAAAGCACGGCATAATAGCCGTAGAGCTGGCCATAGGCGAACCAGAAGCGGTCGTCAGCACGCGTATCGAACCAGCCGGCATTGTAGTTCTCCGAACGCTCGCGCAGGATTGCCGACGTGCCGCCGAGATCGTTGGCGATCCGGTCGATGAACTGGATCAGGTTGTCGGCGCGGCTGTCGAAGGTCGCGTTGCAGGTGGTCAGATCGGTATTGAAGGCCCTCAGCTTGCCGATCGCCGCGCGATAATAGCTCGGGGTCGGGGTCTTCGGCCCAAAGGGGCTGAGCCCGAAATACCAGGAAGATTCGTCGAACTGGAGGTTGCCGCGGGCATCCTGTAGATTGTTGTTGATGCTCGAGGTGCCGCGCACGCGCCCAAGCGAATCGACGAGTTCCGTCGATGTACGCCGAACCGCCTGATTGACGCCGCGCTGGAACGAGGCCTTGTTGTCGAGGAAGGGGGTGTGATCCCAGTCGATACCGAAGAACCCCAGCCGATAGAGGAGCATCGAGGAGATCCAGGCATTCTGGTTGACGTTCATGTCGGTGAGATCGGCGGCCACATCGACGATCGCCGACGACTGGCATTGTTTCGCGCCGGTCGCCGGAGCGGTCGCATTGGCGCTTGCAGGAGCCGTTGCCGGCAATTCCTGGCCGGCCGGCACGTTGCGTTCCGACCAGCGATAGCTGTCGACGAAATTCGGATTGAAATTGGTCCAGACCTGCGTCTGCCAGAAGAAATAGCCGTAGAGCCCGAACATCAGCACCAGGAAGGCGAGGATGGGGCCCTTCACCATCCAGTGGCGCTGGCGGTACCAGCCATGTGCTGCCATGAACGGCCAGACGATCCAGGCGATCAACAGCCCTATGCCTCGCCCGACGGCCTGGCCGATCCCTTGAAAGAAGGCGGTAATCCGGTCGAGCATCGCTGTCTCCTCGTGAGGCGGTGTGCATCCGATTTGGCTTGGCTCACACATATGTGCTCGGCGTCACAAGCACAACGGGGGCGCAACGTTTCGCCGCAACCGCTGGAAACGGCCGCCTCGCCGATCCTCGGCAGTCCTATTGGGACCGGGCGAGCTTGAAGCCGAAAACGGTCGGCAGCCGAAAGCCGGTCGTTCCGCCGTCGGCCGCCTCCCCCGCCGCCTCCGTGGGAAAGCGTTCGGCAAATGCCTGATCGGCGCGATGCCGCCGGCGGTCGAGGCCGTGCAATGTCAGCAGCCCGCTTGCGAAGCGCGCGACCTCGGGGGTCAGATGCGGAAAGAGTTCGGGCTTCAGGCCGGCGTCGCCATGCCCGCTGGCATCGGCAACCATCCGGTAGAGGATGAGGAGGTTTTCCGTATCGGTGACCAGCTTGTGCAGAAGAATGTTGCAGGCGCCCACCCGGGCGTTGAGCCCGGCGACGAAATCCTGAAAGACCTTGATCGCGGGTTCGGTGCGGCCGACCACGTCCAGGCCGGTCATCGTGGCGCCGTACTCGCCGCGCAGCTTTTCGATGATCTCCGGTCGGTGGTCGATGAGCGTCACCAGATCGCCCTCCCTCTCCTTCCGCTGCCCGATCAGGAAGTCGCGCTCCTGCCGCACCAGACCGGCCAGCAGATCGGCACGCCGCAGAAGCTCCGCCAGCCGGTTGAGCGGCATGGGGCTGCGCCAGCGCGCCTGCTGGCGGCGATGTTTGGCGGCCCGGGAAACGTAGCCGATCAGTGTTTCGAAGCGGGTCGGCACCTCCCGATCGTCGAACTCCTGGGCGCAGATACCGATCTCGGCTGCCAGCTTGGCGACCAACCTGGCGGTTGCCGCTTCGACCGCCTGCCGCTCGGGCATCTCGGCCGTCAGCCGCTCGGCTTCCGCGGCCAGCTTCTCCTCGTCCGGCAGGGAGAGATTCCGCGCGGCTTCGGCAAGCAGGGACGAGACCGTACCGAGCGCGTCGCGCATCACCGCCAAAAGGCCGCTGATCCGCTCGATCTCGCCGTCGAAATTCTTAAAAGCCGCCACGCGCATACTCCCCGCCGTCGGAAGAGAAGATAACGCCCCCGAAAAATTATGCCACGCCGTCCCGCCTCGATTGCCGGGAAAAATTGGGACAGTCCGGAAAGTCAAAGCCCGAGCTTGGCGATTTCCGCATCAAGACGGTCCTTCGCCTTTTTCGGCATCTTGGCGCCTTTCACCGCGTCGAGATTGGCCGGGGCGTCGCCGACGACGATCACCGCGACCATGCCCATGCCGAAATGCGGCGTGCATTTGAAGACGTAGACGCCCGGCTTGTCGGGTGTGAAGGAAACCTCCTGGCTGATCTTGCCTTTGATTTCAGCGACGCCTTCCGGCACCAGGCCGGGCATCGAAACGACGTCATGCCCCTTGTCGACCGGCACGAACTTGATCGTATCGCCCGGCTGCGCCTTCACGGCTGCCGGCTCGAACACCATGACCTCGCCGTCGCTGCCCTTGTTGAGCATCTTCACCTCGATCTCGGCGCTGAAGGCCGGCAGGGCGAACAGGGCGAGGCTGGTGGCAAGCGTAAAGGTTTTTGCGGTCTTGCGCATGCGAGGCAACTCCTGCTGGGAACCACCGCCCATCGGGCCGAGGCGTTTCGGATGTGGCATCTAAATATGTTGCCGGCCGCAAACTTTGACCAGCGTCAATTTTCGCCTCATCGCCGCGGCATTCCGTCTCACACGGTGAACGGAGCTTTAAATTCCGAGCATCACTCGCAACGCATCTGATCTTCCCAGTGCCGCCGGCAGAGCGAGACATATTTCTCGTTGCCGCCGACATCCACCTGGGCGCCTTCGCGCACCAGTTTGCCGTCCTCGTCGAGCCTCACCACCATCGTCGCCTTGCGCCCGCAATGACAGATGGTGCGCACCTCGCGCAGCTCGTCGGCGATCGCCAGCAGCTCCAGCGAGCCGGGAAACAGCTTGCCCTGGAAATCGGTCCTGAGGCCATAGGTCATCACCGGGATGCCGACCCTGTCGGAAATCCGCGCCAGCTGCCAGACCTGTTCGGGCGACAGGAACTGCGCCTCGTCGACGAACACGCAGGCGACCGGTTCCTCCCCATGCATCGCCTCGATGTCCGAAAAGAGGTCGTCGGACGGCCCGAAGGGAATGGCGTCTGAGGAGAGTCCGATCCGCGAGGCGACCCGGCCCTGGCCGGCCCGGTCGTCCAGCGATGCGGTGAAGATCGCGGTGCGCATGCCGCGCTCGCGGTAGTTATAGGATGCCTGCAGAAGCATGGTCGACTTGCCGGCGTTCATGGTGGCGTAGTGGAAATAGAGCTTGGCCATATCTGCCTTCTGATCGCGATCGGGATTCGGGAAAAGCCGTCTTTGCCGAAAACCACAGGAAACTGTAGACTGCGCAACGCTGCGCGAGAAAGTCACAAATGTCGCAAATGCACCCCCTTCTCCGCCGCGAATGCGCGCGCTTGCCTCGGCGCAGCATATATTGATAATGGCGGGAACCAAAAAAAACGGGAGCAGCCCATGCGCATGACTACCTCACTGAAGACCACTCTCGCCGCTGCCGCGTCGATCCTCGCGATCGTCGGCACCGCATCCGCCGCCGAACCGGAAGCCTGCAAGACCGTCCGGATTTCGGACGTGGGCTGGACGGACCTCGCCTCGACCAACGCCTCGTTCATCCAGGTTCTCGAAGCGCTCGGCTACAAGGCCGACGTCAAGACCCTCGGTGTTCCGGTCACCTATTCTTCCATGAAGAACAAGGATATCGACCTCTTCCTCGGCAACTGGATGCCGGCTCAGCAGGGCGCCATCCAGCCCTATCTCGACGACAAGTCGATCGAGAGCATCGCCGTCAACCTCGAAGGCGCCAAGTACACGCTCGGCACCAATGCCGCCGGCGCCAAGCTCGGCATCAAGGACTTCAAGGACATCGCCACCCATAAGAAGGAACTCGACGGCAAGGTTTACGGCATCGAGCCCGGCAACGAAGGCAACGGCATGATCGTGTCGCTGATCGAAGCCAATACCTTCGGCCTCAAGGGTTTCGAGGTCGTCGAATCCTCCGAGCAGGGCATGCTGACCCAGGTCACCCGCGCGGACAAGGAAGGCAAGCCGGTCGTCTTCCTCGCCTGGGCGCCGCACCCGATGAACGTCGCCCATGAGATCACCTATCTCGCCGGCGGCGACGCCACCGTCTTCGGTCCGAACTACGGCGGCGCGACGGTCTACACCGTGGCGCGCGGCGGTTACGCCGCCCAGTGCCCGAACGTCGGCAAGCTCCTCAAGAACGTGAAGTTCTCGCTCGACATGGAAAACACCATCATGGGCAAGATCCTCAACGACGGCGAGGACGCCGACGACGCTGCCAAGGTTTGGCTGAAGGCCAATCCGAAGGTCATCGAGCCCTGGGTTGCCGGCGTCACCACCTATGACGGCAAGGACGGCCTCGCCGCCGTCAAGAAGGCACTCGGTCTCTAACAGTCCTGAAAATGTTTCCGGGGCGGCGGATCGCCTGCCCCGGAGCCCGCCCTTTCTCTCCCTATGGACGGCAGTTTTCTCGTGGATTGGATCGCAGATCATCGAATACCTATAGGTTCCTGGGCGAAGGCGGTCGTTGACTGGTTGACGGCGAATGCCGACTGGTTCTTCGACTGGCTTTCTTCCGTACTCCTTGGAGTGATCAACGGCCTTTTGTGGTGTCTGGCGACCCCGCATCCGCTGATCGTCATGGCCGCCATGACCGGGCTTTCCTGGTGGCTGCGCCGTTCCCTTGTGCTCGCGGCCTTCACCTTCTTCGGCCTGCTCCTGATCTTCAACCAGGGCTACTGGAAGGAAACCACCGAAACCCTGGCGCTGGTGCTCGCCTCGACGGCGGTCAGCATGGTGGTCGGCGTGCCGCTTGGCATCGCCGCTGCCCGCCGCCAATGGTTTTACGAAGCCATGCGGCCGGTCCTCGACCTGATGCAGACGCTGCCGAGCTTCGTCTATCTCATCCCGGCGCTGATCCTCTTCGGCCTCGGCATGGTTCCGGGCCTGATCGCCACCGTCATCTTCGCGATCCCGGCGCCGATCCGTCTGACCCGCCTCGGGATCGTCTCGACCCCGAGCTCGCTTCGGGAAGCGGCCGTCGCCTTCGGTGCCACCCCGTCGCAGATCCTGCGCAAGGTGGAACTGCCCTATGCCATGCCGCAGATCATGGCTGGCCTCACCCAGACGATCATGCTGTCGCTGTCGATGGTCGTCATCGCGGCGCTGGTCGGCGCCAACGGCCTCGGCGTGCCGGTGCTCCGGGCGCTGAATACCGTGAATGTCGCCCGCGGCTTCGATTCAGGCCTCTGCATCGTCATCCTGGCGATCATCCTCGACCGCATGTTCCGCACATCGACGGGAGACGGCCAATGACGGACTGCGTAGTTTTCGACAATGTCGATATCGTCTTCGGCGACAAGCCGGAACGGGCGCTGGCCATGGTCGACCAGGGCAAGACCCGCGACGAGATCAGTGCCGCGACCGGCATCGTCCTGGGCGTCGCCAATGCGTCGCTCACCATCCACGAGGGCGAGATCCTGGTGCTGATGGGCCTGTCCGGTTCGGGCAAATCGACGCTGCTGCGGGCCGTCAACGGGCTTGCCCCGGTCGTGCGCGGCAATGTCAGCGTCGCAACCCCCTCAGGTCCGGTCGATCCCTACAAGTCGAACCCGAAAGTGCTGCGCGACCTGCGCATGCACACCGTCTCGATGGTCTTCCAGCAGTTCGGTCTTCTGCCCTGGCGCACAGTCTCGGAAAATGTCGGCTTCGGGCTCGAGCTCGCCGGCGTTCCGGATGCGGAGCGAACCAAGCGGGTCAACGAACAGCTCGAACTGGTCAACCTGACCAAATGGGCCGGCCGCAAGGTCGGCGAGCTCTCCGGCGGCATGCAGCAGCGCGTCGGCCTTGCCCGTGCCTTTGCCACCGGCGCGCCGATCCTGTTGATGGACGAGCCCTTCTCGGCACTCGATCCGTTGATCAGAACCCGGCTGCAGGACGAGCTTCTCGAATTCCAGCGCCGGCTGAAGAAGACCATCCTCTTTGTCAGCCACGATCTCGACGAAGCCTTCCGGATCGGCAACCGAATCGCCATCATGGAGGGCGGGCACATCATCCAGTGCGGCACGCCGCAGGAGATCGTCCGTGCGCCTGCCGACCAGTACGTCGCGGATTTTGTGCAGCACCTCAACCCGATCAGCATGCTGACCGCCGGCGACGTGATGCGGACCGGGGTAAGCCCTGCGGCAGGCGCCACGACCGTCTCCGCCACCGCGCTGCCGACGACGCCGCTCATCGACATCCTGGATGCGCTGTCGCGTCAGCCGGGCGCCATCGGGGTGGTCGACAACGGCACGATCATCGGCAGCATCTCCTCCGACGACGTGATTGCCGGCCTGACCCGCCATCGCCGCCGCGACGCCCCATAAGCGGAGCCGCAAAGTCACCTTTCGTTTCGCCGCGCCGGATGCTATGTCGACGCCGAATGCGGCCGCCTCGCGGCGGACGAACAGGAGATCGACGAATTGGCCGACGAACAGCAGACCGACAAGCCGCAGGTGCTGCGCGATACGGATGACGACGCCCGCCGGCTTGCCCGCGCGCTGGTGCGCGGCGCGCGTTACATGGCGCTGGCGGTCCTCGATCCGGAGACCGGCTTCCCCTCCGCCAGCCGCGCGCTCACCGGCACCGATGTTGACGGTGTGCCGGTCATCCTCGTCTCAAGCCTCTCCGGGCATACGAAAGGCCTGGTCGCCGATCCGCGCTGCTCGCTTCTGGCCGGCGAGCCCGGCAAGGGCGATCCGCTCGCCCATCCCCGGATCACCGTCCAGTGCCTTGCCGAGGGCGTCGTGCGCGATACGCCCGAACATGCGCGCGTGCGCCAGCGTTTTCTGGATCGTCATCCCAAGGCCGCATTGTATGCAGATTTCGGTGATTTCCGTTTTTTCCGAATCACTCCGCAGGCAGCGTCCTTGAACGGAGGATTCGGCCGTGCATACTTGCTGACTGGATCGGACCTGGTGATTCCCGAGCCGGGGACGACAGCGGAATGGATGGACCTGCAAGAAAAGTTAAAAAATATGCCGGAGCAAGCGCAAAAAATTGCCGCTCGTCTCGGCACGGAAAACGGGAAAAACTGGCGCTTCGGAGGGGTGGACCGGGCTGGAATCGACCTTATTGCAGGAGATTTTCAACTCAGGCACGAATTCGACATTCTTGCGGAGTCTCCCCAAGCCGTTCTTGATTATGTTTTTGATATCGCTAACATACGATAACTGGTTACCTGAAATTTAGGGATATACAATCCCTTTTGCTCCTTGTTAATTTTCACCCATAAGACGATGGGCCGAATTTTGGAGCGGGGGGACCGCTTTGGAATACGAGGGGAATTTAAGACATATGGATACGATGGCACTTTCTGAGCATTCCAACGCAGCCGCAGGCCTGCTGTCTGCCATGGCCAACCCGAAACGGTTGATGATCCTGTGCTGCCTGGTGAAGGGCGAAGTCGCCGTGGGTGCGCTTGCATCGCAGGTGGGCCTCAGCCAATCAGCGCTGTCCCAGCACCTTTCCAAGCTGCGGGCCCAGAAGCTGGTGAAGACCCGCCGCGATGCGCAGACCATCTATTACTCCAGCTCGTCGGAATCGGTGATCAAGGTCCTCGAAACCTTGGAAGAAATCTACTGTGCTCCGGTGCAGAAGAAGTCAGCAGCCGCGTGAGAATGACAGCGCTGACATGACGTCGCGCTGCCCTGCCCCAGCCCCCGCCATGACGGTCGGGGGCTGGGGCATTTCCATGCCGGGCCGACCGACTGGATATCGCGCCTGCAAGCGCAAGGTCCGGGCATTCGCGTGTTAGTGCCTGGCCATGCGGTGCAGCGTGGCGGTCACTGTCTGCCAGTCGTAGGGTTTGGAAAAAAACACGCTGCGCTCGGGCAGATCGACATCGCTGAGACGGACATGTCCCGAAACGATGATGATCTCGATCGGCGGCCAGCGGTCGCGCACGGCAGCCGCCAGCTTCATGCCGTTCATGCTACCGGGCATGTCGATATCGGTAAAGACGATCCGGATATCGGCGCGCGCTTCGAGGATTTTGACCGCTTCGTCGGCATCGGCTGCTTCGACCGCCTCGAAGCCCGCGTCCTCCACGAGGTCAATTGCCATCATCCGCAGGAGCGGCTCGTCTTCGACAACAAGCACGATCTGCTTTTTCGACGGTGTGGATTGTCCCATACGGTCAATCTGCCTGTTCTAGCTGAAGGAGTACGGCTGTCATCTCAGCGCTGAACCCCGGATGATCATAACTAACGAGGACACCGCCGGTTCCGATCAACCCCATCCGAATAAGCTTGGAGCCGAACCCCTTGCGCTCCGGCTCGCGCGGAGGCGGCCCGCCGGTTTCCCGCCAGGAAAGGTAGAAGATCGCGCCGTCGCCGGTGCCTTCGATGCGCCAGTCGATCGCCACCCGCCCCGTATCGCTGGAGAGCGCTCCGTATTTCACCGCATTCGTCGTCAACTCGTGCAGCAGCAGGGAAAGCGAAAGCGAGCCTTTCGGCCCGAACCGCACGTTGGGACCCTGTGCGTCGATCCGGTCACGCATGCCGATCCCGTTCATCGTCCGGTCGACGACCGCGTAGACCGAGGCGCTCGTCCAGTTCTGCTCGAACAGGATGTCGTGGGCGGTGCTGAGCGCATGAAGGCGCTTTTCGAAGGCCTCCACGAGGCCCCGCTCCGCCACCGGCCGGAGCGTCTGGGTGGCGATCGCCTGCACCATCGACAGCGTGTTCTTCAGCCGATGGCTCATTTCCCTGTTGAGCATCTGCTGCTCCAGCTCGGCCTGAACCCGCGACATCGCGATCTGGATGCGATTGCCGAAGCTGCGGACGAAGGAAATTTCCTCCTCGACCCAGGGATAAGGCTGGTCGTGATGGATGAAGGCGACGAGCCTGAAGCGCCCGAGTTCGAAGATCGGCACGTTGACGAGCACGCGGATGCCAAGCGCAAGAAGCGCCGGCGCGTGGTCGCGGGTGCGCGGGTCGGTGGCGACGTCGGCGATGACAACGGCCTCGCCGCGCTTCAGGTCGTCGATGAACGACCCGTAGTCCCGGAAATGGTGCAGCCCGGCAAGGCTCCTGACGCCGGGCGCGCACCATTCGGGCGGCACCGACACCGTCTCGTCCGCTGCGTTGACGATGCCGAAACCGGCACGCGTCGCATCGAGCGCCTTGGCCATCAGATCGCCGGCAATGATCGCCATCGATTCCATGTCGCTGAGGTCGCGCAGCCTGTCACCGATATCGAGCAGGGCCTGCACCCGGGAGGCCTCCCGTTTGGCGGCGGTCACGTCCCTGACCGTGCCGATCATCTTGACCGGCCGGCCCGCCTCGTCATGGCGGAAGCTGGCATTGCGGGCGATCCAGCGCACGCCGTATCCCGGCACGCGAATGCGATATTCGACGTCGAGCACCGCATCCCCCTGCTGCCGGGACGTATCGTCGGACTGCAGGCCCTTGTCCTGTGGCAGCACCATGTCCTCGAAGACCCGCGTCGGATAGGTCTCGGCGATGGGCACGTGGAAGATCCGGCAGAACTCCCGCGAGACCCGCGTCATCGAGGTGGCGATATCGATTTCGAATGTACCGATCCTTCCCGCCTCCTGGGCCGCCAGGCTCGCATTGACGCTGGAGCGGATATTGGCGCTGATGGTCTTCTGGCGCCGGAACAGGTCGTCCTTGCGCTGCGAGATGCGGCGCATTTCGAGAAGCGCCACGACCTGCCGCGCAAGCGCCTGCAGCGCTGCCTTCTGCCCCTCGTCGAGCCCCTGCGACCGAGGCTGAACGTCGATGACGCAGAGCGTGCCGATCACCACCTCGTCCGGCGTGATCAGCGGCGCGCCGGCGTAGAAGCGGATATGCGGTTCGCCGGTGACGAGCGTATTGGCGCGGGTGCGCGGGTCGAGCTGCAGGTCGGGGATGACCAGCACGTCGGAACTGCCGAGCGCATGGGCGCAGACAGACTGCTCGATCGGCGTATCGCATGCCTCGAAACCGACACGCGCCTTGAACCACTGCCGGTCCCTCTCGACAAGGCTGACGAGCGCCACGGGCGTGCCGCAGAGCGTGGAAGCGACAAGCACGATATCGTCGAACTCAGGCTCCGGCTCGGTGTCCAAGATATTGTAGGCATCGAGCGCTTCCAGCCGCTCGATATGCATGTCTTCGTTGGGGTCGGGATCAGTCAATGAGGGGTCTCGGAATTGAAGTTTAACGCGATATTGGCAGCTTTCTCCAAAAGACCAGAGAGGCGCAATCAAATTTCACGTCGGTGGAAACCGCGCTGAAATATTGAGCCTTTGCTGAAAATCCGAAGGCCTGAACCGCCGGCTGCGGCGCGATCACCTCGACCGGCAGGGCTGGTCCGGACCGTTTTCGCCCGGACGCGGGAATTCGAGACAGCCCTCGCTCCGAAGGCGGTTGACGCCCCTGATCCCGCTGATAATTTGACCATGCAGTCAAAACTTGGTGCAATGACGCCGACCGGGAAATGGCCACCCGAAGAAACCGAATGGCCATGGAGAATGACATGTCCAATCGCCTGAATACCACGCCCAACGACCTGCGGGCGTTCTGGATGCCGTTTACGGCAAACCGCCAGTTCAAGCAGGAACCCCGCCTTTTTGTCGCTGCCAAGGATATGCATTACACGACCCATGACGGCCGCCAGGTGCTCGACGCCACCGCAGGCCTCTGGTGCGTCAATGCCGGCCACTGCCGTCCGAAGATCACCGAGGCGATCCGCGAACAGGCCGGCGAACTGGATTACGCGCCCGCCTTCCAGCTGGGCCATCCGAAGGCCTTCGAACTCGCCAACCGTCTGGTCGATATCGCGCCAGAAGGCATGAACCACGTTCTCTACACCAATTCCGGCTCGGAATCGGTTGAAACGGCGCTGAAGGTGGCGCTTGCCTATCACCGCGTGAAGGGCAACGGCTCGCGCTTCCGCCTGATCGGCCGCGAGCGCGGTTATCACGGCGTCAATTTCGGCGGCATCTCGGTCGGCGGCATCGTCTCCAACCGAAAGATGTTCGGCACGCTTTTGACCGGCGTCGATCATCTGCCGCACACCCACCTGCCGGGCAAGAACGCCTTCACCAAGGGCGAGCCGGAGCATGGCGGCGATCTTGCCACCGAGCTTGAGCGCATCGTCACCCTGCATGACGCCTCGACCATCGCCGCCGTCATCGTCGAACCGGTCGCCGGCTCCACCGGCGTGCTGATCCCGCCGAAGGGCTACCTCCAGAAGCTGCGCGAGATCTGCACCAAGCACGGCATCCTTTTGATCTTCGACGAAGTCATCACCGGTTTCGGCCGCCTGGGCGCGCCGTTCGCGGCACAGTATTTCGACGTCAAACCGGACATCATCACCACCGCCAAGGGCCTCACCAACGGCGTGATCCCGATGGGCGCCGTCTTCGTCACCTCCGAAATCCACGACGCCTTCATGACCGGCCCCGAGCACATGATCGAGTTCATGCACGGCTATACCTATTCCGGCAACCCGATCGCCTCTGCCGCCGGCCTGGCGACGCTGGAAACCTATAAGGAAGAAGGCCTGTTCGACCGCGCCCGCGACATCGCGCCCTATTGGGAAGCCGGCCTGCATTCGCTGAGGGATCTGCCGAACGTCATCGACATCCGCAACCTCGGCCTGATCGGCGCCATCGAACTCGACCCGATCGCCGGCGAACCCACCAAGCGCGCCTTCACGGCCTTCCTGAAGGCCTACGAAAACGGCCTGCTGATCCGTACCACCGGCGACACCATCGCCATGTCCCCGCCGCTGATCGTCGAAAAGCACCATATCGACGAGATCTTTGGAAAGCTGCGCGAGATCCTGACGAGCAATATCTGAGCCTTTCATCTCGACACGGAAAAGGCGGCCGGGACGCCGCCTTTTTCTTTTGTCATTACCGTGCCAGACATGGGCCTCAATCAGCCCACACGACCCGCATGTCCGCGATGATTCCGGCTATCGCCGATTGGCGCTCGGCGGCAAGGTCGGAGCCGTCGGCCGCGAAGTAGTTGATCAGCATCGGCATCTTTTCCACCATCGTATAGGCACTGACGCCTGAAACGGCGATCTTTCCCCGTTCCCGCAATGCCCGCTGTCCCAGATAGACGGCACGCTTGTCGCGTCCGAAAAATGGCGTTCCCTCCACCGGCGGATCCTGCCAGAACCGTGGCGTGAGTGGCCCGCTTTTCTCGTAGCGCTTTTGGAGGAAGTCAAGGTAAGAGGCCAGGTTTTCGGGAAGAGGCTCCTTGCCGCTATAGAATCGCATGACCGAGAAGACATGCTTGGGTCGGGTCTCCCGGCCGGCCTCGGACGTCTTCAGCGACTCGCAATCGATATCCAGCGACTGCAGTTCAGCAGCCCGTTTCGGCGGCGGGGTCAATGACTTCCAAACTTTTTCATGATAGCCGCCGCGCTTCGGATCAATCGCGCAAAACCCTTCCGGCACCCTCATGCCGACCTTCACGGGGCCGAAATCGAAGACCCGCACGCGCGGATCGCCCTTCTCGAAGTCCTTGGCTGCCTGTTCGCCCCTCAGCCGTTTTGCATTTGCATCCGGTAGGGCTCTGGTCGGATCGGGATGGAACGTCGTCTCGAATTCCAGCTCGCCATCGACCTTGTAGGGACTGCATCTCCGCACCGCCCTGAGAGCCGATTGAGCGAAGGCCTCGTTGAGAGGCCCCTCACCCCGGCTTTTGATCACCGCGTCCCCATCGAGGCTGCCGTCTGGCTTCAGTTTGAAAGCAATAGTCGCCGGCGTGTCGGCACCCGTCGGCGTGGACCAGCAGCGTTGGATCTGCGCCTCGAAAGGCAGTTCCTCATCGGGAGCCGGCTGGGCCGCGTAAGCGCCAGCTGCCGCAGACAGTACCCAAAGCAGACAAGCAAGAAAAAGACGCACGAACCACCCCCATCCCATGGCCGGCCGCAGGCACGCCTGGCCGCCGAAGACAGTCCAAGAGCTAGGGTCGTGACGTATCGCTTCAACCCTCGCAAGTCCGCCATCCGAAACTATTGCCCGCTGCCCATATGCGGGAAAGGCGGCCCGAGGGCCGCCTTCTAGGTTGCATGCCGGCAGATCATCCGGCCTACGGCCTCAGCCCTTGAAGAAAGCCAGAAGATCCGCATTGATGACGTCGGCATGCGTGGTCGCCATGCCGTGCGGAAAACCTTCGTAGACCTTCAGCGTACCGTTCTTGAGAAGCTTGACCGCAAGCAGGGCCGAGTCGGCGATCGGGACGATCTGGTCGTCGTCGCCATGCAAAACGAGCACCGGCACGTCGATCGCCTTCAGGTCTTCGGTGAAGTCGGTTTCCGAAAACGCCTTGATGCAATCGTAATGGGCCTTGGTGCCGCCCATCATGCCCTGCCGCCACCAATTGGCGATGACCCCTTCCGAAACGGTCGCGCCTTCCCGGTTGAAGCCGTAGAACGGGCCGGCCGGCACGTCGCGGAAGAACTGGGCGCGGTTGGCCGCAAGTGCAGCGCGAAAACCGTCGAAGACTTCGATAGGCAGGCCGCCCGGATTATTTTCCGTCTTCAGCATGATCGGCGGCACGGCGCCCATCAGCACGGCCTTGGCCACCCGGCCGCCGCCGCCATACTGGGCAACGTAGCGGGCCACTTCGCCGCCGCCGGTCGAATGGCCGACATGGATGGCGTTTTTCAGGTCGAGATGGGCAGCAAGTTCCGCCACGTCGGCAGCGTAGGTGTTCATTTCGTTGCCGGTCTCGGTCTGGCTCGAACGGCCATGGCCACGGCGGTCATGGGCGATGACCCGAAAACCCTGATGCAGGAAGAACAGCATCTGGGCGTCCCAATCGTCGGCCGAAAGCGGCCAGCCATGATGGAAGACGACCGGCTGGGCTTCCTTCGAACCCCAGTCCTTGTAAAATATCTGCGTGCCGTCCTTGGTGGTGATGAAATTGCTGGTCATGGTTCTCGTGTCCTTTCCAAACTGATTTTTCAATGACTGCGAATGGCGGGCGCGGCAATAAAAATGGCCGACCAGACATTCATAGTACCGTTGCGTGTCGTTCCTTTGAACCGCACTCTTCGGATTATCGCGATCTTCGTACCTCGATATTTGTTATCGCGATAAACACATGATTAGCGGCATCCTGCGATCCTGTCTACAAAAATATTTATCGCGATATCAAATTATGCTATTGTCCCGAAGAACCTGGAACAGCACCGGAGCACGCATGCCCGCCTCCCCCCTTCCGCCGCTCGACGAGCAGCTATGCTTTTCGCTCTATACGGCCCATATCGCCATCAATCGCGTCTATAAGCCGATGCTCGACGACATGGGCATCACGTATCCGCAATACCTCGTCCTGAGCGTGCTCGGCGAACAGGACGGCTCGACGATCGGCACGATCGCTGAAAGGCTGGGCCTGGAATCGAGCACCATCACCCCACCCGTAAAGCGGCTCGAACAGGCGGGACTGCTGGAGCGCCGCCGCAGCAAGACCGACGAGCGCCAGGTACATGTCTGGTTGACCGACGCCGGCCGCGCCCTGATCGCGAAGAGCACATGCCTCGGCGAAACGCTGATCGAACGATCCGGCATGCCGCCAGAAGGAATTCCAGGCTTTCAATCGTCAGGTCCGCACCTTCCTCGGCGCTCTGGAGCGCAAGGCCTAGTTTCGCAAACATCGCTGAATCTGGGCAAACTCCGGCATTTTGGCGCATTCCTTGGTGAAAATCACAAAAAACCATCCCGTTTTGTTATCTTCTTGCGCAATCTCGGCGGAATTCATACAGAATTGGCGGCCGGTCGCCGAAAGCCAAACATGGCTCGGCACGGTATCGACCGCATCGCCTCTCCGTCCTTGGCACGACCGCGCCCGGCGCGACATCGAAGACGAAAGACAGGGGATGCGGCGTTCACCGCGGGGCTGAAGCCCCCACCCAAGGAGACCAAGATGAACCTCAAGACGCTTCTGGGGGCAACTGCCCTCGCCTCGCTCGTTTTCGCACCGCTCGCCCATGCCGATATCGTCATCGGCCTGATCGCCCCGCTCACCGGCCCCGTCGCGGCCTATGGCGACCAGGTGAAGAACGGCGCCGAGACCGCCATCGCCGAAATCAACAAGAAGGGCGGCATTCTCGGCGAAAAGGTGATCCTCAAGACCGCCGACGACGCCGCGGAACCCAAGCAGGGCGTTTCGGCCGCCAACCAGCTGGTCGGCGAAGGCATCCGCTTCGTGGTCGGCCCCGTGACGTCAGGCGTCGCCATGCCGGCCTCTGACGCGCTTGCCGAAAACGGCGTGCTGATGGTCACCCCGACCGCTACCACCCCGGCTCTCACCACGCGCGGCCTCACCAACGTGTTCCGCACCTGCGGCCGCGACGACCAGCAGGCGGTGGTCGCCGCCAATTACGTCCTGAAGGCCTTCAAGGACAAGAAAGTCGCGATCATCAACGACAAGGGCGCCTATGGCAAAGGCCTCGCCGACGCCTTCAAGGCGGCGCTGAATGCCGGCGGCGTCAAGGAAGTGCTCGATGACGCCGTCACCCCGGGCGACAAGGATTTCAGCGCTCTAACGACCCGCCTGAAGTCGCAGAATGTCGATGTGATCTATTTCGGCGGTTACCATCCGGAAGGCGGCCTGCTCGCCCGCCAGCTCGCCGATCTCGGCGTCAAGGCGACGATCGTCGGCGGCGATGGCCTGTCGAACAGCGAATTCTGGAACATCGGCACCAAGGCTGCGGCCGGCACGGTCTTCACCAATGCCTCCGACGCCACCAAGAGCCCGGATTCCAAGGCCGCCGCCGACGCGCTCGCCGCCCGCAACATCCCCGCCGAAGCCTTCACGCTGAACGCCTATGCCGCCGTCGAAGTCATCAAGGCCGGCATCGAAAGGGCAAAGAGCACCGAGGATACCGAAGCGGTCGCAGCCGCCCTCAAGTCCGGCGAACCGATCGCCACCGCCATCGGCAAGCTCACCTATGGCGAAACCGGCGACCTCACCTCGCAGAGTTTTTCGCTCTTCAAGTGGGAAGACGGCAAGATCGTCGCCGCCGAGTGAAGTCTTTCAAATCGCATGATCAGCGGGCGCCTTCGGGCGCCCGTTTGTTTTGAGCCGCCAGGCGCGAGACCGGCCGGCTCACTCGACATGCACCGCCAGCGTCCGCTTCAACGTCTTCAGCACGACGCTTGTGGTGAATTTGCGGATATTCGGGTTCATCTCCATCATCCGGTCCGCCAGCACATCGAAATGCTCGACGGACTGGACGAGGATCACCAGCGTGAAATCGCCCCGGCCGGACGTGCCCCAGGCCTCCTGCACCTCCGGCGTATCCGCCAGCCAGCGCAGGAGAGGCGGCATGAGCTCCGGCCGGTCGCGCTCCAGCTCCACTTCGACCAGCATGGAAACGGCCGTGCCGACCTTTTTCGGATCGACGATCGAAACGTCCCGCAGGATCACCCTGTCCTCCCGAAGCTTCTGCAGCCGCCGCTGTGCCGAGGACGGCGACAGGCCCACACGTTCGGCAAGCTCGTTCAGGGTGATGGTCGCATCCTGCTGCATGAGCTTGAGGATTTCACGATCGGCTTTCGTCAATGCCATGAGAGAATTTCCCGACCTTAAAATAAATTCCGGGAAATATTCCTGACCATCAGCACAACTTCAGGAATCCTACCGGCTTTTCGTTGGCATCTTAACGCCATGACACAGAACCAGCCACACCCTTCCGCCGACGGTATTCTTGCTGCTTCGAAAAGCATCGATCCCGTCTTCAGCAACAGCCCGCTGATCGAGCAGCAGACGGCCAATGCGGCTCTCGGCCTTCGCCTCCTTGCGAAGGTGGAGACGCTCAATCCGATCCGCTCCTTCAAGGGACGCGGCACCGACTGGTGGATGCAGAACGAACCGGTCGGCGACCATCCCGTCGTCTCCGCCTCCGCCGGCAATTTCGGCCAAGGGCTCGCCTATGCCGGCCGGGCGCGCGGACGCAAGGTGGTGATCTTTTCCGCCACCACGGCCAATCCCGGCAAGATCGAAGCCATGCACCGGCTCGGCGCCGAAGTGCGGCTGGAAGGCAGTGATTTCGACGCCGCCAAAGCCGCGGCGCGTGCTTACGCCGAAGCGAACGGCTGCCCCTTTGTTGAAGACGGCGCATTGCGGACCATTGCCGAAGGCGCTGGCACGATCGCGCTGGAAATCACCGAGCAGCTCTCCCGCCAAACCATCGAACTCGATGCCATCCTGGTGCCGCTCGGCAATGGTGCGCTTCTGACCGGGATCGGCGCCTGGATCCGCGCCAGGGCACCGAACTGCAAGATCATCGGTGTGGTCGCCGCCAACGCGCCCGCCATGAAGCAATCCTGGGAAACCGGCCGGCTCACCTCCACGCAAACCGCAGCAACCGCAGCCGATGGCATCGCGGTTCGAGAATGTATTCCTTACGCACTGGACTGCATGAGGACGACCGCTGACGACGTCTGGGAAGCCAGCGAGGCGGCAATCCGCCAGGCGCGGGATTTCTGCCGCATCCATTACGGCCTCGTTGTCGAGGAAGCCGGCGCCGCCGGCATTGCAGGTCTTATGGAAAACGGCACGAACCTCAAAGGCCGAACCGTCGCCACCATCCTCTGCGGCGGCAATGTCCGCACGGATATTACATGACGTCTCGCCTGCATCGATCGCCTCTCCCCGTTTCCTCATGGAACGGTTAGGTTGGGCAACCGATTCAGCGCGAGGAGCCGCCATGACCACCCGCCTCGAAACCCTCATCGACCAGGGCACCGGCCGCGAGCCCGCCGATATCGCGCTGAAGGGCGGGCGCTTCTTCGATCTCGTCACCGGCGAGCTCGTCGCCTCCGACATCGCCATCTGCGGAGACAGGATCGTCGGCACCTGCGGCGCTTACGTGGGCAAGACCGAGATCGATATTTCCGGAAAAATCGTCGTCCCCGGCTTCATCGACACCCATCTCCACATCGAATCGTCGCTGGTCACCCCGCACGAGTTCGACCGCTGCGTCCTGCCCTACGGCGTCACGACCGCGATCTGCGATCCGCACGAGATCGCCAACGTGCTCGGCAGCGAGGGCATCCAGTTCTTCCTGGATTCCTCGCTCGAAACGATCATGGATATCCGCGTCCAGCTCTCCTCCTGCGTGCCCGCCACCCATCTGGAGACCTCCGGCGCCGATCTGCCGATCGAAAAGCTGCTGCCCTTCCGCGACCACCCGAAGGTCATCGGCCTTGCCGAATTCATGAACTTCCCGGGCGTCATCCACAAGGACCCGATCTGCCTCGCCAAGCTCGACGCCTTCTACGGCGACCATATCGACGGCCACGCGCCGCTGCTGCGTGGGCTCGACCTGAACGGTTACCTCTCCGCCGGCATCCGCACCGAGCACGAATGCACCACCGCCGAGGAGGCGCTCGAAAAGATCCGCAAGGGCATGCACATCCTGGTGCGCGAAGGTTCGGTCTCCAAGGACCTGCACGCCCTGATGCCCCTCCTCACCGAGCGGCTGTCGCCCTATCTCGCGCTCTGCACCGACGACCGCAACCCGCTCGACATCGCCGAACAGGGCCATCTCGACTACATGATCCGCACCGCCATCGCTCACGGCGTCGAACCGATCGCCGTCTACCGCGCCGCCTCGATCTCCGCCGCCAAAGCCTTCGCCCTGCGCGACCGGGGCCTCGTCGCCCCCGGCTGGCGCGCCGATCTCGTCGTCGTCGACAGCCTCGAAAACTGCAAGGCCGAGATGGTCTTCTCCGCCGGCCGCAAGGTCACGGATGAACTCTTCGCCACCCGCAAACCCGTCGCCCCGGTCGGCCTCGACAGCGTCAAGGCGCGCCCCGTTCAGGCGATGCATTTCGGCGTGCCGGTGAGCGAGGGCGAGACACCGGTGATCGGCGTGATGCCCGGAAAGATCATCACCGAACACCGCCGCTACCGCCTGCCCGCAATCGGCAACCAGACCGCCCTCGATCTGTCACGCGACATCATCAAGGTCGCCGTCATCGAGCGCCACGGCAAGAACGGCAACCATGCCAATGGTTTCGTTCAGGGGTTCGGATTGAAGAAGGGCGCGATCGCCTCGACCGTCGGCCATGACAGCCACAATATCTGCGTCGTCGGCGTCAGCGAGGACGACATGGCGCTCGCCGCCAACCGCCTCGGCGAAATCCACGGCGGCTTCGTCGTCGTGGAAGACGGAAAAGTCACCGGCGAAATCGCCCTGCCCGTCGCCGGCCTGATGAGCCTCGAACCCTACGAAGTGGTGCGCGACACCCTCCACCACCTCCGCCAGGCCGCCTACGCGCTCGGCACGACGCTCCAGGAACCCTTCCTCCAGGTCGCCTTCCTGCCGTTGCCCGTCATCCCCCACCTGAAGATCTCGGACAAGGGCATGGTGGATGTCGACAAGTTTGCGCTGATCGGGTGAAGCACGCCTATTTCTGGTAACCCTTGGCCTTCATCCAGCCTTCGGGAAGTTCATCACCTTCCATGGGTGGATTGTCTGGGACATTTTCGAGCGACTTAAGAAAATCCTCTCGCGTCGCATTGCCAGCGCGTTTCTTTAGAAACTCCGCAGCTGTCTCAACCGCTCCGATTTTCTGAGCGACTGCTGACGCGATCCACTGGTTCAGGGATACGCCATCCTCTTTGGCCAGCCGTGCAGCAGCCGCCTTGATCGAAGCAGGAAGTTTCAACGGATATGTGTTGGTGCTCATGTCCTTAGTTCCTTCAACAATTCGCCAGGCTTTAATATTCGAAGCCCAAATGGCTTCTTCGCTTGGACGAAATCTCGAACGTTGTGCGTGATCAATGCGTCAGCATGGCCATTGACTGCCGCTTCGAGCACCATCTCATCTTTTGCGTCCGAAAGCTGCGGTCGCCACTGATAGTGGACGTCGACGGGCTCTGCGAGGGTCAGGAAACCCGCAAGGGCTCTATCGATGTCTGTCAACGCCATCCCATGGGCGTCCATGTGTTCCGTTCTTTTGAGAACCGCTTCGTATTCGAGAAACAAAGCCACAGTGACAAGCGGCCTGATCTGGAGAAAACCTATTGCCTGTAAAATGGCGAAAGATGCACCGTTATGGCTTCGGTAGCCTGCAGCCAAGACATTGGTATCGAGCACGACACGCTTCATATCACGACACTAATACATCCCATGGGATGTTTCAAGATCAGACCGATGGCCTCCCCTCACCGCCTCCTCAACACCATCCCCGCATGATAGAGCACCCCGTCGCGGAAATCCCCGTCCGCGGTGAACCCGGTGTCGTCCTTGTAGTCGACATGATCGCCGGTCACCCAGTAGCGGCCCTCATAGGCCTTTTCGCGCGTGCCGCGCGCTTCCACGTAGCGGCCGTTCGACAAAAGCTCGTGGCGGATGTGATTGTCTTCGGTTACCCACATGCCCGCATAGGGATGTTCAGCCATGGTTTTCTCCTCTTCCTTGATGTCGTGTGCAAGCGCCGTAAACGTCGCGATGAAGGCGAAAGCCACGGCAAAGGCGGCAAACGCGAGCGGGGCTCGGAAACCCGAAGGGGTGCGAAAAAGTCGTTCAGCCATTGAGATATTCCCTCCTGAGCATCCGTTCGCGGCGGCGTCTTTCCGTGCCACGGGAACGTTTGAGGAAGTCGCCGGCAAAATCGGCGGCCCAATGGAAGGGGCTTTCAAGTAAGCGCTGGAAGTTGCTCATCACCGTCTCCATTTTCGTCCGGGCTGGTTCGATCGGACGAGCCGAATATGGTGGAAAACAGCGGGCGGGCGGTAGACCAGTCCTCCAGCATGATTGCACAATCCTCCGAAGGTCATTTGAAATGACCGGCAACGCCACCATATGATGTTCACACCAAACCGCAGGAATGCCGCACTTCAAGGCATTCACACCTTCGAACGGGATCCAGGATGGAAAAACTCGACCAACTCGCCCGGCTGATTGCACAAAGCACCGATGACGATGGCGTATTCGAAACCGCGATCCCGCGCCTGTCGGTGATCCGCATGTCGAAGCCGACCGAACCGCTGCACGCCATCCACCAGCCGGCGGTGTGCATCATCGCGCAAGGGGCGAAACAGGTCATGCTGGCCGACGAGATCTTTCGCTACAGCCCCGGTCAGTATCTGGTCGTCTCGGTCGACATGCCCGTCACCGGACAGGTCATCGAGGCGACGCAGGAAGAGCCCTATCTCTGCCTGCGCCTCGATCTCGACCTGAAGCTGCTGAGCGAGATGCTGGTGGACATGCCGGCTGCGCCAGCTGTCCCGACCATGCGCAAGAAATGCATCGGCCTCAGTCACACCACGCCGGAATTCCTGGACGCCGCACTCCGCCTCGCCCAACTTCTCGACAAGCCCGACGAGATCGCCTATCTCGCACCGCTGATCGAGCGCGAACTGATGTTCCGGCTGCTGCGCGGCGATCAGGCCGAGATGATCCGCCAGATCCTCGCCCCTGAAAACCGGCTGCAGCAGGTCAATCGGGCGATTTCCTGGATCCGCCAGAATTTCTCCTCGCCCTTCTCGATCGAGCAGGTCGCGGTCGAAGCGCGCATGAGCACGTCCTCGCTCCACCAGCATTTTCGCGAAGTGACGGCGATGAGCCCGCTGCAATACCAGAAGCAGTTGCGCCTGCAGGAAGCCCGACGCCTCATCCTCGGCAATGCCATGGATGCCGCCACCGCCGCCCATCAGGTCGGCTATGACAGCCCCTCGCAGTTCAGCCGCGAATATCGCCGCCTGTTCGGCGCCCCGCCGATCCAGGACATCACCCGGCTCAGAAGCGAACCCTCCCGTTACGCCGAGGCCTGAACCGCCCAATTCCCTCTTCCAGAAAATATTCAACCGATCGGTTGACAATAAAATGGCATGCGCGCATATTCAACCACATGGTTGAATTACAAGCACATCCGATCGATACGGTTTTCCACGCCCTCAGTGACGGCACGCGCCGCCGCATGCTCCGCGAACTGGCGCAGGGCGAGCGCACCGTCAGCCAATTGGCCGAGCCGCACGAGATGTCGCTCGCGGCGGCCTCGAAACACATCAAGGTGCTGGAAGGTGCCGGGTTGATCCGCCGCGAAATTCACGGCCGCACCCATTTCTGCCGCCTCGAACCCGGCCCGCTCGCGACCGCCCATGAGTGGCTCACCTTCTATGAGCGCTTCTGGACCAACAGGCTCGATATCCTGGAACGCCTTCTCAGGGAGGAGGACGCTCAAAAGAGCGCCCGGGACGAGACCCGGAATAATCCGTTGAAATCCCCTGCCCCACGGAAATCTGAAACTGAACCTGAAACGGGAGAAGACCAATGAACGACATGACATCGTTGAATAAATACGGCGCTGTAGCCGAACCTTTCGCCTTCACCATCCAGCGCCGGCTGCCAGGTCCCATCGAGAGAATCTGGGCCTACCTCACCGACAGCGATCTTCGCCGCCAGTGGCTTGCATCGGGCATCATACCGGCACAGGCGGGCAGTTCCTTCGAACTCACCTGGCGAAACGACGAACTGGCCGGCTCGGCCGAAGGCAGGCCGGAAGGCTTTCCCGCCGAACACAGCATTCAGAGCGAGGTGATCGCGTTCGAGCCTCCACATCGCCTCGTCTTCTCCTGGCCGCCGCGCGGCGAGGTGAGCTTTGAGCTCCAGCCGGCCGGCAGCGAAATCCTGCTCACCGTCACGCATCGGCGGATTTCCGATCGCCGCAATATGGTCATGGTCGGCGCCGGCTGGCACATGCACCTCGACATCCTGGTCGCCCGGGCGACGGGCGCCAAGCCTGAACCGTTCTGGGAAGGCTGGAGCCGCCTCAAGGAAGAATACGACCGCCGCATCCCGGCCTGAAGCACCGTTGTCGCCTCCGCCCCATGGTCCAGAGACGCTCCGGAGAGCCGGGGCGGAGGCTTCAACCAAAGGTCCGCGACGGGGCCGTACCTATGGAGATGCGATATGAGCACCCTTTTTACGGGCGGATGCGCCTGCGGCGCACTTCGTTATGAAATCTCCGCCGAACCGGCGGTCATGGTCGATTGCCAGTGCCGCCAGTGCCAGCGCGAAAGCGGCACCGGCCACGCCTCCCACCTCACCTTCCCAAGCGCTGCCGTCAAGGTCGAGGGCAATGCGACCCATTGGGAGGCGACCGGCGACGGCGGGACCGTCAAAAGGCGGGCCTTCTGCCCCACCTGCGGTTCGCCGGTCTACATGACGTTCCCAGCTATGCCGGATTACTTCGTCATCCGCGCCGGTAGCCTTGACGATCCAAGCCTGTACAAGCCGCAATTCGTGACCTGGCACGCCGCCGGCCACGCCTGGGACCATCTCGATCCGGCCCTGCCGAAATTCGAGAATATGCCACCGGCTTGAAGAACCTTCACACCCGGGCGCAGAACACGTCGAGAGCATCGAGCTTCACCACGCCCTTTTCGAGCCGCGACACGAAGCCGGGCAGGTTAACCGGCAGGCTTTCGCCGAACCGTTTCGGCAAGGTGAAGTTCTGCGGCTCGCGGGTCAGGTTGAAGACGAACAGCAGCGTCTCCCCGCCCTTCTCGCGCACGAAGGCGAGCAGGTCCTGGTTGGTGTCGAGGAAGGTCATGTCGCCGTCGATGAGCGGCGGATGCGCCTTGCGGAAGGCGAGTGCCGCCCGGTAATGGTGCAGCACAGAATCCGGGAGCGCCTCCTGCGCATCGACGGCACGGCGCGCATGTTCGCCCGGAACCGGCAGCCAGGTCTTCGAACCCGTGGTGAAGCCCGCATGTGGTTCGCTTGCCTCCCACACCATCGGCGTGCGGCATCCGTCGCGCCCCTTGAAGGCCGGCCAGAAGCGGATGCCGTAGGGGTCGCGCAAATCTTCGTAGGAAAGCTCCGCCTCGGTCAGTCCCAGTTCCTCGCCCTGATAAAGGCAGATCGAGCCGCGCAGCGTGGAAATCAGGATGGCCGACAGTTTTGCGACCCTATCCTGTTCCTCCGCAGACTTGGTGAAGCGGGTCACATGGCGCACCACGTCATGGTTGGAAAAGGCCCAGCAAACCCAGCCATTGCTGACGGTATCGGCAACCGTCGTCATCACCGTGCGGATATAGGCCGCATCGAAGGCAGGGCCTAGGAAATCGAAGGTGTAGCACATGTGCAGCTTGTCGTTGCCGGTCGTGTAGAGCGCCAGCGTCGAAAGTGAACGCGGCCCGTCTCCCACCTCGCCCACCGTCGCGCGCCCCTCGTAGCTGTCGAGCAGCGCTCTCAGCCGCTTCAGGAAGTCGATATTTTCAGGCTGCGTCTTGTCATAAAGGTGGTTCTGCATGGAATAGGGATTGGTATCCGTCTCCATGCCCGCGCCGTCGGTGTCGTAGACCATCGGCGGATTGTTGCGCAGTTGCTTGTCGTGGAAATAGTAGTTGACCGTATCGAGCCGGAACCCGTGCACGCCGCGGTCGAGCCAGAAGCGCACCGTGTCCAGCATGGCGTTCTGGACCTCGGGATTGTGGAAGTTGAGGTCCGGCTGGGCGATCAGGAAGTTATGCATGTAATATTGCTTGCGCACCCCGTCCCACTCCCAGCCCGGCCCGCCGAAGATCGACAGCCAGTTGGTGGGCGCCGTGCCGTCCGGTTTCGGGTCGGCCCAGACATACCAGTCGGCCTTGGGATTGGTGCGGCTGGATCGGCTTTCGACGAACCACGGATGCCGGTCGGACGTGTGGGAAATCACCTGGTCGATGATCACCTTCAGCCCCAGGCGCTCGGCCTCGGCCATCATCTCGTCGAAGTCGGTGAGCGTGCCGAACATCGGGTCGACATTGCAGTAGTCGGAGACGTCGTAGCCCATGTCGGCCATCGGCGAGGTGAAGAAAGGCGAGAGCCAGATCGCATCGACACCGAGCGAGGCGACATGCGGCAGGCGTGCGGTAATGCCCTTGATGTCTCCGATCCCGTCGCCGTTCGTGTCCTGAAAGGAGCGCGGATAGATCTGGTAGATCACCGCGCCGCGCCACCAGTTCGCATCGACTGCCTTCACCGCCTGTGTCGCCATCGTCCGACTCTCCTTCCTCAAATGTTCCAGCCCAACCTAGTGCCCCCCGTTCAAAAGACAACGCATAAGCAGGGCTCTGCGAAGTTCCCGAACCACTCTCTTGCCACGGCTGAAACTTCGGCCTATGCGAGTTTCAAAATACGGGAGGGATGCAATTGGGCGGACGGCTTCTTTCGATCGGCGAGTGCATGGTGGAGCTGTCGCAGGCGGGCGAAGGCCTGCTGCGCAAGGGCTTTGCCGGCGATACGTTCAACACCGCCTGGTATGCGCGCGCCTGCCTGCCGGCCGAATGGTCGGTGGATTATTTCACCGCCGTCGGCGACGATCCCCTGTCGAGCGAAATGCTGTCGATGATGCGGGATGCCGGCATCGGCACGAGCTTCATCCGCCGCATCGAAGGCAGGACGCCGGGCCTCTACCTGATCACGCTGAAGAACGGCGAACGCACTTTCAGCTACTGGCGCGACACCGCCGCCGCCAAAAAACTCGCCGACGATGCCGACCATCTGCGCGCGGCAATCGAAGCCGCCGACATCCTCTATTTCTCCGGCATCACTCTCGGCATCCTGGCACCCGAAGCGGTCGAAACGCTGCTGTCGGAACTGCGCCGCGCCAAGGCTTCCGGCAAGACGGTCGCCTTCGACCCGAACATCCGCCCCCGCCTCTGGCCGAACAGGGATTATATGCTCAAAACGATCGAGGCCGGCGCCCGCGCTGCCTCCCTCGTCCTGCCGAGCTTCGACGACGAAACCACCCATTTCGGCGATGCGACGGTGGCCGACACCATCGCCCGCTACCACGCGCTCGGCGTCGAAAACGTCGTGGTCAAGAACGGCGCGGATGGCGCGACGCTGAGCTTCGCCGGCACCGCCACCGTCCACGTCCCCTCCGTCAGGGCAGACCAGCTCGTCGACACCACCAGCGCCGGCGACAGCTTTAACGGGGCCTTCCTCTCACGCCTCGTCCGCGGCACCCCGCCGGCGCAGGCAGCGGCCTATGGTGCCTCGGTCGCCTCGGTCGTCATCGGCCACCACGGTGCGCTGATCAGCCCGGCGCTGCTGCCGGGGTAAAACGCCACCGAACGTATCTGGACACAACGGATAAGGGCGCCGGATCGATGCCCGTTGTCCGTTTGTTTCAGCGGCGCGTCATAAATCAATTCTCAGTCATTATCTGAAAGAGTGGGCGCGATTGATGATTGCACCCAACGAGGAACAGAAAATGCGTATCGCGCTTGCCTTCCTGACCGTCCTGGCCCTCTCCCCGGCCGCACACTCCGCTCCGATCGATGCCCTGACCAAGGCCGAAACAAAGACCTATGAGGCATGGGGAAAGCTCGGCCTGACGGAGCGTCTGGTAACCTTCGTCACCGCGCCATCCACCGGCTACGGCATCTATCAGGAGAAGCAGTCCAGCATTTTCAAGCCGGGTGAAAAGGTCATCACCTATGTCGAACCGATCGGATTTGGGTGGAAAGAGCTTCCCCACGACATGTACGAACTCAACTTCGTATCGGACCTGAAGATCAAGGCGGCGAACGGCGACGTCATGCTCGACAAGAAGGCCTTCTCCACCAATGTTCTGCAGAGCCACAACGCCAACATGGAATTCTCCATGGATTTCACCCTGACGCTGACGGGTGCGCCGGCTGGCAAATATACCCTGACCTATACGATCCACGACATGAGCGGCGACCAGACCTCGACCTTCGATCAGGAGTTCACCATCGCCGCGGAATAGCGGCCCCGGCGCCGGTTGCCCTCGCTCGAGCGTCAGCCGGCGACCCGGAACGATACCGGAAACCCGCGCATTACCGAATTGGCGACCGTGCAGACGCTTTTGGCACGTTCGATCAGGTCCCTCGTGTCGGCACCATCGCCCGAGGTGCAGATGATGTCGAGCTCCGCACCCACGGCAACCAGCGGCGTGCCATCGAGCTGAAGGGTGACGCTGACCGCGATATCCTCGATATCGATGTTCATTTCGTGCGCCGCGTATCTCAGATCGTTGCAGAAACACCCGCCGATCGCCAGCGCCAGCAGCTGCCCGCCATTGAACCCGAGATTGCGCCCGCCGGCCTTGCCCTCCGGCCGGTCGACGACGATCGTATGGCTGCCGGCCCAGCCCAGCGCCGCCTCGGTACCGGCCACGTTGCGAAGCTCGACGGTCGACGAAATCATGGGCAGTCCTCCGCTTTCACGCCATGTCGGTGTGAATGAAATCCTCGCCCTTGTAGGCGATTTTCTGCCCTATGCTCGAAGCGCAGGCATAAGTGAAACAGTCGCCGAGATTGAGCTTGGCCTTGTGGCCGACGATCTTCCCGTAACGGACGGCAACGTCGCGCGACGCGATGCCGATCTCGGATGAGATCGCGATGTCTTCTGCCGCAAGCGCGCTTATGAACTCATCGACAGCATCGCCGGCGCCCTTGACCATCTCCGTCGTCGGCCTTCTATCCTTGCCCAAAGCCTCTGCCTTGGCCCGAGCCAACGACAGGCTGGCTTCCATCCTGACGAGCGGAGACACGTAAAACGGCCCTCCCGCATCATCGAGGCGCCGCATCTGCTCGTCGGCATCCTCTTCCGGTTTCAGAATGGCAACGATGACCGAGGCGTCGATAAACATCAAAGATCGTCCCAGAGATCGTCAGCGAATGCCTTCTGGTCGAAGCCCGGATTGGGCGGTCCCAGCGCATCGGCCATGGCCCGCGCCTTCGCCAGCCGCTCCTTGACCGGCACCGTCGCCCTGACCCGCTCCAGCTCGTGGCGCAAGGCCTGGCGCAACGCTTCGGTCTTGGTGGGGACTTTCAAAAGCCCCTGCAGCTCGACGGTCATATCGGCGATTTCCTCGTCACGAACGAAAAGCGGCATTTGAGATATCTCCCTTGCGGGAATTAGATATCACTTTCCGGAGCTCGCGGCAATTCAACCCTGAAGCCCTCGACACGCCCCCTTCATCAGCCTGTAACAAACTTTTCCGATAGAGGGCCGACAACGCTCCGTCACGCGCGAGTCGTGGACGGATCGGCAACCGGGTTCGACCTTCCATGACAAGAATAACCATCGTGACGGATGCCTGGTACCCTCAGGTGAACGGCGTCGTCCGTTCGATCGAGAATACCAATCGGGAACTTGCCCAGATGGGCGTCGACGTGACGATGGTGACGCCGCAGGATTTCACCAGCGTTCCCTGCCCCACCTATCCGGAAATCCGTCTCTCGGTCGCCACCTACTGGCAGATCGCCAGCGCCATCCAGGCGTCGATGCCGACCGCCGTGCATATCGCAACCGAAGGTCCGCTTGGGCTGCTTGCCCGCCGCTGGTGCCTCAAGAACAACATCCCCTTCTCGACCAGCTATCACACCCGTTTTCCGGAATATGTGTCGGCGCGCTTCCCCATCCCGGTCCGCTGGCTGCATGGCTTCGTGCGCTGGTTCCACAATGCCGGCAACGGCTGCATGGTCGCGACCGCCAGTCTCGAGCGCGAACTGTCCAAGCTCGGCCTCAAAAACCTGCTGCGCTGGAGCCGCGGCATCGACCAGACCATGTTCCACCCGATGGATCTCGACGAGCGGCCCTTCGATCTGCCGCGCCCGATCTTCATGACCGTCGGCCGCGTCGCGGTGGAAAAGAACCTGCCCGCCTTCCTCGATCTCGACCTGCCCGGCTCCAAGGTCGTGGTCGGCGACGGCCCGGCGCGCGCCGACCTGCAGAAGCGGTATCCGAACGTGCTCTTCACCGGCATGAAGACCGGCGAGGATCTTGCCCGCGCCTATGCCCAGGCCGACGTCTTCGTTTTCCCGTCGAAGACCGACACGTTCGGCAACACGATCCTCGAGGCGCTGGCAAGCGGCGTCCCGGTCGCCGCCTACCCCGTCACCGGTCCGATCGACATCATCGAGGAGGGTTCCGGCGCCGGCGCACTCAACGAGGATCTTCGCGTGGCCTGCCTTGCCGCGCTGAACTGCTCGCGCGAAGATGCCCGGACGCTTGCCCGTAACTTCACGTGGGAAGCCGCGTCGAAGCAGTTTTTGAACAATGTGATGATCGCGCAAGGGCGGCCGAAGCTGGCCGCGCCACGGGGTGGAATTCGGCCTTCGACGGTATGATATCAACCCCTCATCCGCCCTGCCGGGCACCTTCTCCCCGTTATGACGGGGAGAAGGAAACGATGCCGCACCGTTTCCGCCAACCTCATCGCTGCAAAAGGTGGCCGCACTCCGATGGAGCGATTTGAAGTGAGCGCTTGCGGCTTGCGTCCTTCTCCCCGTCAAAACGGGGAGAAGGTGGCGGCAGCCGGATGAGGGGCAGACCCGAGACGGGAGCTAAATGAAACCCAGTCCCCAGAAACCCTACCGCTTCTTCTTGCGCCCCTCGAACGGATTTTCACCCGCCTTGAAATGCATGCGGATCGGCACGCCCGGAATATCGAAATCGGCGCGCAAACCATTGATCAGGTAGCGCACATAACTTTCCGGCAGCGCGTCGGGCCTGGTGCAGGACACCATGAAGGCCGGCGGGCGGGCCTTCACCTGGGTCATGTACTTGAGCTTCAGGCGGCGTCCGGAGACGGCCGGTGGCGGATGCTGGGTCTGCACGCCGTCGAGCCAGCGGTTGAGCCTGGCGGTCGAGATGCGCTTGTTCCACACCTTGTCGGTGTCGATGATGCTCTGCATCAGCTTGTCGAGCCCGTAGCCCGTCTGGCCGGAAATCGGCACGGCGCGCAAGCCCCGCGCCTGCGGCAGCAGCCGCTCGGTCTTTTCGCGCAGGTCCGCGAGCACCGCCTGCGTGTCCTCGACGAGATCCCACTTGTTGAAGGCGAGCACCGCGGCCCGGCCTTCACGCAGCACCAGGTCGACGAGCTGCAGGTCCTGCTTCTCGAACGGAATGGTCGCGTCGAAGACGATCACCACCGTCTCGGCGAACCGGATCGAGCGCAGCGCATCCGCGACCGAGAGCTTTTCGAGCTTCTCCTGGACGCGCGCCTTCTTGCGCATGCCGGCGGTGTCGAACATCTTGATGGTGCGGCCGCGCCATTCCCATTCGACAGAGATACTGTCGCGGGTAATGCCCGCTTCCGGGCCGGTCAGCAGCCGATCTTCGCCGAGAAACCGGTTGATCAGCGTCGACTTTCCGGCATTCGGTCGGCCGATGATGGCGACGCGCAGCGGCTTGGTCTCGTCGTATTCCGGTTCGACCTCTTCGTCGGCGTCACCGGCAAAATCGGAATCGCGGACGTCGATATTGGTCTCCGCCTCGTCGTCGGCCTCCGGAAACGCCCGTTCCTCGCCGAGCGCCTCGACGATCGCATCGCGCAGGTCGATCATGCCCTGGCCGTGCTCGGCCGAGATCGGCACCGGTTCGCCCAAGCCCAGCGTATAGGCGTCGTAGAAACCGGCATCGGAGCCGCGCGCTTCCGACTTGTTGGCGACCAGCACGACCGGCTTGCCGCTGCGGCGCAAGAGCTCGCCGAACGTCTTGTCGAGCGGCGTCAGGCCGAACTTGGCGTCGACCACGAACAGCGTCAGGTCGGCGTCATCGACCGCGGCCTCGGTCTGGGCGCGCATGCGGCCTTCGAGCGTCTCCGGCCCGGCCTCTTCGAGGCCGGCGGTATCGATGATCGTGAATTTCAGGTCGATGAGCTTCGCGTCGCCCGGACGGCGGTCGCGGGTGACGCCCGGCGTGTCGTCGACAAGCGCCAGCTTCTTTCCAACCAGGCGATTGAAAAGCGTGGACTTGCCGACATTCGGGCGTCCGACGATGGCGACGGTGAAGCTCATTCTCTTATCCTTAAAGCCCTGAGCGAAAACCGTCAGGGCGCCTTGCCGGAGGAGGCGATGTTGTCGAGCATGATCTGCGCGCGGTTGGCAACGTTGCGCGGCGCGGAGGCATCATTGGCAATCTGCTGGAACCATTCCTTGGCTTGCGCGAAGTTGCCGGCCTTGTAGGCGGCAAGACCAAGCGCCTCGCGGGCGGAATTGGCAAGCGGGTTGGCGGGCACCGCCATCGGCTGCACTTCGGCGGCCACCTGTTCATAGGTGCCGTTGTCGATCAGCAGCCATGCGGCGCGCATCCTGGCAAGGTCGCGCATCGACTGCGGCGCTGCGTTGTCCTTGCCGACTGCCGAGAAGGTGGCGATCGCCCCGGCCGTGTCGCCCTTCGACTGCTGCACCGAACCGGCGCGCAGCTTGGCGAGCACGGGATAGGCGCCGGTGCCGTCCTTTTCGAGCGCTGCGAAGGCGGAGAGCGCCTCGTCGCTCTTGTTTTCCGAGGCAAGCTTCAGGGCTGCGAGAAAACGGTCGCCGGACTGCGAGGAATTATGCGTGTCCCAGTATTCGTAACCGCGATAGCCGGCCGTTCCGACGACGATCAGCACGGCCACACCGATCACGACCCTGCCGTAACGCTGCCATGCACCCCTGAACTGATCGGAGCGAAGTTCCTCGTTCACTTCGCGAATAAAACTGTCGTCGTCCTGCGCCATCAAAGTCTCCGGCCCAACCGGCCCATCATGCGGAAAAGCGCCTTCTAGCCTATTTTCCCGGAGATGTAAGGCCCCCCTTAACGCCTGTCGCGCAAAAGTGGCCGCCGGTTTTGCAAAGGCGGCAAGCGCAAAGCGAAAAACACCCGCCCGGGAGCGCCCGTTGGCGGCGTTTCGGCAGGAATCCGCACTTAAACCCAACCGCTCAAAGCTTTGCCTTATTCAGCGGCCACAAAGCCGGCTGCCCTCCGCCATGATTCAGGTGCCCGATGCGTTCGCTTGCCCTTCCCCTCGTCCTCTGTCTTCTCGCCGCGCCCTTCGCAGCCAATGCCGCCGACAATACCGCTGGCAAGCCGAAACAGCTGGTGATGGTCTCCTTCGACGGCGCCGGCGCCAACAATCTCTGGCAGCGCAGCCGCGATCTCGCCCTGCGCACCAATGCCCATTTCACCTATTTCCTCTCCTGCACGCTGGTTATCGAGCGCGCCAATGCCAAAAGCTATCAGGGGCCGAACGAGAAGCCCGGCAAATCGAATATCGGCTTTGCCCAGACGGCTGCCGAGGCCCGCGAAAGACTTGGCCACGTCTGGCAGGCGCATCTCGAAGGCCACGATATTTCCAGCCACACCTGCGGTCATTTCGACGGCAAGGACTGGACGGCGGCCGATTGGACCGCCGAGTTCAGCACCTTCCACGACGTGTTGACCGATGCCTGGAAGACATCAGGCGCCGGATCGGAGGAACCTCCAGGCTGGAGGAATTTCGTCGCGACCGGGATCACCGGTTTCCGCGCTCCCTATTTTTCCATCAGTCCCGGCCTGGTCGAAGCCGAAAGACGGGCCGGCATCCGCTATGACGCCAGCCTCGTCAGCAAGGGGCCGATGATGCCGGAGGAAAAAGGCGGCCTGATCCGCTTCGGACTGCCGCTTATCCCGGAAGGTCCGGCGGGTCGGCCGATCATCGCCATGGACTACAACCTCTTCATCCGCCATTCCGGCGGCATCGACAATCCGAGCAGTTCCGCCGAATTCGAGGAACGCGCCTACTCCGCCTTCAAGGCCGCCTTCGACAAGGAGTATGACGGCGACCGCATCCCCCTCCAGATCGGCCTGCATTTCGTCGAAATGAACGGCGGCGCCTATTGGCGGGCAATGGAACGGCTGGTGACCGAGGTCTGCGGGAGAGAGGACGTCGCCTGCGTGAGTTATTCGGAGGCGATCAGGCTGATCCGCGAACGGGAAAAGCCACGGGTGGCGTCGGGGCTGTAGGGTTTCGATTGGCCTGAGAGTTTGGGCGTAAAAGACCCCTCCCGGCCTGCCGGCCACCCTCCCCACAAGGGGGAGGGAGACCAAGCCGCTATGCCGGCGCCAAACTATCAACCTCGAACATCGGCCTCTGGGCACTCTCGCGATCGAAGATATGACCTCGTCGTCTTCGGAAACATCCATGCCCATGATAGAGAATGGTGAGCGCGCGGCATATCTCCCTCCCCCTTGTGGGGAGGGTGCCCGGCAGGGCGGGAGGGGTCTTTGCCGGGGACGATTTCACCCACCCGCGAAAAACTCGTCCAGCCTCATCAACCCCTTACCCGCATTCACGTCCCCGTCCATCCCCGCCTCCCGAAACCCGCTCCATAATCACCCCGTCATCGGATGGGAAACCGGGTTCGCGAACCGGCATTCTCCTCCAAGGGTTTTCGGACCCCGGTTTCCGGTGATGGCTGTCGAACGTGGTGGAACGGGAACTGACAACTCCCCAAAAGCTGCAGGAACCGGTCGGGGCAGGCAAAACCACCTACCTCCCATATACTCGACACCGCCTGCCCCATTCCCAAACCAAAACCGCGCCGGACAAGCCGTCCGGCGCGGCCAAAACTGCTGTCCTAAGACCTGTTATCCAAATCAATACGGCTTATCGGCCGCAAGTTCGCCGCCTTCGGCTTCACGCTCCAGGTAATGCTGGTCGATGGCCGGAAGCGGCTCATCATTGATCGCCGCCTCGAATGCCTTCAGACGCTTATGGATGGAGAGCAGTTCGATGATCGTCGACCAATAGCTGACCAGATACTGGAAACTGTCGCTAACCTGACCGAAGGCGGTGGAAATTTGCTGCCAGATGCCGAGCGTGATGCGACCGGCGACGAAGGTCGGCACAAGGATGAACAGCAGGAAAAGCGCATCCAGCTGGCCAAAGGAGTAACGCGCCACGTTGAAATAGAGATAGTGCCAGTACATGCGGAAATAGTTTCGCCGCACATTGGTGAACAGCTCACGTACGGTAACCGGATCCGCCCGATCAGCATGGTCCTCGCCGTAGACAAGTTCCTTGCGATAGGCAGCCTCTACACGCTGGTTACGGAAGTTCAGCCCGGGCAACTTGATGCCGGCAAGCGCCAGAAGCGCGGTGCCGAACAACGACCATACGATGGCCAACCAGAATAGCGCGTGCGGAATTGCACCGATAATCGGCAGGTCGTTGACATGCTCCGACATGGCGAAAAGCAGGGGCAGGAACACCACAAGCGTCATAACCGAATTGATCAGCGCCACCCCAAGTCCTTCGAGGATATTGGCAAAACGCATCGTGTCTTCCTGCACGCGCTGGGAGGCACCTTCAATATGGCGCAGCTTTTCCCACTTAGACATGTAAAAGTCATTCATCGCCGTGCGCCAGCGGAATACGTAGTGGTTGGTGAAGAAAGCCGTTGTCACGCTAAGGACAACGCCAACCGCGCCGATCTCGAAAAACCGCAACTGAAGATCATAGAACTGCCATGCCGTGATCCCCGGCTCGCGGGCCAATGCCCGTTGAAGGAGATCGAAAAACGGGCCGCGCCAATTGTTCACGGCAACAGAAATCTGCACACTGAAATAGGCGATAAAGATGATAAAAGCTGAGCCCCAGATGGACCAGTTCGCCCAGGGGTGATCCCTCTCGATAATTCTCCAGGCAACGCCGAATATGACCACGAATATCGTGAAGTAAAGATAGAACCAGAGGTTGTCGGGGGTGAAGAAAAAAGCAAGCCCGACAGGCGCCTTCTGACCCTCGGCAAGCGGCGGCAGGCCGATAGCGGACCCAACCTCTGGTCCAACGGTGTACCATACGAAGATACAAACGAGGGTCCATACCGCTGCGGACAGGAAAAACAGTTTTGGCCGGGGAAAGAAGGAGTGGAACACGGAGCTTTGGCTTTCCTGAGTTCGAGTCGGCGGGATGTCGGAAACGACTGTTGAGCCGGAAACTAAGGCAGTTCCAAGGGGGCGGCAATGGGCCCGTCACTTTGTTACGCAATTGTAACCGCGGGATTATTAGGAAGCGCTGCGCGCAACCGGGAGTGCGAGGAGAACGCAGACGACAAGCGCCGCCGCCGCGATCAGCGTCGGGGCGACAAAACTGCCGCCGCTTGCTTCAGCGATCCAGCCGGCCACAAGCGGGCCGATGATCTGGCCGGTGCCGAAGGCGGCGGTGGCAGAGGCGAGCGCGCGGCGCGGGCTTTCCGGCGAGAGTTTCCGGCCGATCTGCAGCCCGTAGGCGGTGATCACCATGAAGGTGACGCCGAGCAGCAGCCCTCCGACAAGCGCCCCGGCGGTCGGCGGCAGCATGACCGAACCGAGCACCCCGACCATCTGCAGCCCGAGCGCTGCGGTATAGGCCTTGGCGAGCCCGAAGCGATTGACCACCGGCCGCCACAGGATCAGCGAGACGGCGGCGGCCGAACCGGTCAGGAACCAGGCGAGGAATTCGACGATCGGACCGGCATTGCCGATCCGGGCGATGGTCACGAGGAAGGTCGCGGTGATCACGTAGCCGAAGCCGAACAGGCCATAGGAGGCGGTGAGCAGCACGAGCGGCCTGCGCCATTCAAGCGGCGGCTCGACCGTCGAACCGGTGCCGATCGCCTGCTTCGGCAGGATCCAGGCGACTGCGGCGAGCACGACGAGCACGATCCCCGCACCGGCAAGCCAGTTCATGCGCCATCCATGGGCGCCATCGCCGGCCATCGCGTTGACGACGAAGACCAGCGCCGAAGACAGTGCGATGCCGAGCCCGACACCGCCGAAATGCAGGACGTTCACATTGTCGCGGCCGACCGCATAGGGCAGCACGATCGACGAGGTGAAGATCATCGCAAGCGCGCTCGCAAGCCCTGCCAGAAACCGGATGACGATGAAGGCGACGACGGAATCGGTCGCGGCCATGGCAGCGAGCAGTATCGCAGTCGCCAGAAGCCCGCCGAGGGCCACCTTGCGCTCGCGCCCGGCCGCCCAGCCGTAGGCCGACAGGATGGCGCCGACGAGGTAGCCGGCGAAATTGCCCGCGGCGATATAACCCGCATCCGCCGCCGAAAGCGGGATGCCCGTCATCATCCCGGGCAGGATCGGCGTGTAGAAGAAGCGCCCGAACCCCATCGCCGCCGCCATGGCGATCGAGCCGGCAAAGCCGATCAGCAGGGGGCGGTGCGAATAACTCGTATTGATCTGCAGCATGGCACGGTTATCGCAGCCGCGCCCGGTCGCGGCAAATGAGGAATTTTCATTGCAGCGATGCACCGGAATGATGGATCGGTACACAAGCAATCGTGCATGTGCCGCGACGATTTGGTGCAGTGCATGACGGAAATCGTCTTGCTGCTGACATGAAAGCCAGCCAATCTCTCACCCATCGCCATCGGGGCGCGGAGGCATGCGCATGGAACATGACCTGACCCTATCCGAAGTACTCGTCGATCCGTTGATCACCCAGCTTCGCCAGGCCGACGCCGTCGGTTACGCCGCTTTTGCACAATTGCTGCAGAGCGCGGCACGCGTCCATACGCGCCAGATGCTTGGAAACCTTCAGACCGAGCGCACCGAAGCCTTCTATCGTCGTGTCGATGCCGTGTCGGGCGGCAACAAACACAACTGACCGATCTGCCGTAACGGCAGCATTTTTCCGTAACGGCAGAAGTCTTCGCTCAATCCGCAAGCGTCAGGATCAGCGGCCCGTTGCGGGTCGCGACGATCGTGTGCTCGTATTGCACGGTAGGTGCCTTGGGATCGCTGTAGAGCGTCCAGGGATCGCCATTGCCGCCGTCCTCGGCCCAGTTGGCACCGAGCGACAGGAACGGCTCGATGGTGAACACCAGTCCGTCTTCCATCGAGCGCGTCTCATGGCGGTCCGGCCAGGTCGGGATTTCCTTCGGCTCGTCATGCAGCGTCAGCCCGATGCCGTGGCTCGAAAGATTGGTGATCAGCGTATAGCGGTTCTTCTTGGCGAAGGTCCCGATCGCATTGCCGATGCCGGAAAGAGGCTTGCCGGCCTTGACCTGCTGCAGCCCGGTCCAGAGTGCGCGGCGGCCGTCGCGGCAGAGTTTTTCGATCTCGCGCTTCACCGGCGGCACTGCGTAGGAGGAGCCCGTATCGCCGAAGAAACCGTCCTTGACCGCCGACACGTCGATATTGACGAGGTCGCCCGCCTGGATCACCCGATCGCCCGGAATGCCGTGGGCGACTTCCTCGTTGACGCTGATGCAGGTGGCGCCCGGAAACTGGTAGCAGGTCTCCGGCGCCGATTGCGCGCCGTTGTCTTCGAGAAACTTGCGGCCAATCGCGTCGAGCTCCCGGGTGGTGATGCCCGGCTCCAGTGCCTTCGCCATCGTTTCCATCGCCTGCGCGCAAAGCCTGCCGATATCCTTCAGCTTGGCCAGTTCGTCTTCGGTGGAGATAACCATGGTCTGCTTTACGTCCTAACGCGTCCTAACTCGATCAGGCGGCCGGTTTCGCGCCATCGGCCGAGCCCGTCAATTCTTTTCTGACAAGCGGCGCCACTTTCGTGCCGTAGAGCTCGATGCCGCGCATCACCTGGTCATGCGGCATTGGACCGATCGCCATCTGCAGCAGGAACCGGTCCATGCCGAACACCTTGTGTGCGGCGATGATCTTTTCGGCCACCAGTTCCGGCTCGCCGAGGAAGAGATTGCCGAGCGCCGAGCGCGCCTCGTCGAAATGCGCCCGGTTGGTCGGACCCCAGCCGCGTTCGCGACCGATGCGGTTCATCACCTCCGCCTGGGGGCCGTAGAACTGGTCGGCGGCGGCCTGCGTGCTGTCGGCGATGAAGCCGTGCACGTTGATGCTGGTCTTCAGCCCAGCCGGATCCTGGCCGGCGCGGCGGGCGGCCTCGCGGTAGAGGTTGAAGAAGGGTGCGAAGCGCGGATATTCGCCGCCGATGATGGCAACCGCGAGCGGCAGGCCCATGGCCCCTGCCCGCGCCACCGATTGCGGCGTGCCGCCGACGGCGATCCAGATCGGCAGTTGCCTCTGCAGCGGGCGCGGATAGACGCCGCGGCCGTTGATCGGCGCGCGCTTCTCACCCTGCCAGGTGACGATTTCCTCGTCGCGGATGGCGAGCAGCAGGTCGAGCTTTTCGGTGAACAGCTCGTCGTAGTCGCCGAGGTCGTAGCCGAACAGCGGATAGGATTCGATGAACGAACCGCGGCCCGCCATGATCTCCGCTCTCCCATTCGAAATAAGATCGACGGTCGAAAACTGCTGGAAAACCCGCACCGGATCGTCGGACGAGAGCACCGAGACGGCACTGGTCAGCCGGATGTTTTTGGTGATCGCGGCTGCCGCGGCAAGCACGGTGGAGGGCGACGAGACCACATAGTCGGGGCGGTGGTGTTCGCCGAGCCCGAACACGTCGAGCCCCACCTGATCGGCAAGGGCGATCTCCTCCAGCAGATTCCTGATCCGCCTTGCGCCTTCTGCGCCCTTGTCCAGTGCCGCGGCATCGACATCGCCAAAAGTATGAAGCCCGAGTTCCATCTTGCAAAAATCCATTCGTTGATACCCGTCAGATAGTTATCGGGCGCGTTTGGCGCAAATGCTATTCTTTCGAAGGGAACGTTCGATGGAATGGATGGGTGCGGGGGCGACGGGCGCCGCCGGCCCCGTGACTTGGCAACCGGCACGAGACTATGAGATTTTGGGCGCAAACATAGGTTTAGATTCTAAGAGAATGGTAATCCATCGGGCGTATTCTTCCCGGCCAACAGGAACAGCGTTTTAGGCAATCGAATGAATGACGGCACCGGAAATCGGCCTGACTCGGACTTTCCGAACCTGCAATCATCGAACGACATCCTTATTGTCGAGGATTCCGCCGCTCTTTCGGCCTTGCTGCGACAGCGGCTCGAGCGGGAGACTGCCGGCAGGACCTTTTGCTGTGCGAGCCTGGAGCAGGCTCGCACGCTGCTGGCAGGGCAGAAATTCACCCTGGCCCTGACCGGCCTCAACCTGCCTGACGCGCCCAACGGCGAGATCCTTGCCCTGCTTGCCGAATACGCGGTTCCGACAATCGTCTTCACGGCAACCTCTGAGACGGACGCCACGATCCGCTACACGGAGCGGAAGATCATCGACTACATCGTCAAGAGCGACAACACGACGGTGGATACGGTCGTCAGGACGGTGAACCGCATCCTGACCAACAGCGCCTTTTCCGTTCTCGTCGTCGATGACGCGAGATGGGCCCGCTCCGGTCTGGTCGAGATCATGCAGCGGCAGAACTTCCGTGTCCTCGAAGCCCTTTCGGGCAAGGAGGCCCTGGACATGCTTGCCGAGAACCCATCAATCGAATTGGTCATCACCGACTACAACATGCCCGACATGAACGGACACGAACTGACGAGGCGCATTCGCGCAACCCGGCCTTCGGACGAACTGCGCATCATCGGGGTTTCGTCTTCGTCCGACCGCGGCCTTTCCGCAAGCTTCCTGAAGGCCGGCGCGTCGGATTTCATCTACCGTCCCTTCGTCCCGGAAGAGCTGCAATGCCGCATCGACAACAATGTCGAAACGCTGACCCAGCTGAAGCGGCTGCGTTACCTGGCGGAACGAGATCATCTGACGGGCCTCGCAAACCGCCGCTTCTTCTTCGAGAAGAACCCGCCCCTGGAGCCTGCACCGGCAAACGACGCGGTTGCCATCCTCGACATCGACCATTTCAAGTCGGTCAACGACACCTACGGCCACGAGGCCGGCGACCAGGTGCTGAAGCGTCTTGCCAGTACCCTCAGGGAGATGACCATCGACAAGCGATACCTCGCCGCCCGCCTCGGCGGCGAAGAGTTCGCAATCTACATGAAGGATACCAATGCCTTCCAGGCCCACTCCTTCTGCGAGCAGGTACGCAGCCGCGTCCAGACCACCAGCATCCCGCTGCAGGACAAGGACATATCGGTGACCATCTCCATCGGCGTCATGGAAATGGAGGAGCGCGAGACCTTCGGCAACCAGCTCAACGCCGCCGATCAGCTTCTCTACATGGCCAAAAAGAACGGCCGCAACCGCGTCTATTCGAGCCTGACGATACCGGAAGCGCTGATCCCCCAGCCGCAGGAACCGCAGGAACCCCGTACCCGAGTGACCCGGCGCCCCGGCACCCGGTGACTTGCCAAACGAAGTTTCGAATCCGTTTTCAAAGACTTCCGGCAGCCTTCTGAATCAATCCCGAAAGCGCATCGAGGCGGGTGAGCCGCCCGAGCTTGGCCCGGGCGGCTGCCCATTCTTCAGAAGGTCTTGGCGACCTGTTCCAGCTGGTCGGCGACGATGCCCCAGCCGACCGTGAAACCCATCTGTTCGTGGGCCTGCTTGTCTTCCTCGGTCCAGTGATAGGCCGTCGCGATGTATTTCGTGCGGCTGTTGCCGAGGTCCTCGAATTCGACGACCGCGGTCATGAACGGCTTTTCCGACGGCACCCAGGCGCTCGTATAGGCGTCGGTGAAGACCAGCTTCTTGTTCGGCACGACTTCCAGATAGATCCCGTAATTGGGGATCTTCTCGCCGTTCGGTCCTTCCATCAGGATGAAGCTCGACCCGCCGGCCCGCAGGTCCATCCGGGCCTCCGTCACTTTCCACGGCTGCGGGCAGAACCATTCGCCCATCCGTTCCGGCGTGGTCCAGGCCTTGTAGAGCTTTTCGGCCGGCACGTTCATTTCGCGGACGATCTGCAATGCGTGCTTGGCGGTATTGGCGGTCATTGTCGGTCTCCCTCGAGGTTTCACAAAACATCTCATCCGATGTTGAACCTAGGACGTGTGGCGAGCACGATATCCGACAAGTGCCATGGAATTTTTTTCGGCTCATGGGCCAAATATCCTCGGGAATGGGATGGCAGGCATCGGGAGGGGAACCGTGACCCAGTTCAGATTCGAGGCCGAAGTCATCCACTGGCGAGGTCCCTCGCCCTTCTTCTTCGCGCCGCTCCCTTTGAGCCATGCCGAGGAAATCAGACGGCTGTCAAAGCTTCTCACCTATGGCTGGGGCGTGATCCCGGTCGACGCGACGATCGGCGGCGTTTCGTTCTACACCTCGCTCTTCCCGAAGGACGAGACCTATCTGCTGCCGCTGAAGGACGCAGTGCGGAAAAAGACCGGCATCACGGCGGGCGACACGATCGCGGTCGAGATGACGCTTCGGCCCCCGCGGCGGTAACAGGGGCTTCGCGTGCGAGGCTGCCCCTCACCCTAACCCTCTCCCCGCTTGCGGGGAGAGGGGACGTGCCTCGCGAGGCCGTTGAGGGCATGGAGACGGCGCGGCTTGCGTCCTTCTCCCCGCAAGCGGGGAGAAGGTGGCGGCAGCCGGATGAGGGGCAGCCCCATATGCGAGCAACCTAGCCCCTACACCGCCGGCGGCGTCACCGCGCCGAGCTTGTCGATCTGCTGGCGGATATGGGCGCATTCGGCCGGCGAGTTGGCAAGCGCGATCGCCCGGTCGAAGGCTTCGCGGGCTTCGGCTCTGCGGCCAGCCTGCATCATCAGCCCGCCCTTGACCCCGTGGAAATAGAAATAACCGTCGAGCTTGTCGGCAAGCGGCGCGATCATGTCGAGCGCCGCCTCCGGCCCTTCGAGCTTGGAGACCGCGACGGCCTTGTTGAGCGTCACCACCGGCGACGGCTGGATGCGCTCCAGGAGACCGTAGAGCATGGTGATCTCCTTCCAGTCCGTATCCTTCGGTGTCGGGGCGCGGGCATGCAGCGCCGAGATCGCCGCCTGCACCTGATAGGGGCCGGGCTTGCGGTGGCGGATCGCCTTGTCCAGCAGCGCCAGGGCCTCGTTGATCAGCTTGCTGTCCCAGCGGCTGCGGTCCTGATCCTCAAGCAACACGATCTGGCCGTCCTTGTCGATACGGGTCCTGGCACGCGAATGCTGCAGCAGCATCAGCGCCAAAAGGCCCATGATCTCCGGCTCGGCCGGGAAGATCCGCAGCAGGAGGCGAGCGAGCCGGATCGCCTCGTCGCAGAAGGCGGCGCTGTCGGGATTGGTGATGCCGGCGGAATACCCCTCGTTGAAGACGAGATAGATCATCGACGAGACGATGCCGAGGCGTTCTGCCCGTTCCGAAGGTCCCGGCGCCTCGAAGGGCACGCCGGCCTTGGCGACGCGCGCCTTGGCGCGGGTGATGCGCTGTTCCATGGCGCTGTCGCCGACCAGGAAGGCCCGGGCGATCTGGGCGACGCTGAGGCCCGAGACGATCCTGAGCGCCAGCGCGATCTGCTGGGTCGCCGGCAGGTCCGGATGGCAGCAGATGAACATCAGCCGCAGGATGTCGTCGCGGTAGTGGGAATTGTCGAGCCGGTCTGCCATGTCGCCTTCGGCATCGGACAGATCGGAGAAGGCTTCCTCCTCCGGCAATGGATCGTTCTTGGAGCGCTTGCGGACCACGTCGATGCCGCTGTTGCGGCCGACGAAGATCAGCCAGGCGGCCGGATCGCGCGGCGGCCCCTTGTCCGGCCAGGTCCGGATGGCGCGCAGGCACGCCTCCTGAAAGGCCTCTTCCGCGGTATCGAGATCGCGGAAATAACGAAGGAGCGCACCGAGCGCCTGCGGCCGGGCGGCCGTCAGGGCAAGCTCGATCCAGGCAATATCTGTCATGTCTTGGTCTCGCCATGTTTGATCTCGCCGGGATGGAAGACGAGGAAGGGCCGGATTTCATAGGAACTGGAGCCGGGATTGACCGCCGACAGCGCCTTTGAAAAGGCGACCGCTTCTTCCAGCGTCTCGACGTCGAGCGTGTAGAAACCGAGCAGCACTTCCTTGGTTTCCGCAAACGGCCCGTCGAACACCAGCGGTTCTTCCTTGCCTTTTCGCACGGTGGTGGCAGCGGTCGTCGGCATCAGCCGTCCGACCGGGCCGAGCTTGCCGGCCTGCGCATAGGGCGTCTGCACCTCGATGAGCCGTGCCATGACGGCATCCTCTTCCTCCTTGGACCAGGCGAAGACGGTTTCCTCATGGGCGTAGCAAAGGATGGCGTAAAGCATGCGTAGCTCCTTCTCCTAATGAAGACGAAGGATTAGCGCGGGTCCCGACAGGGCGCAGCAATTTTTTGATGGATCAGCGCCGGCCGGTCGGGCTGGTGCCGAACGTTTCGCGGAAACGGCGGGAGAAATGCGACCGCGAGGCGTAACCCGCCGCCTCCGCCGCCGCGATGCTGGACGCGCCTGAGGCAATTGCACTGTGGGCCGCCTTCAGGCGCTCGCGGCGCAGAATGGCGCGAAAGGACGTGCCCTCAGCCGTGAGATGACGGCGCAGCGTCGAGGCGCCGATACCGAGCTCTCCCGCCATGTCGGCGACGCTCCAGGGCTCGGAGGGTGCGGTGGCGATCAGCCATGCGACCTCTTCCGAAAGGCTCTGGCGAAACAGCGCCCGCGCCTCCGGCAGAGGCCTGAGCAGCGCCAGGACCTCGGTCAGCCTCAGGCGCTTGATCGTTTCGCTAACGGCACCGTCGGTTACCGCCGCCGCCGCATGGCAGAGCGCTTCCACGAGATCTTCGCCGAGCGGGATGCCGAACGAACCCGCCTCGCCGCCTTCCAATCGCTCCGTTGCCGAAAGCGGAGCAATCCCCTCCGGCAGCGAGGGAACGTCGAGGCGCAACGCGACGTAGAACCCGGTCGTCTCGTCGGGAATGTTGACGACATCCATCGGCACCTTGCCCGGAAGGACGAAGACGGAGCCAGGCGGGAAGACATGCGTCCGGTCGCCGAGCCAGATTTCCTTATGGCCGTAGAGCACGATGCCGATCATGGGATCTTCGAGCTCCAGCGCCTTCACCTTCTCCCGGTCGAAACAGCAATAGATGAACAGCTGCTCCGCATAGGCGTTCATGCCGGGCTTCAGCCGCCCCGCCACCATGGGGCGCAGGCGGTCGAGCAGGCGGCGGGAGAGATCGGGCAGGCGCTGGGTGACGATCAGGTTCATCGCCGCACTATAGCGGAGGATGCCAGTCGAAAAATACCCCGAGCGAGCGTTTCGGGCTCAAGTCGGCAAAAATCCGGCCCTGACGAAGCATGGAACGGGGGCAGAAGGCGGTGGCTTCAACGCAGGAGACTTTTGATGAAGACCATAGCCACTCTTTCCACCCTTGGCGCTTCCATTCTGGCCGCAGGCGTCGGCCTCCTCGCCCTGTCCGGCTCCGCCCAAGCCGCAGCCGATCTCGAACTGTGGCGGCTCGATTGCGGCTCGGTCGTGGTCAAGGACCTGTCGAGCTTTTCCGATACGTTCGCCTATAAAGGCGAAAGCCGCACCCTGACCGACAGCTGCTATGTGATCCGCCACGGCGCCGATTACCTGCTCTGGGATACCGGCCTGCCGGCGGCCCTGATCGGCAAGGCGCCGGACCTCTCACAGCCGCTGGCACCGTCACTGAGCGTCGACATCCCGACCCAGCTCGCAAAGATCGGCATCAAGTCGGACCAGATCGGCATCGTCGGCATCAGCCACAACCACTTCGACCATATGGGCCAGGCCTCGACCTTCCCGAAAGCGACGCTGATGATCGGTGCCGGCGACTGGGAAAGCCTACACGAAAATCCCCTGCCCTTCGGCGTCATGCCTGCGCTCGTCCAGCCCTGGATGGATGGCAAGGCGAAGCTCGATCCGGTCTCGGGCGACCGCGACGTGTTCGGCGACGGTTCGGTGACGATGCTGGCCATGCCCGGCCACACCAAGGGCGAGACGGCGCTGCTCGTCAAACTGCCGCAGAGCGGACCGGTCCTGCTCTCCGGCGACGTCGTGCATTTCGAAGAGCAGATCGGAAACAACGGCGTGCCGCCCTTCAACATCGACCGGGCAGAAAGCCTGGCCTCGATGGAGCGCATGAACCGGATCGCCAAGCAACTGAACGCAAAGCTGGTCGTCCAGCACGATGCAAACGATATCGGCAAGCTGCCGGCTTTCCCGGCCAGCGCCCGCTGACTTCGATGAGATCGCCACTGGCGCATCGCGCGCCGGTGGCTATATTCCGCGGGAACAAAAATTCTGCCTCCCAAGGAACCCCTACATGGCCGACCTTTCCGCCTTCCCGATCACTTCCAAATGGCCCGCCGAAAACCCGGACGTGCTGCAGCTCTATTCGACGCCGACGCCGAACGGCGTGAAAGTGTCGATCATGCTGGAAGAGATCGGCCTGCCCTACGAGCCGCATTTCATCAATATCGGCGCCAACGAGACCTGGGGTCCGGAATATCTGTCGCTCAACCCGAACGGCAAGATCCCGGCGATCCTCGATCCCAACGGCCCCGGCGGCAAACCGCTGGCGCTGTTCGAGAGCGGCGCGATCCTGATCTATCTCGCCGAAAAGACCGGCAAGCTGATGTCGTCGGATCCGGCGACGCGCTACGAGACCATCCAGTGGGTGATGTTCCAGATGGGCGGCCTCGGGCCGATGTTCGGCCAGCTCGGTTTCTTCCACAAGTTCGCCGGCAAGGACATCGAGGACAAGCGCCCGCGCGACCGCTATGCCAAGGAATCGCACCGCATCATCCGCGTCATCGAAACCCGGCTCGAAGGCCGCGACTGGATCATGGGCGACGAATATTCGATCGCCGACATCGCCATGCTCGGCTGGGTCCGCAACCTGATCGGCTTCTACGGCGCCGGCGAACTGGTCGAATACGACCAGCTGAAGCGCGTGCCGCAATGGCTGGAACGCGGCCTCGCAAGGCCCGCCGTCCAGCGGGGCCTCGATATTCCGAAACGCCCGGCCTGATCAAACGCCGCAAGCGGCCCTAGTTCATGGGGAGATGGAGGTAAAGATGCCCAAGCCCACTCTCCCCATGCCAAATCTCCCTATGGAAGGTGGCTGCCGTTGCGGACGGGTACGCCTGAAGATCAGCGCACCGCCGATCCTGACCATGGCCTGCCACTGCACCGGCTGCCAGAAGATGAGCGCCAGCGCCTTCTCGCTCTCCGCCGCGATCCCCTCCCAGGGGTTCGCGGTGACGCAAGGCGAGCCGGTGATCGGCGGCCTGCATGGCAGCGACGCCCGCCACTACCACTGCCCGCACTGCAAGAGCTGGATGTTTACGAAGCCGGTCGGCATGGACTGGTTCGTCAACCTGCGTCCGACCATGCTCGATGACGCGCAATGGTTCGCGCCCTTCGTCGAGACATATACGTCCGAAAAGCTGCCCTGGGCGGCGACCCCGGCGGTGCATTCCTACGAAACCTTTCCGCCGATGGAAGCCTATGAGGGCCTGGCGAAGGAATTTGCGGGACGGGATTGATTTTTTCCCACCCGATGTCGGCATCTCCTTCTCCCGTTCGTCCTCGCATTGTCCGGCATGGACGAGAACGATCCGAACAAGGAGGGAAAATCATGGATACGAATGCCCAGACGAACGACAAGCAGGCGCCATCGCCCGTCCGCGGCGGCGTCGTCGCCTATCTTCAGCTCGACGGCGCGATGAGGGCTGCCGAATATTACAAAAAGGCCCTCGGAGCAGAGATCGAGTCCTTCCATCCGGTGGATGACCAGGGCCGCACGATGCACATTCATCTCTATATCAACGGCAGCTCGGTGATGCTCTGCGACCCCTATCCGGACTACGGCCACCCCCTCGAAAAGCCGCAGGCCTTCACCATGACGCTGCCGGTCGACGATATCGATTTCTGGTGGAAACGCGCCGTCAATGCCGGCATGACGGTGGAAACCGAGTTGCAGGTAATGTTCTGGGGCGACCGCTACGGCCAGGTCCGCGACCCCTTCGGCGTCGCCTGGGCGATGAACGCGCCGGTCAAGGGCTGACTCGTCCGCGAAAACCGGCACGCCGCCGGTGATCCGGCGGCGGGCTTGTTGGCCTATCGCACCACGAAGCAGCTGATCGCCTTGGCCTGCAGGACCGAACAGGCCCGCGTGGCTGAATCGCCATCCGCAAAACCGACGAGACGGGCGCGGTAGATTTGCTTGCCGCCGTCGGCAGAACTTTCGACACTCGGCGTGACACCGCCATACCCCTGGGCGAGCAGCGGCACTGCCTTTTCGAGCAGCGCGGATGCCTGATCGCGGCTGGCGGCCGCGGCGATCTGGATGCGCCAGACCGAGCCCCCGGACTGCGGGGGCGTCATTGCCTGAGAAGACGCGGTCCTGGATGGTGCGGTCGGGGATGGCACAGCGTTCGGAACATTGGCCCGGGGCGTTGCATAGAGGTTGGCGATCGCGGTCTTGGGCGTAACGCCAAGCGTGATCTCCTTGCGTGGCGAAGGCGTCGCAAAGGCGAGCGGCAGCGTGTCTTCGGCGGGTCGTTTCTGGGTCTCGAATGCCACCAGACCGCCGGACGCGGCATTGTTGCCCGGTACGTACCGGTCGAGAAGCGCCGCCATCTGGTCGTCACGCTTGCGGGCGGTCTTGCCGCCCATGACGACGCCAATCACCCGCCGGCCGTCGATGGTGACGGCGCTGGCGATATTGTAGCCGGAAGCGTTGGTAAAGCCGGTCTTGACGCCGTCCATGCCGGGATAACGGTACATGAGGTTGTTGTGGCCGCGCAGGCGCTTGCCGCGGAACTCCATGTTCCTGGCTGAAAACAGCTGGTATTCCCTGGGAAAGTCGCGGATGAGCGCAAGAGCCAACTGGGCCATGTCCCGTGCCGTCGTTACTTGGGAGTCGTCCGGAAGGCCTGATGCATTGCGGAACACGGTACGGCTCATGCCGAGCGCGCGGGCCTTCCTGGTCATCATCTCCCCGAAACGGTCTTCCGAACCGCCGAGATAATCGCCCATCGTCGCAGCCGCGTCATTGGCCGAGCGCACGATCATGCCGTTGACGGCCTCTCGCACGGTAATTGTCCGGCCGGCGGGCACACCGAGCTTGGAGGGGATCTTCGACGCCGCATTCGGCGTCATGGGGATGTCCTGATCCCATTTGAGGCGACCCTCGCGCAGCGCCTCGAAGGTCATGTACAGCGTCATCATCTTGGTGAGCGACGCAGGATGGTTGATCTCGTCGGCACTCTCCGACGCCAGAACCTTGCCGCTCTTCACATCATAGATGAAATGGGCGTAGCCGGCCTCGGCCGTACGGCTCACCGCCAGAGAGGCGCCAAGCACCAAAAGGAAAGCCAAAATCTGCTGAATTCGAAACATGCCGCCCTCTCTAAGTCGCCAGCGAAGATAAGGCAACGAACATGGTGCGAAAATGACGCATTACGGATTTAAATCTAATTTTAACAAGATGGTTAATTGAAAATAAGGACTTAGGCATTTGTCAGCGTCCTCCTGACAGCATCCTTCCAGCCACGAATCTTCGCGGAACGGGTCTTTTCATCCATCTGCGGCTCGAATCGCCGCTGCCGCGCCCAGCTTTTCGCGAACGCCTTTTGGTCGGGCCAGACGCCCGCCTTGGAGCCTGCAAGCCAGGCCGCCCCGAGCGCCGTCGTCTCGAGGATAGTCGGCCGATCAACCGGCGCATCGAGAAGATCGGAGAGCCGCTGCATCGTCCAGTCGGAGGCGACCATGCCGCCGTCGACACGCAGCACGGTGTTGCCGTTGGCGTTGCGCCAGTCCTTCTGCATCGCGTCGTAAAGGTCGCGAGTCTGGTAGCAGACCGCCTCCAGCGCGGCGCGGGCGAATTCCGCAGGCCCGGTCGCACGCGTCAGGCCGAACATGGCGCCGCGCGCCTCCGCATCCCAGTAGGGTGCTCCAAGCCCAGTGAAAGCGGGCACCAGGTAGACCTCCTGCTGAGGATCGGCTTGCTCCGCCAACTCGCCGGTTTGGGAAGCTCTTTCGATGATGCCGAGCCCGTCGCGCAGCCATTGCACGGCGGCGCCGGCGATGAAGATCGAGCCCTCCAGCGCATAGGTCGTCTCGCCGTTCAGCCGATAGGCGATGGTGGTGAGCAGCCGGTTCTTGGAGCGGACCATGTCGGCACCGGTATTCAGCACCGCAAAACAGCCGGTGCCGTAGGTGGACTTCATCATGCCCGGTTCGAAACATGCCTGGCCGATGACCGCCGCCTGCTGGTCGCCGGCAACACCGAGGATCGGGATCGCCGCGCCGAACAGGCCTTCGTCGGTGACGCCGAATTCGTCGGCGCAATCCTTGACCTCCGGCAGCATGGCGGCGGGAATGCGCAGGATTTCGAGAAGATCCTCGTCCCAGCGGTTATCGGCGATGTTGTAGATGAGGGTGCGCGAGGCATTGGTCGCATCGGTGACGAAGCTTTTTCCACCGGTCAGGCGCCAGATCAGGAACGTGTCGATCGTGCCGAAGCAGAGCTCGCCCTTGGCCGCCCTCGCCCGCGCGCCCTTCACGTTGGCGAGCATCCAGGAAAGCTTGGTGCCGGAAAAATACGGATCGAGCAGCAGGCCGGTGCGGCGGGTAAACAGTTTTTCGAGGTCCTGGCGCTTCAGCTTTTCGCAATAGCTGGCGGTGCGGCGGTCCTGCCAGACGATGGCGTTGTGGATCGGCTTGCCGCTTTCGCGCTCCCAGACGACGACCGTCTCGCGCTGGTTGGTGATGCCGATTGCGGCAATCTCGGAGGCCTTGAGCTTGGCTTCCTTCAGAGCCTGCTTGATCGCCCAGAGAACGGTCTCCCAGATCTCTTCCGGATCATGCTCGACCCAGCCGGATTTCGGGAAGATCTGGGTGAATTCCTTCTGGCCGATGCCGGCGATCCGCATGTCGCCGTCGAACACGATCGCCCGTGTCGAAGTCGTCCCCTGATCGATCGCCAGAACATAACCCGCCATGCCGCTCCTCCCAGTCCATGCAATGCGCCCGGAAGGTTTGAACAGAAGGAACAAAGGAGTGTCAAACGGAAATGAAGAGTCACCCCCCATCTGGGCGATACGCCGGGTCATCCAGGCGACATAGGATGTGCGCGTCATCGAGCGGCGGCGCGCCTCCTGATCGATAAAAGCGAGAACATCCTCGTCCAGCATCATGTTCGCGCGCACCGCGCGGCCACTGAGCCGTATCAAGGGCACGCTGATCAGCGTGCATCCTTCCGGAACCTCGACTTCTTCCGGCGCGCTTGGTTGGACCAAGGCAACCTTGTCCTTTTCGGTCTCGATTGCGTAGTCGCGCAGCGCCTCCTCGGCATTGAGCATCGCCTCGTCCAAGGTCTCACCCATGGCCACGATGCCATCGATATCCGGAAACGTGACACCATAGGCGCCAGCTTCTCCATCGATCAGGGCGGGGTAGCGGTCCATAGGATTTCCTTTCACATCAATCCGGCCATCCGGCCTTCCTTGCGATCGAGCGCGCGACCATCGGCGACACTTGGGTATGGCGCGGCACCGTGATGATGCCCTCGATCTTCGGGTGTCGGTAGATATCGTGGCCGGCGCCATGCCGGTCCAGATACCAGCCATCCTTTTCAAGGCGGCGCCTTATTTTGGCAGTATTGGTTTCCATTCGGCGCCCCTCACGGCGTGCATATATATGCACAATCTCATTGAAAGGCAAGAAAGAGAGGAATTGCCATCCCGCGGAATTTGCGCATAACCTGCCGTGATCATTGCGGCGCGCAAGAACGCCGCCCGGGAAGACTGGATCGCAGGGAGATTTGGGCATGAGCAGAACCGTCGTCGTCACCGGCTCCACGAGCGGCATCGGGCTCGGTGTAGCGAAAGCGTTCGCCGCCGAGGGCGCCAATGTCGTCATCAACGGTTTCGGGCCGGCCGATGCGATCGAGGCGGCCCGCCGCGAACTCGATGCGCTTGGGACAGGCACGGTGCTTTATCATGGCGCCGACATGACCAGGCCCGCCGAGATCGAGGACCTCATCGCAACCGCCGCGAAGACCTTCGGCACGGTCGATGTTCTGGTCAACAATGCCGGCATCCAGCATGTGGCCAAGATCGAGGAATTCCCACCGGAAAAATGGGATCAGCTGATCGCCATCCTGCTGACGTCGGCCTTCCACACCATGCGCCATTCCATTCCCCTGATGAAGGCGGCTGGCAAGGGCCGCATCATCAACGTGGCGTCCGCCCACGCGCTGGTCGCCTCGCCGTTCAAATCCGCCTATGTGGCTGCCAAACATGGTATTTTAGGACTAACCAAAACGGCGGCCTTGGAACTTGCGGAATTCGGGATTACCGTGAATGCGATATGCCCGGGCTACGTGCTGACCCCATTGGTCGAGAAGCAGATCCCCGACACCGCCCGCGAGCGCGGCATTACCGAGGACCAGGTGAAGACCGAGGTGATGCTGAAGCTGCAGGCGACCAAGGAGTTCGTGGCGATCGAAGAGGTCGCGCAGGCCGCAATCTACCTCGCCAGCGATGCGGCGAGGAGCATTACCGGCACGCATATCTCGATCGACGGCGGCTGGACCGCGCAATAACTGGCCAATAGCTGGATCGACCAGTAACGGAATACAAAAGCCGGCAACGGCGGACGAAGGAGAGACATGAGCGAAGCCATCCGCTTCATCGTGAACGGAGAAGAGATAACCCTTGGAGATTTCGGTCCGACGGAAACCCTTCTCGACTATCTTCGCCTGAGGCGGCGGCTGACGGGTACCAAGGAAGGCTGTGCGGAGGGCGACTGCGGCGCCTGCACGGTGCTGATCGGGCGGTTGACGGAACACGGCCTGCGCTACGAAAGCGTCAACGCCTGCATCCGGTTCCTAGGGTCACTGCACGGCACCCACGTGGTAACGGTCGAGCATCTGGCCGGCCGCGACGGCGCGCTGCATCCGGTGCAGCAGGCGATGGTCGATTTCCACGGCTCGCAATGCGGCTTCTGCACCCCAGGCTTCATCATGTCCCTCTATGGCCTGTGGCTCTCGAACGGTACGCCGACGCGCGCCGATATCGAAAGCGCGCTGCAGGGCAATCTCTGTCGCTGCACCGGCTACGAGCCGATCGTCAAGGCCGCCGAACATATCTCGGTCAACCGGCCGAGCTCGCTCTTCGATCCGCTGGAAAGCGAGCGCATCCAGATCATGGCGAAACTCTGGGGCATCCATTCCGGCAACGACACGATCGTCATCGCCAAGGATGGCGCCCGTTCGATCGTGCCGGCCTCCGTCGCCGCCTTTGCCGATATCCTCGCCGACGAACCCGAGGCGACGATCGTCGCCGGCGCGACCGATGTCGGCCTGTGGGTGACCAAGCAGATGCGGCTGCTGAACCCGGTGATCTTCATCAACCACCTGACCGAACTGCAGTCGATTACGGCGGACGAGACCGGCATCACCATCGGCGCCGGCGTCAGCTATAGCCAGGCCTTCGACGTCCTCTCCGACGAGATCCCGTCGCTCGGCCGGCTGATCGACCGGATCGGCGGCCAACAGGTGCGCAACATGGGCACGATCGGCGGCAATATCGCCAACGGCTCGCCGATCGGCGACACGCCGCCGCCGCTGATCGCGCTCGGCGCCGAACTGACGCTGCGCTCCCATTCCGGCCGCCGGACGATTCCGCTCGAGGATTATTTCCTGAGCTACGGCAAGCAGGACCGGCTGCCGACCGAATTCGTCGAGAAGGTTTTCGTGCCCCGCCCGGCGGAAGGCAGCCATTTCGCCGTCTACAAGATTTCCAAGCGCCGCGACGAGGACATCTCCGCGCTCTGCGGCGCCTTCCACCTGAGGCTCGACGCCGACGGCAAGGTCGCAAACATCCGCATCGCCTTCGGCGGCATGGCGGCGACACCCAAACGAGCCAAGCATGTCGAAGATGCGCTTCTCGGCGAGGTCTGGAGCTGGGCCGCCGTCTCGGCGGTGCGCGACGCGTTCGCGGAGGATTACCAGCCGTTGACCGACTGGCGCGCGACCGCCGAATACCGCAGCCTGACGGCCCGCAACTTGCTCACCCGCTTCTTCCTGGAAACCGCCGGAGCGCCTGCGGAACTGCGCCGGTTCGAGCTGGAGGAGGCGTGATGGACAACATGACGACAAACCTGGCGCTCACCGCCCCCTCGAAGGCAGCGTTGTCGCATCTGAGGGTAGACGGACGGCGCGGCAGTCCGATCTCCCCCCTTGTGGGGGAGATGCCCGGCAGGGCAGAGGGGGGTTTTGCCGCATACTCTTTAGCCACTTCATCTGCCGCGCCGTCGCTACCCCCCTCTGTCACCTTCGGTGACATCTCCCCCACAAGGAGGGAGATTAGAGGGAGCTTGCTGCGCCGCCTCCTGCCAACATGTGCGATCGCGCTCTCGTCTGGGGGCAACCTCCCCACCAGAGGAGCCCGCTGATGGACAAGACCACCTTCGACAACAAACCGATCATCAACGGCCGCATGCATGTGTCGCTGAAGCATGATTCAGCACATAAGCATGTCACCGGAACCGCCGAATATATCGACGATATTCCGGAATCCGCCGGCACCCTGCACGGGGGCCTGGGACTTGCCGACCGGGCGCATGCGGAAATCGTCTCGGTCGATCTTTCGGCGGTGAAGACGGCACCCGGCGTCGTCTGGGTGATCACCGCGGACGACATTCCGGGCTTCAACGACGTCGCCTCGACCGGCCAGCACGACGAACCGCTCCTCGCCACCACCAACGTGCAGTTCCACGGCCAGATCATCTTCGCCGTCATCGCCGAGACCCGCGACCAGGCCCGCCGCGCCGCAAAACTCGCGAAGATCGAATACCGCGACCTGCCCCACTGGACCGATATCGACAGTGCCCGCGAGAACAACGCGCCTTACGTCGTCGAACCGATGACGCTGAAGCGCGGCGAGCCGGAAACCGAGATCGAGAAGTCGGCGCTGCGTGTCCAGAACCACATGTATATCGGCGGTCAGGAGCATTTCTACCTGGAAAGCCAGATCGCCTTCGCCATCCCCGGCGAGGACGACGAGGTGATCGTCTGGTCCTCCACCCAGCATCCGAGCGAGGTGCAGCACATGGTGGCGCATGTGCTCGGCGTCGCCAACAACGCGGTGACCGTCCAGACCCGCCGCATGGGCGGCGGTTTCGGCGGCAAGGAGACGCAGGGCAACCAGTTCGCAGCGCTCGCGGCCGTCGCCGCCAAGAAGCTGAAGCGGGCGGTGAAATTCCGCCCCGACCGCGACGAGGACATGTCGATCACCGGCAAGCGCCACGACTTCCGGGTCGACTACGACGTCGCCTTCGACGAGGAAGGCCGCATCCATGCGGTCGACGCGATCTATGCGGCGCGCTGCGGTTTTTCCGCCGACCTCTCCGGCCCGGTCACCGACCGCGCCCTCTTCCATGCGGATTCCAGCTATTTCTATCCGCATGTGCGCCTCACCTCGCAGCCGTTGAAGACCCATACGGTCTCCAACACCGCCTTCCGCGGTTTCGGCGGGCCGCAGGGCATGCTCGGCGGCGAACGGATCATCGAGGAAATCGCCTATGCGGTCGGCAAGGATCCGCTCGAGATCCGCAAGCTGAATTTCTACGGCCAGCGCGGTTCGAACCGGACGATGACGCCCTATCACCAGGACGTCGAGGACAATATCATCGCCCGCATCGTCGACGAGCTGGAAGCATCGTCGGACTATCAGGCTCGCCGGCAGGCGATCCTGGAATTCAACTCCCACAGCCCGGTGATCCGCAAGGGCATCGCCCTGACGCCGGTGAAGTTCGGCATCTCGTTTACCATGACCGCCTACAACCAGGCCGGCGCGCTGGTGCATATCTACAATGACGGCTCGATCCACCTGAACCATGGCGGCACCGAAATGGGCCAGGGCCTCTATACCAAGGTGGCGCAGGTGGTGGCCGATACGTTCCAGGTCGATATCGACCGGGTGAAGATCACCGCGACGACGACGGGCAAGGTGCCGAACACCTCGGCGACCGCCGCCTCGTCCGGCACCGACCTCAACGGCATGGCGGCCTATGACGCCGCCCGCCAGATCAAGGAACGGCTGATCGATTTTGCCATGCGGCAATGGAAGGTCGGCCGCGACAAGGTCGAGTTCCTGCCCAACCGGCTGCGCATCGGCGGCGAAATCGTGCCCTTCGACACCTTCATCCGGGCCGCCTATTACGACCGCGTGCAGCTCTCCGCCGCCGGCTTCTACAAGACGCCGCGCATCCACTGGGACCGCAAGGCGGGCCGCGGCCGGCCGTTCTACTACTTCGCCTATGGCGCCGCGGTTTCGGAAGTCTCGATCGACACGCTGACCGGCGAATACATGGTCGACCGCACCGACATCCTCCACGACGTCGGCAAGTCGCTCAACCCGGCGATCGACATCGGCCAGGTGGAAGGCGCCTTCGTGCAGGGCATGGGCTGGCTGACCACCGAGGAACTGTGGTGGGACGACAAGGGGCGGCTGCGCACCCACGCGCCCTCCACCTACAAGATCCCGCTTGCCTCCGACCGGCCGAAGATCTTCAACGTGCAGCTCGCCGAATGGGCCGAAAACGCCGAACCGACCATCGGCCGCTCCAAGGCCGTCGGCGAACCGCCCTTCATGCTGGCGATCTCCGTGCTCGAGGCATTGTCGATGGCGGTGGCAAGCGTGGCGGATTATTCGGTCTGCCCAAGGCTCGACGCCCCTGCCACGCCCGAACGCGTGCTGATGGCGGTCGAGCGGCTGAAGGCGATGTGAGGACGCCGGCTAAGGCCTCACGGCACCCCATCCTGATGCGGGATGGGGGTTTGCGCCAATCTGCGGACCCGCCACGGAACGAAACCGAGCACCAGCGCGCAGCCTGAGATGATTACCGCAGCGCCGACGAATTGGATCGCCGACAGCGGTTCGTCGAGCACGACGGCGCCGACGAACACCGCGACCACGGTGACGACGAATTCGACGCTGATCGCCCTGGTCGCGCCGATCGAGGCGACGAGCTGGAAATAGAGCACATAGGTCGTCGCACTCATCACGCAGCCGGAGATGAGAAGGTAGAGGAAATCGGTCGCCGAAGGCATGGCCGGGACCGGAATGACGAGCAGAAGCGGCAGGGTGATGATCCCGCCGAACAGGAACGAACCGATCGTCACCTCGAACGGCCCTTCCCCGCGCAACCGGTGGCTGGCGTAATTGCTGCCGAACGCGGCGGAAAAGCAGGCGGCAAGCGCCGCGGCGCAGCCGACCACGAAGGACGTGGTGACCGGCACCGCCGGAAAGCCGACGAGCAGCAATATCCCGACGACACCGAGCAGAAGTCCGGCAAGCCCGGTGGCGCCGATACGCTCCAGCCCCCAAACATGGCTGATCAACATCGAAAACAGCGGGATCGACGCGACCAGGATCGCGGCCATCGCGGTGCCGATCAGCGGCGTCGCGTAGGACAGGCCGATCAGCTGGCCCGCGACCGTCGTCGCCCCGACGATCAGGAAGGGCTTCCAGCCGACACCGAAATCCAGCCGGCGGCGCGTCAGCCGAGCCAGGGCAAACAGCGTAAAGCTCGCGATGAACGCGCGAATGGTCACCGCCCCGACCCAGCCGAAGGCGGCAACCACCTTGAGCACGACGAGAAAGGACAATCCCCACGCCGTGGCGAGGAAAACATAAATGGCGAGATCGCGAGGCTTCATGAAGATCTTCGGTTTCGAACGTTACGATGCTTGGACGTCGGAGCCCGAAACATCCTTTGCTCTCCCATGGAATAAGAAGCCCCGTGGCGTCAATGCGCCGGCATCCAGAATGTGAAGCGCGTATCGGTCTCGTCTGATCGCAGAACGCAGTATCGCGGATATGGTTGCCGTGTGGGGGCCGGCCAGCTTAGAGTGATGTCGTAGAACCGCATCGGCAGGATATGGATGCTTCAGCCCGCCCTCCCCACCTTCATCGCCGCTCATCCGCGTTCGATCCTCGTCGAACTCCGCGAAGCAAAAGGCTCGACCCCCCGCGAGGCCGGCACCTTCATGCTGGTGGCGACCAAGGTGATCTGGGGGACGATAGGCGGCGGGCAGTTCGAATATATGGCGATCGACAATGCCCGGGCGATGCTGGCGGGCGGTGGCGAGGCGGTGATGGACATTCCGCTCGGGCCGGAGATCGGCCAGTGCTGCGGCGGCCATACCCGGCTTGCCTTCCAGCCGTTGACGCCGGAGCTGGCGGAGACGCTGGAAAGGCGCCTGCGCGACGAGGAGCATGAGCGGCCGACGGTGACGCTGTTCGGATCGGGCCATGTCGGCCAGGCGCTCGCAAGGGCGCTGGCCCCCCTGCCCTTTGCGGTCTCGGTCATCGAGACCCGCGCCGAGGCGTTGGAAGACTTGCCCGACGACGTGGAAAAACACCTGACCGCGATGCCGGAAGCCTTTGTCGACAAGATTCCCGCCGGCGGCGTGGCAATCATCCTCACCCATGACCATGCGCTGGATTTCCTGATCGCCCAGCGTGCGTTGGCGCGCACCGACCTTGCCTATGTCGGCATGATCGGCTCGCGGACCAAACGCGCCACTTTCGCCAACTGGCTGAAGCGCGAGGGCTGCGGTGACGACATGCTGCCCCGTCTCGTGCTGCCGATCGGCGGCACGACGGTCAGGGACAAGCGTCCGGCCGTGATCGCGGCACTCGTCGCCGCCGAATTGCTGCAAACCTATGCCGCTCGGCAGGCGCAGGCCTCAAAGCGGCAGATCCCGACCGCCTGAGCGCCGTTTCCCGTCCCAGAATGCCGCCTCGCGGCCTTGCGACCCGGCTTCCGGGAGCGCGACATCGCCGCGCAGATCGTCCGGCAGTGCCGGGATGCTTGGGCTCGCGGGCTGCAGGAGCCTGCGGAAGAAGCGGCGAAACTGCCTCCAGACCGAGACCGGCCGGGAGGATTTCAAAGGCAACTGATAGGCGCCCGCGGATAGCATGGTTGCTCCACATCGACAGGGAAGATGGTTTGGTTGCGACCATGAATGGGGCCGATTGCCGGGGAATTCCAATTCAAATACAGTGGGTCGCGATCAAGAGAACTTATCGATGAAATTGTCGCGCCGGTTTCCGCTGAATGCACTTCGGGTCTTCGAGGCGGTCGCGCGCCTGGAGAACTTTACCCGTGCCGCGGAAGAACTCGGCATGACCCAGACGGCGGTGACCTACCAGATCAAGCTCTTGGAGGAATTTCTCGGCGACACGGTGTTCCTGCGTCGGCCGCGGGCGCTGAAACTTACCGAGACGGGCGAAAAACTGCTTCCCAAAGTGGCGGAGGCTTTCACCCTGCTGACCGAGGCGGTGCAATCGACGCGGCACGGCGGCGAGGACACGCTGGAAATCCACTCGCCGCCGACATTCGCGTCGCAGTGGCTGTCACCGCATCTCGGCGCCTTCCAGGCCGAATATCCGCAGATCGCCGTGCGCTTGGTGCGCCAGATGGACGCCACCGACCAGCAGCGCACCTGGCCAGACATCACCATCCATATCGGCGCTGTACCGCTGGAGGCCCTGGTTTGCCATCCGCTTCTGCGGCTGGAGTATTCGCCGATGCTGGCGCCGCATCTCGCCGACAGCGTCGGCGGCATCAGGCAGCCGACGGATCTTCTGAAATTGCCATGGATCTCCGACACGAGGGGATGGTGGCGCGAGTGGTTCGACGCAGCCGGCATCGCCCCTGGCACGATCCGGCAGACGGGTCTCAACGCACTCGGCGCGCTCGACCTCGAAGCGAAGGCCGCGATTGCCGGCGACGGCGTGGCGATGCTGAGCCCGTTCCTCTTCCGGGACGACCTCGCCTCGGGGCGCCTTATCCAACCTTTCGATCTCTGCTTCGGCGACGGCAAGACCTATTGGCTCGGGTACCAGCCGGCACGGCGAAACACCGCCAAGATCAAGGCTTTCACGACGTGGATCCAGTCGGCCCTTGCCCACGACCTCGCGGCCATGGGGACAACCCGTGCTAAACAACCGGCGGCCTGATCTCGGTGGCTTGCCCTTCACACCAGAGCCAGCGGTCCGCCTGTTTTCGGAAGATGTAGAGCGCCCGGTGGAGGCCGTTCGATTGCTCGCCCGCAAACTCGATTTCTTCCCGGCAGTCAAGCAGGACCGCGACGGCGTGATCGCGCGCGATAATCCGCACTATGTCGATCTCCAGCCTCAGGAACCGCGGGCCGCTTCCGGAGCAATACCGATCCAGATACTGGCAACGGTCGCAGACCTCACCGTGCGCGTTTATATAGGTAAAATCTCTGCCGAGGAGAGCTTCCATGTCCGCCCGGGACTGCCGCATGAGGGCGGAGGTCCTCGCCTGCAGGAGCTCGGCTATATGATCGTCGAGGTCCAAAGGCTGAACTGCCATTCCACATCCCTTAAAGTCGAAGCAGACCCAATCAGCCTGCACCGGATAGAAGCCGGCGGATGGCGTCCCGTCAAGCAGGCAGGTCAAGCAGACAGGCCTCGTCGGCTGCGCGTTCAAAGATTGCGCTGCGAATAGAGGAGCCTTGCGGCGTGGAAGGCGCCCTCGTCCTGCGGACCGCGCCTGTCGCGGCCGTCGAGCAGGCCGAGGTCGCGCTGCCATGATTGCGGCATCTCCTCGAGATCGAGACGGTTGCGGCGGACCGCCAGCCGGCGGCGGATGGCATCGGCTATGCCGAGCTTCGGCAGGAACTGCTCGAGCGGCCAGGTGAGGATGGAAAACATCTCTTGCCTCCAACGGGGATACCCCGTTTTCATTTGATCGGTATGGAGGTAACTTGCGCCGGAAAATCTCGGTAATCCAATCGAATTACCGTCTGAATGGATCAAGAGAACTTATCTATGAAGATGTCGAAACAGTTTCCGCTGAATGGGCTTCGGGTATTCGAAGCCGCCGCCCGGCTGATGAGCTTCACCCGGGCCGGCGAGGAGCTGGGGCTTACCCAGACGGCTGTGAGCTACCAGATCAAGCTGCTGGAGGACACGCTCGGCGAACAGCTCTTCCTGCGCCGGCCGAGGCAGGTTTCGCTGACGGAGGCGGGAGAACGGCTGGCCCCGAGGATCGCGGAAGCATTCGCGATCATGAGCGATGCACTCTCCACCCTGCACGACGCGTCGGAGGGCACGTTGATCATCCATTCGACGGCGACCTTCGCCTCGCGCTGGCTGGCGCGCCATCTCGGCACGTTCCAGCTCGAAAATCCGGGCATTGCCGTCAGGCTGGAGACATCGCAGGAGATGATCGATTTTTCGCGGGCGCAGGCGGACATCGCGATCCGCAGCGGCAAGGGCGAATGGCCGGGCCTGCGCGGGCATTTTCTGATGCGCAATCATTTCACGCCGATGCTGAGCCCGGATCTGGCGGCCACGATCGGCGGCGTGAAGAGGCCGGAGGATATCCTGAAGCTCAGGATCATCGATCCCGGCGATCCGTGGTGGCCGTTCTGGTTTGCCGCAGCCGGCGTGCCGAATGTCGACCTCAGCGGTCGGCCCGTGAGCAGAATGGGCGCACAGGTCTTCGAGGCCGCCGCCGCGGTCGCTGGCCAGGGGGTCGCGATCCTGCAGCCGGAATTTTATACCGACGATATCGCCCTTGGACGGCTGGTCCAGCCGTTCGACATTCTCGGCTATGACGGCAGCGACTATTGGCTCGTCTATCCGGAGGCCCGCAGGAATTCCAAGAAAATCCGTGCCTTCCGCGACTTCATGCGGAAAACCATGCCGACATTCCTGGACTAGCCGACATCCCGGGACTTGCAGTCAGTTTTCTATCCGCCGCTTTGCTGGACGGAAAACTGCCTGGGTATTTCGCACCTGGCCGCTCTTGGTCGCGAGCGCGCCTAGTAGCTCATGTCCGGCGCATAAAAGCAGCGCAGAGTGTCTTCAGTCGGATAAAGGCAGAGATGATATTCCTCGTCCTGGCTCCGCCTTGCCTGACTCTGCGGCAATTTGAAATCATGCGGGCGGGTGATCAATCGATGGTCGCCGGGCCCTAGGATGATCTCGTAGCCGCCGTTGATGATCTTGACGTTCTTCGTCGAGATCATCTGGCAGTCGCCTGTGTGGTTGTCACCATTGCAGCAAAAGCCGTCGTATTTCCACGTCGAGCCGCTCGGACTGTGGGCTTCGTGAGCCGCAGCGGAACCGACGTAGACGCAGGACGCGTACGCAATCATCACACCTTTCAGAATACCACGCATAAGCTTAGTCTCCGTTGATGAATGCCCCCACCACCGGCTCAAACCGCACGCATTACCAAGCTTTCACCGGCTGACTTGCAATTGTCACAATACGTTGAGTCGCCTCCGCGGGCTAACCCCAACTTATTGCGATGCACAATTCAGAACATTCTACTATTTGCAGTCCTGGAGAAGATCGCGCGAAGGGAACTCGAAGTCGCGGGTCACGGTTCCGTGTCGGAACAAAAAGTGTTCCAGCCGGCCCCCTCTTCCCTTGGCCGGCTTTTTTCCCCAAAGTGACGAGTCGGGGGGCAAAAAGGGGAAGACTGAATGTACGAATACGCCATCGCCTGGGAGTGGCTGAGTTTCGCCGCCCGCTGGTTCCATGTCATCACGGCGATCGCCTGGATCGGCTCATCGTTCTATTTCATTGCGCTCGATCTGGGGCTGACGAAGCGCCCGAACATGCCCGTCGGCGTCTATGGCGAGGAATGGCAGGTGCATGGCGGCGGTTTCTACCACGTCCAGAAATACCTGGTGGCGCCGGCACAGATGCCCGAACACCTGACATGGTTCAAATACGAGAGCTATTTCACCTGGATTTCCGGCTTCCTGATGCTCTGCATCGTCTATTACGGCGGAGCCGACCTGTTCCTGATCGACCGCACCGTGATGGATCTCGCGCCCTGGCAGGCGATCGGCCTGTCGCTGGCATCGCTGTCTGTCGGCTGGATCATCTATGACCTGCTCTGCAAGTCGCCGCTTGGCAACAATACCTGGGGGCTGATGGCCCTGCTCTTCCTGGTGCTGATCGTCATGGCCTGGGGGTATACGCAGGTATTCTCCGGCCGTGCGGCCTTCCTGCATCTCGGCGCGTTCACCGCGACGATCATGTCGGCCAACGTCTTCTTCATCATCATCCCCAACCAGAAGATCGTCGTCGCCGACCTGATCGCGGGGCGCACGCCTGACCCGAAATACGGCGCCATCGCCAAGCAGCGTTCGCTGCACAACAACTACCTGACGCTGCCCGTCATCTTCTTCATGCTGTCGAACCACTATCCGCTGGCGTTCGCGACCCATTTCAACTGGGTGATCGCCGCGCTCGTCTTCCTGATGGGAGTGACGATAAGGCACTGGTTCAACACCACCCATGCCCGAAAGGGCAAGCCGACCTGGACCTGGCTGGTGACGGTGCTGCTGTTCATCGTCATCATGTGGCTCTCGACCGTTCCGAAAGTGCTGACCGGCGAGACCGAGACCTCGATGACCCCCGCCGCCCAGAAATTCGCGGCCAACGCCCATTTCGGCGCAGCGAGGGATGTCGTACAGGCGCGCTGTTCCATGTGCCATGCGGCTGAACCCGTTTACGAGGGCGTCAAATTTACCCCCAAATCCCTCAAACTGGAGACGGATGCCGAAATTGCCGCCCATGCGCGGGAAATCTACATCCAGGCCGGCCGCAGCCACGCCATGCCGCCGGGCAATGTCACCGACATTTCTCCGGAGGAACGCAAGCTGCTGGTGGCCTGGTACGAAAGCGCGATATCCCAATGACGAAGACACTGATCCGCGGCCGGCTGCTCTCCTTCACGCGCGCGCCGCTCTCGCTCGCCGACACCGACAGCTACCTCTATGAAAGCGACGGCGCGCTGCTGATTGAGGACGGCAAGATTTCGGTTACCGGCAGCTACGGCACGGTGAAGGCGATTGCGCCAGAGGGCGTCGAGGAAATCGACCACCGGCCGCATCTGATCCTGCCCGGCTTCATCGACATGCACCTGCATTTCCCGCAGATGCAGGTGATCGCCTCCTATGCCGCCAACCTGCTCGAGTGGCTGAACACCTACACCTTTCCGGAGGAATGCCGGTTCGTAGAGAGCGAGCACGCGGGGCGCATCGCCACACATTTCTATGACGAACTGCTGCGCCACGGCACCACGACGGCGGTCGCCTACTGCTCCGTTCACAAGACCTCGGCCGACGCATTCTTTGCCGAAGCGCTGAAGCGCGGCATGTGCATGGTCGGCGGCAAGGTGATGATGGACCGCAACGCGCCGCAGGGCCTGCTCGACACGCCGCAGATGGGTTATGACGAAACGAGAGCCGTGATCGCCGACTGGCACGGCAAGGGCCGCTGCCACGTCGCCATCACTCCGCGCTTCGCGATCACCTCGACGCCCGCCCAGATGAAGGCCGCCCAGGCGCTGGCGCGGGAATTTCCCGACCTGCATATCCAGACGCATCTCTCCGAAAACCACGAGGAGATCCGCTACACGGGAGAACTCTATCCGGACGCCAGGGACTATACCGACATCTACGCCCATTACGGCCTTCTCGGCCCCAAGACCCTGCTCGGCCACGCGATCCATCTCTCCGATCGCGAAGCCGATGCGCTTTCGGAGGCTGGCGCCGTCGCCGTCCACTGCCCGACCTCCAACCTCTTCCTCGGCTCCGGCCTGTTCCCGATGAAATCGCTGATGCGGCGGCAAAAGCCGGTCCGGGTGGCGGTCGCCACCGATATCGGCGGCGGCTCCAGCTATTCGATGCTGAGGACCATGGACGAGGCCTACAAGATCCAGCAACTCCTCGGCGAGCGTCTGAACCCGCTCGAAAGCTTCTACCTGATGACCCGGGGCAATGCCGAGGCGCTGTCGATGGCGGAACATATCGGCACGCTGGAGCCGGGCACCGATGCCGACCTCGTGGTGCTGAACGGCGCCTCGACGCCTGCCATGCGGCTGCGGATGGAAACGGTGAAGACGCTGGCCGAGGAACTCTTCCTGCTGCAGACCATGGGCGACGACCGCGCCGTGGTCGAGACCTATGTGGCGGGTAAGGCGATGAAAGGTGGGCTGGCGGGTGAGTGATATGAGAATGTCTCTGCCATGAGGATTATCGCTCGCCGGACTTTGACAAGGTTTGCGGAGAGCCAGGCGGGTCGGCGGGATTATCCTGCGGTCAAAGATGCGATTGAGGTCTGGCATGATCGTGCCGGCAAGGCTCAATGGAGAAACTCTGCCGACGTTCGGCAAACTTTCGCCACAGCGAGCATCGTCAATGCCGAGCGTATCGTTTTCAATATCAAGGGAAACGATTATAGTTTGGTGGTCGCTATCGATTTCGACAAGTCGATTATCTGGATAAAATGGATCGGCACGCACAAGGAATACGATCACATCGACGCGGCAAAGGTGGAATATGATTGAGATCCGGCCCATCCGCTCGGATGAGGATTATGAAGGCGCTCTACGAACCCTCTCCAAGCTCTGGGGAGCAGCCAGCGGAACGTTGGAGGGCGACCAGCTCGATATTCTCGCGACCTTGATCGATGCGTATGAAAAAGAGCATTTCCCGATGGATGCCCCCAGTCCGGAAGCATTGGCAGCTTTCGAAACGGAGCAGCAAGACGCTGTGGCCGCGTCGTTTGAAGATCAGCTTGTCTTCCAGGTCTTCAAGGACAAAGCGGGCCGCTTTGCATTTCGCCTTTTGGGAGCTGGAAAAATGATACTTCACTCCGAAACGTTCGATACAAAATCCGATGCGATCAACGCAATCAAACTGCTGCAAGAGAGCGCATCACAGTCGAAGATAGTCGAACTCGCCGCGTGAAGCCAGATAGGCGCTCAACGGCGATGACCCCGACATCCCCGCCCCACGAAGGCCTGGACGCGCGGCTGAAAACCTGATCAATTTCGGTGACCTGCGCCGAAAATTTGTGCTAATTCCTGGCCCGCCTTGTCTCCCGCCTTCGAAAGCAGCTCGACTGATGTCCAAACCGCTGACCATCGCAGACCTCAAAAACCTTGCCCGCCGTCGCGTGCCAAAAATGTTCTTCGATTATGCCGATAGCGGCGCCTGGACCGAGGGAACCTACCGGGCGAACGAGGAAGACTATTCGAAGATCAAGCTGCGCCAGCGGGTTCTGGTCGACATGACCAACCGCACGCTCGAAACCACGATGATCGGCGAAAAGGCGGCGATGCCCGTGGCGCTGGCGCCGACCGGCATGACCGGCATGCAGCATGCCGACGGCGAAATGCTGGCCGCCAAGGCGGCGGAAGAATTCGGCGTGCCCTTCACGCTGTCGACCATGAGCATCTGCTCGATCGAGGACGTCGCCTCGGTGACCACGAAACCCTTCTGGTTCCAGCTCTACGTGATGAAGGACCGCGGCTTCGTCGAACGGCTGATCGGCCGCGCCAAGGCGGCGAAATGTTCGGCGCTGGTCGTCACCGCCGACTTGCAGATCCTCGGCCAGCGCCACAAGGACCTGCGCAACGGCCTCGCCGCTCCGCCGAAGCCGACGCTGAACGCCGCCCTGCAGCTCGTGACGCGCCCGAGATGGTGCCTGGAAATGCTGGGGACCAAGCGCCGCGGTTTCGGCAATATCGTCGGCCATGCGAGCAATGTCTCCGACCTCTCCTCGCTCGGCGCCTGGACGGCGGAACAGTTCGACCCGCGGCTTTCCTGGGACGACATCCGCTGGATCAAGGACCTCTGGGGCGGCAAGATGATCATCAAGGGCATACTCGACGAAGAGGATGCGCGCGCCGCCGCCGACACCGGCGCGGATGCAATCATCGTCTCCAACCACGGCGGCCGCCAGCTCGACGGCGCTCCCTCCTCGATCAGCATGCTGCCGAGGATCGTCGAAGCGGTCGGCGACCGGATCGAGGTGCATGTGGATGGCGGCATCCGCTCGGGCCAGGACGTGCTGAAGGCCGTAGCGCTCGGCGCCCGCGGCACCCATATCGGCCGGCCCTTCCTCTACGGCCTCGGCGCCATGGGCAAGGAAGGCGTCACCACGACTCTCGAGATCATCCGCAAGGAACTCGACATCACCATGGCGCTCTGCGGAAAACGCGATATCCAGCATATCGACCGCAACATCCTCGCCAACATGCCGTTCTGACGACTGAGTTGAGAAGGCTGCGGTGATGAGTCACTTTTCCCAACTTTAGGGGGCATATTGCCCCCTTAAATGAGTCACTCAGTGCAAAACCCATGATTTCCAGCGCTTCGCACGAAGGGGGCCTGGAGAAACCACGGAGTAGCAACAGCAGTTTCCAGTGCCGCTATTGCCTTAACCCCTCGGCCTGTAGACGTCCTCAGTGAAACGCCGGGGCCTCTGCCGTGAGTACCTCGAGTGATCTGCGAAACTCAGGCGTGGAGATGAAGTCGGCAAGAAAATCCAGGTCATCTGCAAAGCCGCGGATCTGAAATCCACGATTGTAGAATAGGCCCCAGGGATTCGTAGCGTTGAGATCGATAAGCAGCCCGAAGTTGATGGCGGACAAATCCCAAATCAATTCAACGCAGTTCTCCGGTATATCACGAGCCCCGCAGTGATCTAAAAGGTCGCGGAATTCCTTCCAATCGGCCGTAGGCGGGAGGTTCATCGTTCCCAAACGAAGCAACGAGGAACTCGCCGGAACAGTGCATCGCTATCCCGATCGCTGCGAAAGGATACCTTTCCATTCCGGGCGAGAGTGCCTTGGCTCCAGAAGATGGGCCGCCTTCATTTCGGCTCTCGGAGTCGAGTTGATGCGCGAGTACGAGATCACCAGATCCCGCATTTTGATCGTTGCTCGGTTAACTTTATGATGTCCAACAGGGCCTGCCGAGGAATAGGGATTCCCCGCAGGTTAATGTTTTGATAAGTCGCCACCAGTAAGGTTATCGGATGTCGTAATCTGCGAGCGAGTTGATCGTTCCTTACGAGCGTGCGGTGGATCAATGTTGACGCATTCCCGGTTCCAACGTCCATCAGAGTAGATCGGTTTCTGAGTGACCCACGTCCTCCCAAATGAAATCGAAACTCATCGTAGCGTGAGACTGTGGGCCGAGCTCGAGCATCGGACCAGAGTTACGCCCGCAATGCTTCATTCGATCAACAAGGAGGGACGATTGATCTCCGTGAGCGACGCCTGGCTATCGAAGCTCGGTTACGCCCGCGACGAGGTTATAGGGAGGCGGTCATCCGAGTTCCTGACTCCGGAATCGCGGGAATATGCAATCACGGATGTGTTGCCCGGTTTTTTTCGGACCGGTCGCATTGATGACGTCGAATACCAGATGGTGTGTAAGGACGGACGGGTGATCGACGTCCTGTTGTCCGCCGTTCTGGACGACAATTCCCCGGGGGTCGGTGTTTCGCTGGCTGTCATCACGGATGTGACCGCGCTCAAAACCGCCGAGCGGCAGTTGACCTTGAGCGAGGCGCGTTACCGGGAATTGGTCGAGAGCCAGTCAGAACTGGTGTCGCTCGCCAGCCCGGAGGGCGAATTGCGCTTCGTCAATCATGCCTATGCGCGGCGTTATGGCCGGCTGCCCCACGAAATGGTGGGCAGGAGCCTTTTCGACTTCGTCCCCGAGGAGGGCCGCGCCGCAGTAGCGGAGCACTTGAAGCAAGTATGCAGCATCGATCGAAGCGTCGAAAACGAAAATCAGGTGGTTCTGCCAAATGGCCAAACGCGATGGATGGCTTGGACGAATAGAGCGCTCACCGACGCCGAAGGACGAGTAACGGCTATTCATTCGGTCGGTCGCGACATCGACGAACGCGTTGCTGTCGAGCGGCGCCTTCAGGAGAGCGAAGCGCGCTACCGCCTCCTGGCGGATAATTCGACCGACATGATTCTCCTTGTTGGCCGCGATGGAAAACGGACCTATTCCTCTCCAGCATGCGTAGCGCTTCTGGGCTATGAACCCGAAGAGATGCTTCAGATCCGGACCAAGGATGCGATCCATCCCGACGATATCGGCTTTCTGGCGGATCGGCAGGCCTACATCGATGATGAAGCGACGACTTTCCGCTATCGAATGCGCCACAAGAACGGCAGTTACGTTTGGGTCGAGAGCGTTTCGCGGGCAATTGCGGCCGAGCCGGGGCAATTGCCACAGCGACTTGTCGTTGTTCGCGACATCGAACAGCGCCTGGCAGCCGAGCAGCGCCTCAAAGAAAGCGAGGCCCGCTACCGCCTGCTGGCGGACCACGGGACGGATATGGTGTTTCAGCTCGATCTCGACCTGGTGCGCCGATATGTATCGCCGGCTTGCCGCGAAATTCTTGGCTACGCCCCGGAAGAATTGATCGGGATAAAACCCCTCAGCATGGTGCACCCCGAGGACGCGGTGGGTGTCACGTTGGCTTTCCAATCGCTGCTGAGCGGCCATGTGGATCGCCACTCGGTCATCAATCGCTTTCGCCATCGTGACGGACATTGGATTTGGGTGGAGGCGCAACTCAAGACACTCAAGGATCCCCAGACAGGCCAGCCCTCAGGCATTATTGGAACCCTTAGGGACATCTCGGCTCGAAAGGCCATCGAGGATCAACTGCAGGACGCCAATCGGCGCTTACAAGCTCTCGCGGAGCAGGACGGGCTGACCGGCTTGGCCAACCGGCGATCTTTCGATAACGCACTTTCACGCGAGTATGGGCGCGCGCGACGAGACAAAAAGTGCCTCGGGCTGCTCATGATCGATGTCGACTGGTTCAAATCCTTCAACGATCGTTATGGTCACCCGGCCGGCGATGAATGCTTGAGGAGGATCGGCGCGGCAATCAAAAACACAGTCTGCCGGCCTGCTGACGTCGTCGCGCGCTACGGCGGGGAAGAATTTGCCGTACTCCTGCCAGATACCGACGAAATCGGAACAGCGTCAATCGCAGAGCGGATTCGACAGGCCGTGTTCCGCTTGGCGATCGAACACGAAGCCAGTCCGAAACACGTCGCGACTATCAGTGTTGGAGCCGTCTCCCTGGCTGAAGGTGGACAGGCCGAACCTGAGGCTCTTTTGCGCAACGCCGACCAAGCACTCTATCGCGCGAAAGACAATGGTCGAAACACCATCGTTCGCGGCTCACATCTGGCTCCGCACGGACCGCCGGGATGAGGGAATGGCCCAGATCATCTTGTAAGCAGAATAATGATCGGCCCTGCCAATAAAACTCCAAAAATGACGATCGGTTGAACATAGCTTAGCAGTAAACGCGATTTTCCCGGCACGTTGACGCCTGCTGGATCGCTTTCACATTGGTGGCGGTATCTGGGGCGGAACACGGTATGGATGGCCGCTGTCGGCCTGGGAATTGCGGGCGGACATGCCATGTGACCTTCCGGGCCAAACCGTGGGCGGTGTGAAAAATGGGCCGGACAACGCTTATTTTTTGAGTTCACGGTCCCGGACCAGCACTTCCCCATCCACCTCGGCAAAAAACTGGCTTCCGGCTAAGATGCCCGATCCGGCGATGACTTCGATTGATGAGGATCAAGGCGAGCGCAGTGGGCAAGCGTATGTTGCGGTCATTGCACAAACGGGCTTAGACAACATGAACCTGCGAAGGCAGAAAGACCTGTTCCGAAAAGTGCTTGCGGCAGTCTTTGTGCTCGCGATGTTCTTCGGTACGCCTGCCACCCGCGCGATGGTTCAACCGTGCCCAACCGAACACGTTCCCTCCAGCCATCACACCGGACACGACGAGACCTTTTCCCATCCGGTTGAGTCCGGAAACGACAAGGCCTGCTGCGCCAGCGTCTGCGCCAGCTTTGTCTTGATCATCCCCACCTCGGATTCCGACTCGATGCATCAGACGCTCATGATCGCACGGTTCGCAGAGTTACCCGATAACCTGTCCGGCCGCATGCCTTCTCCCGCGTTCGAGCCTCCTCGACCCGCTGCATGATGATAGCTCGCCTGACTGGCGAGCCGCTCCTTTTGTCAGCCCTGTCGGCCCGCCGACACTTATCGAGAGGCATATCATGTTTCGTCGTGAATTCCTGAAGACGCTTGCCAGTGCGGCAATCGTCGCGCCTACCCTCAATTCCACCCGTGCGCTTGCCAATCCAGTTCCAGCCGAGCTGGTCATCGGAAAGAGAACCCTGGTCGTCAATGGCAAGGCCGCTACTGTCTTCGGACTGACTGACCGTAGCGGCAAACCCGGCCTCGTGCTGGACGCAGGCACCGATTTCAACGTCCGCCTCCTCAACGAGACCTCAACGGATACCCTCATCCACTGGCATGGCCTGACGCCGCCTTGGAGCATGGATGGCGTACCTGACAATCCGGCTGCGTCGCTCGCTGCCGGAGCAATACGAGATTACCGGTTCCCTGTGGGCCCCGGCGGTACCCATTGGATGCACGCCCACACCCTGCAGGAGCAGAGCATGCTCGCCGCTCCGCTGATCGTCCGCACTGCGGAAGACCACGCCCGTGACGAACAGGAAGTCGTGATCTTGCTGCACGACTTCTCGTTCAAATCGCCCGAGGAACTGCTTGAAGGACTGAAGGGTGGCGGCTCCGGACATGGCGGGATGCAGTCGGGTCATCAAGGGATGATGCAGATGATGTCGAACATGCACGGTCAGCATCAGGTGCCGATCAGCGGCATGCCCGCGATGGGCATGCCGGCCATGGACTTGAACGACATCGAATACGACGCCTATCTTGCGAACGACCGCACCCTTGACGATCCCGAGGTCGTCAGGATCGAGAAAGGCGGTCGGGTGCGCCTGCGCATCATCAACGGAGCAACGGCGACAGCCTTCACCATCAATACGGGAAGCGTTGTCGGCAGCCTCATTGCTGTGGACGGCATTGATATCGCGCCCATCTCGGCCAGCCGCTTCCCGATCTCGATGGGTCAGCGCCTGGACATCCGGCTGGAGCTACCCGCAGGCCCCGGCTTCTACCCCGTCCTCGCGCTTCGCGAAGGCGCGAAGGAGCAGACCGGTATCATCCTCGCCACCAAAGACACGGTCATTGGAAAAATCGACACAACAGCCTCGGAAAATGGCCCCGTTCTCGAGCTCGGCCTGGAGCAGCAACTTCGAACTGCGACACCTCTTGCTGGCCGATCACCCGACCGTCAATTTGCAGCAACACTGACTGGTGACATGGCTGCCTATAGCTGGAAGATCGAAACCGCCGGCCCGCTGAATGTAGCCAGGGACCAGCGGGTACGGCTCACCATGCGCAACATGTCGATGATGTCGCACCCGATGCACCTGCATGGTCATCATTTCCAAGTCGTCGGTATCAACGGCCAGCGGTTCAGCGGTGCCGTCCGTGACACCGTCCTGTTGACGCCAATGGCCGAGGTCGTCGTCGAGTTCGATGCCAGCAATCCCGGGCGATGGCCGCTTCATTGCCACCACCTCTACCACATGGCCACGGGGATGATGACATTCATCACCTATGACGGTGAAATCTGATTGGGAGATCGACATGGCACACGACCACCACGAACATGAGCACCACGATCACGATCATCAGCACGAAACGAACAAGACGGGACCTCTGAACGACCCGCGGCAACCTCCCACCGGAGAAGGGACCATCTACATCTGCCCGATGCACCCGCAGGTCAGGCAGATCGGACCAGGCAACTGCCCCATCTGCGGCATGACGCTCGAACCCGAAACACCTGCGGTCGAGACTGGACCAAGCCCGGAACTGGTGGACATGCAGCGCCGCTTCTGGATCGGACTGGTGCTCGCCCTTCCGGTACTAGCCCTCGAAATGGGCGGCCATCTGACGAACCTGCACGTGCTGCTGGGCGCACAAACCTCCAACTTGATTCAGATGCTTCTCGCCACGCCCGTGGTCCTTTGGGCGGGCTGGCCGTTCTTCGAGCGCGGCTGGCAGTCCGTTGTGACGCGCCACCTCAACATGTTCACGCTGATCGCCATGGGCACTGGCGTCGCGTGGATATACAGCGTCGTGGCGACGGTCGTGCCGGGCATCTTTCCAGAAACGTTCCGTTCCGCCGAAGGCACGGTCGCCGTCTATTTCGAGGCAGCGGCTGTGATCACCGTCCTGGTGCTGCTTGGGCAGGTCCTCGAGCTGCGAGCCCGCGAGCAGACGGGCGGTGCGATCCGTGCCCTCCTCGATCTCGCGCCCAAGATGGCGCGGCGCGTGAAGGCCGACGGTACCGATGAGGACATCGGCCTCGACGCCGTGGTCGTCGGAGACAGGCTTCGCGTCCGCCCCGGCGAAAAGGTGCCGGTCGATGGCACCCTCCTGGAAGGACGAAGCTCTGTCGACGAGTCCATGATCACCGGGGAATCCATGCCCGGCACCAAGGAGGTCGGCTCCAGGCTGATCGGTGGGACGATGAACCAGACCGGTGGCTTCGTCATGGAAGCCGGAAAGGTCGGTCGCGACACGATGCTGTCCCAGATCGTGCGGATGGTCGCCGAAGCGCAAAGGTCGCGCGCTCCCATTCAACGTCTGGCAGACGAGGTGTCCGGCTGGTTCGTTCCCGTGGTAATCGCGATTGCCTTGTTAGCCTTCGGTACCTGGATGTTAATCGGTCCCGAGCCTCGTTTCGCCCATGGGCTTGTGGCGGCCGTCGCCGTCCTGATCATCGCCTGCCCCTGTGCCCTTGGGCTGGCCACCCCGATGTCGATCATGGTTGGCGTCGGACGCGGAGCGAGACTCGGCGTGCTGATCAAGAACGCCGAAGCCCTTGAACGCTTCGAAAAGGTCGACACGCTGGTCGTTGACAAGACCGGAACGTTAACCGAGGGACGGCCGAAGGTCACGGCGATCGCACCGCGCGAAGGCATCTCCGAAACAGAGCTGCTTCGGCTTGCGGCCACTCTGGAACGGTCGAGCGAGCACCCGCTTGCACGGGCGATCGTCGATGCGGCGAATGAACGCAATGTGCCCTTTGGCGACGCCCGGGACTTCGACAGTCCGGTAGGCAAGGGTGTCACGGGCGTCGTCGAGGGAAGGAAACTCATCCTCGGCAGCCATCGGATCATGGGCGAGGCCCTTGTCGACTTGTCCGCCATGGCGGCAAAGGCCGAGGAACTGCGCAACGAAGGGGCGACTGTCATCTTTATGGCCGCCGATGGCGTCCTGGTTGGACTGTTCGCCATCGCAGATCCCATCAAGGCGACAACCGCTGAAGCCGTGCGATCGCTCATAGCCGAAGGTGTTCGGGTCGTAATGCTGACAGGCGACAACAGGACCACCGCCCAGGCGGTTGCCCGGAGGCTCGGCATCACCGAGGTCGAGGCAGAGGTCCTTCCCGAAGACAAGGGCAAGATCGTCGCCCGCCTTCGCAGCGAAGGCAGGATCGTTGCAATGGCCGGGGACGGCGTCAACGACGCCCCTGCCCTCGCCGCCGCCGATGTCGGCATTGCCATGGGCACCGGCACCGATGTCGCCATAGAAAGCGCTGGCGTCACCCTTCTGAAGGGTGACCTCCAGGGTATCGCCCGCGCCCGACAGTTGAGCCGGGCGACGATGCGGAACATCCGCCAGAACCTCTTCTTCGCTTTCATCTACAACGCGGCAGGTATTCCTGTCGCAGCCGGTATCCTTTACCCGGCCTTCGGCATCCTGCTGTCGCCAATCATCGCCGCTGCCGCGATGGCGCTGTCCTCCGTCAGCGTGATCGCCAATTCCCTCAGGCTCAGGAGCATCAACCTATGAACTCGTCCCGTGTATGGCTGCTGATGGCGGCCTCCCTCATCGTGATCGTCGTCTTCTTCATTCTCCGCGAGCACTGGGCACATGCGCTGGGTTTCGCGCCCTACCTTCTCTTGCTGGCCTGCCCGCTCATGCATCTTTTCCACGGTCATGGCGGACACGATCACAAGGACGGCACGCCATGAATTACCAGCGCTCGGCATCCAGCACGACAGTCTTGTCCTCGCCGCCTGAAGACGTGTTCGAGTTCCTCGACGATCCAACCGTGCTCGGAGCCCACATGGAGAAGCCGTCGGTCATGATGCTGGGCGCGACCATGACCTGCGATCTTGACGACGCCAAGGGCCGCGCGATCGGTTCCGTGATAAGGATCACCGGATCGATCCTCGGCATCGGGCTCTATCTGGAAGAGGTGGTGACCGAACGGCTGCCGCCTCTCCGGAAGACATGGGAGACGCGCGGACGACCTATCACCGCCCGCTTCTAACGACGGCCGAGGGTGGTCGGTGCTGCGATCAGCACCAGCCGCCCTTGCCTGCGCCCGGCCGCCTGGCGAGGCCCTCGTTGACAAGGACATCGGCGAGCGAGCGGCCGTTGCGCGTCACTTCGCGCAGCTTGTGGCCTTCGACCTCGTCCTCATTGCCCTGCCAGGTGACCAGCTCGAACGGGCCGGAATCGAGGAAGGCGCGCACCCGCAGCTCCGCATCGCTCGCCTTGATCCGCTCCGCCTCGCAGCGCGGCTTCTTGATGTCGGGCACCTCGATGCCGACCAGCCGGATCTTCTGTCCGTGGAACACGAAACGGTCCGCGGCCACCACGCAGTCGTCCTGCTTGGCCGAGCCGCACAGATAGAATTTCGCCTGATAGGCGCCGGCGAGGCTCTCGCTGCTCCTCGGCGGCTCGGCGGCCTTCTGGATCTCCTCGAGGACCGGCTTGCCGATCGGCGCCGGCGGGATGATCGCGGCGGTGTGGTTCTGGTCCGGAGCGACCGCGGGCTTCGGCGTCACCGGCCGATGAGACGGGCCAGAACTTGCCTGTACAGGCTTTGCGGGCACCGGTTTTGCGGCAACCTGAACCTGGTTGCCGGACGTCAAGCCTTTGACGAAACGCCGGGCCTCCGCAGAATTCTCGTAAAGCGCGATACTGCCGGCCACCAGCGCCAGCGCCCCGAGCCAAGGCCAGAGCGACGAGCCGGAGCCCGACGACCGCCTCGGCGAACTCTTGCGCCGAGAACCGGATTTGCCGCGCGTTTGAGCCATGACCATCTCTCCTGTCGAATCGGAAAGAAGTATCCGGGGGAAGGATTGCCGAAAGGTTTCCGCTCCTTCAGGCAAGGATTGATATTGTGTATGAGTGTGTATAAATTGAACTCATGAAAAGCGCCGAGGTCACCGCGTTGTTGCGCAGGAATGGCTGGATGGAGGTTGCCCGGAAGGGCAGCCATGTTCAATTCAAACATCCGCAAAAGCCCGGCCGTGTGACCATGCCCCATCCGAAGCGCGATATTCCGCTCGGCACATTGCGCAGCATCGAGAAGCAAGCCGGACTGAAGTTGAGGTGATCGTGAGCAACTATATCGGCCTGATCCACAAGAACGCGGAGAGCGACTACGGCGTCTCCTTCCCGGATTTTCCGGGTGTCGTAACCGCCGGCGCGACGCTCGACGAGGCGCGCCATATGGCGGAGGAAGCGCTTGCCTTTCACGTCGAAGGCATGGTCGAGGATGGCGAAACGATCCCCGAACCGTCGAGCCTTGAAAGCGTGATGACAAATCCAGACAATCTGGACGGCGTTGCGATCCTCGTGACCCTGAAAACCCAGGTGGCCAAGGCCGTGCGCATCAATATCACGCTGCCGGAAGACGTGCTGGAACGGATCGACCGTTTCGCCGCGGATCATGGCCTGTCGCGATCGGGTTTCCTCGCCCGCGCAGCAAGCCACGAGATCGAACGCATCACCGGCTGAAAACCTACCCCGCTCGGCCCGTCGCCAGCGCAACCGCCCAGTCGGCGCGGCCGTTTTCTGCGGCCAGCCGCGACATTGCCAGATGGTCGTAGGACACGTTGCGGAATTGCGGTGTCCACCCGGCGGAGGTCTTTTCCAGGACCGCGTAGGACGCCATGGTGTGGCCCGTTTCCACCTTGTGGAAATGCGGCGCGTCGTCGTCATAGGCCGGGCAGCCGACGCTGCCGGGATTGACGATCAACCGGCCGTCGGACAGTTGCACCGCCCGCGGAATATGGCTGTGGCCGCAGAGGATCAGCGGCTGTTCGATGCCGTCCGCCAACACCTCGATCTCCTCCAGCGGCTTCAGGAAGACATGGCCTTCGCTCGACACCTGCTCCAGCCAGTAAACGTTGTCCGACTGCGGCGTCGCATGGCAGAGATAGGCCTCGTCCCGATAGACGGCACTGAACGGCAGCTTGCGCAGCCATTGCAGGTGGCGGGGCGCCAATTGCGAAAACGCATGCACTTCCCAGGAAGGCATGGCATCCGCCGGGTTCTCGATCAGGTAGCGATCGTGATTGCCGCGCACCGTCAGCGTCGCCATCGTATCGAGAAGGAGCAGCAGGTCGGCGGTGCGCCCGGCTTCAAGCGGTCCGCTCAGGCAATCGCCGAGATTGACGATGTCGGTAATGCCCTGTGCGTGAATGTCGGCAAGCACCGCTTCAAGCGCAGCGCAATTTCCGTGGATGTCAGCGATCGCGGCAAAGCGCATCAGCTCCCCCGATAGGTGGAATAACCGTAGGGCGAGAGCAGCAGCGGCACGTGATAGTGCGCCGTCGTGTCGGAAATTCCGAAACGGATCGGGATCACGTCGAGAAAGGCCGGCTCGGCAAGTGTAACGCCGCGAGCTCGAAGATAGGCGCCGGCGTGGAAAACCAGTTCATATTCGCCCGAAAGAAAGGTCTCGCCGATCAGGATCGGCCCGCCATCGACGCGGCCGTCGCTGTTGGTGACGACGGTCTTGAGTTTTTCGCGAGTCTCACCGTTCAGCCGGTAGAGATCGATCGAAAGTCCCTCCGCAGGCGTACCGCTGGCGGTGTCGAGGACGTGGGTGGTGAGTCCCGTCATAGGCTTGGCTCCGCGATGAGATACGGGGTCTCGAAGAACGCTTCCTCATAATTTGCCGATGTGTTGTCGCGATCGACGACCAGGAAATCGCTGACGACGCCGATCGCCATCAGCGGATGATGCCACGAATTGGGGAAATAATTGACGCCCTGATGCGGCTGGACGAGGAAGACCTGCGGTTTGCCCGGTCGTCCGCCCTCGTCATGCGAAACGGCGATCAGGAATGGCTGGCCGGAGATCGGCGAAAAGCTCTGGCTGGCGAAAGGATGTCGCTCCATCATGGTGACCGCATAGGGAAATTGCCGCGGCTTGCTGCGGAAGATGCTGAAGATCAGCCGCTCCGGCTCGCCGATCACCACAGGCTCGGCAAGCGCGTGATAGCGTTCGGTCGTACCGCCGTTGATCAGCCGCATGGTCGCCGGATCGGCCTCGATGACATCGCCGAAGGGTGCGAAGGCTTCCTTTGTGAGGGGCAGAATTTCCAGGTATTCGGTCAATTTATTCGCCTTCGATCATTCGGCTTCATTCATTCGCCCTGGGCACGCCAGTTGCGCAGGGAATCGAGCTGGGAAACCAGCAACGGCAGCGAGGTTTTCACCGTCTCCAGAACGATGGGAAGCTCCAGCTCGTAATAGTCGTGGACGACGAAATTGCGCATGCCCTTCATTTTCGACCACGGAATTTCCGGATGATCGACGGGGAAGTCGGGATGATGCGTCATGATCCTCGCGGCACTCTCGCCGATCAGGATCAACGCCATGCCGACCGCCATCTGCGTGCGAATGTCGGCGAGAAACCTCTCCTGCTCCATCCCGGCCACGAAGTCGCAGGCCCGAAGTGCTGCGGAATGCATCTGGTCAAGATATTCCCTCAGGCGGTCAGCACTCATATGGGTGCCGCTTCCGACAGTATCCGGTCGCGCATCGAGTTGCGGATGCCCCCGGACGTAACCAGATCGACCTTGACCTGAAGCAGCGTCTCAAGCGTGTCCTGCAGTCCGCCGAGATCGAACAGGGTGGTGCCGGGGAGCGCATCGACCAGGATGTCGATATCGCTGTCCGGTCCGTCCTCGCCGCGCGCAACGGAGCCGAAGACGCGCGGGTTCGCCGCATTGAAGCGTGTTGCCGCTTCGCGGATAGCCTCCCGGTTCCTCTCCAGCACTTCCGACGGTCTCATGGCGGCGTCACTCCTGATATCGCCAATATAAGCGACGGAAGGGATCGAGGAAAGAACCGTCCAAGACCTCAATGTCCCGGAAGCAGCGATTGCAGACGCAGGAGCGCGATCTTTTCCACCTGGGCGGTGGCGGTGTCGAATTCCTCGTCGGCCGAATTGTCGATACGCTTCTCGAAGGCGGCCAGAATATCATCCTTGGTCAGCCCCTTGACCGCGATGATGAACGGGAAGCCGAATTTTTCCGTATAGGCGGTGTTGAGCTCGGTGAAGCGGGCGTGTTCGGCGGCGCCCAGGCGGTCCAGCCCGGCGCCGGCCTGTTCCTTTTTGCTGTCCTCGGTCAGTTCGCCGGCAATGGCGAGCTTGCCCGCAAGATCCGGATGGGCGCGCAGCACGCCGAGGCGCTCCTCGCGGCTTGCCTTGCGGAAAATCGAGGTCAGCGCGTCATGCACGCTCTTGGACGTCAGCGGCACCAGCATCAGCCCGGAATCATAGGCCCGTTCGGCGATGAAGGGCGAGTGCTCGAACACACCACCGAACATCGCGATAAAATCCCCGCGCGCGCTCATAGCGCGGCCGCCGGCTTGTGGTGTTCGTGCCAGTGTCTGGCGATCTCGATGCGCTGCGGGATCCATACCTTGTCGTGGCTGAGCACATATTCGATAAAACGCTTCAACGCGGCGGCGCGGCCGGGTCGCCCGACAAGGCGGCAGTGGAGGCCGACCGACATCATCTTCGGAGCACCTTCCTTGCCCTCCTGATAGAGCACGTCGAAGGCGTCCTTGAGATAGGTGAAGAACTGATCGCCGGTGTTGAAGCCCTGCGGCGTCGCAAACCGCATGTCGTTGGTTTCGAGCGTATAGGGGATGATCAGGAACGGCTTGCCGTCGAGGCCCTTGACCCAATAGGGCAGGTCGTCCGCATAACTGTCGGAGGAATAGAGGAAACCGCCCTCCTCCATGACCAGTTTCAGCGTGTTGTCGGAAGGCTTGCCCTGATACATGCCGTAGGGGCGCTCGCCGACGAGTTCGGTATGCAGGCGCACCGCTTCGAGAATGTGTTCGCGCTCTTTCTCCTCCGGGAAATCCTTGTATTCCAGCCAGCGATAGCCGTGGCTGGCGATTTCCCAGCCGGCTTCCTTCATGGCGGCGACCGCTTCCGGGTTGCGGGCCATGGCGAGCGTCACGCCGTAGACGGTGGTCTGGACCTTGAGATCGGTGAACATCCGAAAGAGCCGCCAGAAGCCGGCGCGCGAGCCGTATTCGTAGATCGACTCCATGTTGAGGTTGCGCTGGCCAGGCCAGGGGGCGGCACCGACGATTTCCGACAGCAGGTTTTCCGAGGCCGGATCGCCGTCCATGATCGAGCTCTCGCCGCCCTCCTCGTAATTGATCACGAACTGGACGGCGACATGGGCGCCGCCCGGCCATTTCGGATCGGGAGTGGAACGGCCGTAGCCGACGAGTTCGCGCGGATAGTCTTTTGCCTGCATGGGTCACCTTCGACGAATGAGGCCGGACGGTAGCGCACCCGTTCCGGCCATGTCGAGATGGAAACGTCCGTTCAGAGGCCGAGCGCCCGAAGGATCGCGACTGAGGCAACACCGAGTGCCACGGAAACGAGCATCGGCAGGCGAAGTGCCGCAAAAGCAGTCACCGCGCAGGCCAAGGTTTCGGCAATCCCGGTAGCAAACGCAGTCGGCGCGACGACGGCCATCAGCACGGCGGGCGGGATCGATTCGATTGCCTTGCGGCGGTTGCCTTCAAGGGAAACGTGGCGAATGAGCACGAGGCCGCTCAACCGGGTGAGCACAGTGGCGGCCGCCATCGAGAGGATCGCGACGAGCGTGGCGAGATCGACGGTCATGGCGTCACCTCGACATCGCGCGCTTTGCCGGTGAGCATCGCGGCGGCAAGACCGGCGATAGCACCGGCAGCGATATACCAGACGCCCGGCACGAAATGCTGGGTGACGACGGCGGCGCCGCCGCTCGCCAGCAGCACGGCGCCGGTTTCCGGCCCCTTCCAGAAGCCCATGACCAGCACGATGAAGACGGCCGGGAACGCGAAGTCGAGCCCGAGCACCACCGGATCGCCGAGAAAGGCGCCGAGGGCAGCACCGGCGAACCCCGAAAACACCCAGGCAAGGTAGAAGGGCCCGACGAGGCCTGCGAACCAAGCGGGCGTCAGCTTCGCCACCTTGGCCCGGAACTCCGCCATCGCCCAGATCTCGTCGGCGAGGAACAGCATCGAGAGATAACGTACCGGCTGGCTGAAACTGCCCATTCTGGTGCCGAGCGAGGCGCTCATCAGCACGTGGCGGATGTTGACCAAAAGGGCTGCGAACCCGACGCCGGTCCAGGAGGCCGGATGGGTCCAGATATCCATCGCCACGAATTGCGATCCGCCGGCAAAGACGAGCGCGCTCATCAGCCCCGCCTCGGCCGGCGACAGGCCTTTTGTCGCCGCCACCGCACCAAAAACGAGGCCGATCGGGATGACGGCGGCGATCAGCGGCGAGATCGCCCGCATGCCGCCCAGAAACTCCTGAAGTCTTGTATTGCCATTCACGTCAAAAACCTCCGATTGAGGCGGAGGTCTTTAAAGATCAGGCGGATAACCGTCTTGAACGAAAGTGATCAGCGAGCCCGATACTGTCCCGGCGTCAACCCGGTGCGGGCCTTGAAGTGGCGGGTGAAATGCGCCTGGTCGGCAAACCCGCATTCGAGCGCGATCTCGGCCGGCTGGCCGCCGTCCCTTAAGCGTTTGCGCGCGGCACGGATGCGGATATCCGTGAGGAAGGAATGCGGGGTGATGTGGAATTCCTTGCGGAAGGCGCGGATGAGATGAGCGCGGCTGAGACCCGCGACGGTCGCGAGTTCCTCCAGCCCGACATCGGACGCAAAATGCTCGGTGAGGTAGTCGCGGGCCTGGCGCACGGCGGTGCGCTCGGTCGTACCGGCGGGCACGACGATCGAACTGCCGTGGCGACGGAACATTGCGTCGAGCACCAGGAACATCGCCTGGCTGGCTTCGAGCGCGCCGGAGCCCTCCTCCAGCGTCCGGTGCGCCTCGTGGAAAGCGTCGGCGAGCGCCTGGTCGTGGAGGAGCTGGATGCCGAAGGCGGGCGTGCCCTTGAAAGGCTTGCCGGTGACGTCTTCGAGGATTTCGCGCAGCAGTGCGACATCCGGATAAATCATCCGGTAGCGATAACCGCCGCCCCGCGGCGCACCGTCATGTGTCTCTCCCGGATTGATCAGGTAGAGTCCGCCCGGCCCGGCGCTTTCGCGGCTGCCCTTGATGGTGCAGACCTGCATGCCCTGTTCGATCGCACCGATACTGAACGTATCATGCGAATGCGGCGCGAATTCGTGGGTGAGAAACGTCGCGCGCAGGCATTCCATGCCGCCGAAGCGATGGTCGCGCCAGAAACGGGTCACCTCTGCCGGCATCAGCGGCATGTGGTCGGTGGCCTGTTCCTGCGAGATATTCTCCATGCGGAGAATATAGCAGATGACGGCGCGGTTGCTCTTGAACAAAAGTGACGCGGCCGGCCGCCAAAATCTCAGGCGATCTTGCGCGCCGCCACTCGTCCCATCGGGTGCAGCGAATGCACCTGGAAGGGCGCGCCGGGCTCCTCCTCGATGAACAGCGCCAGGTTGGCAATTTCGACCGGCTTTTTCAGATACGGCTCGAAATAATCGCGAAGCGCCAGATCGAAACGCGGAATCTCGATCGGCGACAGCGGGCCGGTCAGCGTCATATGGAAACGGAACTCATCCATTACGTAAGGATGGCCCCAGCGATGCAGGTTGGCGAATTGCGGCGCCGAGAGATCGCCCGAATCGCTGCGCTCCAGCTCGGCTTCGCTCAGCGGCGTGCGGAAATTGTCGAACTCCTGGACGACGGAAGCGGCGAGGAATCGGGCGGTATCGCAGGGGACCACCGGTGCAAGGCCGAAGAAATTGCCGAGCCGGACGACTTCGAGCTTCGGCAGTTCGAACGGGCTGTGAATACCCGCAAAGCGCATCAGGTGGCGCAGCAGCATCGGTTCGGTGACGTCGGGCGCCAGCCGGAACGGCGCCTTCAGCGTCGCATGGAATCCGTAGCGACGCGGCAGCGCGGTATTGAAGGCAATGTCGTGAATGCCGATGCCGCGGATTGCCGGCGGCTCCATCGCATCGCCCGAAAAGGCATTGCGACCGAGCCACTGGGCCGCGGCAAGCGTCAGCGGATCATGCGCCGGAGGCGTGAAATGAATGGCATAGCGCATGCGTCACCTTCTGAACGTCCTTTTCAGCAACCCCGTGTTTTACGCATTGCTCAACAATCCCTGCCGTGGGGGTTAAGTGATTTGCGTGACAGAATAACGACGCGAAGGACTGAAAGTTCGCGTTTAACGCGAGGCGACGGCAAGGTGATTGGCGAGCGTGAACGACGCCGGAAGCCGCATTTCCCGGCCGTTCAGCGCGTTGAGGGCAGCATCGGCCAACCTGTGCGCGATGCCGAAACTCACCTTGAAACCACCTGTGAGCGCGATCACTCGGGCGTGATCGGGATGGGCACCGACCATTGGATCGCGGTCGATCGCCTTCGGCCGCAATCCCGCCCAGCGTTCGACGACGGGAGCCTGGGCCAGGGCCGGCACCAGAGCGCGCGCGCGCGCGATGAGCTCGTCCAGCTGAGAATCGGTCGAGGACGGGTCGTCGAAGACATCCTCGCTGGTGCTGCCGACAGCGACGTGACCGCCCTCATGGGCGACCACATAAAGGCCGTTCAGGAAGATCACCGGCAAGGACGGATCGACATCCGCCTTGAGCAGTGCCGCCTGCCCCTTGACCGGCTGGCCGAGCGGATGCTTCAGCGGCGGCGAGACGCCTTGAAGCAGGGAGAAGGACCGGTGGCCGGCCGAGACGATGCAATGGCCGAAGGTGACGCTTTCACCACCGTGGAATATAATCCTATTTACTGCCGGATCGATCGTCTCGGCTTCGATACCCTCGACGATCCGAACATTGCCAGCGGAGCGCAGGTAGGCGACGAGCGCCGAGACGAGGCCGCGCGGAGAAACCCGGGCCGCAAACGTGTCATGCACCAGTCCGGCAGCCGCGAAGGAGGCATCCGGCCACCCTTTTTGCGGGGGACGGTCAAGCACATGCCAATGGAAACGGCGGTCGCCGCGCCGCCAGCAGGCTTCCGCATCGGCCGAGTGCCCGAGCGCAATCTTCCGTAAATGCGGCTTCGGCAACGGGATCAGCCGGCCGGAGCGGCGGTAGCTGCAGACGACGCCGGTCTCGGCTTCGAGCTCGATGATCTCGTCTTCCAGCGACAGAAGTGCATCGAACTGGAACTGTTTCTTGTCGTTCCACTTGTCGGGCATGTGCGGCATCAGGGCGCCGAGAAGCCCGCCGCTCGCCCCCTGCCCCAGCGGGCCGGCATCGACGAGCAGGGTCCGGATGCCGAGCCGCTCGGCCTTGACCGCCGCCCAGAGGCCCATGATGCCGCCGCCGACGATGACGAGATCGGCGGAGGATGGGAGAGCATGAGATTGACCGCCGAAGCCGGCAGGATTATCCGCATGTCCCATGAGCGACCGTGATCCTGAAATTCGTGTGACCGAAAGCCAGACCTTGGACTGGCATGACGGCGATATGCCCTATTCGCAAAAGTTTGGCGATCACTTTTATTGCCGCACCGACGGTCGGCTGGAGTGCGGCCACACGTTTCTGGCCGGCAATGGCCTGCCGGAGCGCTGGGAAAGGCAACGAACTTTCCGGATCGGCGAACTCGGCTTCGGCACCGGGCTGAATTTCTGCGAGACCTGGCGGCAATGGAAGCTTTCCCGCCCCGCAGGCGCGAAGCTTCATTTCACCTCGTTCGAGCTTTACCCGATGCAGCGCGACGAGATCGACCGGGCACTCGCCCGCTGGCCGGAGATCGATGCGGAACGGCAGGCGTTGATCGAGGCCTGGCCGTGCGGACCCGCCGGCCATGTCGTGATCGACGCTGACGCCCAGACCCGGCTGACGGTCGTCTGCGGCCCCGCGCTCGAAGGCGTCTCCATGGCCGAGGCGGATTTCGACGCCTGGTTCCTCGACGGTTTCGCGCCGTCGCGCAATCCGGACATGTGGTCGCCCGAAATCATGCGGGCGATCTACGACAAAACCTTATCCGGCGGCACGTTCGGCACTTATGCGGCCGCCGGCTTCGTGCGGCGGAACCTGCAGGCCGCCGGTTTCACGGTCGAACGGCGGCCGGGCTTTGCGGGCAAGCGCGAGATGCTGTGCGGCATCAAACTTGCGCCCTGATCCAAGGCAGCCTGACGCAAAACAGCCGGCCCTGAGACCGGCTGCCATCCATCACATCGCACGGCCACCTACTGGCAGACGCGCAGGCTTTCCATGTGCCAGCCGCCGTCATAGGCGTTGCGCACGCGGCGGTCCTCGAACCAGCAGCGCGGCCGGGGTGGTGGTGGCGGATCGATGTAGCGCGGCCCGCCGTCATTGGCGAGAGCGCCGCCGATCAGGCCGCCTATGACGCCCGCGGCCAGGCCGCCGGCGATTATGGCGCCGTCATTGTTACGATGTCTGCGCGGCGGAGGCGGAGGACCACGGCGATCGTATCGGTCGTAGTGTCTGTCCCATTGCTGGGCCGCTGCTTCGCCGGCCGGTACCACGATACTGGTGCAGGTGGCGGCCAGGATCAGTGCCGAGACAATTATCTTCTTCATCACAAGCGTCTCCGTTTCCACCGAGCCGCGCCTGCGAGCGGCAGGAAAAGGCCCGATATTCCCGAACAATGCACATGCCGTGCTTAATGGTCCCTGAACGGAAAAGCCGCGCGCGGCAGAAAAACCTGTGACGGGATCGACCGAGAGGCCCCCGACCGGCTCTACCGAAAGCGCGACTGCCGTGCGAGGTCTCGATCCGCTCCAATCGGCGGCGGAACTTGGCCGTAGCTCCACATCGGCGAAACGCGCTCATGGCGCGCCAGATAAGGCGCTGACCGCCACAACCCGCCCTCGAATTACAAAATACGTACCCGCCAGTATTTTTCGCCATTCATTGTTGGGCCTTCCCGTTCGCGTAGCGCCTTCATACTTTTGCGGGAAAGTGATTGCCGCATGCGCGGAATTGGAGCATTGGATGAACTTCACGGACACCCACCATATTCATGTCCTCGGCGGTCAATATGCGGTGTCTGCCGATCCAGATATGATACTGATGACCGTTCTCGGCTCCTGCGTCTCGGCCTGCATCTATGATACGGTCACCAATGTCGGAGGAATGAATCATTTCATCCTGCCGACGAGCGGCGGGCTGGATATTGCCGAGCGCCCGGAACGTTACGGTGATCTGGCCATGCGCACGCTGGTCGACGATCTTTATGATTTCGGTGCCGAACGCCGGAATCTCAGGGCCAAGCTCTTTGGCGGCCGCACGCGAAAATCGAGCGGCTACGATCCGGGATCTCTCAATTCCGCATTCGCCAGACGGTTCCTTCTGGAGGAGGGCATCAAGCTTGTCGACACCAGCCTCGGCGACGATCTGGCGCGCTGGATCAGCTTTCAACCGACGACGGGCAGAGTGCAGATGAGGATTACCGACACCATGCCCGCACCCTCGATTGCCGGGACGGCGCGGGAGAGGCTATATTGAGCGGCTTGGCCACGTCTCATCAGCTCAGTTCGAAACAGAACTCACGATCGCACCGCCGAGCCAGTTGCGGACCTTGGCTTCCAGTGCCTCCGGGCTGATCGGCTTGGAAAGATAATCGTCCATGCCGACCTGGAAGCAGAGTTCGCGGTCGCTTTCGAGCGCATGCGCCGTGACGCCGATGATCGGCGTATGGGTTCCCGTCTCCTGTTCGAGCTCGCGGATCTTCTGGGTCGCCTGATGCCCGTTCATGACCGGCATCGAGACGTCCATGATGATCACCGCCGGATCGTGCTTTTTCCACGCCTCGACCGCTTCCGCGCCGTTCTTGACGATCTGGAACAGCCAGCCGGTAGTCTGCAGGATCTGGGTGAAGACGATCTGGTTGACCTCGTTGTCCTCGGCGACCAGCACGTCGAGCGTCGGCGCCGCCTGCATGGGCGGCGTCGAGACCGGGGCGACGGGCTTCTCGACAATCACCGGGGCGGAGCTCGCCCGTGCGGCGACTGCGACCGGAGCCACGACCGGCTGCACCTGGGGCCGGGTTGCCGCCTGCTCCGCTTCGACCGCGCGGCGCTTGGTGCGGATCGAGCGGACGACGTCGATGATCGTGCTGCGCAAAAGGTTGGCACGCGCCGGCTTCATCAGATGCGCCTGGATGTTGAGGGCGGCAAACATGCTGTCGTCGCCGGCCATTTCCATGGAGGTCAGGAAAACCACGCCGGTGCCGTCGAAGCGCGCATCGCGCCTGAGGTGTTTTGCGAAATCGAGCCCGTTCATCTCCGGCATGTGGTAGTCGAGCACGATCGCATCGACGGTGACGCCGATGCGGGCGGCTTCGCTGAGGATCGCCAGACCCTCGGCGCCGCTGTCGGCTGCGACCGTGTCGAAGCCCCACATGGTGAGCTGCTCGTTGAGGATACGGCGGTTGACGGCATTGTCATCGACGACGAGGATGCGGGCGCCGCTCGTGTTGATCGGCAGGGTGGTGAGCACATTGCGTTCGCTGACCACCTGGAACGGCAGGTGCACGGTGAAGACCGAGCCGCGTCCGACTTCGCTCGTCACGTCGATATAGCCGCCGAAGAGTTCGGTGAGGCCGGCGGTGATCGCAAGCCCCAGGCCGGTGCCTTCGTGGCGACGCGTCGAGGACGTATCGACCTGCGAGAATTTCTCGAAGACCGATTTCAGTTTCTCTTCGGGAATGCCGAGCCCGGTATCCTCGATGCGGATCGACAGCATCATCTCGCCGGGGCCTTTTGCCTCCGACCTCAGGTCGATGAAGACATGCCCCTTTTCGGTGAACTTCACCGCATTGCCGACCAGGTTGGTGATGATCTGGCGAAAACGGCCCGCGTCTCCCATCACCGTCTCGCGGATCGAGGCATCGCCGCGCACGATGAGCTCGATATCCTTCTCGGCGGCCGAGGAAGACAAAAGCGTCGCCACGTCCTCGATCGCCTCGACCGGGTCGAACGGCGCCTTGCGCAGTTTCATCTGCCCGGCATCGATCTTGGAGAAGTCGAGAATGTCGTTGATGATCGTCAGGAGCGCATTGCCCGATTTGACGATGATGTCGATGAAGGTCTTCTGGCGGGTGTCGAGATTGGATTTGGCCAGTAGTTCCGCCATGCCGAGCACGCCGTTCATCGGCGTGCGAATCTCGTGGCTCATATTGGCGAGGAATTCAGACTTCGCCCGGTCGGCGGCCTCGGCGCGTTGCAGGAGGCGGGTCAGTTCCTCTTCGCGGCTCTTCATCTCCGTAACGTCGGTGAATACCGCCAGCCAATGGTCGCTGCCGGTGAGCTTCGCCTCCACCTGGATCCATTTGCGGCCCTCGACGCGGAACGCGGCAAAGACGGGCTTGCCGGCCTCGACATTGTCTTCCCAGGCCTGGAGCGCCGCCGCCGCTTCCTGGGGCGTGCCGAGATCGCCGCGCTCGACGCAATAGCGGAAGAGATCGCGCCACAGGCCTCCGGCGCCCACCATCTCGGCCGGCATGTCGAGCATGGCCGGCAGCGCATCGTTTGAGAAGATGATCTCGCCGTCATGCAGGATGAGCAGCCCTTGCGACATGGCGCTCGTCGCGTCGCGCATCAGCGCGCCGTGGGTTTCAAGCGCGGCGCGGGCTTCCTGGATCTCCTGCTCGCGCTTGCGCACGGCCGTGATGTCCATGTAACTCAGCAGGATCTTCCCGCCGGAAAGCTGGGTGCCGGAGATGACAATCACCAGACCGTTGCGGCTTTTCACCTCGATCGGCGGCCGTTCCTGGCCATCGGTCAATGCGGCGATGCGCTCCCGGTAGATTTCCTCGAAGCTGTACGTCGAGCCGGCATAGATGCCGTGGTCGAAATTGACCTTCAGGAAGTCCCGGTAGGAACGGCCGGGCAGATCGAACTGCTCTCCGGCATCCCAGAAGGAATAGAAGGCCGGGTTGGCGTATTCGAACAGGAACTGCTCGTCGAGGATCGCCACGCCGACAGGCATGGTGTGCAGGATCGTCTGCAGATCCTTGCCCATCTTCTCAGCCTTGTTCTGGGCCTCCTTGATGCGGGACACGTCCATGCGCGAACCGACGAGGTTGTGCGCGCCGTCATTGGTGGTCACCCGGCGCAGATGTGTGATGACCGGGACGACTGTTCCGTCGGGAAAGGTGATGTCCTCCGACTTCTCGATGTCCTCGCCTGTCATCACCCGGTCGTTCTCGACACGGAAACGATCGGCCGCGTCGGGGAACATTTCCGTTTCGGTCTTGCCGAGAAAATGGCTCCTGGGCTTGCCGAGCATCGCCTCGTAGGCGGCATTGGCATAGGTGAGCCGGCGGTCGCTATTGCGCACGAACACGGGCACCGGCAGGTCTTCGAGCACGGCGCGAAGCAGGTCCGTCTCCGACACATGGGTGCGCAGGAGCATTTCCTGCTCCTTGAAATCGGTCACGTCGTGACGGATGGCGATCAGCAGGCCGTTTTCGAGGCGCTTGTTGATGCTCCGCAGCCAGCGACCGTCGGAAAGCTGGTCGATGCTCTCGGAATAGGCAAGCTCGAACGGCTTCATCCGCTCGGCGATCCATGCGTCCTTGCTCGGCACATTGGGACCGAAACTCGCCGGCGACACGCGCTGGCGGCGATCATAGGCAAATCCGAGGATATCCTTGAGGGTGATCCCCGGCTGGATATCGATCGAGATCGACGCAAAATGGTTGATGAGCTGGGAATTGCAGTAGAGCAGAACGTTGTGCTTGTCGTAGATGCCGATGCCCATTTCGAGCATGTCGAGGGCATCGTCGAGAAGCGCATTGTTGAACGGCGAGAACGGCGCGAGGGGCTTTGCGCCGGCAAGCGGGGCAACCACCTTCGGTTCGAACACGGCGTCAATGCCCGGAACCGCTGCAAACGTGCCGAAGAGATAGGTGTGGTCGTCTTCCGTGAGGAAACGCTCGATATGGATCTCATGGCGGACGACGCCCGAGCGGTCGAAGCAGAGCGCCGTCTCGTCGGTGCCGAATACGATCGCCCGGCATTCCTTTTCCTTGCGGTCGGCATCGTCCGACGCGCCTGCAAGGCCGCGGCTGGTATTGCCGGCAAAGTCGGTCGGATGCATGCCGAAAAGGCGTGCATAGGCGGCGTTCACCGCCACGTAGATGAGGGCGCTGTCCTTGATGAAGGCGGGCTCGGCGAGATCGTTGATCCGCTCGCACGCCGTTTTCAAGAGTTCGCTTTCCGTGTCCACCTTCCCCCGCTCCTTCGTGCCGGCCGATATCCGGCTCGATTCGTTTGTCTCCCAATCGACTGATAACACCATAGCGAGTGTTAATATCGTGTTGTTGAAACGGTACGACTTATCGTTTTTGGCATTTGTCAATCAGAAGCTCCGGCATGCGGCTGAAAATACAGCCTCAGGTCGAGTGCCGGTATTGGTCGCCGCGGTTCGGCTGGAGGCTTCGCGGCGCGGTCGGAAGGAAAATCGGAGGCTTAGCCGGATTTGCTCTGCCAAATCTTTTCCATACTATTGCCATGATCTCGCCTTGATCCCCATTGGCGATTGCTCAGGCTTGACGAAAATCAACCGAAGGCGGCATCAAGCTGAACGTCCGTTCAGACTATCGGGAAGTCGTCTTCATCAATCCGCCGCCTTTGCCCGCCACGATTTCTGCACCCCTTGAGGACAAAAAGGGAAAGGAAAAGAACATGTCGGCATTGAAGAAGACGATATCACTCGGCCTCGTCGCACTGTCCGTAGCGGGCGCCCTGACGGTGACGGCTCCGGCGGCAGAAGCCCGCGACCGCCACCATCGCGATGTCTGGCCGGGCGTGGCTGCTGGCCTTGCCGGCGGCATCATCGGCGGCGCGATCGTCGCCGGGTCGCAGCGGCCGGCTTATGCCGAGCCGGAATATGTGGAGCCGGAATACGACTATGCTCCCCCACCCCCGCCCCCGGTCTATTACCGCCGAGCCTATTACCGCGACTATCCGCCGGTCTGCGAACTGGAATGGCGCCGCAACCGCTATGGCGAACCCTATCGCGTCGAAGTCTGCTCGCGCTGATCCGCAAGGCTGATCGCATATCCTGAAGGGCCTGTTTCCGCCGCCGGCGGAGGCAGGCTTTCTGCTGTGGTGGAGACATTCTGAGTGCCGTTGCGGCCGCAGCCGGGAAGCCGCTCCGTTTCGCGATTGCGAAACATCTGCTTGACTTTTGCCCGGAAAACCACCAAATGCGCTTCAGCTTTCACCTTCCGGCCGCCGCGTGAGTTGGCCCCGCGTCATTAAAGACACCGCGAAGAAGGAACAAGGCGCACAGATAGATCGCCCTCGATCCCGGAGGGTTTAAGCGCTGGAGAGCAATTTCCAACTTGCAAGTTCCCACTTCACGCGGGGTTCTTGACGCCAAAGGCAGACCGGACGGCATGGTGCCAGTCCGGCGATACGCTTTTGGCGCCCCGAAAAGGTATTCGACTTGACGAATTTCCACGAGCTTGGTCTGTCCAAGCAGACCGTAGCCACTCTTTTTGCGCTCGGTTACGAAACGCCGACCCCGATCCAGGCCCAGGCTATCCCCCAGCTTCTCGAAGGCCGCGACATGGTCGGCCTTGCCCAGACCGGCACCGGCAAGACTGCCGCATTCGGTCTGCCGATCATCGAAATGCTTGCCAAGGACCCGAAGCGTCCTGACAACCGCACCACCCGTACGCTCATCCTCGCTCCGACCCGCGAACTGGTCAACCAGATCGCCGCCAGCCTGAAGAGCTACGTGCGCGGTACGCCGATGAAGATCAACGCCGTCGTCGGCGGCGCCTCGATCAACAAGCAGCAGCTGCAGCTCGAAAAGGGCACCGACATTCTCGTCGCCACCCCGGGCCGCTTGCTCGACCTGATCGCCCGCCGTGCCATCGGCCTGACCGCGGTTCGTTACCTCGTTCTCGACGAAGCCGACCAGATGCTCGATCTCGGCTTCATCCACGATCTGCGCAAGATTTCCAAGATGGTGCCGAACAAGCGCCAGACCCTGCTCTTCTCGGCCACCATGCCGAAGGCGATCGCCGATCTTGCCTCCGACTTCCTCAAGGATCCGGTCCAGGTCTCGGTCACGCCTCCGGGCAAGGCTGCCGACAAGGTCGAACAGTTCGTCCACTTCGTGGTCGGCAAGAACGACAAGACGGACCTTCTGAAGAAGTCGCTCGAAGAAAATCCGACCGGCCGCGCCATGGTCTTCCTGCGCACCAAGCACGGCGCCGAAAAGCTCTCCAAGCATCTCGAGCATATCGGCTTCAAGGTCGCCTCGATCCACGGCAACAAGAGCCAGGGCCAGCGCGAACGTGCCCTCAAGGCCTTCCGTGACAACGAGATCCGCGTTCTGGTCGCCACCGACGTTGCTGCCCGCGGCATCGACATCCCGGGCGTCACCCACGTCTTCAACTACGATCTCCCGGAAGTACCAGACGCTTACGTTCACCGCATCGGCCGTACCGCACGTGCCGGTCGTGACGGCATCGCGATCGCCTTCTGCGCTCCCGACGAAGCGCGTCTGCTGCGCGACATCGAGCGCCTGATGAATATCGAGATCACCACCGCATCCGGCGAACGCCCCGAAGGCGGCCGCCAGCCACGCGGCGGTGCCGGCAACAACAACCGTGGCGGCGCGGCCAATCGCGGCCGTGGCGGCAACGGCCAGGCACGCGGCAACGGCGAAGCCCGTCCCGAGCGCCGCGAACGTCCGGCCCGCAAGCCGTTCTTCGCAGCGGAAGGTGCCGAGGGTGGCGACCGTCCCCAGCGTCCGGCTCGCCCCCAGGGTGACCGCCCGCAGCGCGACAACCGTCGCAACGACGATTTCCGCGGCCAGCGCCGCGGTGAGGACGCTCCGCGCCCGGAAGTCGACAACGACCTGACGACCACGTCGGATTTCCGCCCGGCCAAGAAGCAGTTCGGCTCCCAGAACGGCGAAGGCCGCCCGGCACGCACCGAGCCCCGCAAGGAACACCGCAAGGGCGGCAATGGGGCTCAGAACCCCCATGCCGCACACGGCGCCCATGAGCCCGCTGCCCAGCGCAACAACCGCGGCCCGCGCGTCGAAGCCGCCCGGCCGGCCGCTGGCGGCAACGGAGGCCCGGTAAAGTTCGGCAACGACAACCGTTCCGGCCAGCAGGGCCGCACGCGCCGCCCGGCGTAAGGAACCCTGCATAGGGAAACAAAGCAAAGAGGCCGCTCGCGCGGCCTCTTTTTTTGTCATTTGACCGCAGCGTTTCCGCCGTCCGCATAGAGCGCCGACCCTGCCACAAAGCTCGCCATCGGGCTCGCCAGGAAAAGTGCGGCCCGGGCGATTTCCTCGGGCTGGGCGATGCGCTTGAGGGCATGCAGCCCCGCCGCCCATTCCTTTTGTGCCGCGTCGCCGGCCATGGGAGTGTCGGTGCCGCCGGGCAACAGCGCATTGGCGCGTATGCCGCGCGCGCCATAGTCGGCGGTAATCCCTTTCACCAGACCCATGATCCCGGCCTTCGATGCGCCATAGGCGCCCATGCCGGGGATGCCGACGCTGGTGCCGACGAATGTGGAGGTGAAGATGATCGATCCGCCGCCGCGTTCGAGCATGGCCGGGATCTGCAAACGGGCGCCGAGGAAGGCGCTCGTGAGGTTCATGGTCATGGTATGCTCCCACTCCTCTCGCGTCACCTCGCCTAGCGGCTTGTAGGGCCCGACCGTACCGGCATTGTTCAGGGCGATGTCGAGACCGCCGAACCGGCCAAGCGCCGCTTCGAGCAATGCCCGGTGGGTCTCCTCGTCCGCGACATCGCCTGCCACGGCAACCGCACGGCCGCCGGCCGCCTTGATCTCGGAAACAAGTTTTTGCAATTCCGCCTCGCCTCGCGCGTTGGCAACAACGGCAGCCCCTTCCCGGGCGAAGAGAAGGGCGGCGGCCCGGCCGATGCCGCTCGATGCGCCGGTAACGATAGCAACTTTGTCGGTTAGCATGATGTACCTCCTGTTGGTGACATCCGCTGTCTAAGGCTGCCCGACCCGCATCGACACCCGTTTCCTGACCGAATGAAAAACAGAAGCGGTAAGAGCCTGGGACGGGCCTGTCTGCTCCGACAGAAGCCTGCCTCATCCTCCAGAGAATCGGGGATCGCCGTCAGGATCTTCAAAGTAGAAGTCGTCCTCCATTCCGGAAGGTCCGGTGTTACTTGTTGGGCGCCTCGACGCTGAGCAGCGAGCGCACCAACGCAGCCTGGCTGCGCACACCGGTCTTGTCGAAAATCCGCTGCAGCTGAGTGCGTAGCGTATTGATGCTAACTGCCAGGAGTTCGGCGGCACCTGCGAGGTCGTGGCCATCAACGATCAGTCGGGCAAGCCTAACCTGTGCGGGTGACAGACCATAAATCTCCTTCGCTCCATCGATCCGGCGTGCGACGGTCTCCGCATCGTCGAACGACACCAGCGTCTTGCCATCTTCGAGCCGAACCCAACAGTAGAGCGGCACCCCCGCTGTGTCTTCACCAAGTGCCACCGCCCAGGCCTGCTTCGGCGATAGGCTTAGCCGTGTCTGGCCCTGCAGTTCTCGGAAGGCCAGGTGCACGGCGTCACGAAGTGCGGGATCGTGTTCGCGCCGCCGCGCGCGGAGGCGGCCGGCGTCGACGGCGAGTCCCTGATGGTCGCGTATCCGCTCCTGCGCGAGCCGGTTCGTCCACAGGATTCGCTTATCCGCATCGACCTCGATCAACGGGGAGTTCGCCTGTTCGACGGTGCTCTCCATCATCACCATGCAGCCGATCTTCCAGCCACCATCGACCCTGTGCAGGATTTTTAGTTCGCGTTTCAGATCGTCGCCGGCATCAATCCCGATCTGGTCGTAGGTGACCCAGGCCATGTTCCCTGCGATGACGATGTTAACCTTCTCCCACCGAACGCGCTCGAAATCGGCGTGTTTCTCCGGGAAACGCTCCATGATCGTCTCAAGTCGTGCGGCAATAGCGTCCCAGCCTTCGTCGATCCGGATGCCCAGCGAAGCAAAGTATTCCATCCGCCGGGTCTGCGGCGACTGCAGCCAGTGGCTAGCCAATGCCTCGAAGTCTCGCTGCAGCCAAGCCTCGGTCTCGCTGCGGATCACTACAAGTATCGCGGCCTTGTCAGCCTCGCTTTCATCCATACCACGATCTCCGGTGACGTCGGGTCGCAGCATAACACGGCTGATATTTCGTGGCATGAGACCACATCAGATCAGCGTTGTACAAAGGATCAGGAACATGCCGGCCGTCATGGCGATCGACCCAAGCAGCCCCAGGCTCAAGCGCGTTAGTGCCATCTGGTCCGAGTAGTAGCGGTCCTCGGCCCAGGCACTCATCCGCACCGGTTGGGCCTGGGTGTGAATGTGTGTGATGGCGAGACTGTAAATGTCCATGATCTCCTCCGGTCCTGGCGCTTTCATCCATGCATCCTGGCATGGAGAGGCGCCATGACCTGTCATGCGAGAGGACGACAGCGGAGAGGTTAACGGCGGGAGCCGCTGACCTCACTTTTCAGATCGGCCGGGTTTCTATCGCCAAAAGACGAAAAGGGGCGACCCGCAGAGCCGCCCTTTCAACATTCAGATCTTTGCCCTGCTTACGCCGGACAGCGCTTGCGGCACTGCTAGCCGCCGGTGCGGTTGTCGTTGCCGAATTCACCGGGCCGCGGTTCTCGCCGTTTGCCGCACTGGCCGTGGCCTCCGTTGGCCGCCTTTCGCTGGGCAGGGCGGAAATCCGACGTGGTCGCCAGATCGTTGTCGGCTTCGAAGCCCGGGGCTTCCTCGCGCGACGCTGGCCGCGGAAATCGTCGTTGCGGCGGTTGTCGCTCTGCGGACGGTCACCATGGGACGATCGCCGTGCGAGCGGGCCGGACGTTCGCGGCACTCAGGAGAGCTTTCGCTGTTGCCGCGCGCCTGGCCATCGCCTTCAGGCCTTTCGGTTCACCATGTAGACGCCCGCCACCACGATCACCGTGCCGACGATCATCTGCAGGGTCAGCGGCTCGCCGAACAGGATCGCCGCCTCGATCGCCACGACCGGGGGCATCAGGTAGATGAGCGAGGCGGCGCGGGACACCTGGCCGCGGCGGATGAGGTAGAGCAGCAGGCCAACGGCGCCCATGGACAGGCCGAGGACAGACCAGGCCATGGCGAGGATCGCCTCATGCGTCCAGTCGAAGCGCAGGTTTTCAAGGCTGAGCGCCAGCGGGATGGTGACGATCAGCGCGCCGACGAATTGCAGCGTGGCGATCGAGAACAGGTCGCCCTCCTGCAGGTGCCGCTTCTGATAGAGCGTGCCGTAGGTGACCGACGTCATGGCGACGAGGTTGATCAGCACGGGAACCGCAAGTCCGGCCAGCCCGCGCTCGAAAAGGTCGAGAAGCTGCGTCGAGATCGCGATCAGGATGCCGGCAAAACCGAGCGCCAGGCCGACCTTCTGCAAGGGCTTGAGGCGCTCTCCGAGGAAAAGCGGCGCGACCATGGCGGTCAGCAGCGGCTGCAGGCCGGCGATGATGCCGGAAAGCCCCGCCGGCACGCCCTGCCCGATCGCATACCAGACGCCGGCGAGATAGAGCCCGTGCAGGAAAACACCCGAGAACATCGCATGGCCGAGCTGGGCCCGGCTCTTCGGCCATTTTGCCCGCGTGATCAGGCAGACCGCGAAAAACGCCGCGGCGGCGAGTGCGTGCCGCCCGGCCAGGAACGTCAGGGGGTCGGCGTGCGCCGCCGCATATTTCGCGACGATCCAGCCCGTGGACCAGAGGAGGACGAAGAGGGCCGGAGCCAGGCGGTCGAGCATGATGGGGATGTCCGGCGGAGATTTCGGCAGCGGCCGTTTTCATGGAAGCCGCCTGCTTATTCCCACCCCGTTTCATCGTCAAAGCAGAAAAACTGATGATTGCGATGAGCGGCGCTTGACCACTGCCTGAGCAGGACTTGGGCAGCTGATGTTTTTCAAGGCAGGAGACTTATTCATCTCCTCCTAAAGTAGGGAGCTTGCCGAGCGCCAGAATCAGCGCATTTACTGGTGGGGGGAGCGTCGAAACTGTATTTTTTTGACGCGCGGAATTCTTTTCCGCCAATTGCGCACAGTTCTTGCATTGCCTTCACTGTTGTACTCTTATGGCCAAAAAAAGGGGAATGCGTCTTTGGCATTTGATGAAATGTTGACTGCGGAAAACCTTCCGCGACCGCCATACAAGACCTACCACGAATGGTATGCCAGTCAGGATGCTGCGCACCTGATCCGCAAGACCCAGGATGCGGAAAACATATTCAGAAAGACGGGCATCACATTCGCGGTCTATGGACACGCAGACAGTTCCGAAAAGCTCATCCCCTTCGACATCATTCCCCGCATCATTTCCGCCCGTGAATGGCGCAAGCTCGCGCAGGGCATCGAGCAGCGGGTTCTGGCGCTCAACGCCTTCCTCGACGACATCTACCACAAGCAGGAGATCATCAAGGCCGGCCGCATTCCCCGCGCGCTGATCGAGAGGAACGTCACCTTCCTTCCCGAAATGATCGGCTTCAAGCCGCCGGGCGGCGTCTACACCCATATCGTCGGTACCGACATCGTGCGCACCGGCGAGGACCAGTTCTACGTGCTGGAAGACAATGCCCGCACGCCGTCCGGAGTTTCCTACATGCTGGAAAACCGGGAAACCATGATGCAGATGTTCCCCGAACTGTTTACGCTGAACAAGGTGCAGCGGGTCGAGGACTATCCGCGGCTGCTGCGCCAGTCGCTCGCCTCGCTTGCCCCTCCCGGCTGCAAGGGCCGGCCACGCGTCGCGGTGCTGACGCCCGGCATCTTCAATTCGGCCTATTACGAACACTCGTTCCTCGCCGACCAGATGGGCGTCGAACTCGTCGAGGGCGGCGATCTGCGCGTCATCGACGGCCGCGTCAAGATGCGCACAACAAGGGGGTACGAGGCGATCGACGTCCTCTACCGCCGCGTCGACGACGACTTCCTCGATCCGATGACCTTTCGCGCGGATTCGGCGCTCGGCATTCCAGGCATCATGGACGTCTACCGGGCCGGCAACATCACCATCGCCAATGCACCCGGCACCGGCATCTGCGACGACAAGGCGATCTATTCCTACATGCCCGAGATCGTCGAGTTCTATACGGGCCGCAAGGCGCTGCTCGAAAACGTGCCGACCTGGCGCTGTTCCGAGCCCGACAGCCTCAAATACGTGCTGGAGCACATCGAGGAACTGGTCGTCAAGGAAGTGCACGGTTCGGGCGGCTACGGCATGCTGGTAGGCCCGACGGCCAGCAAGAAGGAGCGCACCGACTTTGCCGAGAAGCTGGCGGCCAGGCCCGACAACTACATCGCCCAGCCGACACTGGCGCTGTCCACCGTGCCGATCTTCGTCAACAAGGGGATCGCCCCCCGTCACGTCGACCTGCGCCCCTATGTGCTCGTCTCCGACAAGGTGAAGATCATCCCCGGCGGCCTGACCCGCGTGGCCCTGAAACAGGGTTCGCTGGTGGTCAATTCCAGCCAGGGCGGCGGCACCAAGGACACTTGGGTACTGGAAGATTGAGGTCGTAGATACATGCTCGGAAGAACTGCAAACGGCCTCTACTGGATGTTCCGCTACATCGAGCGGGCGGAGAATATCGCCCGCCTCGTCGACGCGGGCCTGCGCGTATCGCTGACCCGCGCCGGCTCCTCCGACGAGGATTGGCACGGCGTGCTCGAAAGCGCCGGCGTGCGCGAAGCCTATTCGGAAGTGCACGCCGAACTGACGGCGGCGGACGCCATCGACTACCTGCTGCGCGACACGTCGAACCCGTCGAGCGTCATGTCCTGCATCGAATTCGGGCGCAACAACGCCCGCATGGTACGCACCGCGCTGACCCGCGAAACCTGGGAGGCGACCAACGAATGCTGGATCGACCTGAAGGCCCGGCTTTCCCGCAAGGTGAAGCAGACCGACCTGCCGGAACTGATCGACGTCATCAAGCACCGCTGCGGCCTGATCCGCGGCGCCTTCCACGGCTCGATGCTGAGAAACGACCTCTACAACTTCTCGCGCATCGGCACCTTCATCGAGCGCGCCGACAACACCAGCCGCATTCTCGACGTGAAATATTACGTGCTTCTGCCGGCGATCAGCCAGGTCGGATCGAAACTCGACAACTACCAATGGGAATCGATTCTGCGCTCGGTCTCGGCCCACCGTTCCTACGGCTGGGTCTATGACGGCGAATATCAATCCGCCAACATCGCCGACTTCCTGATCCTGAAAGTCCAGATGCCGCGCTCGCTCGCCTATTGTTACGAGAAGATCGTCAGCAATCTCGGCTATCTTGGGGAAACCTATGGGGAGCAGGTGAAGGCGCACGAGACAGCGGCAGCGATCCACTCGACGCTGAAGCGGGGCTCCATCTCCGACATCATGGATCACGGCCTGCACGAATTCCTGGAGGACTTTGTCAGCCGCAACAACCAGCTCAGCGCCGAGATCTCCGAAGGCTACCGCTTTTATCAATAGGCCCAACAGGCACAGGATTTACCGCACATGCGGCTCAAGATCGCCCATACGACCGAATATCTCTATGACGAGCCGGTGCCCTATTCGCTGCAGCGCCTCAGGCTGACGCCGACCGACGGCCCCGGCCAGAAGGTCATCAACTGGTCGATCACCGTCGATGGCGCCAAGATCGAGGCGGGTTATGCCGACCAGTTCGGCAACCGCGTCGAGCTGGTCTCCACCGAAGGCACCGAGCACACGATCCGCATCACCGCATCCGGCGAGGTGGAGACCCAGGACCGCGCCGGCGTCTTCGGCCCGCACCAGGGGTTCTGCCCGCTCTGGCTGTTCCTGCGCGACACGGCGCTGACCAAGCCCGGCAAGCTCATCCGCGAACTCGCCAAAAGCCTCAAGGGCGACAGCGAGCTTGCCAAGATGCACGCGCTCATGGAGGCGATCCACGAGACCGTTGCCTATGTGCCGGGCGCGACGGGCACCGAGACGACTGCCGAACAGGCGCTGGAGGCAAAGACCGGCGTCTGCCAGGACCATACCCATATCTTCATCACTGCCGCCCGCCTGCTGGATATCCCGGCGCGCTACATTTCCGGCTACCTGCTGATGGAAGGCGAGACCGAACAGGCCGCAACCCATGCCTGGGCGGAAGTGCATCTGCCGGGCCTCGGCTGGGTCGGCTTCGACACGTCGAACAAGATCTGCCCGAACGACAGTTACGTTCGGGTCGCTTCCGGCCTCTGCTACCGCGATTGCGCCCCCGTCTCCGGCATGCGCCTCGGCCCGGCCGGCGAAAACCTCAAGGTTTCGCTGACGGTGGCGCAAAGCCAAAGCCAGCAGGGCCAGACGCAGTCCCAAGGGTAACAAACGCGCCAAGACCGGGGACGCCGTCCGGCATGGCAGGCGTTCTCGGCCGACCGTAAAATCACCGGCTCACACCGTTGTGCGGCGCAATGGTTTGTTAACCACGGACGGCATTCCCGATTTTTCAAGCAGTTCAAGGGTTGAAGATTCCGGAGGCGGCAATCTATGCTGCATTGCGGCATGGACTATTGCTGCCTACGATGCGCGGGGCTGCGGGTTACCGAAACGCATGGCAAATGCCATGCCCGAATGAGGATACCAGATGCTTGAGACGTCCAAAACCAAGCCGCAGGATCTCGAATCGATCGCGCGCCATGGCGGAACTTTCCGGCGAATGGCCGCACGCCTGCCCACTTATCTTACCGACCTGCGGGAAAACCCGGCTTGGCTTCCGATGTTCCTTTTGGCCCGGACAATTCCGTTCAGGCGGGCGCATTGGCTAACCGCCCGGCGCGTCTCGAAGTCCGTGCCGACGGAGACATCGATGTTCGGCGATATCGAAGCCGATAAGGTCGCCGACGAACTCAGACGGAACGGAATCTTCACCGGCCTGGTCCTGCCCGATGCGATTAGGCAGGAGATTGCCCGTTTTTCATCCGAAACCCCTTGTTTCGGCAATTTCGAGCGGAAACTCGAATTCCGTGCCGACGAACATGCGGAAGCGGAACGCCGATTCGGGCGGGCGATCTTGAGCGGCCACCATTTCGAAAGGATCGCCGATTGCGAGGCGGCGGTCGCGGTGCAGCAGGATCCTCTTCTTCTCGATATCGCAAAGCACTATCTCGGTGGCGAAGCCAAGCTCATCACCACCCGGACGTGGTGGAGCTTTCCCACGCAATCCGCTTCGGAGGCCGATCTCAGCCGTGCCTCCTTCAAGTTTCATTTCGATCTGGACGACTGGCGGATGCTGAAATTTTTCTTCTACCTGTCGAATGTCGATGAGGACGCGGGACCGCACGTCTATATGCGCGGCAGCCACAACAAGCGGCGTCTCAAGCACCAGTTGACCCTGCTGGTTGGGCATCCGGCGGAAGAAGTGCTCGAATTCTACGGAGAGGAAAGCGCCGTCACCCTGACGGGCAAGGCGGGCTATGGGTTCGTCGAAGACCCCTTCGGCTTCCATATGGGGACGGTGGCAAAACATCACCCGCGTCTCATGATGGAAGTCGGGTTCGGCGTATCGAAACCCTCAAAGCGCAGATATCACGGCGAGCCCATCGTGCGCTGATATGAGCCTGACGCCTCGATGAACCCCCGAAGGGGCTCATCCGATAGCCGCCGATATGCCCGCACAAGCTCGACGCCACCTTCGCATGTTCTGGTGCCGCCCCATAAAAGAGGTGGCGCATGCTGTTTGGGCAATCGGTCTTCCAGTCGGTCCTGACGCGACTGAAGCAGGAGCATGGCGAAGGCGAGGCCGAGGAGGCAGGCACGGGTTTCCGCATCAAGGGGCTCGGCATGGGTTTCGTCGCGCCGCAGGATGACGGCCCGGTGGTGACGGCCACCGGGACCGAGGCCTATTTCGCTTTCCTTCCCGACGTTGCCGAGATCGCAATCGAATCGGTGCTGGCGCAAGAGCAGCCGCCGGCACCGGTCATCCCCGCCCACCTGTTGCGGCTGACGACCGAGGAGATCGCCTCGGAGCTTGACATCACGGCTGCCGACACGGAGGCGACGCTCGGCGAAAAACGCCGGCATTTCGCCAAGGCCAACCATCCCGACGGGGTCGCACCGGAATTCCGGGAGAACGCCAATACCCGCATGAAGACCGCCAACCTGCTGATCGACACCGCGATCAAAGGCCTGTTCTGGCGCTAGATCAAATCCTGGTCCTGCGGCTCGTCGGCAGGTCTCTCCGCCGGCGGCTTTTTCCTTTCGATGAACAGTTTGTAGGCGGCGTAGGCGCCCAGGCCGCCGATGATGACCGCCCAGAACGGCTCTCCGGCGACCAGTTCGAATATCGCCCAGGCGGCGCAGACCGCCGGGATCAGCACCCGGCGCCAGAGCGGCTCGTAGAAGGGATGGTTCGGATCGATCATGGTCTTCACTCCCGGCCAGTCTTTTTGCCACCAGTCATTCCCCGGCGGCCTGCATGCTCTGGCGTGAACCGATGATATCCTGGTCGACGATCGAAAATGCAAGGTTGAGATGTCCCTCGAATACCAGGGAAGGCTCGTCCGGCACGACGGTCAGGCCCGGCATGCCGCCGAGCCGCACCACATGCGTCTGCGCCAGCCCCTCCTCGATGCCCGCCTGCAGCAGATCCTGATAGCGGGCGGGTGCCCGGACCGGTGATGAAGACCGGCATATGCCCATGCAGGCTGAGCAGCCGCGAGAGGCCATAGCCCAACGCTGCACCCGCATTGCGGAATGCGAGTTGGGCCATCCGATTGCCCTGCCGGGCCCGGGCGGCGATCTTGTCGATTTCGGCGACCGGCACGAATTTCGCGGGGATCGTATCCACCGGCACCTCGAAGGCGGCGCGCAGGATGGCATAGAAGCCGGCATAGGCCTCGACGCAGCCGCGCGCACCGCAGCGACAAAGCCCGCCATTCGGCATATGCAGCATGTGCCCGAAATTGGGCGCCGAGATTTCAGGAACCCCGCCGGCGACCCGGCGTGCGATCCCGAGCCCGATGCTGTGGCCGAGCGAAAGCGCCGCGAGAACAGGCTCGCCGCCGCCCTGCATCTTCACCTGGCGTTCGAGCAGCGCGCCCGCCACCAGCAGCGTCTCGTTGTTGAGGATGACCTTGGCGTGCCAGCCGTCTTTCAACGCCGCGGCAAAATCCACCGGCTGGGAACCGAAGACCGGCGACCAGACGAGCACCGGTTCGCTCGGATGCGCCAGCCCCTTGCTGCTGACCGATACGAGGAGCACGCTGCCGCGGTCGATGCGGGAGCGTTCGACGGCCCGTTCCAGGCCCGCCGAGATGGCCGCCAGGAAGGCTGCCGTGCCGCCCTCGCCGCGGGGTTCGCCGAACCGGTCGAGCAGCGTGCCTGCATAATCGATCAGCGAATATTGAATCAGGTCCGACGAGATGATGACGGTGATGAGATAACCGCAATTGCGGCGCTGGCTGAACAGCACGCGCGGCCGTCCGCGGCCGACGGTCGCCTGCTGCTCGCTCTTTTCGATGATGCGGGCGCGCTCCAGGTCGGCGGTGATCGAGGAGATCGTGGCCGACGCCAGCCCGGTCGCATCCGAGATTTCCGTATGCGCGAGCCGGCCGTGGCGACGCAGCGCAGACAGCACGAGCGCGCTGTTCTGCTGCCGGACCAGTTCCGTGCTCGATTTCGCCAGCATTCCGCCTGCAGCCTCCCTCACTCCATCTGTCGATACGGCAGTGCCTTCCCCTCCACAAGTGCCGATTGACAGCCCTCGGAATCTCTGACATCTAATTTCTCGACTGTCGAGAAAAAAGCTGAATGCTTTCTCCGGCAGATTATCTGGCGGGGGGAGAGCACGGAGGCTAGCGCCCATCCGCCGTCACTCGGGAGGACATTATGAGATCATTCGTAAAGCTGATGGCCGGCGCGGCCATCCTCGTTTCCATGCATTCCGCCACCATGGCGGCCAATCTCGTCGTCGGCGTTTCCTGGTCGAACTTCCAGGAAGAGCGTTGGAAGACCGACGAAGCCGCCATCAAGAAGGCGCTTGCAGCTGCCGGCGCCAAGTATATTTCCGCTGATGCCCAGTCGTCCGCCGCAAAGCAGCTCACCGACGTCGAGTCGCTGATCTCGCAGGGCGCCAACGCCCTGATCGTTCTGGCGCAGGATTCGAGCGCCATCGGCCCGGCCGTCGAAAAGGCAGCAGCCGAAGGCATCCCGGTCGTCGGTTACGACCGCCTGATCGAAAATCCGGCTGCGTTCTACATCACCTTCGACAACAAGGAAGTCGGCCGCCTGCAGGCTCAGGGCGTCTTCAAGGCAAAGCCTGAAGGCAACTATGTCTTCATCAAGGGTTCTTCCTCCGATCCGAACGCGGACTTCCTGTTCGCCGGCCAGATGGAAGTGCTGAAGGCGGCGATCGACGCCGGCAAGATCAAGAATGTCGGCGAAGCCTATACCGACGGCTGGAAGCCCGAAAACGCCCAGAAGAACATGGAACAGTTCCTGACCAAGAACAACAACAAGGTCAATGCGGTCGTGGCATCCAACGACGGCACTGCCGGCGGTGCGATCGCGGCGCTCGACGCCCAGGGGTTGGCAGGTTCGGTTCCGGTTTCCGGCCAGGACGCCGACAAGGCAGCCCTGAACCGCGTGGCGCTCGGCACCCAGACCGTATCCGTCTGGAAGGACAGCCGAGAACTCGGCAAGAACGCCGCTGAAATCGCTCTGGCACTTGCCGGCGGCAAGAAGCTGACCGAGATCAAGGGCGTCCAGACCTTCGAAGGCGGTCCGAAGAAGGTGAAGATGCAGTCGGTCTTCCTGAAGCCGCAGGCAATCACCAAGGACAACCTGAACGTCGTCATCGACGCGGGCTGGATCAGCAAGGCCGAAGCCTGCAAGGGCGTCAAGGCCGGCGCAGTGGCTGCCTGCAAGTAACGCATGGCTTTGCACAGACGATAAACTCACCGACGCCGCAGCACTTCTGCCGCGGCGTCGGTTTTCGGCGTAAGATGGCGCGGCCGCACAAAAGGTACCCCCCGGCGGGTTACTCGGCGGCTGAACGTCGCGCAGGTGCGATCCGGTTCGACATCTTCGAGCCGCAGCGCCTCGCTAAAGTGGGGAACGGCGAATCATGGCCGAGACAATACAGTCCACAACGAATTCCAAGACATCGGGAGCGGCAGGACAGGCGGAAGGCAATATCGTTGCCCGCTTCTTCCGCGCGACCGAGATCGACACGCGTATGCTCGGCATGATCGGCGCGCTGCTGATCATCTGGGTCGGGTTCCATATCCTGACGGGCGGTTTCTTCACCGACGAAGGTGGCCTCTTCCTGACGCCGCGCAACCTCTGGAACCTGTCCGTACAGACCGCCTCGGTGGCGGTGATGGCGACGGGCATGGTCCTTATCATCGTCACCCGCAACATCGACCTTTCCGTGGGTTCGGTACTCGGTTTCACCGGCATGATCATGGGCGTTCTTCAGTCACGGTTGCTCCCCGAGCTGCTCGGCTTTGATCATCCAGCGATCTGGATCGTTTCGCTTGTCTGCGGCATGCTTATCGGCGCGCTGATCGGCGCCTTGCACGGCGTGATAATCGCCTTCATGGGCGTGCCCTCCTTCATCGTTACCCTGGGCGGCCTGCTCATCTGGCGCGGCGCCACCTGGTTCGTGACGAGCGGCCAGACGGTCGCGCCGATGGACGTCAACTTCCGCCTGATGGGCGGCGGCACGGAAGGCTCTATCGGCGCCACCTGGAGCTGGGTCGTCGGCATCCTCGCCTGTCTCGCCATCATCGCGGCGATCATCAACGCCCGCCATCAGCGCAAGCGCTTCTCCTTCCCGCGGCGTCCGGTCTGGGCAGAATACGTGCTGGTCGCGCTCGGCTGCGTCGTCGTGCTCGGCGCAGTTTATATCGCCAACGATTATCCCTGGCCGGAAGCTATCGCCCGCCGTTACGCCGAAGCGAACAACATCGCCTGGCCGGAAGGCGGCCTGTTCATCTCGCAGGGGATCGCCATCCCGGTGCTGATGGCAATCGCGGTCGGCATCGTCATGACCTTCATCGCCACCCGCCTGCGCTTCGGCCGCTATGTCTTCGCCATCGGCGGCAATCCCGAAGCCGCGGAACTCGCGGGCATCAAGACCCGCTGGGTTACGGTCAAGATCTTCGCACTGATGGGCATGCTCTGCGCCATCGCCGCGGCAATCTCGACTGCCCGCCTCAACGCCGCCACCAATGCGCAAGGCGAGCTCGACGAGCTCTACACGATCGCGGCTGCGGTCATCGGCGGCACCTCGCTTGCCGGCGGCATGGGGTCGATCGCCGGCGCCATGCTCGGCGCGCTCGTCATGCAGTCGCTTCAGTCCGGCATGGTGCTGCTCGGCATCGACTCGCCATTCCAGCGCATCGTCGTCGGCATGGTGCTCGTCACGGCCGTCTGGCTCGACACCGTCTATCGCTCTCGCGCCAAATAACAGGAGTTTTCATCGTGACGGAACAAACCACTCCGCTCGTGGAAATGAAGAACATTTCCATCTCCTTCGGCGGGATCCACGCTGTCGAGAATGCCTCGGTCGATCTTTTCCCCGGCGAGGTCGTGGCGCTGCTCGGCCATAACGGCGCCGGAAAATCGACGCTGATCAAGATCCTGTCGGGCGCCTACAAGCGCGACAACGGCGACATCATGATCAACGGCGAGACGGCCGACATCCGCAACCCGCGCGACGCCAAGAAATACGGCATCGAGACGATCTACCAGACGCTTGCCGTTGCCGACAATGTCGATGCCGCCGCCAATCTCTATCTCGGCCGCGAGCTGCAGACGAAGTGGGGCACGCTCGACGACGTCGCCATGGAGGCCAGCACCCGCGAGGTGATGGGCCGTTTGAACCCCAACTTCAAGCGCTTCAAGGAGCCGGTGAAGGCACTCTCCGGCGGCCAGCGGCAGTCGGTGGCAATCGCTCGCGCCATCCTGTTCGACGCCCGCATCCTGATCATGGACGAGCCGACGGCAGCGCTTGGGCCGCAGGAAACGGCGCAGGTGGGCGACCTCATCAAGCAGCTGAAGCGCGAAGGCATCGGCATCTTCCTGATCAGCCACGACATCCACGACGTCTTCGACCTCGCCGACCGCGTCTTCGTGATGAAGAACGGCAAGGTGGTCGGCCATGCCCGCACCGAGGACGTCACCAAGGACGAAGTGCTCGGCATGATCATCCTCGGCAAGGTGCCGCCCGGCGCCACGCCCGGCCCCGGCGCCATGAAAGTGGCGTGACTGCCAGACAGAATTGCCCCGCCCTTTGAAGCCCGCCGCTGATCAAGGGTGGCGCAGAGGCGGAACCGGGCTTCCCGGTTCCGCCTTCATCCCTTCACAGCAGGCCGCGTCCCGTTGCGAAATCGGCAGGCTGTTGCCAGTCCTGCATCTTGGAACTCCTCTCCTCCCCCAACGTTGGCCTTTCTGAAACCCCAACACGGAGGAACAAAATGCCAGAAGAACGGACTGCACAGGAAGTCATCGAGCACAGGGGAAAACCGGTAAGGACTGCGAGACATTCGCCGGCCGGCCCGTATGCCAAGGAGCGTCTGATCGACAGGGAGAAGACGCCCGGCGCCGGCTCGCTGGCCGAACCCGATGCCAAAGAAGTGGACGCAGGGTCGGAATAGCAAACGATCTATTCGGCGCCGCATGGCCGCACAAGAAGGCTATCTGCGACGCCGTGGCGCTTGCCCGCTCGGGCACGGATCGGTAACACCGTTCGGAACAATCAGAACGAGCGGGCCGGACGGGCATGGCGAACGAGACCATCACACTTTACGAGGCGATCGGCGGCGACGCGACGGTGCGGGCGCTGGTGAAGCGCTTCTACGAGCTGATGGACACGCTGCCGGAAGCGGCCCATTGCCGCGCCGTCCATCCGCCGAGCCTCGAAGGCAGCGAAGCGAAACTCTACGACTATCTGACCGGCTATCTCGGTGGCCCGCCGGTCTACGTGGAAAAACACGGCCACCCGCGGCTACGGTCGCGCCATTTCGGCGCGGCGATCGGGCCTCTCGAACGCGACGAATGGATGCTCTGCTTCCGCCGCGCCATGGACGAGACGATCCAAAACCCGAAACTGCGCGAGATCATCTGGCCGCCGATCGAGCGGCTGGCCTTCCATATGCAGAACAAGGAATAGGCCGTTGGAAAGACTCCATAAATTGCGGCCGTTGATTCTGTTTGTGAGCGGACTGATGGGCGCCGCGGGCGTCGCTCTGGCGGCGGCGGCAAGCCATGGCGGCGACACGGTTTTCTTAGGCTCCGCCTCGACCATGTGCCTGGCGCATGCGCCGGTCCTGCTGGGGCTCTATCTCGGTTACCGGTATTTTCGCACGGCGACGCTTGCCGCGCTGGTGCTCGGTCTCGGCACGATCGTCTTCGCCGGCGATCTCGTCTCGCGCCACTATCTCGGCGACCGGCTGTTTCCGATGGCGGCGCCGGTCGGCGGGACGGGGATGATGCTGGGCTGGCTGATCGTCGCGGTGGGAGCGTTTTTGAAGGTGCGGGAGGTTTAAGACCCCTTCTGGCCTGCCGGCCATCTCCCCCACAAGGGGGGAGAAGACTCGTGGCACGGCCTTGCCTCAATCCAGAGTGGGTGCGGCTGGGTTAGCCCTCCCCCTTCGCATATGGGACCTGAGGCGGTGCAGCGTCCCTAACCCTCCCCCTTGTGGGGAGGGTGGCCGGCAGGCGGGAGGGGTTTCCAAACCCGTACACAGAGGGGACTTGTCCCTACCGCTTAAACGACAGCACCCGAGCGCTCTCGGCCGACGCAGCTTCCACCACAGTCCCCCGTTCAGCCTTCGGCAGCACCACCACATTGGTCATGTCCGCAGCCGCTTCGGCTCGCCTCGTCAGCAGCGCGTAAAGTTCCGGCACCAGCCCGTCGCCGTTCTGTTCGGCAAGCTTGTGCAGGCCGATGAAAAGGCTGGCGTCACGACGTTCTTCGTTCATCATTGCGTTCCTTCATGGTCTGAAGCGCCCGCTCCAGACTGGATTTGGAGCCGTTGCGGAGCGGCACGAAGGTGACACCGAACTTCTTGCAGCCGGTCTTCACCCTCAGACACGCATCGTGGCTGATACAGTCGATGGGGCAGAAGACGCAGTCGACCGACGGCAGCACCGTGTCGATGCGGGAGACCGCCTCGCGAAGTCCGCCGTCGTGGTGGATCAGCTCGGCGCCGAAATTGCTGGCGATCTCCCTCAGGTGCGCCACCTGACAGTCACGGCCGCCGACATAGAGAAAACTGCGGACGTCAGTCACTGCCGGTCCCCGCGTTTCGGCGCTCTTCGCCTCCGCGCCGGAATTGCCGTTCTTCTGCTTCTGCTTCTTGGCCATACGCCCCTCGCCGCCGATTCTGCTTACGCTTCGGTTCCTCGATGGCCGGCACCATATTAAAGTTGAATTTCAGAGTAAAGATTAAAGTGGACTCTTTTTATCATGATATATTGGGCGACCTGATACGACCTCATCACTTCCAAAAATTTACCGTTTGATAAATTTTTATGCTGTGGTACCTTTTGCCCAATAGTTGTCCATGAATCCATAAAAGAGGGAACTTAGGATGGAACGACTGGGAAACGGTCCGCAGGCCGGCATTGAGGCCGGTCGTCTTTCATCGGCGGAGTATGAGGCGAATTTCGCCGATCTCCACCCGCGTCTCGACAGGCACGAGGCGCTGGTCGAATCCGATCGCTGTTATTTCTGCTACGACGCGCCGTGCATGACGGCCTGTCCCACCTCCATCGATATCCCGCTGTTCATAAGACAGATACAGACGGGCAATCCGATCGGTTCGGCGAAGACCATCTTCGACCAGAACATTTTAGGGGGCATGTGCGCCCGCGTCTGTCCCACCGAAACGCTCTGCGAACAGGCTTGCGTGCGCAACACGGCCGAGGACAAGCCGGTCGAGATCGGCAAGCTGCAGCGTTATTCCACCGACATCGCCATGGAACAGGGCCGGCAGTTCTACAGCCGCAAGGCTCCGACCGGCAAGACGATCGCGGTCGTCGGCGCAGGCCCCGCCGGCCTTGCCGCCGCGCACCGGCTCGCCATGCACGGCCATTCCGTCACCATTCTCGAAGCCCGCGAAAAGGCCGGCGGCCTCAACGAATACGGCATCGCCACCTACAAGGCGGTCGACGACTTCGCCGCCCGCGAGGTCGATTACGTGACCGCGATCGGCGGCATCGAGATCGTCAACGGCCAGGCGCTCGGCCGGGATTTTTCGCTTTCCGACCTCTCCGCCAAATATGACGCCGTCTTCCTCGGCATGGGTTTGGCCGGCGTCAACGGCCTCGGCATCGAGGGCGAGGCGCTAACCGGCGTCGAGGACGCGGTCGATTTCATCGCCGCCCTTCGCCAGGCGAAGGACAAGAGCGTACTGCCGATCGGACGGCGGGTCGTCGTGCTCGGCGGCGGCATGACCGCAATCGACGCCGCGATCCAGTCAAAACTGCTCGGCGCCGAAGAGGTGACGATCTGCTATCGCCGCGGCAAGGACAACATGAACGCCTCGCCCTACGAGCAGGATCTGGCGACCGCCAACGGCGTCATCATCCGCCACTGGCTGGCGCCGAAATCGATCATCGGCAAGGACGGCAAGGTCGCCGGCATCGAGGTGGAATATACCGCGATGCGCGACGGCAAGCTGATCGGCACCGGCGAGACCGGCGTCATCGCCGCCGACCAGATTTTCAAGGCGATCGGCCAGACCTTCTCCGCCTCGGGCCTCGGCGCGCTGCAGTTCGAGAAGGGCAAGATCGTCGTCGATGGCGAAGGCCGCACCTCGATCGAGGGCGTCTGGGCCGGCGGTGACTGTATTGGCACCGGCGAGGACCTGACCGTCTCGGCCGTCGCGCAAGGGCGCGACGCCGCAGAAAGCATCGCAAAAGCCCTGGCTGCCGCAGCGCAGCCGGCAACCGCAGTGGCTTGAGGGGAGATCTAGACAATGGCTGATATCCGCAACAATTTCGTCGGCATCAAATCCCCGAACCCGTTCTGGCTGGCGTCCGCACCGCCGACCGACAAGGCCTACAATGTCGAGCGCGCCTTCAAGGCGGGCTGGGGCGGCGTGGTCTGGAAGACGCTCGGCGAGGAAGGCCCGCCGGTCGTCAACGTCAACGGCCCGCGCTACGGCGCAATCTGGGGCGCCGACCGCCGGCTGCTTGGCCTCAACAATATCGAGTTGATCACCGACCGCGACCTCTACACCAACCTTCGCGAAATGAAGGAAGTGAAGAAGAACTGGCCGGACCGGGCGATCGTCGCCTCGATCATGGTTCCCTGCGAGGAACAGGCCTGGAAGGCGATCCTGCCGCTGGTCGAAGAGACCGAGGTCGACGGCATCGAGCTCAATTTCGGCTGTCCGCACGGCATGTCCGAGCGCGGCATGGGCTCCGCGGTCGGCCAGGTGCCGGAATATATCGAGATGGTGGTGCGCTGGTGCAAGCAGTACACCCGCATGCCGGTCATCACCAAGCTGACGCCCAATATCAGCGATATCCGTCACCCCGCTCGTGCCGCCAAGCGCGGCGGTACTGACGCCGTCTCGCTGATCAATACGATCTCGTCGATCATCTCCGTCGATCTCGACACCTTCTCGCCCAACCCGTCCGTCGGTGGCAAGGGCAGCCATGGCGGTTATTGCGGCCCGGCGGTGAAGCCGATCGCGCTCAACATGGTGGCCGAGATCGCCCGCGATCCGGAAACCTATGGCCTGCCGATCTCCGGCATCGGCGGCATCACCACCTGGCGTGACGCGGCCGAATTCCTGGCGCTCGGCGCCGGCAACGTACAGGTCTGCACGGCGGCAATGACCTACGGCTTCAAGATCGTTGAGGAGATGATCACCGGTCTTTCCGACTGGATGGACGAAAAAGGCCATCGCTCGCTCGACGACATCATCTGTCGCGCGGTCCCCAACGTCACCGACTGGCAATATCTCAACCTCAACTACATCGCCAAGGCGCATATCGACCAGGACGCCTGCATCAAGTGCGGCCGCTGCCACATCGCCTGCGAGGACACGTCCCACCAGGCGATCACCAGCATGGTCGACGGTGTGCGCCATTTTGAGGTGATGGAAGAGGAATGCGTCGGCTGCAATCTCTGCGTCAACGTCTGTCCGGTCGAGAACTGCATCACCATGGAAGCGCTGCCCGCCGGCGAACTCGACAAGCGCACCGGCAAGGTGGTCGATCCGACCTACGCCAACTGGACCCAGCATCCGAACAACCCGATGGCAAGGCAGGCCGCCGAGTAACCCATATCCTCTGCCCCGGTCAGCTCGGCCGGGGCATTTTCGTTCTGGCGCTCCTGATCAGCGATGCCATCCGGTCACGGGCGAGCGCGGCCCTGTCGAGCTTGAGGTGTTCGCTGAATTCCACGGAGCCGTGTTCCGGCGTCTTCAAAAGGCAGCGGTAGTGCATGCCGCCCTCCCCGTCGCTTTCTGCCTCGACCGTTGGCGGCGGCAGGCGGTCGGGATCGATACGCTCCTCGTCATGGGTCCAGGGCCAACGGCGGATGACGATCCAGCTGCCATCGCTTTCCTGCCGGACCGAGACGATCGGCCGGGCAAGGGATTCGGACGCCAGCCAGCCGCCCAGCCCCCAGAAGAAGGCGAGGATGAGCGCCCTGAACGGTTCTTGCGCTACGCCGCTGTTGCGGAAAAACACCCAGGTCATCAATCCGAGAATGGCGAACCAGGCGACGATGAAAAGCCAGCCATATACCGGCCGCAGGTTCCTAAAAAGTAGTCTCTCCATGGCTTTTGCCTCCCAAGACTTCTTTCGATGCGGCGATTATATCACGACCCGGGGCATATGCGAATTATCTGAGGACGGGGTGCGAACGCAAAGAGGCCCGGCGGTTGCCGGACCTTCTTCGTCTGTGTGTAATCCAGGTTAGCTCGGGCGGTTTGCGCCTTCAAAATAGTCACCGCGGCCGATCGGAGCGGGGATCTGGTTGGCGTCCTGCTGGTCCTTGGCGATGCTGCCGGTCTGAACGTGGTCGACGGCAGCGGAAGCCTTGGAGGCGCCTTCGTAATAGTCGCCTTCGGCAAGAGCGACGGAAGCGAAGGAGGCCGAAGCGATAAGGGCTGCGGCGATTGCGGAAGTGATCCTGGTCATTGTGGTAATCCTTTCAGAGTGTTCCGCGGCTTTAAGTTTGCGACCTGGCCTGCGGATGGTTGTTTCGGGGTCTTGAATGAGCTGCGATTAGTTCGGGCGGTTTGCGCCTTCAAAGTAGTCGCCACGGCCGATCGGAGCCGGGATCTGGTCGGCGTTCTGCTGGTCCTTGGCAATGCTGCCGGTCTGCATGTGGTCGACCATGGCGGAAGCCTTGGAAACGCCCTGGAAATAGTCGCCTTCGTCAGCGAAAGCTGCACCGGTGAACGAAACCGAAGCGATGAAGGCTGCGGCGATTGCGGAAGTGATCTTGGTCATTGTCTTTGTCCTTTTAGGTTTGGAAGTCCGGTCTGCGTTACCTGCGGTGTGGGATACGGAGCCGGATGGATTTCAGTTTCACGGCCTCGAACGATTTTTAGTTCGGGCGGTTGGCGCCGTCGAAATAGTCACCGTTGTTGACGTCTGCCTGGATGTTGGCCTTCTGAGCGTCGGCCTTCTGGCCGATGCTGCCGGTCTGAACGTGGTCGACGGCAGCGGAAGCCTTGGAGGCGCCTTCATAATAGTCGCCTTCGGCAAGAGCGACGGTAGCGAACGAAGCCGAAGCGATGAGGGCTGCGGCGATGGCGGAGGAAATTCTGGTCATTGTCTTGTTCCTTGCATGTGGTGGAGCCGAGTTTCTCGAAGCCCCTCTGTGTGTTTGATCTTGTCTTCCGAAGCTCGTTGCCGCGCTTCTGATGCTCAAGATGGTGCAAGTCGGCCGCCGGGAATAGACAGCAAGTTGCGGACGTATTGTTCGCAAATATCGAACGATTTAAATTTTATCGTTCACACGGAGAGCATGCACCTACGTGGGGGGATTTGGCCGGGGGATCAGCGGGAGCTGTCTTCAGCGGGCTCGTTCAACAGGTCGAGCATGGCGCGCAGCGCCCGGGTGACGTGCCGCTCACCATGAAAGATCGCCGAGAACTGACGGAGCGGCATCGGGAAATCGGCAATGTGAAGCCGACCGGAAAAGGAGTGGGACGATGCTGCCCGGCTTGAAAGCACCGTGGCGCTCAACCCCGCCTCCACCGCCGCCATCGCCGCTTCGTTCGACGGCATTTCAAGGACAACGGACAATGACTGCGGCTCGATGCCGAGATTGATGAGCTGCGCCTCGAAGGCGGAGCGAGTGCCCGATCCCAGTTCGCGCATGATCCAGTTGGTTTCGAGAAGATCGCTGGAGCGGATCTTGCGACCGTCCGCCCAAGGATGGCGGCTGCCCACGACCAGCACCAGCCTGTCCTCCGCCACCTTTCGGCGTTTGAGCCCGGCCAGAAACACTTCGCCTTCGACGACCGCGAGTTCCGCCGCCCCGGTCAGCACCGCTTCGGCCGCGCTCTGGGTATTGCCGACGGTGAGCCGCAGATCGACGCGCGGAAACCGCTCGTGATAGCTGACCAGCCGGGCCGGCAGCCAGTAGCTCGCGACCGTCTGGCTGGCATGGATCCGCAGGATGCCCGAGGCCGACCCGCCGAGATCGGCAAGCACGTGCTCGGCGGTCTGTGACCGCTCCAAAACGGCGCGCGCCTCCGGCACGAACAGTTTTCCAGCTTCCGTGAGTTCGATCCGCCGCCCGACCCGGTTGAACAGGATCACGGCATGCCGCGCCTCCAGCGCCGAGATCGCCGCACTCACCGCCGACTGGGTGAGGTTCAGCACCTCCGCCGCACGGGTCACATGTTCGCGCGCGGCGACTTCCAGAAAAATTCGAAGCTGATCGAGGGTCATTGTCCAAAACCATTCGCTTTTATCGAACGATATCAGAAAACTTATCAATTGGATTTGTGTTTCTGCAAAAGGGAGAATGATTTTCGACGAATAGAGACTCTCGTGGAAAAATCATGAAGCCGAGCCAGCCGACTGCGGAACAGCGCGCCAACCTCTCCTCTCCCTATTGGCCGGCTTTCACTCAGCTTCTTCCCGGACTTCTCCTGACCGCCGCGATTGCTACGGTCGCCCTCACCGTCCGCAACCTGACAGGCTGGATGACGCTGAGCCCGCTCATCCTGTCGATCGTCTTCGGCATGCTGATCCGCAACGCCTTGCCGGTTCCGGCAGCTGTCGAGCCCGGCATCGGCTTTTCGCTGAAGCGTATCCTGCGCTTCGGCATCGTGCTGCTCGGCCTGCAGGTGACGGCCGGCCAGATTCTCTCGCTCGGCGGCGCTGGCCTTGCGATGGTAGCCGTGACACTCGTGACCACCTTCGTGGCGATCCGGCTGGTTGGCCGGGCCATGGGTGTCGACAGGTCGCTGACCGACCTGATTGCCGCCGGCACCTCGGTCTGCGGCGCCTCGGCGGTCATCGCCGCCAATACGGTGGTGCGTGGCAAGCAGGAGCATGTCGCCTATGCGGTCGCCTGCGTGACACTGTTTGGGTCGCTGTCGATGCTTGCCTATCCGCTGCTCGCCGCCCCGCTCGGGCTCGACGCCCGCGGTTATGGCCTATGGACCGGCTCCACCATCCATGAGGTCGCGCAGGTCGTGGCCGCCGCCTTCCAGGGCGGCGATGTCGCCGGGCAGTTCGGCACCATTTCCAAGCTCGCCCGCGTCGTCATGCTGGCGCCGCTGATCATGACGCTGGCGCTCGCCATGCGCTCCGGCGCGGAAGGCCCATCGAAGGCCTCGGCGCCGATGCCGTGGTTCGTGCTTGGGTTCATCGGGATGATGCTGGTCAACAGCGCAGTCGCCATTCCGGCGGGCGTGAGCCAGACGCTCGTGACCGCGACGAGCTTCCTCCTGTCCATGGCGCTTGCTGCCATGGGACTGCAGACCGACATCCGCAAGCTGAAGGCGGAAGGCTGGCGGCCGCTCGCACTCGGCGCGTTCGGCTGGCTGTTCATCGCGGTTTTCGGCTACGCGATGCTGAAGCTGTTCGCATTCTGAGGAAAAACGGATCGAAGGGATAGGGGCCGCGTCATCAATGGCGCGGCCTTTTCGTCATCTATGGGTCAGCAGGGTTTCGGCTGGTCGTTCTTCGGCTCGGAATCCCGCACTGCCTCGTCATGATACCAGCAATTGGTATCTACGACGCTGAAGGTTACATCATGGATTCCGGTCGGCACGGTCCGGCCGTCCTCCAGCCGCCGTCTCGGGCGGACCGGAAACTGATAGATCGTTGCTGACTCACGATGGATGTGAATTGTCATCCTATCGTCTCCTAACTTCAAAAGTGCATCCAAACACGCACAGAGCACAAATCTGCACATTTTTTGTGCTTATTGCACGATTTTATATCATTTTTTCGACTCGCGCTAGGCGCTAATTTAGCGGCAGCGCGGTCCCGGCGATCTATTTTGCTCGCAGGAACCTCTAGCGGGGAAACGTGTGCCAACCGACCCCGGTTCCGAGCAATCTTGATAGAACCTTTAAAACCCGGAGATTTCATGAGACCGTGCTGATCTACAGGACCTTTAGTCGCTCTCAGCGCTCCGCCTGCGACCCTTCGTTTACACTTTTTTAATCCAGAACCGTCGCTCCGATGCAAACTGGCACGGGAAATGCGTTCTTCTGGTTACCCCGGAGGCGCGGTATCGTCGCGATGCCGCTTCCTCAGGATGGCTCAACCATGAACGTCACGGCCTGAGAGATAAAATATGACCAAGTATAAGCTCGAGTACATCTGGCTCGACGGGTACACCCCGGTACCGAACCTGCGTGGCAAGACGCAGATCAAGGAATTCGACACCTTCCCGACGCTCGAACAGCTGCCGCTGTGGGGCTTTGACGGTTCGTCGACCATGCAGGCCGAAGGCCGCTCGTCCGATTGCGTGCTGAAGCCGGTTGCGCTTTATCCGGATCCGGCCCGCACCAACGGCGCGCTCGTCATGTGCGAAGTCATGATGCCGGATGGCGTCACGCCGCATGCGACTAACGCCCGCGCGACCATTCTCGACGACGAGGATGCGTGGTTCGGTTTCGAGCAGGAATACTTCTTCTACCAGAACGGCCGTCCGCTCGGCTTCCCGGAACAGGGCTACCCCGCTCCGCAGGGCCCGTATTACACCGGCGTTGGTTACTCGAACGTTGGTGACGTCGCCCGCGAAATCGTCGAAGAGCATCTCGACCTTTGCCTCGCCGCCGGCATCAACCACGAAGGCATCAATGCCGAAGTGGCCAAGGGCCAGTGGGAATTCCAGGTTTTCGGCAAGGGCTCCAAGAAGGCCGCCGACCAGATCTGGATGGCACGCTACCTGCTGCAACGCCTGACTGAAAAGTACGGCATCGACATCGAATATCACTGCAAGCCGCTCGGCGACACCGACTGGAACGGCTCGGGCATGCACTGCAACTTCTCCACCAAGTACATGCGCGAAGTCGGCGGCAAGGACTATTTCGAAGCCCTCATGGCTGCCTTCGACAAGAACCTGATGGACCACATCGCCGTCTACGGACCGGACAACGACAAGCGCCTCACCGGCAAGCACGAAACGGCTCCTTGGAACAAGTTCTCCTACGGCGTTGCCGACCGCGGTGCTTCGATCCGCGTGCCGCACTCGTTCGTCAAGAACGACTACAAGGGCTATCTGGAAGACCGCCGTCCGAACTCCCAGGGCGACCCCTACCAGATCGCTTCCCAGGTTCTGAAGACGATCGCCGAAGTCCCGACCAACCGGGCTTCCGCCGCCGCCTGATAATACCAGGCTCGGCAATCGGTAAGTAAGAAGACGCCGGCCTCAGCGCCGGCGTTTTTCGTTTTCGAGTTTACGAAGGAAGCTCAGGCGTTGCGCGCCCGCAGCCCATCTATGAAGAGCTGTTCCAGGAACCGAGCCGCATCCTCGAAACGCCCCTCGCCCGCATAGTTTTGGCCGAGCACGGCGCGCACCTGCACGTCGAAGTCGGCATAGTGCTGGGTGGTCGACCAGATCGAGAAGATCAGGTGGTAGGGATCGCATTTGGCGATCTTGCCGGACCGCGCCCAGGCGCGGATCACCTCCGCCTTTTCGTCGACAAGCGCCTTCAACGGGCCTTTCAGCTCGTCCTCGATATGCGGCGCGCCCTGCAGCACTTCATTGGCGAAAAGCCGGCTTTCGCGCGGGAAATCGCGGGCCATTTCGAGCTTGCGGCGGATATAGGAGCGGATCTCCGATTCCGGATTGCCCTCCGCATCGAAGGCGCGCAGCGGCTCCAGCCAGGTGGACAGGACCCGGTCGATCAGCTGGCGGTGGATCGCCTCCTTGGTGCGGAAATAATAGAGGAGATTGGGTTTCGACATGCCGGCCGCCTCGGCGATCTGGTCGATCGTGGCGCCGCGAAAACCGTTCTGGGAAAACACGTCGAGCGCCGCTTCGAGGATGCGCTCCTCCTTCTCCTCCTGGATGCGCGTGCGTCTCTGCGTCTTCGCCGCCCTCGGGATGGCCATGCCTGTCCTTGCCCTCTTCCGCGTCCACCCGGCGCTTTCGAAATTCCTCTGGATTTTTCGTGATTTTCGTCTTGAGTGGCGCGGCGGAAATAGTAATGTTTTACCAAGCGGTCAAATTATCGGCGACAAGCGGAATAAACGCAATGCCGATCTTCGCATGCCTCTTTTCAAAGCGGGCACGAAGGACCGATGGGAACGAAAAGCATTCCGCCCACACCGGGTGGACGTAAAACAGGCGAGGACTAAAAAATGGTGGCAGCACCCGGCGAGAACTTGCGCATCAACGGCGATCGTCTGTGGGACATGCTCATGGACATGGCGAAGATCGGCCCCGGCATTGCCGGCGGCAACAATCGCCAGACGCTGACCGATGCGGACGGTGAAGGCCGCCACCTCTTCAAGAGGTGGTGCGAGGCCGAAGGTTTGAGCGTCGGCGTCGACAGGATGGGCACGATGTTTGCGACCCGCGCCGGCACCGATCCGGATGCGCTGCCGGTCTATGTCGGCAGCCACCTCGACACCCAGCCGACCGGCGGCAAATATGACGGCGTTCTCGGCGTGCTCGGCGCGCTGGAAGTGGTGCGCACCATGAACGACCTCGGCATCAAGACCAAGCACCCGATCGTGGTCACCAACTGGGCGAACGAGGAAGGCGCGCGGTTTGCGCCGGCCATGCTGGCATCCGGCGTTTTCGCCGGCGTGCATTCGATCGACTACGCCTACGGCCGCAAGGATCCGGACGGCAAGACCTATGGCGACGAACTGAAGCGCATCGGCTGGCTCGGCGACGAGGAGGTCGGCGCCAGAAAGATGCATGCCTATTTCGAATATCATATCGAACAGGGGCCAATCCTCGAAGCCGAGAACAAGCAGATCGGCGTCGTCACCCACTGTCAGGGCCTCTGGTGGCTGGAATTCACGCTGACCGGCCGCGAGGCGCATACCGGCTCGACGCCGATGAACCTGCGCGTCAATGCCGGCCTTGCCTTCGGCCGCATCCTCGAAATGGTGCAGGCGGTGGCGATGTCCGAACAGCCGGGCGCCGTCGGCGGGGTGGGCCAGGTGTTCTTCTCGCCGAATTCCCGCAACGTACTACCGGGCAAGGTGGTCTTCACCGTCGACATCCGCACGCCATCCCAGGAAAAGCTCGACCGCATGCGGGCGACGATCGAGAAACAGGCGGCCGAGATCTGCGAACCGCTCGGCGTCGGCTGTTCTGTCGAGGCGGTCGGCCATTTCGACCCGGTGACCTTCGATCCGGTGCTGGTCGGCCGTGTTCGCGAAGCGGCCGAAAAGCTCGGCTACAGCCATATGAACATCATCTCCGGCGCCGGCCACGACGCCTGCTGGGCCGCCAAGGTGGCGCCCTCGACGATGATCATGTGCCCCTGCGTCGGCGGGCTCAGCCACAACGAGGCCGAGGAGATTTCCAAGGAATGGGCGGCGGCGGGAGCGGACGTGCTGTTCCATGCCGTGCTGGAGACGGCGGAGATTGTGGAGTAGCATTGCAACCGCCACCTTGAGACAGGAAACGGACAATGGGACGACCGAGGGAAATATCACCCGAAGAACGGGCCGAACTGATCCGCCAGGGATATCGGCCGATCGAGATTTGGGTGCAAGACACGACGAGTGAAGCCTACCGCAGGGAGGCGGAAAGGCAGGCACGCGCCGCGGTGGAGGCAGATCGGCAGGCTGGCATCCTCGAACTGGTTGACGAGGACGCTCACCGAGACTGGGACAAAGAGTGACTTTCAAGCGCGGCAACATGGTGACGGCGGCGTTCCAAGGTGACCTAGGAAAGCCTCGACCTGCGGTCATTCTCCATGCCGACGAATATATCGATGCACATGAGACGCTGATTCTCTGTCCGCTGACGACCTATCTTGCCGATTCACCGAACTTTCGACCTACAATTGCTCCTTCTGCCGAAAATGGCCTGCAGGCCGTCTCACAGATCATGGTCGATAAGGTGACGCACCTGCGCAAGACCGCGATCTCTCAGGTGATCGGTCGGCTGGGCGATCAGGATATGTGGAGGCTCGAAGCGGCCTTGATAAACATCACAGGCTTGAGGCAGGCAATCCTGCCCCTTCCGATGAACGAACGAACAGGGGAACAACAATGACCACAGTCATCAAGGGTGGAACTATCGTCACGGCCGACCTGACCTACAAGGCGGACGTGAAGATCGACGGCGGCAAAATCATCGAGATCGGCCCGAACCTTGTGGGCGATACCACGCTGGATGCGGCGGGCTGTTACGTCATGCCGGGCGGCATCGATCCGCATGTGCATCTGGAAATGCCGTTCATGGGCACCTATTCCGCCGACGATTTCGAGAGCGGCACGCGGGCAGCCCTTGCCGGCGGCACGACCATGGTCGTCGATTTCTGCCTGCCCGAGCCCGGTCAGTCGCTGCTCGATGCGCTGAAGCGCTGGGACAACAAGGCGACCCGCGCCAATTGCGACTATTCCTTCCACATGTCGGTCACCTGGTGGGGCGAACAGGTCTTCAACGAGATGAAGGCGGTCGTTGCTCATCACGGCATCAACACCTTCAAGCATTTCATGGCCTATAAGGGCGCGCTGATGGTGAACGATGACGAGATGTTCGCCTCCTTCTCCCGCTGCGCTGAGCTCGGCGCCCTGCCGCTGGTGCATGCGGAAAACGGCGACGTCGTCGCCGCCATGCAGACCAAGCTGATGGACGAGGGCAATAACGGCCCCGAGGCGCATGCCTATTCTAGGCCACCCTCCGTCGAGGGCGAGGCGACCAACCGCGCCATCATCATCGCCGACATGGCAGGCGTCCCCCTCTATGTCGTCCACACCTCCTGCGAACAGGCCCATGAAGCGATCCGCCGCGCCCGTCAGAACGGCATGCGCGTTTATGGCGAGCCGCTGATCCAGCACTTGACGCTCGACGAGAGCGAATATTTCAACAAGGACTGGGATCATTCGGCCCGCCGCGTGATGTCGCCCCCCTTCCGCAGCAAGCAGCATCAGGACAGCCTCTGGGCAGGCCTTGCCTCCGGCTCGCTGCAGGTGGTGGCGACCGACCACTGCGCCTTCACGACCGACCAGAAGCGCACCGGCCTCGGCGATTTCCGCAAGATCCCGAACGGCACCGGCGGCCTTGAAGACCGCCTGCCGATGCTCTGGACCTATGGCGTTGCAACCGGCCGCATCACCATGAACGAGTTCGTGGCAGTGACCTCGACCAATATCGCCAAGATCCTCAACGTCTATCCGAGGAAGGGCGCCATCCTGGTCGGTGCCGACGCGGATATCGTCGTCTGGGACCCGAAGCGTTCGAAGACCATCACCGCCAAGAGCCAGCAGTCGGCGATCGACTACAACGTCTTCGAGGGCAAGGAAGTCAGCGGCCTGCCGCGCTACACATTGACCCGCGGCGTGGTGGCGATCGAGGATGGGGCGATCAAGACGCAGGAAGGCCACGGCCAGTTCGTCAAGCGCGAGCCTTATCCTGCGGTCAACAAGGCGCTGTCGACCTGGAAGGAACTGACCTCGCCGCGCAAGGTGGAGCGGTCAGGCATTCCGGTCAGCGGGGTTTGAACGGGAAACAATGTTCTTTCCGCGGAATACCCCCCTCTGCCCTGCCGGGCATCTCCCCCACAAGGGGGGAGATCGGATAGCGGCGAGGCCTCGCTCTCAACAAAAGCCGGAGCCTGCCGGAACCAATTCGAATTCGTTCGATAATTGGCGAAACTGGCGCGGCATATCGATCTCCCCCCTTGTGGGGGAGATGCCCGGGAGGGCAGAGGGGGGTGGCACGGCGAAGACATCGATCCGGCCGTTACCCCTTCACCAGCCCGTCCAGCTCCGGCAGCAGCACGACGCTTTCCTGTTCGTTCGGGTCGGTGCGGGCGATTACCGCCGAACAGGGCGCGTCGGAAATGTTGGCCGGCAGGTGCGGCACGCCGGCGGGGATGTACATCATCTCGCCGGCCGAGAGTTCGGCACATTCCTCAAGCCGGTCGCCATACCAGGTGACGGCGGAGCCGGAGAGCACGTAGATGGCCGTCTCGTGGGTTTCGTGCAGATGGGCCTTAGCCCGCGCGCCCGGCGGGATGGTGAGGAGATGCATGCAAATGCCCCTGGAGCCGACGGTTTCCGCCGCGATCCCCTCGAAATAGCTCAGGCCCTGCTTGCCGTCGTAGGCAGCGCCGGGCTTGACGACACGGCAGGTGGGTTTTGATGCACTGTCCATTGCAAAATTCCTCTGTCGAACGGGATCTGCCCTCAGCATATCATCGCGCGCCGAGGACGGGAGCCGGGGCAACCGAAAAGAGAGGGCTCTTGCACGCGGCAATGATCGCTATCCTGCGCAACGGCGATATCTATACTGTACGCTTGGCAGACGGACTTGAATGGGGGCCTTTCGAGAAATGTCATTGAATACGATCCGCTTTCGCATTGCATCGGCAGTCATTGCCGCAATGTCGATTGCCGCTCCCGCCAAGGGCGCGACCTTCCTCGACGGCGCCTACGGCAGCAAGGAAGGCTGCACTTACGCCAAGACCGGCGAATCGTCGGGTGCCGACGATTTCCTGCTGCTCAACGACGACGGCGTGACGACTTCCGTTTCCGCATGCGAATTCAAGGGCATGCCGAAGAAGACGGCGAACGGTTTCACCATCAAGGCAGCGTGCGAGGCCGAAGGGGAAGTCGGACCGGAAGACACCGCTACGATCACCAAATCCGCCAAAGGCTATACCGTCAGCTTCCCGGACGGCACCAAACTCGGACCCATGCCCAAATGCCGATGAACAATGCTCCATCCTCCGTCGTCTCGGCCAAAAAACTCGGCCTCACCTTCGAGACCAGTGACGGCCCGGTTCACGCGCTGTCGAATGTCGATCTCACGGTGAACAAGGGCGATTTCGTCTCCTTCATCGGCCCGTCCGGCTGCGGCAAGACCACGTTCCTGCGTGTCATCGCCGATCTCGAAAAGGCGACGGCCGGCGAGATCACCGTCAACGGCATGACGCCGGAAGAGGCACGCAAGTCGCGCTCCTACGGTTACGTCTTCCAGGCGCCGGCGCTCTATCCCTGGCGGACGATCGAGAAGAACATCGCCCTGCCGCTCGAAATCATGGGCTATTCGGCAGCCGACCGCAAAGCCCGCATCGAGCGCACCCTCGACCTCGTCAACCTCTCCGGCTTCGGCAAGAAATACCCCTGGCAGCTCTCCGGCGGCATGCAGCAGCGCGCCTCGATCGCCCGCGCACTCGCCTTCGACGCCGACCTGCTGTTGATGGACGAACCCTTCGGCGCGCTGGACGAGATCGTCCGCGATCACCTGAACGAACAACTCCTGAAACTATGGGCGCGGACGCAGAAGACCATCTGTTTCGTCACCCACTCCATTCCGGAGGCGGTCTACCTCTCGACCCGCATCGTCGTCATGTCGCCGCGGCCCGGCCGGGTGACGGATGTCATCGAATCGACCTTGCCCAAGGAACGCCCGCTCGAAATCCGCGAGACGCCGGAGTTCCTGGAGATTGCCCATCGGGTGCGCGAGGGACTGAGGGCGGGGCATAGTTATGAGGAATAACTTTCTGCGTTCGGGGCATACCCCCCTCTGTCCTGCCGGACATCTCCCCCACAAGGGGGGAGATTGGCAAGGCGCACCCGCTTCCCGGAACATTGAGCGCATTCAACGCCATAGCGGCAATCTCGAGTCCATATTGAGGGCGAGGCATCGTTACTATCCGATCTCCCCCCTTGTGGGGGAGATGTCCGGCAGGACAGAGGGGGGTGGCCACGCCCCGAAACCTTGGAGGACCGCGGCATGAAACCCGACTCCCTCAAGAACCGCATCATCCCCGTCCTCACCATCCTCATCGCCATCGTCGCCATCTGGTACGTCGCCGCCTATTTCATGAACGCGCCGTTCCAGCGCGATCTCGACCGTCGGGCTGATGTCACCTCCACCACCATGGAATTCATCGGCAAGACCATGGTGCAGCCGAAGCCGATTTTGCCGGCGCCGCATCAGGTGGTCAGCAACGTCTTCGAGAACACCTTTCTGCGTAGCGTCACGTCCAACCGCAGCCTCGTCTACCATGCCTGGGTGACGCTCTCCTCGACCGTCCTCGGCTTCACCATGGGCACGCTGACCGGCATCCTGATCGCGGTCGGCATCGTGCATCTGAAGGCGCTCGACCGCAGCCTGATGCCGTGGATCATCGCCTCGCAGACCGTGCCGATCCTGGCGGTGGCGCCGATGGTGATCGTCGTGCTCGGCGCGGTCAACATCACCGGCCTCCTCCCGAAGGCACTGATCTCCACCTATCTCTCCTTCTTCCCCGTCGCGGTCGGCATGGTGAAGGGGCTGCGCTCGCCTGAGATCATCCAGCTCGACCTGATGCGCACCTATTATGCGAGCGGCGCCCAGACATTCTGGAAACTCCGGGTACCGGCCTCGATACCGTTCCTGTTCACTTCGATGAAGGTGGCGATTGCCGCGAGCCTGGTCGGCGCGATCGTCGGCGAGCTGCCGACCGGGGCCGTCGCCGGCATCGGCTCGAAACTGCTGGCCGCGGCCTATTACAGCCAGACGATCGATATCTGGGCGGCACTGATCGCCGGCTCGGTGCTTGCGGCACTTCTGGTCACCATCGTCGGCATCATCGCGAAAATCGTCGATCGCTCCATGGGCGGGAGGCCGGCATGACCCTGGTTCTTCGCTCCTGGCAGGGCGCCGTTGCCCTGATCCTTTGCCTCCTCGCCCTCGCCTCCCTGCCGCTGATGGCAGCGGATGCCCCCGCGCCCTTCGGCGCGGGCACCGTCACCGTGATCGTCCTGCTCGTCGCCGGTGCGGCGCTGGTGTCGTTCACGAAGCTCTCCCAGCCCCTCCTCGCCACGATCCCGTTCGTCGCGGCCCATCTTGCCGTCTGGCTGCTGCTCGCCGGCATGACCGGCAACGAGGGCAAGGCGACACTTGCCTTCTTCCTGCTGGTCGCGGCCTGCTGGCTGCTCGCCTGGCGCTGCGTCTCGGTACTCTCCGGCATCCGCCCAAAATCCCAGGCGGGCGATACGTTCCTCCGCCTCCTGATTCCCGCCATCTTCGGCGCCTGGATCCTGATCCTCTGGGAAGCGGCGACGCGCGGTGCCGGCATTCCCTTCATCATCCTGCCGCCGCCGTCCTCGATCGGCGCAAGGCTCGCCTCTTCGGTGCCGATCCTCTGGGCCGACGTGCAGCAGACGATCTTCAAGGCGGTGCTCTTCGGTTACGTGGTCGGCTGCGCTTCCGGATTTGTCGTCGCGATCCTTGCCGACCGCGTCGCGTTCCTGCGCCGCGGGCTGCTGCCGATCGGCAACATGGTCTCGGCACTGCCGATCATCGGCGTCGCACCGATCATGGTCATGTGGTTCGGTTTCGACTGGCAGTCGAAGGCTGCGGTCGTCATCATCATGACCTTCTTCCCGATGCTGGTGAACACGGTGGCGGGGCTCGCAGCCTCGGGCGCCATGGAACGCGACCTGATGCGCTCCTACGCCTCCGATTACTGGCAGACCCTGATGAAACTGCGCCTGCCGGCCGCCATGCCCTTCGTCTTCAATGCGCTGAAGATCAACTCGACACTGGCGCTGATCGGCGCGATCGTCGCGGAATTCTTCGGCACGCCGATCGTCGGCATGGGGTTCCGGATCTCGACCGAGATCGGCCGCATGAATGTCGACATGGTCTGGGCCGAAATCGCTGTTGCAGCGCTCATCGGATCGGTTTTTTATGGTGTCGTGGCGCTTGGCGAAAGAGCGACGACGTTCTGGCATCCGTCTAACCGCGGTGGTTAAACGCGAAAAATCCGGCCCGTTTCGGCGGAGCCGGCAAACCTCAGAGGGAAGGATAAAAAACATGAGAAAAATTCTCGTTGCGCTGATGGCAGGCGCCATGTCGCTTGCAGCAGCCCAGGCGGCGATGGCCGCCGACAAGGTGACCCTGCAGCTGAAATGGGTGGCTCAAGGCCAGTTCGGCGGCTACTACGTCGCCAAGGACAAGGGCTTCTACAAGGAAGAAGGCCTCGACGTCACGATCAAGCCGGGCGGCCCGGACATCGCGCCCGAACAGGTGATCGCCGGCGGCGGCGCCGACGTGATCGTCGACTGGATGGGCGGCGCGTTGGTTGCCCGCGAAAAGGGCGTGCCGCTCACCAACATCGCCCAGCCCTACCAGAAATCCGGCCTGCAGATGATCTGCCCCAAGGACGGCCCGGTGAAGACCGAAGCCGACTTCAAGGGCCGCACGCTCGGCGTCTGGTTCTTCGGCAACGAATATCCGTTCTTCGCCTGGATGAACAAGCTCGGCCTCAAGACCGACGGCGGCAAGGACGGCGTGACCGTCCTGAAGCAGAGCTTCGACGTGCAGCCGCTCATCCAGAAGCAGGCGGACTGCATCTCGGTCATGACCTATAACGAATACTGGCAGGCGATCGATGCCGGCTTCAAGCCGGACCAGCTCACCGTCTTCAACTTCTCCGCCATGGGCAACGACCTGCTCGAGGACGGCCTCTACGTGATGGACACCAAGCTCAAGGACCCGAAGTTCAAGGAGACCATGGTGAAGTTCGTCCGCGCTTCGATGAAGGGCTGGAAATACGCCATCGCCAACCCGGGCGAAGCGGCCGAAATCGTCATGGACAATGGCGGCCAGGACGAGAACCACCAGAAGCGCATGATGGGCGAAGTGGCCAAGCTGGTCGGCACCGCGACCGGCAAGCTCGACACCGCGACCTACGATCGCACGGTCAAGGCGCTGCTCGACCAGAAGATCATCACCAAGAAGCCGGAAGGCGCCTATACGAGCGAGATCACCGACGCGGCATTGAAATAATAATCGCCTGTGGTTCACTGAAAGAGAACGCGCGGCTCCCGGCCGCGCGTTTTTGAAAATATTCTGAAACAAAACATAACGAAAACTCATTCATCCCATAAGAGCGACGGATTGATTTGTGCAACGCAAACACGTAAAACTGCGGCGTTGATGAATCTTTCGCTGCCGGTCTTGTAACCGTTTTGTGCGGTTACCACCTTGATCCGGGTTACCGTGCGCTGAGGGGGCGCAACGTGATCGGGACGGTTCCCAGCGGAATATTTGCCCCTTACCTTCAATTTGAAAGTAATCGCATGTTTCGCAAGTTCACCAAGTCTGCCGGTATGCCTGCTCGCCAGCTTGCCCTCGTCGCAAGCGTTGCGCTTGCCGCAGGCTCCGCATTGATCCCCAATTCTGCCGTTGCGCAGGACGCGGCCAAGCCGGCCCCGGCGCAGACGGAAATCAAGCTGCCCTCGATCATTGTGACGGAAGCGGTCGAAAAGCCGCTCGTCGATCGCGTCATCGCGACCGGCACCGTCAGGCCCGTCGAGGAAGTCTATGTCCAGCCGCTGGTCGAGGCCCTGTCGATCAAGACGCTGAATGCCGATGTCGGCGACGAGGTAAAGGCCGAGAGCGTGCTCGCCACGTTGAACGAAGACGCTCTGATCCTTGAGAAAAGCCAGCTCCAGGCCAACAAGGCGAAAGCCGAGGCCGGTCTTGCGCAGTACAAGGCGCAGGTGATCGAGGCCCAGGCGAATGTATCCGACACGACCCGTCAACGTGACCGCCTCCAGAAGCTCAGCCAGAGCGGCACTGGCACGGTGTCGCAGCTCGAACAGGCATCCGCCGCCCTCGAGGTCGCCCAGGCGCGGCTGAACGCCGCCAAGCAGGCCGTGAACGTCGGAGAATCGGACATCAAGGTCGTGGATAGCCAGATCGAGGACATCGACCTGAAGCTCGCCCGCACCGGCGTGAAGGCACCGGTCGGCGGTGTCATTTCCGTCCGCAATGCCAAGGTCGGCGCGATCGCCAGCGGCACCGGTAATCCGCTCTTCACGATCATCAAGGATGGCGCGATCGAGTTGGTCGCCGATCTTTCCGAGACCGACATCCAGAAGATCAAGGCCGGCCAGAAGGCGATCGTCACGGTCGCCGGCGGCAAGGTGAAGATCGAGGGCAAGGTTCGGCTCGTCTCCCCGACGGTCGATCCGGTCACCCGCCTCGGCGCAGTGCATATCGTCATCGACGACGAGAGCGGTGCACGCGCGGGCATGTATGGCAGCGCCGAGATCGTCATCGCCGAGACCAATGCCCTGGCGCTGCCGCTCTCCGCCGTCACCACCGGGCGGAACGGTTCCACCGCCCGCAAGGTCGAGGACAATGTGGTCAAGCAGGTGAAGATTGAAACCGGCATCCAGGATGGCGGTTTCGTGCAGGTCGTCAGCGGTCTTACGGCCGGTGACATTGTCGTTGCGAAGGCTGGCGCCTTCGTTCGGGACGGCGACAAGATCGCCCCGGTCCCGGACGAACCCGCCGCTGTAGCGAACTGAGGTTGAGCCGCATGAACTTCTCTGCCTGGTCGATCCGCAATCCGATAGCGCCGATGCTCGGTTTTGCCCTGCTGCTTATTGTCGGCATTCAGTCTTTTTACGCGCTGCCGATCACCCGTTTCCCGAATATCGACGTTCCTGTCGTGTCGATCACCGTCACCCAGAGCGGGGCTGCCCCCGCCGAACTGGAAATGCAGGTGACGAAGGAGATCGAGGACGCTGTCGCCTCGATCAGCGGCATCGACGAAATCCAGTCGACGGTGACGGATGGTCAGTCGCAGACAGTCGTCGTTTTCCGCATCGAAAAGCCGACCGCCGAGGCCGTGCAGGACACCAAGGACGCGATCGACAAGATTCGCAGCGACCTGCCGGCCGGCATCGAGGAACCCGTCGTCACCAAGGTCGACGTCGAAGGTCAGGCGATCCAGACATTCGCCGTCTCCTCGCCGAACATGACGCTCGAAGAACTCTCCTGGTTCGTCGACGACACGGTCAAGCGCGCCCTGCAGGGCCAGCCCGGCGTCGGCCGTATCGACCGTTACGGCGGCTCCGACCGTGAAGTCCGGGTATCGCTGAACCCCGCCAAGCTGGATGCCTATGGCATTACCGCTGCCGATGTCAGCACCCAGATGCGCGGCACCAACGTCGATCTCGGCTCGGGCCGCGGCCAGGTGGCCGGCAACGAACAGACGATCCGCACGCTCGGCGATGCCCGCAGCGTCGCTCAGCTTGCCGACACGACCATCACGCTGCCCAACGGCCAGTTCGTCAAGCTGACCGAACTCGGCACCATCACCGACACCTACGAGGAGCCGAAATCCTTCTCGCGCTTCAACGGCACGCCGTCGGTCACCTTCGCCGTGTTCCGCGCCAAGGGCGCAAGCGAAGTCTCGGTCGCCGAAACCGTCGCCACCAGCCTCGACGAAGTGCGCAAGGCCAATCCGAACGTCGCGATCGAAATGGTCGACGACTCCGTCTACTTCACCTACGGCAATTACGAAGCTGCCCTGCATACGCTGGTGGAAGGCTCGGTCCTCGCCGTCATCGTGGTGTTCCTGTTCCTGAGGAACTGGCGCGCGACGCTGATCGCAGCGGTTGCCCTGCCGTTGTCGGCGATCCCGACTTTCTGGATCATGGACCTCATGGGGTTCTCGCTGAACCTCGTAAGCTTCCTGGCGCTGACGCTCGCGACCGGTATTCTCGTCGACGACGCGATCGTCGAGATCGAGAATATCGCGCGGCATATCAAGATGGGTAAATCGCCCTACAAGGCCGCGCTCGAAGCCGCCGACGAAATCGGCCTCGCCGTCATCGCCACCAGCTTCACGATCATCGCCGTGTTCGTGCCGGTCTCGTTCATGCCGGGCGTTCCGGGCCAGTACTTCATCCAGTTCGGCCTGACGGTCGCTTTCTCGGTGTTCTTCTCGCTCGCGGTGGCGCGACTGATCACGCCGCTGATGGCCGCCTATCTGATGAGCCCCGAAGACGGGATGGAAGACCATCACGACAACGACGGCTGGATCATGAAGGCCTATACGCGCCTCGTCACCGGCACGACCCGCCGCTGGTATTGGCGGTATACGACGATGCTCGCCGCGATCGGCTTTCTGATCGGCTCAGTAATGCTGCTCTCCCAGGTCCCCGGCAGCTTCCTGCCGCCGGACGACAACTCGCGCGTCGTGCTGTCGGTCGAGCTGCCCCCGAATGCGACCCTCGACGAGACGGCTACGAGCACCGACGTCATCTACGATGCCGTACGCCATATCGACGGTGTCGAGAGCGTCTTCATTCTCGGCGGCGCTTCGCCGAAGGGCGACCTCGAACTGCGACGCGCAACCGTGCGCGTCATCCTGCAGAACATCGACCATTCGCTGGTAAAGACCCTGGTCAACAAGGGCCTGGGATCGATCCCGATCATCCGCGACTTTGTGCCGAGGATAAAGGAAAATGGCCGTACGCGTCCGCAATGGGATGTCGAAAAGGACATTTTTGCCGCCATCCACTCCATTCCGGACGTGCGGATTTCCAAGGTCAACGACCGCGCAGAGCGCGATCTTTCGTTCAACTTCCTCTCCACCAACGAAGCGGACCTGACCGAAGCTGTCAGCGTGCTGGAATCGAAGCTGCGGGCCTCGCCGGTCCTTTTCAACGTCTCCTCGGAAGGCGCCCTGCCCCGTCCGGAACTGCAGATACGGCCGCGTATGGCGGAGGCCTCGCGCCTCGGCATCACCCCGCAGCAGATCGCCCAGACCGTCCGCGTCGCGACGATCGGCGATGTCGATGCCAACCTTGCCAAGATCTCGCTCGACGACCGGCAGATCCCGATCCGCGTCCAGGCCTCGCTCGACGTCCGCCGCGATCTGGCCTCCATTCGCGCCTTGAAGATCAAGACCGCGGCCGGTGCCAGCGTGCCGCTCTACAGCGTCGCCGACATCGACTATTCGGAAGGCCCGAGCTCGATCAAGCGCAACGACCGCAACCGCGTCGTGGCGATCGGCTCCGACGTGCCCTTCGGCACGGCGCTCGATACCGCCTCGGCCGAGTTCAAACGCATCGTCGACGAGACCGAGTTCCCGAAGACGGTTCGTTTGGCCGAAAGCGGCGACGCCAAGGTGCAGGGAGAAATGCAGCAGAGCTTCGGCAATGCGATGCTGATGGGCCTGATGCTGGTGCTCGTGGTGCTGATCCTGCTCTTCAAGGACGTCATCCAGCCCTTCACCATCCTGTTCTCGCTGCCGCTTGCGATCGGCGGCGTGGCGGTGGCACTGATCCTCACCCAGAACGCGCTGTCGATGCCGGTCCTGATCGGTATCCTGATGCTGATGGGCATCGTTACGAAGAACGCCATCCTTCTGGTGGACTTCGCGATCGAGATGAAGCGTCAAGGCCTCGAACGGGTTCATGCCATGGTGGAAGCCGGCCGCAAGCGCGCCCGTCCGATCATCATGACGTCGATCGCCATGTCTGCGGGCATGCTGCCCTCGGCGCTCGGCGTCGGCGAAGGCGGCTCCTTCCGTGCGCCGATGGCGATCGCGGTGATAGGCGGCATCATCGTCTCGACGGTGCTCTCGCTTCTCGTCGTACCGTCCTTCTTCCTGATCATGGACGACCTGTCGCGCCTGCTCGGCAAGATCTTCGGCCGCATGGTCGGCAAGAAGGAACAGGAAGACTTCGGTCTTTCCAATGAGGAGCTCAGCCAGGAGGCGCGCAAGAACGCGCAGACGATCGCCTCCCTGGAAGAACGCCTCAACCAGATGGAACGGCAGACGAGCGCCAACGACGATCGGTCTCCCGGCGCTCAAGCCAGCAGCAAGGTGCTGCGCCTGCCGCCGCTGGCCGCCGAATAACCGCCATCTCCAAACCGTATTTTCGACAGCGCCAGGCCCTTGGGCCCGGCGTTTTTCGTTGGAACAGGCCAACTCGCGGAGATTGCAGAAAAAAATTACAGATTTGATCGATGTCAAATTCAGATTTCATGAACCTGTTATTTTAGCGATATCGGGAATGCGCGGCGGTTCAGGTTATGGAAGAGACGGCGGACATGATGAACAGCAATTTCAAGCTCAACAACAGGGACCGGGCCGTCCTGATGAAGACGCCTTTCCTGACCAGCCTGACCGGCAATTCTCTCGTCCGGATGATGTCGACCATGAGTGTCGTCAGTCTGACGAACCGCAAGTCGATCTTTCGCGAGGGCGAGGATGCCGACGCTTTTTACTGCGTTCTCAGCGGCTACGTACGACTTTACCAGCTCAATCGCGACGGCCGCGAGGCGGATATCCGCATCTGCAGCCCGGGGGACACGTTCGCCGAATGTCTTCTCTATGGCGGCACCAAGTACCGCCATCATGCCCAGACGGCCGAAGCTACGACGCTTGCCCGCTTCGACATGCAGGCGGTGCGGGATCTGGCCGAACAGGAGCGGGATATCGCCAAGGCGGTGATCACCTCGCTGTCGAAACACCTCATAACCACGATGGACTGCGTAGCCAACGACAGGTTGCACACCGCGCCGCAGCGGGTGGCAAACTATATCCTGACCCGGTGCCCGGTAGACGGCGGCCCGGCGTCCATTCGCCTGCCTTTCCAGAAGAACCTGCTCGCAGGCATGCTGGGCCTCGCTCCCGAGGCGCTCTCCCGCGCATTCTCCACTCTCCGGCGCACAGGAGTGACGGTACGCGGGCGCGTGATCCAGGTCGGCGACGTGCAGGCCCTGCGCGAGATCTGAAGTCAAACGAAGCGAGACCGGACGGCGGGTCCGGGCTTTCTTTGGATGCATGTTGCGACACTGGCGGCGGGACCGCGACATGCAGATAAGGCCGGTGGCTTCGAGGGGCCACCGGCCTCGATTTTTAAAGCATGTCGCGCAAAAGTGTGCAGCGGTTTTGCGACAACGACATGCGTAAAACAAAGAGTTAAAGCGTGTCGAGCGGATCCGAAGGATCGCGCACGCTTTAAAGCCCGCCCTGCTCCTTCAGGAACCGGACCACATGGTCCACGCCGACGCCGCGCTTCAAATCGGTAAACAGATGCGGCTTGGCCTCGCGCATGCGATACGCGTCACGGTCCATCACGTCGAGATCGACGTCGACGTAAGGCGCGAGATCCTTCTTGTTGATGATCAGCAGATCGGACCGGGTGATGCCTGGGCCGCCCTTGCGCGGGATTTCCTCACCCTGGCAGGTGGAAATCACATAGATGGTGATGTCGGCAAGATCGGGCGAAAAGGTCGCCGCGAGATTGTCGCCGCCCGATTCGATGAAAACCACGTCGAGATCCGGGATGCGTTCGTTGAGGCCCGCAATCGCCTGCAGATTGATCGTCGCGTCCTCGCGGATGGCGGTGTGGGGACAGCCGCCGGTCTCGACGCCGACGATGCGATCCGAAGACAGTGCCTGGCAGCGCACCAGTGCTTCGGCATCCTCCTTGGTATAGATATCGTTGGTGACGACCGCGACGGAATAATCCTCTCGCATCGCCTTGCAGAGCTTCTCGGTCAACGCCGTCTTGCCCGAGCCGACAGGGCCGCCGATGCCGACGCGCAGAGGTCCATTCGTCGATTTCATGTGTCGTCCTTTCATTCTTTCATATCCCAGCTTAGGCCCGCTTTCAGGAGCGGAAAAGCCGCGAATGCTGTGTTTCATGCCGGAGAGAGGCGATTTCCGCCTGCACTGCCGCACCGCCGAGATCGTCGAGTGTCGTCCGGCTGGCCTGCTCTGCAATCTGGCTGACCAAGTTCTCGATGTCCGCAAGCACGGCCACCCCTTCCACCTGCCCGGAAACCCCAAGCCTGATACCGGCAGACACCGATTGCGAAACGGCGGCATGCAGATAGGCGGCAAGCGCCTGGGCCGCCGGCACGCCATGCCCTGCCGCAATCGCACCGACTGCGACGGGGAAGGGCACGGCTGGCGGCAGGCGGTCGAGAACCGGATGAGGCCATGCGGATGCCGCCGCGGCGAATGCCTTGCCGAGCGACAATGTCTCCGCGTGGCGCTCTGCGGAGCCGGCAAGCGCCAGCCCCAGTTCAGCTATCTCCTTCAACGCAGCCCCGTCCTCGAACCGCCGCCAGGCTTCGCCGAACAGCACGGTGTCGTTCCACAAGGCGCCGTGCCGCAGCAGGCTCGTCAGCCAGGCGATCAGGCTTGCCGCATCCTTGACGAGGCCATCGTGCACCGCCCGTTCGAGCCCGCCCGAATAGGCGAAACCACCGATCGGAAAGGCCGGCGAGAGCCAGGCCATCAGCCTCAGAAGCACCTTGGTATCGAGGTTGGTCACGAAGGCTCAATGTCCATGATGGTCGTGGCCGTGGGAACCATGCGAATGGTAGGCACCGCGGGCCGGTTGGAAACCTTCCTCAACCTCGGCAACCGCGGCACCAAGCCCTTCCAGCATGGCGCGGATCACGTGGTCGCGCAGGATGAGGATACGGCCTTCCTCGATCTGCGCCGGAAGGTGCCGGTTGCCGAGATGCCAGGCGAGTTCGATCAGGTGCAGCGTATCGTGGCCCTTGATCTCGAAGAGTTTTTCCGGAGCCGCATGTACCTCGATCGTATCGCCGTTCTCAAGCACCAGCCGATCGCCGTGATGGAAGAGCACCGCCTCCTTGAGGTCGAGCATCACCATCTCGCCATTCGAGAGATGCAGCAGCTTGCGGCGCAGATGCCGCAGATCATGCGGCAGCGTGACGATATCGACGGGCGGATCGGTGACCACGCCGGCCGGATGATAGGAATGGACGTGCTGCATGGAAAACTCCGGGATCAATTGAAAAGCTTGAGGGATAGCGTAAGCGTCTGCGGCAGCGGATTCCAGAGGCCGGTGCGCAATCCGGCGGCGCGAAGTGCCGCGGCAGCCCACGTGTTGCAGCCGGCAAACGCGTTGAAATAGCCGTTCGCCTCGAAGAACCGGTCATTATCGCCATAGCCCGCCCCCGGCACCACGGCCACCTCGCCTGCCTGACGGATGAAACTCGTCTGGATGAACGCCAAAAGCCGCTGGAATTCCGCCGCCTCCAGGTCGAGCGGCATCACCGCCGGATGACTTTCATCGATCCCGCCGGCAACGTCCACATGCATGACCGAACTGTCGATCGTCAGTGCCCGCAACACCGGAAGCGGCTTCAAGTCCGCCCAGGTCGGCGTTTCAAGATAGAAGGCCCGCCCACCCCAACCGAGCACCAGCCATTCCGCACCGGGACTGGCAACGGGGATTCCGGACCGCCCCAAAAAAGCAAAGGCAGCGCGGGTATCACCGGCCAGCGGAATGGCAATGTCCGTGTGGATCGGGTTGGACAGAACCAGGATGCGTCTTTGCACCGCCGGTTCCGCCGCCCGGCTCGGCGCAAACAGCGGCCGTGGGATGAAGGTCCCGACGGCCCCCGCGACAACCACGAACAGAACCGCAGCGAGGAGCCAGCGCAAAAACGTCTTCATTAATGGGCTCCGAGACGCCAGCGCCTCAGAACAGGAAATAACGCTGCGCCATCGGCAGCACGGTTGCAGGCTCGCAGGTCAGCAGCTCGCCGTCGGCGCGCACCTCGTAGGTCTCCGGGTTGACCTCCACATGCGGCGTCAGCGAATTGTGGATCATCGAGGCCTTGGAAATGCCGCAGCGGGTGTTTTTGACCGCCACCAGCCTCTTGGCGACGCCGAGGCGTTGCGTCAGGCCGGCATCGAGCGAGGCCTGGCTGACGAAGGTGACCGAAGAATTGGTCCTGAGCTTGCCGTAGGCGGCAAACATCGGGCGATAATGCATCGGCTGCGGGGTCGGGATCGAGGCATTCGGATCGCCCATCGGGGCGGCGGCGATCGAACCGCCGAGCAGCACCATTTCCGGCTTCACGCCGAAGAAGGCCGGGTTCCAGAGCACGAGATCCGCCCGCTTGCCGACTTCCACCGAGCCGATCTCGTGGGAAACGCCATGGGCGATCGCCGGGTTGATCGTGTATTTGGCAATGTAGCGCTTGACGCGGAAATTGTCGTTATTGCCCGTTTCCTCCTTCAGGCTGCCGCGCTGGCGCTTCATCTTGTCGGCGGTCTGCCAGGTGCGGATCGCCACTTCCCCGACGCGGCCCATGGCCTGGCTGTCGGAAGAGATGATCGAGAAGGCGCCGAGATCGTGGAGGATGTCTTCGGCAGCAATCGTCTCCTTGCGGATGCGGCTTTCGGCAAAGGCGATGTCTTCCGGGATCGATGGCGACAGGTGATGGCAGACCATCAACATGTCGAGATGTTCGGCAAGCGTATTGATCGTGTAGGGCCGGGTGGGGTTGGTGGAAGACGGAATGACGTTTGGATTGCCGCAGATCTTGATGATGTCGGGCGCATGGCCGCCGCCGGCCCCTTCCGTGTGGAACGCGTGGATGGTGCGGCCCCTGATCGCAGCAACCGTATCCTCCACGAAACCGCTTTCGTTCAGCGTATCGGTGTGGATCATCACCTGCACGTCGAAGGCGTCGGCGACCGTCAGGCAGTTGTCGATCGCGGCCGGCGTCGTGCCCCAGTCCTCGTGAAGCTTCAGCGACGAGGCACCAGCGAGGATCATTTCCTCAAGTGGAGCCGGCAGCGAGGCATTGCCCTTGCCGGCCAGCGCCAGGTTCATCGGAAAGGCGTCGAAGCTTTCGATCATCCGCTCGATATGCCAGGCGCCGGTGCAGGTGGTGGCAAGCGTGCCGTGTGCCGGGCCGGAGCCGCCGCCGAGCATGGTCGTAACGCCGCTCATCAGCGCCTCCTCGATCTGCTGCGGGCAGATGAAGTGGATATGCGCGTCCATGGCGCCGGCCGTCAGGATCTTGCCCTCGCCGGCGATCGCCTCGGTGGACGGGCCGACGATGATCGTCACGCCCGGCTGCGTATCCGGATTGCCGGCCTTGCCGATCGCGTGGATGCGGCCGTTCCTCAAACCGACGTCAGCCTTGTAGATGCCCGAATGGTCGACGATCAACGCATTGGTGATGACCGTATCGACCGCACCTTCCGCCCGCGTCGCCTGGCTCTGGCCCATGCCGTCGCGAATGACCTTGCCGCCGCCGAACTTCACCTCTTCGCCATAGATGGTGAAATCCTTCTCCACCTCGATGAAGAGTTCGGTATCGGCAAGCCGCACCCTGTCGCCCGTGGTCGGACCGAACATGCTGGCATAGGAGGCGCGGGACATCTTGTGGGGCATGGTTCAGACCTTCTCGGAAAGTGGAACGAAAGGCGGCCTCTTGGCCGCACCGCGATCAATGGTAACGGTTGGCGAAGCACCGGCGGCTTCATTGAGCTCGGCAATCAGATAATCGGCAAAGCCGGCGCCGCCTTGCCTGAAAGCTGCAACTGCGCGCTCGACCGCCTCGGCCTCGCCAAGGACGACACTGTCCGATGCGAGAAGGCTTTCGATGAGATCGGCAAGCCTGGAGCGATCGTATCCGGGCTTGCGCCGCAGCGTCCAGACAAGTTCAACGAGCGTGATGGGATTTACGTAACCAGGTCTTTGCGGGGATAGCTGCGTATCGAGGAACCGCGTGACGATCGGCGACCAGTGTGGATCATCGTCGAGGGCGTAGCGCACCAGCAGATTGGTATCGATGCCGATCAAGGATCATCCTCCTGCCGGTCGAGAGCCGTGCGGCGCCTCACGGTCTCGGCGATAGCCTCATCGATATCGATAGGACCGTCAGCCTTTCCGAAAATCCCCTTGATGTGCGAAAGCCCACTCTTCTTCGCCACGACCGAAACCTTGCCATTGTCATCGACGATGAATTGCACCAACCCGCCGGGAGGCAAGCCAAGCGCCCTCCTGACCTCGACAGGAATTGTGGCTTGCCCCTTCATGGATGTCTTTGCCTCAAATCTGCCCATCGTCATTGTTCCCTGACTTTCTTACCTCTCCCTACTTATCAAAAATTCCTTACCTGAGCAATTTCTCCATACCTGAACATCAGTTCCCCATCGCCTCGGTCAGTTCTTTCAATTCCGCGGTGCGCTTGCGGGTCAGATCGGCTTGGCATCCCGAAATCAGCATCGGCACCATCGAGCCGCCATGCGCCTGGAAACCGGTGGAGATGCACTGCGCATCGCGATAGGCGACCCAGGCGCGCTGGGCTTTCACGAGCGCATCCTCGGCCCCCTTGAGCTCCGACATGGCATCGGCATCCCACGCCTTCATGGCCTTGCGGGTTGTCTGGTACTGGGCGTTCAGCGCCTTGTCGGCTGCATCATAATCCCGCTGCGAGCAGATGTTCATCTCGATCTGCGTCTGCGGGTTCTTGCAATTGGCCTTCGGCTCCTGGGCAAATGCCGACAGGGCGCAGAACCCCAGGAAGGCGGCAGCAGCCGCGAAAACGGATTTCACAGCGCACCCATGATCTTCTGCTGGAAACCGTAGACTTCGCGCTTGCCCGAAAGCGGGATCAGGGTCACTTCCCGGGTCTGGCCGGGCTCGAAACGCACCGCGGTTCCGGCCGGGATATCGAGCCGCATGCCGCGCGCCTTGTCGCGATCGAAGGCAAGGCCGTTATTGGTCTCGAAGAAATGGTAATGGCTGCCCACCTGCACCGGCCGGTCGCCGGTATTGGAGACCTCGATGGTCACGGTCGGAGCACCGGAATTGAGCTCGATTTCGCCTTCTGCGGCAATCACTTCACCGGGAATCATGAATCTCTCCTTCAAGCCGCCTTGGGCGCACAGCCCTCGGCCTTCAGAACACGTTTGGTGGATGCCGGATTGCTTAGCAGTGCGGCCGCCGGACGCACCGGCCGGCGCACCAGTTCGCCGGCGCAATTCGGGCAGATGCCCTTCAGCACCGCGGTGGCGCAATCGGCGCAGAACGTGCACTCGAAAGTGCAGACCATCGCCTCGCGGCTGTCCGGGGCAAGGTCCTTGTCGCAGCATTCGCAGTTGGGGCGCAGTTCCAGCATGGGCTGCCTCCTCAGCGGATCGGTTCGTGCACGGTGACGAGCTTGGTGCCGTCCGGAAAAGTCGCCTCCACCTGCACGTCGTGGATCATCTCGGCAATGCCCTCCATCACCTGGTCGCGGGTGACGACATGGGCGCCCGCTTCCATCAGGTCGGCAACCGAGCGGCCGTCGCGCGCGCCTTCCACCACATAGTCGGTGATGAGGGCGATCGCTTCCGGATAGTTGAGCTTGACCCCGCGTTCCAGCCGGCGGCGGGCGACGATCGCCGCCATGGAAATCAGCAGTTTGTCTTTTTCTCTGGGTGTCAGGTTCATGGGAATCCCGCAGTAAGATCAGATGTTCCAGACTTTCGGCACTGGCGCGCCGTTACGCAATACGGAAATTGCCGGTGTCAGGATTTTTCTCAGCTCAAAGCCGGTCGGCGCCACCAGCCGGGCGATCAGCTTGCCGTTCCAATGGCTGGCTCCGCCGGGTGTGTCGTCGAGAATCTGGCGGAGTTTCGGGAAGAGCATTTCGGCGAGCGGGCCGGTGTAGAACAGCGTCGCGAAGGCGACCTGGCCGGAAAGCACGGCGGCGGCCTGGGAAAGTTGCTCGATCTCGCCCTCGAATTTCATCTCTTCCGCATGGATCAACTGGCCGGAGCGCCGCACTCGCCAACGGTCGCGGAAAAAACCGTGCGCGACCGCCTCGCCCATCGCCTTGCGGCCGAGCAGGACCGCTTCGACGGCCAGAAATTCGGAGGTTTCGGAGAGATCGACGTCGAGGCGGCGGGTCAGCGAGGCCTGGTCGAAGAGAATGGTTTCCTGGGGAAGCCAGTGGACCGAGGCGTCTTCGCCGACGGTGACATGGGTGGAGACGGAGGCGGTGCCGGCGGCGGCCTTGTAGATCTTCTCGTTCGCCTGGGTGGTGACCGTCAGTCTTGTGGAAGCCGCGGCGGCGACGGACCATTCGATCACGTCGCCGCCCGTCAGTCCCCCTGACGTATTGATGAGGATCGCCTCCATTTCAGGCGAAAAAGTTTCCGGAAGGCGAATTTTTGCGCAGCCTTCCTGGTAGAATTCGGCGAGCCGTGTCCGCCCGCCGAAAGCCTTGGTTACAAGGCGTCCTGCACCCCTTGCCCGCTGCGGCGCATATCGATCGGCTGGTTGCTGCTGCACGTCGTCCCCTGAAGATCTGCTTCGGTTCCGCAGCCTGATGCAACGCCCGTGCCAGACTTGGCCGCAGAACCGATCTTGGCGGGTGCTGCGGTGGCGATGACGTCAGTGCTGTCGGCCTTGCCGAAGAAGTCCCACATCCGCGAGGCCGGATCAACATTGGCGTCGAAAGCAGGCTTGGCCACCGTGACTGCAGCCACCTTGGTGACGCTCGCGGCCCCGTCCTTGGCGGCGGCGATCACCGCTTCCGTGGCGGCACCCGGTTTCGGCCAGTCATGCGTGCCGTTGGCGAAGACGTAGGATGCGACGCGTGCACCGTTCTTGCAGGTACCGTAGAGACTGAAGGTCACGCCCTCGACGGTCTTTACGTCGCCATTGCCCTTGCAGCCGTCGAGTTCGGTCCAGCGCTGGATGGCGGTCTTGAAGCCGTATTGCCAATAGGTATTGCCGCCGCCCGCATAAGGGTTGGCCGCGTCCTTGACGCCGGCAAACGCCATGATCGAGATGGGCCTGGCCGGATTGCAGCCTTGCGTATCCGGACCCCATTTGCCGTCGGTCTCGACCGGTCGTCCGGCGCGCAGCGAATGCACGAAGCCGGCGGCTGCGAAATCGTCATGACCGGAGCAGAGATAGGCCGACAGCATGCGGCCGCCGCCGGAATAACCCGAGGCATAGATGCGGGCCGCATCGACGCAGAATTTCTGCTTGGCGGTGGCGATTGCCTGCCGGATATAGGCGATCTCGTCGAGGCCGCCCTGTTGCACGGTGACGAAGGGCACGTTCCAGGCATAAGTTCCTGCCGAGCTTCCGGGCAGGCTGCCCTGCAGCGCCAGAACGATGAAGCCGTTTTTCTCCGCCACCTTGTCCCACGAGCTTCTGTTCAGCTGCCCTTCAGGATTGCTGTGGCTACCATGGAGATCGAAAACCAGCGGAACCTTGTCCTTGCCGGTATAGGACGACGGAATGAAATAGATGGCCGAACGGGCAACGCCGTCGGTTTCGATGGTGATCGGGTGGCGACCCGCTTGCATTGGCTGGCCGCAGCCTGCGGCAAGGGCGCTGCCGGTCATTGACCCCAGAAAGGTCGTGGCGCCCAAAAAAACAGCTCCTACAGCAACCATGCGCGTAAGAGCGGAACGAGAGAAGAAACCAGCAACGCGTGCAAAGACCATCAGCGCCTCATCATGGGGTGCGGGGGTTGTTAACAATATTGCGGAATGCCCTGAAAACGTGGGGGGTTGTTAACATATATTAGATGGCATTGAAACGCACGAAGTGCTGCAACGCGATACAAACATTCACCAGTAAAAATACTAGTCTCAGACGGTCAGATGCCGCCTTGCTTCTGCCGTATCCAGAGTCTCGGCCGCCCCTTCGTGCACAATCTCGCCACGATCCATGATGTAGACCTGGTCGGCCAACTCCCGGCAGAAGTCCAGATACTGTTCCACCAGCAGAATGGCCATGCCGGTTGAATCCCGCAGGTAGCGGATCGCCCGGCCGATATCCTTGATGATTGACGGCTGGATGCCCTCGGTCGGCTCGTCGAGCACGAGGATCTTGGGCCTCGTGACCATGGCGCGGCCGATCGCCAATTGCTGCTGCTGGCCGCCGGACAGGTCGCCGCCGCGCCGGCCGAGCATCGATTTCAGCACCGGAAACAGCGAGAAGATCTCGTCGGGAATGAACTTGTCCTTGCGGGCGAGCGGCGCGTAACCGCTTTCAAGGTTTTCCTGGACGGTGAGCAGCGGGAAGATTTCGCGGCCCTGCGGCACGTAGCCAATGCCGTGCTTGGCGCGGTTATAGGGAGCGAGACCGTTCAGCACCTCCCCCTGAAAGCTGATCGTGCCGGCGCTGACCGGATGCTGGCCGGTGACGGCGCGGAGAAGAGAACTCTTCCCCACGCCGTTCCGCCCCAGCACGCAAGTGATCTTGCCCATATCCGCATGAATCGAGACACCCCGCAGCGCCTGCGCCGCGCCGTAGTAAAGATTGACGTTGTTGACTGTCAGCATGGCAGTTCTCCCAAATCTTCCAGCGCGCGCGGCTCACCCCCCTCTGTCACTTCGTGACATCTCCCCCACAAGGGGGAGATTGGTGGCAACCGGCAGCGCCACAGCCGATCTCCCCCCTTGTGGGGGAGATGCCCGGCAGGGCAGAGGGGGGTGCCAGTGGCGCAACGTTCTTCATGGTCCCCTCACCGCCCCAGGTAATTTTCGATCACCTTCGGATCGTTCGAGACGAAATCGATCGAGCCTTCGGCGAGCACCGAGCCTTCCGCAAGGCAGGTCACCTTGACGCCGAGCTCGCGGATGAAGCCCATGTCGTGTTCGACGACCACGACCGAGCGGCTCTTGGCGATTTCCTTGAGCAGCACCGCCGTCTCCGCCGTTTCCGCATCGGTCATGCCGGCGACGGGTTCGTCGACCAGAAGGAGCTTCGGCTCCTGGGCGAGCAGCATGCCGATCTCCAGCCACTGTTTCTGGCCGTGGCTGAGGTTGGCGGCGTATTCGTCCTTACGGTGGGTCATGCGGATCGTTTCGAGGATTTCCTCGATACGCGACTTGTCCTCCGGCGACAGCGTGTAGAACAGCGTCGCGAACACGCCGCGCGACCGGTTGAGCGCCAGTTCCAGATTGTCCCAGACGGTGTGGCTTTCGAATACGGTCGGCTTCTGGAATTTCCGACCGATGCCGAGCTGGGCGATATCCGCCTCGTCCTTCTTTGTAAGGTCGATCGTGTCTTCGAAGAGTACGGTTCCGCTGTCGGGCCGGGTTTTGCCCGTGATGATGTCCATCATCGTTGTCTTGCCGGCACCGTTCGGGCCGATGACTGCCCTAAGCTCGCCGGGTTCGATCACGAAGGACAGCGAGTTGATCGCCTTGAAGCCGTCGAAGGCAACACAGACGTTGTCGAGATAGAGAAGGCTTTTCTTCCGTGTTTCAGCAATCGTATTCATCATCCATCTCCCTATTCCGCGGCCTGGGCGACGGACGGCTGAGCATCCCTGCCCTTTTCCGCTTCAGCGGCAGCCTTGTAGGCCTTGCGGGATCGGAAACCATGCTGGATCGTTCCGACAATGCCCCTCGGCAGGAAGAGCGTGACGCAGATGAAAAGGGCCCCCAGCGCAAACAGCCAGATTTCCGGGAAGGCGCCGGTGAAGAAGCTCTTGCCGCCATTGACGAGGATCGCGCCGATGATCGGTCCGATCAGCGTGCCGCGGCCGCCGACGGCCGTCCAGACGACCACTTCGATCGAGTTGGCCGGCGCGAATTCGCCCGGATTGATGATGCCGACCTGCGGCACGAACAGCGCGCCGGCAATCCCCGCCATCATGGCGGAGACGACGAAGGTGAAGAGCTTGATGTTCTCGACCCGGAAGCCGAGGAACCGTACCCGGCTTTCCGCATCGCGCACGCCGACCAGCACCTTGCCGAATTTCGAACGGACGATGGCCGACGCAAGGGTGAGGCAGAGCGACAGCATCAGCGCCGACATGAAGAACAGAACCGCACGCGTGCCGTCCGCCTGGACGGAGAAGCCGAGGATGTCCTTGAAGTCGGTGAGACCGTTATTGCCGCCGAAACCCATGTCGTTGCGGAAGAAGGCGAGCAGCAGCGCGTAGGTCATCGCCTGGGTGATGATCGACAGGTAGACGCCGTTGACGCGGGAGCGGAAGGCGAACCAGCCGAAGATGAAGGCAAGCAGGCCGGGCACCACGATCACCATCGCCATGGCGAAGATGAACCAGTCGAAGCCATGCCAGAACCACGGCAGTTCCTTGTAGTTGAGGAACACCATGAAGTCCGGCAGGATCGGGTTGCCGTAGACGCCGCGCGGGCCGATCTGGCGCATCAGGTACATGCCCATCGCGTAACCGCCGAGCGCGAAGAAGGCGCCGTGGCCGAGCGAAAGGATACCGCAGTAACCCCAGACGAGATCGAGCGCCAGCGCCAGGAGCGCGTAGCAGAGATACTTGCCGAACAGCGACATGGCATAGGTCGGGATGTGCAGGGCGCTGTCGGGCGGGGTCAGCAGGTTGAGCGCCGGCACCAGGATGCCGATGCCGAGAAGAATGCCGACGGCGACGACGATACGGCCTTCGAGGGCGCGGAAGACAAAGCCGGAAATCATGCTTCCACCGCCCTTCCCTTGAGCGCGAAGAGACCGCGCGGACGTTTCTGGATGAACAGGATGATCAGCACCAGAACCAGGATCTTGCCGAGCACTGCGCCGACCGAGGGTTCGAGGAACTTGTTGAGCACCCCGAGCGACAGCGCCCCAACCAGCGTGCCCCAGAGATTGCCGACGCCGCCGAACACTACGACCATGAAACTGTCGATGATGTAGCTCTGGCCGAGGTTCGGCGAGACGTTGTCGATCTGGGACAGCGCCACACCCGCAATGCCGGCAATGCCGGAGCCGAGCGCGAAGGTAAAGGCATCGACCCAGGGCGTCTTGATGCCCATCGACGACGCCATGCGGCGGTTCTGGGTGACGGCGCGCATGTTGAGGCCGAAGGAGGATTTTTTCATCACCACCAGCAGCGCCACGAAGATCGACAGCGAGAAGGCGATGATCCACATGCGGTTCCAGGTGATCGTCATGCCGCCGACCGGGAACGAACCGGACATCCAGGACGGATTGCCGACTTCCTGGTTGGTAGGCCCGAAGATCGAGCGGATCGATTGCTGCAGGATGAGCGAGACGCCCCAGGTGGCGAGCAGCGTTTCGAGCGGCCGGCCGTAGAGAAAGCGGATGACGCCGCGTTCGATGACGAAGCCGACGGCACCGGTGACCAGGAAGGCGACCGGAAGCGCGATCGTCAGCGACCAGTCGAACAGCCCGGGCGCATTGTCGCGGATGAGCTGCTGCACCACGAAGGTGGAATAGGCGCCGAGCATGACCATTTCGCCATGCGCCATGTTGATGATGCCCATGACGCCGAAGGTGATCGCAAGCCCGATCGCCGCCAAGAGCAGGACCGAACCGAGCGACACGCCGTACCAGACGTTCTGGCCGATATCCCAGAGCCGCTGACCGCTTTCGATGCTGGCAATCGCCGCATCGACATCGCCCTTGAGGCTCGGATCGAGCGAGGCGGATGCGCCCATCAGGATGCCGATCGCGTTGCGGCCGCCATAATTCTTGATCGTCTGGATCGCGGCCCGCTTTTCGTCGATGGAGCGGTCGGAGGAGAGCAGCGACACGGCGCGCGCCTCTACCATGCGGGCCTTGACCTCGCCGTCCGTCTCCTTGGAGATTGCGGTTTCGATGAGCTCGAGGTTTTCGGCGCTTGGCGAGCGGAGCACGGCATCGGCCGCCTGCAGCCGGACCCCGCGGTCCGGGCTCATCAGCGTCAGGCCGCCCATGGCCGAGCGGATGACGCGGCGCAGGCTGTTGTTGATCTTGATCTTGGTGACCGCGTTCTTGGCGGCCTGTCCGGCGGAGGCGCCCGTCACCGGATCGATCAGCTCGTAATTGGAGCCGGCCGCCTTGCCGATGAACACCAGGTTGTCGGACTTGCGGAAATAGAGGTCGCCCTCGGAAAAGGCATTCAGCGCCGGCACGAGCCGGGCATCGCCGGTGGCGGCGAGCTGGCCGATCAGTTTTTCGGCTTCGCTGAAGTCCGCCTTGGAAAGCGCGTCGATCAACGGCCTGGGATCGGCGCCTGCACCGGATTGTGCATAGGACGGCGAAGCCAGCGCGGACACAACGCAAAGAAAAAATACGCGAAGAAAAAATCTTATCATCATGACATCGCCCCTCATCCGCCTGACGGCACCTTCTCCCCCCAAGCGGGGCGAAGGAGATCCGTGGCGACCTCCTGCCCGTCAGTGGACGTTCAGGAAATGTTGTGCCGAAAGGCACTCCCCTCTCCCCGCGAGCGGGGAGAGGGTTAGGGTGAGGGGCAATGACTGCCCCATCAAATCAGCAGAGACTGGGATCAGCTGCCCTTGCCGCCGCACTTGCCCGAAGCAACGTTGAAGTTGCCGCAGGACATCGGCTTGCGCCAATCGGAGATCAGGTTCTTGCTGTCCGGCAGGTAATCGGACCACTCGTCGCCGACCACAGGCGCAGTTTCCTGAACGATGTCGAACTGGCCATCAGCCTGGATTTCACCGATCAGCACCGGCTTGGTGATGTGGTGGTTCGGCATGACGGTGGACGTGCCACCCGACAGGTTCGGAACGGAGACGCCGATGATCGAGTCCAGCACGGCGTCGGTATTGGTGGTGCCGGCGGCTTCGACGGCCTTTACCCAGGCGTTGAAGCCGATATAGGCGGCTTCCATCGGGTCGTTGGTGACGCGCTTGTCGTTCTTGGTGAACGCCTTCCATTCCTTGATGAACTCGGCGTTGACGTCCGCATCGACGGACTGGAAGTAGTTCCAGGCAGCGAGATGGCCGACGAGCGGCTTGGTGTCGAGACCGGCGAGCTCTTCTTCGCCGACCGAGAAGGCGACGACCGGGATGTCTTCAGCCTTGATGCCCTGGTTGCCGAGTTCCTTGTAGAACGGCACGTTGGCGTCGCCGTTGATGGTCGAGACGACGGCGGTCTTCTTGCCGGCGGAGCCGAACTTCTTGATGTCGGAGACGATCGTCTGCCAGTCGGAATGACCGAACGGCGTGTAGTTGATCATGATGTCGGACTCGGCAACGCCCTTCGACATCAGATAAGCCTTGAGGATCTTGTTGGTCGTCTGCGGATAGACGTAGTCGGTACCGGCGAGAACCCAGCGCTTGACGCCCTCTTCCTTCGCCAGATAGTCGACGGCAGGGATAGCCTGCTGGTTCGGGGCAGCACCCGTGTAGAAGATGTTGCGCGAGGATTCCTCACCCTCGTACTGGACCGGGTAGAACAGGATCGAGTTCAGCTCTTCGAAGACCGGCAGGACCGACTTGCGCGAAGACGAGGTCCAGCAACCGAAAACGGCGGCGACCTTGTCCTTGGAAATCAGCTGGCGGGCCTTTTCGGCAAACAGCGGCCAGTCGGAGGCCGGGTCGACGACGACGGCTTCGAGCTTCTTGCCGAGCACGCCGCCCTTCTTGTTCTGCTCGGCGATGAGCATCAGCATGACATCCTTGAGGGTGGTCTCAGAGATGGCCATGGTGCCCGAAAGCGAGTGCAGAACACCGATCTTGATGGTGTCGTCAGCGGCGAAAGCGCCCTGCAGCGCCGTCGTTGACATTACGGCAGCGAGCAGCGCGCCACCCAGTTTGGATTTGAATGTCATTGGTTCGAACCCCTCTTCTCGTTCGTCCGCAACGAAGAACTTAACCGTTGCTTAAGCGACTATCCGTTGCTGCATCGCAAAACCGTATACGTCGAATGACGTACCGGAGGGGGAGAAGGGGGAAGAACGGTGCCCTGGTGGGACCCCTCGTGGCATCTTCGGATGAAACAGCACCGGCACGGCCAGCATCGAGCCCCCTCATTATATATTAACCATACATGATATATTAACCATATTTCGATTGTATAATCCGGCGCTTAATTAGGGCGTGAGGAGTTGTTTCCGGTGTAAAGTACTATGAGTAGCATCCTCACAAATGCTGGAGCTACTTCTGCGCTCCAAATGCTTCGCTCCCTCGACAGCCAGATGTTCGGGGCAGAGCGGCAGGTCGCGTCCGGCTTGCGTATCGAACAAGCCTCCGACAACGCGGCCTACTGGTCGATCGCCACCACCATGCGATCGGACAATGGCGCCCTCTCGGCCGTGCAGGACGCCCTTGGCCTTGGAGCAGCAAAGGTCGAGACGGCCTATGAAGGCATCGCTGCGACCACCGATATTCTGGCGGCGTTCATGGCCAAGGTCGTTTCCGCCCAGCAGGACGGAATAGACAAGAACAAGATCCAGGAAGAACTGGAGCAGTTGAAGCAGCAGATCGTCTCGATATCCAACTCCGCAAGCTTCGCCGGCCAGAACTGGTTGCGGTCGGACATGCAGGGCCAGGCCAGCGAAGCGGGCGCGAAGACTTCTGTCGTATCATCGTTCAATCGCAGCGAGGATGGAACCGTCTCCGTCGGAACCATCGACGTCGATCTGTCGAAACTCGTACTGTTTAAGAATGGCGGCGGCGGAATTCTGCAGAAAGAGCCTGATCCGGATCTGGGTCATGGCCTCGGCACGATCGGTGGATTGCTCGGATTTTCGACATCGGGTTATGGCGACGTGCCAGGCCCGGTATTCGACCAGCCCTTCACGATTACGAAATTCGACGTCGTCACGGTCGCCTTTTCAGTGGGTACGTCCAACGATACGTTCGTGATCACCAAGAATGTCGTCGACCAGGCGCTCGGAGGCCAAATCGGATACGGCTTCGACGGAGATATCGAAAGCACGGCCGATTGGGCGAAAGTCCTCCTGCAGGCAACGTTTCTCAACAAGGCGCCCCCCGACATCCTGTTTGCGGCTCAGGGCGGCGCGCCGAATATCTTCTTTCGCGCCACCATTCCTCTCGCCGCAGAGCTGATCACCGTTCAGCCGCCCGTCCACACCCGGACGCTGCCGCCGGAGGGTATCGATATTCTCGATATCGACGTCACCGATCCCGACATCGATTTTCCGACAATCACCTTGGTTCTCGACGAGATGCAGCAGAAGGTCATATCGGCCGGTGCCTACCTTGGCTCGCTGAGGTCGAGGATCGCGATGCAGGAAGCATTTGGAAACAGTCTCGCGGACAGTCTCGACAGAGGCATTGGACGCCTCGTCGATGCGAATATGAGCGAGGCATCGAGCCGGCTCAAGGCACTGCAAGTCCAGCAGCAACTCGCGACCCAGTCGCTTTCCATCGCCAATTCGGACGCGCAAAACATCCTGTCTCTCTTCCGGTAGGAGATCGTCATCCTTGACGGCAGGCGCGCATTGCGCGTGCGATATATGACCTCCAAGGTAATCGACCCGGCGACCGACGGCATCTATCCAGGATCCAGCTTTGCAGCGTGAAAGGATCAGCCCCATGCCCGTCACCTACGTCATTCGTTTCGATATCCTCCCAGGCCAGCGCGACCGCTTCATCGCTCTTCTGAACGGCGTGCTCGATGCCATGCGGCACGAGCCGATGTTCCACAATGCCATGCTGCATGCCGATCCCGGGAACGAGAACCACGTGATGCTCTACGAGACCTGGGAGGATCATCAGGACGTCCTGGACGTGCAGTTGCAGCGCCCCTATCGCCAGGCATGGCACGCGGCCCTTGCCGATCTCCTCGCCGGGCCTCGGGACATTTCGATCTGGCATCCGATCCGCAGCGACCGTTCGGCACAATCTCGTTCCTGACGGGGGAGCTGTCGCGGATTGCCTGCCGATTGATGTCCTTACTTCTTTGAGTCATTCTTCCGGATCATCCTTGGCTTCGAGGATCTGGAAATGAAGCGCGGTCTATTTTTCGGCGTCATCGCCGCCGCAGGCCTGCTCGCCGGAGCGGCATTCGTCGTGGTCGGCCAGACAAAAGTCCCGCCGGAAGCGATCCGGTCGTCCGTCATCCGCTCTCCCGAACTGATGGACCGGGCCTGGACACTGCCAGTGGCGGCAACCTTTGGCCCAAACATCACTTGGCAATCGAACGGCTCGCGGTGCGGTCCCGCAAGCATTGCCAATGCGTTTCGCTCCGCCGGCGAGGAGGAAACGACCGAGGCCGAGGTGCTGGACGGGACCGGGATGTGCTGGACCGGGTTCTGCATCATCGGCCTGACGCTGGATGAACTTGCCGACCTCGCCCGAATGAAAACCGAGCGGAAGGTTTCGGTTCTGCGCAACCTGACCGCCGACGAATTCCGCCAGCATATGAAGCACGCCAACGACCCGGGTCGCCGCTACATCGTCAATTTCACGCGTGAAAAGATCTTTGGAGCAGGCGCCGGTCACCATTCTCCGATCGGAGGATATCTGGAGGCCGAGGATCTGGTGCTCGTCCTCGATGTCAACGAAGACTACAAGCCCTGGCTTGTCGAGCGGGAACGGTTGTTCTCGGCAATGGACACGCTCGATGGAGACAGGAAGCGCGGCCTGCTTCTGATCGAATAGCAGCGTCAGCCGCAGTGCCTTGCGACGAGGTGCCGATCACCCATCGGGCTTGCCATGCCTGCTTCGGGTCGGGACCGCGGACAAGGCGTTCGTTTCGATCGTTTGATAACCCGAGGTTACAATTATGTTGATTGGAGGCCTGCCGGTACTCTCACCCATACGGACAGACACATCTGAGAGACTGTTTGGATCCGACATGCTGAAAATTGATGGCGGCAGGAACTCAGACGTGCGTGATTTCGGCCTTGGGGCCGGGGTTCAGGCTTTGGAGAGTGAATTTCGCATCGAGCTGCTTTGCCATCGCTTCGACAATCCCCGTGCCAAGTCCCGGCGTTGAAAGTGCCGGATCGACTGGAATACCGACGCCGTCGTCGCCCACCGAAAGCGACCACGCCCCGTTGTCGGAATGGTAATCCACCACGATCCTGCCATTTCGCTGGTCGGGAAATGCATGCTTCAGCGCGTTGATGACAAGTTCCGTGACGATAAGGCCAAGACTGACGGACACATTCGCCGTAGCAAGACTGTCGTCCACATTCACCTTGATCGATATTTCCTCTGGATCAAAAATCATCGACGCGGCGAGGCTTTTGCAAAGTTGGGTGAAGTAGCTCCGCAGTTCAACATCGCCAACATTTGTTGCCGCAAGCTGCCGCTGAATCGAAGCGATCGACATGACGCGTCCATGCGCGAGCGTCAAATGCCAGCGGGTTTCTTCCGACTGAACCTTGCGGGCGCTTTGCAACAGGATGCTCGCGATGATCTGGAGACTGTTGGCGACACGATGCTGGACTTCCCGCAGCAGGATTTCCTTTTCTCGGAGCAGGTCGTCTCTGAGCTTCTCGGCGAGGCGCGCATCGGTCACGTCGGCGATGGAAAGGAGCACGCGGACCCCTTCAACGTCGCCGTAATCGAGTTTCTGGGCACTCAATACCAAGTGTCGGGGCGCGCGGTCTTTTCGTTTCAGGTCCATTTCATAAGCGTGGATATCTGCGCTTCCCGACGCCGTGGCCTCCAGCAGCGACGCGAGGCTTCGTACGTTCCATTCACCATTGCCAAGCTCGGAAAACGGGCGGTTGGAAACTGTTGCGGGATCGATCTCAAATTCGCGGCAGAACGAAGAACTGCCGGCAATCACCATCAACTTTCCGTCCAGCAGCAATAGCGGCGCGGCGGAGGTGGAAACGATTGCGAGGCCAAGGCTCATCACACCTGTTGGCGGAAGAGGAGCGACGATAGTCATGGATAAGTGTCCCTTTGAGGGACCGGAGGCTCGCGCAGCGAAAGCCTTCCCCGGCATGGAATTCGCTCAAGCCAGCGTCTGCCTTTTTATAGTTCTACCGACATTACCACAGATGGGCGAAATGCGCAAAGAAATCGACCTATGGGAGCATCCCTGAGGCATCAGGCTTTTGCCGGTGCTCATTGCGATACTCATCATGAGCGCTTGTGGCGCATTGTGGCCACCGTTCTCGATCCCGAATTGGTGCATTGCGATCATGCTCCAAAACCGATCCCGAGCCATCTGCCGTTCCCCACATTCTCCCTCTTCCCCCTTCTCCCCCTCCGGTGCGTTACAGCCGAACGGCGATTGGGTCAGAAGGCGATATCGCAACCGGCCAGCTGAGCCGCGTCACGCAAATCTCCCGCAAACCGTTCCGTGACGGGAACATTTCCTCGCCTGAGCAATTGCCTCCCCGGACCCGCCAACCGCCCGAGGAGCTCAAGCCCGTGATCAATGACCTCTGGTACAAGAACGCCGTCGTCTATTGTCTCTCCGTCGAGACCTTCATGGATGCCGATGGCGACGGGATCGGCGATTTCCAGGGGCTGCAGCGCAGGCTGGATTATCTCTCCGGCCTCGGCGTCAGCGCCATCTGGCTGATGCCGTTCCAGACCTCGCCCGGCCGCGACGACGGGTATGACGTCTCTGACTATTACAATGTCGATCCCCGCTACGGCACGCTCGGCGATTTCGTCGAATTCACCCATGGCGCCAAGCAGCGCGGCATAAGGGTGCTGATCGACCTCGTGGTCAACCACACGTCCAACGAACATCCCTGGTTCCAGGACGCTCGCAGCGATCCGAAATCCCCCTATCGCGACTGGTATGTCTGGTCCGACAAGAAGCCGGCCAATGCCAACGAGGGCATGGTATTTCCGGGCGTCCAGAAGACCACCTGGACCCATGACAAGGAGGCGAAGCAGTATTATTTCCACCGCTTCTACGAGTTCCAGCCGGACCTCAACACCTCCAACCCGCATGTTCAGGCGGAGATCCTGAAGATCATGGGGTTCTGGATCCAGCTCGGCGTGTCCGGTTTCCGCATGGACGCGGTCCCCTTCGTGATCTCTGAAAAGGGCGCCGAGGTGAAAAAGCCGAAGGAGCAGTTCGACATGCTCCGGACGTTTCGCGAATTCCTGCAATGGCGGCTCGGCGACAGCATCATCCTTGCCGAAGCCAATGTGGTGCCGAAGGAGAACCTCGCCTATTTCGGCGAGGACGGCGACCGCATGCAGATGATGTTCAACTTCCACGTCAACCAGGCGCTGTTCTATGCGCTCGCCTCCGCCGATAGCCGGCCGCTCGTCAAGGCGATCAACGACACCTACGAGCGTCCCGCCACCGCCCAATGGGGCCTGTTCCTGCGCAATCACGACGAACTCGATCTCGGCCGGCTGAGCGAAAAGCAGCGCCAGAAGGTGTTTTCGGAATTCGGGCCGGACAAGCACATGCAGCTTTACGACCGCGGCATCCGCAGGCGGCTGGCGCCGATGCTGCAGGGCGACCGCCGCCGGCTGGAGCTTGCCTACAGCCTGATGTTCTCGCTGCCCGGCACGCCGGTCATCCGCTACGGCGACGAGATCGGCATGGGCGACGACCTGTCGCTGCCGGAGCGCAACTGCGCCCGCACGCCGATGCAATGGTCGACCGAGCCGCATGGCGGCTTTACCAAGAACGACAAGCCGGTCCTGCCGGTGATCAGTGGCGGGCCGTTCGGGTTCGAACACCTGAACGTCGCCCACCAGCGGCGCGATCCGAACTCGATGCTGAACTGGATGGAACGCCTGATCCGCATGCGCAAGGAAGCGCCTGAAATCGGCTGGGGAGAATGCGTGCCGCTGCAGACCAGCGACCAGGGCGTGCTGGCGCTGCGCTACGACTGGCGCGACAATTCGGTGCTGGTCGTCCACAACCTGCATTCGACGCCGGTCGAGGTGGAGTTCTCGGTGGGTCTCGGCGACCATGGCGAGAAGCTGATCGACATCGCCGATGGCGGCAACAGCAAGGCCGAGGCGAATGGCAAGCATACGCTCCTGCTCGATGCCTATGCCTATCGCTGGTTCCGGGTCGGCGGCCTGGATTATCTTCTGAAGCGCAAGGAGGTTTGAGCTATCCCCCCGCCCTCACCTCGCGCACCCCGCGCCCGGTCTTCTGCCGCAGCAAGGCCCGAAGCGTGACGCCGTCGGCATAACCGACGAGCGTTGCGATCTCGTCCGGGCTCTTGTCGCTGGTCTTCAGGAGATGCACGGCGCGCTCGACCCTCAGATCCTGGAAATAGGAAAGCGGCGTCTTGCCGAGCACCTGCTGCATGCGCCGCGCCAGCGTCCGCTTGCTGGCGCCAACCACATCGGCAGCGTCGTCGAGCGAAAACCCTTCCGAAAGCCTGCCGCGTGCCCAGCGCTCGAAACGCTGCACCAGCGGGTCGGCATGCGAAAGATGGTCGGTGATCACGTAAGCGGACTGGGACGGCCGGTTGTCGACGATCAGGTAACGCGCCACGAGGCCGGCCAGCTCCGGGCTCACCTGCCGTACCAGCCAGAGCGCCATGTCCATGTGGCCGAGTGCGGCGCCCGCCGTCACCAGCGCGCCGGATTTCACCAGCATGCGGCCGTCTTCCAGCTGCACGGAGGGATAACGCTGGCGGAAGAGCGGCGCGAGCCACCAACTCGTCGTCGATTTCTCCCCGTCGAGAAGGCCGGATTCGGCGAGAACGAACGTGCCGACGCAAGCCGCGGCGATGTTCAAACCGGCCGCCTTCGCCTCGCGCAGCACCGCCCCGGCATCACGGATCTCGGCACGGTCGAGGGCGGGCACCAGCACATCCGGCATCTTGCAGGCGATCGCCGGCACGACCAGCCAGCCGCCGGCCTTCGGATCGAAGCTTCCCGAGATCGGCACGGAAAGCCCATGCGCCGTCTTCACCTTTTTGCGCACGCCGATAACCGACACGTCGAAGGTCGGCACCTCAAGTGACAGCATAGCCGCCAGCTCGTTCGCCATGGTGAACACGTCGAGCATGGTCGACAGGCCGGTATCGAAAACGGGATCGAGGGCGAGGAGCTGTAGCTTCATGGCAAGAACACTATCAACAATGTCAATATTGACAATAGGCAGCCAGGCCCGTCCGGGGGAATATCGCGCCTGAAAAACGTCGCCTGAGCAAGCCCGTTGCGATAAGAAGAGACGCATGAACATGGATGTCACCACGATCGGCTTCACCAAGACGACCGCCGAGGATTTCTTCGGCCGCGTCAAGGCGGCCGGCGTGAAACGGGTCTTGGACGTGCGCCTCCACAACACCTCGCAGCTTGCCGGTTTTGCCAAATCCGACGACCTCGCCTTCTTCCTGAAGACGATCTGCGGTGCCGGTTATGTGCACGAACCGCTGCTGGCGCCGACCGAGGAGATCATGACCGCCTTCAAGAAGCAGAAGGGCGACTGGGCGATTTTCCAGAATGATTTCATGGGTCTGATGGCGGACCGTCAGGTGGAAAGTCACCTGAAGCCGGAAGCCTTCGACGGTTCCTGCCTGCTCTGCTCCGAAGACACGCCGCATCATTGCCACCGCCGGCTCGTCTGCGACTACCTGAACGGCAAATGGGGCGGCAAGCTCAGCGTCCGCCATCTCTAGAATACAGCCACCTCTAACATCTCGACTGAACAACCAGACACCCTAACGCCGCAGGGAGCCACCTCCCCGCGCGGGAGACCTTTTGCCATGGCCTACGAAACCATTCTTGCAATCGCCCTCTTCTCGCTTGTCGGATCGGTCTCGCCGGGTCCGAGCAATTTCATGCTGCTGGCATCGGGCACCAATTTCGGCTTCCGGCGCACCGTGCCGCAGATCCTCGGTATCACCATCGGTTTTTCGTCGGTGCTGCTGGCGGTCGGCTTCGGTCTCGGCGCGCTTCTGACGGCCTATCCGCCGCTTGGATTGGCGCTGAAGATCGCCGGCAGCGCCTACCTGCTCACCCTCGCCTGGCGGATTGCCATGTCCCGCTCCGTCTCCAGCGATAGCGCGAGCGCCGCCCGCCCCCTCACCTTCCTCGAATCCGCCGCTTTCCAATGGGTCAACCCGAAGGCCTGGGTCGGCGCGCTGACCGCCATGGCGGCCTATGCCAGCGCCGAGAACCCGTTCGTCTCGGTGGTGCTGATCACGCTCGTCGTCGCCGTCGTCAACCTGCCGAGCGTCGCCGTCTGGGCCGGCTTCGGCGTGGCGCTGCGGCAGTTCCTGTCCGATCCGGTGCGGCTCAAATGGTTCAACATCGTCATGGCGCTGCTGCTGGTCGCGACGCTCTGGCCGCTTTTGAAATAGCCGCAGATGCAGGCTCGGACGATCGTGCAAGAACTGCGGAGGACCTTGATACCGGTCGGCCGCGCATCCGGCGCATAGATCCCGTGCCTGCAGCGGCATGCCGCCGCTGCCTCGCACAGAGGATCAGCAACATGACTCAAATCACTGAAAAGGTGGTTCTTATCACCGGCGCCAGCAGCGGTATCGGCAAAGGTACGGCGCGCACCCTCGCCGCTGCCGGCGCCAAGGTCGTGCTCGGCGCCCGCCGCACCGACCGGCTGGAAGCGCTGGCCGAAGAGATCGCCGCCAATGGCGGCACCGTCCGCATCCGCGGGCTCGACGTCACCGACCGCCAGGACTTTCAGGCCTTCGCGGAATTCGCGCTGGCCGAATTCGGCCGCATCGACGTCATCATCAACAATGCCGGCCTGATGCCGCTGTCGCTGATGTCGTCGCTGAAGATCGAGGAATGGGACCGGATGATCGACGTCAACATCCGCGGCGTGCTCTACGGCATCGCTGCCGTCCTGCCGGTCATGAACGGCCAGGGCTTTGGCCAGATCATCAACATCTCGTCCGTCGGCGGCCTCGGCGTGGTGCCGACCGCGGCGGTCTATTGCGCCACCAAATACGCGGTGCGGGCGATCTCCGACGGGCTGCGCCAGGAAAACGACAAGATCCGCGTCACCTGCGTCTATCCGGGCGTGGTGGAATCCGAACTGGCCGGCACGATCACCGACCCGGTTGCGGTAGACGCGATGAAGACCTATCGCAGCATCGCGATCACCCCCGACGCGATCGGCCGCGCCATCCTGCATGTCATCGACCAGCCGGAAGACGTGGATACAAACGAGATCGTCGTCCGCCCGACCCGCACGATGTAAGCAGGCGCATAGATGCGGTGGGGATTTACCGCACCGCATCATAGTTTGCTTGCAAAACGCCGCGCCACAGCCGAAAGTGCACAATTGACGGTCTCCCCTCAAAAGGTGCTAGAAATTAGGCATGGCAGCGCGGCAACGCATCATTCCCGTTCGGCGTGAATACAATCGTTGGGTCGCCAACCAGACGCTGGAGGATTACGCCCTCCGTTTCACCGCCAAGAGCGCCCGCCGGTTTTCCTCCAGCCGCATCTCCCAGACCGCCATCGGCGCCATTTCCTTCCTGGCGCTGGAGGCGATCGGCGGCGCGATCACACTCTCCTACGGCACCACCAATGCATTTTTCGCGATCGTCGCGGCCGCCATCGCCATGCTGGGGATCGGCTGGCCGATCAGCCGTTATGCAATCCGCCACGGCGTCGATATCGATCTGCTCACCCGCGGCGCGAGCTTCGGCTACATCGGCTCGACCATCACCTCGCTGATCTATGCGAGTTTCACCTTCATGCTGTTCGCGATCGAGGCCTCGATCATGACCGGCGCGCTGGACCTCGCCTTCGGCATCCCGCCGTGGATCGGCTATATCATCAGCGCCGTGGTGGTGATCCCGCTGGTCATCTACGGCGTGCAGCTCATCTCCCGCTTTCAGCTGATCACCCAGCCGTTCTGGATCATACTGAACATCCTGCCCTTCGTGTTCATCGCCTTCATGGACTGGGAGAAGTTCGACCTCTGGCGCGCCTTTGCCGGCATCGGCCATTCGAACGCTGAGGTCAGCGGCCCGGCCCCCTTCAACCTCGTCGAGTTCGGCGCGGCTTCCGCCGTCATCCTGGCGCTGATGCCGCAGATCGGCGAACAGGTCGACTTCCTGCGCTTCCTGCCGCCGGAAGGCCTGCGGAAATGGCGCCACCGGTTCGCGGTCTTCCTCGCCGGCCCCGGCTGGGTGGTGGTCGGCGTGCCGAAACTGCTCGCCGGTTCTTTCCTGGCGGTGCTGACGCTCTCGACCGGCGTGCCGATCCGTGAGGCGGCCGATCCGGCGCATATGTATTTCGCCGCCTTCGGCTACATGATCCCGAACGATACGGCGGCGCTGCTGCTGATGGCGGCCTTCGTGGTCGTCTCGCAGCTGAAAATCAACGTGATGAATGCCTATGCGGGCTCGCTCGCCTGGTCGAACTTCTTCTCGCGCCTCACCCACAGTCATCCCGGCCGCGTCGTCTGGCTGGTCTTCAACGTGGTGATCGCACTGCTGTTGATGGAGCTCGGCATCTACCGGCTGCTCGAAGCGACGCTCGGCATCTTCTCGATCATTGCCATGGCCTGGCTCTGCACCATCTCGGCCGATCTGATGATCAACAAGCCGCTGGGCTTGTCCCCTGAAGGCATCGAGTTCAAGCGCGCCCATCTCTATGACATCAACCCGGTGGGCTTAGGCTCGATGTTCGGCTCGGCGGCGATAGCGCTCGCCGCCCATTTCGGCCTGTTCGGGCAGCTGATGGCCTCGCTCGCCACCTATGTAACGCTGATCGCCTTCCTGATCTCGCCGGCGCTCGCCTTTGCCACCAAGGGCAAGTTCTACCTCGCCCGCAAACCGCGCCAGAGCTGGAAGACCCTGGGCTCGATCACCTGTTCCATCTGCGAACACCCGTTCGAGCACGAGGACATGGCCTGGTGCCCGGCCTATGCGGCGCCGATCTGCTCGCTATGCTGCTCGCTCGACAGCCGCTGCCACGACATGTGCAAGCCGCATGCGCGGCTGAACACCCAGGTCGGCGCGGTCGCCCGCTCCTTCCTGCCGGAGAGCGTCATCACCCGGCTGACGACGCGCCTCGGGCGCTACGCGACGACGGCGATCCTGTCGATCTCGGCGATCGGCGCGATCCTCGGCATGATCGCCTATCAGGTCAGCCAGGCGACCCCTGTGAATTCCGAGGTGATCGTCGGAACGGTGCTGATCGTCTTTTTCGTCTTCGCCATCATCGCCGGCATCGTCTCGTGGTTCTACGTGCTCGCCCATGACAGCCGGGTGGTGGCGGAGGAAGAGTCCTCCCGCCAGAACACCCTGCTCTTGAAGGAAATCGCCGCCCACAAGAAGACCGACGCGGCGCTCCAGGAGGCCAAGGAGACAGCCGAGGCCGCCAACCGGGCCAAGAGCCGCTATGTCGTCGGCCTTTCCCATGAGCTGCGCACGCCGCTCAACGCCGTGCTCGGTTACGCCCAGATCCTCGAGCGCGACGAGACCATCCCTGCCCCGCGCCAGTCGGCGATCAAGGTCATCAAGCGCTCGGCCGATCATCTGTCGGGCCTGATCGACGGCCTGCTCGACATTTCCAAGATCGAGGCCGGCCGGCTGCAGGTCTATTCAAACGAGATCAACATCCAGGATTTTCTCGACCAGATCGTCGAGATGTTCGGCCTGCAGGCGCAGGCCAAGGGGCTTACGTTCGAGCACGAGCGCGCCCGCGCGCTGCCGCAATACGTTCGCACCGACGAAAAGCGCCTGCGCCAGATCCTCGTCAACCTGCTCTCCAATGCGATCAAGTTCACCGACGAGGGCACGGTGAAATTCGACATCGCCTATCGCAGTCAGGTTGCCACCTTCACCATTTCCGATACCGGCCGCGGCATTGCCGAAAAGGATCTCGGCCGCATCTACGAACCCTTCCAGCGCGGCGAGGCGGAGAGCATCAGGCCGATGCCCGGGCTCGGCCTCGGCCTCACCATCACCCAGCTTTTGACCAACACGCTCGGCGGCGAGATCGCTGTCGCCAGCACCAAGGGCGAAGGCTCGATCTTCAAGGTGCGGCTGATGCTGTCCGCCATCGAGCGACCGAACACCGCGCCGGCGGCGGAAAAGAAGATCGTCTCCTATACCGGCCCGCGCCGCACCATCGTCCTCGTCGACGACAACGAGGATCACCGCGACCTGATGCGCGAGGTGCTGGTGCCGATGGATTTCGTCGTGCTGACCGCCAATAGCGGGCCGGATTGTCTGACGCTGATCGAGGGCGTCACGCCGGACCTCTTCCTCGTCGACATCTCCATGCCCGGCATGAGCGGCTGGCAGCTCGTGGCCAAGCTGCGCGAGAACGGCCAGGTGGCGCCGATCGTCATGCTGTCGGCCAATATCGGCGACGGCGTCGCCACGCATTCCGGCGACGAAGGCCATAACGACGCGATCGCCAAGCCGGTCGATATCCGCAGGCTTGCCGACAAGCTCGCCGCCCATCTCGGCCTCGTCTGGGTTTATGAGAACGAAACGGTGATTCCGGCGGTCGTCGGCCCGAAGAAACCGATCAAAAGTCCAGGGACGAACCATGTCCAGGACCTTTTGCGTCTCGGCGAAATCGGCTACGTCCGCGGTATCGAGGCGAAGCTCGCCGATCTCGCCCGGGAGGAGGAACATCGCCCGTTCACGGAAGAGCTCGGCGCCTACGTACAGGCCTTCGATCTTGCCGGTTATATGAAATTCCTGAGCCGCCTTGAGGCAGAAAGGACGAGTGATGGCTGAAACTGCTCTGCCGCGCGATATCGTCCTTCTCGTGGACGACAGCCCGGAAACCCTGGGCTTCCTCACCGAAGCGCTCGAAAAATCCGGCTTTTCGGTGCTGATCGCCACCGCCGGCCAGTCGGCGCTGAACATCGTCGAGCGCATTACCCCGGACCTCATCCTGCTCGACGCGGTCATGCCCGGCATGGACGGTTTCGAGACCTGCCGCAAGCTGAAGACCAATGGCGCCGTCGCGCAGGTGCCGGTCATCTTCATGACCGGCCTCACCGAGACCGAGCATGTGGTCAACGCGCTCGATTCCGGCGGCGTCGACTACCTCACCAAGCCGATCAACATCGACGAACTGCGCGCCCGCATCCGCGTGCACCTCTCCAATGCCCGTTCCGCCCAGAGCGCCCGTGTGGCGCTCGACGCCGCCGGCCGCCATCTGCTGGCGGTCAAGGCAAGTGGCGCGATCCACTGGTCGACCCCCCAGGCGACACGGCTGATCAATGCGGCGACCAACAGCGACGACGGGCTCGACATCGTCTCCCGCCGGATTTCCGCCTGGATGGCCGAGCGCGACAAGCCGGGCTTTGCCCGCGACGCAGCCTTCGCCCTCGTCCAGAACGGCCAGGCGAGCCTGCAATTCTCCTTCCTGGGCGCGATCGGCGCCGACGAACATCTCTTCCGCCTGACGGCCGCCAACAAACGCCCGGACGACGAGGTGCTGCGCCAGCACTTCCCGCTGACCCAACGGGAATCCGAAGTGCTGCTGTGGATCGCCAAAGGCAAATCGAACCGCGACATCGCCGATATCCTCGGCCTCTCGGCCCGCACGGTGAACAAGCATCTGGAACAGATATATGTGAAGCTCGGCGTGGAAAATCGCGCCTCGGCGGCCGTCAAGGCGGCACATGTGCTGCACGGTGAGTAACGGTCAGCTTAGCCGGGAAACGATCCGGCTAAATCGTTTCGAGCGACGAACATGCGCCTCTGCGTGGCGACGACAGACGCTTCGCTGCAGTCAGGCTTTCTTGAAAAACTTGTTGATGACCAAACCAACGACGATCTGAACAACAAGCCCGGAAATACCGCCCCCGACGAGCTGACCAGCGAGCGCCGCAAAGTCGACGCCTCCGGCCGCCGCGCCGCCAACTCCAAGAAGCGAGCCGAGGATTGAACCACCGCCAACTCCTCCGACCGCGCCGGCTATGATATTTCCGATCTGACCGAGATCGGCATCCTTCAGGATTTTCCCACCTGCGGTTCCGCCGACGGCTCCACCGATGATCTGGGCAATAATGGCACTTAGATCCATAACATTACCTCTCCTTAAATTGGATTATCCAGGATCAGGACCTGTTCAATTCATCCAACCTGCGTAACGGATTTCATGCTTGGCTAGGAGGGAAGATGGAGGAAATATCGCGCATTTTCAAATCTTCCCGACGCAGTACAGGCGCGAAACCCGTCTCGTCCTTCGGGTTCGGCTGAATTTAATAGGCCCTGACCCAGGGTATGCCAGATAATGGTAATTTCCAAGTTCGGAATTCACCTGTCAGTTTAGTGGGCCTCCGGCATGCCGCCTATAAGTGCTCCAAAACGCAAAGAAGCCCGGCTTTCGACCGGGCTCCCTTTTAAGATACGACTTGGCCGATAACGGCTCAGCCCTGCGGGAAGTAGCTGTACTTGCCGTCCGGACCCTTCTTCCATTCGTACATGATATAGCCCGGGATCTTCGGGTCGCCCTTGGCGTCGAAGGCAATGTCGCCGAGAACGGTCTTGAACGGACCCTTTTCATGCAGCGTCTTGGCAACGGCTTCGGCGTCGTCGGCCTTGCCGGTTGCCTTGATGCCGGCAGCGATGACCTGCACGGCTGCGTAGGAATACAGCGTGTAGGCTTCCGGGTTGAAGCCGGCTGCCTTGAACTTGGCAACCAGGTCCTTGTTGGCCGGATTCAGCGTCGGGTCCGGGCCGAAGGTGTTGAGCGTGCCTTCGACGGCGTCGCCGGCGATCGAGGCCAGTTCGTTGGAGACGATGCCGTCACCCGAAACGAGCTTAGTCTTGAGGCCCTGGTCCTTGGCCTGGCGGATGATCAGGCCGGCTTCGGTGTGGAGACCGCCCCAGTAGATGATGGTGACGCCGGCTTCCTTCATCTTGGAGATGAGAGCCGAGAAGTCCTTGTCGCCGACGTTGACGCCTTCGCGGATGACTTCCTTGAGGCCCTTGGCGTTCATGGCCTTCTTGGTCTCTTCGGCAAGGCCCTGGCCGTAAGGCGTCTTGTCGTCGATGATGGCGATCTTGGCGGTCTTGAACTTGTCTGCGAGGTAAGCGCCGGCAACGCCGCCCTGCTGGTCATCACGACCGCAGGTACGGAACACGTTCCACAGGCCACGCTCGGTGAAGACCGGGTTGGTCGCAGCCGGAGTGATTTCGAGCATGCCGTTTTCGGCATAGACTTCCTTGGAAGCCGGAATCGAGACGCCGGAGTTGAAGTGGCCGACCACGTACTTGACGCCGTCGGATGCAAACTTGTTGGCAACCGAGATGCCCTGCTTGGGATCGGATACGTCGTCGCCGAGGACGATCTTGATCTTTTCGCCGTTGATGCCGCCGGCGGCATTGATATCGGCTGCTGCCTGTTCGGCACCCTTCTGGAGCTGCGCACCGAAGGCGGCGTTCGGACCCGTGAGCGGACCGCCGACGCCAATAACGATGTCGGCCCATGCGCTACCGCTGAAGGCGACCATGGCCGTCAGCGCAACCGCGGAAAGAAGAGACTTCTTCATCGAGTTACTCCCAATTTTTTAGGTGAGCTGATTTTTCGAAACCGGGCGCAATACCCACCATCACTGCGCCGGAAATGTTCCACTCTAGGTTACTTATCGTTTCAACCCGAGCTAATCTGAGGGCAGAAAAGTTCGGCTGTCAATCTTTCTTCTTGAAGGAGAAAGCGGAAGCAGGCTCGTAGAGCCAATAGTAATTCTGCACCATCTGGCGCGTCCGCCGGATGCGGAAACCGGCGCTCGAAAAGACGAGCAGGATGGCCACGTCGATGATGTAGTAGAACGGGCTGATGAAGGGCCCCTGGAACAGCGCATAGTGCAGAAAACGCATCGCCACGCCGAGTAGCAGCGTATAGACCACCACTGTCGCATAGCCGTTCCAGCCCTCGGCGGCGGCCTTGCCCGACCGCCAGGCAGTCCAGAAACCGATGATCAGCACGAGGAAACGCAAGAGGTAACGCACGCCGCTGTCGCTTTCGAAAAACAGTCCCTGCATCCTAAATTCCTCCGGCTGCCATTAACACAACCTTAACGATCAATGCCGTCCACCTTCAAGGTAAGCGGCGCGCACTTCCGGATTGGCGAGAAGCTCTTTTCCGGAACCGCTCATCGTCACCTTGCCGTTGACCATCACGTAGCCACGGTCGGAGAGCTTCAGGGCCGCGAACGCATTCTGCTCGACGAGGAAGACGGTCAGGCCCTCTTCCTGGTTCAGCTTCTTGATCGCCTCGAAAATGCCCTTGACGATCAGCGGCGCCAAGCCCAGCGAAGGCTCGTCGAGCAAGAGCAGCTTCGGCCGGGCCATCAGCGCGCGCCCGATCGACAGCATCTGCTGTTCGCCGCCCGAAAGCGTGCCGCCACGCTGGCTCTGGCGTTCCTTGAGGCGCGGGAAGAGCGTGAAGATCTTCTCGACGTCCTCGTTGAAATATTTGAGATTGTCGAGGCCGGCCCCCATCTGCAGGTTCTCGTAGACGGTCATGCGCGGAAAGATGCGCCGACCTTCGGGAGACTGGGCGATGCGGCGGCGTGCGATCAGATGCGTCGGCAGCTTGGTGATGTCCTCGCCGTCGAAGATGATCGAGCCCGTTCGGGCCTGCGGGCTGCCGCAGATGGTCATCATCAGCGTCGATTTGCCGGCGCCGTTGGCGCCGATCAGGCTGACGATCTCGCCCTTGTTGACTTCGACATCGACGCCTGCGAGTGCACGGATATTGCCGTAGTAGGTCTCGACAGCCTCGACTTTCAGAAGGTTTTCGGCCGCCATCAGCGCAGGCCCCCATCGAGTTCTTCCGCTATCACCTCTTCCACCTCGTCATCCTCGACGCCGAGATATGCGGCGATCACTCGTGGGTCGTTCTTCACATGGTCCGGCGAGCCGTCGGATATCTTCTGGCCGTATTCCAGCACCACGACATGGTCGGAAATCTCCATGACCACCGACATGTCGTGCTCGATCAGCAGGATCGAGGCGCCCTCGTCGCGGATCAGGTGCAACAGCGCGTTAAGCGCCGCAGATTCTCGCGGGTTGAGGCCGGCAGCCGGCTCGTCGAGGCACAGCAGTTCCGGGTTGGTGCACATCGCGCGGGCGATTTCGAGCCGCCGCTGGGCACCATAAGGAAGGTCGCCGGCAGGATCGTCGGCACGATCGGTCAGATCCGCCTTGTCGAGCCAGTATTTCGCCTTCTCGATCGAGGCATCGACGGCCCTGTTATAGGCCGGCAGACCGAGAAGCCCGAGGACCGTGTAGCCCGATGCCTTCATCAGGGCATTGTGCTGCGCGACCAGCAGGTTTTCGAGAACCGTCAGGCCCGAGAACAGGCGGATATTCTGAAACGTGCGGGCGACGCCGGCCAGCTTGGGGATCTCGAAGTCGCGCAGGCGTTCCAGCAGGAATTCCTTGCCGTCCCTGCGCTGCAGGGTGAGCATGCCCATGGTTGGCTTGTAGAAGCCGGTGATGCAGTTGAACACCGTCGTCTTGCCCGCGCCGTTCGGCCCGATCAGCGCGGTAATCTCGCCGCGCCGTACCTCCAGCGAGAGATCGTTGATGGCCATCAGGCCGCCGAACTTCATCGACAGGTGCTCGACCTTGAGGATCGTATCGTTCGTCATTGTCGTCGTTCCGAGAGCCATCAGCCGTGGCCCTCCTTGGTAAAGCTTCCGGAGACCGCCCTGCGCTCCTTGAGGAAGGCCGTCGGTTCTCGTGATCCGACGAAGCCCCGCGGCTTGAACAGCATGACGATGATCATCGCCAGGCCGAAGAGCAGCATGCGGTAGAGTTCAGGCGTGAAGTCAGGCCCGAACACGGCCTTGAGGAAGGACATTTCGCGCAGCACCTCTGTGCCGCCGACCATCACCACCGCGGCGATCGCGATGCCGGTCAGCGACCCCATGCCGCCGAGAACGACGATTGCCAGGATCACGGCCGATTCCAGAAAGACGAAGCTTTCCGGCGAGACGAAACCCTGGCGGGTGGCGAAGAAGGAGCCCGCGATTCCCCCGAACATCGCACCGGTCGCAAAGGCGGTCAGCTTGGTGGTGACGGTATTGATGCCGAGCGAGCGGCAGGCGATCTCGTCCTCGCGCAGCGCTTCCCAGGCCCGGCCGATCGGCATGCGCCGAAGCCGGATGGTGACGTAGGCGGTGAGCATGCAGAGCGCCAGGATGATGTAGAACAGGAAGATCTTGTAATAGACCGAGGAAGCCGACAGGCCCCAGGCCTTGACGAAACTGTTCGCGCTGCCGGTATCGAAAGACCAGATGCCGAAGAACGAGGCCTTGGCGATACCCGAAATCCCGAATGTTCCCTTGGTCACATCGGTCCAGTTGATCAGCACGAGGCGGATGATTTCACCGAAGGCGAGCGTCACGATGGCGAGATAGTCGCCCCTCAGCCGCAGAACCGGGAAGCCGAGGATGATCCCCCAGAGTGCCGCGAGAACGCCCGACATCGGCAGAAGCAGCCAAAAGGACAGGCCGAAATAGGAGGACAGCAGCGCATAGGAATAGGCGCCGACCGCATAGAAGGCGACATAACCGAGGTCGAGCAGTCCGGCGAGGCCGACGACGATGTTCAGGCCCCAGGCGAGCATCACGTAGATGAGGATCTGGATGCCGAAATTGTCGACATATTTCAGCGAGCCCTGCTTGCCGACAATGAGCAGCGACAGGAAGGGATAGACCAGCAGGAAGATCAGCGCGATCTTGAGGAAATGCCGATGGAAGAAGCTCTTCTGCTCGGAAATTTCCAGAACGCCGCTCTTTGCCTTGGCGAGCTTGCGACGGTCGATATGCGGCTTGATGAACCCGACGGTGAGGAAACGGCTGACCGCCGCTACCAGCACGAAGATCGCCAGAAGACCCCAGCGGGTGCGCCAGACGAGCGCGTTGTTGATGTCCTGATAGGTCTCGACGCCGACGAACAGCAGGAACATGAAGAAGGAGATGACGCCGGCAAACAGTCCTTCCCGTACCGCCTTGGCAAGCACGTTCGGATGTCCGGTTTCGGTGGAAGCTGTCATGTTACACCTTCTCCACTTCCGGCCGGCCGAGAATGCCGGTCGGCTTGAAGATCAGCACGAAAGCGAGGATCGCAAACGTGGCGACGTCCTTGTAGGCGATGGAGAAATAGGCTGACCACAGCGACTCGATGAGGCCGATCAGAAGCCCGCCGAGAACGGCACCCGGCAATGACCCGATGCCGCCGAGAACCGCCGCCGTGAAGGCCTTGACGCCCGGGATGAAGCCATCGTTGAACGAGGCGACACCGTAATACATCAGATACATGCCGCCGGCGACCGCGGCGAGCGCTGCACCCATGATGAAGGTGATCGAGATCGTCCGGTCGACATCGACGCCGAGCAGCGCCGCCATCTTGCGGTCCTGCTCGGTTGCCCGCTGGGCGCGGCCGAGCGGCGTCTTGTTGACGATGTACCAGAAGGCGAACAGCAGCACCGCGGTGATGATGACGATGAGCACCTGCTTCAGCGAGATGGTGATGCCGCCGATATGGAAGACGTCGGTCACCATCGGCGGGATCGGCTTGTTGCGCGGCCCCTGCGTCACCTGGATGAAGTTGGACAGCACGATCGACATGCCGATCGCGGTGATCAGCGGCGCAAGCCGGAACGAACCGCGCAACGGCCGGTAGGCGACCCGCTCGATCGTCCAGTTCCACAACCCCGTCATCAGCATGCCGACGAGCAACATCAGCAGCAGAAGCAACGCCACCGGAATGCCGGCGAAGAAGGAGGTTGCGATCAGAAAGACGATCAGAGCGGCAAAACCGCCGAGCATGAAAATATCGCCATGGGCGAAGTTGATCATGCCGATGATGCCGTAAACCATCGTATAGCCGATTGCCACAAGGCCATAGATGGATCCAAGAGTCAGCCCGTTGATGAGCTGCTGGATAAAATACTCCATATATTTTCCCCTGGATGCGATCCCGGAAGGGTCGCATCTCGTTTATTTGCCCCTTGCGGGTTCTTACGTTCTTTGGCGCATTCCATAACGTTTTCGTAAGGAATGTGAAGACAAAAAGCCGAGAGACCGACAAAATCGCAGCACTTCTCAACAATCTGGCAACACAAAGATCAGAAATTCCAAAAAACCGGCAGCCTCTGTCGAAAAATTAGCCGGGAGGCCCTGTTTTCGAAATTAAAGATCGTGCTGCGGTTAACGTTAAATCCAGATCCGACCCTCGACCTGCAAGCGCAGCGTTCAATCAGCAAAGCCGTGGGTCAGCGCATGTTCGCGGCCCATCTCCATCAGTTCCTCGAAAACCGACCCCGCAAGCGAGCGCGGCACGATGATCTCGAACGTGTCGGCACCGGTGCGGGCGACATTCGCCTCGGCATGGCAGCACAACATCGCGGCGGAATGGCCCTCCTCGAACACCTCAGGATGCAGGTCGCTCGCCACGCATTTCGCCAGAATCGTTCGCACGCTCGGACCGGAGATTTCCATCAGCACGCGGCCGTCGCTCTGGTCGACGTAGGACGCTCCGGCGATCCCGGACAACATGCCGGCGACCGTGTCGGCGCCGACCGTCCGCGATACGGCAAGCCATTCGGACGGGCCGCAGAAGCGCAGCGCCACATCCGGGGCATTCCACAGTGCCTCGGCGACGGCTGTTTCCTGGCCTGCATGGGCGAGAACCGAGAAGATCACGGGCCGGCGAATGATTGAGAGGTGGTTCGGATTCGGATCCGTCTCGAAGCCGGAGACATGAACCTCAAGGACATGCCGGTGCAGAAGATTGATTGACATCAAGCAGCCCTCAGAGATGCAGTTTGCTGTTTTCGGGATCGACGAAGACCGGCGGGCAGACTTCGCTGAGCACTTCCGAACCGCGCAACCCGTCCCAGACCATGACCCGCTCGCCGATCCGCTCGCGCCCGGACTTCAGCATGCCGAGCGCGATGAAATGCCCGAGCGTTGGCGAAAAGCAGGCCGACGAGACGAAACCCTGGTCGTTCGCCGTCGACGGTTTCGCGCCGTCTTTCAGCAGATGCGCACCGGCCTTGATCTCCTTGTCGGCCTCGATCGGCTTCAATCCGACGAGCTGCAGCCGGTCCGCGGCTGTCAGCCCGAATCGCATCGAGAGCCGCTTGCCGATGAAATCCGGCTTCTGCATCGCCATCATCCGGCCGAGCCCGACATCGTCCGCGGTGGTGCGGCCGTCGAGCTCGCTGTGGGTGACATGCCCCTTCTCGACGCGCAGCACGTTCAAGGCCTCGACACCATAGGCGCAGATCCCCTCCTCATGCCCGGCATCCATGATCGCATCGGCGACCGCCTCGCCGTAGCCGGCCGGAACCGCAAGCTCGTAGGCGAGCTCGCCCGAGAAGGAGATGCGGAACAGCCGCGCCTTCAGCCCGTCGCGCAGCACTACCTCCCTGGCGGCGAGGAAGGGAAAGGCAGCATCGGAAATATCGTCCTGCACGACGCGGCTCATGATGATTCGCGCCTTCGGCCCGGCGAGCGACATCTGCGCCCACTGATCCGTGGAGGAGACGAAGCGCACGTCGAGTTCCGGCCAGAAGGTCTGCGCCGAAAATTCCAGATGCGCGAGCACTTCCGCGGCAAAAGCCGTCGTCGTGGTCATGACATAGCGGTTTTCGGAAAGCCGGCTCACTGTTCCGTCGTCGAAGACGATGCCGTCCTCGCGCAGCATCAGCCCGTAACGTGCTCTTCCGACCGGAAGCTTGAGAAAGCTGTTGGAATAGATGCGATCGAGGAATTCCGCAGCACCTCGCCCGAATATCTCGATCTTGCCGAGCGTGGAGACGTCGCAGAGCCCGGCATGGGCGCGGACGTTAAGGACCTCGCGATCGACGCTTTCCCGCCAGGTCTTTTCGCCCTCCCGCGGGAACCAGGCGGAGCGGTACCAGAGACCGGATTCGACGAAGGTCGCGCCGTTCTTTCTCGCCCAGCCATGCAGCGGGGAGGTACGTACAGGGGCCGCATGTTCGGCCCGCGCAGTGCCGGCCACAGCACCGAACGAGACCGGCGTGTAGAACGGCCGGAATGTGGTGGTGCCGATCTCGGCCGGCGACACACCACGCATTCCAGCGACGATGCCGGCCGTGTTGACATTGCCGAGCTTGCCTTGGTCGGTCGCCATGCCGGCGGTCGTATAACGCTTGGTGTGCTCGATATGACGGAAACCCTCCCGCTGGGCGAGGCCGAGATCGCCGACATGCACGTCGTTCTGGAAATCGACGAAAGCCTTGTCCCGGGCGCCCGGCACGTACCAGAGCGGCGCGAAGGACGGATCGTATTCGCCCTCGACCTCGGGCGTATCGAGGGACCCCACCAGCCTGCCCAGCGCGTCGAGCGCCGCATGCGCCTTGACCGAACCATCCTTCAGGCAATCACCCAGCGACGCGTGGCCGGCAGCCGAACCGGCAGCCACAAAAGCGCCGCCGACGTCAGGCGCCAGGAATGCCTGTTTCCCGTCCGACCACACGGGCTTGGCGCCGCGCTGGCACATCAGGTGCACGATCGGCGACCAGCCGCCGGACACGGCAAGCGCATCGCAGCCGATCACTTCCTCGAAGCCGGAACGCTCGGCGATCAGCCCCTCGATGCGACGGCGCCCCTTGGTGGCGATCACCGAGCCGTTGCGGATGATGCGGATACCGTCCGGCACCGGATCGGCCGATTGCGGCCGCGCATCGATGATCGCGGTGACGTCGACCCCCTGCGCGAAGAGATCGGCAGCAGCGCGATAGCCTGAACCGCCATTGGCGAAGACCGCGACCTTGCCGCCGACAGCAACGCCGTAGCGGTTGAGATAGGTGCGCGCGGCCCCTGCGGTCATCACGCCCGGCTTGTCGTTGCCGCCGAAGACGAGCGGCCGTTCTTCGGCCCCGGTGGCGAGGATCGCCCGTTTCGCGACGACGCGCCACAGCCGCTCCATCGGCAGGTCCGGCGATGGCGAGGCCACATGTTTCTGCACCCGCTCGACCGCACCGAACACCATGTCGTCATACCAACCGAACACGGTCGTGCGCGGCATCAGGGTGACATTCGGCAGCGTGGCGAGTTCCTCGACGATCTCAGCGGCGAACTCGGCAGCCGGCTGGCCGCCGACCGCAGCGCTTTCCGACAGCAGCGAACCGCCGAACCTGAACCCCTCGTCGGCCAGAATGACGCGGACCCCGGCCCGGCCGGCTGCAAGCGCCGCCATCAGGCCGGTCGGGCCGGCGCCGATCACCAGCAGGTCGCAATGAGCCCAGGACTTTTCGTAGCGGTCCGGATCGGCCTGCATCGTGACCTTGCCGAGCCCGGCGGCGCGGCGGATCAGCGGCTCGTAGAGCTTTTCCCACAGCACGCCCGGCCACATGAAGGTCTTGTAGTAGAAACCGGCACCGAGGAACGGCGAGAAGAGGTCGTTCACCGCGCCGAAATCGTGCTTCAGCGACGGCCAGCGGTTCTGGCTTGCGGCGGCAAGGCCGTTGTAGAGCTCGACCACCGTCGCCCGAGCGTTCGGCTCGGCGCGCGCGCCGGCCCCGATCGTCATCAGCGCATTGGGCTCGGCGGACCCTGCCGTCACCACGCCGCGCGGGCGGTGATATTTGAAGCTGCGGGCCATCAGCATCTGGTCGTTGGCCAGCAGCGCCGAGGCGAGCGTATCGCCCTCGAAACCCTTGTAGGTCCTGCCGTCGAAGGTGAAGGTGAGCGACTGGCCGCGATTGATCGCGCCGCCCGATCCGAGACGATAGGAGGTCATTCGGCAGCTCCCGCCCACTTGAATTCCGAAGCGTCGGTCACGCCGAAAACCTCATGGGTGAGGTTGTCGCGCTCGACCACCAGAAAGCGGCGGCAGCCGGCGACATGGTGCCAGTATTCTAGGGTTCGCCCTTTCGGGTTGTCCCTCACATAGACGTAACGGTGCCAGGCCTCGTCCTTGGCGGTCGGCAAAGGGCGTTTCGGCGCGGCGGCCCCGCGGATCGAAAACTCTTCCTTGGGTCTGGTGCCGCAATGCGGACAGGTGATCAGGCTTGCCATGGGGGATCTTGCTCAGTGGAGGTTCGGCTGGGGGCCACGGCCCGCTTCGTCGATCGTGTAACCGCGCTCGAACCGGTCGAGCCGCATGAAGCGCGAGACGTGATGCGTCTCGTTTTTGGCGATCAGGTGGGCGAAACAGAAGCCGGAAGCCGGTGTCGCCTTGAAGCCGCCGTAACACCAGCCGCAGTTGAGATAGAGATTGTCGATCGGCGTGCGGTCGATGACCGGCGATCCGTCCATCGACATGTCCATCACCCCGCCCCAGCTCCTGAGCACTTTCGCGCGCGAAAGACCGGGGATCAGCGACACCCCCTCCTCCATCGTATGCTCGACGGTCTGCAGATTGCCGCGCAGCGCATAGGACGAATAGAAGTCGATCTCGGCGCCGAACACCAGCCCGCCCTTGTCCGACTGCGATATATAGAAATGGCCGGCGCCATAGGTGATCACATGGTCGACGACGGGCTTCAGCCCTTCCGACACGAAGGCCTGCAGCACATGCGTCTCGATCGGCAGTTCGAGATCGGCCATCCGCCCGACGGTGGTCGTATTGCCGGCAGCCGCCAGCGCCAGCTTGTTGCAGCCGATAAAGCCCCTGGTCGTCTCGACGCCGACGACGAGGCCGTTCTCGCGGCGGATGCCAGTTACCTCGCAATGCTGGATCAGATCGACCCCGCGGGCATCGGCGCCGCGGCCGTAACCCCAGGCGACCGCGTCATGCCGCACGGTGCCAGCGCGCTTCTGGTAGAGCGCCCCCATGATCGGGAACCGGGCGTGGTCGAAATTGAGATAGGGCGCTTTCCGGCGCACCTGTTCGCGGTCGAGCAGTTCGGCATCGACGCCATGCAGGCGCATGCCGTTGCCCTTGCGCGCATAGTGATCCCGCTGGCCGTCGGAATGAAACAGGTTGAGCATGCCGCGCTGCGAGACCATCGCATTGTAGTTGAAATCCCGCTCCAGCCCTTCCCAGAGCTTCAGCGAAAATTCGTAGAACGGGTTGTTGCCTTCGAGCAGGTAGTTGGAGCGGATGATCGTCGTGTTGCGCCCGACATTGCCGGAACCAAGATAGCCCTTTTCGAGCACCGCGACATTGGTGATGCCGAATTCCTTGGCGAGGTAATAGGCGGTCGCCAACCCGTGCCCGCCGCCGCCGACGATGATCACGTCGTAATGCGGCTTCGGCTGCGGTTCGCGCCAGGCCGGCTTCCACATCCGGTTGCCGGAGAGCGCTTCCTTGAAGATCGAATAGGCCGAATAACGCATGCTTTTCCCTGTCTCTCGCCGCGCTCACATTCGCATATGCGAGACAAAGGACAAGCGCAATCAGGACATCGAAACGCCCGCATGCGACGAAACGCGCAGGCGTTGCGCCAAAGGCACGGCGCGTCGAAGCGGGCATATTTCTCAAGGGCCGCTTCAGGCTTTTCAAAGGCTTGACCGCTTCCGCCTCCCCGTCTCCGCCATCGGCCTTAGACTCCGGGCGACCGAACGGAGACAGCCATGGCCGATACGACCGCAAATCTGAACATGCCCTTCATCCTGCCTTCGCAGGCGCAGAAACACGTGACCCACAACGAGGCGCTGCTGCGGCTCGACACCCTGGTGCATCTGACGATCGCCGCGGAACTCGCGAACCCGCCCGGCACATCCGAGGAAGGCGCCTGTTACCTGGTGGCGACCGGAGCGACCGGCGCCTGGGCCGGCAAGACGGGACGTGTCGCTTCCTGGCAGGACGGCTACTGGGCATTCTTGATCCCACGCGTCGGCTGGCGCGCCTGGTTCGCCGCTTCCGAAAAGCTCAAAGTGTTCTCCGGCGCGCTCTGGCAGGACATCCCCCTGCCCGCCATCGGCCACGTCGACGAACTCGGCATCAATGCGACGCCCGACAGCACAAACCGGCTCACGCTCGCCTCCCCGGCAAGCCTGTTCAACCACGCCGGCAACGGCCACCAGATCAAGGTCAACAAGGCAGCATCGACCGACACGGCCTCGCTGCTCTTCCAGTCGAACTGGACGGGTTATGCGGAAATGGGCCTGGCCGGCGACACCGAGTTCTCCGTCAAGGTCAGCGACGGGACGACCTGGAAAACGGGTCTGTCGATCTCGCCCAGCGGCCGTGTCTCGCAACCCAACCAGCCGGCCGCCCGCGCTTACCGCACCGGCACGAGTTTCACCCCGACCGCCGGCCAGCAGAGCGGTTTCACCACGCTTGCCCTCGATCGCGGCGGCCTTTCGCTGGGCCCTGCGGTCGGCGGCGGCGGCAACCGGCTCGTGGTGCCGGCCGACGGCCTGTACCTCGTCGCCCTCAATCTCGCGGTGCTCTCGTCGTCCGGCCATGCGACCAGCCTCATGCTCAATGCAACGCAGACACTTATTCTGATGAACGGCGCAGCCGGTGGAGCACAAATGCAGTCCGCAACGGGAATTTTTTCCTTTTCCGCCGGGGATTACCTGACGCTCGGGCATGCGGGAACGGCACAACTGGAACTGGGTCCCGGAAAAACAGAGTTGTCTTTGGCGATGCTGCAATAACAGCAATCTCTAAAATTCTATTCATCCTTAACGGACGGTTAACTTGGCTGATGACTCCGGACTGAAGGTATTCTATTGAGAGTTACCGCCGCCCATCAGGGCGTCGGGTGGGGTGGCTGGTTTTGAGTGTTCCTGGTCTGCATGACGACACCACCGACCGGTCGAGCGGCTGGCGCCACATCGAGCCGCCGCCAATCCTCATCCGCCATTCGGGTTTACCCCGTAAATCCAGCGGCAGCCTTCGAACGCAGCTCGCGGCAAAGCGGGCGATCGACATCGGCGTCTCGCTTTCGGCAATGATCCTGCTCCTGCCTCTGATGCTGCTCGTGGCGGTGGCGATCCCCATAGACAGCAACGGGCCTGCGCTCTTCACCCAGATGCGCTGGGGCAAGGGCGGTCGCAGGTTCCGGATCTACAAGTTCCGCTCGATGCGCAGCAATCTCGGCGATGCGCGGGGGATAGCCCAGACGGTCAAGGACGATCCGCGCGTCACCCGCGTCGGCGCCCTCATCCGCAAGGCCAATATCGACGAACTGCCGCAACTCCTGAATGTCCTGAAAGGCGACATGTCGCTGGTCGGCCCGCGCTGTCACGCGATCGGCATGCTGGCGGCCGGCATCCCTTACGAGAGCCTGGTTGCGGATTATCATCGCCGCCATTCGATGCGGCCGGGCATGACCGGTCTGGCCCAGATGCGCGGCCTGCGCGGCCCGACGGATCGTCCCGGCAAGGCGCGCGCCCGTATCGCATGCGACCTCTATTACATCGACAATTTCTCCATTTTCCTCGATCTGCGCATCATGCTCGGCACGCTGCTCGCCGAACTTCGGGGCGGCAAAGGCTTCTGACCGGCCGCTTTCAAGCGACCGCCCGATCCCCGAAACACCGTCTTTTCCTGGACAAGTGACCGCTTTTCGTCCTGCCTTTGGACACGCAACGCGATTGTTGCCACAGTGGGAACAAATGCTGCTGCCTGTTTAGTCAAATATTAAAACTGGGCAGCTAGGCTCATCGACGTGGTCTTGCGTTGTGTAGAGAGTCCAATGACCGAAATGATACGTCCCCGAGTAAAATATGTCATCGGCCCCGATGGCAGCCCCCTGACGATCGCCGATCTGCCGCCGGCCAATACGCGCCGCTGGGTCATCCGGCGCAAGGCAGAGGTGGTAGCCGCGGTTCGCGGCGGCCTGTTGAGCTTGGAAGAAGCCTGCGAGCGTTACACGCTTACCGTCGAGGAATTCCTGTCCTGGCAGTCCTCCATCAACGATCACGGCCTGGCCGGCCTGCGCACCACACGCATCCAGCAATATCGCCACTGACGCCGAATTCGCGGGCGTCAAGCCCGCACCGGAAACCAAAAGGTGCCGCTGCAACGAACGCAACGGCACCTTTCGGTTTCTGAAAGACGGCTCAATTCTGCCCGGATCCGATCCGGGACAGCGACGGCAGAAGCCCGGCGATGACGGCTGAAGCGGCGTAGAACCAGAGGCCCGGCTGCGAGACCGCAACAGCCAGGCCGCTGCTCTTTGCCGCAAAGACGACGATCGCCACCAGCATCACGTCCATCATCGACCATTTCGAAAGATGCGGCATCGCGCGGCGGAAAAATCCCGCTCCCACCGCCCGTCCGGAAAGCTGCACCGCCAGCCCAGCCAGCTTGACGATCGGAAAAACGATCGAAAACAACCCGACCACCAGCGATAGCGCCAGGTCTCCCTCCCGGAAAAGCACCGCGACAAGCTCCAGCAGAGACGGCGTTTCGCTGAAGAAATAGAGCCGCTCGAAACGGATGATCGGCAAAAAGAGCCCGAGCGCCAGAAAGATCGCGGCCAGCGCGAGAAGAAGCGGCCGCAGCCAGTTCATCGCTTTCTCCGTTGACGATGTGTCACCCCTGATGAGGCGGCCCAGGCTATTTCCCTTCGGCCCTCCCCGTAATACACCATCGGCGAACGGACAAAAGCGGGACAATCATGAATATTACTTTGGAAGAGACACGGTCGGGCGGTCGTTATGTGGCCGAGGTCGAAGGTCATTATGCCGAAATGACCTATTCGCGCGCATCTCCGGAACTTGTCATCATCGATCACACCGGGGTTCCGGATGCACTTCGCGGCAAGGGCGTCGGTCAGGCGCTCGCGCTGCATGCGGTCGAAGAAGCCCGCAAGGGCGGCTGGAAGATCATCCCGCTCTGCCCGTTCTTCAAGGCCCAGGTGGAACGCCACCCCGAGTGGCAGGATATTCTTCGTTAACACGGGATGCCGAGCCCGAATCACAAACGTTAACGACCACTAAAAATACGGAAATGGGGCCCGGCACCGCGGCACCGCCCCAGATTATGACATTTCCGTCGATGATGCCGCCCGACTTTGTTAAGCCCGGGCGCGCATTCCGCCATCGCGCTCTTCGAGCGCCGAAGCCTTGGCGAATTCTGCTTCCGCTTCCTCAAGCGCCAGTTCGGCGCTTTCCTCCTGGACCTTCAGCTCGCGAATCGAGACCTGAAGATTATCCGCGCGCTGGCGGGCTGCCTTTGCGAATGTCGGATAAGCGAAGTGATTCCGGTCGGTAATCCCGGATTTCTTCTCTTCCAGAGTGATCTGATGCTCGAGTTCTTTAGACATTCTCTCGAATTCGGCCATCATCATCTGCAATTGTTGCAGTTGACGGCGCTTTTCGGTGACCTGAAAGCTTTTCAGGCGAACCATGCTGTCACGCGACTTCATACGCAATACTCCGTGGATAGCGAGACCCAGGCCCGTGTATCCGGATTGGTACACTCAGGATCAAAAAATTCTCGCGGCGTTAATAAATTAAGGCTCGCGTTAACCTTTCGTTTACGGGCATCATTAATGATAAACCGGATCGTTTAAGGGTCGGTAAATGCCAGGGCCTAAATTGGCCGCGACAATGTATGAGTCGAATGAATCACTTAGCGGAATTTCCTCATCCGCGGATTCAATCCTGGTGATGGCCAAACTTGAAGGGAAAACAGGTTGCTACTAATCTTGCTTAACGAAATCATGAACCTTGCCAGGTTGAATCATAATTTGTTAACCATTTAGTGGCAGCTTCCAAATCAGGCTCAGTCTGGATCCGTATCGAGTAAGGGGGCAACGAGACCTTACGCGGCGGTAAAGGGGAAAAATATGCGGGTTCTACTCATCGAAGATGACAGCGCGACTGCCCAGAGCATCGAGCTAATGCTGAAATCGGAGAGCTTCAACGTCTATACGACCGACCTCGGTGAGGAAGGCGTCGACCTTGGCAAGCTCTACGACTATGATATCATTCTCCTCGACCTTAACCTGCCCGACATGTCGGGCTATGAAGTGCTTCGCACTCTGAGGCTTTCGAAGGTCAAAACACCGATCCTTATCCTGTCCGGCATGGCCGGCATCGAGGACAAGGTCCGTGGCCTCGGTTTCGGCGCCGACGACTACATGACCAAGCCCTTCCACAAGGATGAACTGGTCGCTCGCATCCATGCGATCGTCCGCCGTTCCAAGGGTCACGCACAGTCGATCATCGTCACCGGCGAACTGATCGTCAACCTCGACGCCAAGACTGTCGAAGTCGGCGGCCAGCGCGTTCACCTGACGGGCAAGGAATACCAGATGCTGGAGCTCCTCTCGCTCCGCAAGGGTACCACGCTCACCAAGGAAATGTTCCTGAACCACCTTTACGGTGGCATGGACGAGCCGGAACTGAAGATCATCGACGTCTTCATCTGCAAGCTGCGCAAGAAGCTTGCCAATGCTGCCGGCGGCGCAAACTATATCGAAACTGTCTGGGGCCGCGGCTACGTGCTGCGCGAACCGGAGGCGGAATACGCCGAAACCGCCTGAGCCGCCTGACAATCCCCTTTCAAAACGTCCGCCTGGTCTGCCCGGCGGACGTTTTGTTTTGAGCCGCGTGCCGACCTGAAACGAAATGTGGGCACAACGAGAATCGGGGACCGTGCGGGCCACCGGTGGTCGAGCGGATGTAAGGTCTTTGAAAATCAGGCGGCCTGCGCCAGGGCCGAGAAGACCGACGTCAGGATCTTGCGATCGAACGGCTTCAGCAGGAAATCGTCCGCACCGGCGCGCTTGCCGGCCATCATCTTCTTTAGGTCCGCTTCGATGACGCAATAGAAGATGCGGATGCTCTTGCCGTTCGGCATCGCCCGGATGGTGCCGATGAGTTCAAGCGCGCCTTCCAGCGCTGCATCGACGATCAGGAAATTGGGAAGCTCGGCACTGCAGCGCGTCGCCGCCTCGCGCGCGGTGCCGGCCTCGACCACGAGGAAGCCCAATTCCGACAGGATTCGCTTTCCGACCGTGCGTACGATGTCCGATCCGTCGGCAATCATTAAACGCTGCATCGTATCCCCCTGACGCTGAACCCGCTCTGGTCCCGAGCATCTATCAATAAGGGGATGGCACTAATGAATGGTTACCCTTGGGTGCCAAACAACCGCAGATCGTCTCAAGCGGCCACGGTCTCGGCAATGAAAACGATCTTGTCTTCAGAAACCACGTGGCTGAGTTCCATACCGGACTCTTCCGCGAGCAGCACCGTGTAATAGGGCTGGATCGAATGAGCATCGATCGGCTCTTCGAGAGTACCGCTGGCGATCTCGACGAACTTGGCCGGCACGCGCATCATCCGTCCCTTGATGGTGAGGATGAATTTCGCGTCGTATTCCGGATTTTCCAGCGTCACGTCCATAGAGCCGCCGCGGGGAATGCCGGCATAGGCGACCAGGAAGAGGTTGAGGAGCAGCTTGACGCGATTCTTGGCGATGATCGCCCGCGGGCCGTTCCAGGTGACCTCGGTCTTCTTTTCGGCGATGGCGAAATCCTTGGCGGCCTTCTCGGCCTCGCCCGTATCGATCGAGGCGCCGACCGAGCCGGAAGCACCGAAGGCGAGCCGCGCGAACTTGAGGCGTACCGAGGCGTTCAGGGCCGAGGTGCGGATGAGATCGAGCGCGTCGCCGTCGGCCGCACCTTCGTCGAGAAGCTCGAGGCCGTTGTTGATCGCGCCGACCGGGGAGATCACGTCATGGCAGACACGGCTGCACAGAAGTGCCGCGAGATCTGGCCCGGCAAGGGTAAGATTCGGATTCTTCGGCATGTAGGTCTCCTGTTTGGGAATGCACCCCCCGTATTCGCCTTGCCATCTGAAGGTTGCGCGAGGATGTAGCAATGTTCCTGGCCATAATGACACCATATTTGGTAAACCGATTATTAAGATCATGGCTTCAAAATGGCCGGGCCTTAAGCATGATGCAAAAGGCGTGCCCCTGGATGATACAATCATGGATCTGACAATGCGCATCCACACCCCTTCCGCCCTCGCCCGTTTCGCAGCGACGGTGTTTGCCGTGATCGCAGCCGTGGCGGTCTTCGCAGGCCCGGCATCCGCCCAGCAGGGCTCCAACCAATATTCCGCCCAGGAAATCGTCGATGCCGGCCACGGCTTCTTCGGCTCCACCAGCGGCGGCCTTGCCAAGGTTGTGGAGAACGCCTTTTCGCAATACGGCCTGCCGAACGGCTATATCCTTGGCCAGGAAGGCTCGGGCGCGTTCATCGCAGGCCTGACCTATGGCGAGGGCGAGCTCTATACGAAGAACGCCGGACAACACCCGGTCTTCTGGCAGGGTCCTTCGCTCGGTATCGACTACGGCGGCCAAGGCACCCGCGCGATGATGCTGGTCTACGACCTTCCCTCGGTGAACAGCCTCTATGCCCGCTTCGGCGGCGTGTCGGGCTCCGCCTTCGTGGTCGCCGGCGTCGGCATGACGGTGCTGCGCAACAACAACATGATTCTCGTGCCGATTCGCACCGGCCTCGGTGCTCGCCTCGGCATCAACGTCGGTTATCTGAAGCTCACCCAGTCGCCGACCTGGAATCCTTTCTGAAATTCGCCATTGTCCTCTCCGGACAACGGAGGGGAATTTCATGTTTTGCGCCACAGCGGCCGGTAATCCGGCCTTCTGCCTGAAGGGCGCTTGCCGGTTGAATGTGACCATGCTTAAACAGCCAGCGCATTCCCATCCAGACCGCGAAACGGCCTCATCGTGATCCAGTTTGCTCTTCTGTTCGGCTTGGGTTTCCTGAGCGCCGCGCTTGCGGTGATGCTGGTTGCTCCGGCAGTCCACAATCGCATCGTGCGCTACACCGAAAACCGCATCAAGGCGACGCTGCCGATCAGCCCGCAGGAAGTCCGCGCCCAGCGGGACATGGCCCGCGCCGTCTATGCGGCCGAGAATGCCCGCACCAAGCAGGAACTCGTGCAGGAAAGGGACAAGGCGGTCGCGCTGCAGATCAAGAGCGACAGGCTGGCCGAGGAAGCCACGCAGTTGCTGTCCGAGATTACCGACCTGCGCGCCCAGATCGACACCATGGATGTCGAGGCTGCAGACGCCCGTTCGCGCCTGCGTCAGGAAGACAGCTATATCCAGCAGTTGAAGGCGGCGCTCGAAACCGCCGAGGAAACCGTCGCCGCCAAGGATCTGGAGATCGAGAAGCTGCAGCAGCGCCAGCTTCTGATGATCGCCGACGCCGACAATTTCCGGATCGACCTTTCCACCCGCGACACGGAGGTCGAGAACCTCAAATTCCGCGTCACCGCCTTGCGCGACGAACGGGATACGCTGCGCAACGACGTCCGGCAGCAGACTGCCCGCGCCAAGGACGCCGAGGCACGGCTCGCCCAGGAAGAGCATCGCGTCCAGCGGCTCGAGGACAAGCTTGCCAAGGAAATCGCCGACCGGGCCGACAGGGAGACGGCGCTGGAACGCCGGCTTGCCGAGATCGGCCGACTGCGGGACAAGCTGAAAGGCGCCAGCGCCGAAGCGCGGGATTCCAGTCGCGCCCTTCGCGATTCGACGGCTGTGCGACCTGTTATAAAAGCGACGCCGAGAAAGAAGATCACTCCGGAGGACATCAACCTGCGCGAAATTCCGCATGCTCCGCCTCCCAGACAGGCCCGGGTTTCCGGGCAGCCGGACATCGATCCCGTCGTGGCCAGAATGGCTGAGGACGCCCGCAACCGGGCAGCGGCGCTCTCCGAACGCCTGCAGAAGGGCAGCGGCAGCGACGACGCCATTCGCCAGGAGTTGGCCTCCATAGCCGCCAGCATGGTGGCCATGACGGCAGAGTCCGAAGGTTCAGCCTCGCCGATCCACAAGATCCTGTCCGGCAAATCCGGAAACAGCAACCGGGAAAGCCTTGCCGCGAGGTCGAAGAAGACGCTCGCAACCAGCCAGGACGCGAACACCTGAGACTTCTATAACCTGCCCTGAGATAGGCGACCTTGGACCATGGCGATCTCGTAGAGCGCGATGCCGGTCGCCGTCGCCGCATTGAGGCTGTCGAGACCCGGCGCCTGGGCGATCCTAGCGGATCGGATGCGGCTGAGGACGTGTGCGGGCAATCCCTCGCCTTCCGTGCCGGTGATCAGCACCATACGCTCGGAAGGCGGTACATCCCGGATTTCCACCGACCCCGTGGGCGAAAGCCCCCAGACGGCAAAACCCTTCTCCATCAGCACGGCGAGGATATCCGTCATCGTGCCGTGCCGCGCATAGGGCACGGACAAAACCGCTCCAACCGAGACGCGCAGGGACTTGCGGTAGAGCGGGTCGCAGCAGCCCTGATCGAGCAGCACCGCATCGGCGCCGAAGGCGGCAGCGTTGCGGAAGATCGAGCCGATATTGTCGTGATTGGAAATGCCGAAGGCCGCGACCACCAGCGCCTTTTCCGGCAGCGCGGCGACCAGGTCGGAAGCCGTCCTCTCCTGCCGGCGGCGCCCAAGCGCCAGCACGCCGCGATGCAGGTGGAAACCGGCGATCTGATCGAGCACCCCCGCCGAGGCCACATAAACCGGAATATCCGACGGAAAGCTGGCGAGGATATCCGAAAGCCCGGCAACCCGGTTTTCGAGCAGCAGGATCTTTTCAGTCAGAAAGTCACCGCCCGAACCATGCGCGGCGGCGAGCATCCTGAGCACGACCGTGCCCTCGGCGATGAACCGCCCTTCGCGCCCGGTCAGGTCCCGCTCGCGGATCGACCGGAATTCGGCGATCCGCGGGTCGTCCGCGTCATCGATGCGGAGCGGCGCCATTATTGCGGAATGGCCACCGTCACATCGGCGACGATGCGGCCGGCAGCAAGATCGTAGATGAAGACCTTCTGGTCGCCGGTGAGCAGTCCATAGAACAGGATCTGGCTGCCGGAGAGCGATATTCCCTGCACGACGAAGCCGGCCGGCAGTTCCGCGGTTGCCGCAAGCGGCTGGCCGGCCGGTACCGAGAAGCCGCCCGTCGAGGTGATCGTCCCGGGCGTGGCAGGCCGCTGCGCGACCTTGTAGACAATGGCGCCAAGGACCGCCATAAAGCAGACGAACAGGATCCCGCCCGAAACAAGTATCAGAAGCACCATTTTCCGGCGGATTCTCTCCATTGCCGGATCAAGCGGCTCTTCCTTTTCCTCGATTTCGGGTTGGGGCATGAGGGCGACGTCCTTGTTCTTGTCGAATGCTATCGGAATGATTGAATGAACGATCCCTTTAAAGAAGCCGAGCGCCCAAGGAAAGTCCTCACCGCCTCCGAAGAGGCCGAAGGACGGCTGGATGCCTGGCTGACATCCGTTCTCGACGGCGAGTTTTCGCGAAACCGCATCAAGGCGCTGATCGAACAGGGTGCCGTCAGCCTGAACGGCAAGGTCATCACCGAGCCGAAGAAGAAGATCACTGCCGGCGACATCGTCGAGATCGACCTCCCTGAGCCCGAGGATCCCGAGCCGAAGGGCGAGGATATTCCGCTCGAGGTTCTCTACGAGGATAACGACCTGATCGTCATCGCCAAGCCCGCCGGCCTCGTTGTCCATCCGGGCGCCGGCAACTGGACCGGCACGCTGGTCAACGCGCTGATCCACCATTGCGGCGCGAGCCTCTCGGGCATCGGCGGCGTCAAGCGCCCCGGTATCGTCCACCGGCTCGACAAGGATACGAGCGGCGTCATGGTCGCCGCCAAGAACGATATCGCCCACCGCCACCTCGCCGACCAGTTCGCCGACCACGGCCGCTCGGGCCCGCTGGAGCGCGCCTATCAGGCGGTCGTCTGGGGCCGTCCGCGTGGGCTCAAGGGCACGATCGACGCGCCGCTCGGCCGCGCCGGCGACCGCACCAAGCGCGCCGTGCAGAAGGAAGACAGCAGCGACGCCCGCGAGGCCATCACCCATTACCAGGTGATGGAACGATTCCACGAAAAGCCGGACGCAACGGCGCTCGCCGCGCTGATCGAGTGCCGGCTGGAGACGGGCCGCACCCACCAGATCCGCGTGCACATGGCCCATATCGGCCATCCACTGATCGGCGACCAGGATTATTCGGCCGGCTTCAAGACCAAGGCCAACCTGCTGCCGGATTTCGCCAAAGGCGTCGTCAACCGCTTCCCACGCCAGGCGCTGCACGCCTTCCTGCTCGCCTTCGAGCATCCCCGCACCGGCGAAGTGATGGAATTCGAAGCACCTATGCCTGAGGACATGGCAGAGCTGATCGAAGCGCTGAAGGCATGAAACGGGTGGCCTGAGGCACCGTCGAAGAGTATATAACTCCCGACATTCACGAGGCATCCCAAGGCCCTCCATGAGCCAGCTCGCCGTCAGAAAGCTCCTCGACACCGACCTCATCAAGGTCCGCGACGTCGTGTGCAACGGCGAGTGTCGGCACCGGAGCGGCGAGGAATGCTCGCATGCGACGAGCCTCGTCTTCCCCTATCGCGGCGTCTTCATGCGCCATGTCGGCAGCGACGACACGGTGGCGGAGGCCAACCAGGTCCTGTTCTTCAACTGCGACGAGGCCTACCAGATCAGCCACCCGGTCGAAGGCGGCGATTCCTGCCTCAGCATGGACGTGCCCCAAGCAATGCTGGAGGAACTGGTCCCGGCCGAGCACCGCAATCCCAAGGGATCGCGCTTCGTCTTCAACAAGCAGCGGCTGAGGATCGACGAGCGCGCCCAGGCGCTGGTGGCGCTGCTGCGCCACAGCCTGATGCGCGGCGCCGCCGAGACGCTGGAAGCCGAGACGCTCGCCATGACGCTGGTGCGCCGCTCCGTCGGCGTGCGGACCGCCCGCGCGGCGACCGCCAGCGCCGGACGGCAGAAGCTGGTGGACCGCGCCAAGCTTGCCCTCTCCTCCGATCTCGCGCGCCGCTGGACGCTCGCCGAGATCGCCGGTGAAACCGGCGTCTCACCGGTCTATCTGACCCAGGTCTTCCAGCAGGTGGAGGGCACGCCGCTCTATCGCTACCAGCTTCGCCTCAGGCTGGCCCGGGCGCTCGACCTGCTCGGCACCTATGACGACCTGACCGACCTTGGCCTCGAGCTCGGCTTTTCGAGCCACAGCCATTTTTCCTCGGCCTTCCGGCAGGCCTATGGCCGCACGCCGGCGGAATTCCAGCGATTTGCGGGGCTGAGATAGCAGGGCGCAAAGTCGCTAAAGATTCTGACAGCGGAAGACCCCGGCAAAATGCTTTTCTTCTCCCGTAACGTCCACATCGGGAGATGCCACCATGAAAGAGAACACCTGCGCCGCCTGCGACTGCGAACTCGATTCGACCCGGATCGCGGTGAAGATCGGCGGCAAGACGGTCGAAGTCTGCTGCGAGGAATGCGCCGAAGCACTGCGGGAAGCGGAAGTCGCGACCCGCTCAGCCCAGGCAGCCAGCAAATAAACGGTCGCCAACACCCAAACAACCGACATCGAGGCGGGCGACAGCCGCCCGCCTCCTGAACGCCGGCCGCGGATCGGCCGGCATCCCTTCAGGAGAAAGATCATGAAGAACGAGAACCGGGCGGTCTTTGACCGCGCATCGGAACGCTATCACCTTGCCTTGGAGCTGTTGCCAGCGACGAAGCCCAAGCCAGTAGAAACGGAGGATGCGGCAGACGTCGAAACATCATCTCTGCGCCGCCTGATCGCCGTCATCGCGCTGAAGCTTCGCCAGCACAGTAACCGGCTGGCGCTGCTCGAGCTGACCGATGATCAGTTGAAGGATATTGGCGTTTCGCGCAGTCAGGCCTATGGCGATTTCAGCCGCTGCCGCCGCAGCGACGCGCACGGGCTGGAACGAAAATGCCTTTGAAATCCTGTAGAAATAGGCGAGGCAAAGACATTCCGAAATAAATCTGAGTCATGGTCGGAATCGTAGCGACTATCCCACAAGTCAAATCATCGTCAAAGTTTCGCTTTATTTGTCCCTATTGCTGCGGTGCAAAACAAATATCCGCACCATAAAAATAAAACTCTGGATCAAGCCGTGCATCGAGCGAGATGTATTTGCCGGTTCCACAGAAAATAGAAAACTTAGGGACGCTCAAGATATGAATTCAAGCCTCCGGAAGTTCATCTTTCATGACCTGCAGACGATCGAGGGCTATATTGACCCCCCCGACGCGCTGGTTTTCCTGTCTCTTCTGCAGGCACAAAAGAACAATGGGTTGGACGGGGGCGTTGCCGAGATCGGCGTCTTCTACGGACGCTCCTATTTCCTTCTGAAGAAGGTCAATAACGGCGAGGACAAGATCCTGGCGATCGATCTCTTCGATATCGGCCGGGCGTCGGACGGGGCGCCGACGCAATACGGCCAGTTCCTCGCCAATGGCCGGCGGCTGGGTTTGGACGTGGACGAGGAGCTGATCATCAAGGGCGACAGCACCCTGATGCAGGCCGACGAGATTACCAGCAAGGTCGGCCGCACCCGCTTCTTCAGCATCGACGGCGGCCATACGCTGCAACATATCGCGGCCGACAGCCGGCTTGCGACGGACACGCTCGCCGACCACGGCATCATCGCCTTCGACGATACGTTCAATCCCGCCTGGCCGGAGGTGACCGTCGGTGTCGCGGACTTCCTGCGGGAGCGCAAGGACACGTTCTCGACCTTCTGCATGACCAAGTACAAGACCTATGTCTGCCGCAAAGAATTCCATGAATTCTATTTGAAGGCGATCACCGAGGCCTCGGACCTCCTTGCCTTCGACCATGTGGAAACGGAATTCCTCGGCTCGAAAGTGGCACGGCTGCACAATCCGATGAGCCGTCGCATGGTCTATGAATTGATGGTACGGTCGGGCATGCGGGCCTTTTCGGAGCGCGTATACCGGTAGGCACCGTCCTCTACGGGTTCGCTGAAAAGCTTGCGGTTCGCCCTCGTAACGGGACAACCCCGTGCGGTCCTTCACCTTTTCGCTGTCTTGTGAAAGCCAGTCGGATTTGCTCTATTTCCGATTGCACGGCTGCATGGACCGAATATCCGCCAGCCTTGCAATCGTCGAGGTCGTTGGCTGTCCATCGACGTCTTTCAGGGCGAATAGGCGGGAGGGCATGTTGCGCATTGGAGAATGGCATCGGCGATACCGGCTGTCTATGTCCGGTCGAGGGCTGGCAACCGCCTTCCTGTGGCTCGCGTCCATAGCCTCCGTGCCGGCATTCGCGCAGGAGGTCGCCGTCGCCACGCCGGGGAAAGATTTCCGCGAGAGCTATGACGAAAGCGCTCCGGTCTCAGGAGGCGTGGTCGTCGGCCTGAGGCTCGGCGATACGCCCGGAAAGCTCGATCCCGACAACGTACGCTTCGCCATGACGCAAAAAACACTGGTATGCGTCCGCGCCCTGACGCGCGACGGCCGCTACTCGGCCAACAACGAATATACAATCACGAGTACGCAGACGGCGAAAAGCGTCCGGATTTTCCCCGTGACGAAAATCCATGCGGCGGCGCTGGCCGGCTACGATGGGCGCGACTACGCGCTCAAGGTCTTCGAGGCGAAAGGCAAGGACTGCATTCCGGAAGACGCAGTGCATTTCCCTCAACTCGGACCCCGCGGGAATTCCGACGTACTGACTATCATGATCAATGCGAGCTCCCGAAGGGTCAGCCTGGAGGCGCCGGCAGGCGCTACCGATATCGTCTGCGGCGCGCCGGCCGGCGGGGCGCGGATCGCCTTCGACCAGGAATGCCGGGTCAATATCCACGGCATCCAGGATGAGGTGGCCCGCTTCGTTATCGCCATGGATGACGGCTTCGACACCGAAAAGGAACCGGTGCTCGTGTCGCTGAGACGCAATAGATGAAGATCGTGGGCAAGCGCGTTTCGACCGGAGCGAAATGGCTGGCAACCGAGGTCGCCAGGTACCTGAGTACGAAAGGCGCGACGAACCTGATCATCATCGCGCTTATCCTGACCTCCATCGCATTCCTCGCGCTTCGGCAACTGTCCAGATCCGAGCTCTACGCCTCCGTCGATGCCGTCTCCGAACTGGTGCGCTTCCGCGCGGTCAGGCCGTTGATCGCCACGATCCCGCTGACCGACGCGACGTTGATCGCGTCGGCGGAAGGCTGCGTCGGATTGGCCGGCGATCCCTCACCGCGCGTCACCGGCCTCCTGCAGCCCTCGGAAGGCGCTATCGTCAGCTATCGCGCCGGCGCCGGCCGGATCGCCATTCAGATCGTCGGCGGCAGGCTTGTCAGCGAAAACGGAGCGAGGATCGCGGCCACCTTCCAATCTTCCGGCCGAGCAGACTGCGACCTCGTGGAGCCCGTGACGGTGCGGATCAACAACGCCGACGAACTGGTCCGGCCGCTGCCGATCGCCGGCCCGGCCGATATCGGACAGGAATTCGGCGTGCCCACCATGCCGACCGGAACGGCCTCCTCCCGCATCTACGACATCATGTGGGAAGGGCGCGTAAGGGTCTTCAACCGCACCTATTTCAGCGAACGGCTCGTGCCGGTGGCGGACGCCGAATTTCCGCTTCCCATCGGCAGCCGCCTGTCCGGCGGCGACAACCTGGATCCGAAGCAGCCGGTAGACCCGGCGATTGCCGCCTGGTACGGCGCCGCGATTCCGGGCGAGAAAGGGTTGCAGATTTCGGCGACGACCATATCGAAGACCCTTCAGCTCTACCGGCCCGGCACCCGCCGGGACGAGATGGAAACGCTCGGCCTCAGCCTGCTGACCAGCACATTCGCGGATTCGCTCGCACTCATCATTATCGGCTTTGTCGTCGTGTTCGGCGGCGTGCTGGGAGCCGTCGCGAGCTGGATGGGACTTTGGCGCAATCCGGAGGAAAAGCACGAATGAGGCGCTTTTCCCGTCCAATCGGCATTGCATTGGGACTTGCTGCCCTGCTTCTCTCCGACGCCCGGGCGGAACCCGTATCGGTCCGCTCGCGCAATGGCGAGATCGGGCAGGCCTGGCTGTTCGGCTCGGCAGGCATCAATCCCGGCGAATGCTGGCTCGCCGTTCCCGCCCATGTCGTCGCCTCGCCGGAAACCAAGGAGTTGCAGCCGTTCTTCTTCACCGATCGGAATGCGGTGGGCGGAGAAAGCGCACGACCGGTCTCCGGCGCCATCGATGCTCCGAAGACGCCCATGGAGGAGCGCGCCGCCGACCTCGCCTTCGCCCGCGTCGCAAGCGGACGCAAGGACGGCGCCTGCCTGTCACGGCTCGGCCCGCCCACCTTCGTCTACAACAACCTGCTTGCCTCGGCTCCGCGCATGAACGTCTTCAGCATGCTGAGGACCAGCTACGGAAATTTCGAAGTGGCACTGAAGCGCGGCGGCGTCGATGAATTCGGCGGCGCCATCCTGCAGTTCCAAGTGCCCGACCCCGCCGACAAGAGCTTTCTGCAGAAAGGGCTCAGCGGAGCGATCGTCATGAGCGAGCGCTCCGGAAGCCCTGTCCCCTTCGCGATGATCACCCGGGTACCGGCCGATCAATCCGGCGTCATGGCGATACGCTTCGACTACATCCGCGAGCGGTTTGCGGCGATCGACAGTCACGACTCCGCAAAGCGGCGCGGCAGCCGCGCGGCCGGCGATGGCGTGCCGTATACCGTGTTGGGCTACACCGCGCTGCTCCTGAAGGGCAGCGACGGCCCCTCCGCGCTCCAGTCGGGCTCCGGCTGCTTCCGGGCCGCGGCGGACGGCGGGCGCAGCGACATCGAACTGATGATCGAACTGGCCGACAAACTTGACCGGATCGAGACGATCGAACTCCAGCACCAGGGAAGCTGCGCCGGCACACCAAAGACATTCTGGGTCGAGGAGCGCCGGCCGGGAGACGGCGCCTGGAACTATGTCGGCAAATGCCAGACCGGCAGTGCCGGGGCACCCCCGTGCCGCGTCAACCTCAACGGACCTCGGCAGCTTCGCCTGCGGATCGAGGCGAAGGAACCGGTAAGCCTGTCCGGCATGAAGCTGCGCTGAGGTCGGCGCGTCAAAGCAGCTTGGCGGACACCGCGAAAGGCCAGGCATCCGCGCATTGGAACGTGCCGGCAAGTTCGGAACCGGCCTTCAACTGGATGTTGAGCGAACACTCGCCCTGCGGCAGGTTGGCCCGGCCGAGCCAGGTCAGGCGGGAGCCGACGATGGTCGTCTTTCCCTTGTAATTGTTGTTTCGGTCATTGAGGCCCACCATCGGATACCAGACTGAATTGCTCGTACCCGGTTCGGCTCCGTCAATCTCGAAGATCAGGCCGTTCTGCATCAGCTGCCAGCTGCGCATGATGTACGAGCGCTCCAGTTCGGCCATCTTCTTCTCGTTGCCGGACGCGGCCTTGATGGCCGCCGTGAGCTGGGGCGGGATCTCCACCGAGAAGCGGATCTGCGGCAGGGTCGCTACGGCGGTGCGCAGTCCGAGATTGCGAATATCGGCATTGTCGCTGTCGAGCGCGAGGCGGGTGCAGATGCGCTGGATGGCAGCGTCACCCCCGGCGACCGCCTTCTCCACATAGGCAAGCCGCAGGTCCGGATCCGGATCGTTGCATTGCTCCCGCCAGGCCTTGAGCTCTCCGGCCCGATCCTGGGCATCCTGCGCCAGTGCCAGCGCCGGCGCAAACAAAACGAAAAACATCGCCAGACCCCTGGCGCGGCGCATCCCGGAAGCACGTTTTTTCATAGCACCTGTCCCCTCGTAGCAAGCCATTGCTGGCGCAGATCCCCTCCTATCGTTAAATTGCAAGTCGGGTGCTTTCAATACCAACAATCGAAGCAGATACATTACTAAAACGTAATGATATAACGCTTCCGTGATCACTTGAATCACTGTTCTGCCGTACTTATCTGTCACTTGGGTCGGTGTGGGGTCGAAAATGACCCGCGCCGCTTGGCTCGCCTTCAGCATGCACAGCTAGATCAAAAAGGGAGCCGATATATAGATCGGAAAGGGGTGCTTTATGGCCCGCAATACTCTGCCTTCCATTACCGCCGGTGAAGCCGGCCTCAACCGCTATCTCGACGAAATCCGCAAGTTTCCCATGCTGGAACCGCAGCAGGAATACATGCTGGCGAAACGGTATGCCGAACATGCCGACCGGGATGCGGCCCACAAGCTGGTCACCAGCCATCTGCGTCTCGTGGCGAAGATCGCCATGGGTTATCGCGGTTATGGCCTGCCGATCGGCGAAGTCGTGTCCGAAGGCAATGTCGGCCTGATGCAGGCCGTCAAGAAATTCGACCCGGAACGCGGTTTCCGCCTGGCCACCTATGCCATGTGGTGGATCAAGGCCTCGATCCAGGAATACATCCTGCGCTCGTGGTCGCTCGTGAAAATGGGCACCACCGCCAATCAGAAACGCCTGTTCTTCAACCTGCGTCGGCTGAAGGGCAAGATCCAGGCGATCGACGAAGGTGATCTGAAGCCCGACCAGGTGGCTGAAATCGCCACCAAGCTGAACGTCTCCGAGGAGGAAGTGGTTTCCATGAACCGCCGCCTTTCGGGCGACGCCTCGCTGAACGCGCCGATCCGCGCCACCGAAGGCGAATCCGGCCAGTGGCAGGATTGGCTGGTGGACGACCACGAAAGCCAGGAAGCAGTGCTGATCGAGCAGGACGAGCTCGATACGCGCCGCCGCATGCTGGCCAAGGCCCTGAGCGTGCTGAACGACCGCGAACGCCGCATCTTTGAAGCGCGTCGTCTTTCCGACGATCCGGTGACGCTCGAGGAGCTGTCGTCCGAGTTCGATATCAGCCGCGAACGCGTCCGGCAGATCGAAGTCCGTGCCTTCGAAAAAGTGCAGGAAGCCGTTCAGAAGGAAGCGCTCGCCCAGGCGAACGCCCTGCGCGTCGTCGACGCGTAGTCCGGCGCGATGCCGACGATATAAAAGGGGCTGCTTCGGCGGCCCCTTTTCTTTATCTGGCATCCGTGAACTCGGTGGGAGAAGCAGGGATGGCACCGCATATTACGCTCAGGGAACTTGCCGGCAGCTATGCCATTGCCCGGCTTCGAGCTGCCGACCCCATTCCCGCATGGGCGGATGGCGACGGTTTCGTCAGCATCAGCCGCACCGGGGACGAACTCTCGATCGCCTGCCGCGAGGAGCGCGTGCCGTCCGACATCAAGCAGGATGGTGGCTGGACCTGCTACAAATTCCAGGGGCCGTTCGCGTTCGACGAAACCGGCATCGTGCTCTCGGTGATCCGACCGCTGTCGGAAAACGGCATCGGCATTTTCGTGGTCTCCACCTTCGACGGCGACCACCTGCTGATCAAGACGGCCGACAAACCGAAGAGCCGCGAGCTGCTGCAGACCGCAGGCCACACGCTTCTCTAGGCGATGCCAGACGAACTGAACCTGATATTCCGCGGCCCAGGGAGTTTTGGACGGGATAGCCTACACGGACCAGGAGGCATTGCGACCGTCGTGAAAAAACCGGCGATGTTTCCAGCGCCGGTTCCTGAATGCCTATTGAGTCACAGCTGTCACTGCCCGCTGGCCGTCGCCCCCAGCGTAGCCCATTCGCGGATCGCATCGTTGAAGGCGCGTTCGCCTTCCGGGCCCTTCTGGAGGGTCAGCAGCGCGCGGCGGCCGTTGCGATAGGCGATCGGGATATCGATCCAGTTGCGGCTGCGCAGGAGTTCCAGATTGGTCGCACGTGCATCCGGGAAGTCGTTGAGCGCGATCATGTGGAAGTCGTCGGTGATCTTGGCAGGCACCGCGATCAATGCGTTGCCGCGATCCTGCTCGCTCGCCTTCATGGCGATGCGCTGCACGCTTTCGATCGCACCGCCCTCGAAATCCGGCGGCACGGCGAAAACGATCTCGACCAGGTGGCTCGCCGGCAGCGACGGGTCGGTATTGCGCTTGAAGGTCATCAGCGCCGTCAGGCCCCTGCCCGGCACGTTGATACGTCCCTGGACGACCGGCTCCTGCCGGCCGTTTGCACCTGCCTCGCGCTGCAGCGACCAGGACACCGAACCGTCGATGGCCGTCGGCGCCGTCTGGCCGATCCGCTCCTCATAAAGGAACATCTTCTCGCCTGCGACCGCCGGAGCATTTGCCGGGGCCGCCAAGGGCGGGTTGGCGGGCGGCGTGGCGGCATTCGGAGCTGGCACCGCCGGTGGCGTCTGAGGCGGTACCGCATTGGCGCTGCCGTTCGGAGCGCGAGGGGCTGCAGCCGGAGCGGGCGCCGGTTGCGCCGGAGGATTGGCGGGCGGAGCGTTGAGCTGCGCTACCGACTGGCCTTCCGCATTCTGCGCCAGGCCGGCGGTTGCGCCCGGCCCCTCGTCGACCTCGCGGCCGTCGGCCATCAGCCGTTGGGTGAATTTGGTCCCGGCTGTCGATCCGTCCGCTGTTCGCGGTGCGGCAGGCGTATTGGCCGCACCGTTCTGTGGCGGTGTCGAAGGGGCGGAAGGCGTCGAAGGGGTGCGGTTGGCCTGTGGTGTCGCGGGTGCGGGCGCCGGCGTCTGCTGCGCCGTCTGGCTTCCAGGCAGGCTCGACTGGATCAGGCCATCGACCATGTCGTTCAGCGAGTCGCGGTTCAGCCAGATCGCGTAACCGCCGCCGCCGACAAGTGCCAGACCGACGATCGCCAGCACGATGCCGGCATAGTTGCGCTTGCGCACCGGAGTGACCCGATAGGGCCTGGCCGGCGCATGCATCAGATCGTCCGCATCGGCATCGGTATGGAGCGTGCTGCGCGCGCCACCGCCCGAAGAGGACGGAGCATCCTTGTTGAAGCCGATCAGCTCCTCGAGATCACCCCACGGATCGCTGTCGGCCGGTTTCGCCGGCGCGGCAGTGGCCTTCTTGGACTGTTGCTCATCGAGATATTCGGCAAAGGGATCAATGGCAGCAGCCGTTGCCACCCCTGCCGCCGCGGCGGATTGCTCCGCGAGCTCCGGAAGATCGGCGACCGGCGGCATGCGGACCGAATCGACCGACACATGGGTCTCCTGATCGAAATGAGCGTCGGCCGGAGCTGCGGTACCGCCGTGCGCATGATCGATCGGCACGACCGGACCGGCCGTGATCAGTTCCGGCACATCGTTCCATGCAGCGGCGGCGACCGTCTCCTGGCTCGACACCGGAGGCTCGGCCGGAGCCGGCACCTCCCAGCCCCAATCCTCGTCTGCCGGCTTGGCCGGTTCCGGCGCCTGATCAGCCTCGGCAGGCTGTTCGACCTCCATCCGGTCCTCGACCGGGTGCTGATCCTCAAACGGATGCGGTTCCCTGTGCCATGCCTCCACGAACTCGGGAGCGTCCTGCTGAACAGCCTGCTCGCCGCGTGTCGGATAGGGGAAATCGTCGTCGGTCGATTCGCCCACGGCGGATTCGTCCGGCTCGGCGGCAGCATTGACCGGTTCCGGCACAACCGGCTCCGAGGCCGTCAGGGGGGCGGCCGTCGGGAATTCGATCGTGCTCTCGTCGAAAGCCTGCGAAGGCTCGGGCGCCGGTTCGGGCGCCGGTTCGGAATGATCGTCGGGTGCCGGTTCGACTGGCATCTCTTCCGACGGCACGTCGTCCCGCCAGTCGCCATATTGCTGGGCGGCGGGCTCCTGCTGATCGGAAACCGCCGTTACCTCTTCCTCCTCGTCAAGGACGGCCGGCTCGGAGACCGAAGGCTCCACGTCGGCGGGTTCCTGCGCGACCGGCTCCGGCTCAGCGGGTTCGGCATGGGCGACGACCGGTACCGGCTCTTCATAACCGTCTTCGTAAAAGACGGGCCGTTCTGCGCGAACGGAGGGGGCTGATTCGGGTGCGGCCGGCGTCTCTGCCGGTTCATGGGCTTCCGGCGCCTGAGCCGGTTCGGCAGCGTGCTGCTGGTCGTCCTGGTATTCCGAGACCCGCTCGGCCGGAACAGCCTCACCGGCCCTCTGGACATCTGCGGCACTTTCGCCGTCGGCTATGGGTTCCAATGCTTCGGCATGTTCGCTCTCGACGTCGACGATGGCGGCTTCGAGCTTGTCGAGCTGCCGCCGCAGCATGTCTTCAGGCGGACGCGGCTTCATGTTCTCGAGTTGCCGCTGCACGGCGCCACGAGCCTTTTCATAAACCTTCGCGCGCATCTCCGGCGTATTGTTCGCCAGACCGTCAACGGCGCGGCGGATCACCGCTACAAAATCAGCCATCAGCACTTTCTCATGTAAGCCGGCCCGAAGGCCGGCCGAATGGTAATCAATTCTTGACTTTAATCTTCAAACGGGTCGGTCACAAGTATGGTGTCGTCCCGCTCCGGGCTGGTGGAAAGTAGGGCAACCGGCGCACCGATCAACTCCTCGACCTGGCGGACATATTTGATCGCCTGGGCCGGCAGATCCGCCCAGGAGCGAGCCCCGACCGTCGATTCCTTCCAGCCTTCGAGGGTGATATAGACCGGCTCTACACGAGCCTGGGCGCCCTGGCTTGCAGGAAGATGATCAATCTGCTGGCCGTCGAGCATGTAGCCGACGCAGATCTTCAACTCGTCGAGGCCGTCGAGCACGTCGAGCTTGGTGAGCGCAATGCCGGTAATGCCGTTGGTGGCGACCGACTGGCGTACCAGCGCTGCGTCGAACCAGCCGCAACGGCGCTTGCGGCCCGTGACCGTACCGAATTCATGGCCCTTCTCGCCGAGGAACTGGCCGATCTCGTCCTTCAGCTCGGTCGGGAACGGGCCTTCGCCGACGCGAGTCGTGTAGGCCTTGGTGATGCCGAGAATATAGCCGAGCGCGCCCGGCCCCATTCCGGAGCCGGCAGACGCCTGGCCGGCGACCGTGTTGGACGAGGTGACGAACGGATAGGTGCCGTGGTCGATGTCGAGCAGCGAGCCCTGAGCGCCTTCGAAGAGGATGCGCGCGCCCTTGCGGCGCTGCTTGTCGAGCAGTTCCCAGACGGTTTCGCGGAAGGGCAGCACACGGTCGGCGATCGAGGTCAATTCCTGCATGATCGCCTCGTGCGAGACTTCCTTCTCTCCCAGACCACGGCGCAGCGCGTTGTGATGGGTGAGGATGCGGTCGACCTTGCCCGGCAGCGTCTCCATGTCCGCAAGGTCCATGACGCAGATCGCGCGGCGGCCGACCTTGTCCTCATAGGCCGGGCCGATGCCGCGGCGGGTGGTGCCGATCTTGGTACCACTGTTGGAGGCGGCATCCTCGCGCATGCCGTCGAGCTCGCGGTGCAGCGAGAGAATCAGCGTGGCGTTATCGGCGACCCGCAGGTTCTCTGGCGTGACCTTCACGCCCTGCGCGCCCAGCTTTTCGATTTCGGCCAGCAGCGCATGCGGATCGAGCACGACGCCATTGCCGATCACCGCGATCTTGCCCGGACGGACGATGCCGGAGGGCAGCAGCGACAGCTTATAGCTGACGCCATCGATGACGAGCGTATGGCCCGCATTGTGACCGCCCTGGAAACGCACCACGATATCGGCACGTTCGGAAAGCCAGTCGACAATCTTGCCCTTGCCTTCGTCACCCCATTGCGAACCAACCACGACTACGTTCGTCATCTGTGTTTCCTGTATTGCGGGCAAAGCCCCACGCGACCACACGCGCACCTTCCGTAGATCAATATTGATATACGGTCGACGCGCCAATTTGATTTTACATGCACTGCCTTTGGCGGAGGGAACTCGTTCAAGGGCATTGCAAACGGCCGCATCTATAAAGCCTCGGCCGACGGAAAGCGACCTGTTTGTCACTCGGGCGTGGTTTTTACGTGACAAAAGCGTGGATCACACGCTATTCCCGCCCGTTATTTCCTGAAATCACCGTCATTTTCCGGCGCCGGAGACCATCTTGCATAAAAAGGCCTATCTCTCGCTCGTCATTGCAACTCTGGCCTGGGGCGGCAATGCGGTAGCGGGCAAGCTCGCCGTTGGCCATGTGAGCCCGATGATGCTGACCTTCTGGCGCTGGTTTTTCGCCGTCGCCATCATCTTCGCCATTTCCATGCCGCAGTTGATCAAGGACTGGCCGGTCGTCAGGAAGAACCTGCCGATTCTCCTCTTCCTCGGCGTCGTCGGTTATGTCGTCTTCAATGCTGCGCTCTATACCGCCGTCAACTACACGACGGCGATCAACGTGACGGTCGAGCAGGCGGTCATCCCGATGCTGATCTTCGTCATCAACTTCGCCCTGTTCCGGATGAAGGTCTCCTGGGCGCAGATCCTCGGCTTCACCCTGACGCTTCTCGGCGGCGCCCTCACCGCCGTCCACGGCGATCTGAGCGCGCTGGTGACGCTGACCGTCAATTCCGGCGATGCGATCATGATGATCGCGATCGTCGCCTATGCGATCTATACGGTGGCGCTCAGATGGCGCCCGAAGGTCAATTGGCGGACGCTGATGGCGGTCCCCGCCTTCTTCGCGATGATCTTCTCCCTGCCGCTGGCCTTCTGGGAATATTCGAGCGACCGCCTGATCTGGCCCGACACGGAAGGCTGGATCGTGGTGCTCTATACGGCCGTCTTCGCCTCGCTGATCGCCCAGGTGCTCTACATCAAGGGCGTCGAGGAGATCGGCGCAAACCGGGCCGGGCTGTTCATCAATCTCGTGCCGGTGTTCGGCACGCTGCTCTCGGTCGCCATCATCGGCGAGAGCCTGCAGCTCTTCCATGTCGTCGCGCTGGCGCTGGCGCTCGGCGGCATCGCCATCGCCGAATGGGGAAAACCCCATATGGACCGGTAGTCCTGCTGGAAACAGAAACCGCCGGCCCCTGCAAACGGGCCGGCGGTTTTCAGATCATCGACCGGTGATATCCCGCCGCCTGCTGAGGCATTTGGGGAGCCGGCTGGTCGGAACTGCTCCTCAGCTGGCCATCGCCAGTCGTCCAGGGGCGAACGAGCGCTGATCGCGCACGTTGTTTCGGCTCACTTCAAAGCGCGCCAGCAGTTCGGAAAGACGGCTGCTTTCCTGCGCCAGAGAGGCGCCGGCCGCATTCATTTCCTCGACCATGGCGGCGTTCTGCTGGGTCATCTGGTCCATGTGGTTCACGGACGTGTTGATTTCCGAGAGACCTAACGCCTGCTCGTTTGCGGCAATGGCGATCGCCTCCATATGCTGGTTGACCGCCGCGACAAGCTTGGCGATCTCCTTGAGACCGTCGCCGGTATCATTGACGAGAACCACGCCCTGGTTGACGGCGGCTTCGGAATTGCCGATCAGCGTCTTAATTTCCTTGGCGGCCTTGGCCGAGCGCTGCGCCAGTTCGCGGACTTCCTGGGCAACGACCGCAAATCCCTTGCCCGCCTCGCCTGCGCGGGCTGCTTCCACGCCTGCGTTGAGGGCAAGCAGGTTGGTCTGGAACGCGATCTCGTCGATGACGCCGATGATCTGGCTGATCTGGTTCGACGCCATCTCGATCTTCTGCATCGCGTTGACCGCATTGGAAACGACGGTGCTGGAGTTTTGTGCGCGGGAGCTTGCATCGCGGACGATTTCCCGCGCCTCGCTCGCCCTTTCGGAGGTCTGCTTCACATTGGTGGTAACTTCTTCCAGCGCCGCCGCCGTCTGTTCCAGCGATGCAGCCTGCTGTTCCGTCCGCTTCGAAAGCTGGTCGGAAGCGGTCGAGATTTCGTCGCTGCCGCTGCGAACGCTTTGGGCGGTCCGGTTCACGCCTTCGAGCGCAGTCCGCAACTGGCGGACCGAGCTGTTGAAGTCATGGCGCAAGGTTTCGAACTGCTCGGAAAATTCCTTGTCGATCTCACACAGCAGATCGCCGGCAGCAAGGCGCTGCAGACCGGAGGCGAGTTCCGAGGTGGCCTGGGTCAGCCGCTCCTCGGCTTCGGACTCTGCCCTGCGCTGGAATTCGATGCGTTCGGCTTCGGCCGCCTTGCGGGAGTGTTCGGCATCCGCCTCGAGCTGGCGGTTCTGCTGCGCAGCCTCGCGGAAGATTTCGACGGCGCGCGCCATATCGCCGATCTCGTCGGTGCGGGCGGCACCCGGGATTTCGACGGAAAGGTCGCCGCCGGCGAGCGTGCGCATCACACCCGTCAACCGGCTGATCGGATTGGCGATCCGCACGATGACCGTGTAGATGCCGAGAAGCGAAAGCGCAAAAGCGATAACGGTCGCAACACTGTAGACGATGATGGATTGCGTTGCGGAAGCAACCTCTTCTGCCGTCAGCCTCGTCATCTCGTCGAGCGAGGCGGAGGCCATGTCGGCGACCGAAGACTGTGCGGGCGCGGCGGGCTTGCGCCAGTCGTCGACCGCCATGTCGAAGGGTTTGCCGGCCTGGAATGCCTTGAGGGCAGCATTGCGCTGCTCGGCATACGGTCCGGCGAAATAGGTCGTTTGCGCTGTCCGGTGGAGCGTCTTGATCTTCTCCGGGGTCGTCTCCGCGTTGGAAAGCTGGGTGATGACATCCCATGCCGTAGCCACGCGCGCATCCTGAACAGCAATTTCCGTCAGCTTGTCCGCCGCAAGCGGCTGTTTGGCGATCAGCGCATTGACGAAGGTGGAATTGGCGGTGCCGAGCTGCGTGCGCGCCGTCCAGGCAAGGGAGCGTATCTGGGTGAACATGATCATCCCCGGCCCGCGCGCATTGATGGTGGCCTCGGCCTGATTGGCGGCCTTTTCGAGATCGGCCAGCATCGTATCAGCAAGTCCGAGCACGGCTTTGCCGAGCCCCGGATCGCGGTCCTTGACCGCCTGCGTGAGCGCCGTGTCGACATTTGCACGATAGCCGGCCCACTGCGTATAGGCGTTGAGGACGGGAGAGATTGCGTTGCGCAGGCTCGCCGATTCGACTTCGGCCGTCAGGGTCTTCACCGCCGAAAAGGCTTTATCCATCGACTGCCGGCCGGTATCCATGTTCTTGCGGCTGGACGCGATCTCGGCAGGTTCCAGCTTGATCGCCGAGGATATGCCGCCGCGCTCGCCGCGCAGCCCGATCAGCGCATTGAACAGCGCTTCGTCAAGCTGTGCCAGTTCCGAGAGCCGGGTGGAGTTTTGGTAGCGACCGATCTCCTGAGACAGCATTCTGCCCATGAGACCCAGTATGCCCAAGCTAAGAACAACAAAAGCCAGTATCAAAGTATGCTTGATTGAAATCCGCACCTGCATCACTCCTTAGTTAATACACTCGCCGCTCGGTTTGCGGGCAATCAGCAATTCGGATAATTGCTGAACCACCCGGCAGCGTCTCCCGACCTGGACGGGAGAGATAATACAACCTCGTATAAAACATTAAATATTCGATTAAATACAAGGCGTTCCGGAAGCCTGTGGAATCGTTTCCGCAACTTGGGCATCACATTCACCGAATGGCGAAAACCCGCCTCCCCGTATGAAGGAGACGGGCCGGTCCGTCGTGCTGCAACGGACGGGAGCGAGGAGAGCCGCTCCGGATCAGATAAGATGACAGATTGGAATGATCATACCACGCCCGCCGGTCGGGCGCCGCACCTGATCGCCGGACATGTCGATCATCGCGCTGTCATGGCCGAGGATCACGTCGCCGCGGCCGGTCGAAATCGCCAGCACCCGTTCGATGCGGCCTTCCCCGCCGATCGCATATTCGATCCGCAGAGCCTCCGGCGACCAGCCGAGCAGAATGAGGTGATCGCGCTTCAAGTCGGCGCAATCGAGGCCGGCATTGGCGCGCATCTTGGCCAAAGGTATGCCGGCGACCGTGTCGAAATAACTGTCGAGCTCCGAGATGGCGTTGTTGACCGCGGAATTGACCCGCAGCAATTCGCGCCGCTGCGAAAATGTCAGCGCCGTATCATCCTCGACGCGGTGATGGCGCTCGATCGCCACGCCTTCGGTCAACATGCCCGCGAAACCGGTGATGCCAGCTGCGCGTGATTCCTTGCCGACAATCAGCGCCGTCAGGACAATGGCGGAAATGATGAGCTTCTTGATCATGGCTGCACCCTTTTCTTCAGACGGCTTGGATGCCGTTTCTTGGATGAGTTCACCCTAGCGCTCGGGTTTTTCGGGGCGCTTAAACAGATAGCTGCAATTTTAGTGAAATCGGCTTTTTTCCCGACTTGATACAGAAGGCTCGAAACAGCGTGCTCAAAAAGGCAGCGGAGTAGGCGGAAATTGATGCTTTTCGAGATGTGCCCGATCTCCTACCCCTCAAAAACGAGATGCAGAAAGGCAGGACAACATGGGCAAGCCATTTTACTGGAACGAACTCAATTCACTCGATTTCGCCGGCCTTTCGCCCGACAAGACCATCGCCATCCTGCCGATCGCCTCGACCGAACAGCACGGGCCCCACCTGCCGATCGCAACCGACGTGGCGATCGCCAACGGCATGCTGGCGGAATTGAAGGCGCAGCGGCCGGACGACCTCGATTTCCTCGTTCTGCCGACCCAGGAGATCGGCAAGGCGAACGAGCATGTCTATGGCCCCGGCTCGCTGTCCTTCGGCCCGGAAATCCTGATTCCCGCCTGGACCGCGATCGGCGCCAAGGTGGCGGAAGCCGGGGTGAAGAAGCTCGTTTTCGTCAATTCGCACGGCGGCAATGTCGATATCATGAGCATTGTCGGCCGCGAATTGCGCGTCCGCTACAAGATGGCCGTGATCGGCACGCAATGGGGACGCTTCGGGCACCCGCCGGGCCTGATCAGCGAGCACGAGCAGAAATACGGTATCCATGGCGGCGAAGTCGAAACCTCGCTGATGTTGCATTTCCGCCCCGAACTGGTGCGGATGGAGAACGCGCAAAACTTCGTCTCCAAGGCGGAAAGCCGCTCGAAATACATGCAGCCGGCCCCGCCGCACGTGCTGTCCTGGGTAGCCCATGACCTGAACCCCAACGGCGTCGTCGGCGACGCCTCGAAGGGCACCGCCGAAAAAGGCGCGCTCATCTGCCGCCATCAGGTCGCGGGCTTCATCGAGATGCTGCGGGAATTCGAAACCTTCCCGCTCGACGAGCTCTACTCGCGTTAACCCTCGTCGCGTTGCGCGTCCCGGCCATGCGGCTGGGGCGGCAGGTGGCCCTTGGCCTGCAATTCGGCCACCATGGCCGCCAGTTCAGACAGCAGGAATTCCACGAACAGGCTGGTCGCCGTATCGAGCGTCGTCCGCGCGCGGGCGAAAAGCTTCATCGGCTGGTGGCGCGCGTGCGGGTTGGCGATCGGCCGGAAGATCAGCTCGCCGCGGCGGCATTCCGACAGCACGTCGAGGGGATTGAGCAGCGTCAGGCCGGTGCCCGCCTTGACCAGCTTCTTCAGCATTTCCGAGGCATTGCTTTCCACCAGCGGCTCCACCGCCACCGACAGCGGCGATAGCGCCAGATTGATGATGTTGCGCAGACTGGTGCCCGACTGTGCAAGCACCAGTGGCTCCTGCACGACATCCGCAAGGTCGACCGGCCCCTCTTCGGCCGCCAGCCGATGCCCTGGCGGCATCACAACGCCGATCGGTATGTCGAAGTTGGCGAGCGTGCGGATGCCGGGCGTCGCGGGGATGTTGAAACCGAGCCCGAAATCCACCTCCCCCGTGATCACCGGCTGCATCGTGTTCGACGGCCCATCGTTGCGCAGCAGAACCCGCACGCGCGGATGCTGCGCGACGAAGCGGGCTATGATCTCGGGGAGCGGCCCCGCGGCAAGCCCGACGGTCGAAACCAGCGTCACCTTGCCGGCCTGCGGCATCTTGAGGCCGCGGATGCGCGCTTCCATCCGCTCATAGGTCTTCAGCACCTCCCGGATATGCTCGATGCAGAGCTCGCCCGCTGCCGTCAGCTTCAGCCCGCGCGGCATCCGCTCGAAAAGCGGCGCCCCGAACTCTTCCTCAAGGGCCAGAATCTGCCGGTTGATCGCAGACGACGCGACGTTCAGCCGGGCGGCCGCCTTGCGGATCGATCCGCATCGGGCGATTTCGTCGATATATTGAAGTTTTCGCGAGTGCAGCATTTTCTCCGAAGCCCCTCATTGCATGTTTTTTGATCATGCACCACAATTTGGCAGGTTAAAATTCGAGCGCTGCCCTAAAGGCATCAATGTGAACGAATTTTGATGCTTTTCAAAGAGCAACGCAACCGTACAAATGCTCATCATAAGCTGCTCTCACGATGCCGCACGGTTTAACAGGGGAACAAAGCGACATGTCCAAATCCTTGATGATGAAGAGTTTTTTTGCTGCCGTCGGTCTTTCGGCGGTGGCCCTCGGCGCTCAGCCGGCCGCTGCCCTCGATGAAGTCTCCTACGGCACCAACTGGCTTGCCCAGGCCGAGCACGGAGGCTTCTACCAGGCCGTCGCCGATGGCACCTATGAAAAGCGTGGCCTGAAGGTGAAGATAGTCCAGGGCGGCCCGAACGCCGCCAACCGCGCACTACTGATCGCCGGCAAGGTCGATTTCTACATGGGCGGCCCGCTCGGCGACATGGATGCCGTCAAGCAAGGCATTCCGCTGGTCAGCGTCGCCTCGATCTTCCAGAAGGACCCGCAGGTCCTGCTCGCCCATCCCGACGCGGGCGTCGAAAAGTTCGAGGACCTCGCCAAGATGAAGACCATCTTCATGGGCAAGGAAGGTTACACCACCTATTTCGAGTGGATGAAGAAGAACTTCAAAGGCTTCAAGGACGAACAGTTCAAGCCCTACACCTTCAACCCTGCCCCCTTCATCGCCGACAAGGCCTCCGCACAGCAGGGTTACCTGACCTCCGAACCCTACGAGATCGGCAAGCAGGCCGGCTGGACGCCGAAAGTCTTCCTGATCGCCGATGCCGGTTACGGCCCCTATTCGACGATGATCACCACCACGCAGCCGATGATAGACAAGAAGTCGGACGTCGTGCAGCGTTTCGTCGACGCCTCGATCGAGGGCTGGTACACTTATCTCTATGGTGACAACAAGGCCGGCAACGACCTGATCAAGAAGGACAATCCGGAAATGACGGATGGCCAGATCGCCTATTCCATCGCCAAGATGAAGGAATACGGGATCGTCGTATCCGGCGACGCCGAGACCAAGGGCATCGGCTGCATCACCGACGAGCGCTACAAGAAGTTCTTCGAGTCGATGGTATCGATCGGTGTCCAGCCGGCCGACCTCGATTACAAGAAGGCCTATTCGACCAAGTTCGTCTGCAAGGGCGTCGGCATGGCGCTGAAGAAATAGTCTCGGAAGAGCGCAACGGTTCATTCCCTCTTTGCTGTGCCTGTCACGGGAAAGAGGGAATTGCCGCCCTGTCCCGACTAAGTTCAAGGCCCGCAATGAGCATGTCCCAAGCCCCGTTGATACCCGCCCCCGGGGAGACACGCAGACGCCCGCTGGTCGTCATGCGCTCCGTCTCGAAAACATTCTCCAGCGGCACGCTGGCGCTCTCCGACATGTCGCTGACGGTCGAGGGGGGCGAATTCGTCAGTCTGCTCGGACCCTCCGGCTGCGGCAAATCGACGGCACTGCGCATCATTGCCGGCCTCGGCGACGTCTCGACCGGCACGATCGACTGGCCGAGTTCCCGCATCAACTCCAAAGGCCTGCCGGAAGGCGACATTTCCTTCGTCTTCCAGGAGCCGACGCTGATGCCGTGGCAAACGGTGTTCGGCAACGTCTACCTGCCGCTGAAACTGCGCGGCGTCTCCAAATCCGCCGCTCGCGACGAAATCATGAAGACGCTCGCGACTGTCGGCCTCCAGGACTTTGCCGACGCCTATCCGCGCGAACTTTCAGGCGGCATGAAGATGCGCGTCTCGATCGCCCGTGCGCTGGTCACCAAACCGAAGCTGCTCTTGATGGACGAGCCCTTCGCGGCGCTCGACGAAATCACCCGCCAGAAACTCAACGACGACGTGCTGCGGCTGTGGCGCGAGACCGGCATCACGGTGATCTTCGTCACCCATTCCGTGTTCGAATCCGCTTACCTCTCCAACCGCATCGTGGTGATGAAGGCGCGTCCCGGCCGGGTGCATGCGGATTTCCCGCTGGTCACGAGCCTCGAGCGCGATGCCCGCTACCGCACCTCGGAAGAATACCGCCAGGCCTGCGAAAAGGTCTCGACCATGCTCATCGAAGCAATCGGCGGGGAGGAACATTGATGGCCGACACCGATACCGCCCTCGTGCCGCCGAAGCCGGGCTTCCTTAGCCGCAACCGCGATACGCTGCTGCGCACCCTCGTCCCGATCTGCGTGGTGATCTGCCTCGTCCTCCTCTGGCAGTTCATCATCACCGTCAACAGCATCCCTCAATACATCCTGCCGGGCCCGCTGGCGGTCGCGAACTCGCTCTACAACGACTGGGGCACGCTCTCGCCCGCTCTCTGGGTGACGACGCAGATCACTATGCAGGCGCTCGCGCTGGCGCTGATCGGCGGCGTTGGCATCGCCGTTTTTCTCATCCAGTCGAAATGGATCGAGACCGCCTTCTATCCGATCACGGTCATCCTGCAGGTGACGCCAATCGTGGCGATCGCGCCGCTGATCCTCATCTATGCGCCGACGACCCAGGTGGCGCTTTTGATCTGCGCCTTCCTCGTCGCCTTCTTCCCGATCCTGTCGAACATGGTCCAGGGCCTGAAGAGCGTCGATCACAACCTGCTCAACCTCTTCGATCTCTACGGTGCCTCGCGCTGGCAGACGCTGCTCTACCTGAAACTCCCCTCCTCGCTCCCCTATTTCATGACGGGCCTGAGGATCGGCGGCGGCCTGGCGCTGATCGCGGCGGTCGTTGCGGAGTTCGCGGCAGGCTCGGCCGGCGCAGGTTCCGGCCTTGCGTTCCGGCTGCTCGAATCCCAGTATCGCCTCAACATTCCGCGCCTGTTTGCGGCACTGATCCTGCTGTCCTTGCTCGGCGTGGTGATTTTTGCGATCACCTCCTTCATCTCGTGGTTTTTCCTGCATCGCTGGCATGAAAGCAGCCTGAAAAGAGAAAACTGATGACTGCCTTCATGACGCTTCCCGACGCCCGCCGTTTCGCGCTCACCGATGCGACGCTGCCGGCCGTCCTCGTCAAGGGCCTGCCGGCTGTCGCGAAGGACGGCCTCATGGAAGCCGATCTCGTCATCGCGGACGGCAAGATCGAGGCTATCCTGCCGAAAGGCTCGGCGCCCGCCGATCTGACGATTGCGGATATGCGCGGCGGCATGGTCTGGCCTTGTTTCGCCGACATGCATACGCATCTCGACAAGGGACATTTCTGGGACCGCCGCCCCAACCCGGACGGCACGTTCGAGGGCGCGCTGATGAACGTGCGCGAAGACCGGATCGCCAATTGGTCGGCCGTGGACATCCGCGCCCGCTTCGAATTCTCACTGAAAAGTGCCTACGCCCACGGCACAAAGCTGATCCGCACCCATCTCGATAGTATTCCGCCGCAGCCGGATATCTCCTTTCCGTTGTTCGACGAGCTTCGCGCCGAATGGAAGGACAGGATCGCGCTGCAGGCGGTCGCCCTGCTGCCGTTGGAATGCGTGCTCGACGAAAGCGTCTTTGGCGGCATCGTCGCGACGGCGAAGCGTTATGGCGGACTGCTCGGCGGCGCCACCCGCATCCTGCCGGATTTCGAACGGATCCTCGACACGCTCTTCCAGGCGGCCGCCGACAACGGCCTCGACATCGACCTGCATGTGGACGAGACGGAAGACAAGCAGGTCCTGACCCTCGAAGCCATCGCCGAGGCAAAACTCCGCAACCGTTTCGAAGGCTCGGTGACCGTCGGCCATTGCTGTTCGCTCGCAAGGCAGGACGACGAGACCGCAGGCCGTGTCATCGACAAGGTGGCCAAGGCCAACATCTCGGTCGTGTCGCTGCCGATGTGCAACATGTACCTTCAGGACCGCCATGCCGGCCGCACGCCGCGCTGGCGCGGCGTCACGCTGTTCCACGAGCTGACAGCCGCCGGCGTGAAAACCGCCGTCTCCTCCGACAATACCCGCGATCCGTTCTACGCCTATGGCGACATGGATCCGGTCGAGGTTTTCCGCGAGGCGGTCCGCATCCTGCATCTCGACCACCCGCTCGACACATCCGCCCGCGTCGTCACCTCGACGCCCGCCGAAATCCTTGGACGACCGGATATCGGGGTTATTGCCGAAGGCGCCCCCGCCGACCTCGTGCTGTTCAGCGCGCGCCGCTGGAGCGAATTCCTTTCCCGTCCGCAGGCCGACCGCATCGTGATGCGGAATGGCATGGGCATCGACCGTCGCCTGCCGGATTACCGTGACCTGGACCCGATTTTGGACAAGTGAACATGCCGGACTACGCACAGATCAAGAAAGAACTCGAAGGCCTCGCACTTGAGGACAATCCGGCGCTGGTGCGCCAGAAGAGCCGCGATTTCTACTGGTACTCGCCGATCCTCAAGGAAGAACTCGAGAACGTCACCGCCGATCTCGTCGTCTCGCCGAAAAGCGAGGAAGAGGTGATCCGGGTGCTGAAGGTCGCCTACGCCCATGGCGTGCCGGTGACGCCGCGCGGTGCCGGCACCGGCAATTACGGCCAGGCCATGCCGCTCTCGGGCGGCATCGTGCTCAACCTCATCCACATGAACAAGGTCAAGGAAATCCATCCGGGCCGCGTCATCGCCGAACCCGGCATCGTGATTGCCGAACTCGACCGCCAGACCAGGGCGCATTCCGGCCAGGAGCTGCGCTTCCACCCCTCCACCGCCCAGACGGCGACGATCGGCGGCTTTGTCGCCGGTGGTTCCGGCGGTGTCGGCTCGATCCACTGGGGCGGTCTGCGCGACCTGGGCAATATCCTGCGCCTGCGCGTCGTTACCATGGAGGCCGAACCGCGCGTGCTCGACCTGACGGCCTGGGACCTGCAGAAAGTCACCCACGCCTACGGCACCAACGGCATCATCGTCGAGGTCGAGATGCCGCTGGCCCCCGCCTATGACTGGGTGGACGTGCTGGTCGGTTACGACGACTTCATGGATGCGGTGCGCTTCGGCGATGCGCTGGCCCACAAGAACGGCCTGCTGATCAAGGAAATCGCCCCGATCGCGGCGCCGATCCCCTACGACTATTTCCCGCGCCACAAGCCGTTCCTGCGCGACCGCAACCAGTCGATCGTCGTGCTGATGATCGCGCCGCATTCGATGGACGCCTTCACCGCCTTTGCCGAACGCCAGAAGGGCGAGATCCTGTTCCGCTCCGACAAGGTCGAGAGCATGAAGGGCATCCCGCATGCCTATGAACTCGCCTGGAACCACACGACGCTGCGCGCCCTGAAAGTCGATCCCGGGTTCACTTATCTTCAGGTCCAGTATCCGGGGCCGGACCACGTCGCCAAGGTCGAGAAGATGACAAAACTGTTCGGCGACGAGGTGCCGGGCCATCTCGAATTCATCAAGTTCGACGGCCGCATGCAATGCTCCGGCCTGCCGCTGGTACGCTATACGACCAGGGAGCGGCTGGAGGAGATCATGCAGATCCACCGCGACAACGGCTGCCCGATCTTCAACCCGCACCGCTACACTCTGGAAGAAGGCGGCATGAAACAGACGGACACCGTCCAGCTCGCCTTCAAGAAGGAGACCGATCCGAAGGGCCTGCTCAATCCCGGCAAGATGATCGCCTGGGACAATCCCGATTTCGATTTCTCGGCCGGCAAGAACTACCTCTTTCCGGGCCTTGCCGCAGCAGGTGGCTGATGCGGGTCCTGCTCATCCATTCGCATCCGGTCGAGGAAAGTTATGGCGCAGCGCTGCACAGGCAGGCGCGTGAAAGTCTATTGAAGGCCGGGCATGAGGTGGATGACTGCAACCTCTATGCCGAAGGTTTCGATCCGGTCATGTCGCGCCATGACCGGATGACCTATCACGACTACCCCAATAACCTGTCGCTGGTGAAACCCTATGTCGACCGGCTGCAGGCGGCGGAAGGGCTGGTGATTGTCACGCCGGTCTGGAATTTCGGCTGGCCGGCCATGCTGAAGGGTTATTTCGACCGCGTCTGGCTGCCGGGCATCACCTTCGAGCTGAAGGACGGCAAGCTGACGCGAAAACTGCATATCGACAAGGTGGCGGTGGTCACCACCTATGGCGCCACCCGCTGGCGCGCCTTCCTTGCCGGCGACCCGCCGAGAAAACTGTCGAAACGCGTGCTGCGGGTACAGACCAACCCGGCCCGGCCGGTGGCGTTTCTGGCCCATTACGACATGAACAACTGCACGCCGCAGACGCGCGCTGCCTTCCTCGATAAAGTCCGGCGCGAGATGGAACGGTTCTAGCTTTCCATCGCACGGCGGCGCATCGACAGAAGAGCCGCCGCCTCCACCATTGCCACTCGCGTGGCGGCGCCCGGGCCGTCGGCGTCCGATGCATCGGACTCGGAGATGAACAGAAACCGATCCACTTCCGCCCCAGCCGCCGTCACCGTCCGATAGGTTTCCCATCGCTGATGAATCTTCGCCGCAACCCGGAGCGACGGAATGTTTTCCGGACTGACGATCGAGACGATTCGCTCGAAACCGAGAGTGCCGAGACCAAAATCACGGCAGGCGGCCGCTGCCTCGGCGGCATAACCACGGCCGAGCCATTCGCGCCGGAGATGATAGCCTATCTCCGGCTCCAAGCCCTTGAGCGTCGGCTGAAGCGTAACGCCGCAATCACCGATAAGCTCACCGGTCGCCTTCTCGACGACACCCCACAGGCCGAAACCGTTTTCCTCATAGCTCCGGAAGGCAAGCTTTTCGAACCAGGCTTCGGTCTCTTCAAAGCTCTTGGCGCGCGGATAGAAGCGCATGCTCTCGGCATCGCCGAAGATGCGAAATAAAATCAGCAGATCAGCTTTGGTGATCTCCCTTAAAGTCAGCCCTTCCGTCTCAAGAACCTCACGCATCCCAAGCCCTCAATCATCGCCAAATCGCCCCGCCACTCTTTACTTGAACACGCTTTTTTGCGCTATTTTCCCCATAGCGAATCTTGATGCTCGGGGGCAGACAGACGATGACGAACCAGGTTTCACCACTCGCCAGTATCCTGCGCCCTTTGCATCCCCGGGATCCGGAGGAACACCACCGTGCCGCCACCCCGCTCGAACTGCTGTTCGATCTGGTGTCGGTGATCGCGATCGCTTCCGCGGCCGGCGGGCTGCACCATGCGATCGCGGAGAATCATGCAGGCCAAGGTGTCGTCACCTTTCTGATCGCTTTTTTTTGCATCTGGTGGGCCTGGATGAACTTCACCTGGTTCTCATCCGCCTATGACAATGACGACGTCGTCTATCGGCTTTTGACGATGATCCTGATGGGCGGATCGCTGACCATGGCAGCCGGCATCCAGTTCCTTTTTACGGCGGCTCCGGATCTGACCATGGTCGTTTTTGGCTATGTCGTCATGCGTCTCGCCATGGTGCTGCTCTGGCTGCGCGCCGCCTACCATGATCCCGCCCGCCGCAGGACGAACGTCGCTTATGCCGTCGGTATCTTCCTGGTGCAAATCTACTGGGTGGTCTACGTGATGACGCAGTCGGTATCGACCGGCTTCGGCCTGGCGCTGTGGGTCTTGGGCGCCTTGCTTGAACTCGCCGTCCCGGCAATTGCCGAGCCGCTCAGCGGCAACACGCCCTGGCATCGACACCACATCATGGAACGCTACGGCCTGCTCAATATCATCGTGCTCGGCGAAACCCTGCTTGCCGGCTCCATCGCGCTGCGACAGTTTGCCGGCGAATTCAACCTCATGCTCGTCCATACCGCACTTTCGGCACTGATCATCGTCTTTGCGCTCTGGTGGGCTTATTTCTCCCGGCAGGAACACCTTGGCAGCCATAGGCTCAGCCGCGCATTGCAATGGGGCTATGGCCACTTCTTCATCTTCGCGTCCGGAGCAGCAGTCGGCGCCGGCTTTGCCGCGCTCGTCGACATCATCACCCACCATGCGGAGGTACCGCTGATCGTCGGCGACTATGCGGTGGCGATCCCGGTCGCTATCTATTTCGCAAGCCTGTGGTTCGTGCGCGACCGTTTCGCCTGCACCGGCTTCTCCAGGTATGCGCTTCTTATCTTCGGCCTGCTTGGCCTTGTCGTGCCGGCAATCGGGCTCGGCCTCGAAGGCATTGCAGCCACGACTGCGCTCGGCGTCATCGTACGAAACCTGTTTGCCGGGGGCGCTTATTTAGCGTCACCGACATCTCATCCCGACCATTAAACTTTTCCTTAAATTTTACCGGTTATTAATCTCTGGAAACCGAGAGATTAAGCGATGCGTACTGCGTTTTTCATCGCCCTCCTGACGCTGTCCCTGTCTGCCTGCGCCTCTGCGCCGAGCAGGGTCACCAATGCCTGCGCGATCTTCGAGCAGCGCGACGGGCTGTTCAACAACTGGGCGCGTGACGCCAAGAAGGCGGAGCGGGAATTCGGCGTGCCGGTGCCGATCCTGATGGCGACGATCTATGTGGAATCGGGCTTCCAGCCCTATGCCCGGCCGCCGCGCACCAAACTGCTCGGCTTCATCCCGTGGACGCGCGTCTCGACGGCCTACGGCTACGCCCAGGCGCTCGACGGTACCTGGCTGAGCTACAAGAAGGATACCGGCCGCTGGAGCGCCAGCCGCACCGATTTCGGCGATGCCGTCCATTTCGTCGGCTGGTATCACAACCAGAGCCATCTCAAGAACGGCATCCCGCTCGCCGACAGCTACAACCTCTACCTCGCCTACTACACCGGCCAAGCCGGCTATGCGCGCGGCCAGTTCGGCAACGGCGTCAAGCAGACCGCGCAGAAATCCGCCGGCATGGCCGCCAAATACGAAGCCCAGCTCAGAAGCTGCGGTTATTGATGAAGCGGCGCCGGTTGTCAGCGCCGCCAGCTTCTCGGATCAGTTCGTCGCCTTCTTCCGCGGCGCGAGTTCAGTCTCGATCAGGATCGTCACCTCGTCGCTGACCACCGGCACATGAAGGCTGAGGCCCCATTCGCTCGAATGGGCAGGGTCGGACACGTAGATCCCGGAAGGCACCGGTGCCTGCATGCTCTCTGGAAAGGCAGGTGTGCCGAGCAGCGCCGACAGCGCGAGAAGGTGCAGGTATTTCATGAGCATGGCCATTCTTGTTGAATCAGGTGAATCAATGGTTGAAGTGTTCAAGCCGCCGTCTGAACCGGGAGCAGTTTGAGGAGCTGGCGGATGCCCTCCTCCTCGGCCGTGAAACCGCCGGTCGTAATCGCCCCGAAAGCGGCCGCTGCAGCCTCCGTCTTCGCAGGCGCATGCGGCAGCGCATCCGGCCCTTGCAGGCGGAAGGAGATCGGCGAGAGCAGTCCGAACAGCAGCGCCCGCTCAAGGTCCGGCCAGATCGTCAGGTCCGGCTCCACACCGGCATTGCGGGCGAAGGCGAGTGCTGCCACATGCATCGGCAGGCTGAGCGGTCCCGAGCGGGTGGCGCGGCAACGTTCAACCCCGGCAAGCATCGCCACCCGCGCCGGGAGCGGCTGCTTGCTCCCGAAGCACTGGGCAACCCAGCGCGCCTGCAATTCGAGAACCGGGAAGGCCGGTCCGACCAGATCGAACAGGCCGAGGAAGGCGAGCCCCGGCAGGTCCGGGTGGAAGGTGTGCTCGTGAAGATCGGCGCCATAACCGTCGAGCCGGATCGTCCGAACGATATCCTCCGAAAGCCAGGGCATCTGCAGGCGGTAACCTGTGCCGAACAGGATGGCGTCCACATTGGCGCTCGTCCCGTCGCGGAACCAGGCGGTATGACCGTCAATCCGCTCGATCCAGGGCTTCACCGCAATGCGCCCCTCCGCCACCGCCGGCAGAAAACCCTGCGACTGCGAGATGCCCGCCACAAAGGCGTTGCCCTCCGGCCTCCGTGCGCCGAACTGGTCCGGGGAACCGGCCACCTTCAGGACCGTCATGGTCAGACCTTCGGCCAGCATGTCCGGCGGCAACACGCTTTCCATCAGCACGGCGGCCCGATTGAACATCACGTGATCCGTCGGCACGCCGGCGATGATTTTCGGCAGGATGTAGCGCTGCCGGCGGTTGGCGGAGATCACCTGTGCCGCACCGCCGAGCGCGATGTCGGAGGCAATCTCCAGCGCACTGATCGAGCAGCCGGCGACAAGCACCTTGCGCCCGCGATAACGCTCCGGGCCGTTATACTGGGCGGTGTGGGCGGCGCCGAGAGCTCCGGCAAAACCATCGAGTCCTGGTACTGCCGGCAGGTCGGGCACGTTCTGGCGTCCAGTTGCGATGATCACCCGCTGGAAGACTTCGGAACGCTCCTGCCCGTCTTCGGTCGAACGGATCAGCCAGCCATTGCCAGCCCGCTCCAGCCGCTCGACCCGCGTCTTCAGTCTCAGATGCGGCAGCAGGCCAAAGGTGAAGGCATATCGTTCGAGGTAATCGAGTATGTCCTCCTGCCGCAGATAGGCGGCGCTTCCGGAGGCGTGGTCGAGATCGGAAAAGGCGGTCATCACGCGGCTGGTATTGGTGCGCATGCCGGGCCAGATGGCGCTGGCGGCCGAGGCGGAATTCCATTGGCCACCGAGGCGGGACGAGGCCTCGAAAATGACGGGCACCAGCCCGCGGGCGACGAGGAAGCGCGCGGCGACGAGACCGGCTGGACCGGCGCCGATCACGGCGACAGCGTTTTCAGGCATTCTGACATGGTTCTGGGTGGACATCGGCTTGCTCCTTGTTCGATGGGAGCGCTTTAGCCAGTTCCGCGAATGTCGTTTCCTAAAAGCTCATTAAGTCGCGCGGGGGAATCCTAAAACCTGCCTAACTGCGCTATGAACCTGTCCAAGGGGGACGTTCGATGTTCGGGGACGAAATCGCAGGCTTCATAGAAAGCCCGGTGATGCAGATCATCGGCAGTTCGAATGATGCCCGCCAGCCGGAGATCGGGCGGGCGGTGGGCGCCTGGATGTCCGCCGGAAGTGATACCATCAACCTCCTGACCTCGGCCTGGCAATGGCCCGAGACCGTCGCCAATCTGCGCGAAAACGGAAAAATTTCCGTCACGTTCGCCCGGCCGTCGGACTACGTCTCCTATCAACTGAAGGGACAGGCCACCATTCGGCCCGCCGAACCGGACGAGGTGGAGCGCTCATCCCAATATATCGTTGCGATCGTTTCGACGCAGATGAGACTTGGGCTGCTGCCGGAACTGATCATGCCGGTACTTTCCAACCGCGACCCGATGCTGATCACGATGCGTGTCGCCTCGGTCTTCGTCCAGACGCCCGGCTCCCGCGCCGGGGAACGTATCTGGAGCACGACCCCATGACGCCGACGCCGATCAGGCTGACTTTGGCTGATCTCGAAGCCTGTTTCGAAGGCGTGATCCCCTCGATCATCTCGACGGCGGATGCCGACGGGCTGCCGAATATTTCCTATCTCTCGCATGTCGCCGTGGTCGACGATCGGCATGTGGCGCTCTCCAACCAGTTCTTCGCCAAGACCGCCGCCAACATCCGTCTGAACCCGCATGCGATGCTGCTTCTGGTGGATGCACGCAATTCTGCACAATATCGGCTGGAACTGGTCTTCGCCCACACCCTGGAGGCGGGACCGTTGTTCGAGCACATTGCGCTGCAGCTGGACGCAAGCAGTGCACAGGTCGGCATGGCCGGTATCATGAAGCTTCGCAATCTCGATGTCTTCCGCGTCGTGAGCATCGAGCCGATCCCCTCCCAGGTCCAGACCGCCGAACCCCAAATGCCGAAACGGAACCGGTTGGCTGGAGCAGCCAGGATTGCCGAAACGATCGCCGCGGAAATGGACGCGGACGGCATCATCGATGCCATGCTGGAAGGATTGCGCACGGAGTTCGGTTTCGAGCACTGCTTGTTGCTGCAGCTCTATGAAGAGCGCAACCAGCTCATCACCATCGGCAGCATGGGCTATGTCCCGTCCGGCATCGGCTCGGACATCCCTTTCGACGAAGGTGTGATCGGCGCGGCTGCCGCCGGTGGGCGTCTCGTCAAGTTGAGCGACATGAGCCGCATCCGCCGCTTCGGTGCGGCCGTGCGCGGCTCCTCGGCCGACGAAAACCGCACGCGGGCAATCCCGCTCCCCGGCATGCCGGACGCGATGAGCCAGATTGCCGTGCCGCTCGTCGCCGCTGGTGCGGTGCGCGGCGTCCTCTTCCTCGAAAGCCGCGACCGCATCGCTTTCACCAATGACGACGAGGCGGCTCTTTCGATGATTGCCAGGCAGGCAGCCATGGCACTGGCCCTGAGCGAAAAGCTCTCGCTCGAAACCGAACCGCAACGGTCGGTCCCGGCCCAACCTCCGGCATCCGAAAAGACAGTGCAAGTTGTTCACCATCGCTTCGATGACAGCGTTTTCATCGATGGCGACTACGTCATCAAGGGGGTCGCAGGCAGGCTGCTCGCCTCGATGCTGGAACAACACCAGCAAAGCGGCCGGCTGGAATTCACCAACCGCGAAATCCGGCTCGACGCGGCGCTGAAGCTGCCCGACTTCAAGGACAATCTGGAAACGCGGCTGCTGCTGCTCCGCCGGCGACTGGACGAGAAGCGGCTGCCGATCCGGCTCACCCGCCTTGGCCGCGGCCGGATAGGCCTTTTCGTCGAAGGCCAGCTACGGCTCAGCAAGGACGTCGTGTAAGCCGCTTAGCGGCTGACGACGATGCGTGTGTTCGACACCCCGTGCCGGCTGGCGAGCGAGAAGAATGTCGCTGCATTTTCAGGATGCAGGCGGATGCAGCCATGCGAGGCAGGTCGGCCGAGCCGCTTCGTCTCGAAGGTCGCATGGACGGCATAACCGCCGTTGTAGAACACCGCATAGGGCATCGGGGCATTATCGTATTTGCGCGAACGATGATCCCTGGACAGCCACTTGGCGCCCCAGTTCCCTGTCGGCGTCGAATAACCCGGACGCGCGGTCGAGACCTTCCATTCGTAGACCACCACGCCGTCCTGCTCGACGGTCATGGTCTGCGACGAGAGGCTGACGCTGGCAACAAGACTTGCAGAAAAGGCAGCGGGTGCGAGAAATTGCGCACAGAAGAGCGCCATGGCTCCCATTAAGATACGACGCATAGAAAACCCCCGATAAAAAACCCTGGAGCAAGAGATACCTCATTCAGCTCAAGGAATATTTAAAATCGAGGATGGCATTCGGCGTAAAATCGCAAATCCATCCGCCATCGCCGCAACAAGACAATACGTAATCAACAAAGACTGAATATCTGCGGCCTGCCCGCAATGCGGATTGCCCGGGAGAGGTATCTCTATTCGGCGTTGCTTCAAAACACCTTCGCCGCCGTCACTTCCACTTCGACCAGGAATTCGGCGCGGGTGAAGCCACCGACAACGATCAGGGTCGAGACCGGTTTCGGATCGAGCGTATAGCGGTCCCGCACCGCCATGTAGGCGGGAAAATCCTCGCGGCTGGTCACGAAGCCGGAAATGCGGATGACGTCCGCGTAGGTCATGCCCGCCTCTTCGAGGATCGCACCGATCGCCTTGAAGCAGAGTTCGGCCTGGCCTGCCACGTCCGGCGGGATCCTGTCTTCCGGCGAAATGCCGAGCTGGCCGGAGGTCACCAGCAGGCTTGCGCCCGGCGGAACCAGCAGGCCGTGATTGTAGCCGCCGAACGGCTTGCGGACGGAAGGCGGATTAAATGTCTTAAATGCCATAACCGACGATACCTTTGATTTCGAGAAAATCGTGAATGGCCCAGTCGGCATATTCGCGGCCGTTGCCGGATTGCTTGAAGCCGCCGAAGGGCGCGAAGAGATCCCATTCGGGATAGTTGATGAACACCGAACCGGCGCGCAACCGCGCCGCCACCTTGCGGGCATGGGCAAGGTCGCCGGACTGGACATAGGCCGCAAGCCCGTAGGGCGTGTCGTTGGCGATCTCGATTGCCTGCTCCTCGGTTTCGTAAGGGAGGATAGACAGGACCGGCCCGAAAATCTCCTCGCGGGCGATGGTCATGTCGTTGGTGACGTTTCCGAACACGGTCGGGCGGATGTAATAACCGCGGTTGAGGTTTTCCGGGCGTCCGGGGCCGCCAGTGACCAGCGTGGCACCTTCGGTGATGCCGGCCTCGATCAGCCGCTGGATCTTGTCGAACTGGATTTGGCTGACCACCGGGCCGAGATCGATGCCATCGGCCCGCGGGTCGCCGGTTTTCAGTTTTTCGGCCGCAGCCTTGGCAACTTGAAGCGCCTCGTCGTGACGCCTGGCCGGCACCAGCATGCGGGTCGGCGCGTCGCAGGATTGGCCGGAATTGGCAAAGCAGGCGGTCACGCCCTCCGCCACCGCCTTTTCGAATTCTGCATCCGCCAAGATGATGTTGGGTGACTTGCCGCCGAGTTCCTGCGCCACGCGCTTCACGGTATCGGCGGCGGTCTTGGCGACGATCACGCCTGCGCGGGTCGAGCCGGTGAAGGACACCATGTCGACATCCGGATGGCCGGCCATCACTTGGCCCACATCCGGACCGGTACCGTTAACGAGGTTGAAGACGCCCTTCGGCGTGCCCGCCGCCTCCATCACTTCCGCAAAGATGATGCCGCTGATCGGCGCGATCTCGGAGGGTTTGAGCACCATGGTGCAGCCGGCGGCGATCGCCGGTGCCACCTTGCAGACGATCTGGTTGAGCGGCCAGTTCCACGGCGTGATGAGAGCGCAGACGCCGATCGGTTCTTTCACGATGGTCGTCGTGCCGCGCGTCTCGGTGAATTCGTAGGCTTCGAACGCCTCGATCGTCGCCTTGAGATGCCCCTGCCCGGCGGCGGCCTGCGCGTCCCGGGCAAAGGCGATCGGCGCGCCCATTTCCTGGGAAACGGCTTGCGCAATATCCTCGTAACGCTTTTCGTATTCGGCAAGGATACGGCGGAGCAGCGCCAGCCGCTCCTCCTTCGACCACTGCGAGAAAGACGCGAAAGCCGCCTTGGCGGCTGCGACGGCCTTGTCCACATCCGCCTTGGAGCCGAGCGCGATCCGCGTATAGGCCTCTTCGGTGGACGGGTCGATGACGTCCAAGGCAACCGGAATGGCCGGCTCGACCCAGGCACCGTCGATGAAGAATTTCAAGTGGTTGCTCATGGAAAACCTCCGCGCGGTCGAGGGAATGGTGAACCACTATCGGCCATCGCCATCTCCCTCGCAAGCCCGCCGGATATGTCGAAAAGGCGACGTGCGGAGGCTTCTTCCATCGCCAGGCAGCGCTCGGCAGTCGATGCCTTTGCTCTTGCAGGCCAGAGAAAGCCGGGGAATTTCAACAGGCCTTAAATGTTCGTAAAACCCATCGAAACATATCAGCAACAATACCGCTTCATCCGAACTTAAAAGCTCGATGTTACGGAATAGATCGACCTTGCGACGATCCAGCAAATTTCCGCAGCGCTGGGCATGGACGCGACAGATCAACACGGCTTTCAGAAAGCAGGCAGGCCCGATGCGACGCAGCCTTCTCCCTCTCGCCCTTCTCGGGCTTTTTGCGCTGCCCATGTCCGGCGCACAAGCGACAGCCCTCACCGACGATCTTCAGGGTCTTTCCAAGAAGCAGGTCGAGGACAGCGTCGAGTTCGCATTCGGCAATGCGCTGTTTTTCCTGTTCCATGAGGCCGGACACATGCTGGTTTCAGAATTCAACCTGCCGGTTCTTGGCCGTGAGGAGGATGCGGTGGACACGCTTTCCACGCTGCTCCTGCTGGAGGCCGACGACGAAGTTTTCGACACGGCGCTGACCGATTCCGTCGATGGCTGGACATTTTCCGCAGAGGCCAGCGAGGCGGCCGAACAAGAACTGGCCATGTGGGACGTCCACGCGCTCGACCGCCAGCGCGCCTTCAGCATGGTCTGCATGATGGTCGGCAAGGATGCGGAGAAATTCAAGGAATCGGCCGACAACCTCGAATTTCCGGAGGAACGCCGCAGGCAGTGCGTCGGCGAATATCTGAAAGCCCATGACAGCTGGTTCGGCGTCCTGAAACCGCATCTGCGGACCGACGGGCAGAACAACAAATTTACGATCACCTACAAGAAGCCGAGCAACAAGGAACTCGAGGACTACGCGGACCTGACGAAGACGGCGAAGGTTCTGGATATCCTCGCCGAGCTTCTCTCCGGGCTCTACAAGCTGGACGACGGCATCAAGCTGACGGCCGCCGAATGCGGTGAGCCGAATGCCTATTGGTCGGCGGGCGAACGGGAAGTGATATACTGCTATGAGCTGATGCAGTGGCACATGCAGACCGTCGCCAAGTATTTCAAAGAGGAAGAGGGCAAAACGGGCGACAGCGAAGAGGCGGTCGACGAGAAAAAGCCCACCCTCCAGAACCTGTTCGGCAAGGCAACGGCCCGCTGGTAGAGAGCACCCGCAAAAGCAGGCCCGGCATCAGCCTTCACAAGCCTGACGCCAGGCGTTTTCATCGTCGCGTTCAAGCGCCATAGGGCGCAAAGAACGTCTTGGCAGCTTCGATCTCGTTCGGGCGGATCTCATGCCCGCCGCCATGCCATTCCAAAGACACCGTGTCGCCCTGCTTCCTGAAATAGTCGGCAAGGTCGGTGGTCTGCTCGATGGAACTGATCGGATCGTGCTGGCCGGCCGTGATCAACACATGGGCCTTGTCTTCGAGCTTGCGGTCCTTCGGCGTGAACGGGATCAGCGGATGCATCAGCACGCCCGCTTCGAACAGGCCGGGCTTCTCGATCATGATATTGGCGAGAATGTTCGCGCCATTCGAGAAACCGAGGCCGAGCACGGTCGAGGAACCGTAGCGTTCGCGGTTGGCGGCGACGAATTCGCTCATCCGCTCGGTCGCCCGAGCCAGATCCTCGCAATCGTAGACGCCTTCCGCCTTGCGCCGGAAGAAACGCGCCGCGCCGTGTTCGGAAATGTCGCCGCGCGGCGAGATCACCGTGGCGCCCGGCAACAGCCGGCCGCCGAAATCGAAGAACTGGTTTTCATCGCCGCCGGTGCCGTGGAAGACGAACAGGATCGGCGCTCCGGGAGCACCGGGGCGCGCCCGGTGCACATAACTGTCGTAACTCATGATGGTCTCCTTGGACGCGTCGTCTGGTTAGGCGTCCAGCGGTTCGAGATGTTGTTCGAGCGTTGACCGCAGATGGGCATGCTGTGCGGGCAGCTTCAGGGCCTCGCCGAGATGGGCGGTATCCTCGTCCCGATCGAAGCCGGGTTCGTTGGTGGCGATTTCGAACAGCACGCCGCCCGGCGTGCGGAAATAGATCGCCCAGAAGTAATCGCGGTCGATGACCGGAGTGACCTGGTAACCGGTATCCATCAGCGCCTTGCGGACTTCGAGCTGCTTTGCGCGATTCTCGACGGCAAAGGCGATGTGGTGGACCGAGCCAGCACCGAGATTGGCGCGGGCGATGTTCGGCATGGTTTCGATGTCGATGACATCGGCACCGTTGCCGCCCGGCATGATCAGGCGGGTCACACCATCCTGAGCATCGGCTTGGCTGTAGCCCATGAACTTCAGGAGTTCGGCGGTAGCGCCTTCATCGCGAAGACGAAGCGAGGCGGAATGGAAACCGCGGATCGCATGGTCTTCGGAAATGCCGTTGCCGATGAACTGCTTGCGGGCATCATCCTTGACTTCGACGAGCGCGAAACCGTCGCCATCGGGGCCGGCGAAATGCAGGCGGTTTTCACCGAATGCGGTATCGGCCTTGATGCCTTCGGCGCCAGCTTTCGTCAGGCGGTCGGTCCAGAAACCGAACGAACCTTCCGGAACCGAGAAGAGCGTGGTGCCCACCTCGCCGGTGCCCTGACGGCCACGGGCGATATGCGGAAACGGGAAGTAGGTCATGACAGAGCCGGGCGTGCCGACTTCATCGCCATAATAGAGATGGTAGACATCCGGAGCGTCGAAATTGACGGTCTTCTTGACCCGGCGAAGGCCGAGCGTATCGGTGAAGAACTTGTTGTTGGTGCTGGCGCTGGCAGCCATCGACGTGACGTGGTGGAGGCCTTTGATCTGGTCGAGCATTTTAAACCCCTTTCTAGGAGCCGCCTGTGCGGCCCGCTTTCTGAGGTAAAGATGGTGGAACGACCGGCAATTGGATAGACGCGACGATCCGAACGCATTGTTCACTCTGCGTAGACGACCATTGGTTAATCGTTCACAGAATTAGGCTTGTTCCGGCAGGCGCCAGTCGACCGGATCCTTGCCGATCGACTGCAGATAGGCATTCGCCTTGGAGAAGGGACGCGAGCCCAGAAACCCGTTATGGGCCGACAGCGGCGACGGATGCGCCGATTTCAGCACCAGATGCCGCTGCTGATCGACGAAGGCCGCCTTCTTCTGGGCATAGGAGCCCCAGAGGATGAAGACGACGCCGTCGCACTCGTCGTTGACGGCGCGGATCACCGCGTCGGTAAACCGTTCCCAGCCCTTGCTCTGATGGGCAGCGGCCTTACCTTCCTCGACCGTTAGCACGCTGTTCAGCAACAGCACGCCCTGTTCGGCCCAGTGTTCGAGGAAACCATGTTTGGCCGGCGGAATGCCGAGATCCGTCTCCATCTCCTTGTAGATGTTGATGAGCGACGGCGGGATGCGCACGCCGGGCTTCACGGAAAAGCAAAGCCCATGCGCCTGGCCCAAGCCGTGATACGGATCCTGGCCGAGGATCACGACCTTGACCTCGTCGAGCGGCGTCAGATCGAGCGCCCGGAAATATTCCGAGCCTTTTGGAAAGATACGTTTGCCCGCTTCCTTTTCGGCAACGAGGAAGCGGCGCAATTCGCTCATATAGGGATTGGAAAACTCAGGCCCGAGCGCGTGTTTCCAGCTTTCCTCGAGCTTGACCTCGCCTTCCGCCATGTCTTGGCCCTTCAGATCACATGATGGTTCGAGCGGGAATGCCAGTCCCAGGCTGAACGGATGATATCGTTCAGCCCGAATTTCGGCTCCCAGCCGAGCACCGCCCGCGCCTTGTCGTTATTGGCAACCAACGAGGTGGAATCGCCCTCGCGCCGGCCGACATAGTCCACGGGAAAAGGTTTTCCGGAAACCTCCGAAATCGCTGCAAGCAGCTCCTTCACCGTGGTGCCGGTGCCGGTGCCGAGGTTGAGTTCCACGGTTTCGCCGCCCGCGAGAAGGTAGTCGACTGCCCGCACATGCGCGTCGGCAAGGTCGAGCACATGGATATAGTCGCGCACGCATGTGCCGTCGCGGGTGTCGTAATCGTCGCCGAACACCTTGAAGCCCTGGCGACGGCCGAGCGCCGCCTCGATGGCGAGCGGAATGGCGTGGGTTTCCGGCGTGTGCCACTCGCCGATCCGGCCCTCGAAATCGGCGCCGGCGGCATTGAAATAGCGCAGCATCACGGACTTCAGGTCCTTGTAGGTGCCGTAATCCTTCAGCGCCTGCTCGATGATGAACTTGGTGCGGCCGTAGGGATTGATCGGCGCCTGTTTGTGCGTCTCGTCCATCGGCACGCGGTCCGGCAGGCCGTAGGTGGCGCAGGTCGAGGAGAACACGAAGGCCTTCACACCCGCATCGATCGCCGCCGATAAGAGCGTCAGCGCCCCGATGACATTGTTGTCGTAGAAGGCGACCGGGTTCTTGACCGATTCCCCCACCTCGATCAGCGCCGCGAAATGCAGCACGGCATCCGGCTTGTGCTTGGCGAAAACCGCGTCTAGCCGGGCGCGGTCACGGATATCGCCCTGTTCCAGCTCACCCCAGCGCACGAATTCCGCATGCCCGTTGGAGAGATTGTCGAAGACGATCGGCTGATACCCCCGCTCGGCGAGCACCAGGCACGTATGGGAGCCGATATAGCCGGCCCCGCCGACCACGAGCACTTTCTGTTGCGACATCATTTTCCCTGCGGTTATTGAAGCCGGCGGCACTATAGCCGGCGGCGCCTAAATGTGAAGGGCGGGCGGCCAGGAGAAATTTGGGTGGAGACGCCGCTTTCGAACTTGTCTATCCTACTCAGGATATTCCATAGGTCATTTCATGCGCCTCCTCTTTCTCGCCCTCGGATGGCTGTTCGTCGCAATCGGCATTGTCGGGGCTTTCCTGCCTGTCCTGCCCACCACGCCATTCCTGCTTCTGGCCGTCGCCTGTTTCGCCCGCTCCTCGCCGCGGCTGGAGGCATGGCTACTCGACCACCCGAAATTCGGGCCGTCCCTGCGCAACTGGCGGGAAAAGGGTGCGATCGCCAGGAAGGCGAAGATCGCGGCGATCTCGCTGATGGCGGCGAGCTACGCGGTTTTCTGGTTCGGCACCTCGCCGCCGCTGTGGCGGGCGGCGCTGGTGGCCGCGGTCATGCTCGGCTCGGCGACCTTCATCGTCACCCGGCCGGATACATGAGCATCTGAACGTTCAGCGGTGCCGCGATTGCGGCAGGACGTAGGGAATGTGGGCGGCCGGCAGGCGGCCGACGGCGCCGGCGATACCGTAGACGCTGGCGATGATCTCGTCGTTCACCGTTTCCATGCAGCCGCCTTCCGCGACCACCCGGCCGTGGTTGAGCACCACGAGATGATCGGCGAACTCAGCCGCGAGGTTGAGGTCGTGCAGGATGGCGAGCACGATGCCGCCGGCATTGGCGAAGTCGCGGGCGATTTCCAGCACCGAGATCTGGTGTCCGAGGTCGAGGCTGGCGGTCGGCTCGTCGAGGAACAGCGCCCGCGGCACGCCGTCGGCAACCGGCTGCGGCACCTGGGCGAGTGCGCGGGCAAACTGCACCCGCTGCTGCTCGCCGCCCGACAGCGACGGATAGGGCCGGCTTTCGAACCCGCGCAGGCCCACGCGTGACAAGGCCTGACGCGCCTGTTCGGTCGGGTTCAGCGCCCCTTGCGCCACCGCCCCCATGCGGACGATTTCGAGCGCGGTGAAGGGGAAGGCGAGCTGCGTCGCCTGCGGCAGCACTGCCCGGCGTTTGGCGAGATCGACCGGCTGGCAGAGATCGACGCTGGTGCCGTGATAGCTGACGAAGCCGATATCGGGTTTCATCTCGCCGGAGATCACCTTCATCAGCGTCGATTTTCCGGCACCGTTCGGGCCGATGACGACGGTGAACTTGCCCGGCTCGAGATCAAGGCCGACATTGTCGAGCAGCTTGCGGCCCGAGCGGGCGACGGTGACGTGTTCGGCGGAAATCATGGCATGTCCCGCGTGGTGATGCCGTTTTTACCCAACAGCAGAAAGAGGAAGACCGGCGCGCCGAACAATGCGGTGATGACGCCGATCGGCAGTTCCGCCGGAGCGGCGACGGTGCGCGCCACGCTGTCGGCAACCAACAGCAGCGCCCCACCCCCGAGCGCCGAACCCGGCAACAGGAAGCGGTGCGACGGGCCCATGACGAGGCGCAGCAGATGCGGCACGACGATGCCGACGAAGCCGATCGAGCCGGCGACCGCGACTGTAGAACCGCAGGCGGCGGCGACAGCGACGATGACGATCTTCTTCAGCCGCTGCACCGGTATTCCCATGTGAAACGCAGCCGCATCGCCAAGCACCAGTGCGTCGAGGCCGCGCGCCACGAAGGGCATGATCACCATCACCGCGCCGACGAAGGGCAGGATGGACAACACCCGGCCGAACGTGGCACCCCCGAGCGAGCCGAGGTTCCAGAAGGTGATGTCGCGCAGCTGCCGGTCGTCGGCCATGACGATCATCAGGCCCATCAGTGCCGCCGAAAGCGCACCGATCGCGATGCCCGACAGGATCAGCGTCGTCGTCGAGGTCCGCCCGTCGCGGGTGGCGATGACGTAGAGCGCCCAGGTGTTGAAGAGACCGCCGAAGAAGGCCATCAGCGGCAGGAACTGGTTGCCGAGCACCATGGCGACCGGCGCCAGAATGCCGTTGCCGAGGACGATCGCCGCAACCGCGGCAAGCCCCGCGCCGGAAGTGACGCCGACAATGCCGGGATCGGCAAGCGGATTGCGGAACAGGCCCTGCATCATCGCACCGGAGACGGCAAGCCCGGCGCCGACCAGAAGGCCGAGCGCGGTGCGCGGCAGGCGGACCGCCTCGAGGATCACCCGGTCCTGGGTCGAGAGGCTGGCGCTGTTGCCGGTCGCGTAGGTCCAGAGATCGCGCAGGCCGACACCCGTCGGGCCGATGCCGAGGGAAAGCAGGCACGCGACAAACAGCATCACCGTCAGCAGAAGAAGCACGACGACCCCGTGGCGGGTCCGGTCTCCATCATCCGCCGGACGAAAGGGCATCGCCAGCGCCTTCATCATCAGTTGATCGCCCCGGGATAGATCTGGCCCGCGAGCGAACGGGCAGCCTCCGGCGTGCGCGGGCCAAAGCCGAGCAGCAGCAGGCCGTCCATGGTGACCAGCGCCTTGTTGGCGGCAGCCGGCGTCGTCTGCATCGACGGTATCGCAAAAACCTGTTCCGGCGTGATGGTGTGGTCGCCGCGCGACATGGAAAGCACGACATCCGGCTTCGTGGCGATGACAGCTTCGTCGGCAAGCGGCTTGTAGCCGTTGATCGTCGGAGCGGCATTGATACCGCCGGCCATTTCGATCACCGCACCCGCCTCCGTGTCGGCACCGCCGGCCATGACGCGGTTGTTGGCAAGCGACAGCACGAACAGAACCTTCTTCTTCGGGCCGGGGATCTTGGCAACGTCGGCGGCGAGTTTCTTCAGTCCGTCTTCCGTCCTTAGGGCAAGGGCGTCGGCCTTGTCGGAAAGCCCGACCGCCGCACCCACGTCGCGGATCTTCCTGCCGATCGCATCCGCCTTCGCCGGGGTCGGGATGACCACCATCGGCACTTCGCTGGCTTTCAGGATTTCGATCACCGGCGGCGGACCGGAACCCTCCTCCATCAGGATCAAATCAGGCTTCTGGCCGAGGATACCTTCAGCGGACAGAGCGCGCATATAACCGACGTCCGGTTTGGAGTTCGCCGCATCCGGATAGAAGCTCGTCGAGTCCCGTGCTACGATCCGGTCCTCGGCGCCGATTGCATAGAGGATCTCGGTGATCGTGCCGCCGATGGAGACGATCCGCTTGGCCTCCGGATTGCCCTTGTCGGATGCAACGGCGACGCCCGCGACGAGACCGGTGCCCAGGAGGACGGCTGCGAAAAGCCCCCTCAAGGTGAAGGAAGACCCCATGATACTCTGCTCCTTTTCTGCCCAAACCGAGGCGCAATATGCCTCAGGTCCGCCTGGCCGGCGGCGATAACTTGAGTTGACTACGCAAGTTTTTTAGGCTTTTCAAGGGGACCGGCCGCAGATATCTTGAGCCGAAAGTGAAACTTTAAGTGAGGGACTATCCATGTACATCGCCATGAACCGATTCCGCGTCGTGCCGGGTTATGAAGAGGCGTTCGAAGCCATCTGGCGCGGCCGCCACGGCCGCCTCGCAGAGCTGCCCGGTTATGTGGAATTCCACATGCTCAAGGGCCCGAAGGCTGAGGATCACACCCTCTACGCATCCCATACCGTGTGGGAAACCTTCGAGGACTTCCAGGCCTGGACGAAGTCGGAACAGTTCCGCGCCGCGCACGCGAATGCTGGCAACAACCGCGGCAAGGTGGAATATCTCTCGGGTCCGCATTTCGAAGGTTTCGAAGTGATCATCCACGAAGACAAGAACGGCGTGCGCGCCGACGCTGCCGCTTGAGGTCCCGATGAACGCCGTTTCCGAAATCAGCCCGGACCGTCACGCACGGGCTCTCGCCGCCCTTGCGGAGAAGCCCGACGGCGTCGTCGAGGCGATTGCCGCCAATGCCGAGGTGACGCCCGCCGAGATCCTCGAAATCCTGCCCAAGGGCGCGGCGGTCATCGCCGACAAGGAGAAATTCGCGGATATCTGGGCCGAGATGACCACCTGGGGCGAGGTCCTGTTCATCGTCCATACCGAAGACATCGTGCTGGAAGCCGAAGGCACCCTGCCGATGGGTTCGGAGGGCCATGGCTGGTTCAACATCCATGGCGACAGCCCGATCGGCGGTCACATCAAGAAGGAGAACTGCGCCTCCGTGACCTTCGTCGACCGCGCCTTCCACGGCCGCCGCTCCTGCTCGGTCTGGTTCATGAATGCCAAGGGTTCGGCGATGTTCAAGGTGTTCGTCAAGCGGGATGCCGCACGCGAACTGATCGCCGAACAGCTGCAAAAGTTCGAAGCACTGCGCGACAGTTACGCCTGAGCGAAGGCGGTTCCGTGAGTTTTGGTGATTCGGGCGAAAAATCACTGTCCGAATCACTTCCCGGCGGAACTTTTCGTTTCCCCCTGCATTGGAACGCCATGGCAGGGCCTGCGGAGTGGGTTGGCTGCGTGACGATCGTTTAGCCAAATGCTGCCCTTTTAAGGTGGTTGTCATTGAAAAAGGCGCCGCCGCGCCCATAGGCGGACCGATCGCTTGCGAGAGGCGAGCGATCTTTAGCGGCGCGGCGCGCATCAACCGCTTTCAGCTCTCATCGGGTCCGAAAGCTGACTAGAGGGCCGGCACCCATTTCCAGAAAACGCCTTCCATCCGCTCCGGATAATATTTGAATTCGCATTCGAAGCGGCGGCCATAGGCCTCGGCCGCCTTCAAGGCCGCCTTGCTCACCGGCTTCATGCCGGTTCCGGGCGCAAACCAGTCTTCCATCAGGTCATCGGGAATATAGACGCCGATCCTCAGCGGCAGGGCGGTCAGCGTTGCATCGAGTTCTTCAGGCGGCATGGCTTCTTCCTCCACGAAAAGGCGGGCGCTCCGAAGAACGTCCGTCTTTCCGGGAAGTTCCGGTCTCGGACCGGCAGCCCGATCGGGGCATCGAGGCAAATCGGCATCCCGTCAGTGGTGAGTGGCGTGATCCGGCTTGCCCTGGCGCTTGGTCGAGGCAAAATCCTCGAGCTGCTTTTCGCTCATGGATTTCTCCATGCCCTTCGAAGCGCCCTTGAGTTCGCTTTTCTTCATGTCGCCGCGTTTCGCGGCAAGCGCTGCACCGGCGGCCTTCTGCTGTGCTTTGGATTTCGCTGGCATATCTGCCTCCTCGAGTTTGCACACCAAATCCAACAGCCAACCGCGGCTTTGGTTCCCCGACAATCCCGGGCGCTGACACAGCCCATATCTCGAAAACGACGCAAAGCGGAACCTCCGGGCATGCCCGGGTGTTCCTTGCGCGAAGCCAAATTCGGAGATCCCGCAATGAATGCCGAAGCGAATGCCGCGCAGAGCCTACCGAGGGAGAAGGCCACTCATCCAGTCGACACCATGCCGGGGATGGAAGTAAAGGCCGCACCGACCCTTGCCGACGCGGATTCCGAAGCCTTTGTCGCCGAGGCAGTCGAGGATCTGGCCAACTGTCATATCCCGTTCCTGCTGGCCGGCACCTTTGCCATCAGCGCCTATACGGGCATCACCCGCCAGACCAAGGATCTCGACATCTTCTGCAAGGCCGGCGACTACGCCCGCATCCTTTCCCACTTCAAGGACAAGGGTTATCACATCGAGGTCGAGGACGACCGCTGGCTCGGCAAGGTGAAGAAGGGCCGGCATTTCTTCGACGTCATCTTCGCCGCCTCGAACGGCACCATGCCGATCAGCGACGCCTGGTTCGAAAACGCCCGCCAGATCGAGATGAACGGCCACAAGGTGCGCATCATCGCGCCGACCGAACTCATCTGGTCGAAATGTTTCGTCCAGCTCCGCCATCGCTACGACGGCGGCGATATCGTCCATATGATCCTGCGCGCCCACGACCAGATCGATTGGGAGCGGCTGCTGAACCATATGGAAGTGCATTGGGAAGTGCTGCTGATCCACCTCCTGAACTTCCGCTGGATCTACCCGACCGAGCGCGACAAGGTGCCGGACTGGCTGCTGGACGAGTTGCTCGACCGGTTGAAGGCGCAGCGCGAACTGCCGCTGCCGCAGATGAAGATCTGTCGCGGCCGCATGTTCAGCCGGGTGGATTTCGAGATCGACGTCAAGGAATGGGGTTTTGCCGATGTCGGCGGCGAAGGCGACCTTCGCGACGGCGTCGAAGAGGAAATGGCCCAGGGAGGCTTAGCGTGAGCAAAGCGACCGACGCGAAGAACGACGCCACCAGGAAAGCAAACGGCAAGCTCAGGATCGCCGCGATGGGCGACCTGCATGTCAAGGAACACGGCACGGTGTCCTACAAGGAGCTGTTCACCGAGATTTCCCAGGCTGCCGACATCCTCGTCCTGACCGGAGATCTCACCGACCTCGGCAAGGTCAAGGAAGCGGAAATCCTGGCTTCCGACCTGCGCGCCTGTTCTATCCCGATCGTCGGCGTGCTCGGCAACCATGATTACGAATGCGGCTGCGTCGAGGAGGTCACCCATATCCTGAAGGAGGCCGGCATCCATCTGCTGGAAGGTCAGGCGGTCGAGATCAACGGCGTCGGTTTCGCCGGCGCCAAGGGTTTTGCCGGCGGCTTCGGCCGCCACATGCTCGGCTCCTTCGGCGAGCCGGCGATCAAGGCGATGGTGACCGAAAGCGTCGAGGAAACCATGCGCCTCGAAAACGCGCTGCGTCAGGTCCGCTCGGAGCGGGCCATGGTCATTCTGCATTACGCGCCGATCCGCGAGACCGTGGTCGGCGAGCCGGAGGAGATCTATCCCTTCCTCGGCTCATCGAGATTGGCGGAAACCATCGATCGCTTCCCGGTAAAGGCTGTGGTTCATGGGCATGCACATCGCGGGACTTACGAGGGCAAGACGCCGGGCGGTGCGCCGGTCTACAATGTCGCAAGCCATATCGAGAAGCCGTCGGGGAAACCGTATGCGCTGTTGGATCTTTAGGCTGCGGTTGCAGCCTTGCCGTGCTATCAGCTGAGTGCCCAACAGCACGCGGCGCGGCGGTTATCCACACGCGGCACGCCTCGCGGCTTGTTGGCAACAACGGCTCGATCACGCGCCACTCGAAATCGGTCAGGTCATATCAGCTCATACCGATCCTGACTCATCAATCAGTGATCGATGTAAGCCCGGCTTGATCCCTAACCGTTGTCCTCGTATCTTTCGAGGATGACGGTGACACTGCTTCCCTTATCAAGCGGCCACTATTCGCTGGAATTCGAACCGTCGGACCTTCCGTCGGTAACATTAGCCATTCGCAACCTCTATGGCGTGCCAGACAGGCGGGAGTACCCGACATCTGCCAGGTACCGGTTCGGTGGATGCAGCTTCACCTTCCAGAGCGAGTGGGACGATCCCTGCCTGATTTCCGGATCAGCAGAAGGCGACATCATCCTCAAAGCCCTTCACGAAGCTCTGGACACAGCGACCTGACGCAAGCCCGCTTATTGAGTTCACGACCTAGTCCAGCATCTGAGAGCGCTGCTTGCTTCAAATATGCAGCGCATGCCCCAGCGCCTTCAGCGCCGCCTCGGCAAACGCCTCCGACTGCGTCGGATGCGCATGGATCGTCCCGGCGATATCCTCCAACCTCGCCCCCATCTCGATCGCCAGCGAGAACGCCGCCGAGAGTTCGGAAATCCCCGCCCCGACACCTTGGATGCCGAGCACCAAATGATTGTCGGCCCGCGCCACGACGCGCACGAACCCCTCCTCCGCCGACAGCGTCATCGCCCGGCCATTGGCGGAAAACGGGAACTGGCCGATCTTGATCTCGCGGCCCGCCGCCCTCGCCTCGTCCGGCGACATGCCCACCGAGACGATCTCCGGATCCGTGAAGCAGACGGCGGGAATGGCGCGCTTGTCCCAGGAGCGGCGTTTGCCGGAAACGATCTCCGCCACCATCTCGCCTTGCGCCATCGCCCGATGCGCCAGCATCGGCTCGCCGGTCACATCGCCGACCGCATAGATGCCGCGCATCGAGGTGCGGCACTGCTCGTCGATCCGAAGGAAGCGACCGTCCATGTCCAGTTCCAGCTCCTCCCGGCCCCAGCCTTCGGTCACGGGCTTGCGGCCAACCGTGACGAGGACCTTGTCGGCAGCAATGCGTTTCTCCTCGCCGGAACCGGTCTCCGCCAGCAGCGCCTCTCCGTTCGATGACAGGCCCTTGACCTTGGTGCCGAGCAGGACCTCGACACCCAAGGCCGCCAACCGCCTGGCGACCGGCTGGGTAAGCTGCGGATCGTAGAGCGGCAGGATGCGATCGACCGCTTCGACGATCGTCACCTTTGAGCCAAGCTTGGCAAAGGCGATGCCGAGCTCAAGGCCGATATATCCGGCACCGACGACCGCCAGCCTTGCAGGCACCTCGATCAGGGACAGTGCCCCGGTAGACGAGATCACCTTGCCCCCGAACGGCAGCATCGGCAATTCGACCGGTGCCGAACCGGTGGCAATGACGATATTTTCGGCGCGGATAACCTGTTCGCCGGTTTCCGTCTCCACTGCGACCGTCTTGCCGTCCCGGAATTTTGCTCGCCCGACGACGATCTTGACGCCTGCCTTCTTCAACAGACCGGCAACACCGAGCGTCAACCGGCCGGTAATGCCATCCTTCCAGGCCATGGTTTTGGCAAGGTCGATGGCTGGATTATCTGCCTTGATGCCCATGGCATTTTTGCCAGCCGCCATTGCGACGGTCTTCGCGAAATCGTCGGCCGCATGGATGATCGCCTTCGACGGAATGCAGCCGATATTGAGGCAGGTGCCGCCCGGCTTCGCCATCTCGACGATGACCGTGTCGACCCCCAGCTGGCCGGCCCGGATGGCGCAGACATAGCCTCCCGGACCGGCCCCGATGACGAGGAGCTTGCAGGTGATCTCTTTCATTGTTCTTCTCTCACCTCACTCCTCGACGAATATAAGCGCCGGCGTTTCCATCAACGCTTTCAGGCGCTGCACGAATGTCGCGGCATCCCAGCCGTCGATCACCCGGTGATCGAAGCTGGAGGACAGGTTCATCATCTTGCGTGGCACGAATTGCACCCCGTCCCAATGCGGCCGGACGGCGAGCTTGTTGACGCCGATGATCGCCACTTCCGGATGGTTGATGACCGGCGTCGAAACGATGCCGCCCATTGCGCCGAGCGAGCTGATGGTGATCGTCGACCCCGACAGTTCCTCGCGCAGTGCCGTGCCGTTCTTGGCGGCATCGCTGAGGCGCGCCACTTCCCGGGCGCAGTCGAAAATGTCGCGTGCCTCGGCGTGCCTCACCACCGGCACGACCAGGCCCGACGGCGTCTGCGCCGCGATGCCAATATGCACGCCGCCATATTGGCGGATGATGCCGGCCTCGTCGTCATAGAGCGCGTTGATGCCCGGCTGCTCGCCGATCGCCTTCACCATCGCCCGCATCAGGAACGGCAGGATGGTCAGTTTCGGCCGGCCGGGCTTCTGGGTACCGTTCATCCGGGTCCGCAGCTCTTCGAGCGCGGTCATGTCGATCTCCTCCACATAGGTGATGTGGGGGATGCGGGATTTCGACAGCGCCATCTTCTCGGCGATCCGGCGGCGCAGCCCGACGACCTTGACCTCCTGCACCGCCTTGTTCGACTGCAGCCCGGCGGCGACAGCCCCGCTGCCACCCTGGCTGTTCAGGAACGCATCCAGATCCTCATGGGTGATGCGGCCGGCCGGTCCGGTGCCCGTGACCTGCCGAAGGTCGATCCCCGCTTCCTTCGCCCGAAGACGCACGGCCGGCGGTGCCAGCGGTTTTTCACCTTCCGCGCGGGGTGCTCCAACGGGATGGGACAACGGTCTGGCGACGGGCGGTGATACAGCGATCTCAGCTTTTGGTTTAAGAGGCTCAACCTTTTTCTCAGATGCCGGCTCGGCGGCTGCAACGGGCAGAGCAACCGGTTTGACCTGTGGCTCTTCCTCGGTCTCGCCCCCCTCGCCCGCGATCCTAATCTTGAGGATGACGGTGCCGGTGGCGATTATATCGCCGATCTCTCCGTGCCGGAAGGTTACCTCGCCATCCACAGGCGATGGGATCTCCACCGTCGCCTTGCCGGTCATCACCGCGGCAAGCACCATGTCCTCGCGCACCAGGTCGCCGACGTTGACGTGCCATTCCACCAGTTCGGCTTCCGCGACACCTTCGCCGACATCAGGCAGCTTGATGAGTTTTTCCGCCATATCTCAGGCCTCCATCAGGTCGCGCAGCGCCCGGCCGACGCGGGCCGGCCCCGGAAAATAATCCCATTCCTGCGCATGCGGATAAGGCGTGTCCCAGCCCGCCACCCGGATGACCGGCGCTTCGAGCTGGTAGAAGCAGTGCTCCTGCACCAGCGCCGCCAGCTCCGCGCCGAAGCCGGAGGTGAGCGTCGCCTCGTGCACCACCAGGCACCGGCCGGTCTTCTTCACCGAGGTGACGATGGTATCGAGATCGAGCGGCATCAGGGTGCGCAGGTCGATCACCTCGGCATCGATGCCGGTCTCCTCGGCCGTCGCTTCGGCCACATGCACCATCGTGCCATAGGCGAGCACGGTGACCGCCGAGCCCGGACGCCGCACCACCGCCTTGCCGAGCGGCACCACGAAATGTTCGGCCGGCACTTCGCCAAGCGGATGGCCGGCCCAGGACGTCACCGGCCGATCATGATGGCCGTCGAACGGGCCGTTATAGAGCCGCTTCGGTTCGAGGAAGATCACCGGGTCGGGGTTTTCGATCGAGGCGATCAGCAGGCCCTTGGCGTCATAGGGATTGGAGGGCACCACCACCTGCAGGCCGCAGACATGCGTGAACAGCGCTTCGGGGCTCTGGCTGTGCGTCTGGCCGCCAAAGATGCCGCCACCGGTCGGCATCCGCACGGTGATGCCGCAGGTAAAATCGCCGTTGGAGCGATAGCGCAGCCGCGCCGCTTCCTGGGTGAGCTGGTCATAGGCCGGATACATGTAATCGGCGAACTGGATCTCGACGCAGGGTTTCAGCCCATAGGCCGCCATGCCTATTGCGGCACCGACGATGCCGGATTCGTTGATCGGCGCGTCGAAGCAGCGCGTCTTGCCATATTTCTGCTGCAACCCCTGGGTGCCGCGGAAGACGCCGCCGAAATAACCGACATCCTCGCCGAACACGACCACATCGTCGTCACGCTCCATGGAGACATCCATGGCACTGCGGATCGCCTCGATCATCGTCATGCGCGGCATGGGGGGACCTCCGATGCTGGAACGCCGGAGCAAGCGATCTCAAGGCCGGAGCAAGCAGCCCCCTCACCCGGCCTCCGCTTTGCTCGGCCACCCTCTCCCCAAGGGGAGAGGAGGAACGGCGACGGTGCGGCATCTCTCTTCTCCTCTCGGGGAGAAGGTGCCGGCAGGCGGATGAGGGGGAGCCGCGATCGAAGACTTAGCTCTTTCATCCTCACACCCCCGCCTGCTGCCGCTGCCGTTTCAAATGCGGCGGCATTTCCGCATAAACGCCTTCGAACATATCGCGCATCGACGGCCGCCCGCCGGAATGCAGGGTGCCGTGGCGCTCCGCCTCCTTCTGGGCGGCGACGACGGTGTCGCGGATTTCCGCCTCCATCTGTTTATGGCGTTCCTCGCTCCAGGCGCCGATGCGGATCAGGTGGTTCTTCAGCCGGATGACCGGATCGCCGAGCGGCCAGGCTTCGGACTCTTCCTTGGGGCGATAGGCCGACGGATCGTCGGAGGTGGAATGGGCGCCGACGCGGTAGGTGACGTATTCGACCAGCGTCGGGCCGATATTGCGCCGCGCCCGCTCGGCCGCCCATTTGGCGACCGCATGCACGGCGAGATAGTCGTTGCCGTCGACGCGCAGCGACGGCAGGCCGTAACCGAGGCCACGGGCGGCAAACGTGCCCGAGCCGCCGCGGGCGACGCCCTGGAAGGTCGAGATGGCCCACTGGTTGTTGACGACATTGAGGACAACAGGCGCCCGGTAGGTGGAGGCAAAGACCAGCGCCGAATGGAAATCCGACTCGGCCGTCGATCCGTCCCCGATCCAGGCAGCGGCAATCTTGGTGTCGTTCTTGATCGCGGATGCCATGGCCCAGCCGACGGCCTGGACATATTGCGTGGCGAGATTGCCGGAGATCGTGAAGAAGCCGAACTCCTTCGACGAATACATGATCGGCAGTTGCCGCCCCTTCAGGGGATCGGCATCGTTGGAATAGATCTGGTTCATCATCTCGACCATCGGATAGCCGCCGGCAATCAGCAGGCCCGCCTGGCGATAAGTCGGAAAGTTCATGTCGCCCGGGAGAAGCGCCTTGCGGAAGGCGCAGGAGACCGCCTCCTCGCCGAGATGCTGCATGTAGAAGGACGTCTTGCCCTGCCGCTGCGCCATCAGCATGCGGCTGTCGAAGACCCGCAGCAGCATCATGTGCTTGAGGCCCTCCATCAGTTCCTCGGGCGTCAGCGAGCCGGCCCAGGGACCGACCGCCTCGCCCTCGCGGTCGAGCACGCGGATGATCGAATAGGCGAGGTCGCGGATCTCCTTCGGATCGACGTCCACCTCCGGCCGCCGCACCGAGCCGGCCTTCGGGATCGGCACATTGGAGAAATCCGGCTTGCCGCCCGGCCGCACTTCAGGCTCCGGCACATGCAGGCTCAGTCTCTGTCCATCCGTCATTCGTTTCTCCTCCCAAAGAACCGGTCAAACTCAGTCGTTCAACGCGGCGCCATCCTGAGCGCTCCGTCGAGGCGGATCACTTCGCCGTTCAGCATCGGGTTTTCGATAATGTCGCGCACCAGCCGCGCGAATTCCGCCGGCCGCCCGAGCCGCGGCGGAAACGGCACCGATTTGGCCAACGAGGCGCGTACCTCGTCGGAAAATCCGGCCATCATCGGCGTCTCGAATATGCCGGGCGCGATCGTCATCATCCGGATGCCGTCGCGGGCAAGCTCGCGGGCGATCGGCAGGGTCATGCCGGCCACCGCCGCCTTCGAGGCGGCATAGGCGGCCTGCCCGATCTGCCCGTCATAGGCGGCGACTGAGGCGGTGGCGACCAGCACGCCGCGTTCGCCCTCCTCGTTCGGCTTGGCTTTCGCGATCGCCTGCGCCGCCAGCCGGATCACGTTGAACGTGCCGATGGTGTTGATCTCCAGCGCGCGGGCAAAGCTTTCGAGCGCATGGACGCCTTCTCTGCCGAGCACCTTTTCCGACGGCGCGATGCCGGCGCAACAGACCGCGCCCCGGATCGGCCCGTTGGCGGCTTCCGCTTTGGCGACCGCATTTTCGACCGCCTCACCGCTGCGGACATCCGTCTTCACGAAGATCGTGCCCTTGCCGAGCTCCTCGGCTTTTACCCGGCCGCTCGTTTCATCAAGGTCGAGCAAAGCCACGCAACCGCCAGCTTCGACAAGCATTTTAGCTGTCGCGAGCCCAAGGCCGGAAGCGGCACCGGTCACCAGAAAGTTTCCGCCGTCTATGCGCATCCCGATCCTCCTCAGTTCGCCAGGCCGCGGGCGATGATGATCTTCTGGATGTCGGACGTGCCCTCGTAGATCTGGCAGACGCGGACATCGCGATAGATGCGCTCGACTGGGAAATCGGAAATATAACCGTAGCCGCCGAGCGTCTGGATCGCCGCCGAACAGACTTTCTCCGCCATTTCGGAGGCAAACAGCTTGGCCATGCAGGCTTCGTCAAGGCAGGGCTCGCCGCGATCCTTCAGCCGTGCGGCATGCAGGACCAGTTGGCGGGCCGCCTCGATCTGCGTCTTCGCATCCGCCAGCCGGAAGGCGACCGCCTGGTGGTCGAGAAGCAGCTTTCCAAAGGTCTTGCGCTCCTTGGCATAGGTGAGCGCCACGTCGAAGGCGGCCTGCGCCATGCCGACGCATTGGGCGGCGATGCCTATCCGGCCCGCTTCCAGTCCCGACAGCGCGATCTTCAAACCGGCGCCTTCGGCACCGATCCGCTGGCTTTCGGGAACGCGCATATTGTCGAACATCAGCGCCGCAGTGTCCGAAGCCTTCTGGCCGAGCTTGTCTTCGACCTTGGAGATCGAAAATCCAGGCACATCCGTCGAGGTGACGAAGGCGGAGATCCCGCGCTTGCCGGCGCTGGGATCGGTGACCGCGAAGATGATCACCGTGCCGGCGATCTTGCCGGACGTGATGAACATCTTCGAACCGTTGATGACATAGTCGCTGCCGTCCCTCACGGCGCGGGTACGGATCGCCGCGGCATCCGAGCCGGTATCGGCCTCGGTCAGCGCAAAGGCGCCGATATGGCGGCCTTCCGCGAGCGGCCTGAGAAACCGTTCCTTCTGGTCGTCGGAAGCGTGCATATCGAGGAGGGAGCAGACCGGGGAATTGTGGACGCTGACCAGCGTCGAGACCGCGCCGTCGCCCGCCGCGATCTCCATCAGCGCGCTCGCATAGGCCACATAGGAACAGCCGACGCCGCCCCATTCCTCCGCGGTTCGCATGCCGAGAAACCCTAGCTCGCCGAGTTGTTTCAACACGTCCGGCTCGATCGCGTGCGACTTGTCGCGTGCCGCGGCACCAGGTTTCAGGACCTCCCGGGAAAACTCCGCGGCAGTCGAGCGGATAAGCTCTTCCTCCTCAGTCAGCATGCACTGATCTCCTCCCCGAAACCGCCTGCATGAGTGCTAAATTAGGACTGAACCGGTCCGCCGACCACTCCCTGGAACTTGTTATTTGTTGCTCCCCCGCGCAATTTTATTGCGCCTGCGCCCCACAATGGAACCGGAAGCCACTTCGACCGTTTGCCGGTCTCTCTCAACCAGGGGCTGGCCAGCATGTCGGAATTCAATGCCGTTACCGAGTTTCGAGCGTTTCCAAAGACTTGGGGCGCCGAATACGTCGCGGCCGGCGAGGTGCGGTTCCGGCTCTGGGCACCGGGCCAGGAGACCGTGACGCTGAGGCTGAACGGCGACGACACAGAGATGACCCGCACCGACGACGGCTGGTTCGAGCTGCTTGCCACCGGCATCACCCCAGGCGCCGAATATGCCTATGTGCTGGCCGACGGCATGGTCGTCCCCGACCCCGCCTCGCGGGGACAGAAGGACGGCGTCAACGGTCCCTCGCTGGTGATCGATCCGACCAGCTACACATGGCAGCATCCCGAATGGCAGGGCCGGCCGTGGGAAGAGACGGTCCTCTACGAAATCCACATCGGCACGTTCACCAACGAAGGCACGTTCAAGGCCGCGATCGAGAAACTGCCCTATCTGGCCGAACTCGGCATCACCATGATCGAGATCATGCCGATCGCTCATTTCGGCGGAAATCGCGGCTGGGGTTATGACGGCGTGCTCCTCTATGCGCCGCATGTCGCCTACGGCCCGCCGGAGGATTTCAAGGCCTTCGTCGACGCCGCCCATGGCCTCGGGCTGACCGTGGTGCTCGATCTCGTGCTGAATCACTTCGGCCCGGAGGGGAATTACCTGCCGCTGCTCGCGCCTGCGTTCTTCCATCCGGAAAAGATGACGCCCTGGGGTGCGGCAATCGCCTATGACGTCGAGCCGGTCCGGCGTTACATCTCCGAATGCGCGCTCTACTGGCTGGAGGAATTCCACCTCGACGGGCTGCGCTTCGACGCCATCGACCAGATCGACGATTCATCCGAAAAGCATGTACTGGTCGAAATCGCCGAGCGCATCCGCGCCGAGATCCCCGAACGCGCCATCCATCTGACGACCGAGGACGCCCGCAACGTCACGTTCCTGCATCCACGCGACGAGGACGGCAAGGCGCCGCTCTTCACCGCCGAATGGAACGACGACCTTCACAACGCCGTCCATGTCTTCGCGACCGGCGAGACGCATGCCTACTACAAGGACTTCGCCAAGGAGCCGGAGAAGCTGGTGGCGCGGGCGCTCGCCGAAGGCTTTGCCTATCAGGGCGAGGTCTCGCCGCAGACCGCCAAGAAACGCGGTGTTTCGAGCCTGGACCAGCCGCCGGTCGCCTTCGTGGATTTCATCCAGAACCACGACCAGGTGGGCAACCGCGCCGAGGGCGAAAGGCTGATCGAACTGGCAGGCGCCGACAGGGTGAAGCCGCTGCTCGCCATGCTTCTTCTGTCGCCGCATATTCCGCTGCTCTTCATGGGCGAGGAATATGGCGAGACCAATCCCTTCCTGTTCTTCACCGATTTCCACGGCGATCTCGCGAAAGCCGTGCGGGACGGCCGCCGCAAGGAGTTCGAGGGCCACGCGGGCCACGAGGGCGAGACCGTTCCCGACCCAAACGCCAAAAAGACCTTCGATGTCTCCAGGCTCGACTGGAAGAAGCTGGAATCGGCGGACGGCAAGGACTGGCTGGAGTTCACCAAGACGCTGCTGAAGCTGCGGCAGGATATCGTCGTTCCCCTGCTCGGCTCCGCGGGCGGTCGCTCCGGCAAGGTGCTGAGGACCGACAAGGGTTTCCTTGCCGTATCGTGGAATTTTCCGAAAGGCACGCTCTCCATGGCGATCAATATCGGCGAGAAGGCGCAGGCGCTGCCAGACCTGCCCGGCAAGGTGATCTTCGCATGGCCTGAACAGGCGAAGGACCTGCCGCCCAATTCCGTCCTCGTCCGCGCCGGAACCGCGGGAGACGCCGCATGATGATTCCGACCGCCACCTATCGCATCCAGTTCCGCAACGGCATGACCTTCGATCGGGCGAGCAGCCTGGTGCCCTATCTGAAGCGGCTCGGCATCAGCCACCTCTACGCCTCGCCGATCTTTACGGCCACGACCGGTTCCACCCACGGCTACGACGTGACCGACGCCAACGAGATCGACCCAGCGATCGGCGGCCGCGACGGTTTCGAGCGGATGATGAAGGCATTGAAGGCCGAGGGCCTTGGCCTGATCCTCGACATCGTCCCCAATCACATGGCCGCATCGCTCGAAAATCCCTGGTGGCGCGATGTCGTCGAGAATGGCGAAAAGAGCAGATATGCCCGCCATTTCGATATCGACTGGACCAGATCCCTGACGCTGCCCTTCCTTGGCGACACGTTCGAGAAGGTGCTGGCGGCGGGCGAGCTTGCCGTCAAGGCTGATCCGAAGACCGGCAAGCCGGCGCTCGCCTATTACGACACCTACTATCCGCTGGCACCGGCGAGTTACGCCGGCCGCCAGGAAGAGGTGCTGAAAGTCACCGATCACCCGGCGATTGCCAAACTGCACGACCAGCAGCCCTACCGGCTGATGTCCTGGCGGGATGCGCCCCGCGAACTCTCTTACCGACGTTTCTTCGAGATCACCGGGCTTGCCGGCATGCGGGTGGAGGACGGCACCGTGTTCGACGATACCCACCGGCTGATCCTCGAACTCGTCCATAGCGGCAAGGTCGACGGCCTGCGCGTCGATCATATCGACGGCCTTGCCGACCCGAAGGGCTATCTCGAGCGCCTGCGGCACGAGGCTGGGCCGGACTGCTACATCACCGTCGAGAAGATCCTCGGCGAAAGTGAGCAGATCCCCGCCGACTGGCCGATCTCCGGCACGACCGGTTATGAGTTCATCGCGGCCGTGAGTGACGCGCTGGTCGATGGCCGAAAGCTAGACGACCTTCGCGCCGCGTATGAAAAGGTTACCGGCCGGCCGATCGACATGGAAGCCGAACTCCGCACCGCGAAGCTCTTGATGGCCGACAACAATTTCGCCGGCGAGGTTTCGACGCTCTTGAATATCGCCATGCAGATCCAGCCCACGGAGGACCGCGAATCCGCCCTGTCGGAGGCGGCTGTGAAGTCGGCGCTGCGGGAGCTGCTGGTCGCTTTCCCGGTCTACCGCACCTATGGCACGCGGGAGGGCATTCCGCCCGAGGGCCGGGAGATGCTGGCAAAAGTTCTCGACAAGGTGGGCAACGACCCGAACCCGCCGGAGGCTACGGCGCTCGCCTTCCTCGAACGCATCCTGATCGGCGATGTCGAGCAGGCGGCGGCCGGCCAGGCGTCGATCTTCCGCACCCGGTTCCAGCAGCTCACCGGCCCGCTGATGGCGAAATCGGTGGAGGACACGCTGTTCTTCCGGCAGCACATGGCGCTGGCGCTGAACGAGGTCGGAGCCGAACCCCTGCCCCGCCCCTTCTCGCTCGACCGTTTCCACGCGGAAATGCAGACGCGGCTGGAAAGGCAGCCCGATGCGCTGTCGGGCACCTCGACCCATGACACCAAGCGCGGCGAGGATGCCCGTGCCCGGCTCTACGCGATCACCGAAGCACCCGAACTCTGGGCCGATGCCGTGACCCGCTGGCGCAAGATCAACGGCCATGCCGTCCAGGCACTCGACGACGGCCCCGCTCCGGAACCGGCGGTCGAATGGATGCTCTACCAGGCGCTCGCCGGCGCCTGGCCGAACGATCTCCATGCCGAAGACGCGGCGGGCCTCAAGGCACTGGAGACACGTTTCCTCGACTATGTCGAAAAGGCACTGCGCGAGGCGAAGCTGCGCACCAACTGGGGCGCCCCACATGAGACCTACGAGAAGGCGGTCCTGGAGTACGCCCGCACGCTTCCGTCACCTGACAACCAGGCTTTTCTGACGGACTTCACGGACACGCTGCGCCCTTTCATCCGCGCAGGCCTGGTGAACGGCGTCACCCAGACGATCATCAAGCTGACGGCGCCGGGCGTACCCGACATCTATCAGGGCAGCGAAGGCCTCGACCTCAGCCTCGTCGATCCGGACAACCGCCGCGAGCCAGATTTCGATAGGCTCCAGCAGCGACTGACGGAGAAGGAAAAGCTTGCCTCCACCGAGGAGGAGGAATGGCAGAGCGGCCGGCTGAAACAGCATGTCATCGCGACCCTGCTGCGCGTTCGCCAGGAGGCGCCGACGCTGTTTCGGCGGGGGGAATATCTGCCTCTTAGAGCGTCGGGCAAGCGCGCCGGCAACGTCATCGCCTTCGCCCGCGCGGACATGGACGACGCCTTCATCGTCATCGCCCCGCGGCTGGTGTTCAGTGCGCTGCATGCGGGCCTTGCCCCGTCTCGGTCCGAACGCTGGGCAGAAACGGAGATCATCCTGCCCGAAAGGCTCGGACACCGCCGCTACCGCGATGTCTGCACCTGCGAGGTCGTCGATCCCAAGGATCGTATCGCCGTCAACTGGGCGTTTGGCGACCACCCCTTCGCGCTCCTGCTGACGGAATAGTCCCGCTACTTTCCAAAGAGCTCACAAAGATAAGGCGCCGATCCTTCAGCGGACGGCGCCTTATCGATATCCTTCAGCCTTGCTTCTCACCGATCAGCCTATGCCGATGAAGGATAGGACGGCGAGAACGATAACGACGGCTCCAACGAGCCATACGATGCTGTTCATGACTGTCTCCTTTTCAGTTCGCTACAGGTGGAAGCAATGCTTCCGTTTGATTCCATTCAATAAATCAAGCAAACCCAACGAGATTCAGAACCGCGATGACGATGACGACCGCGCCGACCAACCAAACGATGCTGTTCATGACTTTCTCCTTTTGATGTCGTGAAATTGAACGGCGACAGGCGTAAAAGGTTCCGGTGAAACATGCCCGGAACAAACGCGCCTGGCATGTGTTGAACGAGCGTCCAGCGGAGTTCTGCTCCGCCAACAGGGTGGGGCAAAATGGCGGGTGAGAATATTCAGAACGGCATGACGGGCGGCAATACCAAACCACCACACATCGTCATCGTCGGCGCCGGTTTCGGCGGGCTTGCGACTGCCGGCGCGCTCGGCAACAGCGCCATCGACGTGACGGTCATCGACCGGCGCAACCACAATCTCTTCCAGCCGCTTCTCTATCAGGTCGCAACCGCCGCGTTGTCTCCCGCCGACATATCGGAGCCGATCCGCCGCACGCTCGGGCGTTTCAGAAACATCAACGTGATGCTGGCGGAAGTCACCGGCGTCGATGCGGTGGGCAAGACCGTGACGCTCGATAACGGCTCCACCGTCCCTTACGACCGCCTCGTCATCGCCACCGGCTCGGATTACAACTATTTCGGCCACGACGACTGGCGCGCCTGGGCGCCGGGGCTGAAAACCATCCACGAAGCAAGGCTGATCCGCCAGCGATTGCTGCTCGCCTTCGAGAAGGCCGAGCTGTCCCATGATCCGGAAGAAAAGAAGGCGCTGCTCACCAGCGTCATCATCGGCGGCGGTCCGACCGGCGTCGAAATGGCCGGCGCGATCGCAGAGCTCGGCCATTTCATGATCGCCCGCGACTTCCGCAAGCTGGAGCCCGATCATCTGCGGGTCATCCTCATCGAGGCCGGCCCGAAGATCCTCGCCACCTTTCCCGACAACCTCACCCAATATGCCATGAAGGCGCTGGAAAAGGCGGGCGTCGAGGTGATGACCAATCTGGCCGTCGAATCCGTCACCAAGGACGAGGTCATCGCCGGCTCGCAGCGTTTCCGCACCAGCTGCGTCATCTGGGGTGCGGGCGTCAAAGCCTCGCCCTCGGCCAGATGGCTCGGCATCGAAGGCAAGGCGGGCGGGCGCATTCCGGTCGAACCGGACCTCTCCATCACCGGCTTTCCGGATATTTTTGCGATCGGCGATACGGCGCTGGGCCTTGGCGAAGACGGCAAGCCACTGCCTGCCCTTGCCCAGGTCGCCAAGCAGCAGGGCCAGTACCTCGGCAAGGCGCTGCGGGCAAAACTTCTCGACGGCAAGCCGGCCGAATCTTTCCGCTTCCAAAATCGCGGCAATACGGCCGTCATCGGCCGCGATGCGGCGATCTTCGACTTCGGCAAGTGGACGCTGAAGGGCCGGCTCGCGTGGTTCCTCTGGGCGCTCGTCCACGTCTACCTGCTGGTCAATTTCGAAAAGCGCCTGCTCGTCAGCGTGCAATGGATCTGGCGTTACCTGACCCAGCAGCGCGGCGCCCGGCTGATCGACGAAAATGCCGCCACCTCAGTGCCGTCTTCCACGCAAAGGACCGAGACATGAACACCGCCAATCCGCAGCTCGAAGGCCTCTATCTCGCCGTTGCCGCGATCAACCGGCTCCTCGTCGAAAAAGGCGTCCTCTCCCACGAAGAAATCCAGGGCGCCCTGCAGGCGGCCGAACGCACGGTGCTTGCCGACGACAAGCCCCTCGCCGTGTCGACCTCCCATCAGAAAGCAATCGCCTTTCCGATCCGGCTCCTGCTTCTGGCAAACGAGGCGAGCGAACAGGGCACCAAATTCTGTTTCGAGGATCTGGCCCGGGAAGTCGGCCGCCGCACCTGAGAAAATCTGCCCGCCAAACATGAACGGCGGCGATCGAGACCGTGTTGACGATGGCGCTACCCGGCTTCATGTGGGGCACCGCTGCCTTGGTGAGATAGAACATCGCATGGATGTTGACCTCCGCCTCACGCCCCGGGGGTGATCGCTCCGTCGCCGCGCCGCAGGCGTTTCAGATGATTGACGATGCGAAGCGAGCTTGCGGCCCGTGCCGCCGAGGAATCCGAGCTCTTCGACAGGATCCGCAACATGTCCTCCGCCTCGTCTGCAGAGATGCTGCCCCGGGCGGCTAGGCCGTCGATCAGCATGAGCATCGCCCCCTCGACCGCGAGCGACCGTCGGTGCGTTTCCATTTCGATTTCATCGGCATCGGACATTGCAGGCTCCTTGAACTGTCACCTGCCGAATGGTTTGGGGAGAAGATTGTTCCTCATCATCCGGCCCGGTCTTGTCGCAAGCCTCGAAGTCCTGTCGGCAGTCAGCTGCCGTTCTGGGCGTCATTCCGCGATGACGCCCCCTTGTCGACCTTGCCGGGGCCTGCCTTGTAAAAATACTGGCTCGCGATCAGCCAGCCCTTCAGCGGCCGCATCGGCGCAAGGCAGGTGAGGAGCAGGAAAGGCAGCGAGATCAGCAGATGCACCCAGAATGGCGGCTGAAAACCGGTCTCGATCCAGACCGCAAGCGCAATGCTCGGAATGCAGCCGAAGCACATGACGAAAAAGGCGGGACCGTCTCCGGGATCGGCGAAGGAATAATCGAGGCCGCAGACCTCGCAAGCCGGCCGCATCGACAGAAAACCGTTGAACAGATGTCCCTGGCCGCAACGCGGGCAACGGCCGCGCGGGCCGGTGCTATGGGGAGGAAGAGGCGCCCAATTCGCGTCATGGGACATGGAAATCTGCCTTTCGTGACAGGAGACAAAACGTGTTTTCCGGGTATTTATCCGGCAGACATCTATAACAAGCCGTTCCCTGCCGGGCGCAATCTCGGCTTTTGAGGTTCGGCACGAAACTTCTGTCATCGATCTATGGCAGGCAGCTCCAAAACAATAGTGTGGCGTCGATCGAATCGCTGCCCTTCACCTTAGACGGTATTTCATGGCTTCAGAATTTTCAGGTCTCGGCATCGCCCATCAGGGCCGTTTCACCCGGCTGAAGTGGCATCGCCTGCGCCGCAGCTTCAAGGACCCGCTGTTTTCCGCCGGCGTCATGGCAGAGGGTTTTCGTCTTGGATCATCGAGCGAACTCGATCTGCGCGTCCGCGCCGATGGCGGCTTCGTCGTGCTGCACGACGAGGAGCTCGAAGGTGAAACCACCGGCCACGGCCTCATCCGTGAGACCTTGCCCGAAACCATTCGCGGCCTGACGCTTTTGCAGGGCGGCCATTCGCCGATCCTCAGCGAGGATCTCGCGACGATGCTTCAAACAGCTCATCCTGACGCCCTGCTGCAGTTCGACATGAAGGACGAACTTGAGGTGATCGGCGCACGCGGCATGGATCACCTCGCCGATCATTTCGGCAATGCCGGCTCCTCGATCATCGTCAGCGGCGCCGATCTCGATCTTGTCGTCGCCGTCAAGCGGAGACTGCCGGACCTCAAGCGCGGCATCGACCCCACCGGCAAGCTCATGGAGATCTATCGCCATCAGGGCCCGAAGGCCGTTGAAACGGGTCTGCGCGCCGATATCGCCGGCCCGACCGAGCCGGACACGATCTATCTCGCCTGGCAGCTGGTGCTGCAGGCCGCCAAAGACGGGCTCGACCTGATCGGCCTCTGCCACGATGCCGGCAGGCTCGTCGACGCCTGGACCTTCAACCTCAAGAACCCGGACGCCGGTTTCGACGAGGCCGAAGCCCGCAGCTTCTCCGCCCTGATGGCGCTGAAGCCGGATCAGATCACCACCGACGAACCGGTCGCCACCGAACGTGCCTGGGCGGGCATCTCCGGTTGAAGTTCATCAATCGTCGAACCCGAACGGATCGCGAAACACCCGTCGGCTGACCAGCCTGAGACTGCGGTCCGGCTGGATGATGTAATTTTCCTCGACCCGCTGGCCGAGTTCGTTGCGGAATTCGTGCGGCACGACGCTGCCGATCGGCGACTTGGTGAGCTTGGTGCGCGGCTGGCCACGATAGGTGATGCTGCCGGGGATTGGCCGGATGCCCGGCCCGATGTCGATTGCGCCGGTGGTTCCGCCGCCGTCCGTGCTGCAGCCGGCAAGCGCGATCACGAGACCGGTTATGGCGATGATGTTTCTCATGGGTTGATCCTTCCCGATGTCCCGCTGACGCGGTGGACTCACTGAACTTCGCGGATATGCGGGAGGTTCCATACCACCTGCCGAGCCGATAATTCCTCTACCCATCGCCAAAATATCCGATACATCTGTGGGCCGCCAGTAACGCAATGGGGAGAATGACGGCCGTGACGAAAACCTTTGGAGCGATGTCGATCGCCGAGCTTTCCGCGCTCATCCAGATGGGCAGGGTCGATCCCGTCGAAGTCACGGAATCGGTGCTGGCCGGCATCAAGGCCTACCCCGACAAGGCCGTGTTCATCTCGCTTCTCGAAGATCGCGCCCTCGCGGAAGCGCAGGCATCCTCGAAGCGCGTGAAGGAAGGCCGCTCGCTCGGCCTGCTCGATGGCATCCCGATCGCCTGGAAGGACCTCTTCGACATCGAGGGACTGCCGACCACCGCCGGCTCGAAAGTCCTGAAGAAGGCCGCTCCCGCTGCGAAGGACGCCGCAATCGTCGACCTGCTGAAACAGGCGGGCATGGTCGCGGTCGGCCGCACCAACATGAGCGAATTCGCCTTTTCCGGCATCGGCATCAATCCGCATTACGGCACGCCGCACAATCCGCATGGCAAGGACGCGCCGCGCATTCCCGGCGGCTCCTCCTCCGGCTCGGCCGTCGCGGTCGCGGCAGGCCTGGTGCCGGTCGGGATGGGCACCGATACCGGCGGCTCGATCCGCATCCCGGCGGGCTTCAACGGCATCGTCGGTTACAAGGCGACCCGCGGCCGTTATGCGATGAACGGCGTCTATCCGCTGGCGACCAGCCTCGACTCGCTCGGCCCGCTCTGCCGCACGGTGCAGGATGCGGTCTGGGTTGATGCGGCCATGCGCGGGCTTGCAGTACCGCAGACGGCCCGCCAACCGGCCCGACCCCTCGATATCGTCATCCCCACCAATATCGTCCTCGACGGCGCCGAGCCGGGCGTGGTGGCCGCCTTCGAAGCGGCGATCGAGCGCCTTGCAAAGGCCGGAGCCAGGATCGCCCGCCTCGCCTTTCCAACCTTCGACGAACTTCCGAAGCTGATGGTGAAATACGGCCCGATGGTGACCGCCGAAGCCTTCGCCCTGCATCGCGAGAAGCTGTCGGGACCGGATGCCGAGGAGATGGACCACCGGGTCGTCGCACGCACCCGCCTCGGCGAAAAGACCAGCCTGTCCGATTATATCGCCATCGTCGAAAACCGCGCCCGGATGATTGCCGAAACCGAGGCACTGATCGGCGACCGCTTCGTCGCCATGCCATCGGTCGCCCACGTAGCCCCGCCGATCGCACCGCTCGAAAGGGACGACGAGCTGTTCTTTGCCACCAACGGCAAGACGCTGCGCAATACGGGCTTCGGCAACTTCCTCGACTGGTGCGGCGTCTCGATCCCCTGCGGCAGCGGCGATGCCGGCATGCCGGTCGGCTTCCTGCTGTCCGCCAATGCCAATTGCGATGAAACATTGCTACAGGCCGCGATGGCCCATGAGGAAATCATCCGAGGGTAGGATCGGCTCCAGCTGACATCGGTGTCTCGGCAAAGCCGGAAAAACGTGCCAGGCGCGCCGCATGGAAGAGTTGCCTCCTTGCGCAGCGAACTAAGGAACCGTTTCCCCGTAACCGGGACCGCGGCAGTTGCCTTTTGCTTGTTCCAATATCCTCGAGAGCCTAGCCTCTCCCCTGGATTTTGAGGAAAGCGGCGCATCATGCAACTCGATTTGAACGGCAAGACGGCATTGATCACGGGCGGCTCCAAGGGCATCGGCCTCGCCTGCGCCCAATCCCTTTTGTCCGAAGGCGCACGCGTCGTCATCTGTTCGCGTTCCCAGGCGAATATCGACGCGGCTCTGGCAAAACTGCCCGGCGCGATCGGCTTCACGGCCGATCTGATATCGGAAAACGAGGCGCTGACGCTCGTCGACAAGATCGAAGCCGAAGTGGGAGCGCTGGATATTCTCGTCAACTGCGCCGGAGCTGCGCGCCGCACGCCGCCCCAGGAGCTGAGCCCGGCCCACTGGCGGGCTGCGATGGATGCCAAGTATTTCTCCTACATCAACGTCATCGATCCGGTGGTCAAACAAATGGCTGCGCGACGGGCAGGTGTGATCGTCAATGTCATCGGCGGCGGCGGCAAGGTTGCATCGCCGATCCACCTTCCGGGCGGGGCCGCCAACGCGGCGCTGATGCTGGCGACCGTCGGCCTTGCAAACGCCTACGCCGCCAGCGGGTTGCGCATCGTCGGCATCAATCCCGGCAATACCGAAACGGAGCGGGTAACCGAGGGCCTTCGGGCAGAGGCCACTCTCCATGGCATCAGCGAACAGGCGGCCCTCGAAAAACTGGTCCAGCGCATCCCCCTCGGCCGCATGGCGACCCCTGACGAGATCGCCAACGTCGTCACCTTCCTGAGTTCGTCGAAGGCAAGCTACGTCACCGGGGTCGTGATCGGCATGGACGGCGCCCTCAACCCGATCGTCGTCTGACGGAAACTCTCGGACCCGGCGTGCGCCGGTGCCGGTAAGCCAAGGGTCGCATCAATGAGCTGCGACCGCGATGCCTTCCACTCATTTCCCTATTTCAGCCACTAGAGATGCAGGCCGATAACATGAGCAGCAATTCCGAGTTCCTCTGGTATATCCCGAACGACGTCAAGGCCGGCCATCGCGGCGATTCCTCAACCGAGAACCACAACAGCCTGGAGACCCTGACCAGCCACGCCAAGGCGCTGGAGGAGCACGGCTGGAAAGGCGCGCTCGTCGGTACCGGCTGGGGCCGGCCGGATACGTTCACCATCGCAACCGCTCTTGCCGCCCGCACCACCGCCTTCGAGCCGCTGATCGCCATCCGCCCGGGTTATTGGCGGCCGGCGAACTTCGCCTCTGCCGCGGCGACGCTCGACCACCTGAGCGGCGGCAGGGTGCGGGTCAACATCGTCTCGGGTCAGGACAACCTCGCCGCCTATGGCGACAGCGAGGGCGATCAGGCGCATCGTTATGCCCGTACCAAGGAATTCATGCGGCTGGTCCGCCGGCTGTGGACCGAGGAGAACGTCACGTTCAAGGGCGAGCATTTCCAGGTCACCGGTTCCACGATCGAGCCTCGCCTCCAACCCCGCGGCGACCGCAAGCACCCGAAACTCTACTTCGGCGGCGCTTCCGAAGCCGCCGAGCGGGTGGCCGCGACGGAAGCCGATATCCAGCTTTTCTGGGGCGAACCGCTCGACGGCGTGCGGGAGAGGATCGAACGGCTGAAGACGCTGAGCAGGCAACTCGACCGCGACCTTCCTCCTCTTCAATTCGGGCTGCGGATCACCACCCTCGTCCGCGACACGACGGAACAGGCCTGGGCCGATGCCGAGGCCAAGGTCGCCGAGATGGCCAAGGGCAAGGCCGGCAACTGGAACGACCACGGAAAGCCGGTCGCCGTCGGCCAGCGCCGGCTGCTCGAATTGCACGAGCGGGGCGACGTCCTCGACGACAACCTCTACACGGCGCCCGGCAAATTCGGCGGCGGCGGCGCCGGCACCACCTGGCTCGTCGGTTCAGCCGAAGACGTCGCCCGTTCGCTGCGCAGATACGAGGATCTCGGCATCACCCATTTCGTGCTCTCCGACACGCCTTATCTCCAGGAGATCAAGCGGCAGGGCGACCAACTGCTCCCGCTGTTGCGCGGTTGAAGCGCGACGGCGGTTGACCGCTGGAACCAGCCGCCTCTCCTCCGCCGTCGGGCCTCCAGGCCAAACGTTATCTCACCGAAGACGACCGGGCATTCTTCGACTGAGGCCGCCCCGCCGACCGCGGTTCCCCATTGCCCAGAAAAAGCAACAGCTCCGGAAGCATCGTACCGGAGCTTTTTGATGTGGCCGCGGGACAGAAACGCAGGCTTCCGAAGGTGGCCAGACAATTTCAGTGAGTCTCGATCATACCTTTGGATAGGGGCACAAGTCCCCTTGTCCAATAGTCTGACCGCCCGCCTCGGCGTTAGACTCTGATCATCGACGAAGTACACCGAGAATGGGGGAGACTTAGGATGCAGATCCCACAACCCGCGAAGGCGCCGCCTGCCAACCCTTCGGCAAAGCGCACCGACGTTTCAAGATATCGGACCTCGGAGATCGACCTCGAAGGACTTGTCGCCAGACAGGTCCCGCGAGATCCCGACCAGTCCGAACCGGCCCCCAACCTCCGTCAAATCGCCGTTGGCGGCCTGGCCCCGTGGCAAATGCGCAATGTGCAGGCCTATGTCGACTTGTATCTCCGCTCGACAATCCGCGTCGAGGCGTTGGCCGGCCTCTGCAACCTGAGCAGCGGCCATTTCCAGCGGGCTTTCAAGGCAAGCCTTGGCGAGACGCCGCACAAATACGTCACCCGCAGGCGCATGGAATTGGCTTGCCGGATGATGGCCGGCACAGATGAACCTCTCTGCCGGATCGCCCTGGAATGCGGCATGACCGACCAGGCGCATCTTACCAACAGCTTCCGCCGTCTTTACGGAATTGCTCCCAATGCATGGCGAAAGCGCATGCTGCTCGAAAGGTCTGGGCATGGCGTCCCCGAGAAGGCCGTTGCTCCGCTCAACTGACAAATAAGAGACGCTGCGCGAGAGCCGTGAACTTCGTTGCCTTTGACCGTGCGCGTTATTCGGGACTGCCGTGACTAATGGCAGTTGCCTGCGACCATACGGCAAGCCAGCGGCCGTCGCGATACTCGTAGCTGTCGGTATGCCAATAGCCGCTGAGGGGCACGTGATGCCCGCCGAAAACGACGGCCAGCCGTGCCCGGTAGCGAATGACGGCCGCAGGACCGTAAAGACGGACGGCGATTTCCTCCGGTTCCCAGCTGAGATATTTGATGTGTCCGGATGCGATCGCACCGAGATATTGGTCCCGCGACAGAACGGCGCCGATCGGCGTGATCAGCTGGAAATCCGCCGCGTGATGGGCTTGCGCCGCGGCCACGTCGCCGCTGACCAACGCGCTGAGCCTTGCCCGTTCGGTCTGGCGGATTTGGTCTTCTTCGGTAGCAATGTCGCGAGTCACGGGCGTCTCCAGGTTTTCAGGACAAGCAGGGTTCGGCGGCGGCAGAGGGCCTTCCAGCCAAACCTGCGGCAGATAGACCCCGATCAGTCGGGCGCCATCTCAAATGGACATATGGATCAAAAATGTCTAATCGTCTTTTGACCAATAAGACGCCGAGTGTCAATATGTCCAGATGAACGAAACCGATTCCAAGACAGACCTCATTCTCGATGCCGCCCTGCCCGTCTTCGTCCGTTTCGGATTTCGAAAGACGACCATGGCCGATATTGCGCGTGCCGCGAAGATATCGCGGGCCTCGCTCTATCTCTGCTTCAGCAGCAAGGAAGAACTGTTTCGGGCCGGGTCGAAGCGCGCGCATTCCAGGACGATGAACGACGTCACGGCGGCGCTCGATCGCCCCGGCAGCGTCTTCGACCGCATGACGGCTGGCATTCGCGCCTTCCAGGAAGGGCTGATCGCGCCATTCGGGGGTAGCCATAATGCTGATGAGCTTTTCGCCGCCAGCAACGAACTGGCGCGCGACATCGCGCTGGAGGCTCGGGCAAGGCTGCTGGACTTACTGATCACGGCGTTGAGCGAAGCCGAGAAAAACCGGGAGATCGACCTCACCGCCCTGCAAACTCAAGCCACGGAGCTGGCCGCACTGGTGGTCGCGGCGATGGATGGGATCAAGCACACGCATGGCACCGGGCCGGAGTTTGAGGGCGGCATCCGTTTGTTCATGGCGCTGTTGAAACTGGGCACCGCCCCGCGGCTCGGCCGAACTGATCCCTGAACACATCAGGGCTCGAGGTTCTGCCAGCGTGAGAGACAGTTTCAGGTTATTCCCATGAGGTTGAATGGTAGCGGGAGGCAGAATTGAACTGCCGACCTCAGGGTTATGAATCCTGCGCTCTCACCAACTGAGCTACCCCGCCACAGGGATTGCGGAAGTTCCGGCGTGGCCGGTTCCGCTTTGGTCGTGCGGCTTATAAGTCCCCCGTCACCAAAGTGTCAAGCAGGGTCTGGGCAAAAAACCGGCGGCAATTTCGCCGTAACCGGCAAGTGCCGGCTTCAGGCCGCGACGGGCGTCGAAAGCAGGGTCTTCAGAGCGATTTCGGCCTCGGCCGCCCGTTCCGAACGCTCGATGAAACCGCCGCCATAGACGCGCGCATCCGCACCTTCGGCCGAATAGAGCACGCAGGCCTGGCCTGGCGCGACGCCCGCCTCGCCGATCGCAAGATCGACATAGATGCCATGGCTGTCACAGTGGATGGTTGCCGGCGTCGGCGGGCGCGTCGAGCGCACCTTGGCGAAACAGGCAAAACCGCCCTTCACATCCTCAGCGAGCGCCCCGTCGCCGATCCAGTTGACGTCGCGCAGGTAGACGCGGTGCGTATCGAGCGCTTCCTTCGGTCCGACGATCACCCGGCGCGAACGGGCATCGAGATAAACGACGTAGAGCGGCTCGCCGGTGGCGATGCCGATACCGCGGCGCTGGCCGATCGTATAATGCACGATACCCTCGTGGCGGCCGAGCACGCGCCCGTCCATATGCACGATATCGCCGGCGAGTGCCGCGTTCGGCTTCACCTTGTTGATGATGTCGGCGTATTTGCCTTGCGGCACGAAACAGATGTCCTGGCTGTCCGCCTTCTTGGCGACCACGAGGCCCATCTCTTCGGCAAGCTCGCGCACCTGCGCCTTCGACATGCCGCCGAGCGGGAAGCGCAGGTAGTCGATCTGCTCCTGGGTCGTCGCGAACAGGAACCAGCTCTGGTCGCGGTCGCTGTCGATCGGGCGAAACAGCGCGCGGCGGTTCGGGTTGCCCACGGAAGGATTGGCGGAGGAGCGGATATAGTGGCCGGTCGCCAGCGCATCGGCGCCGAGATCCTTGGCGGTCGCCAGCAGATCGGCGAACTTGACCGTCTGGTTGCAGGCAACGCAGGGGATCGGCGTTTCGCCCATCGCATAGGCTTCCGCGAACGGATTGATCACCGTTTCCCGGAACCGCTTTTCGTAGTCGAGGACGTAATGGGGAATGCCGAGCGTTTCGGAAACACGCCGCGCATCGTCGATGTCCTGGCCGGCGCAGCACGAGCCGGCGCGGTGCACGGCCGCGCCATGATCATAGAGCTGCAGCGTGATGCCGAGCACGTCATAACCCTGGCGTTTGAGCAGACCTGCGACGACGGAGGAATCCACTCCCCCCGACATGGCAACGACAACACGTGTGTCTTCCGGCCTCTTGTCAAAATCCAGCGTATTCACGAGTAACTCTCTCGGTCTCTCAAGCGCCGGTCCATGATGGGAGGGCGACATGTTCAGGGCCTGCGGCGGGATCGGCCGTCGGAGGCAATTCTTGCCGGATATAGAAAGGATTTGCGGCCTGCGCAAGGAGGAGCGCGAATCGCAGGCACGGCGCGTGCAGGAACGGACAAGGCCTCAACCGCGAAGACCGATGCAGTTTCCCCATGGATCGCGGACCTGACACATGCGCAGGCCGCTCTGGATGTCGATCGGTCCCCGATAAAGCGTCGCGCCAATCGCGGTGAAATGCTCGACCGCCGCGTCAAGATCATCGACCTGCCAATAGACGACGGATCCGCTGGCGCCGCTTCCCACCTTCTCGTCAGCCGCCACGATCTCGAGGCAGATCCCGCCGACATCGAGGAACTGAAATTCGAAAGCCTCAAGGTGACGCCGCACCGATTGCGGGAAAGCGGCCTGATACCAGTCCAAAGCCCGTGCAACATCCGCGACATGGACAAGGATGGCGCATATCGGCTTTGCTTCGGGGTTCAATGCGATCGACCAGTGGAGGTTTGCATGGCCGACTGTCTATGCCCATGGAATGGTTTTGTAAAACACTTGGGCCTGTCCCGCCGGGATTCAGCGCCTGAAAAGCAGCTTGCTCGAAGCCGGGAGGTCGGGATTCAAGATTGCAGCGCGCCGTGCCGTACGGCCTTGCCGGCAGCCGTCCTGACGCCGCTGGCCACACCTTCCGCCCGCACCCGCGGCAGGCTTGCCGGATATTCGCGCTGGATGAAGTCGATGATCTTTTCGCGCACCTCGCATCGCAGGTCGAAGGTTCGCGGAGCATTGGAGGCCGAGACGAGGATGCGGATCTCCATGACGTTTTCCCTGAAATCCGTCACCTGCACGGCCACCACCCGCTTGTCCCAGAGCTTTGACGTTGCGGCAATCTCCTCGACCTTGCGACGAACCGCATTCACCGGAACCGAATAGTCGAGATAGATCATCACCGTGCCGATCAGTTCCGAACTGTCGCGCGTCCAGTTCTGGAACGGGTTTTCGATGAAATAGCTAAGCGGCAGGATCATCCGCCGCCAGTCCCACAGTTTCACCACCACATAGGTCGAGGTGATCTCCTCGACATTGCCCCACTCGCCCTCGACAATCAGCGCGTCGTCGATGCGGATCGGCTGGGTGATGGCGAGCTGGATGCCCGCGAAAATGTTCTTCAGCACCGGCTGCAGAGCAAGGCCCAGCACGACACCCGCCACGCCGGCGGAGGCGAGCAGGCTGACGCCGTATTGCTGCACCGCCGGAAAGGTCATCAGCATCGCGGCGATGGTGATCGCCACGATCATGACGCTCGCGATCCGTTCGGCGATCCGCGATTGGGTGACATGGGTGCGGGCGAGCAGATTGTCTTCCGCATCCAGCTTGAAGCGGCGCAGATAGACGATCATCCACACATGCAGGGCGATCTTAAGCATCCAGCCGACGACGACGATGAAGCCGAGCAGCAGCAGGTGACGTATCACGTCTCCCTGCCCGGCACTGAGAGGAGCGATGGTCGCGCCGAGCGACAGCGTCCAGGTGAGGATCGCCAGCCGCATCGGCCGCCGCGTACGCGACACCAGCGACCGCCAGAACAGGTCCCGGTTCTCCACCAGCCGCGTCAGAAAGCGAAATCCGAAGCGCTGGATCGCAAGGCCGATCAGAAATGCGACGGCCATGACACCACAACTGACGAGCCAGTCCGGCAGCCAGGCCGTATCATTCCGGAATTCCTGAATGAAGCGTTCCATGCCCCCTCAGCTAGGGTGCGATGCAGCATCGAAAAGAGCGGCCGCAAAAATTTCATGATTTGGGAGCCTTCTGGGCGTGGGGTGATTTGTGGCAACAGGGCGATCAGGGACGGAGAGACGATGCAATTCGACCTCATGCGCTTTGTCGACGCGCAGGCGCCTGTCTATGCGCGCGTCATCGGCGAGCTGCGCGACGGCAAAAAGCGCTCCCACTGGATGTGGTACGTCTTCCCCCAGGTCGCGGGGCTCGGTTTTTCGATCATGTCCCAGCGTTTCGCAATCGGCTCGAGGGCGGAGGCGACGGCCTATCTGGAACATCCCCAGCTTGGCCCCAGGCTCATCGAATGCACCGAAGCGATGCTCTCCCATCCCGGTCTTTCGGCGCACGCGATCCTCGGCTCGCCCGACGACATGAAATTCAAGAGCTCGATGACGCTGTTCGAGGCGGTCAGCAAAAAGGGCTCGCCTTTCGAGCGAGCCCTTGAGCAGTTCTTTGACGGCGAGCGCGACGAAAAGACCGTCGCGCTGCTTCGAAATTAAGCGGCCGCCTGGATCGCCGAAAGCTGCCAGTCGTTGGCGGGCTTGCGCACGAAGGTCCAGACTTCGACGGTTTCGGTCACCGCGTTCGGATCGCCTTCGGCGACTGCGCCGGTATTGCGGTCCTTCATGTAGTCGACGCTCGAGTAGCGCATCGCGACGGTCGCATAGTCCTGGCCGTTTTCGCGCCAGGCCTCCGAAAGGTCGCCCTGCAGCAGCTTCACGTCCTTCACCTCGTTCTTGACGCCATTGGTGGCGTTCTCGCCGAGTTCTTCCGCCAGATAGGACATCGCCTCCGGCGTCGTGAGGCTGCGCAGCTTGGCATAGTCCTCTTCGCCATAAGCCGACTGAACATTGGTCAACAGCTTCTCGAACTGATCGAGGTCGCGGTTGGTGATGCCGATCTCGTCCGTCTGGGGTCCGGCCTGGCGCGGCGCGGCATTGGAACCGCCTCCGAAACCACCCTGACCACCGCCGCCCAGCGACCCGATCTTCGGAATCTGGAAGGACGAGGTATTCTGGCTCGGCGCCTCATAGGCGTTGCGCGGCTGACCAAAGCCGGTCTTCACTCCGCCCACCGGACCGCCGGCCGTCTGCTGACGGCGGGCGAACCAACGAAACGCCAGCATGGCGAGACCACCGATCAGCGCGATCTGCAGCAACATGCCGAGCATGCCGGCCATGCCACCGAAACCGGTGCCCATGAACATGCCGATCAGGCCGCCAAGGGCGAGACCGCCGAGCAGACCGCCGAACATGCCACCGAACAGGCCTCGACGAGGCTGTGCCGCCTGCTGGCCAAGGCCGTTCTGCGGCGTCGTGGCGTTCTGCTGCGTATTGGGCGTCATCGTCCGGTTGATGCCGGTCGGCGCCGTGGGCGCTGTATTGGTGGTCGCCGGAGCCGAGAACGTGCGCGTGCCGCGGCTGCCGAAACCACCGCTGGCGCGGCGCGCCTCAGCCATGTCCACGGCGGTCAAGGAAACCGCCATTCCGATCGCCAGGATCGCGAACAGGTTCTTGAAACGCCGAAGGTTGGATAACATCGTTTTCTCCTCATAAACCGCTCAAGCGCGGTATTCCCTGTTTATATAGAGAGGCGGCCTTCAGGATTTTAGGCCCGCCCTCATTTTTTCCCGTCGAAGTAGATAACGGAGTTTGAAACGGGAACCAAGCATCAAAAATACAATCATAACGAGAAATTCCTCATATCAGCCTGCGACATCCAGGCGCGGGCCTCCGCGCCGAAAGATGATCCGCAAACCATATTGCGCCGCATGCGGAATACCATTACCTCTTGGTGAGGCACACAAACAAAGGAGGTTGCCTATGTCACAGCGGGACGCCTGATCCAGCACTACCGGGACTTCTGCCTTTCAAAGGGTATCGACTTCACACGCATTCAATCCGTAAGGCCGCATGACGCCACCACGCTCTTCTGCAGCGCTGGCATGCAGCAGTACAAACTCCTCTTCTCCGATCCCTCCCATAGAGGAACCGTCGCAAACAGCCAGGCATGCCTGCGTCTGGGCGACCTGGACGAAATCGGAGACGGAACCCACTTCCTTCACTTCACCATGCTCGGCCTCTTCTCCTTCCGGGAGATGAGCGTTGGCGGTGCCATCGATTTCTGGCTCGAGTTCCTGCGAACGCTCGGTCTTACGCCGGATCACGTCACCATTCATCCCGACCGCCTCACCGAATGGACGCCGCTTTACCGCGGACGCATTCCAATCGTCCCGGATCCGGAATGCACGTGGAGCGACGGCAGCATCACCGGATACAGTACCGAGTTCTACAAGGACGGGGTAGAGATCGGAAACATCGTCAATCCGCTCGGAACCTGCATCGATGTCGGCTTCGGCGCCGATCGTCTCAATATGCTCATCAACGGCACGCCGCCGGAGAATGTGCTCGAAACGCTCGGCAGCGCGATCGTGAAGATCATCGAAAGCGGCTACCCTCCTGGCAACAAGGAGCAGGGTTATGTCCTGCGCAAACTGCTCCGCCGCCTGCATCGGATGGGCGGCACGTTCGACCATCCTTTCTTCATCGAGGAGGTCGCACGTCAGGAACGGCTTCGGGCGAGATATCTGCGCCTGCGGGAAAGGCACCCCGGCATGAGCCCCGAATGGTGGTTCGATACGCATGGCATCGAGCTCTCCGACATGCCGGACGGATAAAATGAAGAAGGCCTCCGGCATACTCGCCGGAGGCCTTCGTCCTATTCGGAAAACCCTCACCACCACAACAGGCGTGAGCAGTTTCGGTGATGGTTACTCGACGTTGAACGCCAGCGGCTTGGCCTGGCGGATCGCCGGGTTGGCGGTCAGTTTCGCCAGCACATCGGCCGGAACCGGACCATCGACATAAAGGAGAGCGATCGCATCGCCGCCTTCCTTGTCGCGGCCGAGATGGAAGTTGGCGATGTTGACGCCGGCATTGCCGAGCGTCATGCCGATGAAGCCGATCATGCCCGGCACGTCGGTATTGGCGATGTAGACCATGTTGGTGCCGACATCCGCATCGAGGTTGATACCCTTGATCTGGATGAAGCGCGGCTTGCCATCCGAGAAGACCGTGCCGGCAACCGAGCGGGTCATCGTGTCCGTCGTGACAGTCAGCTTGATATAGCCGTCGAAGACGCCCGACTTGTCGCGCTTGGCTTCGGAAAGGATGATGCCCTTTTCCTTGATCATGATCGGCGCCGAAACCATGTTGACGTCGGAGACCTGGGAGCGGATGAGGCCGGCAAGCAGCGCGCTCGTCAGCGCCTTGGTGTTCATGCCGGCAGTCGAGCCGTCATAGAGGATCTCGATTTCCTTGATCGCATCCTCGGTGACCTGGCCGACGAAGGCGCCGAGCACGTCGGCAAGCCGGATGAAGGGCTTCAGGCGCGGCGCTTCTTCCGCCGTGATCGACGGCATGTTGATGGCGTTCGAGACCGCACCCTTGATCAGGTAGTCCGACATCTGCTCGGCGACCTGAAGTGCTACGTTTTCCTGCGCTTCGGTGGTCGAGGCGCCGAGATGCGGGGTGCAGACGACGTTTTCGAGGCCGAAGAGCGGGCTTTCGGTGGCGGGTTCGACTTCGAACACGTCGAAGCCGGCGCCGGCGACATGGCCGGACTTGATGGCTTCGGCAAGCGCTGCCTCATCGACGAGGCCACCACGGGCGCAGTTGATGATGCGAACGCCGGGCTTGGTCTTGGCGAGGGCTTGCCTGCCGAGGATGCCGCGGGTCTTGTCAGTCATCGGCACGTGCAGGGTGATGAAGTCGGCCTGGGCCAGAAGCTCGTCGAGCTCGACCTTGGTGACGCCCATTTCCTCGGCGCGCTCAGTCGAGAGGAAGGGGTCGTAGGCAAGAACATGCATGCCGATGCCGATCGCCTTTTTGCAGACGATGCCGCCGATATTGCCGGCACCGATGACGCCGAGGATCTTGCCGGTGATCTCGACGCCCATGAAGCGCGACTTTTCCCACTTGCCGGCCTGGGTCGAGGCGTCGGCTGCCGGAAGCTGGCGGGCGACAGCGAACATCAGGGCGATGGCATGTTCGGCTGTCGTGATCGAATTGCCGAACGGGGTGTTCATGACGATGATGCCGCGGCGCGAGGCGGCCGGGATATCGACATTGTCGACGCCGATGCCGGCGCGGCCGATTACCTTGAGGTTGGTTGCAGCCGCGATCAGCTTTTCGGTCGCCTTGGTGGCGGACCGGATCGCAAGGCCGTCATAGTTGCCGATGATCTCGGCAAGCTTTTCCTTGTCCTTGCCGAGCTTCGGCTGGAAATCGACTTCGACGCCGCGATCGCGAAAGATCTGGACGGCGGTTTCCGACAATTCGTCGGATACGAGAACGCGAGGTGCCATCAGTGGGCCTCCTGAAAAAGTTTCTGTCGTGAATGAGGGAATGGGCTCCGCTTCGTCAGCGGAGCCGATACGCGACTTGCTTTAAGCGGCGGCCCTGGAAAGCGCAGCCTTCTGCGTTTCGAAAGCATAGGTCAACCAGGGCATCAGAGCCTTCATGTCGGCTTCTTCGATCGTGGCGCCGGCCCAGATGCGAAGGCCGGACGGCGCATCGCGATAGGCACCGATATCAAGCGCGACGCCTTCCTTTTCGAGGATAGACACCATGCCCTTGGCAAAGGCTTCCTGCGCGTCGGCATCGAGAGCGGCGACATCCGCGTCGGCGATCTTCAGGCAGACAGAGGTGTTGGAGCGCGTCGCCGGATCGACGGCGAGGTTGTCGATCCAGGCGTTGGCGGCCACGAAATCGTGGATGACCTTGGCATTGGCATCGGCGCGGGCGATCAGGCCTTCAAGGCTGCCGACCGACTTTGCCCAGACGAGCGCATCGATATAGTCCTCGACGCAGAGCATCGACGGCGTGTTGATCGTCTCGCCGACGAAGATGCCTTCGATCAGCTTGCCGCCCGAGGTGAGGCGGAAAATCTTTGGGAGCGGCCAGGCCGGAACGTAGGTCTGCAGGCGCTCGACAGCGCGGGGGCTGAGGATCAGCATGCCATGGCCGCCCTCGCCGCCCAGAACCTTCTGCCAGGAGAAGGTGACGACGTCGAGCTTGGCAAAGTCCATGTCCTGCGCGAAAGCCGCCGAGGTGGCGTCGCAGATCGTCAGGCCCTTGCGGTCTGCCGGGATGAAGTCGGCGTTCGGAACACGGACGCCAGACGTCGTGCCGTTCCAGGTGAAGACCACGTCGCGGTCGAAATCGACCGTGGAAAGGTCCGGAAGCAGGCCGTAGCCGGCTTCGATCTTGCGGACGTCCTTGAGCTTCAGCTGCTTGACGACGTCGGTGACCCAGCCGGCGCCAAAGCTTTCCCAGGACAGCATGTCGACGCCGCGCTCGCCGAGCAGCGACCAGAGCGCCATTTCGACGGCGCCGGTATCGGAAGCCGGCACGATGCCGACGCGGTAATCCGCCGGCACGTTGAGAATTTCTCGGGTGAGGTCGATGGCCTGCTTCAGCTTCGCCTTGCCGACCTTGGCGCGGTGCGAACGACCGAGCGGCGCATCGGAGAGCGCTTCGAGCGACCAACCGGGGCGCTTCGAGCAAGGGCCAGAAGAAAAATGGGCGTTGTTCGGACGCAGGTCCGGCTTTGCGGCGTTTGCCATATGGCTATCCTTCCAGATAGATGGCCTCTCGTTGGGGAGAGGTGTCCCGCCGCTGTGGTTATGCCTGAGTGCTTTAACAGTCAAGCGACTAATGTCGCCCGCTGACAAATTTTTGCCGCAGCTCTGTCGCCCCAAACGCAAAAAGCCGCCCGAAGGCGGCTTTCGCTTGGAGATGAGGCAAATTTACTTGTAGACGATCTGCTGCGGCGGGGGCTCGTAAGCCGGCGGCGTGTCGCATCCGCCGAAGATGTAGCGGGCGCCGACGCGGGCTTCATGCGAATAGAAACCCTTGTCCTTGCCCGGGCCACCGCCCGTTGAGTAACCGAACATGTCGCCGCCGGCAACCTGACGGAAGCGGTAGCCGACATCGGCCTTGACGTTGCAGGTGATGTCGATCGACGCACCGGCCATCAGCGCGTAGGTGAAGCGCCAGCTCTTTTCGCCGCCATGGGTCACTGTGTCGTCGCAACCGCCGCCGGCGTCGTCGCAAGACGTGTTGCGCAGGTTCGACCACTTGACGTAGGTACCGCCGATACCGGCACCGACATAAGGCGTGAAATAACCATAGGTGCCGAGATCGACATAGGCGTTGGCCATCAGCGAATAGGCGTGCAGCGCAGCGAGATCCGTTGACGTGCAAACGGGACCGGAGCCGCAGCCTCCATGCGTAGAACCCCGGAATTTGCTGTCGAACATATAGTCGAGGGTGACGTCGGTGCGCAGGTAGCTGTTGATCTGATAACCGACACCGCCCCCGAGCGTGAAGGCATCACGTAGATCGGAACGGTCGAATTCGGCCATCGCCACGCCGGGCGTGCCGGTACCCTGGTAGAAGTCGGTGCCGCGCGACTTCTTGAAGGAATAGCCGACGTCGCCGCGAAGGTACCAGCCGGTAGCCTCCTGAACGGTCACTTCGGGCGCATCCTGATAAGGCTCCGGCTGCGGCTGGTAAAGATCGGCGGAATTGGCGGCACTCACCGTCAGTGTCAGCGCAAAAGCGCTGGCCAGCAACTTTTTCATGGGTTCATCTCCAAAGCTCGTATCGCGTATGGCATGCAAAGCGGGCAGCCAACGGGTTGATCCGCTGTGGATGATGATCGACAAAGGTTAAGTCTCGCTTAACCATGCTTATTTACCGCGCGTTTTCCTAAAATCGCAGGCAATTCTACAAGTAACGGCGTGCCTGAGACTTGCAGAAGGCATCGCATCCGGCAGAATCCGTTCTTTTCGCCGCAAGGAAAGATCCGCCATCCACGGCGCCGCGCGGAATTATTGATCTCACCTGCTTCAGTAGAAAATAGTTAGCAAATGGTAATTTACACTTAGATAAACAATTAATTCTTTATAAACCATAGATAGCTATTTTTAGCACATTCCGAAGGGGGAAATACCGGGGAATCGATAGTGCCGAAAGACTGGTGGAGCACACCTGAGCGCCGAGCGCATTCTGAACTCGACGCTTGGATTGCCGATACAGTCAATCCGCAAATATCTTTTGCGCCAAACAAACAACTCCAGTCGGCGAACTACTGCGATGGGATTGCGCGAGTGCTCTTCCGAAGAAGATGACCGCGTGTAGCTGCGGCGAAAGGCGCCGCAAAAGAGAGAACTGTCCATGAGCAATGTCAAAACATTCGGCATAGCATTCCGACTGGCTATCGGGTTCGGCTTTTTACTTCTCCTGATGATCGGCCTGACTTTCTATTCCACCAGCGAGGTCAAGACGATCGACAACGACCTGGCAACCGTAAACGACGTCAACAGCGTCAAGCAACGTTATGCCATCAACTATCGCGGCAGCGTGCACGACCGGGCGATCGCGATCCGCGATGTAACGCTTGTCACGTCCGAGGCTGAGCGCAAGGAAGCGGAAGCGCTTATCGGCAAGCTCGCGGCATCCTATGCGGAAAACGAAAAGCGCATGGCGGAAATGGTCGGTGCCCCTTCCGGTGCAACGGATCGCGAAAAGACGATACTGGCCGAGATCGCCGACATTCAGTCCAAGACCAACCCGCTGGTCAGCCAGATCATTTCGCTGCAGGAAAAAGGCGATGGCGATGCGGCCCGCAAGATCCTGCTGGAACAGGCCCGCCCGCTCTTCGTCTCCTGGCTTGGCGCAATCAACAAATTCATCGACCATCAGGAGGCGCTCAACAAAACGATCGGCGGCGATGTCCGCAACGCGGCGAGCGGCTTTAGAAATATTGCGCTGGCTGCCCTCGGCATAGCCGCACTGCTTTCGATCATTGCCGCCTTCTTGACCGCCCGCTCGATCATCGGACCGCTCTCCAAGCTGCAGCAATCACTGAAAGCCATGGCTGCGGGCAACCTCGAAGGCGACCGGACGATCGAGGCGCGCGGTGACGAGATCGGCATGCTGGCCCGCGCCGTGGCGGCCCTCCGGGAGGCCATCTCCGTCAAGGCAGAGCGCGAAGCGGATGCCGAGGCGAAGCGGACCGTTGGAGAACGCCACAGGCTGGAACAGGAAGCGACCGAGCGTAGTGCGCTCGCCGAACAGACGAGCCAGGCGGTCCGCCAGCTCGCCGACGCTCTGCAGGCCCTGGCAAACGGCGACCTGACCCGGGAGATCAACACCCCGTTCACTCCCTCGCTCGACCAGTTGAGGGCCGACTACAACGCCGCGGTGGCGAAACTTCGCGAAGCGATGCAGAAGGTTGCCGCGAATGCGAGTGCGATAGCCGCCGGTGCCCAGGAAATCCGCTCGGCCTCCGACGACCTCGCCAAACGCACCGAACAGCAGGCGGCCTCCGTCGAAGAAACCGCAGCGGCCCTGGAAGAGATCACCACGACGGTTTCCGACTCCAGCCACCGCGCTCAGGAGGCTGGCAACCTGGTGCGCATGACCAAGGAGAACGCCGAACGTTCCGGCCGGGTCGTCCGTGATGCGGTCGATGCGATGGGCAAGATCGATTCATCCGCCGTCGAGATCGGCAACATTATCGGCGTCATCGACGAGATCGCTTTCCAGACCAATCTGCTTGCTCTCAACGCCGGCGTCGAGGCTGCCCGTGCCGGCGAGGCCGGCAAGGGCTTCGCGGTGGTGGCGCAGGAAGTGCGGGAACTCGCCCAGCGTTCCGCCAAGGCCGCAAAAGAGATCAAGGAATTGATCCACACCTCCAACGACCACGTGAAGAGCGGCGTGGCGCTGGTCGGGGAAACCGGCAAGGCCCTGCAGGAGATCGTCATCCAGGTCCAGCAGGTCAACGGCAATGTCGAGGCTATTGTGGAAGCCTCGAAGGAACAGGCGACCGGCCTCAAGGAAATCAACACGTCGGTCAATACAATGGATCAAGGGACGCAGCAGAACGCGGCCATGGTCGAGGAAACCACCGCAGCGGCACACAGTCTTGCCCGGGACGCGGAGGGCCTGTTCCAACTTCTGTCGCAATTCCATATCGGCGGCAGCGCCGTAACGGGAACCTCTTCACATCGGGGCTCGCCCGCACTCGCATCCGGCAGCAGCCGCCCGGCGGCATCGCCGGCCCGCCGAATGGTTGCCAAAGTCGCGCAGTCGTTCCAGGGCAACGCCGCTGCCGCAAAGCAGGATTGGGAAGAGTTCTAGAGGCGGCAGGAACGGCAATTCGGCCATCCGGAACTTGCCGCAAAAATAAAGGCCACCCGCGAAAACCGCGGGTGGCCTTTTTCATTGGGCTTGGGGGGCTTGCGCCGTCAGGCCGCGTTGCGGACGTTGGCGATGACGCCGACCAATCCGTCGACGATGCGCTCGATCTGTCCCCGGTCGTCGCCTTCCGCCATCACCCGGATCAGCGGCTCGGTGCCGGACGGGCGGATCACCAGGCGCCCCTTGGCAGCGAGCTCGGCTTCAGCATCGGCGATCGCCTGACGCACGATTACGTCCTCCAGCGGCTTGCCGCCCTGGAAACGAACATTCTTCAGAAGCTGCGGCACAGGATCGAAACGGCGGCAGATCTCGCTGACCGGCCGCCCGAGCCGCTTTGCCCGCGCCAGGACCTGCAGGCCGGCGACGAGGCCGTCACCGGTCGTGCCGAAATCGGAGAGTACGATATGGCCGGACTGTTCGCCGCCGACGTTGAAATCGTGTGTGCGCATATGCTCGACGACATAACGGTCGCCGACCTTGGTGCGCGCCAGATCGAGACCCTTGCCGTTGAGGAAACGTTCCAGGCCGAGATTGGACATCACGGTCGCGACGATGCCGCCGCCTTTCAGCTTCTGGTCCTCGGCCCAGCTCTCCGCGATGACGGCCATCAGCTGGTCGCCGTCGACGATCTCCCCGCGCTCGTCGACGATGATGACGCGGTCGGCATCGCCATCGAGTGCGATGCCGATGTCGGCGCGCACCTCATGCACCTTCTTCTGAAGCGCTTCCGGGCTGGTCGAGCCGCAGTCGAGATTGATGTTCGTGCCGTTGGGCTCGTTGCCGATTGTCACCACCTCGGCGCCGAGTTCCCAGAGCGCCAGCGGAGCCACCTTGTAGGCCGCGCCATTGGCGCAATCGATCGCGACGCGCAGGCCGTGCAGGGTAACGTCACGCGGCAGCGTACGCTTCACATGTTCGATATAGCGATAGATGTCGCCCTCGACGCGCTTCGCCCTGCCGATATCGCCCGATTTGGCGAGCTGCGAATGCAGGTCGCTGTCAAGCAGGTCCTCGATGCGCATCTCCAGCTCGTCGGAGAGCTTGTAGCCGTCCGGGCCGAACAGCTTGATGCCGTTGTCTTCGTAAGGATTGTGCGAGGCGGAGATCATCACGCCGACATCGGCGCGCAGCGACCGGGTGAGCATGGCGACCGCCGGCGTCGGGATCGGCCCGAGCAGGAAGACGTCGAGGCCGGCAGCGGTGAAACCCGCCACCATGGCGTTTTCCAGCATATAGCCGGAGAGACGCGTATCCTTGCCGATCACCACCCGATGGCGATGATTGCCGTTGCGGAAGATCGTGCCGACGGCGATGCCGACGCGCATCGCGAGATCCGGCGTCATCGGATGAATGTTGGACTGTCCGCGAATGCCATCGGTGCCAAAATAGCGGCGTGTCATATAAGCTCCTTCGTCATCGCGCCTGAACGTCGCGGTCCTTGCAGGGATCGAACCCGCAGTATGTTAGACGGTAAAACCGGCCCGAAGCTTGGCTCATGCCATAGTTTAACGGCACAAGCACATAAATTAGCATCAAAATCGATTATATCCCGTTACTCATAACAAAACCTTCCAAGCAAAAGCCGCCGTGAGTTGCTCCACGGCGGCTTTTGAATTCAGTCGGCGAAGGATCAGTGCGGCTGCGGTTCCAGACCGCTTTCCGGCTCTCCGCCCTTCGGTTCGTCCTTCTTGGAGCCAGCCGAGGGAACAGCCGAACCGCGGGTCGGAGGCGCATCGTCGCCGAGATCGCGCGACGGCTTCTGGCCCTTGATCAGCGCCTTGATCTCCTCGCCCGAAAGCGTCTCGTATTCGAGCAGGCCTTCGGCAATCGCAACGAAGTCGTCGTGCTTCTCGGTAAGAATGCGGCGCGCCTCGGTATAGGCTTCGTCGATCAGACGGCGAACCTCGGTGTCGATCTTCTGGGCGGTCGATTCCGAGACGTTCTTCGATTGCGAGACGGAATGGCCGAGGAAGACTTCCTGCTGGTTCTCGCCATAGGCGACCTGGCCGAGCATGTCGGAAAAGCCCCACTGGGTGACCATCGCGCGGGCAAGCTTCGTCGCCTGCTCGATGTCCGAGGATGCGCCGGAGGTGATGTTTTCCTTGCCGAAGGTCAACTCCTCGGCGACGCGGCCGCCCATCATGATGACCAGACGCGAGACCATCCACTTGTAGCTCATCGAGTAGCGGTCGCCTTCGGGCAACTGCATGACCATGCCAAGCGCGCGGCCGCGCGGAATGATGGTCGCCTTATGCAGTGGATCGGCGACAGGAACATTGATCGCGGTTGTGGCATGGCCGGCCTCGTGATAGGCGGTCAGCTTCTTTTCCGCTTCCGTCATGGCGGACGAGCGGCGCTCGGCGCCCATCATGATCTTGTCCTTGGCGTCTTCGAACTCGCTCATCGTAACCATGCGCTTGTTGCGGCGCGCGGCCATCAGGGCTGCTTCGTTGACAAGGTTCATGAGGTCGGCACCGGAGAAGCCGGGCGTACCGCGGGCCAGGACCTTGAGGTCGACATTCGGAGCCAGCGGCACGTTGCGGGCGTGTACCTTGAGGATGCGCTCGCGGCCGACGATATCCGGGTTCGGCACGACGACCTGACGGTCGAAACGGCCTGGACGCAGCAGCGCCGGGTCGAGAACGTCGGGACGGTTGGTCGCGGCGATCAGGATGATGCCTTCATTGGCTTCGAAACCGTCCATCTCGACGAGGAGCTGGTTGAGGGTCTGTTCGCGTTCGTCGTTACCGCCGCCGAGACCGGCGCCACGATGACGGCCGACCGCGTCGATTTCGTCGATGAAGATGATGCAGGGCGCATTCTTCTTCGCCTGCTCGAACATGTCGCGCACGCGGCTTGCACCGACGCCGACGAACATTTCGACGAAGTCGGAACCGGAAATGGTGAAGAAGGGCACGTTCGCTTCGCCGGCAATCGCACGGGCGAGCAGCGTCTTACCGGTGCCCGGAGGGCCGACAAGCAGCACGCCGCGCGGGATACGGCCGCCGAGACGCTGGAACTTCTGCGGGTCGCGGAGGAATTCGACGATTTCTTCGAGATCCTGCTTGGCTTCATCGACGCCTGCGACGTCTTCAAACGTCACGCGGCCATGCGCTTCGGTGAGAAGCTTGGCCTTGGACTTGCCGAAGCCCATCGCGCCACGCGACCCACCCTGCATCTGCCGCATGAAGAACAGCCAGACGCCGAGGATGAGCAGCATCGGCAAAAGCGTGCCGAGATAGCTGAGGAACCCCGAGGATCCATCCGTTTCCGGACGGGCGACGATGGTGACGTTCTTGGCCTGCAGCCGATCCATCAACGAATCGTCGATGACGGGCGAATAGGTCTGAAATCCCGAGCCGTTTTCATTGTAGGTGCCGAGCACCCGGTTGCCCGTGACGACGACATCCCGCACTCGCCCCGAATCCACATCCCGCAGGAACTGCGAATATGGGACCTCACGCGAGCTGGTCTGCGACGGTGCCGTCTGGAACATGCTGAACAACGCGACCAGCAGGAGGGCTATGATGACCCAGAGGGCGATATTACGAAAGTTTGGGTTCATTGAACTCCCCGGACTGCGACGGCCAGCTTCTTGAGGCGGCCGCCTTGCTTGCCGCATAACATAGGGTTGCGGCAAGTCCTTGCCAAGGCGAACCGGAGCCGCCGCCTACCTTTTCCGCGAGGAATCCTTAACTGGTAGCCGGGGGAAAACGTCGCATCCGAGCAAAACCGCGAACTGAATGCCAAGAGTAAGCTCGAACTGCGGCAAAAAACGGTCGAAAGGCGCAAGGAGAGGCTGGACGATACTTCGTTCGGCCACCCCTTTGTTTTCGCGATCCTCCGTCGAAAGGAGGGCATTGGATTCGATGAAAGGCATCGCTGCCACGGCGCGCATGGCGATTGCGGGCGGCACGTCGGGAAACAGCGCCAAGGCTTCGTCGCGATCCGGCGCAGTCGAGCCGACGATGATGTCGGCAGAATCCCGGTTGGTGATCCGGCAGCGACCGTCCCAGATTGCCGTATCGCCGGGGGCTACGTGCAGCGGCAGTATGCCGCGGTTTTCGCGGACGAGATAAAGCCCGTCGCGGCGCCGGTCGAAGATCACCCGGCCGGCCGTGATGCGGCCCGGCTGGCCGCCGCCGAGAAAGGCCATGATCCGGTTCATGCTGTCGCTGCCGAGCGCATGCTCCCTCCCCCGAGCACCGCGGCGAGCAATGACAGTGCGTGACCCCGCACGGCCTCGTCCCCCTGCAGGCCCGCTGGGGCAAGATGCGCCAGCACGCCCTGGCGGATCGTCACATGCTCCCGCACAAGCCGCGCCGCCGCATCGGAAAGCGCCGTCCGTCGCTCAGCGGCCATGGCCTGGGCGGCTGCGTCGAACCGATCCTCCTGCGCCAGCCGTCCGCGGACCCGCACCCGCTCGTAATGCGGATCGAGATTGCTGGGATCGTCGATCCAGCCCTGCCCTTCCCTGGTCAGGAAGTCACGGACATCGGACCGGCGGGTCTCAAGGAACGGCCGCAGCAGCCAGCGGCGGCGATCGAGGAGCACCGCCCGGGCCATGCCGGCAAGCCCGGAATTTGCATCGCCCTCGCCCCGGGCAGCGCGCATGGCAATCGTTTCGGCCTGGTCGTCGAGCGTGTGGCCGGTAACGATTGCCGTCGCGTCGACCTCGTCGGCGACCTCGAGCAGCAGCCGGTAGCGCGCCTCGCGGGCCGCCGCGGAAATGCCGGTCCGCGGCTTCTCGCCCTCCCACCGGCGGATGAAATGCGGAATGCCGAGCCGGCCGCAAAGGGCTGCCACGGCACGCGCCTCGTCCGCCGATCCGGGTCTCAGCCCATGATCAATCGTCGTCGCGAAAAGCGACAGGCCGGAGCCGGGGAGATTGGATTTCGAAAGGGCGACCAGAAGCCCGCAGGAATCGCTGCCGCCGGAAATCGCCACGAGAAGGCGCGCTGGTCTGGCGAGATCGGCAATCAGCCGTTCGGCTGCCTGTTCGGGCGACAGGATTTTCGGTCCCGCGGTCACGGGAGGATCAGCAGGCCAGGCGCTTCTGTTCGCTGCCCACCTTGGCGAGCACGGCCTTGGGCGCGCTCGGATAACGGCGACTGACTTCCTTGAGGGTTGCGCAGGCCGTGTCGGTATTGTCGAGTGCGGCAAGCGACATGCCGAGCTTCAGCAGCATTTCAGGCGCCTTGGGCGACTTGCCGTAGGTCTGGTGCGCGTTGAGGAAGGTCTTGGCGGCGTCGTTGTATTTTCCCTGGGAATACTGCGATTCGCCGAGCCAGAAGCTCGCATCCGCCACCTTGGCGCCCTTTGGATAGGCCGTCAGGTAACCGTTAAATTCCTTCTCGGCGAGCGGATAGTCGCCGGCCAGCACATGGTTGTAGGCGGTCTGATAGGCATCGTTCTCGCTGCCGAGCGATGCTGTCTGCTGCGAGTCGGTTCTGCTCGTCGGTGCGGGAGGCGTCCTGGGCGAAACCTGCGGGCCGGCCTCGACGCCCGGAAGCCCGGCGGCATTGTTGGCACGGTCGTTGCGGCTTGCGCCGCGCGGATTGCCGTTCTGGTCGAGATCCATCGAACCGAGCGTCGTCGGAGGCGGCGCGCGGCCGGGTGCGGTTGCCCCGCCGGCACCCTGACCGGACGGCGATTCGATGATCCGTGCCACATCGTCGGAGGACTGGGCGGGAGCGGTCGCCTGCGGCAACGGGGGCTGGGCGGCGGGAGCGCGGTTGGACGCCACGGCCGGTTTCCCGGCCGCGTCGTCCACTTCGGTGCGCTTCTTCTTTTCCAGGTCCTGGAAGCGGAATTCGTTGTCTTCCTGCGTCTTGCGCAGCTGCTCCTGCATCTGCAGCAGCTGAAAACTCATTTCCTCGATCCGGCCGTTCAACTGCCGAACCTCTTCCTGGAGCTGCTGGATACGGACGGCATCATTGCTCTGCGCCAGAATGACCGGGGGCGGAGTGGTTTCCCGCGGCTGTTCTGCAGCAGGCTGATTGCTGCCCTGGAAGAGTTTCGGCAGCGACAAAGCCCCGGCCGGGGCGCTCGTCGCCATCAGCCCCAGCATTGCTGCCAAGACAAGTTTCTTCATCTTTGTCCGTCCTGCTCTTTAGTCTGCGCCGGATTGGCGCGAGAGGAGATTTTTCCAACTCCCGGCAAAAAGCAACCGAGCTCCAAGTCAAAAATCCCGGAAAACAGGGCTAAACTATGGAAAAAACAAAAAGGCGGCCCGAAGACCGCCTTTTATATCGAGCCTGTGGCTCGGATCACATACCAGCGCCGCCGAGAACGGTGACCGCGCGACGGTTCTGCGACCAGCAGGAGATGTCGTCGCAGACGGCAACCGGGCGTTCCTTGCCGTAGGAGATGGTCTTCAAGCGATTCGCCGGAACGCCGCGCGAGGCGAGATATTCCTTGGTGGCGGCAGCGCGGCGGGCACCGAGCGCGAGATTGTACTCGCGTGTGCCGCGTTCGTCGGCATGGCCTTCGACGGTGATCGCGTAGTTCGGATAGCGAGCCAGCCACTGGGCCTGACGGTCGAGCGTCTGCTGAGCGTCGGCACGGATCGAAGTGCTATCGGTATCGAAGAAGATGCGGTCGCCGACATTGACGGTGAAGTCCTGGGTCGAGCCGGGCGTTGCGGCGCCGGCGCCGTTGAGGCCGAGCTCACCGGCATTGTTCGGCAGGTTCTTCTTGTTGGCGCAGCCGGCGAGCGCAAGTGCCAGCGTCAGCGCGATGACGGCAGGATTGCGGGCGAGGATCTGCATGCGGCTCATCGCCGAAGTATCGATGCGGCTCATGGCCGGTCTCTCCTTGATCAGTATTTCAGAGTTTCCAGATTCTAACCGGGTTCGGTTAACCATGATCAAATTCTTATGGTTAACAAAATATTCCCGGTGTCACTTTTCGTTCAATTTCAGCAGATTGGGGCGGGAAAGAGGCGTAAATCCGCCTCTTTTGCCTCAATCGCCTATTCGAGCAGCGGCGACCAGGCCGGGTCCGAACCGTAGGACGGCGTCTTGACCTGGAGTTCGTTATAGCCGGTCAGGTCGATGGAATAGAGCTGCGGACCACCGGCGCCGGCATTCTGGCGGAAGAACATCAGCACGCGGCCGTTCGGCGCCCAGGTCGGGCCTTCATTGTGGAAGCCGCTGGTCAGGATGCGCTCGCCCGAGCCGTCCGGCTTCATGACGCCGATCGAGAACTTGCCGCCCGACTGCTTGGTGAAGGCGATCAGATCGCCGCGCGGCGACCAGACAGGCGTCGAATAGGAACCGTCGCCGAAGGAGATGCGGGTCTGGCCGGAGCCGTCCGCGTTCATCACGTAGATCTGCGGACGGCCGCCGCGGTCGCTCTCGAAGGCGATGCGTCCGCCATCCGGCGCATAGGAAGGCGAGGTGTCGATCGCCGCCGTCGAGGTGAGCCGCGTCGTGGTGCGCGAGCGCAGGTCCATCGTATAGATGTTGGAATTGCCTTCCTGCTGCAGACTCATGATCACCTTCTGGCCATCCGGAGAGAACCGCGGCGAAAACGTCATGCCCGGAAAATTGCCGACCACTTCGCGCTGTCCGGTCTCCAGCTGCAGCAGGTAGACCCGCGGCTGGTTGCCCTCGAACGACATGTAGGTGACTTCCTGCCGGCTCGGCGAGAAGCGCGGCGTCAGCACGATATCCTTGGTGTTGGTCAGCATGCGGACGTTGAAGCCGTCCTGGTCCATGATCGCCAGCTGGCGCTGGCGAGCGGTCTTCGGCCCGCTTTCGGAGACGAACACGACGCGGGTGTCGAAATAGCCGTTCTCGCCGGTGATCTGCTTGTAGATCGCATCGGCGATGATATGCGCGACGCGGCGCCAGTTCTCCGGCTGGGTAAAGAACTGCTGGCCGGTCATCTGGCTGCCGGCAAACGTATCCCACAGGCGGAACTCGGCACGCAGGCGCCCATCGCCTTCGCGGGTAATCCGACCCGTCACCAGCGCCTGCGCATTGATGACCTTCCAGTCCTCGAAGCGCGGCGCCTTGTTGGGATCGGCGATCTTTTCGATGAAGGCGCTCTTGTTGATCGGCGCGAAAAGGCCGGAGCGCTGCAGGTCTGCGGCGATCACCTGGGAAATCTGGGCACCGAGATCGTTGTTCGACAGGAAATCCGTCACCGCGATCGGCAGCGGCTGAATATTGCCCTTGTTGATGTTGATCTCGACGACAGCGTTGGCCGGGGTCGCGGCCATCAATGCCGTCAACATCCCCGCGGCCACCATCACGGCGCGAAAAAAAGAACTCTTGATCATTGAAACAAGCCTTTCAGCTTAATACGAGAGTTTCGGGGCAGGTTCCGTTTCATCTGTTTCTGCATCGGTTCCATACCTGCCGGCTCACAATGCGAACTCCGACGGATCGAAGTTCAGCACCAAAACATTCCAGCCCTTTTCGCCCTGGTATTTTTCGACCGGCAAATTCTTGAGCGGAGCGGATTTCATGAGGGCGCGGCGCGTGCTGCCTTCGACCGCACGCCGGGTTCCTTCCGGACCGCCGGTCGCCGTCACCTCCGGATCGCCGACGATATTGCCGGACTGATCGAGCTGCACCCTGATCTTCACACGCACTTCCGAGACGCCGGTCAAACCGCCGACGAGCGCCCAGTTGCCCTGGATCTGTCCCTTGACGTTGTCGATCTCGCTGGAGCTCAGGCCGACGCCGATGGTCTTGGTATCGCCGCGGGCGGCCACCTGGGTGGAACGCTTGGCACCGCCACCGGATGCCTCCTGCTTGTTCAGCAGGGCTGCTATCTGGTCGGCGTTGAAATCGCTCTGCATGGAAGACGACGACTTGGCGGTTTCCTGCTGCTTGCCTTCCTTCTTGTCGGACGGCTTGACGGATGCGGTCGCCTTGTTGTCGGTCTTGGCCGCCTCGGCTGCCTTGGCCGTATCCGGCTTCGCCTCGGCCGGCTTTTCAACGGGCTTGGCCTGCTCCTTCGGCGGTTCGGGTTTCGGCGGCTGCGGCCTGGAGGCGGGCGTCGGAACCGCTTGCGGCAGTTCGCCCGTCTCGGACGTGTTTTCGCTCTGCAGCGGCACGGCCGTCGGCTTGGCGGCCTCCGGCTTCGGCGGCGTAGGTTCGGGCTTCGGCGGGGTCGCCTCCGGCTTCGGTGGCGTGATTTCGGGCTTGGGCTGCGGCAGAGCGGCCATCTCGGTGGGCTTCGGAGCCGTCTCTTCCTTGACGATATCCTTGACCTGGTTCTGTTCCGGCGTCGGGGTAGGCGTCGGCCGTTCCACCGGCTTCGGAGCCGCCGTGGTTTCGGTCGGCTGCGGCTTGGTGGTCGGCGTCGGAGGTGTCTTCAGGTCGACGTCGTTCTCGCCGGCGTTCTGGGCGTTCTCGACGATCTTCTGGTTCTTGGTTTCCTTGGGCGAAGGCTTCTGGCTGGCAGGCGCCTTCTTGTCACCCTGCTGGGTCTGGGTGATCGATTCCACGGAGACGATGTCGACCGGAAGTGCATCCACTTCGGCCACGTCGAAAGTCGCGGGCGCGCTCAGCGAAACGAGCGCCAAGCCGAGTACCAGCGAGTGTAGGACCAGCGATGTGCCGAGACTGACCTTCATGGCGCCGCGATCACTTCTCCTGTTCCTGCAGGGTCACGAGGCCGATATTCTTGTACCCGGCAGAAGAAATGCGGGCCATGACCTTCATGACGACGCCGTAGGCCGCGGTCGTATCGCCGCGCACATAGATACGTTCGTTATAGCCTGTGGTGGCGATCGCCTGAAGCTTCGGCACGATCTCGTCGAGGCCGATCGGCGTTTCCTGCAGGTAGATTTCGCCCTTCGGATTGACCGAGACGGTGATCGGCTGGGTGTCGGCGTTCATCGCCTTCGCCTGCGTTTCCGGCAGGTCGATCGGCACGCCGACGGTCATCATCGGTGCCGCTACCATGAAGATAATGAGCAGCACGAGCATGACGTCAACGAGCGGCGTCACGTTGATTTCGCTGATCGCACCGCCGCGACGACCGCCGCGCCTGCGACGACCGCCACCCGATTTTGCTCCTCCGGCCGACATACCCATGAGACGTTACTCCTTGAGCCCGAGAGGCTTTTTACTGCGCCGCCTGGCGCGGCTGCAGCTTCTCGTCGATCTGGCGCGACAGGATGGCGGAAAATTCGTCCGCGAAACCTTCCATGCGGCCAGAGAGCTTGCCGGCATCGCCGGTGAACTTGTTGTAGGCGATGACCGCCGGAATGGCGGCGACCAGGCCGATCGCGGTGGCGAGCAGCGCTTCTGCAATACCCGGCGCAACGACCGCAAGGTTGGTGGACTTCGACCCGGCAATCGCCTGGAACGAGGTCATGATGCCGACGACGGTGCCGAACAGACCGATGAACGGACCGGCCGAGCCGATCGTCGCCAGCGAACCGAGGCGGGCCTCATAGGTTTCCGCTTCACGCGACATGGTCACGTCCATCGCCCGGTCGATACGCATCTGCAGACCGATCGGCGAACGGGCACCGCGCTCGAAGCTCTTTTTCCACTCGCGCATGGCGGCGACGAAAATCGCCGCAAGGCCGGTGTTCGTCCGCTCCGACAGGGTACGGTAAAGTTCTTCCAGCGACTGCCCGGACCAGAACACCTGCTCGAACTGGTCGAACTGGCGCTTGGCCTTGCCGAAGCTGACATATTTGTCGATCACGATCGCCCAGGTCCAGATCGATGCGCCGATGAGACCTATCATCACCAGCTTGACGACCAGACCGGCCTGCATGAACAGCGACCAGAGGCTCACTTCGCTCGCCGCTGCCGCCAAACCTACCTGTTCCATCTACTATCCCCGAATCCAAACGCCCGGCTTTAAGGACCGGGCGGTTCAAAAGCGCGCTCTCGCGAGTATGTCTTTGATCGCCGGAAGCGCTTAGCCCTAACCCCAAGATACCCTGAGCTTCAAGCTTGGCTTCTCGCTTTCAATTTTGGTCAAAGGAAGGCGTGCGTTGCACAAATTCCTCATGTCTCAGTAAGACACCATTATCGTTAACGAAAGGTTTAGACGGGCCTTGCAATGGCGAGTTCCCAGATCACTTGAAGTTGGAACAAGGAAAGCCGGCAACTTCCAACTTAGTTTTTTCTCATTCACGGGTTATGACACTGTGAGAATCGGATTCCCGGGGGCACACCATGTGGCGCGCAGTGATGATAGCCTTGACGATGTTGATCGCGGTGCCGGCCCATGCCGCCTCGTTCGACTGCAAGGGCGTCCCCTCGCCTGATGAACTGGTAGTCTGCAACGATCCCCTCCTTTCAGCGCTCGACACTCTGCTTCCGCGGGTCCAGGAAAAGGCCGAACGGGAGAAAAGGGCGGAGACCCGCCAGGTTATGCGCGACTTCACCAGCGACCGGTCAGCCTGCGGCTCCGACCGATCCTGCGTTCTGAGCACCTATGTTGCGATCCTTGGAGAGCTCGGCGGCGCCAAGAGCATTCCGGCCGACATCACCGCCAGCACGATCGCGGGCGGGCGGGCCAAGCCCTCCCCGACATTGCCCATGAAGATCGGCCAGTGCACGGTGACGAACGTGACCGGTGTCCATCCGCGCGTCGGCGAGGATCCGATCAAGGACGAGGACTACAATGCCGGCACCGGCATCGAATACGCCAATGACGGCTACCAGGTCTCCTACAGCCGCGAAGAGGCGCTGATCGCCTCGAAGCCCGGCGACAAGGTGACCATGTGCCTGATTTCCATCCCCAAACGCTGCCCGCCGGGCGACGACCGGGGTCGCGAGTATTTCGTCACCAACGCCCGCACCGGGCAGAGCTGGGCGATGGCCGATTCGCAGCATGCCTGCGGCGGCATGTAGGTTCCGCCTTAAACCGCATCCACCTGCTCGACCCCGCGCCCGAGAAACTTTTCCGCCACGCTCTCCGGCAGCCGGCGCGGACGCCCGTGCCTGTTGATGACCGCGATCACCACTTTTGCGGCGATCAGCAGTGTTTCGCCGCGACGGATCTCCTGGTTGAGCACCATCTTGGCGCCGCCCGCTTTTTCCGTCACCGTCTGGATGATCAGGATGTCGTCCATGCGGGCCGGCTGCTTGAAGTCGATCTCCATCCGGTGGACGACGAAGACCAGCCCCTCCTCGTCGGCGGAAAGCAGCGCGCTCTGCTCACAGCCGAGGCAGCGCAGATAGTCGGTGCGGCCGCGCTCCAGGAAATGCAGATAACGGGCGTGGTAGACGAGGCCGGAAAAATCCGTGTCTTCATAATAGACGCGCTGAGCCAGCCGATGGCCGCCTTCCATCAACTCGCCCGATAACAAAAAATTGTATTCCTTCATGGCCTTGCCTTGGAAATTCCTAGCTCTCCACTGGATATGCGCGCAATGCCGCCCCAGTTTTGACGTCCTGTCACATATCCTCCCTATCAGGAAATAAGTCGAAAACCAGCGGAGAGTAACCCATGAAGATTGCAGTCCTGGGCGGCGACGGTTTCGTCGGCTGGCCGACATCGCTTCACCTGTCCGACGCCGGCCACGAGATCCATATCCTCGACAACCTCTCCCGCCGCTGGATCGATACGGAGCTTGGCGTCCAGTCGCTGACGCCGATGGACAGCATCCAGGAACGCACCCGCATCTGGCATGCCGAAACCGGCCGCCGCATCCATTTCCACCTGATCGATCTCGCCAAGGACTACGAGCTCCTGAAGGGCTGGCTTTCAAAGCACCGCCCTGACGCCATCATCCACTTCGCCGAACAGCGCGCCGCGCCCTATTCGATGAAGAGCGACCGGCACAAGAACTACACCGTCAGCAACAATGTAAACGCCACCCACAACCTCTTGAATGCAATGGTCGAACTCGATCTCGACGCGCATCTCGTGCATCTCGGCACGATGGGCGTCTACGGCTATTCGACGGTCGGCGCGGCGATCCCGGAAGGCTACCTCCCGGTCGGCATCGAAACCGCCGACGGCCGCACCGTCTCCCAGGAAATCCTCTATCCGAGCAATCCCGGCTCGATCTACCACATGACCAAGTGCCTCGATCAGCAGCTCTTCCAGTTCTACGCGAAGAACGACGGATTGCGGATCACCGACCTGCACCAGGGCATCGTCTGGGGCACCCATACCGAACAGACCCGCCGCCACCCGCAATTGATCAATAGATTCGACTATGACGGGGATTACGGGACGGTCTTGAATCGTTTTCTCATCCAGGCGGCCATCGGTTATCCGCTCACCGTCCACGGCACCGGCGGCCAGACCCGCGCCTTCATCCACATCCAGGATTCGGTCCGCTGTATCGAGATCGCCCTGAACAACCCGCCCGCCCGCAGCAGCCGCGTCGAGATCTTCAACCAGATGACCGAGACCCACCGGGTGCGCGATCTTGCCGAGATGATTTCGAAAATGACCGGTTCGAGGATCGCCTGGCTGCCCAACCCGCGCAAGGAAGCGCCGGAAAACGAGCTGGTGGTGAAGAACGAAAAATTCCTCGGCCTCGGTCTCGAACCGACGACGCTCGGCGAAGGACTGCTCGGCGAGATCGTCGACGTCGCGAAGAAATACGCCTACCGCGTTGACAGATCACGCGTTCCGGCCGTCTCCGCCTGGACGAGGGACATCGCCGCGAAGGTGGAACATGACCCGGAGGGTGTGCGGCTGAAGTCGGTGTCGTGAGGCACCGCATCTCATGACCAACGCCTTCGTCACCCTGGTCACCAATGCCGACTACGCGATGGGCGCAACCGCGCTGGCGCGCTCCATCCGCCGCACCGGTACTGAGGCCGATATCGTCGTCCTCCATACCGGCGGCGTCGAACGCCCCGCCCTCGCCCCGCTCGAGGCCCTCGGCTGCCGCCTGGTCGAGGTGGAGCATCTGCCCCTTTCCGACGCCTTCAACCAGCGGCATGCGCGAAAAAAACTGCATGGCGCCGCTCCCTTCACAAAAGGCCGCAAGCCGGATTTCCACACGCCGCTCGACAATTTCTGCAAGCTCAGGCTCTGGCAGCTCACCGAATACGAGACCTGCATCTTCATCGATGCCGATGCGTTGGTGCTGAGGCCGATCGACAAGCTGTTTTCCTATCCGGAATTCTCCGCCGCCCCCAACGTTTATGAAAACCTCTCGGACTTTCACCGCCTGAACTCCGGCGTCTTCGTCGCCAAACCTTCCGCCGAGACATTCGACAGGATGCTCGCGGCGCTCGACCCGCCGGACGCCTTCTGGCGGCGCACAGACCAGACTTTTCTGGAGACGTTCTTTCCGGATTGGCACGGCCTGCCGGTCTTCATGAACATGCTGCAATATGTCTGGTTCAACATGCCGGATCTCTGGAGCTGGGAAAGCATCGGCGTGCTGCACTACCAGTATGAGAAGCCGTGGGAGACGGATCATCCGAAAGCCGACCGGCTGCGGCCGCTGATCGAGCTCTGGCAGGCGTTTTACGAGGGCCGCGAGATCCCCGCCCTCTCCTCCCTGCCGAAGCCGGGAGAGATGCCATGAAGGTGCTGATATCGGGCGGAACGGGCCTGGTCGGCCGCTACATCGTCGAAGGCCTCGTCGATGCGGGATATCAGGTGATTGTCGGAGGGCGCAGCCCGCCGGCGCCTGGCTTCTTTTCCAAACCCGTCGAGTTCGCGCCCCTTTCGCTCGATCCCGCCATCGACCAGATCGAAGCTTTTGACGATGCCTATTTCTTCGTCCATGCGGCCTTCCACCATTTGCCCGGAAAATACCGCGGCGGCGAAGGCGATGATCCCGATCGCTTCCGACGGCTGAACCTCGACGGCACCGTCAAGCTGTTCGAGACCGCCAGGACGGCCGGCACCCGCCGGGCGGTCTTCCTCTCGAGCAGGGCCGTCTATGACGGGCAACCCGCCGGAACGGTGCTTGACGAAGACCTGCCCTTGAAGCCGGACGGGCTCTACGGCGAGATCAAACTCTGGGCCGAGGGAGCACTGGCAGAGCTTTCGGCCCCCGCCTTTGCCACCTCGTCTCTGCGGCTCACCGGCGTCTACGGCAATCTGCGCCCCAATAAATGGGACGCTCTCTTTTCGGATTACCTGGCGGGTCGGCCTGTTCCGTCGCGTGCGGGAACGGAGACGCACGGCCGCGATGTCGCCGCCGCCGTTCGCCTCATGCTGGAAACCGAGACCGGCAAGATCGCCGGCCAGGTGTTCAATGCCTCGGACATTCTGACCGATACCTGCGAAATCCTCGGCCACCTGTCGGTCACCCATCACAACCTGCCGCCGCCGGCAGACCGCGGCGCCGTCAACGTCATGTCGACGGACAAACTGAGGGCGCTCGGCTGGCAGCCGGGCGGCGCACCGCTCTTGCGGCAGACGATCGCGGATCTTGCAGCCGCTCTCAGTGCGACTGCGTGAAGCGACGCAGCTTCGCCTCGTTCTTTGCCTTTTCGATCGCCTTCTTGTGCTCCTCGGCCCATTTTTGGCCGGCGTCGCCACCCCAGAGCAGCCAGGCTATGTAACCGGTGGACGGATTGTCGTCGTCGCCGAAATTCTCGGCACGCTTGTCCGCCTTGTGGCGGGAAAAATAGCTCACCATCCGCCGCACCGTCTTTTCCGAGATCGACTTGCGGTTCTTGAGGTCCCGGGCTCGCGCTACCCCCACCATCGTGCCGCCGCGGCGGTGCTGGGAACGGAGCTTCAAGCCTTTTTCAGCGGCCTGCGCCACTTCGGTAGGCGGGACGTGATCGGGGATTTCGCTATCCATGGGTCTTCCTCAGCTCGGACTCGCTCTTGAGAACCCGGTCGCCGTCTTTCTGGCGGATGAGAAACGCGGGTTCATCGGCATCCGCTTTGCGCTTGATCGTCTTGCCCTTGATCTTGCGCTCCACGTCGCTGGTGAATTTCTCGGCGACCTTGCCGTTGGCCTCGGATCGCCCCCAGGTCCACGCGACCTCGTTTCCGATCTCGATCTTCTGCATGGCGTTCTCCTTTCGGGGGAGAAACGGCAAGCGATGCGCAGATGTTCCAATCGGAATGCGGGCTGTTAGGGAGCACCCGTCCGATGCTCCCTAACCGAGAGCCGTCAGGCGACGACTTCCGCCAATTCAATGAGGTTGCCAAAAGGATCGGCGAAAAAGGCGAGCTTGCGGCTGATGTCGTCGAGTTTGAAGGGCTCGGTGACAATATTGACGCCGCGGGCGCGCAGCTCTGCAACGGTCGCTTCGATATCCGTGACGTTGATGCAGAAATGGTGGTAGCCGGAGTAACGCAGGCTGTCGCCCAGATCGGTATAGGCCGGCGGGTCGATCGGCAGCGGATCGCCGCCGCCCAGGATCTCCACCATGAAGTGATCGTCATTGGCAGGCGCCAGATAGGCGAGCTGCTCGTCGGCAAACGGCCATTCATGGATGACGCGGAAATCGAGCTTTTCGACATACCAGCGCTTGGCGATCTCGAAATCGGTGACCCGAATGGCCACGTGATGACCGCGCATGGCGGCAAAGGCGGATGCGGTATTCTTGGGCGGAAGGATGAAGTCGGCCATTGGAAATTCTCCTCTTTTTGACCGCCGGCGGAATTGCCTGGGGCGGTGACGAGGAGAGAATGGCGCAAGCGCATTTCTTCGATTAGACTGATAGTTCTCTCATCAATGTTGAGCTCAGTTCAGCAATGCGCGCCACAGATCTTTCCGAACTCGCCGCCTTCGAAGCCGTAGCCCGCCACCTGAGTTTTCGCCGCGCAGCGGAGGAGCGCTACGTCACGGCTTCGGCCATCAGCCACGCGGTCAGCAATCTCGAAGAGCGGACCGGCGTCCGCCTGCTCCACCGCACCACCCGCAGCGTCTCTTTGACCGATGCCGGCGCCATGCTGCACGCGCAGCTTTCGCCCGCCTTCGGCGATATCGGCACAGCGCTCGACGCGCTCAACCAGTTCCGCGATACGCCCTTCGGCAAGGTGCGGATCAACGTGCCGAACTCGATCGCGCCGGCGGTGCTCGGCCAGGCGCTTGGGCCGCTCATTCGCGACAATCCGCATCTGAAGCTCGAAGTCGTCGCCACCGACCGGCTGGTCGATATCGTCGAGGAAGGGTTCGATGCCGGCATCCGGCTCGGCGAAAGCCTGCACCAGGGCATGATCGCGGTCAGGATCAAGCCGCGCCTGCGCCTCGTCGTGGTCGGTTCGCCCGCCTATTTCAGGGACCGGAAAATCCCTCAGACGCCGCAGGAGCTGGAAACCCACGTCTGTATCGAAAACACCTATCCGAGCGGCACCCGTTATCCCTGGGAATTCTCCCGCGACGGAGAAACCGTGACCTTCCATCCGAACGGACCGGTGGCGCTCGACGATCATGAACTGATGGTCGAGGTCGCCCGCTCCGGCACGGCGCTCGCCTATGTCTGGGAAAACCGTGCCGAGCGCGACATCCGCGACGGCCGGCTCATCCAATGCCTGGACGCCTGGTGCCCGCCGGAGGACTGGCTCTACCTCTATTACCCGAGCCGCCGCAACATGTCGGCAGGCCTGCGCGCCGTCATCGAGGCGATGCGGGTCCAAGGCTAGGACTTCAGGTCGAGATCGCCGTCGCGCCAGACGAGGTGGCGCGGACTGACCGGCAAGTTCTCGATCTCCTCGGCGATGAAGTAGGGCGGGATGTCGAGCGCCCTCAGCGCCGCGGTCGTCGCCGGCACCCATTTGAATTCCAGATCGTGTTCGTCCTTTATCCGGTGGACGATATCGGTCGGATGAAACGGAAACGTCTCCGGGATGTCCATCAAATAATAATAACCGAGCTCATGCCAGTCGCGGTCTTCGTAGTGGAAGAAATTCTCGACCGACCAGAGCAGCCGCCCGACCGTCACCTCGACCCCGATTTCCTCGACCATCTCGCGTCTCAGCGTCTCTTCCGAGGTCTCGCCAATCTCGGCCCGCCCGCCCGGAAACGTCCAGAATGCCTCGTCCACGGCGCGATGCACCAGCACGTAACCATCGCGGAACCCAAGCCCGGCAATCCGCATCTGAAAGATGCGCTTGCTCTTGGTCTTGATACGGATGCGAGTGCGCGCCATGCGGTTTACCCCAGTTCGATCACGACGATTTCCGGCCTCGAGCCCACTCTCACCGGCAGGATGGAGCAGCCGAGGCCCCGGGACACGATGAGATCACGCTCCCCCTCACGATAATGTCCGGCCGGATAACGCCGCGAGCCCTGCGATGCAGCGGCGGGCCGCCAGCCCAGAATATTGATCTGACCGCCATGGGTATGACCCGAAAGCGTCAGACTGACCCTCTCGCCCACCTGCGGAAATATGTCCGGCTCATGTGCCATGAGCAGCACCGGCGAGTCGTCGTCAATTTGCGCGAGCGTTCCCGGAAGATCGTCGATGCCATTCATCCTCGTCCGCTTGAAGTCTTTGCCGGGACGCAGAGCCATCTGGTCGCCGAGGCCCGCCAGCCAGAACGATTGCCCGTCTTTCTCCAGCCTGACGGCCTCGTTGATGTAGGTCGGTATTCCAACGGCCCTCAGTGCGGCCGCCGCGATATTCTCGGCGAGGGGATCTCTCTGGAAACGAAGATCCTCCCAATGGTCATGATTGCCGAGCACTGCATGAACGCCAAGCGGCGCCTTCAGCACCGAGAATACCCGCGACCAATCCGCCGACGGGATATGCTCGGTCAGCAGGTTCATTCCCGACACATAATCGCCGAGCAGCAGGATGACATCCCCGTTCAGCGCATTGGCCGCCGAACAGATCGACCCGATCCGGTCGAGGCTCATCCAGGGCTCGCAGGCGTGGATATCCGCCAGGACGATGATGCGCAGCTTCAATCCCGGCGTCCATCGCCTGGGCGTGACGGCATATTGCGTCAGCCGCGGCCGTGCCATCACCTCCACGAAGGGATAGGCGGCCAGAGCGAACAGGGTCGCAACGCCTCCGGCAAAGGCCTTGAGCAAAGTCCGCCTTGTGAGCACTCATTCATCCTCGAGATTCATCCGGAATTGCGCTGCCTCGAGATCCTTCGGCGGCTGCATTCCCAGATGTTTCCACGCGTTTGCGGTCAAAACGCGGCCCCGGGGCGTGCGCTGGATGAAACCCTGCTGGATCATGTAGGGTTCGATGATGTCCTCGATCGCATCGCGCGGTTCCGACAGACCTGCGGCGATCGTTTCGATGCCGACCGGTCCGCCACCGAAATTGACGGCGATCATGTTGAGGTAGCGTTTGTCGAGCTGGTCGAGACCCATATTGTCGACCAGAAGGCGGGTCAGCGCCTCGTCGGCGATCTCCTTCGTCACCGCTTCGGCCTTCGCTACCTCGGCGAAATCGCGCACCCGTCGCAAGAGCCGCCCGGCGATGCGCGGCGTGCCACGGGCGCGGCGGGCGATCTCGCGGGCGCCTGCATCGGTGATCGAAAGGCTCATCAGCCGCGCACCGCGCCGGACGATCAGTTCCAGCTCATCGACCGTATAGAAGGACAACCGGATGGGAATGCCGAACCGGTCGCGCAGCGGTGTGGTGAGCAGACCGGCCCGGGTGGTGGCGGCAACCAGCGTGAATTTCGACAGATCGATCTTCACCGACCGCGCCGACGGGCCTTCGCCAATGATCAGGTCGAGCTGGAAATCCTCCATCGCCGGATAGAGGATTTCCTCGACCGCCGGATTGAGCCGGTGGATTTCGTCGATGAAGAGCACGTCGCGCTCTTCGAGATTGGTGAGCAAGGCCGCAAGGTCGCCCGCCTTGGCGATGACCGGGCCGGATGTCGAGCGGAAATTGACGCCGAGTTCCTTGGCCATGATCTGCGCCAGCGTCGTCTTGCCGAGGCCGGGCGGGCCGACGAACAGCACGTGATCCAGCGCCTCGCCGCGGTTCTTCGCCGCCTCGATGAACACTTTCAGGTTGGCGCGCGCCTCCGCCTGGCCGGTGAACTCGTCCAGCGACTGCGGACGCAGCGTCGTATCCAGGTCTTCGCCCCGCTTTTCCGGCGTTATCAGGCGGGCGGGTTCACTCATGCGAGAAGTTCCATTCCGGGCACCTTGCGTGCAGCCTTTTGATCGAAGGTCTTTGTCGATTCACAGCCTTCCTCCAACGAGCGGCAGGCGATGACGGCATCGGCAAAGTCTGCATTGTTGGCCTCGACAAGCCGAAGCGCCTTTACGACAAGCGTATGGTTCTCGACCATAAGCCCTCTCGTGTGAAGCAGCCTGTCTATGGCAAGTGTCACGTGCTTCCTGCTGAATCCGTATTGTGACCTGAGGGCCCAATCAAGCTCAAGCAGACCAATCAGGGTGATAAAAGCGGAATAACCTCTTCCAAGGCCTTCCCCAAATTTGAGCGCTGCTGCCCGCTGCGACGGGTCGTCATCGATGAAAAGCCGCAGAACGACATTCGTGTCGAGCCCAAAAACGGTCATGCGGCCGCATCCGCTTCTTTATCATCCTGCGTATCGACCGCATTCGCACCGGCGGCTTCCAGCACAGCGGCATCGATCTCATCGAGCGTCGCCCGCCCTTTCGGCGGTTTTCCAAGGAGCCCCGCGAGGTCGTTGAAGTTGACGTTCTTAGGCGTGATGACTACCTCTCCATTGACCAGTGAGTAAATCATACGGTCTCCGGGCTGAAGGTTGAGAGCTTCGCGCATCTCCTTCGGAATGGTCACCTGGCCCTTCGGCGAAAGCGTAACTTCCCACCACATACATCACCTGTTCCGACAAAACGCTATTCGAAGGAAATTTTATCAAACTTCCGACAAATCAGCAAATCACCGCGCCAGCTCCTTCAGCCCCAGCCGGATAAGCCTGGCGCTGTCGCCGCCCTCGCCGCCGTTCTTGAGCGCCGCCGCAACCGCATTCGCGGCCTGGTCGCGCGAGTAGCCGAGATTGGTGAGCGCCGAAACGGCATCGGCGACCGGTGCGGCGGCCACCCCCTCGCCGAGCTCCTGCTTGAGGCCGATATTGCCCGAAGCCTCGCCGGCAAAGGCGGGCGCCTTGTTCTTGAGTTCGGTGACGATGCGCACCGCGACCTTCGGCCCGACACCGGGCGCACGCGAGACGGTCGTCTTGTCCTGAAGGGCAATCGCATTGGCAAGCTCGGAAGGCGTCAGCGTCGAGAGCACCGCGAGCGCCACCTTGGCGCCGACGCCCTGCACGCTCTGCAGCAGGTTGAACCATTCCCGCTCCAGCGCCGTCAGGAAGCCGAAAAGCTTGAACTGGTCCTCGCGCACATAGGTCTCGATGAACAGCACCACCGCCTCGCCGACCGAACCCATCTTCGACAGAACCCGCGACGAGCAGAACACCTCGTAACAGACGCCGTGAACGTCGACGAGCACATAGTCGTCGCCGATCTCGTCGATAGTGCCTTTGAGCTTGCCGATCATGAAAGATGTCCGTCAGGGATGGGTTTCGGGGGAGATGATGGAAATCAAGGGAAAATAGGTCCGGTACCTTGCTACATCCCGGCTGAGCAGCCTGTAGCCTTTGACCATCGCATGGGCGCCAATGTAGAAATCGGGGAGCGGCGAACGTTTGTCCCCGCCCAGGCGGCGGTATTGCAAGAAAGCGTGGCCTGCCGCGTAGGCCGCCTCCCAAGGGAGATCTTCCCGCCGGAAAAGACTGGGCGCAAGTGCCGATTCCAGTTCCTCGCTCGTCGCGTAACCGGCGGCCATTTCCGCATAAATCAACGGATTGATCAGCAGCGGCCCGTTTGTCTGGGCAGCCGCCAATTGTTCGGTCGACCATTCGGTGAAGGCGCTCCGCGTGTGGAACACGTCGATCAGGACATTGGTATCGACAAGGGTCGCCATGCGATCAGTCTCTCAGAAGACGATAAAATTCCTCGCCACTCATATCGCCGAGAGACATGGACCCTTGATGCCGCCTGAGGTGATCCATGAGCACGCGAACATTGCGTTCGGCTTCCTCACGAGACGGCTCAACACGGCGAAGCACGGCTTCACCCTCGCGAAGAACAAATTCCACCTCGCTGCCCGGTTCAATCCCCAGATTGGAGCGGACATTTTTCGGGATCGTAACCTGGCCTTTTTCCGTGACGCGCATGGTAATACCTCTGAGGTATTACTTACTGGCCAACCCAGAACAAGTCAAGAACAAACTAGCCGGCGAGTGCCGCGCGCATGCGTTGGCCGCCGCGGTTATGGGCGTGGCAGATGGCGATTGCCAGCGCGTCGGCAGCGTCATTGCCCTTGAACTCCGCCTTCGGCATCAGGATCTTCAGCATCATGTGGATCTGCTGCTTTTCGCCGTGGCCGACGCCGATCACCGATTTCTTGACCGCGTTCGGCGCATATTCGGCAACCGGCAGCCCGGCCCTTGCCGGCACCAGCATGACGACGCCCCTCGCCTGGCCGAGCTTCAGCGTCGCGACTGCGTCCTTGTTGACGAAGGTCTGTTCGACGGCCGCCTCGTCCGGCTGGTAGGCATGCACCACTTCCGCCAGCCCGTCGTGCAACTGGCAGAGGCGTGAGGCGAGATCCATGTCGCCGTCGGAGGTCACGGTCCCCGACGCGACGAATTTCAGGCTGTTGCCGAGCGTCTCGATAATGCCCCAGCCGGTGCGCCGAAGCCCCGGGTCGATGCCGATGATGCGAATCGTGCCTGTCATGCCCATACCCTATCCTGATGCCCCAACCAGTGCCATGAGAATGTGAACAAACCGAAAACGGGAATGCAGCACCGTTTACCTTCGGTTAACCATGTCGGGAAGGTTTGCCCCCTTTCGGGTCGCCGGTCGGCAACGCCCCTGCGCCTCGCGCGTTGCAAATCGCGGCTTGGACGCAATGTGAGGAGGCAGCCATGATAGGCAGACATCATTCCCTATCCGTCAAGGTGATCGGGCTCGTGCTGGCGCAGAATGGGATTCTCGCGGGGCTCCTCTTTTATGTCGCCGAGGAGCTGACGCCGTTCGAGATGCTGGGCATCGCCGCATCGCTGATAACGCTGACCCTCGTCACCATTTCCCTTGCCGGTGCACTTATCAATCCGTTGCGGACCATTGCCGGAACCGTCTCGGAGGTCGCCGCCGGCAGGACGGCGGTGCCGCGCGAACATCTGGCCCGCACCGATGAAATCGGCTCGATCTCCCGGGCGCTGGAGCAGCTTTGCCGCAATCATCTCATCCGGCTCGTCAAGGAAGAAGAAGCGCGCGAGCGGCAGGAGGCGGAGGTGGAGCAAGCTCGCATGCGCGATCTCGAGGCCGCCGGAGAGGAGGCACGCGACCTGAGGACAGTGGTCGAAGCGCTGGACGGCGGCCTGCGGCGCCTGGCGGTCGGCGATCTCACCGTGCGGATCGATATGCCGTTCCCCGACAGATACGAGGGCCTGCGTGCGGATTTCAACCATGCCCTGACGATCCTGGAAGACGTGCTCGGAATGATCGGCAGCTGCGCCCACAGCCTCCACACGGACTGCGCCGAGGCTCGCGACGAAATGACGAAAACCGCCGAGGCCGGGGGCCGGCTGACGGCAACCATCGCCAAGACAGCTGCGGATGTCGGCAAGCTTGCCGAAATGCTGAGGGTGCGAAAGATGGAGGCTCAGCACGCGGCCGAAATCGCCAACAATGCCCGGCTCGACATGCGCCCGCCGAAGGAGATGATGCAAGTCGCAACGGCGGCGATGGAGGCGATCCGCAACGAGTCGCTCAGGATCGAGCCAGCCACCGCAACGATCCGGGAGATCGCCTTCCAGGCCAATATGCTCGCCCTCAATGCCGGCCTCGAGGCGGCCCATCCGGGTGAGGCCGAGATCGACTTCAAGACCGTGGCAGAGGAAATCCGCGGACTTGCCGAGCGGGCCGCTGAGGCGGCCAAGGAAATCTCCGGCCTGTCCCGAAGGTCGGCCGAAGCGGCCGAACTCGGCGGCAAGTCTGTCGAGAAGGCGGGCGGAGAATTGGATGCGATGACGATCTATGCGGATGCCTTGCACGGTCACGTCGCGGCACTCGCGGCAGGCTCGGGCCAGGAGATCGAAGCGGTCGCAGCCGTCAGGACCACGATGACGACGCTTGCTAGGGCGAGCCGCGACCAGATCGGTGCGCTGGATGCGCTGACGGCAAAGCTCGGCCGCATGAACCGCGATATCGCCGCGATCGACCATCATGCAGGGCGCTTCACGCCCGTCACGATCCTCCACGCCGGAGGAGTGGCCGTACCGGAGAGCCTCAAACCCGCAAAACCCGGTTCGCACCTGCGGCTGGTCAAGTCGTGATATCGGGGGCTCCGCTGCGCGCAATTTTCCGGCGCTTCTTTTTCTGTCGGCCGCAGGGTCGTATTCCTGGACGAGGCTGCCTAGATAACTGGAACACCCTGTCAGTTATTCCGCCTTCAGGACGCGCCGATGATCCCCTTTTCCATTCTCGATCTTTCACCCGTCGGTGAAGGTTATTCCGTGAGCGATGCGCTCGACCAGTCCCGCCGCCTGGCGATCAAGGCCGAGGAGCAGGGCTACAAACGCGTCTGGCTTGCCGAGCACCACGGCATGCCGGGCATTGCCAGTGCCGCAACGGCGATCGTCATCGGCCATGTGGGCGCGGCCACCAAGACCATCCGCGTCGGCTCCGGCGGCATCATGCTGCCCAACCATTCGCCGCTCGTCATCGCCGAACAGTTCGGCACGCTGGAAGCGCTGCTGCCAGGCCGCGTCGACCTCGGCCTCGGCCGGGCGCCGGGAACCGACATGCGCACCGCAAGCGCGCTCCGCCGCAATCTCGATGCCGGCGCCGAAAGTTTTCCGCACGACATTCTCGAACTGCAGCGCCTGCTGGGCACGCCCGAAAAGGACCAGGGCCTGCTCGCCGTCCCCGGCATGGACGCGCATGTGCCGATCTGGCTGCTCGGATCGAGCGTCTACAGCGCCCACCTCGCCGCGGCGCTCGGCCTGCCCTATGCGTTTGCCTCGCATTTCGCCCCGGACATGCTGATGGAAGCGATCTCGATCTACCGCGACCGTTTCCAGCCGTCGCTCCAACTCGACAAGCCCTACATGATGGTCGGCGTCATGGGCGTCGCGGCGGAGACCGATGCCGAAGCTGAGCGCGCCTTCACCTCGTCGCAGCAGCAGTTCGTCAATCTGCGCAAGAACGTCCGCACCCGGTTCCCGAAGCCCGTCGACAGCATGGAAGGTTTCTGGACGCCGATGGAGAAGATGAATGTCGAGCACACGCTGCGTTACGCAGCGGTCGGCTCCGTTGCGACGGTCGAGGCAAAGCTCAGGGATTTCCTGGGAGAAACCGGCGCCGACGAGTTGATCATCTCGATGCCGATCCACGATGTCGATGCGCGACTGCGCTCGGTCGAATTGTTCGCGACGCTGCCGATGATGGAAAAAGTTCGCGCCTGAAACAACGGCGGGCTGGTCATGCCAGCCCGCCTTCAAAACTGTCCGGTGGCGAATGGTCAGGCCGAAAGCTTGGCCATGACCTCTTCGGAGACTTCGAAATTCGAATAGACGCTCTGTACGTCGTCGTCGTCTTCGAGATTGTCGATGAGCTTCAGCAGCGACTGCGCCTTCTCCTCATCCACCTCGATCGTGTTCTGCGGCCGCCAGATCACCTTGACCGTCTCGGCCTGGCCGAGTGTCGCTTCGAGCGCCTTCGACACCTCGCCAAGGCTTTCGAAAGCGCAGATGATCGTGTGGCCGTCCTCGTCGGTGGTCACGTCGTCGGCACCGGCCTCGATCGCCGCTTCCATCACCTTGTCCGCATCGCCGACGCTCGCCTTGTAGGTGATTTCGCCCACGTGGTCGAAGGAGAAGGAAACCGAGCCGGTTTCACCAAGCACGCCGCCGGCCTTGGTAAAGGTCGAGCGGACGTTGGACGCCGTGCGGTTGCGGTTGTCGGTCAGCGCCTCGACGATGACGGCGGTACCGCCCGGGCCGTAACCTTCGTAACGGACGGAATCGTAGTTCTCCGCGTCCGAACCGACAGCCTTCTTGATCGCCCGGTCGATATTGTCCTTGGGCATCGACTGCGCCTTGGCGTTCTGGATCGCCAGGCGCAGCGCCGCGTTCATGGTCGGATCAGGCAGACCCGTCTTGGCGGCGACGGTGATTTCGCGCGCAAGCTTGGAAAACATCTTCGACCGGATCGAATCCTGCTTGCCCTTGCGGTGCATGATGTTTTTGAACTGTGAATGGCCAGCCATGGCACCCCTGACACTTTAACTTGTTCTGGAATGAGGCCTTATAATTTCGAAGCCGGAGCCGTTCAAGGGCATTTCCGGCGTAAGGCGAGGCTTTCCTGCTCCCGATCGGCCGGAACAAAGCCAAAGCCTTGCCGTTTGTTCACCGAGACGAACAACAAAGGAGACAATCCATGGCAAGCCTTACCGAAGCCCGCGAAGCGCCCGAACGTCAGCTCTGGGACGAGATCAACAACATCCATGCCGGCATGCTGGGCATCGAGGGTTCGCACATGCATTTCCAGCCGATGGCGCCGAATGCCGATCCGAAGTCGAGCACCATCTGGTTCTTCACCAAGTCAGACACGGATCTGGTACGGGCCATCCGGGCCGGCAGCCGCGCGCATTTCTGCGTGGTCGGCAAGAACCACGATTATCACGCCTGCCTTTCGGGCACGCTGGAAGTACGCCCCGACCGCGCCAAGATCGATGAATACTGGAGCGCAGTGACATCGGCCTGGTACGAGCACGGCAAGGAAGACCCGCTTCTGACCCTGCTCGCTTTCAAGGTCGACGACGCGGAAATCTGGGCCTCCACCGACAGCACCCTGAAATTCGGCTGGGAAATCGCCAAGGCCAACCTGCATGACGAGAAGATGCCGGATGTCGGCGTCAAGCAGCACCTCGCCTTCCCGCAATTCCATTAACACCCGGCGAAAAAGCCGCGGGGGTTACAGCCCCTGTGGCACCAGTATCGTCGGCTTTTTCGGCAGGCTGCGCATCGACACCCGGATCGTCGGTTCCTTCGCATAGGCGATGTCGAATTTGGCATCGAACATGGCGATGAAATTGTCGAGCGGCGGCCCCCAGCGATGCATCGGCAGGATCAGCGACGAGCGCAGCCGTTGCACCACCCGACTCATGCTGTCCGCCCCCATCGTCAGGCCGCCGTCGACCGGCACCATCAGGATGTCGAGGCGGCCGATCTCGGTATACTGGGCCTCGTTCAGCTCGAAATGCAGATGGCCGAGATGGCCGATGCACAGGCCCGCAACCTCGAAGATGAAGATCGAATTGCCGTTTTCCTCGATGCCGCCGCCCCAGTTGCGGATATCCGACATGACATTGCGGATGTAGACGTCCCCCACCATCAGCTTGTGCTGGATCTTTTCGCCCGGCACCTCACCCCAGCCATGCAGGACATGCTTGATCCCGGAATCGGGGCTGAGTGTAAAATGGGTGGAATGCGCCTTGTTCATGGTCGCGACGTCAGGCAGGCGCGACGGCCGGTAGGCGCCGCTATAGTCGGTGGCGATGCCGATCCCTTCAGGCGTTTCGATGAAATAGGTGGAATGGCCGACAAAGGTGATCTTCACCTCTTCCCTCTCGGCCAGCGCCAGATTCCTCCTCGCCTGGGCGAACTGCAGGCCCGAGGGATTGAAGCTCGCAAAGGTGACACCGGGCAGCTTCTGGGCGATCGCCTGGCATTGGCTGACGGGCAGGCCATCCTGAGCGAACGCGGCCCAGGCGGAGAGAAGGAGGCCGGAAAGACCGAGTGCGAGAGCCCGTAGCATCATGCTGATCCCAAAGAACTGCGTTCATGCTCATTCCCGGCGAAAACATGCGGCAATGCGAAAGGCCGGTCCAGCCGCAATCGCGAAGGCCGGCCTCACAATTCTGTCATTGGTCGAGGTCATGGAATTGATTATTGAGAAGCGGGGGCAGCGCCCGACATGAGCTCGCCGGCCTCCGGTCGGAAGCGCAAGAGGATATTTCCATGAAGCATGACGTTGAGATCAAGACCAAGGACGGCACGGCCAAGGCCGCCGTCATCAAGCCTGCGAACGGCGCGGCAACGGACAAGGGCGTCATCCTCTACATGGATGCCTTCGGGCCTCGCGAAGCGCTCTACTGGATGGGCCAGCGCATCGCCGATGCCGGTTACACCGTGCTCGTTCCCGACCTCTATTACCGCTCCGGCGAATATGGCCCGTTCATCGCCCGGACCGCCTTCAGCGAGGAAAGTACCAAAACCCGGATCAGGGCGATGATGCAGACAGCCACCCAGGCACTGACGGCGCAGGACGGCGCCGCCTTCATCGAAGCGCTGGAAGCCGAAGGTGTCACCGGTGCGATCGGAACGGTCGGCTACTGCATGGGCGGGGCACGCGCGATCACCGCAGCGGCCCACTATCCGGAGCGCATCAAGGCGGCAGCAAGCTTCCACGGCGGCAATCTCGCAAGCGAGGCGCAGGACAGCCCGCACAGGCTGGCGGACAGGATCAAGGCCCGCGTCTATGTCGGCGTTGCCGGCGTCGACAACAGCTTTCCGCCGGAACAGTCAGCCCGCTTCGCGGAAGCTTTTCGCATCGGCGGCGTCGATCATGCGGTCGAAAACTATGTCGGCATGGCGCATGGCTGGGCGGTGCCGGACCACAGCGTCTACGACAAGGACGGTTCCGAGCGCCACTTCAAGCGTCTGCTGACCCTGTTCGAAGAGACCCTCTGAAACGACCCCTCCGAAACGACGAAGGGGCGGCTTTGGGCCGCCCCTGATCTCATTGAACGTCTAGCATTCAGGTCACTGCCGCAGCATCACCCAAACAGGGATTGCGCGGCATCCGGCTTACTTCCGGCGCTCGAAATTGCTGCTGTTGGCCAGTTTCGGCTTGTCCTTCTTCTTGAAAGGCTTGTCGTCCTTCTTGAAGGGCTGGGCGTCCTTGCGGAACGGCTTGGCATCCTTGCTGAAGGGCTTTCCGTCGCGTGCCTCGGCTGCCTTGGGGCCACCAGGGCCTGCCGCGTTGGACGTATTCTTCCGCGGCTTGCCCTTCGCCCAGTCATCGCCGTGAGGCTCTTTCGGACGGTCGTCATAGGACTTCTTGACATAGGGCTTGGCCGGCGCCGGTCTGCTGAGGTCCGGCGCGCTGGTCAGCCGGGTGACGCGGATGCCGCGCTCCAGCGCCTTGTCCTTGCCGACCGCCTGCATGAAGGCGTCGGCGTGATCGGCGGCGATCTCGACGAAGGTTTCGTCCTGCTGCATCTTGATCGCGCCGATCTCGCGCTTGGTGACGTTGCCGTTGCGGCAGAGCATCGGGATCAGCCAGCGCGGCTCGGCATTCTGCTTGCGGCCGACCGACAGGGAGAACCACACGGCGGGGCCGAACTCGTCGCGCGACGGGCGCGGCGTCATCGGGAAATCGCCCTGCTCGCCGGTCCGCTCACGCGGCTTGCGGGTATCCTGCTGCACCGAAATCTCGATCAGATCTTCGGGCGCCGAATATTTGGTGCGGTAGAGATTAACGAAAGCGGACGCCAGCTTTTCGGCGCCATGGCTCTCAACCAGCTTTGCGATGAGGTCCTGCTCCTCCTCGCGCGGCTTTTCGGTGAAGATCGGATCGGCCAGCAGACGCTCGTCGTCGCGGCGCGTGACCTCTTCGGCAGACGGCGGACGAGCCCAGGTGGCGGAAATGCCGGCACCGCCGAGCAGGCGCTCGGCCTTGCGGCGGGCATTGACCGGCACGATCAGCGCGCTGATGCCCTTGCGCCCGGCGCGGCCGGTTCGACCGCTGCGGTGAAGCAGCGTTTCCGGATTGCTCGGCAGGTCGGCATGAATGACGAGGTCGAGGCCCGGCAGGTCGATGCCGCGGGCGGCGACGTCGGTCGCGATGCAGACGCGGGCGCGTCCGTCGCGCATCGCCTGCAGCGCATGGGTCCGCTCGTTCTGCGTCAGCTCGCCGGAGAGCGCCACGACCGCAAAATTGCGGTTGTTGAAGCGAGCGGTCAGATGGTTGACCGCGGCACGGGTCGAGCAGAACACGATCGCATTGGTCGCTTCGTAATAACGCAACACGTTGATGATCGCATTCTCACGGTCGGCGGATGCCACAGCGAGCGCGCGATATTCGATATCGACATGCTGCTTTTCTTCGGCCGAGGTCGCGATGCGGACCGCATCGCGCTGGTAGCTCTTGGCGAGCTTGGCAATGGCGGCGGGGACGGTTGCGGAGAACATCAGGGTGCGGCGCTCGGCAGGCGCCGATTCCAGGATGAATTCCAGGTCCTCGCGGAAACCCAGATCGAGCATCTCGTCCGCCTCGTCGAGCACGGCAACCTTCAGGGCCGACATGTCGAGCGCGTTGCGGCGGATATGGTCGCAGAGACGGCCGGGCGTGCCGACGACGATATGGGCGCCGCGCTCCAGCGCGCGCCGTTCGCTGCGGATGTCCATGCCGCCGACGCAGCTGGTGATGACAGCGCCTGTCATCTCGTAAAGCCATTCCAGCTCGCGGGTAACCTGCATCGCCAGTTCGCGGGTCGGGGCGATGACGAGCGCCAAAGGCTGCCGCGCCGGGCCGAACTTATCCGCGTCGCCGAGCAGGGTCGGGGCAATCGCCAGGCCGAAGGCAACGGTCTTGCCCGAACCGGTCTGCGCCGAAACCAGCGCATCGGAATGGATGAGAGCCGGGTCGAGCATGGATTTCTGGACGGGGGTCAGCGTAACATAGCCCCGTTTCGCCAATGCCTTGGCGATCGCCGGAACGGCGCCGTTGTAATCGGTCATCTAAATCTGTCTTTCGGATTTTCGCGCGCAAAGCGCTGTGGCTGCAACACTCGCAGCCGAACTTGCGCCGTTCCTACTTATTTGCAGGGCAAATGTCAAAGAGCATGTCCATGCGGGACATCCGCCAAGGCCGCTCTTGACGCCATAAGCTTAATATCTGACGTAAATCCACCCTGAACAGGGAAGCCGAACGGAGAAAGCATGTCCGGCATTTTGGAAAAGCAGGCCGAGCTTCAAGCGCAGGCCGACGCGATCGTCAGCGCCCTCGACCTCGACGATATCTTGGGCGCTGTGGGAAATCCGGTACGTGTCGGAAGCTCGGCGCTCGGCCTCATGGTCCGCCGCGATATCGACATCACCACCGTCTGCGAGAAGCTCGATGGTGCGACCCATGCCGCTGTTGCCGGCATCGGCCGCGACCTGACGCTTCATCCACGCATCGGCGCGCTCAAGTTCCGCAACGATACCGGCCTATGGAACACCGCGCCGCAGGACTATCCCGACGGTCTCTATCTCGGCGCCACCTATCGGACGGAAACCGGCGAGGACTGGAATCTTGACATCTGGTTCATCGACGAACCGGACCGTCAGCCGGACCTCGAACATCTGAAGACGCTCCTGCCTCGCTTGACCGACACGGCGCGGGAAACCATCCTCGTCATCAAGGCCGAACTCGCCGCCATGACACCGAAGGGCGGCAAGCCGGCCCCGAGCGCACTTGTCTACGAGGCGGTGGTGGATCATGGCGTGAAGACCACCGCGGAATTCGAGAGGTGGATGGCCCGCACCGGTGACCGATGATGAGAAAACACAAATACGACGTCGTCTCGTGGTACGAGCAGCCGGAACCTGAAATATGCCCTTTGTGCAATCGGCTGATCCCCGACGACCAGCGCGACGAGCATCATCTCGTCCCCAAGAGCCGAGGCGGGCGGCAGACGCAATTTCTCCACCGCATCTGCCACCGGCAGATCCATGCCCTGTTCAGCGAGTCGGAACTCGAAAAGTCGTATTCGACCATCGAGGCTCTTCTCGACCATCCCGAGATCAGCAAATTCGTCAGCTGGGTCGCCAAGAAACCGCCCGGCTTTTACGACGGCACGAAACGCAGCAACCGCCGTCGATGACGTCGAAACTTCACCGCCAGAACGACGGAATGGTCTCCGCAAGCCGCGGCCCGATCCGGAGCGGCTCGATCTTTTCCGCAAGCCCGGTCGCATCGGAAATCTCGATACCGAGGCCGCAGATCGTCGCAGGTCCGGTCGCCGCCTCGAAACGGCCCTTCGGCATTTTCGAGATGAAGCGATTGAGCGGTTCTTCCTTGTCCATGCCGAGCGATGAGTCGTAATCACCACACATTCCGGCATCCGACATGTAGCCTGTGCCGCCGTTGAGGATCTGGCAGTCGGCCGTCGGCACATGCGTGTGGGTGCCGACCACCAGGCTGGCGCGGCCGTCCACGAAATGCCCGAAGCACTGCTTTTCGCTGGTCGCCTCCGCATGGAAGTCGAAGATGATCGCGTCAGCCTGTTCCTTCAACGGAGCAGCGGCAAGGATCGTCTCGGCGCTCTTGAAGGGATCGTCGAGTTCGGGATGCATGAATACCCGGCCCATGATGTTGGCGACCAGAATACGTGCGCCGTTGCGGGCGTAGAAGATGCCCGATCCCTTGCCCGGCGTGCCGGCGGGATAGTTGGCGGGCCGCAGGAACTGCTCGTGGCGGCCGGCGAAGCTCACCGCCTCCTTCTGGTCCCAGACATGGTTGCCGGTGGTCACCACATCGGCGCCGGCATTGATCGTCTCGAGAAAGATATCCTCGGTAATGCCGAAGCCGCCCGCGGCATTCTCGCCGTTGACGATGACGAAATCGAGCTTCAGGTCGGCGACGAGGCCGGGCAGCTTTTCCCACACCGCCACGCGGCCGGTCTTGCCCACCATGTCACCCAGGAACAAAAGGCGCATTCTTATCCAATCTGTGCGCGGCCGATGTCTTCAAAAGGCCGGTAACCGCTCTCCGTCAGGACAGCGTTTAGTCTGATATCGTGAGGTTCAGCGGGAACAGATGCCACTTCCTGGCAGTCGAAGGCAATCCCGATCAGCTTCGGGTTCAGGCCTTTTTGCTGCAGGCGATGGATCGCCCGGTCGTAATAACCGCCGCCGTAGCCGATCCGGTGCCCCTCGGCATCGAAGGCCGACAGCGGCACCAGCATCACCTGCGGCTCGAGTTCCGCCGCTTCCGGCCCCGGCCCGAATGTCCCGAACGTGCCCGGCACCAGCTCGGCGCCGCGCACCAGTTCGCGGAAGATGATGGTCTGCTTGTCGAGAATGACGGGCACGCAGAGCCGCGCGCTGCGGTCCCTGAGATACGCCATCAGCGGCCGCACATCGACTTCCGAGCGGATCGGCAGGAAGCCGGAGACGATCGCGCCGGCGTCGAGGCTGATTGCCTCGGCCCCGTGCGACGCGATGGCCAGGCTCTTCTCGATGCGCTCGACCGGTGGAATGGCGTCCCGTGCGGCAAGCCGCGCTGCGCGAAGCTCCGCCTTGGTCTTCAAGCCGTCCGTCATACCTTGTCCGACCGCCTGACCAGCAGCTTGTCGATGCGGCGACCGTCGAGATCGATCACCTCGAAGGTCCAGCCGTTCTTGGTGAAGCTCTCGCCGAGTTCCGGCAGGCGCTTCATCTCGTCGAGCACGAAGCCCGCGACCGTCTCGTAGCCTGGATCGTCTCCGAGCGAAAATCCCATCTGGTCGGCGAATTCGTCGACCGGCATCCAGCCGGCGATCAGGAACGAACCGTCGTCGCGCGATACGATCGCAGGTTCTTCGTCCTCTTCCTCCTGGAAGACGCCGGTGATCGCCTCGAGGATGTCGCCTGAGGTGATGATGCCTTCGAAATGGCCATATTCGTCATAGACGAGCACCATATGGGCCGGCGCGCGGCGCAGCGCCTGGATGACGTCGAGCGCGCCGGTGAGGTCGGAGACGACGGGCGCTTCGCGCATGATGCCGCGGATATCCAGCATCTTGCCGCCGGCGATGAAATCATAGGCGTCCTTGACGAACAGCGTGCCCATGATCTCGTCCGAGCTGCCGTTGCGGATCGGCAGGCGGGAGCGCTGGGTGGCGCGAAGCTGTTCGCGGATTTCATCCGAATTGTCTTCGATATCGATGACCTCGACATCGCGGCGCGGCGTCATCAGGCCGCGGGCGGTGCGGTCGGCAAGCCGCATGACGCCGGAGATCATCGCGGATTCTTCCGTCTCGATCACGCCGGCGCTCTGGGCTTCGGCAAGCACGGTGCGGATTTCCTCGTCGGTGACGCGCTCGCCCGACTCGCCCCGCTGGCCGAGCATGGTCAGCACCAGCCGGCCGGAAATGTCGAGGAACCAGACGATCGGGGCGCCGACCGTCGCCAGCAGTTTCATGGCCGGAGCGACCCGGGCGGCAACCGCTTCCGGCGCCCGCAGTGCGATCTGCTTCGGCACCAGTTCGCCGATGATCAGCGACAGATAGGTGATGAAAACGACGACGGTGCCGACGCCCAGCCAGTCGGCCAGATTGTCGGCCATGCCCTGCGTTTCGAGCCAGGTGGTCAGCCGGGCGCCGAGCGTGGCCCCCGAGAATGCGCCGGACAATACGCCAACCAGCGTGATGCCGATCTGGACGGAGGAAAGGAAGCGGCCGGGATCTTCCGCGAGCCGTATGGCTGTCGCCGCGCCGCGGTTGCCCTGCTCCGCCATGATCCGCAGCCGCACCGGGCGGGAGGAGACGACGGCCAGTTCCGACATCGCGAGGACACCGTTCAAAACGGTGAGGGCAATGACGATGAGTATTTCGGTTAACAAGAGAAGCTCTTTGATTGGAACAATATGCCTGCACGCGAAACGAATGTGCCGCTCCGAGGAACGGCCCGCATCCATACGACCGCGCCAGAGGCGCCTCGTCGCGACGTCTCGCGCACAGTTCAGAAAACCGGGACCGGTTCTCGGAGCTATGCACCTTCACGCCATCCCGGAAATCATAGGGTCGCCATGCGGGCATTGCAATGGCGGGAACAAAATGAAGGGCTTCGATCGTGGCAGAAACGGCACGGCCGCTTCGTCCTGACCTACTGAAGGCTGAGTGTCAGTTCGGCGCGGGTGCCGGAAGAAGAAGGCACGTAGTGGATCGTCGAGCCGAGCGTCGCGGCCATGGATTTGACGATACGGCTGCCGAGCCCGGTCCCCTTGGGCGCATCGCCCTCGCGCCAGCCGATCCCGTCATCCTCGACGGCGAGAAGCGCGCTGCCCTCGTCCTGGCGCTTGAGCAGGACCCGCACTTCGCCTTCGGTGCCGGCCGGATAGGCGTATTTCAGCGCGTTGGTGAGCAGTTCCGTGACGATCATGCCGACCGAGACAGCCCGGTCGGAGGTCAGCGACAATGGTTCGGCATCGAGACGGATCGACGGTCCCTGTTCGTCGTTGACGGAGCCCTGCACCTCGCGCACCAGCGTGCCCAGATATTTGTCCATCTCCACATGCCGAACGTCGTCGGAGGTATAGAGGCTGCGATGCATGCCGGCGATCGCGCTGATGCGCGCCTGCGTCTCGGAAAGTGCTGCCTTCACGTCGTCGTTCTTGCTGCTGGACGCCTGCAGGCGGATGAGCGCCGCAACCAGCGCCAGACTGTTGGCGACGCGGTGGTTCACCTCGGAGAGCAGAACCTCGGCGCGTTCCTTGCCGAGACGGATCTCCTGCTCGGCCTTTTCCTTGGCGCGCCGCAATTCCGCATTGGCGATGCCTTGGGCAATCGCACTCTCCATCAGCGGCCAGAATTCCTCGCCGACCGTCTTGATGACGTAGTCGGACGCACCGCTCTTCAGCGCGTCGATGGCGATCGTCGCGTCGCTGGAACCGGTGACGTAGATCACCGGAATGACCGAGCCCTGGTCCTTGAGTTTGTGGAGGATGTCGAGCCCGGTTTCGGTCTTCAGGTAGTGATCGAGGACGATCGCGTCGACGACGCCTTTTTCAACCGCCTCCATTGCCGATGCCGCATTGACGGCATGGACGACCTGATAGCCGGCGCGCCCGAAATGGCGTTCCGCCAATCTGGCAAGCGCGAGATCGTCATCGACATAGAGTATGGTTTGCGGCATCGCGTCTCGTTATTGTCCGGGTATCTGCATGACGGCAAAGAACAGCCCGAGCTGTCGGATGGCATGCGCAAAATTGTCGTAGTCCACCGGCTTGGTGATATAGACGTTGGCGCCGAGATCGTAGCAGCGCTGGATCTCCCGCTCATCGTCCGTGGTCGTGAGGATGACCACCGGCAGACGCTTGGAGTGAGGGTTGGACTTCACCTTCTCGAGGATGTCAATACCCGACATGTCCGGCAGGTTGAGGTCAAGAAGGATCAGCAGATGGCGATCCTGGTTCGAGTTTCCGGAACGATCCGCGCCGAGGATAAAGTCGAGAGCCGCATTGCCATTCGTAAAAGGAACGATCTCGTTGTTGACGCCCGCACGGCGGACATTCTTCTCGATCAGGCGCGCATGGCCTTCATCGTCCTCGATCATCACGATGGTGACTTCTTTGCCGGCAGCCTTCATGACCTGTTACTCCTGACATACTGGGACAAATCCGTGGGCAACCGGATGACGAACGTCGTCCCGCCGCCCAAAGTGGACGTCACCGTAATCTCACCGCCTAAATTTCTGACTAATGAACGCACATGCGCAAGACCGATACCTTCGCCCTGCTGGTCCTGGACGCCCGAGCGGCGGAAAAGCTCGAAAACCCTCTCGTGATCCTCCGGAGCGATGCCCCGGCCATTGTCCGCAACCTCTATTCTGATCGCAGCGCGGCCGATCGGCATGGCCTTGACCGAAAGGTTCAGCGACCGCTCCGGATGTTTGTACTTCACCGCATTGTCGAAGAGATTGCCGAAGATCTGTTCCAACGAAAATCGGTCGGTAATAAGGCCCCGCGCCTGGCCTACCGATATATTCACCTCGCCGCCCGCCTCGCTGACCTGATGATAGACGCTGGCGGCCGTCGCTTCCAGCAACTCCCCGAGATCGATCCTCTCCGGCTTCAGTTCGCGCCGTCCGTCGCGGGAAATCTTCAGGATCGCGTTGATCAGCCCGTCCATCTTCTTGGTGGAAGAGCGGATGAAGGCGATCGCCTCCGGCAGATCCTGCTCCACGGCGATGCGGGCGTCGTTCACGTCGGCTTCCGACAGCGGCGTCCCATCGGCCAGCACATAGGTGCTGATCGACTTGAGGCTGGCGTCGAGTTCGCTGGTGAAACCCATGATATTGACCAGCGGCGCGCGCAGGTCGTGCGACACGATATAGGCATAACGCTGGATCTCGCGGTTGGCCTGGATCAGATCCTCGGAGCGCTCGTTGACGCGCTCCTCGAGCCCGGCATTGAGTTCCTCGACCTCCAACCGCGCCCGCTGAAGCTCGCGGACATGCTGCCCGACGATCAGGATCGCACCGCCGATGACGAGGATGATCATCAGGCCGCCGCCGATGGTGATCCATTGCAGCGCCGACGCGGAATCGTTGAGGTCGTCGATCCCGGTCCCGATCCGCCCGTCCATGTCACCGATCAGCTTGCCGAGGATCGCCGTGATGCCTTCCATCAGCTGGCGGCCGTAGGCGCCGCGGATGACTTCGATCGCCCCGACGGCATTGCCCTTCTGCACCATCTCCACCGTCGACTGCATCTCTGCGAGCTTGTCGTCGATCAGCGGGTCGAGTTCGGCAAATGGAACGCGCACGGCGTCCAGATTGTCGGCAGCCGTCTTCAGCCGCTCACGCAACCGCGGAATGACCGCGTTGGCCGTCGTATAGGGTTTTAGGAATTCAGCATCCTGCGTCAGCACGAAACCACGCTGCCCGGATTCGGCCGCCCGCAGGAAAAGCTGCATGTCTGCCGCCGCACTTCGAAGCTCGCGCAGTTTCACCACGTCCTGGAAATAGACCTGCGTCGTCCTGGCCAGAAAGAACGATGACAACACGATCGCCACAAGGACGCCGCCCCCGACCAGAAGCATGAGCAGCGAGGATCGGGCGAAGGTGGAATTCAAAAAGGGCATGGATACCGGCCGGCAAGAACGGAAGGACAAGTGAATGGGAGGCAGAACTTGTCGCGACGGCGTCCGTTGTCAAGCAAAGGCTGAAGAATGCACGGATCAAGAGCGGATATCAGCTGCCGCGGCGTCTATCGCCGATCTGTTTAAGCCGAGGTGCGGCTCGCCTGATCCGTAAGTTTTACAGCGCCTGCAAGCACGGTCTGGTTCCGCCCGCCACCCTTGGCTTCGAGAAGCGCTGCATCCGCCCGCGTGAGGAGCGTCGACACCGGCCCCTCGACGGGCGAGCCCGCGACGCCGATCGAAACGGAGACGAGGCCGAGGATGCGGCCGCCATGCGAAAGCGGCATGGTCGCGATCTTCTGCCGCAGCCGTTCGGCAAGTTCGAAGGCGGCAGTCTCTACTGTGTCCGGCACGAGTATCGTGAATTCCTCGCCGCCGAAGCGGTAGCAGGTCCCCGCCTGGCCGACGGTGTCGAGCATCATCTGCGCGACATATTGCATCACCATGTCGCCGGCATCGTGCCCGAATTCGTCGTTGAAGCGCTTGAAGCGGTCGATATCCATCATCAGGCAGGCGAGCGGCTGGCCCGCATGGTCGCGCCCGTGGCGTGCGAGCGTCTCGTCGAGGCAGCGGCGGTTGAGAAGGCCGGTCAGCGCGTCGCGCACGGCAAGGTTCGTCAGCCTGTCGCGAAGCTGCAGGTTGGCGACCGCAAGGCCGATATTCTCGGCAATCAGCTCGAGATAGAGACGAGAGCCTTCCGCCGCCATCTCATGGCCGGCACGCTCTTCGAAATAGAGAAGGCCTATCGTATCGCCCTGCGCCGTCAGGGGCACGCAGAGCCCGGCGACTTCGCTTTCGCCGAGATGCTGGCAGGGAATGTCGCCATGGCCGTGATGGCTCAGGTGCGGCCGCCCGCGACGCAGGCTCCAGCAGGCGCTGCTCGGGAAGGACGGGATCGAAAGCTGCGGGTCGAGCCAGGAGCCTATCTCGGTGAGCATCGTTCGGCTGTCGTTCAGCACATAGAGCTGGCCGGCGAGGTTCGGAAAGATCTGCGGCGCAAAACGGGAGACGACCTCCGCCAGCTCGCCCTGCGTCTGGCAGGCCTGCAGCCGGTGCATCATCTGCAGAATGAGATCCTTGGTCAGTTGGTCGGCCCGCCGTTCGGCATCGAGACGGTCCCGCTCCAACCCGTTTTCGCGGAAGATGTGGATTGCCTGGTTCATCTCGCCGATCTCGTCCCGCCGGCGGTCGAGCGGCACTTCCACGGCATAGTCCTGCCGGGCGAGCCGGGTGACGATGCTGGTCATGCGGGTGAGCGGCATGGCAACGCGGCGCTTGAGCACGAAATAGAGAACGCCGAGAAACAGCGCGGCTGTGATGGCGAGCATCGTCTTGGCGGCAAGACCCCACCAGTCGCTGCGCGACTGCGCGAACGCGACCGCAGTCTCGGTGCGCGCCTTTACCAGTTCACGGAACCGGGTGACGGTTTCGAGCAGCCCCGTCTGCAGGCGGTCATGCTCGGGACCGAACAATGCCTCCTGCGCCCCGGCCCGGTCGCCGTTCTGGTAAGCGGCGATGGCTGCGTTCTCGAGCTGGTCGAGAGCGTCCGCGTCCTGTCCCACCTCGACCAGCGCGGCAAGCTCGGCATCCGAGGCACCGAGCGCCCTTATGCCCTTGATCGCCTGTTCGAGCTCCAGCTCCTCGGCCTCCTTGCGCCGGAAAGCCTGGAGATGACGGTCCTCGCCGCGCATCACATAAAGCCGGGCTTCATCGGTGCGCACTTCCGCGCCGAGCGCCAGCCCTTCGGAAAGCTCATTGAGGGAGAGGTGTTCCTCGACGGCGATCCGCTCCTGGTTGGCGCTCCCGGCAGACAGCATGAAGGCCGTGCCCGACAACACGGTCAGGACGACCGTGACACCATAAGCCCAGTTGGTGATCTCGTTGATACGCATGCCGGGAAGATAAAGCCGTCGTTTGAAAAGAGGATTAAGAGCCTCGCCCAAACCGCGATCGGGCCGCGCCAAGTCCGCGTCATGGTAAATAAATTAGAGATTTCTTAAATTCATCCGCCCGCACGAAGGCGGCTGATCGGGGAACGCCTGAAATCGGAGGAAGAATTAAGTGCGATCCGCGGCAACCGATGGATGTTTACGATCCTGGGTGCCTACAAACGTAGGTGGGCGCCGTGTGTCCAAGCCCACGGGCCTGGCCAGGGACAGCTCCCTTTGGATCGAGTATGGCCCCAGGGATTGTGGTTCCTGTCGTGAGGCGCAGATCGCACCAGCAATATATGTGTGATTGCCGGTCCGCACCAGTGGCGGAAAGCCTTTATTATCGACTTTGATCAGTTCACCGGAGCGGGCGTGCGGCCGTTGAGCTTGGCGGTCAGCCCGTCGAGCCGCGAGGCGAGCTCGCCGAGCGCCGAGACCACGTGCTGCTCGTTGCGCTGGTGGGTTTCGAGCGCGCCGTCGCGGTTGGACTTGAGTGCCGCGACCTCGGTCTCCAGCAGGCCGAGCTTGCGGGTCATCTCAGACAACTCGTCCATGATCATGATGCCGGCCATCACGGTGATGCGCAGGTCGCCGATCTCGCCGAACTGGCCCTTGAGGTGCCCGACGTAACGGTCGAATCGATCGGCCAGTTCGGTCAGGTGGCTTTCCTGTCCTTCCTCGCAGGCCATGCGATAGGCCTTGCCGTCGATCATCACCGTTACCTGGGCCATGGCATTCCCTTTTGATCCTGGCGCATCAGCGGTCGAGCACGGCGCGGATGGTTTCCATCGCCGTCACGAGGCGCCTCGAGACTTCCCGGTTTACTTCTTCCAGTCGATTGGCGCGGAATTGCGACTGATCGAGCTCCTGTGCGAGCCGTGCCCGGTCCGCGTGCACCCGGCGGACCTCGCCCTCCACATCCTGAGTCTCGCGCTGGCGCTCGATGCGCGCGTCGACGGCGCTCTCAAGACCGCCGATCGCCGCGCTGAGTTCCGAAATCACCATGTCGATCGTCTTTTCCGACGGCATGCGAAGCTTCCTGTCGATACGCGAAATGCGCCGAATCGATACGATCGGCCTCTCCAACAAGGGCGGAAGACTATTCACCGCCCGCAAGCCGGTCAATCAATCCAGGGCCTTCAAACGTGTCCTAACTGTGGATCGTCCCCTATGTTTCTGCCGCTCGCCACATGCTGCACGGAATTCAGGCAGCTGCAGGAAAGTTCGTCATCACCCGTTCGTAAGGAAGGCGCTTTTGTTGACTTGCGCGTTGCACCTGCTAAGGATCAGCCGCTCTTAGGTGGTCCCTGGGCCGCCCTTCAAGTGGTCCCACGAGGACCGTGACCGACACCCGTAAAAAGCGGATTAGCCATGACCTCTCTCGACAAACATAACCGGATGGCGAACGCGATCCGATTCCTCGCCATGGATGCTGTAGAGAAGGCCAATTCCGGCCATCCCGGCCTGCCGATGGGCGCTGCCGACATCGCGACCGTGCTCTTTACCCGCTATTTGAAATTCGATCCGAAGAACTCGCTCTGGCCGGACCGCGACCGTTTCGTGCTGTCTGCCGGCCACGGTTCCATGCTGCTTTATTCGCTGCTGTTCCTCACCGGTTACGAGGACATGACGATGGAGGACATCAAGCAGTTCCGCCAGCTCGGCTCCAAGACCGCCGGCCATCCGGAATACGGCCATGCGTCGGGCATCGAGACGACCACCGGTCCGCTCGGCCAGGGCATTGCCAATGCCGTCGGCATGGCGATCGCCGAACGCAAGCTGGAAGAGGAGTTCGGCTCCGACCTGCAGAACCATTTCACCTATGCGCTGTGCGGCGACGGCTGCCTGATGGAAGGCATCAGCCAGGAAGCGATCGCGCTTGCCGGCCACCTGAAGCTCAACAAGCTCGTGCTCTTCTGGGACAACAACTCGATCACCATCGACGGCGCCGTCTCCCTGTCGGACTCGACCGACCAGGTGATGCGCTTCAAGTCCGCCCACTGGAACACGATCGAGATCGACGGCCATGACGTCGACCAGATCTCGGGCGCGATCGAAGCCGCCCAGAAGTCCGACCGCCCGACCTTCATCGCCTGCAAGACCATCATCGGCTTCGGCGCTCCCAACAAGCAGGGCACCCACAAGGTCCACGGTTCGCCGCTCGGCGCCGAGGAAATCGCGGCAGCTCGGCAGGCGCTGAACTGGGAGGCGGAAGCCTTCACCGTTCCGGCCGACGTTCTCGATGCATGGCGCCTCGCAGGCCTGCGCTCGACCAAGACCCGCAAGGATTGGGAGGATCGCCTGGCTTCGACCGAAACCGGCAAGAAGGCCGAGTTCGTGCGCCGTTTCGCCGGCGATCTGCCGGGCAATTTCGACAGCGCCATCGACGCCTTCAAGAGGAAGATCGCCGAGAACAACCCGACCGTCGCGACCCGCAAGGCCTCCGAGGACGCGCTCGAGGTCATCAACGGCATCGTCATCGAAACGCTCGGCGGCTCGGCCGACCTGACGCCGTCGAACAACACCAAGACCAGCCAGATGAAGTCGATCACCCCGACCGACTTCTCCGGCCGCTACATGCACTGGGGCATCCGCGAACACGCGATGGCCGCGGCCATGAACGGCATCTCGCTGCATGGCGGCCTGATCCCCTATTCCGGCGGCTTCCTGATCTTCTCGGATTACTGCCGTCCGTCCGTCCGCCTCGCAGCCCTGATGGGCATCCGCGTCGTGCACGTCTGGACGCATGATTCGATCGGCGTCGGCGAAGACGGCCCGACCCACCAGCCGGTCGAGCAGGTCGCGGCACTTCGCGCCATCCCGAACCTCTTGATGTTCCGCCCGGCCGACGAGACCGAGACGGCCGAGTGCTGGCAGCTGGCGCTCAAGGAAAAGCACCGCCCGTCCGGCCTGGCGCTGACCCGCCAGAATCTGGCGCCGGCCCGCAAGACCTATGAAGAGAAGAACCTCTGCGCCCAGGGCGCTTACGAACTCGTCTCCGCGGCCGACGCCAAGGTGACGATCTTCGCTTCGGGTTCGGAAGTCGAACTGGCGCTGAAGGCGCAAGCTGTCCTCGACGGCAAGGGCATCGCGACCCGCGTCGTTTCCGTCCCCTGCGTCGAGCTCTTCTTCGACCAGCCGGAATCCTACCAGACCGCGGTCGTCGGCAATTCGCCGGTCAAGATTGCCGTCGAAGCCGGCGTGCGCGAAGGCTGGGATCACTTCATCGGTCCGAAGGGCGCCTTCATCGGCATGAAGTCCTTCGGCGCTTCGGGCCCTGCCAAGGATCTCTTCAAGCACTTCGGCATCACCGCGGAAGCGGTTGTTGCCGCAGCCGAAAAACAGCTCGCCTGAGCCAAAGACAGACCATGAAAAGGGGCGCGTTCGGCGCGTCCCGCCAAGACAGACCGCACATTTTCGGGAGAATGACATGACTGTGAAAGTTGCCATCAACGGCTTTGGCCGCATCGGCCGTAACGTTCTGCGTGCTATCGTGGAATCCGGCCGCACCGACATCGAAGTCGTTGCCATCAACGACCTCGGCCCGGTCGAGACCAATGCCCACCTGCTCCGCTACGATTCCATCCACGGCAAGTTCCCGGCCGATGTGAAGGTCGAGGGCGACACGATCACCGTCGGCGGCGGCAAGCCGATCAAGGTGACCGCGATCAAGGATCCGGCGACCCTGCCGCACGGTGCACTCGGCGTCGATATCGCGCTCGAATGCACGGGCATCTTCACCGCCCGCGACAAGGCCGCGGCGCACCTGACCGCCGGCGCCAAGCGCGTCATCGTCTCGGCGCCTGCCGACGGTGCCGACCTCACCGTCGTCTTCGGCGTCAACCACGACCAGCTGACCCGGGAACACCTGGTCATCTCCAACGCGTCCTGCACCACCAACTGCCTGGTTCCGGTGGTCAAGGTCCTCGACGACGCGATCGGCATCGATCATGGCTTCATGACCACGATCCACTCCTACACGGGTGACCAGCCGACCCTCGACACGATGCACAAGGACCTTTATCGCGCCCGTGCAGCAGCCCTCTCGATGATCCCGACCTCGACCGGTGCCGCCAAGGCCGTCGGCCTGGTTCTGCCGCACCTCAAGGGCAAGCTCGACGGCACCTCGATCCGCGTGCCGACCCCGAACGTCTCGGTCGTCGACTTCAAGTTCGTCGCCAAGAAGACGACCACGGTTGCCGAAGTCAACGAAGCGATCAAGGCCGCTTCCAACGGCGCGCTGAAGGGCATCCTCGGTTACACCGAAGAGCCGCTCGTCAGCCGCGACTTCAACCACGACAGCCATTCCTCGATCTTCGCGATCGACCAGACCAAGGTGCTCGAAGGCAATTTCGTCCGCATCCTGTCCTGGTACGACAACGAATGGGGCTTCTCGAACCGCATGGCCGACACGGCCGTGGCGTTTGCCAAGCTGATCTGAGGATCACAGACGCTGCCTTCGGGCGGCACCGGCAGGATATCGCCCCCTCCCGCAAGGGAGGGGGTTTTTGTTTGCGGGGATGGTGGAAGGACGGCGCCGACTTAGACAAAAGGGCGGCGGGAGCAAGGTTAGCGACAGGGAAGCACGCATGGCTTCATTGGGGCCGGGAGCGGACTGGCAGCTTCTGGAGGGCGACGCTGGGAAAGCAGCCATACTGAATGCGTTCTGAGCTACGACGTGCGGTTCGAATCTCGTCCAGTGCGCCATTTCAGTACAGAACTATGAACGCCGAACGGCGCCGGTTGCCCGCTCGAAGCGGCCACCAGGACCTTCTGGCCGAAGGGGGGCGTACCGGCCATTCTGGTCGTGGGGATTCGAACAGTCTATGACGCCAGTTGGTAGTTCGAAATGGGCTACATAATTTTGCGAGAGGGCGACATTGAGCAATCATAAGCAAATTACAGGAAACATCGGCGTCTATCATGTAGCACGGGAACTATCGCGCGTGGGCTGGAATGTCATGCTCACGGTAAGGAATGCCAAGGGTGCTGATATGTTCGCCATATCAGAAGACGAGAGCACCCAGCGCCCGATCCAAGTCAAGTCTCATGCTGCGAGGCCACAGGATACGCATCTTGGACTTCTGCCAGAGAAGCACGTTACCCCATGGTGGGTGTTTGTTGCATTTGCGGCTAGTTCGGAGCCGACTTGTTACGTCATTTCGCTCGAGGAAATTCGTGCCCGCATGGGGCGCGATCCGGGTACGCGAACAGGTAAACCCGAACATGAACGCTTGTTCTGGTTTCACCGTCGTTACTACACCCCAGGATCAGATCTCGAGATGACTGAGGCGCGGAACGCTTGGCACCGCCTTGGACAAGCAAGGCCTTTAACCTAAGACCTGCCCATAGCACTCCTCTAAGCATCTGTTAGCCTTCGCTTAATTGCCATCAACAGCGACAATAGCGGAGCTGATTATAAAACTTGTCGTTTTGCGGGAGCAATGCAAGCAAAGGATTAGAATGCCACAGTGGAACGCAGATACGTTGCTTAATCTCGGGTTTAAGGACGTCGCCGGCTGGATATCTTCAGATGATGGAGGCATCGACTACCGTTTGGATGGCTTGAACGCACAATCCGACATGCTGCTGTTAGACGAGCGGAACTCACTATATGCTTTTGTTTTCGATAACAGCGTCATGTATATTGGTAAAACCTCTAGAAGTATTCGAAAACGCTTTGCCGGATACAAAAATCCACACCGCGACCAGAGAACAAACTGGCGTTGCCATGGTAAGATTCAGGAGGTGCTCCGACATGACAAGGCACTACGCATATTTATATTCAATCCGATTTCTTACTTACGCTACGGCGATTTCGAAATTAATATTGCTGCGGGATTGGAAGACTCCTTAATTGCAGAGTTTAGTCCGCCATGGAACGGTAGCGAACGTGGGCGACCGGTCACCGAGGAGGCCGAACGGGAAAAGGCGGAAGAAGTTTCTTCACCCACCAGCGCCCCACAGCAAATTCCTGATGTGCTTTCGGCCGTGCCAATGCCCGACGGCCTGACACAGGTTATTGCGTCCTTCCAAATTGCCCTAGGAGAGGCGTACTTCCACGGGGGGCTAATCAACCCGGGTGTAGAAGCGAGCAGTTACCTCGGTAATGACGGCGATCCGATTACGATTGCCTTTGGTGACGGAACTGAACCGGTGACATCCCGCATTAACCGAACCGCCAACAAAACGGGAGCCGTCCGAATCGTAGGCCGAAACAGATTTATTGCACAGTGGTTCCAAAAGCATTTCAACAAAGGCGATACCGTTGAGGCGCAAGTGTTGGACCCGCACAGAATCCTTCTGATTACCAAACACGTGGAGCAGTGACTTGATGCCCCGAAGTCCAAAGGCGAGCCCGATCGCAACATTCACTGCAGTCTGCTTCGGGCCGAACGGAGGCATTGAAGGCATTCGCTTCATTCAAGTCCTGCCCCGCACCCCTCCCTCAGATTTTTTTCACCCTCGATCATCCCCACCTCTCCAACCCATGCCTACAATCCCCTCGCTCCCACCGCCGGAGTGTTTCGCGAGACGTTCGTGGGCAGGCGGGGGCCGGCGCTTTCATTGGAACCGTAACGTGCGGGGATGGTGGAAGAGGTGAAAGCCATGGTGTGTGCGTCGAAAGACGAACATTCCTATCAAGCCTCCCCCTGGCCACCGGGCCGGGTTCGGCTGAGCCGTGCAAGTGGCAGGATTTCCCGAAAGGAGATCGCGAACGAAGCCACGCAGTGGGGCGAGGTGATCACCTGTAGGGGCCGGAAGCCCCGAGAAGACGCCGAAGGCCACGCGAATGCGGAGGCACCTATTAAAATCTATTGAGGTTCCGCATTCGTGTGGACTCTCCGATCTTTGACAGAGCCACGGCACCAAGGCACGCGTCCGTCTTTTTTCCGCCCCTGCCCTTCTCTTGCCGGAATTGTTCCCGCCTAATCGATCAGTCGATTCGCCTGGCCCTCGGCCGGGATCTGCCCCATTCTTGCATGGCCGCGTTGCGGTATGGCACAGTTCCGGTTCCGGAGCTGCGGACGGGGATGGTGTCGGCGAGAGGTGCGAAGGAAGGGACTTTTAGGTGGAGGCTTTTTATATCGTCCTGCTGGTCGGCACGGTCCTGGTGCTGGCGGCTGCCCTTTCCAGCCTCCTTGCCTTCCGTTTCGGTGCTCCCCTCCTCTTGATCTTCCTGTCGATCGGCCTGCTCGCCGGCGTCGATGGCCTCGGCATCCAATTCGAGAACTATTCCTTCACCTTCATGCTGGGATATCTGGCGCTGGCGATCGTGCTGTTCGATTCCGGCTTCATGACCCCCATCCACTCGTTTCGCATCGCCGCCGTTCCGGCGGTCACGCTCGCCTCGGTCGGCGTCCTCCTGACGGCCGGCCTTTTTGCCTTCGCCGCGACGATCCTTCTCGACTTCAACTGGCTCGAAGGCCTGCTGCTCGGCTCGATCGTCGCCTCGACGGATGCGGCCGCCGTCTTCTTCCTGCTGCGCGTCAGCGGCATCAACATCCGCGACAAGGTCCGTTCGACGCTCGAAGTCGAGTCCGGCACCAACGACCCGATGGCGATCTTCCTGACGATAGCGCTCGCCGAACTTCTGGCGACCGGACAGGGTTTTTCCGGCCTCGACCTGCACTTCCTTTTCCTGTTCGTCGAGGAAATGGGGCTCGGCGTCATCTGCGGCCTGTTCGGCGGCATGATGATCGTCTGGGTGCTGAACCGCTTCACCTCCGACCGGGGGCTGGCGCCGATCTTCGTGCTGACGCTGGCGCTGCTGGTCTTTTCCTTCACCGGCGCCATGGGCGGCAGCGGCTTCCTCGCGGTCTATGTGGCCGGCATCTATTCCGGCAATCGCAAGATGTTCGCCAAGCCCCAGATCATCCGCTTCAACGAGGGACTGAGCTGGCTCGCCCAGATCATCATGTTCCTGGTACTCGGCCTGCTCGCCACGCCGTCGCAGTTTCCGGCCATCCTTCTGCCGGCGATCGGGCTGGCACTGTTCCTGATCTTCGTCGCCCGGCCGATTGCGGTGTGGCTGAGCCTTCTGCCCTATGATTTCACCCAGCAGGAAACCAGCTTCCTCGCCTGGGTCGGCCTGCGCGGCGCCGTCTCCATCCTGCTGGCGATCATGCCGGTCTTGAGCGGCGTCGAGAACGGCCAGCTCTTCTTCAACGTCACCTTCATCATCGTGCTGGTCTCCCTCCTCGTCCAGGGCTGGACGATCAAGCCGGTCGCCCACAAGCTCGGCCTCATCATTCCGCCGCGCATCGGCGCCGTCGACAAGATCGAGCTCGACCTGCCGGGCACCGCCCATCACGAACTGATCTCCTACCGCGTCATGAAGGGCAGCCCGATCCTGCAGGGCGAGCGCATTCCTCGCTGGGCCATGCCGTCGCTGGTCATCCGCGACGGCCGCAGCATGCGTTATCAATATGCCGGCCGGCTGAAGGAAAACGACCAGGTCTACCTGTTCATCTCGCCCGCCTACTCGAAACTCCTCGACCGCATCTTCGCAAGCCAGGTGCCGGTCGACGAGGACGACGCGGAATTTTTCGGCGCGTTTGCGATCTCGCCGACCAGGCCCGCCAAGGAGCTCGATGCGGCTTACGGCCCCGGCCTGCTGTCCGCCAACGAGCAGAACATGACCGTCGGCGACCTTATGACGTCGCGGCTCGGCGGCCGGGTGGATTATGCCGACCGCATCCGCTTCGGCTCGATCATCCTGATCGTGCGCGAACTCGACGAGCACGAACATGTCCGCAGCATCGGCATCTCGCTGGAGCCGGTGGAGCCGGCGACCAATCTGCCGATCTTCATCAACATGCGCGAGATTGCCCACCGCGTCCGCGATCTGGTCCGCAGATATCGCGGCAAGAACGTGCCGGTGAAGCCGGGCGCCGTGCCGCCCGAGGGCCCGGCATAGAGCGGCGAAAGCTCAAACAAAATCCTCCACCCGCTGCGTTATCGCAGTAGAATCGGCATGCAGCCTATCCGCGACAGACGGAATGGAAATGGTTGCGACCAATCGTCTTGCGTCGCCGGTCAGGCATAGTAAGGTCCGCTACGAACTTTCCGAGTAAATGGATTAGCATCATGCCGGCCTTCAAAACCCTTGACGACCTCACCGATATCGCAGCCAAGCGCGTGCTCGTGCGCGTCGATCTCAACGTTCCCGTTTCCGATGGCAAGGTCACCGACGCGACCCGCATCGAACGCGTCGCACCGACCATCCTGGAACTTGCCAAGAAGGGCGCCAAGGTCATCCTGCTTGCCCATTTCGGCCGTCCGAAGGGCGAGCCGATCGCCGACATGTCGCTGTCGCTGATCGTCTCTGCCGTCAACCAGGTCCTCGGCCACAAGATCCTCTTCGCCTCCGATTGCATCGGCCCCGAAGCCGAACAGGCGATCGCCCACATGAAGAACGGCGACATCCTGCTGCTCGAAAACACCCGTTTCCACAAGGGTGAGGAAAAGAACGACCCGGGCTTCACCGAGGCGCTCGCCAAGAACGGCGACATCTTCGTCAACGACGCCTTCTCCGCCGCCCACCGCGCCCATGCCTCGACCGAGGGCCTCGCCCATCACCTGCCCGCCTATGCCGGCCGCACGATGCAGGAGGAACTCGAAGCGCTCGAAAAGGGCCTCGGCAATCCCGCCCGCCCCGTCGTCGCGATCGTCGGCGGCGCCAAGGTCTCGACCAAGATCGACCTGCTGCAGAACCTCGTGAAACGGGTCGACGCGCTGGTGATTGGCGGCGGCATGGCCAACACCTTCATCGCGGCACAAGGCATCGATGTGGGCAAGTCGCTCTGCGAGCACGACCTTGCCGACACGGCCCGCAAGATCATGGCAGAAGCGGCAGCGTCCAATTGCGCCATCGTGCTGCCGGTCGACGGCGTCGTCGCCCGCGAGTTCAAGGCTGGTGCCGCCAACGAAGTGGTTGATATCGACAAGATTCCCGCCGACGCCATGATGCTCGACGTCGGGCCGAAGTCGGTGGCGGCCGTCAACGAATGGATCTCCAAGGCCTCGACGCTCGTCTGGAACGGCCCGCTCGGCGCCTTCGAGATCGAGCCGTTCGACAAGGCGACGGTCGCTGCCGCCAAGCATGCGGCAGAGCAGACCAGGGCCGGCAAGCTCACCTCGGTCGCAGGCGGCGGCGATACGGTCGCGGCCCTCAACCACGCAGGCGCTGCCGACGACTTCTCCTATGTCTCGACCGCCGGCGGCGCATTCCTGGAATGGATGGAAGGCAAGGATCTGCCAGGCGTCTCGGTGCTGATCAAGGCCGCCTGATCTGTCATTTTTTCCAAAAGGGAGCGCGTTCCATATAGGGCGGCGCGCTCCCGAGTTAACTGGTTTAAAAAATTTTAGATGTTTTAAACGATTGAAAGCATTTCAATCGTTTCAATAGCTTACCGGAGGATTTCCCTTTAAAATAACTTCTGTTATCCGCGACTGACAGCTTGGGAGAGACGAGCGCGTTGTGCGCCAACTTTAGGGACAGGAGTGTAGTATGGTGGACGCGAAGATGTTGAACAAGATGCGTTCTGCGCCCGGATTTATTGCGGCGCTGGACCAAAGCGGCGGTTCAACACCCGGAGCATTGCGTCTTTATGGCGTGTCCGAGTCCGACTATCAGGGTGACGAGGAAATGTTCCGCCTGATCCACGCCATGCGCGTCCGCATCATGAGCGCGCCCGCCTTCACAGGCGACAAGGTTATCGGCGCCATCCTTTTCGAGCGGACCATGGACGGCGACGTCGATGGTCAGGCCGTTCCCTCCTATCTCTGGGAAAAGCGCGGCGTCGTCCCCTTTCTCAAAGTCGACAAGGGCCTGAATGCCGAGGAAAACGGCGTTCAGACGATGAAGCCGATGCCCGATCTGGATGATCTCCTCATCCGCGGCCGCGAAAAAGGGATATTCGGGACCAAGATGCGTTCGGTGATCGGCCATGCCGACAAGGCCGGCATCGCTGCCGTCGTGGAACAGCAGTTCCAGGTCGCCCGTCAGATCATCGGCCAGGGCCTCATGCCGATCATCGAGCCTGAGGTTTCCATCAAGAGCCCGACAAAGGAACAGGCTGAAGCGATCTTGCGCGACGAGATCGCACAGCAGCTCGACAAGCTTCCCGCAGGCGAGACCGTCATGCTGAAATTGACGATCCCGACGGTCGCCGATTTCTACGCTCCCTTGACCGCCCACAAATCGGTCGTCCGCGTCGTCGCCCTTTCCGGCGGCTACAGCACCGCGGAAGCCTGCGAAAAGCTCAGCCACAACCATGGCATGATCGCGAGTTTCTCGCGCGCCCTGGCGGAGAACCTCCGTGCCTCGATGAGTGACGCGGACTTCGATGCGAGCCTGGCCGCAACGATCGATCAGATCTACGCCGCAAGCGTCAACAAGTCCTGATACGGTTGTGGAGCATGCCGCTGTTCTCAGGCGACGTGCTACCGGGGGAAGCTGGAAGAAGTATCTCGAAAAGGCCGCTTGAGGAGCGCCTTTTCAAGGAGGAGGAAGAAGGCCGCTCCGGAAACGGAGCGGCCTTTCTGTTTGCTGCGACCTTGAAGCGGACGTGAACCGAACGGGCAAAACAACGTTCATTGCATGATGGAGGTTGCCCATGACGGAAATTGAAGAAAAGGTCCGCAGGCTTTTCGATGAATACGGCCGAACCAGCAATGACGCCCTGAAGGACGCGGCGGCGGTGAATGTCTCCGGCGTCGCAGCGTTCTTCGCCGCCTACTTCGTCGGCTCGACACCACAGGCGGTGTTCGGTGGAGCCAATGACGCGGCATTCCGGGAAGTGATCCCGCAGGGCTTCGCCCGATATCGGGATGCCGGCGGCAAGCGGATGGACATTACCGGCGTCAGGATCACCTGCCTCAACGATCTTCATGCGCTTGCGGAAGTCGGCTGGGATTTTTCCTACGTCAACAAGGCGGGCGAAGCCGGCAATGTTCGGTTCACCAACTTCTATCTGGTGACGATCGCCGATGGCGACCCCAGGATTTTCGCCTATATCACCGGCGACGAGGAGAAGGCGATGCGTGACCACGGTCTTGCCTGAGCCGATGACGCGGGCCGCTTTCATTCCGTTGATGACCGCGATCAAAAACATTGGCTGGTCATGACGGTTGATGAGGCTTTAAATCCGGTATCGCTCCCGGAGAGTTCCGCCATGCCGACCACAGATTTCGTCACCGTCGATGTCTTCACGACCGAACGTTTCGCCGGCAACCCGCTCGCCGTGGTGCCGGATGCGCGCGGGCTCACCGACCGGCAGATGCAGAAGATCGCGGTCGAATTCGGTTATGCCGAAAGCACCTTCGTCCTGCCGCCGGAAAATCCTGAAAACAGCGCGCGGGTACGCATCTTCACCCCGACGATGGAAATTCCCTTTGCCGGCCACCCCAATGTCGGCACCGCCTACGTGCTCGGTCAGCGGCGCGAACTGTTCGGCAAGCCGCTCGCCGATACGCTCCGATTCGAGGAGATCGCCGGCCTGGTGGAAATCCGGCTGCTGCGGGAGGCAGCCGGTGTGATCGGCGCTACGATCCGCGCGCCGAGACCGCTGGAAATCGGCGCCGAGATCGAGCCGGGCCTGATCGCCGACTGCGTTTCGATCGACGCAAAACACGTGCGCACCACCGCCCATGGACCGGTCTTCGCCTCGGTCGGCCTCGCCTTCGTGATCACTGAACTCGATGGCCTCGAAGCGCTTGCCGCCGCCCGGCCGAACATCACGGCGTTCCGCAAGGCGGCCGCAAGACACCAGGGCGCCGATGGCGACTTTCCGATCTTCCTCTATGTCCGCAGCCGGGAAAAGCCCTGGAACCTCCGCGCCCGCATGTTCGCGCCGCTCGACGACATCATGGAGGATCCGGCGACCGGCAGCGCCTCAGCCGCCCTCTCCGCCTTCCTGGTAACGCGTGTGCCGGAGAAGGACGCCCAGGTGCATCTGACAATAGAGCAGGGCGTCGAGATGGGCCGCCGCAGCATCATCGAGCTCGACGTGGTCAAGACGGCCGGCACCGTCACCGACGTCACCATCACCGGCCACTGCGTGCCCGTCATGCGCGGCTCGATCGACGTCTAGAGAGTCGTGAATTCGCGCAGGATCAGCGCTGCGCTCCAGACCGCAAAGGCGACGATTGCCAGCTTCCAGAAGTCGCCCCGGCGCCTCAAGCCCGGAAGGTTGAGCGGCTTGATGATCTGCACAAGCATGGCGAAGATCAGAAGAACCGCGATTGTCTTTGTCATTTGGTCTTGCCGATCTTATCCGCCACAGGCTGGACATTTTTGCGCTCCACCACAGATAGATGTGGAGGGGATTCGGGGAATAGGTAATCCGCTTCGCTTTCGTTAACGCCCGGTTCATCGGCATGCAACAATGCTTGCCTGCGGAGCCGTGATTGATCGCATTCGTGCAAAGAGCTGACTGTAGCAAAGATGAGACGAAACCTCTTTCCAATCCTCGCCCTCCTTTGCGGTACGCTTCTCCTCTTCCTCGGCAATGGCCTGCAGAGCCTGCTTCTGCCGGTGCGGGGCGCTCAGGAAGGTTATTCCAACGAAGTGCTCGGCCTGCTTGGCACCACATGGGCCTCCGGCTTCGTCATCGGCTGCTTCGTGGCGCCGAACGTAGTGCGCCGCATCGGCCATGTACGCGCCTTTTCCGGTTTCCTGTCGCTGATATGCCTCAACGTGCTGCTGACCGGGCTGATGGTCGATCAAAACACCTGGCTGGTCTTACGCGCCATCACCGGCTTCTGCACCGCCGGCACCTCGATGATCATCGAAAGCTGGCTGAACGAGCGCGCGACGAGCGAAAGCCGCGGGACGATCTTTTTTCCTTCTATATCTCGATCACCCTTTTCGGCGTTGTCGGCGGCCAGCTGATGGTGCCGTTCGCCGATATCACGACGCCGACACTGTTCATGATCTGCGGCATCCTCTACAGCCTTGCCGCACTGCCGACGACGCTGTCCAAGGCCGCCTCGCCGCAACCATTGAAGCGCGCCCGCCTCGATCTGCGCGCCCTCTTCCGCAACTCGCCGATCTCCTGCATTGGCATCCTGCTGATAGGCGTCGCCAACGGCGCCTACGGCACGCTCGGCGCGGTCTTCGGCACGCGCGCCGGGCTCGACCAGGGTGCGGTAGCGGCGATGGTCAGCATCACGCTCTTCGCCGGCGCGATCATGCAGTTCCCGGCAGGCCGGCTGTCCGACAGGATGGACCGCCGCCACGTCCTTGCCGGCCTGTCGGCCGCGGCAGCCCTCGCGGGCCTGGCGATCCTCGCAATCCGGCCCTCCGGCACCTATGAGATCGTCGTGCTGGTGGCGATCTACGGCGCCGCCGCCAACGCGCTCTATCCGATCGCCGTCGCCCACGCCAACGACTTCGCAGCCCCCGAGGACTTCGTGAAGGTCTCCGGCGGCCTGCTTTTGCTCTACGGTATCGGCACGATCATCGGTCCGACGCTCGGCGGCCCGGTGATGACCTGGGCCGGCCCGCATGCACTGTTTGCGGTGACAACCGGGGCGCATCTTCTGGTGGCCGTCTATGCTATCATCCGCAGCCGCCAGCGGGCGCCGGTTCCGATCGCCGACCGTGACGCCTACACGACCGCCTCAGGCGGCAGCTCCCAGCTTTCGACGCCGGAGAGCTTGTCGCTCGACCCCCGCTCTCGCACCACCGACTCACCACCGGATGCGAATGCCAAGCCAGATGCGAATGCCCGAAAGGAGGCATCATGAGCTTTCTCGATGACGACCGGCCGAAGAAGCCGATAACCCACGAGCTCGGCAGCGATCTCTCCATGCTGTCCGTGGACGAGCTCGAATCGCGAATCGGCCTCCTGAGGCAGGAAATCTCCCGGCTCGAAGCCGAGAAGGAGATAAAGGCCGCGGGCCGGCGCGCGGCCGACAGTCTGTTTCGTTCCTGAACGTCGGGCGCAGCCAAGAACTCTAAGTATTTCTGCTTACTTTTAAGACTATATTAATCATTAACGTAGAATATAAAGCCGTTCAGGTTTCCTGGACTCAGACAGTTTCACCATTCGGCGAATGGTCTGATTTCTCCCTGTTTTACCTTGAGAGCCGCCATTCCGCGGCTCTCTTTTTTTATGGCCACGCCGGCCCGGCTCCGGCTCCTTGCCTCCAATACCGCTGCGGCGAGGGTTTCAGCCGGCTTTCACACAGAAACAAACTGTTGTATTGGACGCCAAAATGCGTCTCATTTCAGGAACATGGCCGTTGTTTACCACTTCTTGTGGGTATTAACCTTTCCTTAAGAAACGCCTTGCGGATTTCCATTATAAGTATCATGTTCAGGTCAGTCAGAACGGCATGGGAACTTTTATCCGCCGTTGTCATTGCCTGAGTGTGATTGCGTTGAGCAGGATGATTTCGATGTCCGAACAGGGATTGAATACCGTAAGTTTTGCAGGCCGTGCCGCTGCGTCTTCGCAGTTCAAGGCGCTCTACTCCGAAGGTATGTCGCTGGTCGAGGAGACCGCGAGCTATCTCGACGGTACGGGCCGCGCTGCTTCAAAGGTTCTGCCGCGCATGGCATCGGTTCTCTATGCGGCCGAATCCATGCGGCTGACCACCCGCCTCATGCAGATGGCCTCCTGGCTGCTTCTGCAGCGCGCCGTCAACAATGGCGAGATGAGCCGCGAACAGGTCCTGTCGGAAAAGAGCAAGGTCCGTCTCGACGGCTTCAACGTCGACCGCAATGCCCCGGGCTGGCTCGACCTGCCGGAAGGTTTCCGCGATCTCGTCGAACGTTCGCTGCGCCTCCAGAACCGTGTTGCCATTCTCGACCGCGAGATTTACCGCCCGGCCGACCCGGCCGTTCTGCCGGACAACGAAAACAGCGTCCGCGCCCAGCTCAACCTGCTGCGCACCGCCTTCGGCAACTGATCGCCATCGCGCAAAGCAAATACATCGAACCAGAGGGCCGTGCGCAAGCATCGGCCCTTTTCCTTTCGGTCAACGCCTTACCGAAGGGCTTCTCTTTGCCTTTGCCAGCTCAAGAAACTTCGCCTTGATGATCGCGAACAGGCCGGGTGGAATATAGCCGTAGCTGAACTCCCTCGATTTGCCCGGCACCGGTGACAGCCCTGCACTCGGCCATTCGTCGATATTGTGCTCGGAAACGATCACCCAGCTCGGTTCGTCGTCGAGCCCGATCGCTCGCGTCACCTTGGCCGGAATTTCTATTCCGACTGTGCCGCCGGAGGGCGGCGTATGGGTGATGGGGAGCAACATGACGAAACGGGGTTGGGCAGAGCTATCGCTTGCCGCCACAAGGCATGTCGGACGATCCTTGCCTTGGTACCGCCCCGCAGCCGCCTCATGCGTCCACAGATAATCATAGCGGACGACGAGACCCGGCTTCGGCTCGATGAACGCCATCGAGATCTCTTACTTCAGGAGTTCGTCGAGCGCCGCATGCTCCGGGTCCATCTCGGCCCGCTCTACCGCATCGATAACGACGTCGAGAGCATCGGCCGTGGCGTGGCTCCGTTGTGCCGCCGCCTTCAGCCAGTCATAGTGATCTGCGGACATCAGCACGAATTCGCGCCGTCCGTGCCGGGTGATCTCAACCGGCTCACGCTGCGCCTGATGCTGGTATTCGCCGATCTTGCGCTGAAAATCGAGAGAGCTGACGGTGGGCATCATGGATGATCCTTTGGCGGCCGAATACAAATTATACATATAATTTGTACAAACGTAAACAGAACGCCTCAGATCCCAACACCGCAAACGAAAAAAGCCCGGCTTCCGCCAGGCTCTTCGTATCTCGTCCGCCAAGAAGCGTATTAGAGGCCGAGGCCGCCGAAACGCTTGTTGAACTTGGAAACGCGGCCGCCGCGGTCCAGCATCTGCTGGTTCCCGCCCGTCCAGGCCGGATGGGAGTTCGGGTCGATTTCCAGGTTCATGGTAGCGCCTTCCGAACCCCAGGTAGAGCGGGTTTCATATTCGGTGCCGTCGGTCATGACCACTTTGATCACGTGATACTGCGGATGGATGCCAGCCTTCATGTCGATATTCCTGCTCTGCGAGGTCCATTTGTCGCAATTGCGAGCGAGAGGCCTCTTTAATAAATGAAGCCGTAGACCGGTCTGGTCACGGCTTCCCAATTAGATGCGGAGCCTATACAGGAAGGTCACCGGAAGTACAAGTACCCGTAAGGCCGAGAAATGAGCCTTTCGAGCCTATGGAGATGACGTGGCAGACGCCCGAGAAAACCAGCCGAGAGGCAAAGCCCTAAGACCGCTTGCAAGGCTCATTCCCTATCTTGCCCGTTATCGTTCGATGGTCGCCGCGGCAATCGTTTTCCTCGTGCTCGCCGCCGCAACGACGCTTGCCTTGCCGCTTGCCGTGCGCCGCATGGTCGACCATGGCTTTGCCTCTTCCGACGGCCATTTCATCAACAACTATTTCGGCATGCTGCTGGCATTGGCAGCCCTCCTCGCGGTCGCCAGCGCCATGCGCTACTATTACGTCATCACGATCGGCGAACGGGTCGTGGCCGACCTGCGCCGCGAGGTGTTTTCACATGTCACGTCGCTGTCGCCGTCCTTTTTCGACGTCAACCAGTCTGGCGAGATCGTCTCGCGGCTGACCGCCGACACGGTCCAGATCAAGTCGGCCTTCGGCTCTTCCGCCTCCCAGGCGCTGCGCAACACCATCCTCTGTCTCGGCGCGATGGGCATGATGATCTACACGAGCCCGCGGCTCTCCTTGCTGGTGCTCGGCGCCATCCCGCTGATCGTCTTTCCGCTGGTCGGTTTCGGCCGTTCGGTCAGAAAGCGTTCGCGCGCCGCCCAGGACACGCTTGCCCAGACCTCGGCCTTCGCCTCCGAAGTGATCGGCGCCACCCGCACCGTCCAGGCCTTTGGCGGCGAGACGACCGCAAACGGCAGGTACGGCAGTACTGTGGAAAGCGCCTATGACGCGGCCCGCACCGCGATCAAGGCCCGCGCACTGCTGACCGGTTTCGGCATTCTCCTCGTTTTCGGCAGCATCGTCGGCGTACTCTGGTATGGCGCCCAGAGCGTTCTGGCCGGTACCATGACCGCCGGCACGCTCGGCCAGTTCGTGCTCTATTCGGTGATCGTCGCAAGCTCGCTCGGCCAGCTCTCGGAAGTCTGGGGCGAGCTTTCGTCAGCCGGCGGTGCCGCCGAGCGGCTGACCGAGCTGCTGCAAGAAGTCCCGGCCATTCGCGACGCGGAAAATCCGGTCGCGCTCCCCTCCCCGCCGCGCGGCGAAGTCGAGTTCGAGGCGGTCTCCTTCGCCTATCCGGCCCGCGTCAGCGCCATCACGCTGAATTCGCTGTCGTTCAAGGTGAAGTCCGGCGAGACGGTGGCGATCGTCGGTCCGTCCGGCGCCGGCAAGAGCACGATCTTCTCGCTGCTGCTGCGTTTCTACGATCCCTCCGCCGGCTCGGTGAAGCTCGACGGCATCGACCTGCGCCAGGCGAAACTCACAGAACTGCGCTCCCGCATGGCGATCGTGCCCCAGGACGTGACCATCTTTGCCGCCTCGATCCACGACAACATCGCCTTCAGCGCGCCCGATGCCAGCCGCGAGGCGGTTCGGGCCGCCGCCATAGCCGCCCAGGCCGACGAGTTCATCTCGAAACTGGACAACCGTTACGACACCATGGCCGGCGAACGCGGCATCACGCTCTCCGGCGGCCAGCGCCAGCGCATCGCCATCGCCCGCGCGATCCTCAAGGATGCCCCGGTCCTGCTGCTCGACGAGGCGACCTCGGCACTCGATGCGGAAAGCGAAACGCTGGTCCAGAAGGCGCTGGACGGGCTGATGCAGAATCGCACAACGCTGGTCATCGCCCATCGTCTGGCAACTGTGCTGAAGGCCGACCGCATCCTCGTTCTGGAAGACGGTCGGATCGCCGAGGAAGGCACGCATCAGAGCCTGATCGCCGAGGGCGGCCTCTATGCCAGGCTCGCCCGCCTGCAGTTCCACGACATCGAACGACAGAGCGCGACTGCGCTCTGATCGTTAACGCAAACGTGTTTCCATCCGGACCAGGCTGGAAATGAACCGGGGGCGCCGAGTGCCTACCTGTTGCAGAACCGCTAGTATCGCAGATACCATTGCCGCCAGAAGCTTGAGGTCATGAATTTCAGTCACCTGCCGCCCAGCCTGTCCCTCGATGATTGCCTGGACAAGATACAGGCCCGGACCTTCCGGTTCTTCTGGGATGGTGCCCATCCCGAATCGGGCTTGCCGTTCGACAAGTGCTTCGTCTCGGGCGCGCCTTCCCCGAACATCGTGTCGATCAGCGGCGTCGGCTTTGGGGTCCTTGCCATCATCGTCGCCTGCGAACGCCAGTGGGTCACCCGTTCGCAGGCACTGGCGCGCATATCGACCATCATCGACCGCCTGAGGCATTCGCCAAGTTTCCACGGGGCATTCGCGCATTTCATCGACGGCTCGACGAGCGACGTCATCCGCTTCTCCGGACGGGACGACGGCGGCGACCTCGTCGAAACGGCGCTGCTGATGCAAGGCCTGATCTGCGCACGGGAATATTTCGCCGGCGAGACCGCTCGGGAAGAGAAATTGCGAGCGGATATCACGCGATTGTACGACGAGGTGGAATGGGAGTGGTTCACCCGCGGCAAGGATGAAGCCCTGTATTGGCATTGGAGCCCGAACTACGACTGGGCCATGAACCTGCCGATCTGGGGCTGGAACGAGGCATTGTCCTGTTACGTCCTGGCGGCCGGCTCCGACACCCATCCGATCAAGCCGGAAAGTTACCATGCCGGCTGGGCGAGGGCTGGCGCCATGTTGAACGGCGAGACCTATCTTGGAACGAAGCTTCCGCTTGGCGAGCCCTATGGCGGACCGCTTTTCATCTCGCATTATTCGTTCTGCGCACTGGATCCGCGGGGCCTGAGCGACCGCTATTGCAGCAACTATCGGGATCAGGCCGTGGCGCATACGCGCATCAACCACGACTATTGCCTGACCGTGCCCGATTATGCGAATGCCGGGGTCTGGGGCCTCAGCGCATCCGACGGACCGCAAGGTTACGGCGCCCACTCGCCGACATTCGATCGCGGCGTCATCGCCCCGACCGCCGCCCTGTCGAGCTTCCCCTTCCTGCCCGCCGAGGCAGAAAGCGCCATGCGCGCATTGCTTCACTACGGCGATGGCAAACTGCTCGGCGCATTCGGCTTCGTCGACGCCTTCGTCCCGAAGACAGACTGGGTGGCCGGCACATATCTCGCGATCGACCAGGGCCCGATCATCGCCATGATCGAAAATTATCGATCCGGCCTGCTGTGGCGCCTGTTCATGAACGCACCCGAGGTGCGTCGCGGCCTGGAGCGGCTGGGCTTCACGTCGACCACCCATTCCATCGCGGCGGAAATACCTACTCCGAGCGCCTGAACGTCCACTTCACCACATAGTCTCCGTTGCGCTTCATCTTGGTCTTGGTGCGCACCGCGACCGGCCCGCCGAGAGCCGCCTCCGCCTCTTCGAAGGCCTGGCGCGCCTCGGCAATCGCCTTGTGATAGGCGCTGTTGTCGCGTTTGGGGCTTTCGGCGACCGCCTTCATGACGGCGCTCATATCCGGCTTGTCTTCGGCCATCCTTTAAGTCTTCCCCGTGGCCGGATTTATCGCTCGGTGAGCTTCAGCTCGATGCGACGGTTTTGGGAGCGAGCGTCCGGCGTATCGCCTTGGGCGAGAGGCTGGAATTCCCCAAAGCCGGCGGCGACGAGGCGATTGGCCGGCACGCCCTTGGAAATCAGGTACTTGACCACCGAAGTGGCGCGGGCCGAGGAGAGCTCCCAGTTGTCCCGGTAGCGGCCGGAACCGGTAAGCGGCGAGTTGTCCGTATGCCCGTCGACGCGCAGCACCCAGTTGATTTCGGCCGGGATTTCCTTGGCGAGATCGAGAAGAGCCGCCGCAAGCTTGTCCATCTCCACCCGGCCGGCCGGGTCGAGTTCGTTGCCGCCGACCGGAAAGAGCACTTCCGACTGGAAGACGAAACGGTCGCCGACGATGCGGATGTTCTCGCGGTCGGAGAGGATCTCCCGCAGCCGGCCGAAGAAGTCGGAGCGGTAACGGTTCAACTCCTGGACGCGCTGCGCCAGCGCAACGTTGAGGCGCCGGCCGAGATCGGAGATCTGCGCCTGCGAGGAGGCATCCTTGGCTTCCGAGGTCTGCAGCGCCTGTTCGATGGCCGCGATCTGGGCACGCAACGCGGAGATCTGCTGGTTGAGCAGTTCCACCTGGCTTGCGGCGCGGGCGCTCAGCTGCTGTTCCTGATTGAGCTGGTTGGTGAGGTCGCCGATGCGGGCATTGGCGACGCTGCTGCTGCCGGTGCCCTGGCTCAGAAGCTGCTGCAGGCGCGAGCGGTCGGCCTCGGCCGTGGCAAGCGACGACTGCAGGTTGGCAAGCTGATCCTCGACGTCCTGGGTATTGCCCTTTTCGAGCGCCAGTAGTTCCGTCAGTTCGGCGATCTGGCTGTTCAGCCGGTTCAGCACCTCGTCACGCCCGGTGATTTCGCGGCTGAGCAGGAATTGCGCCAGCACGAAGACGGTAAGCAGGAACATGATGGCAAGCAGCAGCGTGGAAAGCGCATCCACGAAACCCGGCCAATAGTCGACGCCCCGCTCGCGACGGCGGCTCTTGCCAAGCGCCATCGCTTACTTCCCCCCGATCTTGTCGGAAAGCCGGTCGAGCGTGCGGCGCAGGGCCTTTGATTCCTCCTGCTGCGCCTCGATCCAGTCGCGCAGCATCTGCTGTTCGTTGCGCATGTTCTTGACCAGGCCCTGGATGCCTTCGGCAAGATTGGCCATGGCCGACAGCGACCGTTCGTTCTGGTGGCCGTCGATCGGTGCCTTGCTTTGGGCGGAGGCGAGCGCGCGCAGTTGTTCCGTCAGCGCCCTCAAATCCTCCGAGGAACCGCTCGCAAGCGTTTCGGCGACGGCCGGCGGCATGTCCGATCCAAGGTCGGTCACCGACGACAACCAGTTTTCAAGTTCCGTATAGAAGCGGTTCTGGGCGCGGCCCGCCTGCAGGTCGAGGAAGCCCAGGATCAGCGAACCGGAAAGGCCGAGCAGCGAGGACGAGAACGCCGTGCCCATGCCGGCGAGCGGCTGGGCAAGGCCGCTCTTGATGGCGGCGAGCACGTCGTTGGAACTGCCGGAATTCGGATCGAGCGCCCCGATGACGTTGCTGATCGAGCCGATGGTTTCGATAAGTCCCCAGAACGTGCCGAGCAGGCCGAGGAAGACGAGGAGGCCGATCAGATAACGCGACGTGTCGCGTGATTCGTCCAGGCGCGTGCCGATCGTATCGAGGATCGAGCGGAAGGCGTTGGTCGACAGCGCCATCCGGCGGCGGCTGCCGATCAGGGTGCGCATCGGCGCCAGAAGGCGCGGTTCACGGCCGACCTTGTCAGCGTTACCGGCGGCGCGGAAGGAATTGAACCAGCGCACTTCCGGCATCAGGGCGATCACCTGGTTGAAAACCAGGATCACGCCGATCAGGAGAACGCCGAGAATGAGGCCGTTGAGGCCCGGATTGGTCTGGAAGGCGTGGGCAGCCTGGCGGTAGAGGATGGAAGCGACGAAACCGACGATGATCAGGAAGATCAGCATCGTCCATAAGAATGAGGCAGGATTGGACAGTTTGTAGGCATAACCGCCGCGGCCCGTTTCAGACGCGTCCAAATCGTCCACTGTCGCATTCGCCATAATATGCTTCGCCTCCGGTAGTCTGCCGCGCCGGAGGCTAGTTGAAAATTGCGACGAATTGAAGTGCAGAAGCTCAGGAAAACAGTCAGCTATTCACTACTGGAGCTCTAAGCCGGGCGGTGGCGCAAAAATGCCTCAGCGGGTCGGAACGGGCCGATTGACGACCTCGACCAGCGCCTTCTGGATAAGTTCGTTGCCGGCCACGACATTGCCGCTGCCGAAGATATCGGTGGCGCCCTTCATGTCGGAGACGAACCCGCCCGCCTCGCGGATGAGGATCAGCCCGGCGGCCATGTCCCAGGGCGAAAGATCGGTTTCCCAGAAGCCGTCGAGACGGCCGGCAGCCACATAGGCAAGGTCGAGGGCGGCCGCACCGAAGCGGCGCATGCCGGCGACTTCGCCCATCACGTGGCGCAGTTCGACGAGGAACTTGCCGTGATTGCCGCGGCCGAGATGCGGCATGCCGCAGCCGATCACGCAGTCGGACAGCACCCGGCGGGCAGCGACGCGGATGCGGCGGTCGTTCATGAAGGCGCCGCCGCCCTTTTCGGCGGTGAACAGCTCGTCGGTCGCAGGATTGAACACGACGCCGGCAACCACTTCCCCGTTGCGCTCGAGCGCAATGGAGACTGCGAACTGCGGAATGCCGTGCAGGAAGTTGGTGGTCCCGTCGAGCGGATCGACGATCCAGCGATGCGCGCCGTCGGTGCCTTTCAGCTCCTCGCTCTCCTCGCCGAGAAAACCGTAGGTCGGACGCGATTTCAGCAGCTCGTCGCGGACGATCTTTTCCGCCTTCAGATCCGCCTGGGACACGAAATCGCTCGGGCCCTTCACCGAAACCTGCAGGTTCTGCACCTCGCCGAAATCTCTGGAGAGCGACTTGCCTGCCTTGAGGGCAGCCTGAACCATGACGTTGAGAAGGGCGGAGCGGGCCATGCGGGAAATCCTTGGGGTTGTCCCGACTTGTCGTCTGGACGGGACGGCGTTTTATAGGCGATTTTTTGATTGGCGGCTTCAAGACCATAAAACAGCGTGAAATTCAAGCCGTCTGCGGGAATGCGGGCATTGCCGCCGCTGGCCGCGTCTGCAAAACTGGTGTTCGAGGTCTCGGATGTGTGAGCGACGAAACCAGATTGCCGCCCCTCCCCCGGCGCTTCGCTTTGGCTCAGCGCGTCCGGCCCTGCAATCGATTCACTGGATCGATTGCTCCGGCTTCGCCGGACCGGGCCTCACCCACGTCTAAATTTGTTTGCCGCGTCGATTGCCTGACGCTGCTGATCCTCATTGATCCCGAGATAGAAGTCCTCGAGCTCCGGGTCCTGCAGCCCGGCGCGGCGTGACAGCACGTACCATTTTGCCGCCTCCACCGGGTTGGGCCGAGTGCCGAGCGCGTTGACATAGAGATGCGCGAGCTTGTTCTGGGCAACCACATTGCCGCGATGGGCGGCGATCCGCAGCCATTCGAAGCCTTTTTCGTAATCGCGGTCTCCCGCGACGCCGTTGACCAGCCAGAGGCCCATGTCGAGCTGCGCGGTGTCGAAACCGGCCGTTGCGGCGCGCTCCAGCCATTCGCGGGCCCGCGCCTTCTTTTCAGCCGGAAGGTCCTTCAGCGTCACATAGACCTGCGCCACCGCATATTGGCTATCGGCGACGCCTTGCCTTGCGGATTTTTCGTAGAAGGGCAGCGCCCGATGCAGGCCCTTGTCGCCCGGATTTTCGGAAACCAGGATCTGCGCCCAGTTGAATTGCGCCGAAGCATTGCCGGCTTCGGCGGCCCTGCGCATCAGATCGTCGGCTTTTGACTTGTCGCGGGGAACATCGCGCCCGGTCATCAACAGCAGCGCATATTGGAACATGGCCGCCGGGTCCCCGCCTTCCGCCGCCTTCTGATACCAATATGCCGCCGTCTTCGCATCCCGCTTGATGCCAAGCCCCTTGGTCATCATTTCCGCGACCAGCGTTTGGGCCGCCGCATCGCCGGCCCCGGCACGGGTCAGCGCCTTGTCGAGCGCCGTCACATACATTCCGCGCTGGTAGGCCCCATAGGCATCGTCCACGGCACCGGCATAGGCCTTTTCAGGCGGCGCGGGCGGCAGGGCTGCCCCCATCCGCTGGTAGAGTTCGACGCCGCCCGAGGGAACGATCCCGCTCGGCTGGCCATCCGGCTCCTTGGTTCCCCGCGCAGAACCGGGAACCGGCTGGATCTCGACCCGCCCCTTTTTCATCGGCTGGAAATTGGGCTCCACCGGCCGGGTCACAGCCCTGGAATTCGCCTGCGCCAGCGCAAGGCAAGGCATTGCCGCCGAAGCGATGAGCGTCGCCAGCAGCCCTTTCAGAATCACGCGGGAAAGGCGGTTCGACGGCATGGGCTCCATCAAGCCTCAAACCGTGGCGCTTTTTCGTCCAGAATTGCGTTGACTTCGGCGACCGCGGCGCCGGGGCTCTGGGGGTTGGAAAATACCGCTTCCCTGAGTGCCACGAATTCCGCGCCGGTCTCCGCGACGGCAAGCGCCGAGGAAGTATCGGTGCCGCCCATGACGATGCAGGGGATCTCGATCATCGAGGCCCACCATTCGGCAAGTGCGAGGTTTTTCGGATGGGCTTCGGGCTTGATGTCGCCGTCGAGCTTGCCGAAGAAGATATAGTCGGGGCGATGTTCGCCGATCGCCAGCGCCTGATGCCGGTCGGCCGCCCCACCGGTGCCGACGATCATCTTCGGCACGAATTTCTCGATCGCCTCCCCCAGCTCGGTGAGGTCTCCGCCAAGATGCAGGCCATCCGCCTTGATGCGCCCGGCCACCCGGCTGTCTCCACAGATCAGCGCCGCGGCACCCGCCGCCTGGATCAGGTCGACCAGCGCTTCCGCACGCTTCTGGAACGCCTGGTCGTCAAGGCCGTATTGCGGCAGGATCACCGAGGCGACGTCGCCCCCGGCAAGCGCTGCTTCGAGGTCCTTGGCCTGCTGATCGGCATCGTCATATTGCGGCACGATCAGCACGAGGCGGCAGCGCTCTTTCTGTCTGGTCATGTTTCTTCCCGTTTGGCGGATCGGCTTATCAAATCCGCACTCGTTTTCTGTCCGCAAATTCGATAGACCGGACAGACTGCCGGATCAACCATTCCCTTGCTGCCCCTCGAGTCTTCATGCCCGATACGCTTAGCCTCGCGTTCTTCACCTTCGCCATCCCCGCCGTTCTGCTTGTCGGCCTCTCGAAAGGAGGCATCGGCGGCGCCATCGGGCTGCTCGGCGTGCCGCTGATGTCGCTCGCCGTGGACCCGGTCAAGGCGGCGGCGATCTTCCTGCCGATCCTGATCGTCATGGACATCGTCGCGCTATGGTCCTGGCGGAACTTCAACGACCGCAAGACACTCCTGATGATCCTGCCCGGCGGCATTATCGGCATCGCGCTCGGCTGGGCGACCTCGGCCTATGTCTCGGACAATGCCCTGCGCCTCGTCATCGCGGCCGCGACGATCCTGTTTACAGTGCGCTATTTCTGGCAGGTCTACGGCCCTCGATCCAACCGGCCGAGGGCTCCCCTGCCGCACCGCCCGGGCGCTGCCACCTTCTGGGGCGCCTTGTCCGGTTACGCGAGCTTCGTCGCCCATGCAGGCGGGCCGCCGTTCCAGATCTACGTCCTGCCGATGCGGCTCGACCCGAAAGCCTATACCGGCGCCAGCATCCGCTTCTTCGCGATCGTCAATGCGGTCAAGGTCATCCCTTATTTCTTCCTCGGCGCACTCGACGCGGAAAACCTCACCATATCCGCGACCCTGCTGCCGGTGGCTCTGATCGCGACCATGATCGGCGCGGCCATCGTCAAGCACCTGAAGGCGGAAACCTTCTATCCGATGACTTACGGTCTGGCATTCTGCGCGGGATTGAAACTGCTGTGGGACGGCCTGCCGTTCTGACCCGGCAAAGCAAACGCGGAGCAGCTAAAAAAGCAACGCAAAATAAGGCGAGCAACATTGTTGCGATGCACAATAAATCTTGCCGTTACCGAGCGTTTACCGTAAGTTCAACGCATGACAACCGTTGACCCCTTTGCAGCCATAGCTGATCCGAACCGGCGGTATCTGCTGGAGGAATTGCGGCGCGCCCCGAGAACCGTAAACGAACTTGCGCAAGGCCTGCCGATCAGCCGGCCCGCGGTGTCGCAGCATCTGAAGGCTCTTCTGGACAGCAATCTGGTGAATGTGACGGCGGCAGGCACGCGGCGCATCTATTCCGTCAACAGCAAGGGCTTCGACAGGCTTAACCTGTGGCTGGATCAGTTCTGGTCGTGACGACCGGCTTTTAAACCGCGGGAATTATGGCTCCCTTCACCACGACCAGAACCTTGTCATTGTTATTTCTGGATTATTGTTTTGCCGCTTTTATTATTCGCCTCTGACTGATGAAAAACCGGGCGAGCGGCGGGTTCTCCTACTGAGGAACTAATGACGCGTAGATGATTTTAGGCGCTGCATTTGGTCCTTGATGCGCAGCTTGCGCCGCTTGAGTTCGGCTATTTCACGGTCGTCGGCGGAGGGGGACGCTAGAACGGTCTGGAGCTCCTCCTCCAAAGCACCGTGCTTCTTTTCAAGCGATGCGATATGAGCCTGGACGGTCATGTGGCATGTTCCTTCCTTAGTCACCTACCACGGCATTCCCTAATGCCGAGGCTTCAGGTTTACGAAGGAAGTGTGACACGATCGGCCGGCTTTGTCGAAGGTGAAATCATGGTTTGAAGTGGGCAAATTCGTGACCTTGTCTAACTTCCCGTTAACGCGGTTTGGTGGTAGAGGCTTGCGGAGAATGCCGGCGACCGCTGAAATGCCGGGCGTGAGAATGGGGACTGGAATATGGCAGATCAGGAACAGGCGGATGTCCGGCTGGTGCTTGCGAAACTTCGACAGGAACACGAGGATTACGACGCCGCCATCAATGCCATGATCCAGGTCGGCTGCGACGCTCTTCGCGTGCAGCGCATGAAGAAGAAGAAACTGTCGCTGAAAGACAAGATGACTCAGCTCGAAGACCAGATTGTTCCGGACATCATCGCGTAAGGGTCCCGCCATGTCTGAAAGACCTGCCGTCGCCATCATCATGGGCAGCCAGTCCGACTGGGAGACCATGAAGAACGCCGCCGACACGCTGGAGGCACTCGATATCGGCTACGAGGCCCGTATCATATCGGCACATCGCACGCCGGAGCGGATGATGCAGTTCGCCAAGGGCGCCCGTGCCGAAGGTTTCCAGGTCATCATCGCCGGCGCCGGCGGTGCGGCCCACCTGCCCGGCATGACCGCCGCCATGACGCCGCTTCCGGTTTTCGGCGTGCCGGTTCAGTCGAAGGCGCTGTCCGGCCAGGACAGCCTGCTGTCGATCGTCCAGATGCCGGCCGGCATTCCGGTCGGCACGCTCGCGATCGGCCGGGCCGGCGCCATCAACGCCGCGCTGCTGGCGGCTGCCGTTCTCGCCCTCAACGACGACGAGATCGCCGACCGGCTCGACGAATGGCGCGCCCGCCAGAGCGCCGCCGTTGCGGACTACCCAATCGACGAGGCTCCATGACTGTCCACACGATCGGCATCATCGGCGGCGGCCAGCTCGGCCGCATGCTGGCCATGGCCGCAGCCCGGCTGAACTTCCGCACGATCGTGCTCGAACCGCAGGCCGACTGCCCGGCAGCCCAGGTCGCCAACGCCCAGATCACCGCCGCCTATGACGATCCGGCAGCGCTTGCCGAACTCGCCAGCCGCTGCGACGTCGTCACCTACGAATTCGAGAACGTGCCGGTCGCCGCCGCCGAAACGCTGCAGCGCTCGGTCCCGGTCCATCCCCCGGCCAAGGCCCTCGACATGTCGCAGGACCGGCTGACCGAAAAGCGCTTCCTGAATTCCTGCGGCATCGAGACCGCCAAATTCCATGCCGTCGATAGCCAGTCCGACCTCGAAAAGGCGCTCGCCGATTTCGGCGGCCAAGGCGTCCTGAAGACCCGCCGGATGGGTTATGACGGCAAGGGCCAGCGTGTCTTCCGCTCCGCCGAGGACAAACCCGAGGGCGCCTATGACGCGCTCGGTGGCGTGCCGCTGATTCTCGAAAGCTTCGTGCCCTTCGAACGGGAGGTGTCGATCATCGGCGCCCGCGCCAAGGACGGCACCACCGCCTGCTACGATCCGGCCGAGAACGTCCACAGGAACGGCATTCTCCACACATCCACCCTGCCCGCCAGGATCTCTGCGGCGACGGCGAAGACTGCCCGCGAATCGGCCGAGAAGCTGCTCGCGGCGCTCGATTATGTCGGCGTCATCGGCATGGAATTCTTCGTGATGGCTGACGGCACGCTGATCGCCAACGAAATCGCCCCCCGCGTCCACAATTCCGGCCACTGGACGGAGGCCGCCTGCGTCGTTTCGCAGTTCGAACAGCATATCCGCGCAGTCACCGGACTGTCGCTCGGCAACCCGCATCGCCATTCCGCCTGCGTGATGACCAACCTGATCGGCGACGATATTCTGGACGTGCCGGCCTGGCTTCAGAAGAAAGACGTCCTCGTCCACCTCTATGGCAAGACGGAATCCCGACCGGGCCGGAAAATGGGCCATGTGACCGAATTGAACGGCCTGAAAACGCCGTCACAAGGTTGACACGCAGATTGGCTCGGGTTATCTGCACGCCCAACTGAGAGCGTGCCCCTCAAAGAAACAGGCGGCGCGCTTTTGATTGATAGACATGCGGCTTCACGCCCACAGACTGCTGGACCAGGAAAATGAAGATCAAGAACTCGCTTAAGGCGCTGAAGGCTCGTCACCGCGATAACCGTCTGGTTCGCCGCAAGGGCCGCGTTTACATCATCAACAAGCAGAACCCGCGCTTCAAGGCTCGTCAGGGCTGATACAGGCAATCGGCTTCGGTCTCGACCGCAGCCGATCAAATTGTCGATAACACGACAAATCGGGTTTGACCTTCGGCGCAGGCGGATTACCTTATCCGCATGCGCTATTTTCGTTTCAGCACCCTGATTCTCGCCGCGAGCCTCGCCGCTTCGTCAGCTCTGGCCCAGACAGCGGCCCCCAAGCCGCCTGCCGCACCACCTGCGGCCGCCCCGGTCATTCCCGCCGTCGCCCAGAAACCGGGCAAGCCCGTCGATCCTTTGTTCGATGCCCTGAAGCGCGAACGCAATCCGGAAAAGGCACGCGGCATCGCCAGCCAGATCATCGCTGACCTGAATGATTCGGGCAGCGCCACCGTAAACCTGCTGATGCAGTGGTCTGCGACCGCCATCAAGGAAAAGCGCAATGCCGCGGCACTCGATTTCCTGGATCAGGTGACCGTGCTCGATCCCGCCTTTGCCGAAGGCTGGAACCGCCGCGCAACGCTGCATTACACGATGGGCAACCCCCGCAAATCCATGGCCGACATCGCCGAAGTGCTGAAGCGCGAGCCGCGCCATTTTGGAGCGCTGGCCGGCATGGCCGGCATCCTCAGCGAGGCCGGCAAGGACGATCTGGCGCTGAAGGCGTGGCAGGACTATCTCGCCGTCTACCCCGCCGACCGCGACGCCCAGGAAGCCGTCACCAAACTTTCCGAAAAGCTCGCCGGCAACCGGACCTGAGCCTTTCGGCAGCCCATTCATGATGATCTTGCCCCTTGCCATCGCCGGCATTGTCGCCGCCGCGTTTTGCTTCACCGCCTGGAAGGCCAAGGCGATCGAAACCGCGTTCCCGAATACCGGGGAGCTGATCGATGTCGGCGGCTTCTCCATGAACTCACTGCATGTGCCGAAACCGGCCGGCGCCGACCTGCCGGCGATCGTCTTCATCCACGGCGCCAGCGGCAATTTCCGCGACCAGGAAGCGGCCTTCCGCCGGGCGCTCGAAGGCCGCGCCGAAATGCTCTTCGTCGACCGGCCGGGCCACGGGTACTCCGAGCGCGGCGGGCCTGAAAACGACTTCCCGGACGGCCAGGCAGCGGCGATCGCAAGGCTGATGGAAAAGCGCGGCATCGACAGGGCGATCATATCAGGCCATTCCTTCGGTGGCGCGATCGCCGCGAGCTTCGGTCTCAACCATCCGGAAAAGACCGACGGCCTGCTGTTTCTGGCGCCAGCCACCCATCCCTGGCCCGGCCGGATCGACTGGTACTACAATCTCACCGCCCGCCCGGTCATCGGCCGGCTGTTCAGCCATCTTCTCGCCCTGCCGGTCGGCCTCGTGATAATGAAGGCCGCCACGCGCTCCGTCTTCCACCCCAACCCCTGCCCCGAGACCTATCTTCGCGACGGCGCGCCGTATCTGGTCCTGCGCCCGAAAGTGTTCCGCAGCAACGCGATCGACGTCGCCAATCTCAACGGTTACGTGACGCGCGTTGCGCCGCGATATACGGAGATCACTGCGCCGACGGTGATCATCACCGGCGACAGCGATGCGATCGTCGCGGAGGAGATCCATTCGCGCGGCCTTGCCCGCGACATCACCGGGTCCGAACTCGTCTCCATCCGCAATCTCGGCCACAAGCCGGATTATCTGGCGATCGATGTGGTGATCGCGGCAATCGAAAAACTCGCGGGCCTCCCCCGCGACCTGAAGGCCGCCGCCCACATCGCGGAAGCGCGCATCGCGCCGGCAGCGGAAGACTCGGCTCCCGAGATGGATCTCTCGATCGAGAAAACCTGAGCCTTGCTCGGACGACGCCAGCCCGAAGCAAGCTGACCGCCTCAACCTCCGGCCACACGGAATCGGAGAGACGAGATGCAGATCGGCAGCATTGGCAGTGATTACCCGGCGCGGCCCGCGAAGCAGGATGGAGCGTCGGCCCCGACGGATGCCGCAACAGCCGCGTCGCCCGGTCCATCCAGCCCCAAGGACGAGCTCTACGATCGCCTCGTCCATAGCCTTACCTCGCTGAAGAAGGCGAGCGACGAGGCGGAAGAACAGGCAAAAGCGCGTGCCAAGCAGAAGCTCGATGATGCCAAGCAGCAGCTCGAGTTCATGCGCCGCTGGGGGTTCGATCCGCAAGTGATCGCCAAGCAGGCGGCCCAGCTCGGCGTCATCGTTGCCGGCGCCGCCCGCGAATTCACCGAGGCCCTGGCCGGGAGCGGCAGTGGCGCCATACCCACCGCCCCGACCAATGCTCCGCCCGTTGCCGAGACGGCCGATCCGATCCTGGATACAAGCGAGCAGGCCGCGGCCGCAGATACTACCGGCGACGAGGCGACGGAGGATGAAAAGCCGGTCTCCTATGCAGAACAGGCCTATCTCGACGAGATGGACGAAACGCCGCGGGAGACGCCAAAACTGTCCCTCGACGACATCAAGACCGCGATGGAATTCAGCACCGTCGCCCGCCAAATCAAGGCGCTGCTGGAAGAGGCCGCCCGCAGGCTGCGCGAACAGAACAGCACAGCCACGGTGCCGGGCACCGGAAGCCTCGATGCTTCCGTCAACGCCCTGACCGGCACGATCTCCGCCATGCCGACCGTCAGCATCACCGTCTGACGATATTGTCGGGCGGCCGCGACTAAGAAATAGAAGTGCCTGAAGGGCGAGCGTGGGCCGATTCAACCCTGCCGAACGATGGTGCCGATCGCATTGACGAGGAGGCGCGCGGCGGTCAGGGCCGACAAGCCGTCAATGTCGGCGGGAGGATAGAGTTCGACAAGGTCGAATCCTGCGATCCTGGCCCGCCTGCCGAGGCCCGCGATCAGGTCGATCACCTGCGTGTAGGTGAGGCCTCCGGGCGTACGCCCCGCCACGCCGGGCATAATGCCGGGATCGAGGCCGTCGCAATCGAGGGTAACGACGACTCGCGCTCCTTCCGGGATATGCTGTAGAGCGGCCTCGACGCCCTGTGAGTGAACCTCGCGGGCGGTCACGAAGCGGCTGCCATAGTGTCGCGCCGCTTCGATGTCGGTGAGGCGCGCGCTACCGACACTACGGAGGCCGACCTGCACGATGCCAGCAACATGCGGCATCTCGCTCGCCCGGCGCATCGGGCTCGAATAGCCGTGGCGCTCACCATTCACCTCGTCGCGCCAGTCGATATGGGCGTCGATCTGCAGGATCCAGACCGGCCCGCGGTCCGCAAAGCCGGCGAGGAACGGAATGGTCACGGAACAGTCGCCGCCGAGCAAGATCGGTACAGCCGGAAATGCCAGGACCTCGCGTATCTTCGCCGCTATCCGAGCCCGGTTACCGGTATTATCATGCAGGCTGGTCGGGATGTCGCCGGCGTCGATGCATGAGACCGGTTTGCCGTCGAACAGCGGACCGCCAAGATCGAAATCCCAGTGCTCGACGAGCGCGACGTCATCCTGGCTCGCAGCGCGGATGGCGTCGGCGGCCAAAGCATGGCCGCTGCTGTCCTTCCCGGGATAGGTGCTGCCGTGACCGGCTCCGTAAATCACCGCACAGGGTATCCGGCTGTCGGAGAGGCGATCGGAAAAGCCGAGAAATGGAGGCGAGGCGGTCATTTCTTGATGGCTCTGATGATGGTTTAGCTGAATTTAGCATCGAGTCGCAGCATTCGCTGTCCCCGACGGATCAGGCAGTATCTTGAACGGCGGCTCGCCTAACTGGCAAGAAACACCGCCTGCAACGTCTGCGTTGCAGGCGGTTCGAGATCAGACTTGGATTTCAGTCAACCGCCGGATCGCTCCGGCGGTTCTCGGTCGGGGGGCGCCTCAGATGCCGCTCTGGCCGTCCGAGCCGATATAGGCGATGCGCAGCATGTTGGTGGCGCCGGGCGTGCCGAGCGGAACGCCGGCCGAGATGATGATCCGGTCGCCGGGCTTGCCGAAGCCTTCCGAGACGACGATGCGGCAGGCGCGGTTGACCATGTCGTCGAGGTCGGTCGCGTCATGGGTGACGACGCAATGCATGCCCCAGCCGAGCGAAAGCCGGCGCGCCGTCTGGACGATCGGCGACAGCGCGATGATCGGCACCTCCGGACGTTCGCGGGATGCGCGCAGGCCCGTCGTACCCGACGAGGTATAGGTGACGATGGCGGACAGTTTCAGGGTTTCTGCGATCTGGCGGGCGGCTAGCGAGATGGCGTCCGCACCGGTCGCCTCGGGCGTCGCGCGCTGGGCATAGATGATGCTAGGATAAAGCGGATCCTGCTCGACCGTGCTGGCGATCGACGCCATCATCGACACCGCCTCGACCGGATACTGGCCGGAGGCCGATTCGGCCGAGAGCATGATCGCATCGGCACCTTCGAAAACGGCGATCGACACGTCCGACACCTCGGCGCGGGTCGGAACCGGCGCGGTGATCATCGATTCCAGCATCTGGGTTGCGACCACGACCGGCTTGCCGGCGCGCCGACACAAGCGCGTCAGCTGCTTCTGGATTCCCGGGACGGCTTCGATCGGCATTTCGACGCCAAGATCGCCGCGCGCCACCATCACGGCATCGGAAAGCTCGATGATCTCGTCGATGCGCTCGAGCGCCTGGGGCTTCTCGATCTTCGACATGATGCCGACGCGGCCGCGGGCGATCTTGCGCACTTCGGCAAGGTCGTCGGGGCGCTGGACGAAGGAAAGCGCCACCCAGTCGACATCGTCGGTCGCGAGAACCGCGTCAAGGTCGATCCGGTCCTTTTCGGTCAGCGCGCCGACGCCGAGCAGCGTATCGGGCAGGCTGACGCCCTTGCGGTCGGAAATGCTGGTGCCGGCGACGACCTTGCAGACGATGCTCTTGCCGTCGGCCTTCTCGGCCTTCAGCGCCAGCTTGCCGTCGTCGATCAGCAGCCTGTGGCCCACTTTCACCGCTTCCAGGATTTCCGGATGCGGCAGGAATACGCGGGTCTCGTCGCCCGGTTCGTCGCGGTTGTCGAGCGTGAAGGTCTGCCCCGGAGTGAGCGTCACCTTGCCGGCTGCAAACTTGCCGACGCGCAGCTTCGGGCCCTGAAGGTCGGCGAGAATGCCGATCGGCCGGCCGCAGCGCGCCTCGACGGAACGGATGCGCTTGATCAGCGTGCGCATCAGGTCGTGGCTCGCATGGCTCATGTTGATGCGGAAGAGATCAGCCCCCGCTTCATGCAGCTTCTGGATCATCGCCTCTTCGGACGAAGCCGGCCCGAGGGTGGCGAGGATCTTTACTTTGCGGTTGCGCCTCATCAGTTGTGGCCTTCTTGTGTACCAGGCGTGTCCGAAAGCTGGACCATCCAGCTTCCCTGACGGCCCGTATCGTATTCCTTGAAGCCCATGCGCTGGAAGCCACGGGCAAAACAGTCATTGACGCCGACGACTTTGAACTCGTTCTCCGCGACGCACATGTTCACATTGCCGGTCCAGCGGCCGCCCCGGGCCGCGTCCTCGGCGTAAAGATAATAGTAACGCGACTGCAGTTCGCCCTCGATCAGCGTCGCGCAGGTGGAGGCCGGAACCTGCCACCAGCCTTCGGTGGTCCAGCCCTCCGTGGCGCGATAGCCGATCGCCACGCCGACGAGGTTCTGCGTGGCGTTGCAGACACGGAAATCCGCATGCGCGACGGTCGCCGCCAAAAGCGGAACACCGAAGGCGACCATGGCGGCAAGCGCCGGAGCGGAAACGAGGGAGCGAAGAGTGGCATTGGGGGATTTTTTCGACACGGTTTCCGTCAGGACTCCATGGTTATTCGTGAAGCACTTTCTTCGCGCGGCGGAGTCGGAAAGTCAACGTAACTCTAATCGATTAGTCCGTCTCATGCCCTCAATCCAAGCTGATCGTCGCCCCAACACGGCTTGCGTCTCGGCTTTCCCCATGCCATCAACACCCGTCTTCCGACCGACCTTTCGAAACCATTTCATTTCCGATGGCGATGCAGGACTTCATTCCTTTCGAGATCATAGAAGGCGATTATGACAGCGGCATGGTGCTGCTCGCCGACCATGCCATGAACCGCCTGCCCGCGCCCTATGGCAGCCTCGGCCTACCGGAGAGCGCCTTCCGCCGCCATATCGCCTTCGACATCGGCATCGAGCGGCTCACCCGCCACCTGGCGGCGATGCTGAACGTGCCGGCGGTGCTCGGCTGCTTCTCGCGCCTGCTGATCGACCCGAACCGCGGCGAGGACGATCCGACCCTGATCATGAAGATTTCCGACGGGGCGATCATCCCCGGCAATCATCCGATCACGCAGGAAGAGTGGGATTTCCGCCTCGACACCTATCACCGGCCCTATCACCGCGCCGTCGAGCGCACGATTGCCAAGGCAGGTGCGTCGGGCCGCGCGCCGCTCGTCCTGTCGCTGCATTCCTTCACGCCTTTCTGGAAAGGTGTCGCCCGTCCCTGGCACGCAGCCGTGCTGTGGGACAGCGACGATCGCGCCGTGACGCCGCTCCTGGAACTGCTCGGCAAACCCGGCGACATCGTCGTCGGCGACAACGAGCCATATGACGGGGCCCTTAAAGGCGACACGATGTACCGGCACTGCATGGTGTCAGGAACCCCGCACGCGCTTCTCGAGGTCCGCCAGGACCTGATCGGCGACGAGGCGGGCATCGCCGCCTGGGCGGAAAGACTGGCGCCGGTCTTCAAGACGCTCAACGCCGACCCCACATTGCATGAATACAGGATCTTTCCCTCGCGCACCGGCCCCTATCCGGTCTGACGCGACACCAGGAGGTGGGCCCATGAGCGAACTCACGAAAGAACAGCAGACCGAATTCGAGGCCGCCGCCTTCCGCCGCCTCGTTCAGCATCTGCGTGAACGCGCCGACGTGCAGAATATCGACCTGATGAACCTCGCCGGCTTCTGCCGCAACTGCCTGTCGAACTGGTATCGCGATGCCGCCGGCGATGCCGGCATCAACCTGAGCAAGGACGCATCCCGCGAGATCGTCTACGGCATGCCATACGAGGATTGGAAAAATCTGCACCAGGCGGAAGCCTCGGATGCACAAAAAGCCGCATTCGACGTCAACAAGCCGGCCCATGGCTGATCGATTTGCCGATTGGGCTTGACCTCGCGGCGGCTTTTCGGCAGTTGACGACCATTCATTGAAATCTACACGATCAGGAGGCCCCGATGTCTGATGCTCATGGCGTCGCCCGCGACCAGCTTCGCGCATTTATCGAGCGTATCGAACGACTGGAAGAAGAAAAGAAGACCATCGCCGACGACATCAAGGATGTCTACGGCGAAGCCAAGGGCATGGGATACGACACCAAGATCATGAAAAAGGTCATCGCCCTGCGCAAGAAGGACGACCAGGAGCGCATGGAAGAGGATCTGATCCTCGATACATATCTCCAGGCGCTCGGCATGATCGAGGCCCCTGCCGACCAGGACGCCGCCTGATTCTTCCCAGGCACGCAGGCCAGGCAGAAAGCATGAAAAAACCCGCCATTTCGGCGGGTTTTTTATGGTCTTCGATCAGCCCGACGATCAGTTGTTCGGGCCGCTGAACCGGTTCGGGTCGATCGCCACCGTGGCGGCAACCGGCCTGAAGCCACCGCCGGAATAGCCTGCCGAATATTCGTTGTTGAGGGTCCGGCTGACGACGCGCGGTGCCTTCATCGAGGCGGCCGCGTCGGCGCGATTGTTGTTGAGAGCCCATTTCGCCAGCATGTCGCCCGTCAGCCCGCCATTTGCCGGTTGCGGCGCAGAGGCGGCCGCACGGCCGCCCTTGGCGGGGATCGGCAGCGCGCTTGTCGAAGCCGAGACCGGGCTGCGCGGCGCATCGAAACCGTCGCCGAACTGCACGCCCTTGTTGGAATGAATGACCTTCGGAGAAGCCGACGCCGTTTCAACCGGCTTCTGGGCCGGCATTGGAGCCGCCGCCATTGCCGGAGCAGGCTGGGCCGGAGCAACAGGCGTAGGCACCGCCGCCTGGCGCGGCTCGACACTCTGGGCAAGCGCTGCAACGAGGGCCGGCGTCAGCTCCTGCTGTTCCTCTGCCCTTGCGGCGGGAGCGGCAGCGGCGATGTTCGGCCGCTGACTGGGAAGCGGAACGGACGCGACATCCTCCGGCGGCTGCATCGGGCCGACGGACGCGGTCATCACGCCGCTTTCTGCATCACCCTTGAAGCCACGCGGCCCAAGCAGCGTCGGAACCGGAATATTGTAGGTAGAAAGATCGGCAAAAGTCTCGCCGCCGGACTGGACCGGAGCGGACGCCTGCAGTGCCAACGCTTCCTGGGCCGGGTTGCGCGCCGGAGAATAGAGCGCAGTGGCAAGCCCGCCGCTGTCCGAGCGGAAGGCCGGGCGCGAAAGGGGTACGGGCGCTGAAACCATCTGCGCCTGCGCCGGAGGCTGGACCTGGTTCTGCATCTGGCCTGTCAGAGGCGAAGCCGAGGCAACCGCGACAGGAGCTTCGCCCTCGTCGTCCGCAGCAGGCTTTGCAGCCGGAGCCGCACGCCGCGCCACGGCCGGAGCCGCGCTTTCCACGTTGTCCTCCTCCTCGTCGGCACCGCCGCCGCCGAACAGGAATGCCAGAAGGTTAGGCTGCCGCTTGCGTTCCGAGTCGCCGCGGATGCCGCCACCGGCGGTGCTGGCGATCTGGATCGAATCGGAGCCGACACGCCGCTTGTAATCCGCCATCGCCGTTTCGTAGCCGGGAAGCGGCTTGCCGTCGGCGGGAAGATGGATCGTATTGCCGTTCGGGAAGATCTGCACCAGTTCCTGGCGCGTCATCCGCGGCCAGGCGCGCACGCCGCCGACATCGAGATGCACGAAAGGCGAACCCGAGGTCGGGTAATAGCCGACGCCGCCGACCTGCATCTGCATGGCGAGCCCGCGCAGCGTCGAAAGCTTCACGCCCGGAATGTAGAAATCCATGGCTTTGCCGAGCATGTGCTGGCTGTTCTTGGCCACACCGGTGGTGCGCGAACGGGTGCGCAGCATGTTGTTGGTGGTCGGCGAACGATAGGCGGAAACCACGTGGATGTAATCGGAGGCGCCGGAACGGCGATAGACTTCCCAGACGAGATCGAAGAGCCGCGGATCCATCCGGGCCGGCTCGTTGCGGCGCCAGTCACGCAGGAATTGGTTGATCTGGGCGAGGCCCTTCGGGTCGAACTTGCCGTTCCGCTTGAAGGTGATGACGGCTTTTTCGCCGGTATGGACGAAATAGAGCTTGAGGCTCTTCTCCTGGGCGGCCGCATCGCTTGCGGAGACCGAAAGCACGGGCAGCGCCATCAACACCAGCAGGGCGACGGCCATGATGCGCCGGGTCAGACTGACAAAAAGCCCAGCTCTGCCGCCGCGCCTTTTCTCACCCGAAGGCGTTTCTTTTGCATACTGATCCGGCAAAACGATCCCCGTCCTGTCGACAACGTCCCACGTTGCCTCAAATGACTGTCAATTGCGGTGACACGATGGCAAATGTGCCACACATGTACAACGTTCTCCCGTATAGTCAATAATTGACTAATCGAAGATTGACAGACGTTGACAGGACATCCTTGCGCGAAGGTTAACACTAGCTAATACATTAGCAATTACGTTGCAGTAATTACGCGGCTTCCTTCAGCGGATCGTCAGGATCGATGCCGTAATCCTTGAGTTTGCGGTAGAGTGTCGAGCGTCCGATGCCGAGTTTACGGGCAACCTGGCTCATCTGGCCGCGATAGAACTTCAGGGCAAAGCGGATCAGCTCCTCCTCGACGTCGGCGAGCTTCCTCACTTCGCCGGTCTCGTCGGTGCTGACGATGACGTTTTCCTGGGGATAAGCGGCGGCGAGCATCGCCTTCGCATCCGGCCTGCCGACCCGAGCCTTGTCGTTATTGGCAAATACCGGCGAATCGGCGAGCGCCTCGCGCATGGCGTAGTCGGACAGAACACCCGGTGCGGGCATGACGGCGGTCGCCGCCAGTTCCGCCTGCCTGAATTCCGGGATCTGCGCGGCGATCTGCGGAAAATCGTCTTCGGTGAGCTCGGTGCCCTCGGCCAGCACGACGGCGCGGAACACGGCGTTCTCGAGCTGGCGGATATTGCCCGGCCAGTCGTAGGCCGTCAAAAGCGCCAGCGCGCCGGCGCCGACCGACAGCGTCCTGTTGAGCTTCTGCTCGGTCGAGAACCGCTCGGCAAAAACGCGGGCGAGATGCGGGATGTCTTCCTTGCGGCGGCGCAGCGCCGGAATGGTGATCGGGAAGACGTTGAGGCGATAATAGAGGTCTTCGCGGAAGCGGCCGGCCCGGACTTCCTCGATCAGGTCCTTGTTGGTGGCCGAAATCAGCCGGACATTGACCTTCTGGACCTTGGAGGCGCCGACGGTCTCGACCTCGCCCTGCTGCACGGCGCGCAGCAGCTTCACCTGCACGTCGAGCGGCAATTCGCCGATCTCGTCGAGGAAAAGCGTGCCGCCATCGGCTTCCACGAACTTGCCGGTATGTTTTTCCGAGGCGCCTGTGAAGGCGCCCTTCTCGTGACCGAAGAGGATGCTTTCCACGAGATTGTGCGGAATGGCGCCACAGTTGACGGTGATGAACGGCTTGCCGGCGCGGTCGCTGTTCGACTGGATGGCGCGGGCGATCATTTCCTTGCCGACGCCGGATTCGCCTTCCAGCACCACCGGGATGTTGGAATGGGCGGCACGCTGGGCGAGATCGATGACGCGCAGCATGTCCGGGCTCGCCGAGATGATATCGCCAAAGCCGACGGCGCCGGCGCGATGGCGGCGGCCGACACGGGCCTTCGATTCCTTCTGGTCGAGCTTCAGCGCATTGGTGATCGAGGCGCCGATCCGCTCCGGCGACACCGGCTTCACAACGAAATCGAAGGCACCGGCGCGCATCGCCTGCACCACGTATTCGATGCTGCCTTGGCCCGTCTGGACAATCACCGGCGTTTCGATGCCGAGTTCGCGGATAGCCGCGAGAAAGGTGAGGCCGTCCATTTCCGGCATCATCAGGTCGAGCACGATGACATTGATGTCGGTCGCGGTGCGCTTCAGGAACTCCAGCGCCACCAGTCCGTTTTCGGCAAGATGGGCGGCATGGCCGTAACGTTCAACCGCATTCTTCAATAGGCGACGCTGAATAGGATCGTCATCGACAACGAGGATTTGCGCAATCATGCTCGGCTCCCAGCAATGGTCATCATGGCCCTTTTAGGCTGTTATGCCGCTGGTTGTGTCAGAAAGCCTTGAACATCCCCTTTTGAGAAAAGCTTGCATTTTAACGGCCGGCAAGGAAAACAGACGCAACAGGTTGAGAAGGAAAAAAGCGATGAGAATGTCCGCCCCCGTCCTCCCCCAAATTCTGGCCGCAACCGCCGCAGGCGCTGCCGCCACCGATCCAGCGCTCGGCCTTCTGCCGGTCTGGAAGCTCTCGGATCTCTATGCCGCCAAGGATGCCCCGGCCTTCACGGCCGACATGGAAAAGGCAAGCAAGCTCTCGATCGCCTTCGAAGAAAAGTGGAAGGGCAAGCTTACCGAAGCTGCGACGAAGACCGGCGCCGGCGGTATCGGCGAGGCGCTCAAGGAATACGAGGCGCTCGACGACCTGCTCGGCAAGATCGGCTCGTTCGCCGGCCTCACCTATTTCTCCGACACGTCGAGCCCGGCGAACGGCAAGTTCTACGGCGACGTGCAGGCGAAGCTGACCGACCTCTCCGCACACCTGCTGTTCTTCGCGCTGGAACTCAACCGCATCGACGATGCGGTGATGGACGCCTGCATGGACCGCGATCCGGCCGCCGGCCACTACCGCCCCTGGCTGGTCGACCTCAGGAAGGACAAGCCTTTCCAGCTCGACGACAAGCTGGAACAGCTCTTCCTCGAAAAATCGATGACCTCGGCCGCCGCCTTCAATCGCCTGTTCGACGAGACCATGGCCGAGCTCCGATTCGAGATCGACGGCGAGCAATTGCCGCTGGAAATCACCCTTAACATGCTGCAGGAGCCGCAGCCTGAAACCCGCGCCAAGGCCGCCGCAGCCTTGTCGAAGACTTTCGGCGACAACCTGCGCGTCTTCACGCTGATCACCAACACGCTCGCCAAGGACAAGGAAATCTCCGACCGCTGGCGCGGCTTCGAGGACATCGCCGACAGTCGCCATCTCGCCAACCGTGTCGAACGCGAAGTCGTCGATGCGCTCGCCGAAGCGGTCAGGCAGGCATACCCGCGCCTCTCGCATCGCTACTACGCGATGAAGGCGAAGTGGCTCGGCGTCGACCAGCTGAATTTCTGGGACCGCAACGCGCCGCTGCCGGAAACCCCGAATGCGCTAATTTCCTGGACTGAGGCGAAGGATACCGTGCTCGACGCCTATCGCGGCTTTGCGCCCGAAATGGCGGATATCGCCGGTCGCTTCTTCGAGGAGGAATGGATCGACGCGCCGGTCCGTCCCGGCAAGGCGCCGGGCGCCTTCGCGCACCCGACCGTGCCGTCTGCCCACCCCTACGTGCTCGTCAACTACATGGGCAAGCCGCGTGACGTGATGACGCTCGCCCACGAACTCGGCCACGGCGTGCACCAGGTTCTGGCCGGCGACCAGGGCGCGCTGATGTGCCAGACGCCGCTGACGCTTGCCGAAACCGCCTCCGTCTTCGGCGAGATGTTGACCTTCCGCGCGCTGCTGGAAAAGACCACCGACAAGCGCGAACGCAAGGCCATGCTCGCCCAGAAGGTCGAGGACATGATCAACACGGTCGTGCGCCAGATCGCCTTCTACCAGTTCGAGCGCAAGGTCCACACGGCCCGCAAGGAAGGCGAACTGACCGCCGAGCAGATCGGCGAACTGTGGCTCTCCGTCCAGGGCGAGAGCCTGGGACCGGCGATCAAGATCTCGGAGGGTTATGAAAGCTGGTGGACCTATATCCCCCACTTCATCCACTCACCCTTCTACGTCTATGCCTATGCCTTCGGCGACTGCCTGGTGAACTCGCTTTACGCGGTCTACCAGAACGCCGCTCCGGGCTTCCAGCAGAAGTATTTCGAGCTCTTGAAGGCCGGCGGCACCAAGCATCACTCGGAACTCCTGAAGCCCTTCGGCCTCGACGCCACCGACCCGTCCTTCTGGTCCAAGGGCCTGTCGATGATCGAAGGCCTGATCGACGAGCTGGAGGCTCTGGACAAGGCCTGACGCATTCCCTTAAGGCACTCCCATGCCCATAATACACTCCCATGAGTGAGAAAGCGCCCTTCGCGCTCTTTCGTGACGACCCCGCCGGCCGGAGCCTCGTTTTCGACCGGCCGAAGGAAATCGTCACGGCCCGGACTGCCGCCGAGGTGCTGCCCGCACTTCGGCGCCTGGAAGACGCGCGCCTCGCCGGCCAATGGCTGGCAGGCTATATTTCCTACGAGACCGGCTACGTCTTCGAGGACAAGCTCCGGCACCTGATCGTCGATGACCGGCCGACGCCGCTGATCGCCATGGGCATATTCGACAAACCCTCGGGCAACGACCATCCACTCGCCGGACCGCCCGACACGATCGTGGACGACGGCTCCTCGCAAGGCTCCTTCCTCAGCGAACCCCGCGCGACGTGGGATTTTGCGACCTACCAGGAACGGTTCGACCGGCTTCACCGGCACCTGCGCAGCGGCAACTGCTACCAGGCGAACCTGACCATGCCGGTCGCGGCACGCTGGCACGGCGATCCGCTGTCCGCCTTCTGGTCCCTCGTCGCCCGCCAGCCGGTGCGCTACGGCGCCTATATCGACTTTGGCGGCCCGCTCGTGCTGTCGCGCTCGCCGGAACTGTTCTTCTCGGTCGATGCGGACCGCTTCATCGAGACCCATCCGATGAAAGGCACCGCCCCGCGCGGCGCGACGGCGGAAGAAGACGAAGCGATCATCGCCGAGATGCTCGGCGACGAGAAGACGCTCGCCGAAAACCGGATGATCGTCGACCTGCTGCGCAACGACATTTCTATGATCAGCGAGGTCGGCACGCTCTCGGTGCCCAAACTCTTCGAGATCGAAACCTATCCGACCGTCCACCAGATGGTCAGCCACGTGCGGGCAAGGCTGCTGCCCGAGATCGGCTTTCCCGAGATTCTCGCCGCGCTCTTTCCCTGCGGCTCGATCACCGGAGCGCCGAAAATGTGGGCCATGCGCATCCTCGCCGATCTCGAAACGGAACCGCGCGACGTCTATTGCGGCGCCATCGGCTGGTGCGATCCGGCCGGCCCGATGCGTTTTTCGGTGGCCATCCGCACGATCACACTTTTCAACGACGAAAAAGCCGTCTTCAATGTCGGCGGCGGCATCGTCTTCGACTCGAAGGCCGAAGCCGAGTATGACGAGTGCCTGTTGAAGGCACGCTTTGCGGTGGGCGACCAATGGATTTCTCGCTGATCGAAACAATGCGCTGGGAACCGGGCAACGGCTTGCTTCGGATGGACCAGCATTTGCGCCGGCTCAGCCGGTCGGCGGACGCACTCGGTTTCCGCCAGCCACCGGCGGATACGCTGAAACAGCTCCAAGCGACGACGACCGGCGGCGAGACGCCGCTCCGCGTCCGTCTCGTCATGACCTATCGCGGCAAGATCGAGATCACCACCACGCCCTTCACACCCTTGCCCGCCGATACCCTCTGGCGGATCCAGGTCGCCAAAACGATGCTTCCCTCGGACGACCCGACCTATCGCCACAAGACCTCCAAGCGCGAGCTCTACGAGGCCGCCCGCGCCGAATTTTCTCCCGAAGAGGCAGATGAGGTGATTCTCCTCAACGAGCGCGGCGAGGTCTGCGAAGGCACGATCACCAATGTCTTCGCGGAGACGGCGGACAGTTTGCTTCTGACGCCTGCGCTGTCGAGCGGCCTCCTGCCCGGCATCCTGCGCGCCGACCTGATCCGCGAGGGAAAAGCGAAAAGCCAGGTCCTCCGTCTCGCCGACCTCGAAAACCGCCGCTTCTTCGTCGGCAATTCGCTGCGCGGCCTGATCCCAGCCGAACTCGTCGCCCAGGCCGCCCGATCGGAAATGCCGGCGGAAGCCCCTCGCCCCGCCGCCCGCCCCGCAAAAATGGCCAGAGCGGGCCGGTAAATGGCCGCGCCCAGCCCCCTCTCCGATCACCTGCTTGCGCTGGAGCTCGCCTTACAGAGCCGCGAGGTCCGCGGCTCCGAACAAAAGCTGCGCGAACTGCTGGCCCCGGAATTCCGCGAATTCGGCCGCTCCGGCCTCGCCTACACGTTCGACGATATCGTCACCCGCCTCGTCGCCGAGACCGGCCCGAACAACACGTCGATCTCTGATTTCAGCGCTGCGATGCTGAGCGACACGATCGCGCTCGCCACCTACCGCGGCACCCGCGTCAACGAGGACGGCAGCCAGCTCTTCGCCAACCGCAGCTCCATCTGGCGCCTCGATCCGGACGGCAAGTGGCGCATGGTTTTCCACCAGGGTACTGCGACCGAGTGACTAGTCGGCCAGATCCGTGCGGGGCTTTCGCCGACGGCCGTCAAACACTTCGATGATTTCGATATCCTCACCCACCATTCGATAGATCAGCGAATAGGCTGATTGCGATAAAATGAGACGACGCACTCCGAGTTTTGCCGTCTGGAGGCCCGCCTGAGGATGCGCGATCAGCAGTTCCGCGATATCGAGCAGTCTCGCCGCCATCTCGTTTGCGGCCTGCGGATTATGCTCGGCGATATAACTGCGAAGATGAACAAGATCGGCGATCGCCGCCTCGGCCCAGATGAGCCTCATCGATGCGTCTTGATGATGTCCGGCTTGGGTGCCGCGCCTTCATCGGCCGTACCCCAGCTCCTCAGCCAGCCGGCCACCGCTTCATGTGAGACGAAATCGCCTTTGTCGGCGCGCTCGACCGCGGCATCGAGGGCCTCGATCTCCAACTCGTGCTGTGAGAGATAGTCTTCGAGCGCTTCCTCGGCGAGCGCTGTCGCGGACCGATTGGTCGCCGAGGACAGCCGGTCGAGCCGTTCCTTCATTTCGCCCGAAATGCGAAGTGAGACCACATGCGACGTCATGGACCGTATGCCTCCAATTTCCCTGGTCTATAGCACAAAGCCCGATGCCATGAAACTCGCTTGCACGCCCCACGATGGCTTGTCGAAGCCCTTCATGATCGGGCTGCGGCAACTCGATCCGGCCCGCCGCGTCGAACCGGACGTCGAGCTTGTCGCAGCTCTCCGGAAATCCGAAGCGACGCCCGCCGTCGTCGAATAACGCCGCCGATTCATACCCGAAAACCGACAGGCTCTTTATTGTGACGAAGTTTTATGATCTAGAGCGCCGCGAATTGCCCGAGTGCAGCCTTTAATTTCCATTCCACTGCCGAATAAGCGGGGCAGCGGCCCACAAGGCCGCGATCAAGGAGAAAGACATGTCAGAGACTACCTATCCGGTTTATGGCGAAATCACCGGTCCGATCGTGATGATCGGTTTCGGCTCGATCGGCCGCGGCACGCTGCCGCTGATCGAACGCCATTTCAAGTTCGACAAGAGCCGGATGGTCGTCATCGACCCGCGCGAAGAACCCGCCGACATGGAGATCCTCAAGAAGCACGGCGTCCGTCACATCAAGGAATTCGTGACCAAGGAGAACTACAAGGAACTCCTGAAGCCGCTTCTGACCGAAGGCAAGGGCCAGGGCTTCTGCGTCAACCTGTCGGTCGACACCGGCTCGCTCGACCTGATGAAGCTCTGCCGCAAGCTCGACGTCCTCTACATCGACACGGTCGTCGAGCCCTGGCTCGGCTTCTACTTCGACAAGAACATGAAGAATTCCGAGCGCACCAACTATGCGCTGCGTGAAACCGTGCGCAAGGAAAAGGCCAAGAGCCCGGGCGGCGCCACCGCCGTTTCCACCTGCGGCGCCAACCCGGGCATGGTCTCCTGGTTCGTCAAGCAGGCGCTGGTCAACCTTGCCAACGACACCGGCCTGAAGTTCGACGAGCCGGATCAGCACGATCGCGAAGGTTGGGCCAAGCTGATGAAGAAGCTCGGCGTCAAGGGCGTCCACATCGCCGAGCGCGACACCCAGCGCACCAAGCATCCGAAGCCGCTCAACGTCTTCTGGAACACCTGGTCGGTCGAAGGCTTCATCTCCGAAGGCATGCAGCCGGCCGAACTGGGCTGGGGCACCCATGAGGAATGGATGCCGAAGAACGCCAAGAAGCACAAGAAGGGCAACAAGGCCGCCATCTACCTCGAACAGCCGGGCGCCAACACCCGCGTCCGCTCCTGGTGCCCGACGCCCGGTCCGCAGTATGGCTTCCTCGTCACCCACAACGAATCGATCTCGATCGCCGACTATTTCACAGTGCGCGACAAGGACGGCGAAGTGACCTTCCGCCCGACCTGCCACTACGCCTACCATCCGGCCAATGACGCGGTCCTGTCGCTGCATGAAATGTTCGGCAACGGCGGCACCCCGCAGCCGGTCCATCACGTTCTCGACGAGGACGAATTGGAGGACGGCATCGACGAACTCGGCGTCCTGCTCTACGGCCACGAGAAGAACGCCTACTGGTTCGGTTCGCGCCTGTCGCTCGAAGAAACCCGCCGCATCGCGCCTTACCAGAACGCCACCGGCCTGCAGGTGACCTCGGCGGTTCTCTCCGGCATGGTCTGGGCGCTCGAAAACCCGACCGCCGGCATCGTCGAAGCCGATGAGATCGACTACAAGCGCTGCCTCGAAGTGCAGCTGCCCTATCTCGGCCCGGTCGAAGGTCACTACACCGACTGGACCCCGCTCGACGGTCGCCCGGGCCTCTTCCCGGAAGACATCGACGAGAAGGATCCGTGGCAGTTCAAGAACATCCTGGTTCGCTAATTTCGCGAGCAGGTTCGTTAATCCAACGAACGGGTCCGTTGATCCGATAAAAGACAATAGAAACCGCCTGCCTCGCCGCAGGCGGTTTTTTGCATGTTGAAAGCTCTTGCCTTTTCAAGGCCACATCTTGCGTTACATAGGGCGATGGCGGCAAGGTTTGCCAACCTAAGCCGGACCGAATCGCGGGAGACTGATCATGAAATTTAAAGTGAGCTTTGCGCTCATCGCCGCAGCCAGCTTGACCGCCTGCGTTTCTTCCCCTCCGCCGCAACAGATGGCGGCCGTGCAGCCGCAGGGCGTCGAAGGAAGCTGGGTCGATCCGAACGGCATCGTCTCGTCGTTCCAGGCCGGCACGTTCAACACCCGCTCCAGCGACAGCAACACGCTGCTCGCCTCGGGCACCTATACCAGCCTCTCGCCGACGCTGGTCGAGATCAACATGACCTCGCTGGTGCGCAAGACCCAGTCGCGTGTCAACTGCTCGCTGGTCAGCATCAACCAGCTCAACTGCACGCAGGATAGCGGCGCCCAGTTCTCGCTGGCCCGCCGCGGCTGAGACGACACATCCTCGTCCCGATCATCGCGACCCCGCCTCGGCGGGGTTTTCGCGTTTTGCGTGCATTCATTTACGAATGCACTACCGTCACATTTCCCTTGAACCCACCATCGGTTGATGAAAACATGCCCGCCGGAACGGTTGTCACATTGAAAAACTAGAACAGATAAAAAGGGCGGCACAGCCGTCCGAATTAAAAAGAGGAGAGATCAGATGAAGAAGACATTGGGGCTCGGGCTGCTGACCGCGTCGGTCATGGCTCTTTCAAGCGGCGCGGCATTTGCCGATTTCGAGCTCAATATCCTGCACATCAACGACTTCCATTCACGTCTCGAATCGATCAACGCAACCGATTCCACCTGCTCGGCCGAGGATGAAGGCAAGGGCGTCTGCTTCGGCGGCGCATCCCGCCTACTGACCGCCATCAACCAGACCCGCGACGCGCTGAAGGCTCAGAACAAGAACGTCATTCTCCTCAACGGCGGCGACAACTTCCAGGGCTCTCTCTTCTACACGACCTATAAGGGTGCGGCCGAAGCCGAAGCGCTGAACGCCATGAAGTTCGACGCCATGACCGTCGGCAACCATGAATTCGACGACAGCGACGACGTGCTTGCCACCTTCCTCGACAAGATCCAGTTCCCGGTCGTCACCGCCAACGTCGTGCCGAGCGCCGCCGCCAAGATCGGCAACCGCATCAAGCCCTCGCTGGTGCTGACCGTCGGAGGCCAGAAGATCGGCATCGTCGGCGCCGTCACCAACGACACCGCCGAAATCGCCAATCCCGGCCCGAACATCACCATTGCCGACGACGTCGCCAAGATCACCGAAGCCGTCCAGGGCCTCAAGGCCCAGGGCGTCGACAAGATCATCGCACTGACCCATGTCGGTTATCCGCGCGACCTCACCATGATCGCCAAGATCCCGGATGTCGACGTCGTCGTCGGCGGCCATACCCACACGCTGCTGTCGAACACCGCCAAGGGCGCCGAAGGCCCCTACCCGACCTGGTCGGACAACCCGGGCGGCTACAAGGTCCCGGTCGTCCAAGCCTATCAGTATTCGAAGTATCTCGGCGACATCAAAATCGTCTTCGACGACAGCGGTGTCGTGAAGTCGGCCGAGGGCGAGCCGATCCTCATGGACAAGTCGATCACCCCGGACCCGGCCTTCCTGGCCCGCGTCGCGGAGCTGAAGAAGCCGATCGAGGACATGAAGAAGAAGGTCGTCGGCGCCTCCGAAGCCGTGATCGACGGTGACCGCCGCGTCTGCCGCGCCAAGGAATGCTCGATGGGCAACCTGGTCGCCGATGCCATGCTCGACCGCACCAAGGGTCAGGGCATCACCATCGCCATCCAGAACGGCGGCGGCCTGCGCGCCTCGATCGACGCCGGCGAAGTCACCCAGGGCGAAGTCGTCAGCGTCCTGCCTTTCCAGAACACGCTCGCCACCTTCCAGCTCACCGGTGCCGATGTCATCAAGGCCCTGGAAAACGGCGTCAGCCAGATCGATGACGGCGCCGGCCGTTTCCCGCAGGTCGCTGGCCTCAAATATTCCTTCGACAAGTCGAAGCCGGCCGGCTCCAAGGTCAGCGACGTGCAGGTCAAGGACGGCGACAAGTTCGTCGCCATCGACCCGGCCAAGAGCTACGGCGTGGTCACCAACAATTTCATGCGTGCAGGTGGCGACGGTTATGCCATCTTCAAGACCGGCGGCAAGAACGCCTATGACTACGGTCCGGACCTCGCCGACGTGACGGCGGAATTCGTGGCTGCCCGAAACCCTTACAAGCCCTATACGGACGGCCGCGTCACCGACCTGACCCCGGCAAGCTACACGCCGCCGGCAAAGCCTGCGCCGGCCGCTCCTCCGGCGGCTGCTCCTGCCGCACCGGCTCCGACAGCCGCGGCTCCTGCTCCGGCTGCCCCGGCCCCGGCAGCAACGCCGGCCCCGACCATGGCGGCACCCGCAGCCCCTGCACCTGCCGCTCCCGCTCCCTCGATGGCGGCTCCGGCAGCACCTGCCGCTCCGGCCCCGAACACCATGGCCGCAGCCCCGGCAAAGCCTGCTCCGGCAGCGGCTCCCGCCGCTCCGCAGCCGGCCGGTCCGACCAAGTACACGGTCGCCAAGGGTGACTCGCTGTGGAAGATCGCCGAAGCCACCTATGGCGACGGCGAAAAGTGGACCGAGATCGCCAAGCTCAACGCACTGCGCCACCCGAATGTCATCCAGGTCGGCGCCGAGCTGGAACTGCCGGCGAAATAAGCCGCCGGCATCGCTGACAAGGACAATTTGTCTCGTTTCTTCAGCCGGCCCGGGCTTTCCCGGGCCGGTTTTCTTCCTAAGTAATCCCGCAGATAAAGCGCCCGGCTATCGTTCAACCCGAAAGTGTCCGCATGACCTCCCATTCCGCCCCCATGCCCTCCGATCATCCGAAGGTGACTTTCGGCAAGGTCGGCGTGCTGCTCGTCAATCTCGGCACGCCCGACGGCACGGATTACTGGTCGATGCGGCGTTATCTCGCCGAGTTTCTGTCCGACAAGCGGGTGATCGAATGGTCGCGGCTCTACTGGTATCCGATCCTCTACGGCATCGTGCTCAACAAGCGGCCGCAGAAGGTCGGCAAGGCCTATGAGGCGATCTGGAACAAGGATCTCAACGAAAGCTACCTGCGCACCTATACCCGCAGCCAGGGCGAGCTGATGGCCGAGCGGCTGAAGGATCTCCCGAATGTCGTCGTCGATTGGGCGATGCGCTACGGAAAACCCTCGATCGCCGAGCGCATCGATGCCCTGAAGGAGAAGGGCTGCGAAAAGATCGTCCTCTTCCCGCTCTATCCGCAATATGCGGCTTCCACCACCGCCACCGTCAACGACAAGGCCTTCGAGCACCTGATGAAGCTGCGCTGGCAGCCGGCGTTACGCACCGTGCCGCCCTATCACGACGAGCCGGCCTATATCGAGGCGCTGGCGGACTCCGTCAGGGCGAAGTATGCGGCCCTCGACTGGGAGCCGGAAATGCTGATCGCCTCCTTCCACGGCATCCCGCAATCCTATTTCAAGGCGGGCGATCCCTATTACTGCCATTGTCAGAAGACCGCGCGGCTCCTGAAGGAGACCCTCGGCTTCACGGACAGGAATTTCATGATCACCTTCCAGTCCCGTTTCGGGCCCGAGGAATGGCTGCAGCCCTATACCGACAAGACGGTCGAAAAACTCGCCCATGACGGCATCAAGCGGATCGCGGTGATGAACCCCGGCTTCGTCTCCGACTGTCTGGAAACGCTCGAAGAGATTGCCGAAGAAGCCGGCGAGATCTTCCTGCATCACGGCGGCGAAAAGTTCGCGCATATCCCCTGTCTGAACGACAGCCCCGGTGGCATGACGGTGCTGGAAAAGGTCGTTCGCCGCGAACTTCAGGGCTGGGTGTAAGCCGGCTCATTCCAGCCGCCCCTGATTTATTGCCTCTCCGGGTTCAGCGCTTTCAGCGGGCCGGCAGGTCGATCACATCGCCGTCTGCCGGAATCAGCAGGCGCGATGGGCCGATTCCGGCCGAACCAGCCGCCTCGCGCAGATGTGCACGCGAAACGGTGGCATGATCGAGCGCCTCCATATGCGCCGCGACAACCGTGGCCTCAGGCGCGGACCGGCAGAGTTCGATCGTTTCCGCCGCATCCATGACGATGAGGTCGCCATCCCAGAGGGCGCCGCAGGAATGGCTGACGATGACATCGGGCACGACGCGCTCCACCGTCTCCAGTACCGGCGGATAAAGGACCGTATCGCCCGCCCAATAAATGAGCGGCTCACCGGGCGCGGCAAGCGTCAGTCCCATTACCGACCCCATCTTTTCCCGGACCGGACCAAGCCCGTGGCTGCCCTCACGGCGCGTGATCGTGATGCCTTGCCAGACGAGCTCCCCCTCGAGCGGCTCCACATCGGTAAAACCTTCTGCAGCGATTGTCGCCTCATCGCCCGGCTGACAGATCAGCGGCAGATGTTTCGGGACACGTTGTTTGGCCACCGAATCGAAATGGTCCGTATGGAGATGGGAGACGATCACCAGTTCGACACCCTGCAAGACCTCCTCCACCGAAAGCGGCAGGTCCGTCAACGGATTGGCGGATTTTCCGGTATAGGACGGCAGGCTGTGACGAGGTGCGAAATAAGGATCGATCAGGATGCTGCGGCCCGCATAGGAAAGCTTGAGCGTCGCATTGCGGATCAATTGAAGCTTCATCGAGGTACCTCGTGCGGGAAGAATGCGAAACCTAGCCCGGTTGGCCGTGATGATCCAATGACTGTTCTAGATGAGACAGCCACTCTATCAACGCGTCTCCTCGGCCGTGAATCGCTCCGTCGCCGCCCTCCAGAAATCCGGATCCTCGTACTCGGTCGGATCTTCGATGCCGGCAAGGTGGAAGGCTTCGCGCCGCTCGACGCAGGTGCCGCAGCGGCCGCAATGGCGGGCACCGCCCTTGTAGCAGGACCAGGTTTCGGCAAACGGCGTAGCGTGACGAGCGCCGTCCGTGACGATATCGGCCTTCGATCCATGGACATAAGGCGCAAGCAGCCGCACCGAGGCATAACCGTTGAGGGCATGATCCTGCATCGCCTGGAAGGCGTCGATGAAACCGGGCCGGCAGTCGGGATAGATGAAATGGTCGCCGCCATGCACGGCGATCGCCACCGCATCGGCGTTTCGCGCCGCCACCACCCCGAAGGCGATCGACAGCATGATCGCGTTGCGGTTCGGCACCACGGTCACCCGCATCGTCTCCTCGGCATAATGCCCGTCCGGCACGTCCACGTCATCGGTCAGTGCCGAGCCGGTCAACCGGCTGCCGATGCCGCGCATGTCGATGATCTCGTGGAACACACCGAGCCGCGCGGCGCAGGCGGCGGCGAAATCGAGTTCCTTGCGGTGCCGCTGGCCATAGTCGAAGGAGATCAGCCCCAGCAGCTGCTGTTCGGCGGCAATCCTGTGGGCGAGCGAAACGGAATCCAGTCCGCCGGAGCAGACGACGATGGTTTTCATGGGCTTTCATCCTTGTTTTGACCGGGTAGGCTGCGACCGGGAGTTCGAACCCGCTTCCTAGACCGGCAACGCGTCCTTGTGAATAACCCGGGCGACATCGACAGCGGTCGGGCTGTCATTTCTTCCCTGTAAAGAACGTGCTAACTCATCACGTGTGATCTGGCGGACTTACCGCCTGCAATGGAGGAATGTCATGAACTTGGGCGGCCTGGGTGGCTTCGATATCGTCGTGATCGGCGTCGTACTGCTGATCATCCTGGTCCTGTTCGCCGGGATCAAGACCGTGCCGCAGGGTTACCGCTACACCGTGGAGCGCTTCGGACGCTATACGCGCACGCTGGAGCCCGGCCTCAACATCCTGACGCCCTTCATCGAGCGCATCGGCGTGCGCATGAACGTCATGGAGCAGGTGCTCGACATCCCGACCCAGGAAGTCATCACCAAGGACAATGCCAGCGTCTCCGCAGATGCTGTCGCCTTCTATCAGGTGCTCAATCCGGCCCAGGCCGCCTACCAGATTTCCAACCTGCAGAACGCCATCCAGAACCTCACCATGACCAACATCCGCTCGGTCATGGGCTCGATGGATCTCGACGAGCTGCTCTCCAATCGCGAAGTCATCAACGAGCGCCTGCTGCGCGTCGTCGACGAGGCCGTCGGCCCCTGGGGCATCAAGGTCACCCGCGTCGAGATCAAGGACATCCAGCCGCCCGCCGACCTCGTCGAATCGATGGGGCGGCAGATGAAGGCCGAGCGCGAGAAGCGCGCCCAGATCCTCGAGGCCGAAGGTTCCCGCAGCGCCCAGATCCTGCGCGCCGAAGGCGCCAAGCAGGCGGCCGTCCTGGAAGCCGAGGGCAAGCGCGAGGCCGCGTACCGCGAGGCGGAAGCTCGCGAGCGTCTGGCGGAAGCCGAAGCCAAGGCGACCCAGTCCGTCTCGCAGGCGATCGCCGCCGGCGACGTGCAGGCAATCAACTATTTCGTGGCGCAGAAATACATCGAGGCGCTGGCGGCGATCGGCAAGGCGCCCAATTCGAAGATCGTGCTGATGCCGCTGGAGGCTTCGTCGGTCATCGGTTCGCTCGGCGGCATCGGCGCCATCGCCAAGGAGGTTTTTGGCGATGGTTCGGGTCCCGCCGCACCGCCGCGCCCCTCGGCCGGCCCGCGTCCCCAGCCCGGCCCGCGCACCACGCCGGTCCTCAATCCGTTCAACCCGAATTCTTCAGAGACCTGAACCATGCTGCATGATGCTGTGGTCAATCTCGGTCCCTGGAGCTGGTGGATATTGGGCGTCGTCCTCTTGTGTGCCGAACTCGCTGCACCCGGCGTCTTCCTGATCTGGATCGGCGCGGCCGCGATCGTCATCGGCGTCCTGTCTCTGGCGCTCTGGGACGCGGCCTTCTGGACCTGGCACGTCCAGCTCCTGCTTTTCGCGGTGCTTTCCGGCGCCTTCGCACTGGCCGGCCGCCGTTTCTATTCCAACCGCAACCAGGCGACGGACGAGCCCAATCTCAACCGTCGCGGCGAAAGCCTGGTCGGCCGCACCGCAACTCTTCACGAACCGATCGCCGAGGGGCGCGGCCGCATCCGACTCGACGATACATGGTGGTCGGTGATGGGACCGGACCTGCCGGCCGGCACGCAGGTGAAGGTGGTGGCGGCGAGCGGCCGCGACCTGACGGTCGAAGCGGCGTAGTTCTTCCGGTTGGAAAACGGCTTAAAGCGGCTTGGAGCCTGGCTGAATATCAGGCGACGCCGACGCGCAGCAGGTCGTGGAAGTGGACGATGCCGACCGGCTTGCGCTCTTCGTCGACCACGAGCAGCGCGCCGATGCTGTGCTTGTTGAGCAGCGCCATGGCCTTCGTGGCAAGCGTTTCCTTGCCGACGGTCTTCGGGTTGTGCGTCATCACGTCGTCGACCAGCGTTTCGCGCAGATCGAGATGAAGGTGCCGGGAAATATCGCCATCGCTGATGAAGCCGCAGAGGCTGCCATCCTCGTCGACTATGCCGACGCAGCCGAAGCGCTTGCGCGACAGTTCCTCGATCGCCTCCAGCATGAGGACGCCCTTTTTGACCAGAGGCATGCGATCACCGGTATGCATCAGGTCGCCGACATGGCTCAACATCGCCCCGAGCTTGCCGCCTGGATGGTAGACGCGGAAATCGGTTGCCGAGAAACCGCGTGCTTCGAGCAGCGCCACGGCAAGCGCGTCGCCCATGGCAAGCTGCATCAGCGTCGAGGTGGTCGGCGCCAGACCGTGCGGGCAGGCTTCCTGTTCCTTGGGCAGCAGCAGAACGACATCGGCCTCGCGGGCCAGCGTCGAAATCTCGCCCGACGTCATGGCGATCAGCGGAATGGAGAAGCGGCGGGTGAAGGAAACGATGCCCTGCAGTTCGGCGGTCTCGCCGCTCCAGGACAGAGCCAGCACCACGTCGCCCGAGCCGATCATGCCGAGATCGCCGTGATTGGCTTCAACCGGATGCACGAAGAAGGAGGGTGTGCCGGTCGAAGCGAGGCTGGCGGCGATCTTGCGGCCGATATGTCCGCTCTTGCCGATGCCGGTCACGACGACCCTGCCGTCGATGTCGCCGATCAGTTCCGCGGCCTTGCGGAAGGCATCCCCAAGGCCGTTCTGAAGCGCCAGCTCCAGCGCATTAAGCCCTTGTTTCCCGAAGGAAATTGTCCTCAAGGCGGAATCGACAAGGTCGTTTTCGACCAGTTGCAAAGCTCTCTTGATCATGGGCAAGCCTTAACGCTTTTCACCCATCAAGTCTATCGGCTTTGGCGCGGGGCCGCTAAGTTGGCCGCTGCCATAGCGTCGCAACCAAACGTTAACCACATGGCTTTACGTTTGGGTAAGCATTTGCGATTGCCCGGGCAGGCCTATGAAGATCACCACAACGACAGGCGGGACGCGTCAGAGGCGCCGGGCGGCACTCGGCCTTCTGCTGGCCTGTTCAGCGCTTGTTTCGCCCGCAGCCGCCCAGACCCGCAACGTGTTTCCGCCGCAGAACGGCTCTCTTCCCTCGGTCGCGAACGCCACGTCGCCAACTTCGAACACGGCCTCCAACACGGCATTGAGAGGCAGCACCTCGGCGCAGCCGACGACCAACGCCACCAATGCCGCCGACGACCAGAACCAGGACGATCCCAATCTCGCGACCGGCACCACGCCCGGCCGCAGCCAGGCGGCCAACCAGGAGCCTCCCTACGAGGACGACCTGAACCAGCCGCGCGAAGAGCCGCTCGACCGCGGCGCGGAGCCTGTCGAAACCCAGGAACAGCCCCGCGAGCCGGGCGATCCGACCGGCATCCGGATGGGCAGTTTCCTGCTCCGCCCCTCGATCAACCAGAGCATCGACACCGAGACCCGCCGCTCGAACGGCACCAAGATCCGCCGCGATTACCTGTCGACGACGATCCGCGGCACGCTGACCTCCGACTGGTCGCGCCATTCGTTGACGGTGACGGGCGAAGGCACGCTGGAACGCAATCTCGGCAGCAGCAGCCAGGGCGAGCAGCCGGAAGCGAACATCAATGCGGACCTGCGGCTCGACCTCTCCAACGATACGGTCGCCCATATCACCGGCGGCTACCGGTTCTCCCGCGAGGACGACTACGATCCGAATGCGCTCGGCGGCGCATCGACCCAGCCGGGCGTCCATGAATTCACCGGCGGCGCCTCCGTCCAGCGCGACTTCGGCAAGGTCCGCGGCACCGCCGCACTCGATTTTTCCCGTGCGGCCTATACGGATGCGAAACTCTCCGACGGTACGATCGTCAGCACCAAGGACCGCAACCGCACCGGCATCGACGGTCGCCTGCGGCTCGGCTACGAACTGTCGCCGGCACTCGTCCCCTATGTGGAAGTGGCGACCGGCCGTACCTTCTACGACCTCAGGCGCGACAATTCCGGCTATGCCCGTTCGTCGCAGAGCTATGCGGCGCGCACCGGCGTCGAATTCGATTTGGGCGAAAAGCTGCGCGGCGAGATCGGCACCGGTTACGAAATCGTCGACTACGAGGACGACCGCCTGAAATCGGTCGGCGCGGTCACCCTCAACGGCACCGCCACATGGTCGCCGCAGCGCGGCACCAATGTCGATCTCGGTCTGCGCACCACGGTGCAGGACTCGACCACGCCCGGCCAGAGCGGCTGGGTGGAATACCAGGCGACGGCGGCGCTGACCCATGAAATGCGCGACAACCTCATCGCCCGGCTGACCGGCAGTTCGACTTTGCGGGATTTCCCGAGCGGCGGCCCGAGCGACGAAACGGTCTGGATCGGCGGCGCCGGCCTGACCTGGGCCATCAACCGCTATCTCGATCTGACCGGTGACGTCGAATACGAACAGGCGGGCGGCGGCGGCACCAACGACAAGATCGTCCGCGCCGGCGTCGGCCTCACCTTGAAGCGTTAAACCCCGGTTCGGGCGGCAATCCATTCCATCAGCGCGTTCTGCGCATGCAGCAGAAACGCCTTCGCCGCTGCGCTCTGGCAGGCGGGATGCGCCATCGCATCCGCGGTCACTTCCTGCCCTCGCGCCACAGGCGGACAGGGGATGAAGATCGCATCCAGGCGGCAGCGATCGAGAACCTCGGCCGATATGCGATAGTCGGCGACCTCGCCTTCCGCCACCCCGCTCGGCCAGCTATCCGTGAAGATGACGTCCGCATCCTCAAGCTCGCGCATATCCGTGCTCAGGCGGAAATTCGGATTGAGAAGCGCCGGGTCGCTGACATGCCAATCGTCCGGATAGACCTGCACCACCTCGATCGGCAGCGAGATCGACGCCTCCACCCAGGACCGCAGAATATTGGCGTCCGGCGCCACACCGGCGATCTTCAGCCCGTCGATGCCGCCCCTTTTGGCTCTGACATAGGCGAGATCGCCAAGCGTCTCGCAAGGATGGTTCGATCGCGTCCGGGCATTGATGACCGGCGCCCGGGCATTTGCTGCAAGTTCCCGGAGCGAGGCCAACTCCGGCGTGCGGACGACGATCATGTCGAACCAGTTGTCGAGATAACCCGCCAGATCGGCAACCGCCTCGCGCCCGCCGAGGCTGGCCGGCACATGCGTGCAAATGCCGCCCATCGTCTGGATACCGAGATCGAAGGCCGTCGTATTGCGCCAGCCGCCATCGTCGACGATCAGGGCGACCCGTCTGCCCTCGAGGCTTTTCGGCATTCGCCGTTCCCGCCACGCTTCGCCAAGTTCGCCGGCGCGTTTAAGGATTGCCAGCACCGCCTCCGTCGGCAGGTCATGAAATTCCAGAAAATCGCTACCCTCAGAGACACCCATGTCACCCGACACCGTGAAAAACGAAAACCCCTCATAGCAGGACCATGAGGGGTTTGCGTGACGTCGAACCGGCAAACTTGCCGGCCGGAAAATTTACTTCAGCGAGGCGAGCAGTGCCTTCATCGGCCCTTCGATCGCCGGGCGAATGTCGGGACGCTGCAGCGCGAAGGCGAGGTTGGCCAGGATGAAGCCGTCCTTGGCGCCGCAGTCGAACGTATCGCCCTTGAAGGGATAGGCCGCGAATTCCTGAGATTTCAGGAGCGCCAGCATGCCGTCGGTAAGCTGGATCTCGTTGCCGGCGCCGCGCTCCTGGGTTTCCAGGATCTTAAAGATCTCCGGCTGCAGGATGTAGCGGCCGTTGATGTAGAGGTTGGACGGCGCGGTGCCCTTGGCCGGCTTTTCGACCATCTGGGTGATCTTGAAGCCCTCGCCGACCGGTGAGCCGATGCCGACGATACCGTATTTATGCGCCTGTTCCGGATCGCATTCCTGAACCGCGATGACGTTGCCGCCGCTCTCGGCATAAAGATCGACCATGCCCTTGAGGCAGCCCTTGCCGCCGGCCATGATCATGTCGGGAAGTAGGACCGCGAAAGGCTCGTTGCCGACGATGTCGCGCGCGCACCAGACCGCGTGGCCAAGCCCGAGCGGCACCTGCTGGCGCGTGAAGCTGGCGGTGCCGGCAACTGGCAGAAGCCCAGCGAGCAGCGTCAGCTCGGCGTTCTTGTTGCGCTCGCGCAGCATCTGTTCCAGCTCGTACTGGATGTCGAAATAGTCTTCGATGACCCCCTTGCCGCGTCCGGTCACGAAGACGAAATGTTCGATCCCGGCTTCGGCCGCCTCATCCACGACGTACTGGATGACCGGCTTGTCGACCACGGTCAGCATTTCCTTCGGCACCGCCTTGGTCGCGGGCAGGAAGCGCGTGCCCAGACCTGCTACCGGAAACACTGCCTTACGGATCTTTTGTTGTTGTGCCACTCATGCCTCCTGCAAGCACGTCATTGTGCAAATATTCAAATCTCGGCATCTAATGACGAATTGCTACCGTTTCGCAAAGACTGCCGCGGGTTGGGTTTCTATGGTAAAGAATTTGTTGACCCAATCCTGTTATTACATCGTTAAGCCGCATGCCACTCTTGCCGTCAGGCTTGGTAAAAGAAGAATGGACCCGACTGCCGATGAAGACGCTTCGCACCAACCTCTTTCGTGGGTTTGCCTTCTCCCTGATCGCCGGGCTCGCCGCTGCGGCCATGCCGATAGATGCTCAGGCAGACGCCGGTTTCAAGACGTGGATCGCAAAATTCTACGACACCGCCGCCAAAAGCGGTATCACACGCTCCACCTATGACCGAGCGTTCGCCGGTATCAGTGAACCCGATCAGGACGTGCTTGAGAAGGCGAATTTTCAGCCGGAATTCAAGTCCAGGATCTGGGACTATCTCGACAGCCGCGTAAACCCCTATACGGTCAAGATCGGCCGCGAGATGGCCGCCAGGCACGGCTCGACGCTGGCCTCCCTGGAACGCCATTTCGGCGTCGACAAGAACATCCTGCTCGCCATCTGGTCGATGGAATCCAATTATGGTGCAGCACTGGAAAATCCCGACCGCCTGCACCACGTGCCGCAGGCGCTGGCGACCCTTGCCTGGGGCGATCCCAAGCGCGCCAAGTTCGCCCGCAACCAGCTCATCGCCGCACTGAAGATCCTGCAGTCGGGCGATATCACCCCGAAGCAGCTGACCGGCTCCTGGGCCGGCGCCATGGGCCATACCCAGTTCATCCCGACCAGCTACCTGCTCTACGCGATCGATGCCGACGGTAACGGCAAGCGTGATATCTGGCATTCGGTCCCGGATGCGCTTGCCACGTCCGCCAACCTGCTTGCCAAGAACGGCTGGCAGAGCGGCAAGACCTGGGGTTACGAAACCGTGCTCCCGGCCAACGGCGCCCGTCACGAAGGCCAGACCAAGACGCTCGGCGAATGGGCGAAGCTCGGTTTCGCCCGCCCGAACGGCAAAAGCTTCCCGCGCGGCACCGACCGGGCGACGCTGAAGCTGATGGCCGGCGAGAGCGGCCCGGCCTTCCTGATGCTCGGCAATTTCTTCACCGTGAAGAAATACAACGCCGCCGACAGCTACGCGCTGGCGGTGGGCCTGCTCGCCGACGAGATCGCCGGTGTCGGCGGCGTCCAGCAGAGCTGGCCGCGCCCCGAAGGCACGCTGGACATCAAGCAGAAGTTCGAGCTGCAGAACCGCATGAAGCAGCTCGGTTATTACGAGGGCGAAGTCGACGGCAATTTCGGCTCCGGCTCGAAGGCTGCGATCTCGGCGATCCAGAAACGCCTCGGCATGCAGCAGAACGGCGAGCCCTCGAAGTCGCTTCTCGAAGCTTTGCGTTGACAAGAAGGCGTATCGCGCCACATCGTTTAAGGGAATCTCCCGCAAGACTTGCGGGGCGGCGGAGGCATGAAGGCTTTGCATAAATCCGGGCAAAAAGAGACCGTCCAGAACGGTGCCTGGCGGAACAGGCCTCGACCAGACAAGGGCGTGCGAAACTGGGGATGGGTGCGTCTGGCCCTTTTCCTCCTCGCGGTGCTGGTCGCCCTGCCGGCCGGCTCGCCGCCGGCCGCCGCCCAGGAGCCCATCCCGCGCCGTAACCTCTTCGATTACCTGTTCGGCGGTCCGCGTTACGAGCGCGACGACCGCTATGAGCGGCCCGCCCCCTACAGCCGCCGCCGCTACGAACGCGACGGCTCGATCATCGAGATGAAACCGCGGCCGCGCCGCAGCACGGGACGAGCGGCCGCTCCCCGCCCGGTGCAGCCGATCGCGCCACCGGCGCCGGAACCGGTCGCCAAAATCAATAATGCCAAGCAGGTTTTGGTGGTCGGCGACTTTATGGCCGGCGGCATCGGCAGCGAACTGGAAACGGCGTTTGCGACCGCTCCCGGCGTCGCGATCACCGAGCGCAGCGACGGCTCCTCCGGTCTCGTGCGCGAGGATCACCTCGACTGGGCGGCCGAGCTTCCCGCCATGCTCGACGAGGTGAAACCCGCCGTGGTCGTGATCATGCTCGGGGCCAACGACCGCCAGCAGATGACGATCGGCAGCACCAAGGAAAAGTTCCGCAGCGACGCCTGGTTCAAGGAATACGAGCGGCGGGTGACCGAACTTGTCGGCATCGTCGCCGCACGCAAGCTGCCGCTCCTCTGGGTCGGCCTGCCTTCCTTCCAGTCGCCGGTGGCGACCGCCGACGCCGTGACGCTCAACGCCATTTACCGCAACCAGGCGGAAAAGGCCGGCGGCGAATTCGTCGATATCTGGGAAGGTTTCGTCGACGAGGACGGCAAGTTCATCGTCACCGGGTCGGACGTCAACGGCCAGCAGGTGCGCCTGCGCGGTTCCGATGGCATCACCTTCACCAAGGCCGGCAAGCAGAAGCTCGCCTTCTACGTGGAAAAGCTCGCGCGCCGGCATCTCGGCGAAATGGCAAGCCCCGATGTCGTGAAGCTCGACGGCTCCAACCTGCCGGCTCTATCCACCCTTCCCGCCTCGCCCGGCCAGGCCATCCCGACCCATCCGATCAGCCTCTCCGACCCCGAGCTCGACGGCGGCAAGGACCTTCTCGGCGCCGCCCCACTCCCCTCCGTCCTCGTCGAAACACCGCGCGACAAACTGGTCAGGCGCGGAGAACTCGCCCCGGCGCCGGCCGGACGCATTGACGATTATAGGATCCCGGCCGTGAGCGCGGCGACCCGTTAGCGATCGGGTGTGGCATTCGCCCTTTTCCCGCAAACCGGGAGAGGGAGTGAAACCGCGCCGCATCCGATCTCCCCCTTGTGGGGGAGATTAAAGGAGCTTGCCGCACCGACTCACATCAACCGTCTGCCCAGCGAAATTCCCGCCACTTACCGCGGCAAAACCGAGCTTCCCGTCAGCGCCTCGTCGATCGCCCGGGCCGCCTGGCGGCCTTCGCGGATCGCCCAGACGACCAGCGACTGGCCGCGGCGCACGTCGCCGGCGGTCCAGAACTTGTCGATCGAGGTCCTGTAGTCCTTGTCGTTGGCGACGACATTGGTCGAGCCACGCTTGTCGACATTGAGCGTCAGCTTGCCGTCGAGTTCGTTCAGAACCCCGTCCGTCAGCGGACCGGAGAAGCCGATGGCGATGAAGGCGAGATCGGCCTTGATGATGAAATCCGTGCCGGCGATCGGCTTGCGGCGCTCGTCGACTTCGCAGCAGCGCACGCCGATGAGCTGGCCGTCTTCGCCAACGAACTCGAGCGTCGCCACCTGGAATTCGCGCACCGCACCTTCGGCCTGGCTGGACGAGGTCCGCATCTTGGTGGCCCAGAACGGCCAGACGGCGAGCTTGTCTTCCTTTTCCGGCGGCTGCGGGCGGATGTCGAGCTGGGTCACCTTGACGGCGCCCTGGCGGAAGGCCGTGCCGACGCAGTCCGACGCCGTGTCACCGCCGCCGACGACGACGACATGCTTGGCGCCGGCCAGGATCGGATCGGCCGCCCAGGCGACACTTTCGATGTTCTCGCGGCCGAGGCGGCGGTTCTGCTGCACGAGATAGGGCATCGCGTCATAGACGCCATGCAGCTCGACGCCAGGAATGCCGGCCGGACGCGGGGTTTCCGAACCGCCGCAATAGAGCACCGCATCATGCTCGGCGAGAAGCTTCTCGACGGGAATGTCGACACCGACATTGGCGCCGTAATGGAAGGTGACACCCTCGCCGGTGATCTGCTCGACGCGGCGATCGATGAAGTTCTTCTCCATCTTGAAGTCGGGGATGCCGTAGCGCAGCAAGCCGCCGGCCTTGGACTCGCGCTCATAGACATGCACTTCGTGGCCGGCGCGGCCGAGCTGCTGGGCAGCCGCCATGCCGGCGGGGCCGGAGCCGATGATCGCGACCTTCTTGCCGGTGTGGATGGTCGCCGGCTGCGGCGCGATAAAGCCGAGCTCATAGGCCTTGTCGGCGATCGCCTGCTCGACGGTCTTGATGGCGACCGGCGCATCTTCCAGGTTCAGCGTGCAGGCTTCCTCGCAAGGCGCCGGGCAGACGCGGCCGGTGAATTCCGGGAAGTTGTTGGTGGAATGGAGGTTGCGGATCGCCTCCTCCCACTTGTTGTTGTAGACGAGGTCGTTCCAGTCCGGGATCTGGTTGTGAACCGGACAGCCGGTCGGGCCATGGCAATAGGGAATGCCACAGTCCATGCAGCGCGCCGCCTGCTTGGTGACCTCCGCATCCGACATCGGGATGGTGAATTCGCGGAAATGGCGGATGCGGTCGGAAGCCGGCTGATACTTGCCCACCTGCCGGTCGATCTCCAGGAAACCCGTTACCTTGCCCATGTTTAAACCCTCAATCCGTCCTGCCGCTCTCGCAGCCGGTTAAAACCTAACAATCCTCGCGAAACTTATTCCGCAGCAACACCCATCCGCATACGCTCCATCTCCACCAGCGCACGGCGGTATTCCACCGGCATGACCTTGCGGAATTTCGGCCGGTATTCGCTCCAGCGGTCGAGGATTTCCTTGGCGCGGTTGGAGCCCGTGTAATGCAGGTGGTTGGAGATCAGCTGGTAGAGGCGTTCCTCGTCGTGGCGCGTCATGTCCTCGGAAACGTCGACGCGTCCCTTGTGCATGAGGTCGCCGCCGTGATGGTGCAGCTTTTCCAGCATGTCGTCCTCTTCCGGAACCGGTTCGAGTTCGACCATCGCCATGTTGCAGCGCTTGGCGAAATCGCCGCTCTCGTCGAGCACGTAAGCGACGCCACCGGACATGCCGGCCGCGAAGTTGCGTCCCGTCTCGCCGAGCACGACGACGATGCCGCCGGTCATGTATTCGCAGCCGTGGTCGCCGACGCCTTCGACGACAGCGATCGCACCGGAGTTACGAACGGCAAAGCGCTCGCCGGCAACGCCGCGGAAATAGCACTCGCCGGTGATCGCGCCGTAAAGCACGGTATTGCCGACGATGATCGAGTTCTCGGCAACGATCTTCGAGTTTTCCGGCGGGCGCACGATGATACGGCCGCCAGACAGGCCCTTGCCGACATAGTCGTTGCCGTCGCCGACCAGATCGAAGGTGATGCCATGCGCAAGGAACGCGCCGAATGACTGACCGGCCGTGCCGCGCAGCGTTACATGGATCGTGTCGTCCTTGAGGCCCTTGTGGCGCCAGCGCTTGGCAAGTGCACCCGAGAGCATCGCACCGGCGGAACGGTCGACGTTCCTGATCGGCACTTCGAAGACGACCGGTTCCTTGTTTTCGAGCGCAGCCTGCGACTTCTCGATCAGCTTGCGGTCGAGAATGTCGTCGATCGGGTGCTTCTGGCGTTCAGTCCAGTAGGTCGCTTCCTTCGGAGCCGCCACCTTGTGGAAGATCTTCGAGAAATCGAGACCCTTGGACTTCCAGTGGGCGATCATCTCGTCCTTTTCCAGAAGCTCGACCATGCCGATGATCTCGTCGAAGCGGGTGAAGCCGAGCGAGGCCAGGATTTCGCGCACTTCTTCGGCAACGAAGAAGAAGTAGTTGATGACATGCTCCGGCGTGCCCTTGAAGCGCTTGCGCAGAACCGGGTCCTGGGTGGCGACACCGACCGGACAGGTGTTCAGATGGCACTTGCGCATCATGATGCAGCCGGCGGCGATGACCGGAGCGGTCGCGAAACCGAATTCGTCCGCACCGAGCAACGCACCGATGATGACGTCGCGGCCGGTCTTCAGACCACCGTCGACCTGCAGGGCAATGCGCGAGCGAAGCCCGTTCAGCACCAGCGTCTGCTGGGTTTCGGCGAGGCCGATTTCCCAGGGGCTGCCCGCATGCTTCAGCGAGGTCAGCGGCGAAGCGCCCGTGCCGCCGTCGAAGCCCGCCACCGTGATATGGTCGGCGCGTGCCTTGGCGACACCTGCGGCAACCGTGCCGACGCCCACTTCCGAAACGAGCTTGACGGAAATGTCCGAGGTCGGGTTGACGTTCTTCAGGTCGTAGATCAGCTGCGCCAGGTCTTCGATCGAATAGATGTCATGGTGCGGCGGCGGCGAGATGAGGCCGACGCCCGGCGTCGAGTGACGGGTCTTGGCGACCGTCGCGTCCACCTTGTGGCCGGGCAGCTGGCCGCCTTCGCCGGGCTTCGCACCCTGCGCCACCTTGATCTGCAGCATGTCGGCATTGACCAGGTATTCCGTCGTGACGCCGAAGCGGCCGGACGCGACCTGCTTGATCGCCGAACGCTCCGGGTTCTGGCTGCCGTCCGGCAGCGGCATGTAGCGATCGCTTTCCTCGCCGCCTTCACCGGTGTTCGACTTGCCGCCGATCCGGTTCATGGCGATCGCAAGCGTCGTATGCGCTTCACGGGAAATCGAGCCGAACGACATGGCGCCGGTCGAAAACCGCTTGACGATATCGACCGCCGGCTCCACGTCGTCGATCGACACAGGCTTGCGGCCGATCTCACCTGCCGACTTGATCTTGAACAGGCCGCGGATGGTGTTCATCCGCACCGCCGTCTCGTTCACCATCTCGGCGAATTCGCGGTAGCGCTCCTGGCTGTTGCCGCGTACCGCATGCTGCAGCGTCGCGACCACATCCGGCGTCCAAGCATGGCTCTCGCCGCGCATGCGGTAAGCATATTCGCCGCCGATATCGAGCGTCGTCGCCAGGACCGGGTCCTTGCCGAAGGCCGCATGATGACGGGTGACGGTTTCCTGGGCGATCTCTTCGAGACCGACGCCTTCGATGTTCGAAGCCGTTCCGAAGAAATACTTCTCGACCAGACCCGAAGAGAGGCCGATCGCATCGAAGATCTGGCCACCGCAATAGGACTGGTAGGTCGATATGCCCATCTTGGACATGACCTTGAGAATGCCCTTACCGACCGCCTTGATATAGCGGTAGACGATTTCAGACGCATCGACTTCCTTGGGGAACTCGCCGCGCATGTGCATGTCGGTCAGCGTGTCGAAGGCGAGATAAGGGTTGATCGCCTCGGCGCCGTAACCGGCGAGACAGCAGAAGTGATGGATTTCGCGCGGCTCGCCGGATTCGACCACGAGGCCGACCGAGGTGCGCAACCCCTTGCGGATCAGGTGATGGTGCACGGCGGCCGTCGCCAGCAACGCCGGGATGGCGATGCGGTCCGGGCCGATCTGGCGGTCGGAGAGCACGATGATGTTGTAGCCGCCCTTGACCGCAGCTTCCGCACGTTCGCAGAGACGGTCGAGCATTTCCGGCATGCCTTCGGCGCCACGCTCGATGTCATAGGTGAAATCGAGCGTCTTGGTGTCGAACCGGTCTTCCGTGTGGCCGATCGAGCGGATCTTTTCCAGATCGCCATTGGTCAGGATCGGCTGGCGCACTTCCAGACGTTTGGCGTTTGCGGCACCCTCGTGGTCGAGGATGTTCGGACGCGGGCCGATGAACGACACGAGGCTCATGACCAGTTCCTCGCGGATCGGATCGATCGGCGGGTTGGTGACCTGCGCGAAGTTCTGCTTGAAATAGGTGTAGAGCAGCTTCGACTTTTCAGACATGGCCGAGATCGGCGTATCGGTGCCCATCGAGCCGACGGCTTCCTGGCCCGTCGTCGCCATCGGCGACATCAGGATCTTGGTGTCTTCCGACGTATAACCGAAGGCCTGCTGACGATCGAGCAGCGACACGTCGCGGCGCAGCGCCCGCGGCTCCACCGGCTTCAGGTCTTCGAGGATGAGCTGGGTCTTGTCCAGCCACTTGCCGTAGGGATGCTTGGTCGCAAGCTCGTACTTCAGCTCGTCGTCCGAAACGATCTGGCCCTTTTCCATGTCGATCAGCAGCATCTTGCCCGGCTGCAGGCGCCACTTCTTGATGATGCTCTCTTCCGGCACCGGCAGAACGCCGGATTCCGACGCCATGATGATGCGGTCGTCGTCGGTGACCATGTAGCGGGCCGGACGCAGGCCGTTGCGATCGAGCGTCGCGCCGATCTGGCGGCCGTCGGTGAAGGCAACGGCAGCCGGGCCGTCCCACGGCTCCATCAGGGCAGCGTGGTATTCGTAAAAGGCCTTGCGCTCCGGCGACATCGACTGGTTGCCGGCCCAGGCTTCCGGGATAAGCATCATCACGGCATGCGCCATGGAATAACCGCCGCGCACGAGGAACTCGAGCGCGTTATCGAAACAGGCCGTGTCCGACTGGCCTTCGTAGGAGATCGGCCAGAGCTTGGAAATATCCTCGCCGAACAGCGGCGAGGAGACCGACGCCTGGCGCGCCGCCATCCAGTTGACGTTGCCGCGCAGCGTGTTGATTTCGCCGTTATGGGCGACCATGCGGTAAGGGTGCGCGAGCTTCCAGGACGGGAAGGTGTTGGTCGAGAAGCGCTGGTGCACCAGCGCCACCGCCGTCTCGAACCGCGGGTCGGCCAGGTCCTTGTAATAGGCGCCGACCTGATAGGCCAGGAACATGCCCTTGTAGACGATCGTCGAGGACGACAGCGACACCGGATAGAAGCCCATGTCGACGCCGCCGAATGCGTCATAGATGCGGTTGGAGATCACCTTGCGGATCAGGAACAGCTTGCGCTCGAAATCGTGGTTGGTCGCGGCGTCCTTGCCGGCGCCGATGAAGACCTGAACGTGATGCGGTTCGGTGGCGGCAATATCCGGTGCCTTGGAGAGCGAAGAGTTATCGACCGGCACATCACGGAAGCCGAGGAACTGCTGCCCCTCTTCCGCAATGACGTCCTCGATCACCTTCTTGTAGTGCTCGATCTCATCCGCCTTGCGCGGCATGAAGATGTGACCGACGGCATATTCACCGGCCTTCGGCAGGGTGACACCCTGCGCCGCCATCTCCTCGCGGAAGAAGCGGTCGGGGATCTGCACCAGAATGCCGGCGCCATCGCCCATCAGCGGGTCGGCGCCGACGGCACCGCGATGCGTCAGGTTCTCGAGGATGAACAGGCCGTCCTTGACGATCTGGTGCGACTTCTTGCCCTTCATATGGGCGATGAAGCCGACGCCGCAGGCATCGTGCTCGTTGCGGGGGTTATAGAGACCCTGCGCGGCCGGAATGCCGTTCGCGACAAACGGAATGCGAGTTTTCGTCTCGGCGGACATCGGGGCATCAAGGCCGGACATCTCGGAGATGGTCTTCGTCATCGTCATTCCTCCTGTTGGCCGCCTTCGGCAGCGGGCAAAGTGGCCCTCAAATATCTCTTGGGGATGACAGCCAAGCTCCATCCCGTGCTTCATGCGATGGCGCCGCTCCAGCGTCAGTTGCAGCTTTGCAGCGCAACATAACCCGGATCGGCGTGAGCGTCAGCGGAAAAGACGCGCCAATTATCGCTTCATTTCCCGGAATTAGGACAGCACTTCTGTCCTAATTTTCAAAATTTATGCCATAGAAGTTAACCGGCGACAAGAGCGGTTGCTAAAAATCTCCCGCTTTTGGCGACAGAAGATTACGCCAAATGCCGTAGATGTCGAAATTTAATTACGTTCGGGCGGGTTTTAAAGCGTGCTACTTGCTGACCTAACCGTTTTGGCCTTTCGGCCGCCCTCGCCGATTGATTACCGGTTCAAAAAGATTAATCTCCGCACGCCTTCCAAGACAAAGCTTCCAGGGTGATTTTTCAAAATGTTTTTCGCTTCCGACAACTGGGCCGGCGCCCATCCGTCCATCAATGAACGCCTCTCCAAGGAGTCGACCCGGTTTGCCGCCGCCTATGGCAACAGCGACCTCGACAAGGCGGTCGAGGCCCGTTTCAACGAGATCTTCGAACGGGACGTCTCCGTCTATTTCGTCTCCACCGGCACGGCCGCAAATTCGCTGTCGCTCGCCAGCATCGCCCGGATCGGCGGCGTCACCTTCTCCCATTCGGAAGCGCATGTAATCGAGGATGAATGCGGCGCGCCCGACTTCTTTTCCGGCATGCGCATGGTTCCGGTCGAAGGCGAAGACGGCAAGATGGATCCGGCCAGACTGGCAGCCCGGATCGCCGGCTTCCCGCAGGATTCGCTCCATCACGGCCGCGCCGCAGCCGTCACCGTGACCCAGGCGACCGAAACCGGCACCATCTATACGCTCGACGAGATCGACGCGATCACCGCGATCGCCAAGGCGAACGGCCTGCCGGTGCATATGGACGGCGCCCGTTTCGCCAATGCCCTGGTCTCCCTCGACGTATCGCCCGCCGAAATGACCTGGAAGCGCGGCATCGACATCCTCTCCTTCGGCGGCACCAAGAACGGCTGCTGGTGTGCGGAAGCGATCGTCTTCTTCAATCCGGAGCTGGCCAGGGACTTCGCCTTCATCCGCAAGCGCGCCGCCCAGCTCTTCTCGAAGACCCGCTTCATCTCGGCCCAGTTCGATGCCTATCTGCAGGACGGCCTCTGGCTCAACATGGCAAGCCACGCCAACAGCATGGCCGACCGCCTGCGCGCCGGGATCGGCTCGCTGAACAGCACACGGCTTGCCTGGGACACGACCTCCAACGAGGTTTTCGCCGTGCTCAACAAGGCATCGGCCGAGGCAGCCGAAGCCAAGGGCGCGAAATTCTACGGCTGGCCGGTGCCGACCAACATGCCGGAGCCAGTGAAGGACGACGAAACCCTGATCCGCCTCGTGACCTCGTTCGCCACCACCGAAGAGGATATCGACCAGTTCCTGTCGATCTGCAAAGCGGGCTGAACGACGCCGCGTTTCGATCTCCCAATTGGGGCAGCGCTATCGCTTAGGGGACGTGAGGCGGTGCGGCATCCCTAACCCTCCCCCTTGTGGGGAGGGTGGCCGGCAGGCGGGAGGGGTTTTAACTGGAGCAAAGTCCCCTCCCCAACCCCTCCCCACAAGGGGGAGGGGCTCCACGCGCCGCCTCACGTCCCATTTACCACGCCTGCCCAACGAGCCAGGCGCCTCTCTCGCGACCGTCACGCTTGATGTTGTGGCGCGATCTGCGCCACGATCAGGCTCGACAGCGCCTCCATGAGCGCGGCATCGGCGCCGCAACGCGGAATCAGCACAAATTCCACGTCTTCCAGCACCGGCAGCCGGTCTCCAGGGATCTCCTTGAGCCCCGCCGGCGCCATGCTGCGCGGCTGGACGAGCACGCCCATACCGGCCCGCGCCGCCGCCGTCAGCCCGCTCAGGCTGCCGCAGGTGCAGACGATCCGCCAGGCCATCTTTTCCCGGTCGAGCGCCTCCTGGGCCACGCGCCTGGTAATGCTCGGCGGCGGAAAGGCGATCAGCGGCAACGCATCGCCGCGCAGCGCCACATCCGGGTCGCGCGCCAGCCAGACCAACGGTTCGCGATAAAGCAGCCGACCGTGCGTCTCGCCGATATGCCGCTTGGCGAGCACCAGATCCAGATCGCCAAGGTCCTGCATCTGGTAGAGCACCGCCGAGAGCGCCACGGTCAATTCCAGATCGACCAGCGGATAAAGCCGGATGAAATCTTCGAGGATCGAGGTCAGCCGGCTCGCCACCACGTCTTCCGAAACCCCGAGCCGCAGCCGCCCGCGCAACCGGCTCTCCCCGAACAGCGAGGCCACCTTGCCGTTCATGTCCAGCATGCCCCGCGCATAACCGAGCAATGCCTCGCCCTCCGCCGTCAGCTTCACCTGATGCGTATCGCGAAACACCAATTGGCGGCCGAGCGATTTTTCGAGCCGCTGGATATGCTGGGTGACGGTCGACTGGCCGATTCCCAGCCGGGTTGCAGCTTCCGTGAAACTGCCTGTCTGCTGCAGCATGACGAAACTGTTCAGGTGGTGAAGGTTCAGCATGGCTATCCGTTACCGTGATAACTGTTAGTGTTTGCATTCTGCTTCATGATAAGGGAGGGGTAAATCCTCAAATCCGAGGAATCCGCCCATGAGCCGTTTTCTGCCGGACCGCTTCACGGTCCTTCTCGTCTGCACCGTCATTCTCGCCTCGGCCCTGCCGATCCACGGCGTCTATGCCGACTGGTTCAACGTCGCCACCGACATCGCCATTGGCCTGTTGTTCTTCCTGCATGGCGCGCGCCTGTCGCGCGATGTCGTGGTGGCGGGCATCCTGCACTGGCGCCTGCACCTGACGATCCTGCTGACGACATTCGCGATCTTCCCGATCCTCGGGTTGATGATCGGCTTCATCCCGGACGACATCCTGGCCGCGCCGCTCTATGCCGGCATCCTTTTCCTCTGCGTGCTGCCCTCGACCGTGCAGTCGTCGATCGCCTTCACCTCGATCGCCGGCGGCAACGTGCCGGCGGCCATCTGCGCCGCTTCCGGCTCCAACATCTTCGGCATGTTCCTGACGCCGCTGCTGGCCGGCATCCTGCTCTCGACCACCGGTGACGCCGGTTTCTCCTGGGATGCGCTCGAAAGCATCCTGCTGCAGCTTCTCGCCCCCTTCGTTCTCGGCCAGATCCTGCAGCCCTGGATCGGCAACTGGATTCGCTCGAAGAAGAAGATGCTCGCGCCCGTCGACCGTGGCTCGATCCTGATGGTCGTCTATCTCGCCTTTTCGGAAGCGGTGATGGAAGGCCTGTGGCACACCTTTTCGGTGCTCGATATCGGCGTCGTCATCCTGGTCGACATGGCGCTGCTGGCAGTGGTGCTCTGCATCACCATGTTCGGCAGCCGCGCGCTCGGCTTCAACAAGGAAGACGAGATCACCATCACCTTCTGCGGATCGAAAAAGTCGCTGGCAAGCGGTGTGCCGATGGCCAACGCCATCTTCGCCGGCCAGTCCTCCTCGATCGGCGCCATCGTCCTGCCGCTGATGCTCTTCCACCAGATCCAGCTGATGGCCTGCGCCGTCATCGCCCAGAAATATGCAAACCGCCTGAAGGCGAAGAAGGATGCCGTCGCGGCCCCGGCTGCGGCCTGAGGCCCGGCATTACTCACCGTTTCCCGATGAGAGATTGAAACCCAGGCACTTTCCAAAGCGCTTGGGTTTTATTATATTAAACCATGCCGACCGTTCTACGTTTCGCTGGCCTACGCGTGGTGATCTATCCGAACGATCATCGTCCCGCGCATGTCCATGTCAAGGGAGCTGGCGGAGAAGCGGTCTTCATCCTGAATTGCCCCGGTGGACCACTGGAGTTGCGGGAGAGCTACGGTTTCAAGCTCGCTGAACTCCGCCGTATCGAGGAAACCCTCGCAGAAGAAATAGCCGCCCTTTGTGCGGCATGGAGTGCCCATCATGGCGATTTCTGAACAGGAACTGAGAGCAGCCGAGGAACGCATGCAGGTTCAGCGGGAGGCGGGGTATGCCGTCTCTGCCCGTTACGATCGACGCTCGTCCCGCATCGTCATCGGTCTCAACACCGATGTCCAGGTGGCAATCCCGGCAAGGAAGATCGAAGGGCTTTCCGAAGCTTCAGAGGGAGAGCTCTCCGAGATCGAGATCAGCGCTACGGGCCTTGGCCTTCACTGGCCGAAACTCGACGCCGACGTGTACGTCCCCGGCCTCCTCCAGGGCATATTCGGCTCGAAACGCTGGATGGCTGCTCAGCTGGGTGCCGCCGGAGGCAAGGTCCGCTCGGCGACCAAAACGGCAGCAGCCCGGGAAAATGGCCGCAAAGGCGGACGTCCGCGGAAGATCGCCGCAAATTAATCCCCACAAAAACCAAAAACGGCCCTTCCCCCAAGAGGAAGGGCCGCATTGGGCTTGCTCGAATATATCGGCCGGTAACCCGGCAGCGGGTTAGTTGACCTGCTGCGGGGTTACCTGAGCCTCGATCGTCTTCGGAGCGACTGCGTCTGCGGCAATCGCGATGCGACGGGGCTTCATGGCTTCCGGAATATTCCGGAGAAGGTCGATATGGAGCAGGCCGTTCTTCAGCGAAGCGGACTGCACTTCGACATGATCGGCGAGCTGGAAGCGGCGCTCGAAGGCGCGCTTGGCGATGCCGCGATAGAGATATTCGCTCTGGTCGGCGGCGGTTTCGTCCTCGCTCTTTTCACCCTTCACGGTCAGCACGTTCGCATGGGCTTCGAGGCTCAGTTCCTTTTCGTCGAAACCGGCGACAGCCATGGTGATGCGATAGGTGTTATCGCCGGTCCGCTCGATATTGTAGGGCGGATAGCTCGGGGTCTGGTCGGTCGGACCACGATTGTCGAGCAGGTTGAAAAGGCGGTCGAAGCCGACGGTGGAGCGGTAAAGGGGGTAAAATCGACGTGACGCATGGAGTCCTCCTTGGGAAGCGACGTTGCGGTTAAGTTAAGCGCCCGCATCCCGTAATGGCGATGTCGGTCGCGTTGAGCGGACCCTTTGTGGCGCCCGCAGAGTTCAGATGGGGATTGGTTTTCGCGGCTTCAAGGCCCCGGGTCGCGGCGCGGTTCCACCCGTGAACCTGACATGAACAGCCCGTTTCGGGCCGGTTCAGGATCGTTTTGATAGAAGTGACAGTGGAAGGCAGACTGTCTCTCTCGACCGAAGCTCCATTCGTCCCTTCGCTTCGGTCATCAATTGCCGGAATCGCTTAGGGTATCCCTAGACCCGCGATTCCGGCTTCTTTTTCCTGCTGAAAACTCCTTTAGTCCTCGGCCCGCGTCTCCAGCGGCGCGCCCGGCAGATAGAGCAGGATCGGCCTGATTTCGTAGACCGCCGTCGGATTGGCCCGGCGCAGATCCCGTGCCGCCGCAATGGCTCCATCGATCGTCGGAAAATCCACCACGTAGAGGCCGAGCAGCTGCTCCTTGGTCTCGGCAAACGGACCGTCGATGACCATGCCCTCGCTCTTGCCCCGCAATGTCACGGCCTGCTCCGTCGGCCCGAGTCGAGCGGCAGGTCCCAGGGATTTCTGCGCAACCAGACGGTCATTGACCTCCAGCAGCTCGGTCATCAGCGCCTGATCCTCCTCCTCGGTCCAGGATTGCACCACTCCCTCCTGATGGTAGGCAAGGATTGCGTAATACATGACTTGTCTCCCTCTTATACCTCGACTGACGCCAACCAACCTCCTCGCACACTCCCGTGCTCCCGCGGGCCGACGGACATCCAGAAATCTGCGAATGCGGTCGAATACACATGTTAGACCGGCAGCGTGCAAGCCCTCCGATTTCTTCGATATCGTCTGGCACGCCATCGGCTGCCGCCAGTCGCGCTTTTTCCTTGACGTCCCGCCGCCGCTGGCTGACCCTGCCGGCATGAGCGAAGCGGCAGATTCCATCGACGACATTCTCCACCCGACGCCCGGCAATCCGGCTCCGATCAATTGCACGGCCGGCTATTTTACCGGCCATCGAGGCACCCGGTTACGCTACGGCCTGTTCCGCTCCGGGATGTCGCCGGCGATCGGCACCATCGTGCTCATGCAGGGCCGCAATGAGTGCATCGAGAAATATTTCGAGACGATCCGGGACCTGAACGCCATGGGCCTATGGGTCGCGACCTTCGACCTGCGCGGCCAGGGCGGCTCGCAGCGGCTGACGAAAAATCCGCGCAAGGGCCATGTCCGCCGCTTTTCCGATTACGAGCGGGATCTCGAAATTTTCCTCGAACATATCGTCCTGCCGGATGCCCGCCTGCCCTTCTTCCTGGTTGCCCACTCGACCGGCGCCCTGATCGCGCTCTCGGCTGCCCCGCGGCTTTCGAACCGCATCAACCGGATGGCGATTGCAGCTCCCTATATCGCGCTCTCGGGTCAGGGCGTGCCGGAAGGGCTGATCCGTTCGCTCGCCGGGCTGGCAAGCTGGACCGGCTTCGGCGGCATCTCGATGGGCACCGACCGGAGCAACCGCCCCTTCGAAGACAACCCGCTGACCTCGGACCCGAAGCGTTTTGCCCGCAACGTCGAGATCGGCGCCGCCCATCCGGAGCTGACGATTGGCCCGCCGACGGCGCGCTGGCTGCACGAGACATTCAAGGCGGCGCGGCGGGTGTCTTCCCAGTCGCATCTGACCCGAATAACCATCCCGACCCTGATCCTCGCTCCCGTCCTCGACGCCATCGTCCCCTATGCGGCGCAGGAGGAACTGTCGCGCAATTTCCGTGCCGGTCAGCTGATCACCATCAACGGCGCGCGCCACGAACTGTTTCACGACAGGGATATCTACCGCGCCCAGGGGCTGGCGGCGATCGAGGCCTTCATGCCCGGCCAGGATGGCGGTTTCGGGCTTTCCGAAACCGCCGCGTGATCCTTCGATCCGCTCGGTGACCTATTTGCCGGAAAGCAGCTTCATGGCTTCCGCATGCACGGCCTTGCTGCCCGCCGCAAGAATATTGCCGCCGTTTTCCGGGCGCCCGCCGTCCCAGGTGGTGATGATGCCGCCCGCCTGCTCGATGATCGGAATCAGCGCACCCACGTCGTAGGGCTTCAGGTTGTTCTCGACGACGAGGTCGATATGGCCGGAGGCGAGCAGCACATAGGCGTAGCAATCGCAGCCGTAACGGAACAGCCGCACCTTCTCCTCGACCGAACGGTATTTCGCCAGATCGTCGACGCCGAAGATATGCGGCGAGGTGGTGAACAGGGTGGCGTCGGCAAGGCTGCCGCAGTCGCGCACCGAAATCTGCTGCCTCTCGCCGTCCGGGCCGGAATACCAGGCGTTGCTGCCGTCGGCAAAATAACGCTCGCCGATGAAAGGCTGGTCCATCAGCCCCATGGCGGCGCGGCCGTTCGACTGGAAGCCGATCAGCGTGCCCCAGACCGGCAGGCCGGAAATGAAGGCGCGCGTACCGTCGATCGGATCGATCACCCAGACATGCTCGCGGTCGAGGCCGACATTCCCATGCTCCTCGCCGAGAATGCCGTGTTCGGGAAAGCGTTCGGTGATCAGCGCCCGGATCGCCGTCTCGGCGGCGCGGTCGCCCTCGGTCACCGGGTCGAACCCGCCCTGCTCCTTGTTGACAACCGAAAGGCCGGTTCGGAAGCGTGGCAGGGTCTCGGCCTTGGCGGCGGCTGCAAGCGCATCGAAGAAGTCGCGATCAGGAAGCATGGAGAGATCCGCTGAGGAAGAGGTGATCTCTTCTAGGATACTCGCCTGAAACTGAAAACCGGTTTCGCGTGATCATGCGCAGAAAATCAAAAAACAATCGACCGGCGCCGAAAAACTCATCAAATCGCCCAAAAATGGCGCATATTTAATCACTTGAAAAAGATGCTTGACATTTGTGCAGCGCACTCGTAGCTTCAATGCACAGTCTTTGACTGTAAATACCCTCCTTGGGTGTTTCCTCCCTAGACTTAGCCGCGCCCACAAGCGCGGTTTTTTTTGTCCGCGATCGAGCCGGCGAGCCCGCCTACCCGCGGGCGATAGACCAAACCTGTGGAAAACTTTAAGGGAAGCTATTCGGCTGCGAGCGCGCTGTCGCCGCCTGCGAAGTCGACGACGAAGTCCGCCATCTGTCGCATGAAGGTCGAAAGGGTGGCTGCTATCACCGGGAATTCCGGCCGTCTGGCAAGCGTCATCTCGTCCACGTAGAGCGCGCGGTTGATCTCGATCTGCAGCGCATGCAGGCCGCGCACCGGCCGTCCGTAATGTTCGGTGATGAAGCCGCCGGCATAGGGCTTGTTGCGCACCGCCGAAAAACCCATGCCTTCGAGGAACTGCATAGCCGCCCGAGAGAGCTCGGCAGACGCGCTCGTGCCGTAGCGGTCGCCGATGATGAAGTCGGGCCGCACGTCCGAACCGGAGAGCCGGATATTGCCCGGCATCGAATGGCAGTCGATCAGGATGGCGAGCCCGAAGCGGGCATGAGTGCGGGCGATCAGCTTGCGAAGGCAGGCGTGGTAAGGCTTGTAGATCGTTTCGATGCGGGACATCGCCTCGTCGACCGGCAGCCGGCGGCGGTAGATTTCCATGTTTTCGGCGACGATCCGCGGAATCGTGCCCAGCCCGCCTGCGACCCGCATCGAGCCGATATTGACGAAAGGCGGCAAAGGCCCGTCGAACATGCGCGGATCGAGCTCGTAAGGCTCGCGGTTGACGTCGAGATAGGCGCGCGGGAAATGGGCCAGAAGCAGCGGCGCACCGAGTTCCGGCGCATCGGCGAAAAGCTCGTCGACATAGTGGTCTGCGGAGCGGCGGATGGCGAGCGAGATCGAGGCCGCTCTCGGCGAGAAATTCAGGCGGGTAGAAGCTGCCGCTGTGAGGCGAATTGAAGACGAAGGGGATAGTCTGCGTGGCGGGCTCCCTCACTTCGAAATGTTCAAAATCACCTGCGTTGCAATCCATCCTGCCTTTACCATGTCACGAACTTGTTCAGGAACTCATGTTGCCAGTTGCCCGAGGCGAAGTCCATACTATCTATACCCTACCAAATCCTCTTACACCCTCATTAAACGGATGTTTACCGCGCGTAGGCAGTGTAAGAGATACCGACAACTCTAAAAATTTGCATTGGATAACGGTCCTGGAGATGATTCAGAAAATCCTTCTCGCCGAAGACGATAACGACATGCGTCGTTTCCTGGTGAAGGCGCTTGAAAAGGCGGGTTACAAGGTCGCGTCCTTCGACAACGGCGCGAGCGCCTATGACCGCCTGCGCGAAGAGCCCTTCTCGCTGCTCCTGACCGACATCGTCATGCCGGAAATGGACGGGATCGAGCTTGCCCGCCGGGCGACCGAACTCGACCCGGACCTGAAGGTGATGTTCATCACCGGCTTTGCGGCCGTGGCGCTGAACTCCGATTCCAAGGCTCCGAAGGACGCCAAGGTCCTGTCGAAGCCCTTCCACCTGCGCGATCTGGTGGACGAAGTGAACAAGCTTCTGGCTGCCTGAGGGCCCAAAAGCCCTGATCTGCAAGGCCTTCAAAAAACCTTCGCATTTCATGGCAAAAACCTGTTGACGGCCCGACCAGTCTATGGTCTATGCGCCGCCACGGATGGGCGTGTAGCTCAGCGGGAGAGCACTACGTTGACATCGTAGGGGTCACAGGTTCAATCCCTGTCACGCCCACCATCCAGTTCAAAACGTTAAGAAATCCGCTTCGGCGGATTTCTTCGTTTCTGATCCTTCCCTTATTCTGTCCGTTCCAAAACGGCGCACTTGCGCCCGAAATCCTTCACCAGCCTTGCTGGCGATTTGGTCATCTGCGCCTGTTATGGTGTTACGACATCAAGGAGGTGTAGATGGCGCAGTTCAAGAATTCGGAGCATCTCGTCCAGACGAAAGCACCCGCCTTCGAGAAGGATTGGATGCCGGGGCAGAAGGTGCCGAATGCCGGCATCTACCGGTGCAGGACCTGCGGCGACGAAATCGTCGTGCACAAGGACGCGGCCATCCCGCAGATCCACCACGAGCATACGGTCCTTGGACCGGTAATCTGGAAGATGCTCGTATTCGCCCAGAAACATCCGTCGCGCGCCTGACCTCCGCATCTGCGCAGAACAGTTACTGCCGTTTCGAGACCGGTCTCTTTTTTTCGCCGAGCGTACCGAATCGGCCCAAACCCGCCTCGTAACACGACATCGAATATGCCAAATGCGACCCACCGCGTCATTGATGCGGATTTTCCCCAATTTGCCCCGCCCGACCTTCGGCGGGGCTTTTTTGTTTCAGCGGCACGATTCCTCGCGCTTGACGCCCCGGGGACGTCAGGGGAATCAGAGAATCGCGTTGCCGGCCGCAAAGGCGAGCACGACGAAAATCAGGAAAACGACAAGGAAGATGAAGAACAGGATTTTCGCGATCCCTGCCGTCGCGGCGGAAATACCCGAAAAGCCGAGGAAACCGGAAATCAGCGAGATGACCAGAAAGATGAGAGCCCATTTCAGCATGGAATTGTTTCCTTCACGTTGGTGGTCCGACAACGCGAAGAAATGTTCCCGGGTTCCCAATTAGCGCAGGACGTGGGCGGCTCCGGCCACGCCGATCGTCACCCGGTCGCCGACGACAAGCGTCTCGCGGCTCGGAATGTCGAGCCGGAAGGAGAAGCCTTGCGGATCGCCGCCAAGCCTGATCCGGACATCCGAGGTCGGGCCACAGAAATTCATCTCGGCGATCGTCCCGGAAGCCCCCTCGCCGCCATTGTGGCCGCCGGCCTGCGTAACCGTGACCTGTTCCGGCCGCAGCATGATCTGGGCCTTGCCGCGATAGGCGTCATCGTCGACCGGCAGCACGCCCAGTGGGCTTTCTGCCTGTCCGTCGGCAATATCCGCCGGCATCACGATCGCCTCGCCGAGGAAGGCCGCCGTCGCCGCGTCGACGGGCCTGGAATAGACCTCGCGCGGAGAACCCACCTGCGCGAATTTTCCCGCCCGCATCACCGCCACCTGGTCGGCGAAGGCAAGCGCCTCGCCCTGGTCGTGGGTCACCAGAAGCGTGGTGATGCCGGCGGCGGTCAGCACGTCGGTCACCGCCTTGCGGGTCGCGGCCCTGAGGCCCGTATCCAGCGCCGAGAAGGGCTCATCGAGCAGCATCAGCCTCGGCTTGCGGGCGAGCGCCCTCGCAAGCGCCACGCGCTGCTGCTGTCCGCCTGAGAGCTGGTCCGGCTTGCGGGAGAGCATGGCCGCGTCGAGCCCGACCATGTCCATCAACTGGGCGATGCGGGCATTCTTGACCGAGGCCTCCGCCTCCAGCCCGAAACCGATATTCTGCCGGATCGTCAGGTGCGGAAACAGGCAGCCGTCCTGCGCCACGATGCCGATGCCGCGCTTGTGCGCCGGCACCTGGGAGCGACCGTCGGCAAGCTGCCGGCCGGCGAACACGATGCGGCCCTCATCCGGCGCGTCGAAGCCGGCAACCAGGCGCAGAAGCGTGGTCTTGCCGCAGCCGGAAGGCCCGACGATCGCCGTGCGGCTGCCGGCTGTCACCGACAGGTCGATGCCGTCGAGGGCTGCCACGGAACCATACTGTTTGCGCAGGGAGGTCAGGGTAAGAAACGTCATCGCCCAGCGATCTTTTTCGATTGATGGTGGAGAAGAAAGGTGAGCGGCAGCGAGAAGGCAACCATCAGCACCGCATAGGGAGCCGCACCGGCATAGTCTATCTCGCCGGTCAGCGCCCAGAAGGCCATGGCGAGCGTGCGGGTGCCGTTCGGCGCCAGCATCTGGGTGGCGGTGAGCTCGTTCATGATGCCGAGCGAAGAGAGCGCGACGCCGGCCGCTGCCCCCGGCGCCGCAAGCCGGATCGTCGTCGCGAGCAGCGCGTTGCCCGGCGACCGCCCGAGGCTCGCGGCAGCCTGTTCGATCTCGACCGGCACCTGCGCAATGCTGGCCCGCAGGCTCACCAGCGCCCGCGGCAGAAACATCACCACATAGGCGAGCACGATGGTGGCAACGCTCTGGTAGAGCGGCAGCATGGCCCGCACGGTGATGGTGACGAGCGCCAGCGCCACGACGACGCCCGGCATCGAGCTAGCGAGGTAATAGCAGCCTTCGAGGAACCGGCTGGCGCGGGTCGGCCGGCGCACGGAGAGCCAGGCGATCGGCACGGCGGCGGCGGTCGTCGCGATCCCGCCGACCAGGCAGATGACCAGCGTCTGCCACAGCGCCAGCCCCACCTCGTCGATCCGCCAGACACCGGCCCCACCGGCGATCAGCCAGCGACCGAGCGTCAGCACCGGAACGCCGAGCGCAAAGGCAGCGGTCGCAGCCGGCAGAAGGAGAGCGACGTATTTCCATCGGCCGAGCCGGGCGATCTTCGGCCGGCGGGCGACCCCGGATCCAAGCCGCGCATAGCGGCTGCGGCCGCGCAGGCTCGCTTCGAGGCCGAGCAGCACGAAACAGCAGAGCACCAGTACCAGGGCCAGCATATAGGCGGCGACACCGTTATAGGTCGACTGGAACTGGTCGAGGATGGCGGTGGTGAACGTGTCGAAGCGGATCATCGCAAACAGACCGTATTCGGCCAGCAGATGCAGGCCGATCAGCAGCGCGCCGCCGCAGAGGGCAAGCCTAAGCTGCGGCAGCACGACGCGCCGGAAGACGGCAAACGGTGCCAGTCCCAGCGAGGCCGCCTGATCTTCCAGCGCCGGGTCGAGCAGCCGGAAGGCGGCCGAAAGCGGAAGGTAGAGAAACGGAAAATAGGCGACGACCGAGATCGCCACGCCGGCGGGAAGGCCGTTGAAACCGGGCCACATCCCGATCCAGGCATAGGAGTGCACGAAGGCGGGCACGGCAAGCGGCGTGACGCAGAGCCAGGACCAGAACCGCGCGCCCGGCAGGTCGCTGCGTTCCGTCAGCCAGGCGAGCGCGACGCCGAGCACGGCGCAGATGGGGATGGTAAAGACGACGAGCAGGACCGTATTGGCCAGCAGATCGCCGACCCGCGAGCGGAAGATCAGCTGCGAGGCCATCTCCCAACCTGTCACGACCGCTGCCCATAACACAAAGCCGAGCGGCAGGAGCGCCAGCAAGGCCACCGCGACCGCAATCGTCAGCGTCCAGGACGACGCCGCCGGCAGGCGGTGTCGCGGCGCGATGGAGATCCTGGTATCTGTGGTGGAAGTCATTGCCGGTCCGAAAATACGAGACATCGCAGGTACGCCCTGCGATGTCTCCATGCAACTGTTATCGGCCGCTTTTTAGAGCAGGCCGGCGGCGGTCATCATGTCGGTGACCTTGGCGTTGTTGAGGGTCGAGGGCTCGACCTTCGGGGCTGCCAAGTCGGCGATCGGGGTCAGCATCTTGTTGGAAGCCTCGCCCTTGCCGACGGCATATTCAAAGGAGGTGCCGTCGCGCAAGATCTTCTGGCCGCCCTTGCCGGTGACCCACTTCAGGAAGGTCTGCGCCTGTTCCTTGTGCTTGGAGGAGGCAAGGATGCCGCCACCCGAGATCGACACGAAGGCGCCCGGATCCTGGTTCTTGAAATAATGCATGCCGATGTTCTTGGTGTTCTCGCCGGTCTTCGCGACGTCGCCGAAATAGTAGTAGTGATAGATCAGCGCGCCTTCGAACTGGCCGGCATTGACCGCCTTCATGGCAGTCGAGTTGCCGCGGATCGGGGTCGCATTTTCCTTCATGCCCTTCAGCCAGGCAGCGGTCGCTTCTTCGCCCTTGAGCTGCAGCAGCGCACCGACGATCGCCTGGAAATCGGCGCCCGACGGAGATGCCGTCCAGCGGCCCTTCCATTCCGGCTTGGCAAGGTCGAGCATCGACTTCGGCAGCTTGTCTTCGGTCAGCTTGGTCTTGTCATAGACAAAAACGGTCGAGCGGGCAGCGATGCCGACCCAGTTGCCGTTGGCCGGATGGAAACCCGGCAGAACCTGGTCGAGGGTCGCCTTGTCGATCGGCGCGAAAAGACCTTTGCCATCGACCAGCACCATGGCCGGCGAGTTTTCGGTCAGGAACACGTCGGCCGGCGAATTGGCGCCTTCCTGGACGATCTGGTTGGCGATTTCGAGGTCGCTGCCCTGGCGGATGGTGACCACGATGCCGGTCTCTTCCGTGAAGGCCTTCGCCCATTCCTTGGTCAGCCCTTCGTGCTGGGCATTATAGATGGTGAGACTGTCGGCCACCTGCGCCGAAGCGGGCGACGATAGGGACAGAACGGAAAAAGCCAGGGCAACGCCCGCAGCCAAGGTGAATGAAGTCTTCAAGATCGCCTCCGCAAGAGAGTCAGGAATTTGACGCGCCCGTCATAACCAAAGCAGAGATTTGTGGTCAAGTTTATTTCCAGGACAGGCGTAACAAAAGCGTGATTTACGTTTAAAATACAAATGGATACAGCAGGCGGCACGAACTGATCGTGGCACCGGTCCTTGGTATGCAACTTGTACTTGGGCGGAAATTGCCGCCGGCGGCATCGTCGCAATCTTCCGGCCCGCGGGCAAGTTGGTGACTTGCCGCATAAGCGCCGCCGCGGATTTCCGCGCAGGCGCACGAATCAGCTATGGCTAATTCGAACACATCGGGAACGGACATGGCTGTTGCTTATCTGGAAAAGCTGAATGACGCGCAGCGGCGCGCGGTCGAGCACGGCTCGGACGTGCCCAGGGGCGGCCCGGCCGGGCCTTTGCTGGTCATCGCCGGCGCCGGTTCCGGCAAGACCAACACGCTCGCCCACCGCGTCGCGCACCTGATCGTCTCGGGCGCCGACCCGCGCCGCATCCTGCTGATGACCTTTTCCCGCCGCGCGGCTCCGGAAATGGGCCGCCGCGTCGAGCGCATCTGCGCGCAAGTGTTAGGCGCAAATGCCGGCATCATGACCGACGCCCTTGCCTGGGCCGGCACCTTTCACGGCATCGGCGCCCGGCTGCTGCGCCTCTACGCCGAACAGATCGGCCTCGACCACGACTTCACCATCCACGACCGGGAAGATTCCGCCGACCTGATGAACCTGGTGCGCCACGAGCTCGGCTTCTCGAAGACCGAGAACCGGTTTCCAACCAAAGGCACCTGTCTGCAGATCTATTCCCGTGCGGTGAATTCGGAGACGCCGCTGGACGAGGTGCTGAAACTCTATTTTCCCTGGTGCTCCGCCTGGGAACCGCAGCTGCGCGAACTGTTCGCCTCCTATGTCGAGGCCAAGCAGGCCCAGAACGTGCTGGATTACGACGACCTCCTTCTCTACTGGGCGCAGATGATGAGCGAGCCGGCGATTGCGCAGGATGTCGGCGGCCGTTTCGATCATGTCCTCGTCGACGAATACCAGGACACCAACCGGCTGCAATCGTCGATCCTGATGGCGATGAAGCCCGGCGGCATCGGCCTCACCGTCGTCGGCGACGACGCCCAGTCGATCTATTCCTTCCGCGCGGCGACGATCCGCAACATCCTCGATTTCCCGAACACCTTCGATCCGCCGGCCAACATTGTCACGCTCGACCGCAACTACCGCTCGACCAATACGATCCTCGCCGCCGCCAACGGCGTCATCGATCTCGCCCGCGAGCGTTTTACCAAGAACCTGTGGACCGAGCGCCAGTCGGAAGAGCGTCCCCGCCTCGTCGCCGTCAAGGACGAGACCGAGCAGGCCAATTACATCGTAGAGAAGATCCTCGAAAACCGCGAGACCGGCATGACGCTGAAGAGTCAGGCCGTGCTGTTCCGCTCGTCGCATCATTCTGGCCCGCTGGAAGTCGAACTCACCCGCCGCAACATCCCGTTCGTGAAGTTCGGCGGCCTGAAGTTCCTCGACAGCGCCCATGTCAAGGACATGCTGGCCGCCTTGCGTTTCGCCCAGAACCCGCGCGACCGGGTCGCCGGTTTCCGGTTGATGCAGCTCATTCCCGGCATCGGCCCGCAGACGGCCGGCAAGATCCTCGATGCCATCACCGCCGATCCCGAGCCGCTTGCAGCGCTTCAGGAAATCCCCGCACCGCCACGTTCCGGCGCCGACTGGCCCGCCTTCGTCGACATGCTTGCCGCCGTCAGAAGGGGCGCAGGCTGGCCGTCCGAAATCGGCCTCACCCGCCTCTGGTATGAACCGCATCTCATCCGAATTCACGAGGATGCCGAGACCCGCAAGGCCGACCTTTTGCAGCTCGAGCAGATCGCCTCCGGCTATACCTCCCGCGAACGGTTCCTCACCGAACTGACCCTCGATCCGCCAGATGCGACCAGCGCCGAATCCGGCACGCCTTTGCTCGACGAGGATTATCTGATCCTCTCGACCATCCATTCATCGAAGGGCCAGGAATGGCGTTCGGTCTTCCTCTTGAACTGCGTCGACGGCTGCATCCCCTCCGACCTCGGCGTCGGCTCGACCGCCGAGATCGAGGAGGAGCGCCGACTCCTCTACGTCGCGATGACGCGGGCGAAGGACCACCTGCATCTGATGACGCCGCAGCGCTTCTTCGTGCACGGCCAGGCCTCGCAGGGCGACCGCCACGTCTACGCCGCGCGCACCCGCTTCATCCCGGCGACCTTGCTGCAATTCTTCGAAACTGCCGCCTGGCCGGTCGTCGTCCCGATGTCCGAAGCCGAACGCCAGGCCCGCCACCAGGTCCGCATCGACGTCACCGCCCGCATGCGGGGGATGTGGCGGTAAGCTGCCCGAGAGACACCTGTTGTCACAAGCTTCTAACCCGGCTGTGAGATGAGCGGGCAATCAAACCGACTGCAACATGCCGTTGCCAACCTGGACCTTGAGGACCGAATTCCCATGGACAGTATCGAAGTCTTTGACGGGCATAACGATGCGGTCCAGCTCATGGTGGACTACAAACCGACCGGCCGCGATTTCCTGACCCGGTCTGAGGAAGGCCATCTCGATCTTCCTCGCGCGATCGAAGGACGCCTGATGGGCGGGCTGTTCGCCCTGCACGCCTCCCCGGAGCGCAAACCGGAAAACGACCTGATCGTCACCAGCGATGGATACGAGGTCCGGTATGCCGACGCCGTGCCTTTGGACTACGCCCGCCTTCAGATCGACGCGCAGCTTTCCGCGATCGGCGGACTGATCCGGCGTTCGAACGGCCGGATGCGGCTTGCGACCGATGTCGATGGCATCACGACAGCCCGGGCTGAATCTGCTTTTGCCGTCGTCCTTCACATGGAGGGCGCCGAAGCGATCGACCCGGACTTCGATTATCTCCATCACTTGCACGAAGCCGGTCTCCGGTCCCTCGGCCCGGTCTGGAGTCGTCCGAACATCTTCGGCTACGGCGTTCCCTTTGCCTATCCAAGGTCTCCCGACACCGGTCCCGGACTGACGAATCTCGGCAGGAATCTCGTCAGGACCTGCAACGCCCTTGGCATCATGATCGACCTCGCGCATCTGAACGAACGCGGATTCTGGGACGTTGCAGCCTTGAGCACCGCTCCCCTCGTCGCCACCCATGCCTGCGCCCATTCCATATGTCCCTCGACCCGCAATCTCACCGACCGGCAGCTCGACGCCATTCGCGATACGGATGGCGTCATCGGTTTCAACCTCGCCGTCTACGACATACGCGCCGACGCCCATCTCGACGCGGATACGCCACTCGATGTTGTGGTCCGCCACATCGAGTATCTCATCGACCGCATGGGAGCGGACAGGGTCGCCCTCGGCTCGGACTTCGACGGCACCGTCGTACCCCGCCAGATCAGGGACGCCAGCGGCCTGCCGCATCTCTTCGATGCCATGCGCAAGGCCGGATTCGACGAGCCGACGTTAAGAAAATTCGCCTTCGACAACTGGCTCCGCGTCTTCGGTCTGACCTGGCCGTCCTGATCGGCACAGACGCCCGGACGGCCACGTCGCAATAGGCTTGTCCCCTCGCCTGTCGCATTGACTCAACCGGAACCGGGTGGGAAACAAACGGCATCATCCAGACGGGAGGGGATCGAATGACCAGCCGCAAGATCGTTCTGGTGCAGGGCGCCTGGGGTTCGAGCGCGAGCTGGACGCCGGTCGCCGATATCCTGCGGGGCATGGGTCACCAGGTCTTCGTGCCGAGTCTGACCGGGCTTGGCGAACGCTCTCACCTCTTCTCGGGGGCCATCAATCTCGACACCCATATCGGCGATGTCTGCGGCCTCATCGAAGCCGAAGGCCTGGAGGAATTCGATCTCGTCGGCCATTCCTATGGCGGCATGGTGATCACAGGCGTCGCCGATCGTTTCGCGAACGGTATCCGCACGCTGACCTATCTCGACGCTTTCCTGCCGGAAAACGGCCAGTCGGCGCTCCATCTGCTCGGTCCGGAAGTGGCGATGGCCAACCTTGCCATGGCTGGCGAACTCGGCGGGGTCGCGGTGCCGCCCCCTGCCCGTCACGCGACGCGCGTGCCGGAGCATCTGCGCCACTACATGACCAGCCGCTCGCCGCAGCCGTTCGCGACGATGATCCAGAAGATCAAGCTGTCGGGTGACTATCGGAAGATCGCGAAAAGGCTCTACGTCTCGGCGAATATCGAGCAGTCGAAGATCTTCTCCGGCATCTACGCCAAGGTCAGCGCCGATCCGTCCTGGGCATCCATGGAAGTGCCGAGCGGCCACATGCTGCAACTCGAAATGCCGGAACAGGTCGCCCGCATCATCCACGATTTCATCGGCTGACTTTTCGCCCGATTAGTCAGACGAGACGAAAGCGGCGGCGGAAACAACCGCCGCCGCATCCGGTATCACTTTACGATCGGCTTGATCGACAACAGGATGTCGACCAGTTCCTTCTGGTGCTTTTCCTCGTCGCCCTTGGTTCCCCAATAGGTGACGACGAGACCCTTGGTCGGCGACGTCTGGATCAGTGCAAGCCCGACGCTCACCGGGCCGCTCTCGTCCTTGCCGTCCCAGTCGAGCGTGGTCATCTGCATGCCGTTGAACTCCTCGACCGGAGTTTCCTTCAGCGTCTTGGGATCGACGGTGACGCCGACCTCCTTCAGGAAGTCGATGGCATCCGAAACGGTCTTGTCCATCGACTTCAGCTCCGCGACATCGGCGGAAAGATAGACGGCGTCGTCACTGGACGTGGCATCGACGCCGGTGTCGGTTTCCTTCGGGTTCCAGCTGTCGGGGATCTTGATGCTGGCGATCGGAGCGTCGCTCGGGAACTTGAGTGTTTTCGCCTCAGCCAACATGGGAGCGGCCATGACGAGCATGGCAATCAGGAGAGCTTTTTTCATCTGTGAATCCTAAAAAAGTGGGGACCGCAGATGCTTCAACCAGCGGCGGAAACCCGTTTAGCACGCAGCCCTTTAAGAATGGGTGGAGCAAACACTCAAAAAGCCGGGGATTTCCGCCAAAATTGCCGCTGGGGTTACGGCCGTCCTCGTCGGCCTTCAGGGCTGGCCTAGTTGGACCCCCGTCCGCCGCCACGCCGTTCCAGAAGCTCGATCTGGATCTGCTGCATCTCCGCCAGCCGCTCCCATTGATGCGCCATCTGGTGGTCGATCTTTTCGTGCAGCTGGCGGATTTCCAATTCAGCGCGCAGGTTGATCATGTAGTCGTTCTCGGAGCGCATTCGGTCCTTTTCCTCCTGCCGCCGCTGGCTCATCATGATCACCGGCGCCTGCAGCGCCGCCAGGCACGAGAGCACCAGGTTGAGCAGGATGAACGGATAGGGATCGAACGGGACTGCGAACAGGCCGACGACGTTCGCCGCCATCCACAGGCAGAGCACGCCGAGAAAGCTCAGGATGAAGGTCCAGGAGCCGCCGAAGGAGGCGACCTTGTCGGCCACCCGCTCACCGAAAGTGGGGTTGCGCTCGAGCAGGCTGGCAGCGCTCTTCTGCACCGTCGAGGCACCCTTCTCGAAACTGTCGAGCACGCGCCTGTCGAGGTCGGAAAGCTCGCCGCGCTCCTCGTCGAGCAGCTTTTCCACATAGCGGCGGCGGAAACGGGCAAGATCCTCGTCGCAGATCAGGCTGTTCTCATCGCAGTCCTTCACCTCCTCGACGATCATCTCGGCCAGATGCGGGCGCAGATATCCGGTCCTGTGCATTTTCGAGAGTGGAAAGCTGCGGCCGCAGACGATGCATTGTCCTGTCTTGGCCGAAGCCAGATGCCTGCCCATCTCATGCCTCTTCTTTCGTCTTCTTCGCATGCGCGTGAAGCGGCGACAGGTGGAAGAGGCGCGGCGAGAATTTTGCCCGAAACTCTTCCGAACGGCCGATATAGATGAGCGTAACGCCGTCGAGACGACCGAGCACGTTCAGCAGCCGCTCCTGGGTTTCCGGCTCCAGGCCTTCCAGCACGTCGTCCATGATCAGCCAGGCCGGCTTGCGCAGCACCGCGTTGGCGATCGCGAGCGATGCCTCCTCGTCCTTGTCGAGCAGCCGGTCCCAGCGCTCCACCTGGTCCAGCCTGCCCACGAGACGGCCGAGACCGACCTTTTCGAGCGCTTGCGTCAGCGTCTTGTCATCGGCGCCGGTCAGTCCGGCGGGAGAGATCATCACCTCGCGCAGCGTCGCCGTCGGAAGGTATCCGTCCTGCGGCATCATGATCATGCTGTCCACCGGCGGCAGGCCGATCTCGCCGCGCCCCCAGGGCCAGATGCCGGCCAACGCCTGGAAGAACAGATGCCGGTCGGCGCCCGGATCGCCGTTGACCATCACCCGTTCGCCCGGCTTGATGGCGCAATCGCCTTCCACCACGCGCACGCCGTGTCCCGCCTCGGCCAGCTCGGGCTCGCCATAGACCGTGATCCCGCAAAAGCTGATGCCCTCGCCTCGTTGCGCCTCGCGATAGGCGATCACCCCACCCTTCTTGGCCAGAGTATCCATGATCAGCAGCGCGTTGCGGAAAGAGGAGACGCGGTTCAGCGTCGCGCGCCAGTCGGCGATGACGCTGAAATTGACGACATACCAGCGGAGCGCCTGGTTGACCTGGTTGAAGGCGCCGACCGCCATCATCAGCCCGCCGAAGGAAAGCTCGCCCGAAAAATACATCGGCGAGGCGATGATGATCGGCGCCACCAGCGCCAGCCAGCCGAACCCGGCCGACACCCAGGTGAGATTGGCGAGCGCCCAGGCAAGCTTGCGCAGCATGCCCAGCACCCCGTCGATCGCGAAATGCACACGGGTGAGCTCGTTCACCTCGCCGCGCGCCAGCGCGATCGGCTTCAGGTTCTCGTTGGCGCGCACCAGGGCTGAGCGCAGGTCCGCTTCGCGCGCATAACGCTCGGCATTGAGCCGGGGCAAAAGGTTGCCGACCACGTTGCTGAGCACCGAGCCCAGGAGCGCATAGAGGATCGTCGTCCAAACCATGTAGCCGGGGATCGAAATGGTGCGGCCGCCGAAATGGAAGACGAAATCCGACGAGATCGCCCAGAGGACGCCGATGAAGCTCGCCAGCAGAATGGTGGAGTTGACGAGCCCGATCGCCAGCGCCGTGGTGTTTTCCGCCAGGATGCGCGTGTCCTCGTGCAGCCGCTGGTCGGGATTGTTGGCGATCGCGCCGGCCCCGGCGAGCTTCAGCGCCCGGCCGGGCTTCAGCCAGACGTCGGCGAGATCGCGCGCCAGCCCTTCGCGCATCCGCATCGCAGTGATCTGATTGAGCCATTGCTGGACGACGTTGAGCAGGGTCAGCGAAAAGGCGATGACGCCAAAGACGACGAGCTGGTTCAAGAATTCCGGCATGTCGCGCCGTTCCAGCGCGTCGTAGAACGGCCCGTTCCACTCGTTGAGCCGGTATGTCGCATAGGTCGTCGCGAAGATGACCAGAAGCAGCGCCACGATCAGCACCAGAACGCGATTGCGCACCGGCGCATTCCAGAATGCTCTGCCCATCATGCGGAGCTGACCACCCAGGGAAAGTTCGAAGGCCGGCACGACACCTTCGGAATTCTGCGACATCTACTGCGACTCCTGCAAACACCCTCGTCACCCCTAACTTAGCATGCGTTTGCATCTTGCGCAGCTTCAAGGGGGCCGGCTCCCCCTATATGATGACGCAATCGCAATTCCTCACCCTACCCCACCAATATTGAGCAACTCGTCTCCGCGGAACCCGCAGCAAGAATGATCCGGGGAGTGCGCGGCATTCCCTACCCCGTTGATATGGCAGGACAATCGCATCTGGGATGTAAAGTGGGGGTGGTGTCCCCAACCCTCCCCCACAAGAGGGAGGGACTCTACGGATTGCCCCCCGCCAGCCTCCACGCATCCCAAAATCCCTTGCAATTTTTGCAACAGAATGTTAATGACCGACCAGTCAGTCATAATCGAGAGCGCCCGATGGCCGAGAAGAAGAGAGAGAAACGCGATCCGCAGCAGCGCCGGGCCGAGATCCTGGCGGCGGCCTTCGCCTGTTTCTCGGAGCGCGGTTTCGCCGCAACCCGCATGGAAGATGTCGCGGCCCGTGCCGGCATCGCCAAGGGCACCGTCTACCTGCATTTCCCGGACAAGGAGGCGCTGTTCACCGAACTCGTCTCCGGCATCGCCTCGCCGATCCTCGGCCAGATCGACGGGCTGGCGGCCAACGAAGCCATCCCGCCGCGCTTCGCCGTGTCGATGTTCTACACGCTCTTCAAGCGCGAGGTGCTGGAGACCGAGCGCCGCCACCTGCTGCGGCTGATCCTCGCCGAAGGCCCGATGTTTCCGGCTGTCACCGAGTTTTACCACCGCGAGATCATCTCCAAGGGTCTTGGCGTGCTGCGCATCCTCTTGAAGCGGGCGGCCGACCGTGGCGACCTGCGCAACCCGGCTATCGCCGAACTCCCGCAGATCGTCATCGCCCCGGCGCTGCTGTCGATTGTCTGGACGACGCTGTTCGAGGCCTACGAACATCTCGACACGCAAAATCTGTTCGACACCTTCCTCGATACCCTGTTCGTGCCGGAGGCAAGCGCGCCATGAGACGCATCCTCGTCATCGTTCTCCTCGCCGGCGCCACCCTCGCCGCCCTACCCTTTCTCCTCGCAGACCGGGCTCCGCGCCCCTATCAGGGCTGGGTCGAGGCCGATACGCTGTTCATCGGCACTGAGACCACCGGCCGGCTGACGAAACTCGATGTCGCCGAAGGCCAGGCCACCGAAGCCGGCGCGCCGCTCTTCAAACTCGACTCCCTGAGCGAAGAGGCCGCCGTCGCAGCAGCCAGTGCAGCGCTTGCCCAGTCGCAGGCAGCACTCGATCTTGCGCAAGCCGCCCAGAAGCGCCCGGAGGAGATTGACGTGCTGCGCGCCTCCGAACGGGAAGCCACCGCCCGACTGGACCTCGCCGAACAGGATCTCGACCGCACCCGTGTCCTCGTCGAGCGCGGCACGTCCACCCGCGCCAATCTCGACACCGCGACCGCCACCGAAGCCGCCAACCGCGCCGCCCTCGACAATGTCCGCAGCCAGATCATCCTCGCCGCCCTCCCCGCCCGCGATGAGACCCTGCGCCAGGCGCGCGAATCCGTCGCAGCCGCCAAGGCCGATCTCACCTCGGCCGAGGCAGCGCTTGCCCGCCGCTCCGTTTCGGCGCCGGCCACAGGCAGCGTCGAGACGCTCTATTACCGCACGGGCGAAGTCGTGCCCGCCGGCCGGCCGATCGTCGCACTCCTGCCGCCGGAAAACGTCCGCATCCGCTTCTTCGTGCCGGAAACCGAAATCGCCAGATTGTCGCTCGGCCAGCCGATCCGCGTCACCTGCGACGCCTGCCGGCCGACCGACGCGAAGGTGAGCTTCATCGCCAAAACCGCCGAATATACCCCGCCGGAAATCTACAGCCTCGAGGAGCGCGCAAAACTCGTCTACCGCGTCGAGGCCATCCCTGCCGACCCGAAGGCGCTACGCCCCGGCCAGCCGGTCGACGTCGCGCCCGGACCACGCCCATGACCGACGCCACCATGACGGTCGACGCCCCCGAAACGGTGATCGACGTCCATCACCTCACCAAGAGTTTTGGCGGCCGCAAGGTGGTCGATGACCTCTCCATGTCGGTGAAGAAGGGCCGCATCCACGGCTTTCTCGGCCCCAACGGCTCCGGCAAGACGACCACCATCCGCATGCTCTGCGGCCTGCTCACCCCCGATAGCGGCGACGGCACCTGTCTCGGCTTCGATATCCTGACCGAAAGCGACCGCATCCGCCGCCGGGTCGGCTACATGACCCAGAAATTCTCGCTCTACCAGGACCTGTCGATCCGCGAGAACCTCGAATTCGTCGCCCGCGTCTACGGCCTGCCCGATCCGCGCGGCAAGGCGGGCGCCGCCATTGAACGCCTCGGCCTTAAGGGCCGCGAGAAACAATTGGCCGGTGAACTTTCCGGCGGCTGGAAACAGCGCCTCGCGCTCGGCGCCTGCATCCTGCCCGAACCGGCACTCCTCCTCCTCGACGAACCGACCGCCGGCGTCGATCCGAAGGCACGCCGCGACTTCTGGAACGAGATTCACGCGCTTGCCGCCGACGGCCTCTCGGTTCTGGTCTCCACCCACTACATGGACGAGGCCGAGCGCTGCCACGAGATCGCCTATATCGCTTACGGAAAGCTGCTCGCCGAAGGCACGGTCGACGAGGTGATCGCCGGCACCGGCCTCGTCACCTTCACGGTCTCCGGCCCCGACGTCCACCATCTCCAGTCCGAACTCGAAAACCGGCCGGGCATCGACATGATCGCCCCCTTCGGCACCAGCTTGCACGTCGCCGGCCGCGATGCCGCAGCCCTCGAACAGGCCATCGCCCCCTATCGCGATCGGCCGGGCCTCAAATGGGAAAAGGGCGAACCGACGCTCGAAGATGCCTTCATCGACCTGATGCGCCGCTCGGAGGACAATTTCAAATGACCCCGGCGCCAGGCAGCATGAACGGCAATGGCTCTTCCGGGGGCGGCTCCTTCGGCCGCTTCTGGGCGATGACAGTCAAGGAATTCATCCAGATGACCCGCGACCGCATCACGCTCGCGACCATGGTCATGCTGCCGATCATGCAGCTCTTCCTGTTCGGCTTTGCGATCAACACCACGCCGCACAACCTGCCGACCGCCGTGCTGATGCGCGAAAACAGCGATGTCGGCCGCTCCATCCTCGCAGCCCTCAAGAACACAGATTTCTTCGAGGTGAAGACCGTCGTCACTCGCGCCGAGGACATGGACGCGCTGCTGCAATCGGGAAAGGTGCTGTTCGTCGTCGAGATCCCGGAAGGTTTCGAACGGTCGCTGCGCCGCGGCGATTCCCCCTCGCTGCTGGTCGCCGCCGACGCCACCGACCCGGTCGCCGCAAGTTCCGCGCTCGGCGCGCTCTCCGGCATCATCTCGACGGCGCTCGAAAACGACCGCCAGGTCGCCTTCGCCGAGCCCGTGAAACCCGCCTTCCAGATCGTCCAGCACCGCCGCTACAATCCCGCCGGCTCCTCGACCTTGAACATCGTCCCCGGCCTGCTCGGCACGATCCTGACGATGACGCTGCTGATCTTCACCGCCCTTTCCGTCACCCGCGAGGTCGAGCGCGGCACGATGGAGAACCTGCTCTCCATGCCGATCAAGCCCCTGGAGATCATGCTCGGCAAGATCGCGCCCTACGTGCTGATCGGCCTCATCCAGGCGCTCGTCATCATCGGCGTCGGCATTCTGGTCTTCCGCGTGCCGGTCCTTGGCGATCCGCTGTCGCTGGCGGCCGCGACGGCCCTCTTCGTCCTCACCAACCTGTCGATCGGCTACACGTTCTCGACGATCGCGGCGAACCAGCTGCAGGCCATGCAGATGGCGATGATGTTCTTCCTGCCGAACATTCTCCTCTCCGGCTTCATGTTCCCCTTCGCCGGCATGCCCGATTGGGCGCAGTGGATCGGCGAAGCGCTGCCGCTCACCCACTATATCCGCATCGTCCGGGCGGTGATGCTGAAGGGCGCCAGCATCGAGACATTGGCCTATGACACGCTGGCGCTCGCCGGCCTGATGGCCGTCGCCATGCTGATCGCGGTCCGCCGTTTCCGCCGCACGCTGGATTGAGGAATAAGGCCGGTTATCTCGCGTCTGCGGTATAAGCTTGGATTCCGCCTTGCTTTATTCTCGTGCATTGCACAAAATCCTTGCAACGATCATCGATCGGCCCGGTAAAGCGGCCGGCAAGGGGAAGTATGTCGATCAAGGCGAGTGTCTACCACCTTACCCACTATATGTACGACAAGCCCGTCCGTCTCGGACCGCAGATCATCCGCCTCAAACCGGCTGCCCATTCGCGCACCAAGGTGCTCAGCCATTCGCTGAAGGTGACGCCGTCCAACCACTTCGTGAACCTGCAGCAGGACCCCTACGGCAACTACCTCGCCCGCTTCGTCTTTCCGGACCCGGTCACCGAGTTCAAGATCGAGGTCGACCTGGTCGCCGACATGACAGTCTACAATCCCTTCGACTTCTTCGTCGAAGAGGATGCCATGAAATGGCCGTTCAGCTATCCGCCGGAACTGGTCGAGGACCTGTCGATCTACATGGTGCCGGAGCCGCCGGAACCGGCGCTGGTCGATTACCTGAAAACCTTCGACATGTCCCCAGACCAGCCGACGGTCGACATGATCGTCGGCATCAACGCCCGCCTGCAGCAGGCGATCGGTTATGTCATCCGCATGGAGCCCGGCGTGCAGACGCCGGAACAGACGCTGACCTCCGCCATGGGCTCCTGCCGCGACTCCAGCTGGCTGCTCGTCCAGATCCTGCGCCATCTCGGCCTCGCCGCCCGCTTCGTCTCGGGCTACCTCATCCAGCTCACACCGGACCTCAAGGCGCTCGACGGTCCCTCCGGCACTGAAGTCGATTTCACCGACCTGCACGCCTGGTGCGAAGTCTATCTTCCCGGCGCCGGATGGGTCGGCCTCGATCCGACCTCCGGGCTTCTGACCGGCGAAAGCCATATCCCGCTTGCCGCCACGCCGCATTTCCGCAACGCTGCGCCGATATCAGGCGGTTATTTCGGCGAGGCCGAAACCTCCTTCGCCTTCGACATGAAGGTCAACCGCGTCGCCGAACATCCGCGCATCACCAAACCCTTCTCGGACGAATCCTGGGATGCACTCGACGCGCTCGGCGAACAGGTCGATCGCGTGCTGAAGGCGCAGGACGTGCGCCTGACGATGGGCGGCGAGCCGACCTTCGTGTCGATCGACGATTTCGAATCCGGCGAATGGAACACCGATGCCGTCGGCCCGACCAAGCGCGAAAAGGCCGATATCCTGATCCGCAAGCTGCGCGAGCGTTTTGCGCCCGGCGGCTTCCTGCATTATGGCCAGGGCAAGTGGTATCCGGGCGAAAGCCTGCCGCGCTGGACCTTCTCGCTCTACTGGCGCAAGGACGGGCGGCCGATCTGGAGCAATCCGGACCTCGTCGCCGAGGAAGGCCGCGACTACGACGTCGGCGAGCAGGATTCCGCCAAGCTCCTGACCGGTATCGCCACCGAACTCGGCATCGCCCCGGACATGGTCGTGCCGGCGTACGAGGACCCGGCAGAATGGATCATCAAGGAAGGCTCGCTGCCGGACAATGTCGATCCGTCGAACTCCAAGCTCAAGGATCCGGAAGAGCGCAACCGCATCGCCCGTGTCTTCGAGCGCGGCCTGACCAGCCCGAGCGGTTACGTCCTGCCCGTTCAGGCCTGGAACGCGCAAGCGGCCGGCAAGCGCTGGATCAGCGAGAAATGGCGCACCCGGCGCGGCCGCATCTTCCTGGTGCCCGGCGACAGCCCGGTCGGTTACCGCCTGCCGCTCGGCACCCTGCCTTACGTCCCGCCGTCGCAATTCCCCTATATCCACGAGGCCGACCCTTCGATCCCCCGCCGGCCGCTGCCGGAAGCGATCATACCGGCCGGCCGCGCCATGCCGGAATCCTCCTTCAAGGCAGGTGATGCGGTCAATCCCGGCCGCGTCGAACAAACCCTCGGCGAGATCGGCGGCGCCGTCCGCACGGCGGTTTCGGTCGAAGCCCGCGACGGCCGGCTCTGCGTCTTCATGCCGCCGGTGGAAAAGATCGAGGACTATCTCGAACTGATCGCCGCTGCCGAAAACGCCGCGACCGCACTCGGCCTCGCCGTGCATATCGAGGGTTACGCCCCGCCGCATGACGAGCGCATCAACGTCATCCGCGTCGCGCCCGATCCGGGCGTCATCGAGGTCAACATCCATCCGGCCGCAAGCTGGAAGGAGACGGTGGCGACCACCGCCGCGATCTACGAGGAGGCCCGCCAGAGCCGCCTCGGCGCCGACAAGTTCATGATCGACGGCCGCCACACCGGCACCGGCGGCGGCAACCATGTCGTGGTCGGCGGCGCCAATCCGAACGACAGCCCGTTCCTGCGCCGGCCCGACCTGTTGAAGAGCCTGGTGCTCCACTGGCAGCGCCACCCCTCGCTCTCCTACCTGTTCTCCGGTCTGTTCATCGGCCCGACCTCCCAGGCGCCCCGCATCGACGAGGCCCGCCACGACTCGATGTACGAGCTGGAAATCGCGCTTGCCCAGGTACCGGCGCCTGGCCAGGGCGCTCCCCCGCTGCCTTGGCTGGTCGACCGCCTGTTCCGCAACCTGTTGACCGACGTCACCGGCAATACCCATCGTTCGGAAATCTGCATCGACAAGCTGTTCTCGCCGGACGGCCCGACCGGCCGCCTCGGCCTCGTCGAGTTCCGCGGCTTCGAAATGCCGCCGAATGCGCGCATGTCGCTCGCCCAGCAATTGCTGGTCCGGGCGCTGATCGCCCGCTTCTGGAAGAACCCGCTGCAGGGCCGGTTCGTGCGTTGGGGAACGGCGCTCGCCGACCGCTTCATGCTGCCGCAATATGTCTGGGCCGACTTCATGGACGTCCTCCAGGACCTGCGAGAAAACGGCTTCGACCTGCGTCCCGAATGGTTCGAGGCGCAACTCGAATTCCGCTTCCCCTTCTTCGGCGAGGTCGAATACGAAGGCTCAAAGCTGGAACTTCGCCAGGCGCTGGAACCCTGGCACGTGATGGGCGAACAGGGTGCGATCGGCGGCACCGTGCGCTACGTCGATTCGTCGGTGGAACGCCTCCAGGTCCGGCTCGAAACCGCCAATCCGTCCCGCTACACCGTCGCCTGCAACGGCCGCGCCGTGCCGCTGAAAGGCACCGGCACGTCCGGCGTTTCGGTTGCCGGCGTCCGCTTCAAGGCCTGGCAGCCGTCGGCCGGCCTGCACCCGGTCCTGCCGGTTAATACGCCGCTGACATTCGACATATATGATACATGGTCCGGCCGTTCGATCGGCGGCTGCATCTATCACGTTGCCCATCCGGGCGGGCGTAGTTATGACACCTTCCCGGTCAACGGCAACGAGGCGGAAGCACGCCGACTCGCCCGGTTTGAACCATGGGGTCATACCGCTGGAAGTTATACGCTTCTGGCCGAAACGCCCTCGCCCGAATTTCCGCTGACGCTCGATCTGCGCCGGCCGCAAGGAGTCTGAAACGCCCGATGTCCAAGGCACCGGCAACCGAACGCAAGGCAAAAGGGGGATCGCTGGCGATCCCCTTCTCGGTTATGCCGCATTGCCCGGCGTTGCCGACGAGATGCTCGATGCGAACGGCCAGATCCGGCCGGTCTGGCGCAACCTGATCTCCCATCTCGGCCGCATGACCGAGCACGAGCGCCGCGAGCGTTTCGCCCGTGCCGACCGTTATCTGCGCGATGCGGGCGTCTTTTACCGCACTTACGGCGCCCAGGGCAGCGGCGAGCGCAACTGGCCGATCAGCCACGTGCCGGTCCTCATCGACGGCAAGGAATGGGAGACCGTCTGCAAGGGCCTGACCCAGCGCGCCGATCTCCTGGAAGCGCTGATCGCCGATATCTACGGCGACAACAAGCTGGTGCAGGAGGGTTTCCTGCCGCCGGCGCTGATTGCCGGAAACGCCGAATTCCTCCGCCCGCTGGTGGGCGTCAAGCCGGTCGGCGGCCACTACCTGCATTTCTGCTCGTTCGAGATCGGCCGCGGACCGGACGGTAACTGGTGGGTGCTTGCCGACCGCACCCAGGCGCCGTCCGGCGCCGGTTTCGCGCTCGAAAACCGCGTCGCCACCACCCGCGCCTTTTCGGACATCTATGCCGAATCGCATGTCCACCGCCTCGCCTCCTTCTTCGGCGCCTTCCGCGATGCGCTGCAATCCCACAAGCAGAACCCGGAGGACCGCATCGCGGTCCTGTCGCCGGGTCCTGCCAACGAGACCTATTTCGAGCACGCCTATATCGCCCGCTATCTCGGCTTCATGCTTCTCGAAGGCGAAGACCTTACCGTCGTCAACGACCGCGTCATGGTCCGCACCGTGGCCGGCCTCAAGCCCGTGGGCGTACTCTGGCGCCGCCTCGACGCGGCTTACGCCGATCCGCTCGAGCTCAACCAGCACTCCCATATCGGCACCCCCGGCATGGTGCAGGCGCTGCGTGCCGGCGCGCTCACCTTCGTCAACGCGCTCGGCTCCGGCATTCTCGAGACCCGCGCGCTGCTGGCGTTCGCACCGACCGTCTGTCGGCGGCTGATCGGCGAGGACCTGATCATGCCCTCGATCGCCACCTGGTGGTGCGGGCAGAAAAAGGAACGCGAGCATGTCGCCAAGAATATCGAGCGCATGGTCATCGGGCCGGCCTATTCCCGGCTGCCCTTCTTCGACGACAACGGCCAATCGGTACTCGGCTCGTCGCTGCGCAAGACGGCAAGGGAGACGGTCGGCGACTGGCTTGCGACCGAAGGCGCCAAGCTGGTCGGCCAGGAGGTCGTGACGCTTTCGACCACGCCCGCCTACGTCAACGGCAAGCTCACTCCGCGGCCGATGTCGCTGCGCGTCTTTGCCGCCCGCACGGAACACGGCTGGCAGATCATGCCGGGCGGCTTTGCCCGCATCGGCGCCGGCGACGACGTGGCGGCGATCGCCATGCAGTCGGGCGGGGCCGCCGCCGACGTCTGGATCGTCAGCGACAAGCCGGTCGCAAGGGCGACGCTCCTGCCGCCCGAGGAAAGCTTTACCCGCAACATGCCCGGCAGCCTGCCGAGTCGCGCGGCCGACAATCTCTACTGGCTCGGCCGGTATATCGAGCGGGCCGAAGGCGCCCTGCGCATCCTGCGCGCCTGGCACCTGCGGTATGCGGAATCTGCCGATCCGAAAGCACCGCTTCTGGCCGATGTCACCCGCTACCTGAAGGGCATCGATGTCGAGATGACCAAGGCAGTGCCGGCATCGCTTCTGCGCAACATCGACAGCGCCATCTATTCGGCGAGCAACATTCGCGACCGTTTCTCGCCCGACGGCTGGCTGGCGCTGACCGACCTTGCCAAGACCGCCCGCCGCTTCCACGAAACCGTCCATGCGGGCGACGACGCCTCGCATGCGATGACCGTGCTCCTGCGCAAGCTCGCGGGCTTTGCCGGTCTGGTGCATGAAAACATGTACCGTTTCACCGGCTGGCGTTTCCTTTCGATCGGCCGCCACCTGGAGCGCGGCATGCACATGACCCGGCTGCTCGGCCACATGTCAGGCCCCGACGCGCCGGATGGCTCGCTCGACATGCTGCTCGAGATCGGCGACAGCGTCATGACCCACCGCCGCCGTTACAACGTCGCCACGGCAAGGCTGACGGTCGCCGACCTCCTGGCGCTCGACCCCCTGAACCCACGCTCGATCCTGTTCCAGCTGAACGAAATCCGCACCGAGGTGGAGCAATTGCCGAACGCCTTCGTCAACGGCCAGATGTCGCCCTTCTACCGCGAGGCGATGCGGCTGCATTCCGGCCTTGCGGTGATGACCCCGGAGGCCATGAACGACGATACCTATGAGAAGATCGAACTGGAGATGGAGAAGCTGTCCGATATCCTCGGCCAGACTTATTTCAGCTGATGCTTTACGATCTCTCCCTCCACATGGGTTATACCTACGACGTGCCGGCCTCGGGCGCCCGCCACGTGATCCGCCTCCTGCCGCTGTCCCTGCCCGACCGGCAGCGGCTGATCGCCGGCTCGATCACCGTGGGGCCGCAGGCCGATGAGCGGACCACCTTTATCGATTTTTTCGGCCAGCAGGCGACGTCCGTGCTGCTGCGTGCGCCGCACGAGACGCTCGACATCCGCATGCAGGCCCGCGTCCTGGTGGAAACCACCTCGATGACGGCGGACCTGTCGCCGGAACTGGCAACGCTCGGCGGCGAACTGGCGGATTTCTGGTCGGTCGATGCCGCCTCCCCGCATCACCTGACGGGCGCAAGCCCGCGCCTTGCCGAGGAACCGCTGATCGCCGCCTATGCCCGCGAAATCGTCAAGCCCGGCCAGACCGTGCTGGAGATCGCGCTTGGCATCTGCGCCCGCATCCACAAGGACTTTACCTACGACGCCAAGGCGACCGAGGTCGATACGACGCCGAAGGAGGCTTTTAGGCTGAAGCGCGGCGTCTGCCAGGATTTCACCCATATCATGATCGTGGCGCTCCGCAGCCTCGGCATTCCGGCCGGTTATGTCAGCGGTTTTCTGCGCACCATTCCGCCGCCAGGCAAGGAGCGCCTCGAAGGCGCCGACGCCATGCATGCCTGGGTGCGGGTCTGGTGCGGCGAGACCATGGGTTATGTCGAACTCGACCCGACCAACAACATTCCGGCCGGCAGCGACCATATCGTCGTCGGTTACGGCCGCGACTATTCCGACGTCGCCCCGGTTATCGGCATGCTCAAGGGTTACGGAAATCAGAACGCCGTGCAGGCGGTGGACGTCATTCCGCTGAAATCCTGAAATCCCGCTCCGTTTTGGCGCTGATTCTTAACATTCCGTAAAATTGCAGCGAATGATTTAGGCCTTCCTATACCCGCCAGGAATACACCGGGGCTGTTCAAATGAATTGAACTCTGGGGGCTAATGATGAAGCACACAATTTTTGCGCGGCTGGCGAAGGACCGCGCCGGTAATTTCGGTATCATGACGGCTGCAATGCTTCCCGTCCTGCTGGCGGTCGGCGGCGTCGCGGTCGATCTGACGCAGGCGATGGATCAAAAGAATCAGCTCCAGGCGCTGGCGGACGGCGCCACGCTCGCTGCGGCGTCCGCCATGGCCGCCAAGGGCACCATGACGACGGCGGAAGCCCAGAAGCTTGGCACCGATATGTATGTCGCCCAGAAGATAGAGGCGCTTAAGAATTCCGGTATTTCCGCTGAGCAGCAGGCCGCGGAAGAGGCCAAGCTGAGAGCGAACACCCAGACATTGGTAACCTCCTCGGGCAGTTCCACCACGGCTGCCAGCTACGAGGTCCGCATGAAGTCGAGCTACGATGTGCCGCTCAGCGGCCTGACCTCGCTCCTCGGCTTCCAGACCGTGCGCGTCAGCGTCGAAAGCGTCGCAGCGAGCGGCCGCGAAGGCAACGCCCTCTCCATGTACCTGGCGCTCGACGAATCCGGCTCGATGGCCGAGGACACGACCACCGTAAACGCAACCGCCCCGACGAAGCCCGGTTGGATCGACGGACCCTACGAATGTGGCACCACCAAGAAATCCAAGACCTGCTATGGCTATCATATGGGAGAAGTACCGAACTACATGACGAAGATGGCGTCGCTTAAGGCCGCCGCTGGTGTCATGTTCGCCGAACTCGAAAAAGCCGATTCGAACCATGAACTGATCCGTGTCGGCGCCGATTCCTACGACGACCAGACGAAGACCCAGCAGAGCATCCAGTGGGGTACATCCCTGGTGGACAGCTATGTCAAGAAGCTGCCGGAACCACCGTCGGGCGGCACCGATGCCAGCGGCGCGCTGACCAATGCGCTGAATGCGCTGAAGAATGCCAACGCCACCGAAAAGACCGCTCATGACGGCAAGGGCAACACCAATTTCGAGCGCTACATCGTCTTCATGACCGACGGCGAGATGACCGGCAACAGCGGGACCTGGAACTCGACGATCGACGCCAAAGTGCGCGACATCTGCTTGAACGCGAAAAGCGACGGCCTGACGGATGCCGCAAAGGAGAAGCTGAGGAACGGGCAGCAGCTCACGGAAGAGGAAATGGCAAAGGGGATCAAGATCTACACGATCGCCTTCATGGCACCGGACAAGGGCAAGAAGCTGCTGAACTACTGCGCCAGCGGCCCCGGATATTATTACGAGCCGGAAAATATGACGACGCTGGTGAAAACCTTCGCCGAAATCGCTCGCAAGGCCGCCAAGACCGGCACCCGCCTGACCAACTGAACCTGCCTCCCAGAAAGGCTGCAAAGACGCCCCGCCCTCACCGGCGGGGCGTTTTTCGTTGGTCTTGTCCGAGCGATACACGCAAAGATAAATCGGTCATTGCGCAGTGTCATAACGGTGCATAAACTGTCCTTATACATCTTGCCAGATGGACTGAATCGGACGCCCTTCCTCCCGCTCCCCCAGAAAGTTGGCGACATATGAATACTACGTCTTCTCCGGTCGAAATTCCTCAGCCGGCCCCCCGCAGCTCCCGTCCCGAGATCATGGCGGAAGAGATCATCGAGCGCCTGACCTACCGTATCGGTAAGGACGCAAAGGTGGCCAAGCCCCACGACTGGCTGACCGCCACCATCCTGGTGGTGCGCGACCGCATCATCGACACCTGGATGGAATCGACCCGCAAGGTCTATCGGACCGGCGGCAAGCGCGTCTATTACCTCTCGCTCGAATTCTTGATCGGCCGCCTGATGCGCGATGCCGTCAGCAATATGGGCCTGATGCAGGAAATCCGCGACGCGCTGTCTTCCCTCGGTGTCGACATTGACGTGATTGCGGTTCTCGAACCCGATGCCGCACTCGGCAACGGCGGTCTCGGCCGCCTCGCTGCCTGTTTCATGGAGAGCATGGCGACCGTCGACATTCCGGCCTACGGCTACGGCATCCGCTACGTCCACGGCCTGTTCCGCCAGCAGATGGCCGACGGCTGGCAGGTCGAGCTTCCGGAAAGCTGGCTCGCCCACGGCAACCCCTGGGAATTCGAACGCCGCGAGAGCTCCTACGAGATCGGTTACGGCGGCACGGTCGAGACGGTCGGCGGTTACGACGAGACGCCGCGCTACGTCTGGAAGCCGGCCGAACGCGTCATCGCCATGGCCTATGACACGCCGGCCGTCGGCTGGCGCGGCAAACGCGTCAACACGCTGCGCCTCTGGTCGGCACAGCCGATCGACCCGATTCTATTGGATGCCTTCAACGCCGGCGACCACATCGGCGCGCTGCGCGAAAGCAACAAGGCCGAAAGCCTGACCCGCGTCCTCTATCCGGCCGACGCCAACCCGGCCGGCCAGGAGCTGCGCCTGCGCCAGGAGTTCTTCTTCTCCTCGGCCTCGCTTCAGGACATCCTGCGCCGTCACCTGCAGCAATATCCGGACTTCACCAACCTGCATGAGAAGGTCGCGATCCAGCTCAACGACACCCACCCGGCCGTGTCGATCGCCGAGCTGATGCGCCTGCTGACCGACATCCACGGCATGGATTTCGAGCAGGCCTGGTCTGTCACCCGCCAGACCTTCTCCTACACCAACCACACGCTGCTGCCCGAAGCACTGGAAACCTGGCCGGTGCCGCTGTTCGAGCGCCTTCTGCCGCGCCACATGCAGATCGTCTATGCGATCAACGCCTTGATCCTGATCGAGGCGCGCAAGCAGAAGAGCTTCTCCGACACCCAGATCCGCGCGATCTCGCTGATCGACGAAAGTGGCGACCGTCGCGTCCGCATGGGCAACCTTGCCTTTGTCGGCTCCCATTCGGTCAACGGCGTCTCGGCCCTGCATACGGACCTGATGAAGGTCACGGTCTTCGCCGACCTGCACACGATGTATCCGGCCCGCATCAACAACAAAACCAACGGCATCACCCCACGCCGCTGGCTGATGCAATGCAACCAGGGCCTCACCTCGCTGATCCAGGAAGCGATCGGCGACGAGTTCCTCGACAATACGGACGCCTTGCAGGGGCTCAACGCCCATGCCGACGACCCGGCCTTCCAGGAGAAGTTCGCCGCCGTGAAGCGGGCCAACAAGGTGCAGCTCGCCAACCTCGTCGGCAGCCGCATGGGCATCCGCATCGATCCGTCGGCGATGTTCGACATCCAGATCAAGCGCATCCACGAATACAAGCGCCAGCTGCTCAACATCATCGAGGCCGTCGCCCTCTACGACCAGATCCGCTCGCATCCCGAGATGGACTGGGTCCCGCGCGTAAAACTGTTCGCGGGCAAGGCGGCGCCGAGCTATCACAACGCCAAGCTGATCATCAAGCTCGCCAATGACGTGGCGCGCGTCATCAACAACGACCCGGCCGTCCGCGGCCTGCTCAAGGTCGTCTTCGTGCCGAACTATAACGTCTCGCTCGCCGAGATCATCGTTCCGGCCGCCGATCTTTCCGAGCAGATCTCGACCGCCGGCATGGAAGCATCCGGCACCGGCAACATGAAGTTCGCGCTGAACGGCGCGCTGACCATCGGCACGCTCGACGGTGCCAACGTCGAGATGCGCGATCATGTCGGCGAGGAGAATATCGTCATCTTCGGCATGACTGCCGACGAGGTCGCCAAGGTCCGTTCCGAGACCTACCAGCCTCGCGCCATCATCGAGAAGTCACGGGAACTTGCACAGGCGCTCAACGCCATCGCCACGGGCGTTTTCTCGCCGGACGACCGTTCCCGCTTCACGACCCTCACCGACGGCATCTACAATCACGACTGGTTCATGGTCGCCGCCGATTTCGACGCCTATGCCGACGCCCAGCGTAACGTTGACCAAATCTGGTCCGACCCTAAATCCTGGTATTCGAAGACAATTCGCAATACCGCCCGGATGGGATGGTTCTCCTCGGACAGAACTATTCGTCAGTATGCGTCTGAAATCTGGAGAGCCTGATGAAAAAATCGCCGCGCATCGATGACGGGAGAGCCCCTGGGGAGATTCCGTTATCCGAGATCGAGGCGATTTTGGAAGGCAGGCATACCAATCCCTTCGCCGTCCTCGGGCTTCACAAGCTCGGGGACGGTTTCAGGGTCCGTTGCTTCGTTCCGGGTGCCGAGGCCGTCACCGCACTGTCGCTCGGCGGTGCCGAACTGGGCGAAATGACGCGCCGCCACGATGCCGGATATTTCGAAGGCGTCGTCAACGCCACCCACCTCCAGCCGATCCGTTACCGCGCCCGCCGCGGCGATGACGAATGGGCGGTGACGGACCCCTATACGTTCGGCCCGGTGCTCGGCCCGATGGACGACTATTTCGTCCGCGAAGGCTCGCATCTGCGCCTGTTCGACAAGATGGGCGCCCATGCCCTGAAACACGAGGGCGTCGAAGGTTTCCACTTCGCCGTCTGGGCGCCGAATGCCAAGCGCGTTTCCGTCGTCGGCGACTTCAACGGCTGGGACGGCCGACGGCACGTCATGCGGCTGCGAGTGGATACCGGCATCTGGGAAATCTTCGCCCCCGACATCAGGCCGGGCGCCGCCTACAAGTTCGAAATCGTCGGCAAGAACGGCACCGTCCTGCCGCTGAAAGCCGACCCTTACGCCCGCCGTGCCGAGATGCGCCCCGACACCGCCTCGGTCACCGCACCGGAACTCTCCCAGGCATGGGACGATGCCGCCCACCGGGAATTCTGGGAAAAGGCAGACCACCGCCGCCAGCCGATCTCGATCTACGAGGTGCATGCCGGCTCCTGGCGCAAAAAACCGGACGGCTCCTTCCTCTCCTGGGACGATCTCGCCTCGGAACTGATCCCCTATTGCACCGACATGGGCTTCACCCATATCGAGTTTCTGCCGATCACCGAACATCCCTTCGATCCGTCCTGGGGGTACCAGACGACCGGGCTTTTCGCCCCGACGGCCCGCTTCGGCGAGCCGGAAGGATTCGCCCGCTTCGTCAACGGCTGCCACAAGGTCGGCATCGGCGTCATTCTCGACTGGGTGCCGGCGCATTTCCCGACCGACGCCCACGGCCTGCGTTTCTTCGATGGCACCGCTCTTTACGAGCATGCCGATCCGCGCCAGGGTTTCCACCCGGACTGGAACACCGCGATCTACAATTTCGGCCGGCTCGAAGTGCTTTCCTACCTCGTCAACAACGCGCTCTACTGGTCGGAGAAATTCCATCTCGACGGGCTGCGCGTCGATGCCGTCGCCTCCATGCTCTATCTCGACTATTCGCGCAAAGAGGGCGAATGGGTGCCGAACGAATATGGCGGGCGCGAGAACCTCGAAGCGGTGCGCTTCCTGCAGAAGATGAACTCGCTTTCCTATAACGCCCATCCGGGCGTGATGACGATCGCCGAGGAATCGACCTCCTGGCCAAAAGTCTCGCATCCCGTACACGAGGGGGGCCTCGGCTTCGGCTTCAAGTGGAACATGGGCTGGATGCACGACACGCTGAGCTACCTGCAGCGCGAGCCGATCCACCGCAAACACCACCACAACGAACTCACTTTCGGCCTCATCTACGCCTATTCCGAAAACTTCGTCCTGCCGCTGTCCCACGACGAAGTGGTGCACGGCAAAGGCTCGCTGATCGCCAAGATGGCCGGCGACGACTGGCAGAAATTCGCGAACCTGCGGGCCTATTACGGTTTCATGTGGGGTTATCCCGGCAAGAAGCTGCTGTTCATGGGTCAGGAATTCGCCCAGTGGAGCGAATGGAGCGAAGCCCGCTCGCTCGACTGGAACCTGCTCCAGTACCATCCGCACGAGGGCATGCGCCGTTTGGTCCGCGATCTCAATTTCTGTTACCGCTCCAAACCCGCGCTGCATGCCCGCGACTGCGAGGGCGAAGGTTTTCAATGGCTGATCGCCGACGATGCGGAAAATTCCGTCTATGCCTGGCTGCGCATGTCGCCGGGAGAAAAGCCGGTGGCGGTGATCAGCAATTTCACCCCCGTCTATCGTGAGAATTTCCGTATTCCCTTGCCAATCGAAGGCAGATGGCGGGAAATCTTGAATACCGACGCCGAGATCTACGGCGGCAGCGGCAAAGGCAATGGCGGTCGCGTTCAGGCTGTGAACGCGGGAGGAACCGTTCAGGCCGAAGTCACGCTGCCGCCGCTGGCGACGATCATGCTCGAACTGGAACAAGCATAAGGGACCTTGGGAGGGAAACGATGAACGAAAAGAGAATTCAGCCCCTGTCGCGCGATGCAATGGCCTATGTGCTTGCCGGCGGCCGAGGCAGTCGCCTGAAGGAACTCACCGACCGCCGCGCCAAGCCGGCCGTCTATTTCGGCGGCAAGGCGCGCATCATCGATTTCGCACTGTCGAACGCGCTGAATTCCGGCATCCGGCGCATCGGGGTGGCGACGCAGTACAAGGCCCATTCGCTGATCCGCCACATGCAGCGCGGCTGGAACTTCTTCCGGCCCGAGCGCAACGAGAGCTTCGACATCCTGCCCGCCTCCCAGCGCGTCTCCGAGACGCAATGGTATGAAGGCACCGCCGACGCCGTCTTCCAGAACATCGATATCATCGAGGCCTACGCCCCCGAATACATGGTCATCCTCGCCGGCGACCACGTCTACAAGATGGACTACGAATACATGCTCCAGCAGCATGTGGATTCCGGCGCCGACGTAACAGTCGGCTGCCTCGAGGTGCCGCGCATGGAAGCCACCGGCTTCGGCGTCATGCATGTCAACGAGAAGGACGAGATCATCGCCTTCGTCGAGAAGCCCGCCGATCCGCCCGGCATTCCCGGCAATCCCGGTTTTGCGCTCGCCTCGATGGGCATCTACGTCTTCCACACCAAGTTCCTGATGGACGTGCTGAAGCGCGACGCCGAAACGCCCGGCTCCAGCCGCGACTTCGGCAAGGACATCATCCCCTATATCGTCGAGCACGGCAAAGCCGTCGCCCACCGTTTCGCCGATAGCTGCGTCCGGTCCGATTTCGAACGCGAACCCTACTGGCGCGACGCCGGCACGGTCGACGCCTACTGGCAGGCCAATATCGACCTGACGGAAATCGTTCCGGGGCTTGATATCTACGACAAGTCCTGGCCGATCTGGACCTATGCGGAAATCAACCCGCCGGCGAAATTCGTCCATGACGACGAAAACCGCCGCGGCTCGGCGACCTCCTCGGTCGTATCGGGCGACTGCATCATCTCCGGTTCCTCGCTCAATCGCAGCCTGCTCTTCACCGGGGTGCGTGCCAATTCCTATTCCCGCCTGGAGGGCGCGGTCGTGCTGCCGAACGTCCGGATCGGAAGACGCGCGCAGCTTCGCAATGTCGTCATCGATCACGGTGTAACCATTCCGGAAGGCCTGGTGGTTGGCGAGGATCCCGAAATCGATGCGAAGCGTTTCCGCCGCACCGAAAACGGCATCTGCCTGATCACCCAGACGATGATCGACAAACTGGACCTGTAACGCGTTATGGAAGTGCTTTCGGTTGCGTCAGAAGTCTATCCGCTGGTCAAGACCGGTGGACTTGCCGATGTGGCCGGGGCGCTGCCGCTGGCGCTGAAGGGCCACGGCGTTTCGGTCAAGACGCTGATGCCCGGTTACCCGGCGGTGATGCGGGCCGTCAAGGACGCGAAAGTCGTTATCAGCTTCGAAAACCTGCTCGGCGCCAGAGCTGATGTCCTGGAAGTCGAGCATCAGGGGCTCGATCTCCTGATCCTCGATTCTCCCGTCTTCTTCGATCGCCCCGGTGGACCCTACGTGGATGCCACCGGCAAAGACCATTTCGACAACTGGCGTCGTTTCGCTGCGCTATCCAAGGCCGGCGCGATGATCGCGCAAGGGGCCATGGCGGACGGCATTGAGGGCTGGCGGCCTGACATCGTCCATGTGCACGACTGGCAGGCTGCCATGGTGCCGGCCTACATGCGCTATTCCGATGAGCCGGAAGTGCCGACGCTCATCACCATCCACAACATCGCCTTCCAGGGCCAATACGGCGCCGACATCTTCCCCTATCTCGAGCTGCCGGCGCATGCCTTCGGCATCGAAGGCGTCGAATATTTCGGCGGCGTCGGTTTCCTGAAGGCCGGCCTGCAGACGAGCTGGGCGATTTCGACCGTCAGCCCATCCTATGCCGAGGAAATCCTCACTCCGGAATTCGGCATGGGGCTGGAAGGCCTGCTGACCATCCGCCAGGGCGATCTCCACGGCATCGTCAACGGCATCGACGCCGATATCTGGGACCCGGCGACCGACCCCGCCGTAAAAACCCATTACAATGCGACGACGCTGAAGACCCGCGCCGGGAACAAGCGGGCGGTCACCGAACGCTTCGGCCTCGACCGGGAGGCCGGACCGCTCTTCTGCGTCATCTCGCGCCTCACCTGGCAGAAGGGCATGGACCTGCTCGCCGAAACGCTCGACGATCTCGTTGCGATGGGCGGACGGCTCGCCGTGCTCGGCTCCGGCGACCGGGCGCTCGAAAACGCCTTCCATGCCGCCGCCAAGCACCATCCCGGCAAGGTCGCGGTGCTCTCCATCTATGACGAGCCGCTCTCCCACCTGATGCAGGCGGGCTGCGATGCGATCGTCATACCCTCCCGCTTCGAGCCCTGCGGTCTCACCCAGCTCTACGGCCTGCGCTACGGCTGCATTCCGGTCGTCGCCCGCACCGGCGGCTTGAACGACACCGTCATCGACGCCAGCCACGCGGCGGTCGCCGCCAAGGCTGCGACGGGCGTCTCCTTCGGCCCCGTCACCACCGACAACCTGCGCCGGGCGCTTCGCCGCACCGTTGGCCTCTACCATCAGCCGAAGGTCTGGACGGGGATGCAGAAGCAGGGCATGAAATCCGACGTCTCCTGGGAAAAGAGCGCCGGGCTTTACGCCGAGCTCTACAAGACCCTCATTGCCAAAAAAGGATCATGACCATGATCAAGACCGTTTCGACGACACCCTTTCAGGATCAGAAGCCGGGCACGTCCGGCCTGCGCAAGAAGGTTCCCGTCTTTGCGCAAGTGAACTACGCCGAGAACTTCATCCAGTCGATCTTCGACAGCCTCGAAGGCTTCGAGGGCCAGACGCTGGTGATCGGCGGCGACGGCCGCTATTACAACCGCGAAGTCATCCAGAAGGCGATCAAGATGGCCGCCGCCAGCGGCTTCGGCAAGGTCATGGTCGGCCAGGGCGGCATCCTCTCCACCCCCGCCGCCTCAAACATCATCCGCAAATACAAGGCCTTCGGCGGCATCATCCTCTCGGCCAGCCACAATCCCGGCGGGCCGACCGAGGATTTCGGCATCAAGTACAATATCGGCAATGGCGGCCCGGCCCCGGAAAAGATCACCGACGCGATCTTCGCCCGCTCCAAGGTCATCGATACCTATAAGATCGCAGAGGTCGCCGATCTCGATCTCGATGCGATCGGTACTTTCGACGTCGCCGGCATGACGGTCGAGGTGATCGATCCGGTCGCCGACTATGCCGAACTTATGGAACAGCTCTTCGATTTCCCATCGATCCGCGCGCTGATCGCCAGCGGCGTCAATGTCGTCATCGATTCGATGGGCGCCGTCACCGGCCCTTACGCCACCGAAATTCTCGAAAAACGCCTCGGCGCCCCGGAAGGCTCGGTGCGCAACGCCGTGCCGCTGCCGGATTTCGGCGGCCACCACCCGGACCCGAACCTCGTCCATGCCAAGGAACTTTATGACGACGTGATGAGCCCAGACGGCCCGCATTTCGGCGCCGCTTCCGACGGCGACGGCGACCGCAACATGATCGTCGGCAAGGGCATGTTCGTCACCCCCTCAGACAGTCTCGCGATCATCGCCGCCAATGCCACCGTCGCCCCCGGTTACGCCCGCGGCATCGCCGGCATCGCCCGCTCCATGCCGACCAGCGCCGCCGCCGACCGCGTCGCCGAAAAGCTCGGCATCGGCATGTACGAGACCCCGACCGGCTGGAAATTCTTCGGCAACCTGCTCGACGCCGGCAAGGCGACCGTCTGCGGCGAGGAAAGTTTTGGCACCGGCTCCGACCACGTGCGCGAAAAGGACGGCCTCTGGGCCGTGCTCTTCTGGCTGAACATCATGGCCGCGCGCAATGAAAGCGTCGCCGAGATCGTCAAGTCGCACTGGGCCGAATACGGCCGCAACTACTATTCCCGCCACGACTACGAAGAAGTCGATTCTGAAGCCGCCAACCTGCTGATCACCGCCCTGCGCGACAAGCTGGCGTCGCTGCCCGGCCAGTCTTTCGGCGCGCTGAAGGTCGCTACCGCCGACGACTTCGCCTATCACGACCCGATCGACGGTTCCGTCTCCAAGAACCAGGGCATCCGCATCCTCTTCGAAGGCGGCTCCCGCGTTGTCTTCCGCCTCTCCGGCACCGGCACTTCGGGCGCGACGATCCGCGTCTATGTCGAGCGCTACGAGCCCGAACCGTCGCGCCACGCGATCGACACCCAGGAGGCGCTCGCCGACCTCATCACTGTTGCCGACCAGATTTCCGATCTGCGCAAGAGGACAGGCCGCGACAAGCCGACCGTGATTACCTGAGCCTATGGCAAAAACGGCGATCCAGGGCGGCGTGACTTTGACGGCAGACGGCGCGGATTTCGCCGTCTGGTCGCACCATGCCGAGCGCATCGAACTCTGCCTCTTCGACGCCGAGGGAAAGAAGGAAACCGCCCGCCACCGGCTGGTGCGTGGCCGCGACGATATCCACCGCATCTCGGTGCCGGCGCTCGGTGCCGGCGCCCGTTACGGCTACCGCGCCTGGGGCGCCTACGATCCCGACAACGGCTCCTGGTTCGATTCGTCGAAACTGCTGGTCGACCCCTATGCCCGCGAACTCGATCGTCCCTTCCGGCACGATGCCCGGCTCACGATGTTCGGCGTCGATACCGCCGATCTGGTGCCGAAGGCGGTCGTCACCCGCGATCCGCTCGCCAAGATCGGCCGGCCGATCCTGCCGCCGGGCGGCTTCGTCTACGAGGTCGCGGTAAAACCCTTCACCATGCTTCATCCGGCGATCCCGGAAAAACAGCGCGGCACGGTCGCAGCCCTTGCCCATCCTTCGATCATCGCGCACCTCAAGAAGATCGGCGTCGATGCCATCGAACTGATGCCGATCACCGCCTGGATCGATGAACGGCATCTGCCCCCGCTCGGTCTCACCAACGGCTGGGGCTACAATCCGGTCGCCTTCATGGCGCTCGATCCGCGCCTCTGCCCCGGCGGCATCCGGGAACTGCGCGAGACGGTCGCAACGCTGCACCAGGCCGGCATCGGCACAATCCTCGATCTCGTTTTCAACCATACCGGCGAGAGCGACCGCTTTGGCGCGACGCTCTCCATGCGCGGCCTCGACAACCGCTCCTATTACCGCCATGTCCACGGCGAACCCGGCCATCTGGTCAACGATACCGGCACCGGCAACACGGTCGCCTGCGACCACCCTTACGTCCGCCGGCTGATCATCGACACGCTCCGCCATTTCGTCGTCCATGCCGGCATAGACGGTTTCCGCTTCGACCTCGCCCCGATCATCGGCCGCACGGAAAGCGGTTTCGAGGCCAAGGGCGAGACGCTGAAGGCGATGATCTCCGACGAGGCGCTGAAGGACCGTATCCTGATCGCCGAGCCCTGGGATATCGGCCCCGGCGGTTACCAGCTCGGCAATTTCCCAGAACCCTTCCTCGAATGGAACGACCGCGCCCGCGACGACATGCGCCGCTACTGGCGCGGCGACCAGTGGACGACCGGCGCGCTTGCGACAAGGCTCTCCGGCTCATCGGATATCTTCGAAAAGTCCGGCCGCAGCCGCACCGTCAACTTCCTCGCCGCCCATGACGGCTTCACCCTGATGGACCTCGTCTCCAACGAGCATAAGCACAACGAGGCGAACGGCGAACAGAACCGCGACGGCCATGGCGAGAATTTCTCCTGGAACAACGGCGTCGAAGGTGAAACCGACGATGTGACTATCCTCGAGAACCGCCGCCGCGATGCCGCGGCCCTCATCTCCACCCTGTTTGCCAGCCGCGGCACGGTCATGCTGACCATGGGCGACGAAGCCGGACGCAGCCAGCGCGGCAACAACAACGCCTATTGCCAGGACAATGCGATCACCTGGTTCGACTGGAGCAAGATCGACAAGACGCTGATCGAACACACCGCCATGCTCGCCGCGCTTCGAAAGCGCTTCGCGGTCTTTTCGGAAACCTCCTTCTTCACCGGCAACGGCGATATCGAATGGCTGTCCGCCTCCGGCAAGCCCATGGAGGTCGGCGACTGGGAAAATCCCGGCAACCCGGTGCTCGGCATGGTGCTGAAGACGCTCGACCGGCAGACCGACAAAGACGCCCGCATCGCCATCCTCTTCAACCGCGGCCACGAGCAGGTAAGCTTCGCGCTTCCCGGCTGGGGATGGAAACATTTCGCCTCCCGCGAACTGTGGAATCAGGTGCTTCCCGCCCGTTCGGTACGTTTCTGCATCGAGGATTGACGCGCCGCAAAAATCGCTCGCCAACCAAGGCAAACCCTGTAAAGTCCGCCAGCCATCAAAGCAGTTCCGGGAAAGTATCAAGCGGTATTCCGTCGGGAATTGCGCCAGCTTTCTGGAAGAAATCAGTGAGGTCGCATGCGTGAAATTTCGCTAACCGAGGTCGCGGGTCTGGTTGGCACGGAAGTCGGCGTATCGGATTGGCTCACGGTGGATCAGCCGATGATCGACCTCTTCGCCAAGGCCACCCACGACCACCAGTTCATCCATGTCGATCCGGAGCGCGCAGCTGCCGAAAGCCCCTTCGGCGGCACCATCGCCCACGGCTTCCTGACGCTGTCGCTGCTGTCCGCCATGAACTTCGACTGTGTGCCGAGGATCCGCGAACAGATGATGGGCATCAACTACGGTTTCGACCGCATCCGCTTCATGTCGCCAGTCAAAAGCGGGAGCCGCATCCGCGGACATTTCACGCTGGCCGAAACCCGCTTCCGCGGCGCGGGCATGCTGATGACCACCTACGATATCTCGATCGAGATCGAGAACGAGAGGAAACCGGCGCTGACGGCCATCTGGATCACCATCATCCAGTTCGATCCGAAGGACCGGCCCGAAGGAGTGTAACCGCCATGGCGTCCGAAGAGGAGATCAGGCAGGCGTTCCGTGAACAGATCGTCGGCGGCCAAATCCTGGGGTCACCCTTTACCGCACGCCTCGGCAAGTTGATGCTCGAACATCTCGACCGTTCGACCGAAGTGGGCAGGCGAATTTTGAGCTGGGAACGAGATCCTGCCACACGCGGCGACCTGGTGCCGACGCGCCTCGCCGGCGCCCTGCATGCGCTGGTCATCGATGGCAAGGACGATCGCCTGAAGGCAGCCTATCCGCCGAACGATGTGAACGACGACGTGCTTTGGACGGCGATCGCCACAGCCTTCGAAACACATGAAGCCTTCATTCTCGAGCGCCTGAATTTCGCCCCGCAGACCAACGAGGTGCGCCGGTCGAGCGGCCTGCTCGCGGGCTTCCTCACCGTCGCCGATCTGTTCCGCAGGCCGCTGATCCTGTCGGAATTCGGCGCCAGCATGGGCCTCAATCTCAATTGGGACCGCTACCATTACGATCTCGGCGGTTTCCTCTGGGGCGATCCGTCCTCGCTGGTTCGGCTGAAGCCCGATTGGCAGGGTCCGCCCCCGCCTGATGTCGAGATCACCGTTACGGACCGCGCCGGCTGCGACCTCAACCCGCTCGACCCGAACTCGCCGCAAGACAGCCTGCGGCTACTATCCTATATCTGGGCCGACCAGATGGACCGAATGGAACGCACGCGAGCGGCGCTGCAGATCGCCAGGGAGCACCCGGCTCTGGTCGAAAAGGGCGATGCGCTTGCCTGGCTGCGCGACACGCGGCTGAAGATGCTCGTGCCCGGCACCGTCCATGTCGTCTACCATTCGATCGCCTGGCAATACCTGCCGCCGGAAGCCCGCGCTGCGGGCGAGGCAATCATCGCCGAGGCCGGCAGCCGCGCCACCGAAGACGCGCCGCTTGCCCGCCTGCAGATGGAAATGGACGACGATCCGGCCGGCGCAGCGCTCAGCCTGCAGATCTGGCCGACCGGCGAGACCCGGGAACTCGGCCGCATCGATCCCCATGGTCGCTGGGTAAGGTGGAAGGGTTGGCAAGCTTGAGCGACCTGAATCCTGCCGAGATCGAGCAGACGAAACTTCTGGCGAATGCCTTCGATCGAGCGTCCACGGCGTGCATCACGGTCGGCGTCGTTACGCCGGTGGCGGCGATGCTCTATGGCATTGGCAATGTAGGTACCCAGTTCGGTTTCGCCGTGGTAGGATACTTTGTGGGTTGGCTTATGATCGCGGTATTCCTACATTACCTGGCGAGGCTAACCCTGAGGAGACTGGCATGACGGCAGAATGGCTTTTCGTCTCATTCGGAATGCCTGCCATTATCGGGATCGTCGCCTATACGGCGTATCGCCTGCACGAGTGGGATCTCGACCGCAAGCACAAACCCCGCCAGCCCGGCGAGTGATCCGCGCTACCTAAGCCCCCATTTCCATCAGCACGAAACCGATGAGCGGCAGCAGCGCCGCGCCGATCGCGAGGTGGGCGGTGCGGGTCGGCGTCAGGCCGACGGCCGCGCCGGAAATGCCGGCCCCGATCAATCCGGCTATCGGGATCGAGAGGCTCCGGTCGATTCCCGGCGCGAAGAAGGCGATCGCCCCGGCGACCGACGCGCAGGCGCCGATCAGCGCACCCTTCCAGATCTCGATTCCGGCAAGCTTTGCGGCAATCGCCCCGCCGATCACCGCCGCAACGACGGCAATTGCCATCAGTGTGAATTGTCCCATGACATCCTCCCCATTCTCATGAGGAGAGTGAGGTTCTGTAAGATGAAGTCAAGCCAGGCGATTGTCTTAGACGGCCGCGCCCTGAGCGCCTTCCGCCAGCAGGCCGAAGGCGTAGTCTGAAAACGACCGCCAGACCTCCATCCGGAAGGCATCGTCGCCGGTTCGCAGAAGCACGATTTCCACCTTGCCGAAAACGGTCCGCGAGCAGGCGCCGACCGGGAAGACCTTCAGCGACAGATCCTGCGGGCAGCCGGCATTGATGGCCGCCGCAGCGCCGGGGCCAGACACCAGGATCGCCGTACTGCGGTGGGAAACATCCGTCGCCGAATGCAGCGCGCCGGAATTCTTCGCGGCCTGCATCAGCCCGCCGTTCCCGTCCGCGATCACCAGCCATTCGTCCGGCCCGAGCCACAGCGCCGAGCGGCCATGGGCGGAAGCCGAGGTTTTCGGTCTGACCGGCAGATCGACGCCGAACGCTGAGGAAAGCGCCGCGACATCCTCGGCCCTGGCGCGCAGCGAAATGCGCTCGGCGGGCGGTGCGGCTTCGAGACGGACGGTCGACGAACCGCCGTGGAAACCGGAAAGAGGCGAAGTGCGGTTTGCCAGATCAGCCCCAGAATCAGCCATGGATGCGGCCTCCATCCTTGTCGAAGAACACCATGTCGGTCACTTCCACTTCGATCGTCCTGTCCTTCAGCGGCACATAGAGCGTCTCACCGATCCGCGACCTTCCGCCGGCGACCAGCGCCAGCGCGATCGAGCGGCCGCAATTCTCCGACCAGTAGGCGGAGGTCACATGGCCGAGCATGGTCATCGGCTTGGCCTGGTTGGGATCGGCGACGATCTGCCCGCCCTCCTCCAACACCAGTGCCGGGTCCTTGGTCAACAGCCCGACAAGCTGCTTGCGGTTTTCGCGCACCAGGTCCGGGCGCTTCAGCCCGCGAATGCCGACGAAATCCGGCTTCTTGGAGGAGACCGCCCAGCCGAGCCCCGCATCGTGCGGCGTCACCGTGCCGTCCGTATCCTGGCCGACGATGATATAGCCCTTTTCGGCGCGCAGCACGTGCATGGTCTCGGTGCCGTAGAGGCAGGCGCCCATCGGCTCAGCCCGCTCCCAGATCGCCTTCCAGACGGCCGGACCGTAGTCGGCCGGCACGTTGATTTCGTAACCGAGTTCGCCGGTAAATGAGACGCGGAACAGCCGCGCCGGCACGCCCATCACGCTGCATTCCGCCACGCTCATATGCGGAAAGGCCTCGTTGGAAATATCGACGCCTTCGACGAACGGCTGGATAATCTCGCGCGCCTTCGGCCCCTGCACGGCGATGACCGCCCATTGCTCGGTGGTCGAGGTGAGCCAGACCTTGAGATGCGGGAACTCCGTCTGCAGATAGTCTTCCATGTGGTGCAGCACGCGCGGCGCCCCGCCGGTCGTGGTCGTCACATGGAAGCGGTCCTCGGCAAGCCGGCCGACGACGCCGTCGTCATACACGAAACCGTCCTCGCGGGTCATGATCCCGTAGCGGCTCTTGCCGGGCTTCAGGCTGTCCCAGGCATTCGTATAGATGAGGTTGAGGAACTGCGCCGCATCGGGACCTACCACCTCGACCTTGCCGAGCGTCGAACCGTTGAACACGCCCGCCACTTCGCGCACCGTCCGGCATTCGCGGTTGACGGCAGCCAGCATGTCCTCGCCGCGCTTCGGGTAATACCAGGCGCGCTTCCAGTTGCCGACATCCTCGAACTCGGCGCCTTCGGCCGTTTCGAGCGCGTGCATCGGCGTCTTGCGCGCCGGATCGAACAGTTCTCCGCGCGAATGGCCGACCAGCGTGCCGTAGGTGACCGGCGTATAGGGCGCTCGGAACGTCGTCAGCCCCACCTGCGGGATCGGCCGGTCGAGCATTTCGGCGGCGATGGCGAGGCCGTGCATGTTGGAAAGCTTGCCCTGGTCCGACGCCATGCCGTTGGTGGTGAAGCGCTTGATATGCTCGATCGAGTGCATGCCCTCGCGCACCGCAAGGCGGATGTCCTTGGCGGTGACGTCATGCTGGAAATCGACGAAGGCTTTTACCGTCGTATCCGGCCCCGCCCCTTCCGCAGCCCCGATCATGCCGCCGGTCCATTCGAACCGGTTTTCGCCCGCAAGCGCCACCGAACCGCCGCCCGCCGCAATCGCTTCGTCGATCAGCTCGGCCAGATCGTCCGTGCCGTTGCAGCCGCCGATGGAGACACAATCCTGCGCATAGATATCCGGCAGGAAACGCTGGTTGACGTCATCGAACCGCAGTTTTCCGCGCGACTGCGAAAACAGATGCACCGAAGGCGTCCAGCCGGCCGAGACGATCAGCGCGTCGACGGCAATCTTGCGGGCATCGCCGCCACCGTTGCGCGCCACGGTCATCGAGGAAATTCTCAGCCGGCCGCCGGTATCGGTCACCGAATGGCCGCTCAGTACGGAGATGCCGAGCCCGCGGGCTTCCGCCAGCAGCGCCTCGCCGGGATCGGCACGGCAATCGACGATCGCCGCGATCGAGACGCCCGCCCGTTTCAGGTCGAAGGCGGCTTCGTAGGCCGAATCATGCGCCGTATAGACGCCGACCTGTCTGCCGACCGCGACGCCGTGATGGTTGAGGAAGGTGCGTGCCGCAGACGCCAGCATGATGCCCGGCCGGTCGTTATTGGCGAATACCATGTGCCGCTCGATCGAACCGGTCGCCAGCACCACCTTTTTCGCCCGCACCTGCCACAACCGTTCGCGAGGAAGGCTTTTGCCGGGCTTGGCGACATGGTCGGTCACGCGCTCCACGAGGCCGAGGAAACCGTGGTTGTAATAACCGAACACCGTCGTGCGGGTCAGCACCGTCACGTTCGGCATCGCCTTCAGCCTCAAAGCCGTCGCCTGCGCCCAGTCATAACCGTTCTGCCCGTCGATCGTGGTCGCCGCGTCGTAATGCAGCGCGCCGCCGACTTCCGGCTGTTCGTCGACGAGGAAAACACTTTGCCCCGTCGCGGCCGCCGAAAGCGCCGCCGTCAGGCCAGCCACGCCGGCGCCGGCGATCAGCACGTCGCAATGGGCGTAGCGGTTGGCATAGTGATCCGGATCCTCTTCCGTCGGCGCGACGCCGAGGCCGGCCGCCCGGCGGATGAAGGGTTCGTAGATCTTCACCCAGGCCTCGCGCGGCCACATGAAGGTCTTGTAGTAGAAGCCGGCCGCAAAGAACGGCGAGAACAGATTGTTGACCGCTCCGACATCGAATTTCAGCGACGGCCAGCGGTTCTGCGAGGCGATCTTCGCCCCGTCGAACACTTCCTGCACCGTCGCCCGCACGTTCGGCTGACGCCGCGCCGCATCGCGCGACACGTCGATCAGCGCGTTCGGCTCTTCCGGACCGGCAGACAAGATGCCGCGCGGCCGGTGATATTTGAACGAGCGGCCAAGCAGATGCACGCCATGCGCCAGCAGCGCCGAGGCGACCGTATCGCCTTCCAGCGCCGTATAACTTTTGCCGTCGAAGGTGAAGCGCGCCGTGCGGGCGGGCGTCAACCGGCCCACACCCTTGATGCGGAAGGTGCCTGAATTGGAGGAAGCGCTCATCGTGCGTCTCCTTCAGTCGCTTCATAGGTCTCGACGGTCTTTTCGGAAGCCCCGGTTTCCGGGAGCGGCTGCTTCGGCATTCCCGCCTTGTAGGTCATCAGGAACCTGTCGCTCACCGTGTCGCGCGCCGCGTTGAAGAACCGGCCGCAGCCGTGGATATGCCGCCAGCGTTCATAGGTGAGGCCTTTTTCGTTGTTGCGCAGGAAGAAGAACTCCGCGAATTCCTCGTCCGAAATCGCCGCGATATTCTCCGGCCGCGCAATATGCGCCTCGCCGGCCCAGCGGAATTCCAGCTCGGAGCGATCTTCTTCGCAATAGGGGCAATGGATCAGCAGCATGAAAATCTCCCGGCACATAGGGTCGGTGTAAAAGCCAGCCTCGCGCTCCCTCTTCTCCCCAGCGGGGAGAAGGTGCCCGAAGGGCGGATGAGGGGGCGAGCGACGAAAGGAGCGAGCGTCCGAGCGACAAGCGAAGGACGAGCTTGCCTTGACGCCCCCCTCATCCGGCTGCCGCCACCTTCTCCCCGCTGGGGAGAAGAAGGACCCCATCCTGCGCCCGCAAAAATGTCGAAAGCCGCCAACATCAATGCGCCACCGCAGCCGCAGCCGCTTCATCAATCAGCCGTCCCGTCCGGAACCGGTCGAGCGTCAGCCCTGCCGCCAGCCGGTGCGGCTCGCCCTTGGCGATCAGGTGTGCGAACAGATTGGCCGAACCCGGCGTCGCCTTGAAGCCGCCGGTTCCCCAGCCGCAATTGACGAACAGGCCCGGCACCGGCGTGACGCCCTGGATCGGCGAACGGTCCGGCGTATTGTCGGTAATGCCGCCCCACTGGCGCATCATCTTGACGCGGCGGAACATCGGAAAGAGCTCGCAGATGGCGTCGAGCGTGTGGGTGATGATCTGCAGCCCGCCGGTCTGGGAATAGGAATTGTACTGGTCGGTGCCGGCGCCGATGACGAGCTCACCCTTGTCCGACTGCGAGATATAGGCATGCACCGTGTTCGACATGACGACGCAGGGGAAGATCGGCTTCAGCGGCTCGGACACGAGCGCCTGCAGAGGGGTGCTGTGGAGAGGGACTCGGACGCCCGCCATCTCCATCACGACGGAGGAATGCCCGGCGGCCGAGACGCCGATCTTCTTCGCCCCGATGAAGCCCTTGCTCGTCTCGACGCCCAGGACCTCGCCGTTCGGGCCGCGACGGATGCCGGTCACTTCGCAATTCTGGATGATGTGGACGCCCCGGTCGGAGGCGGCGCGCGCATAACCCCAGGCGACCGCATCGTGGCGGGCCGTGCCGCCGCGCCGCTGCAGGGCAGCGCCGTTGATCGGGTAACGGGCCGTCTTGGCAATATCGAGCGGCGGCACGAAGGCCTTGGCCTGTTCCGGCGTCAGCCATTCGTTGTCGATGCCGTAGAGCCGGTTGGCGTTGATATGCCGCTTGAAGCTCTGCATGTCGTGGGTGTTGTGCGAGAGCATCATCACGCCGCGCGGCGAATACATGACATTGTAGTTGAGATCCTGGCTCAGCCCCTCCCAGAGCTTCAGCGAATGCTCGTAGATGTCCATGCTCTCTTCATAGAGATAGTTGGAGCGGATGATCGTCGTGTTGCGGCCGGTATTGCCGCCGCCGAGCCAGCCCTTTTCGATCACCGCGACATTGGTGATGCCGTGTTCCTTGGCCAGGTAGTAGGCAGCGCCCAGGCCATGCCCCCCGGCGCCGACGATAATCACGTCGTATGCGCTGCGCGGCTCCGGCGAGGTCCACTGCGCTTCCCAGCCCTTGTGGGCACGCATCGCCTCGCGGGCCACGGCGAAAACCGAATATCTGCGCATCTCGCCTCGAACTCCTCGGATCGTCAGCCCTCATCGCAGGGCTGGCATTTGGGTAGTGCCATACCCATCGCAAATCAATATGCGTCGCAATGGCTCTATTGCGACGCATTCGCCTTCTCCATCGACACGAGCAAGATCGTCCGCCGATCGGACGACATCCGACCGAGGTGCTAGGCGCTGCAGCGCCCGGCCGAAATCTTGCGAAACCGGCCCAGATAACCATCGGATCGATCGCTTCCGGCCAGGGCCGCATTCGGATCATGTGCCGCGACAGGCTCTTCCCATTCATGCCACCCCGCAAAAGGCCGCCGAATTGGCGCAATCGACCTTAATGCGTCTGGACTTCGCACATCTCTTCTGCTATCTGCCGTCATCAATCGCACGGCTCCAGGCCGAGCGGACGTTATTCTTTCGCCTCGAATCGTACCGATCCAGGCGAGCAACAAACCAAAGGAACGGGATTCACGTGCAGGTACTAGTCCGCGACAACAACGTCGACCAGGCGCTCCGCGCTCTCAAGAAGAAAATGCAGCGCGAAGGCATTTTCCGTGAAATGAAGATGCGCGATTATTACGAGAAGCCGTCTGAAAAGCGCGCCCGTGAAAAGGCAGAGGCTGTTCGTCGCGTTCGCAAGCTGGCCCGCAAGCGCATGCAGCGCGAAGGCCTGATTGCAGCTCCGGCTCGTACGGTTCCAGCACGCCCGGCTCGTTGATCGGCCGTTTTTTGGACGTTTTCATGTGCTTTCAGGGCGGTGGCGACATGGGCGCCGCCGCTCTTTTGATTTGGTCCGAGACTTCCAATGCCTTTGCCCCGACATGAGGAAATGCGCCTGATGGCCGCCAAAAATCCCGTTCTCTTTCGTGGAACCGAAATTTCCGGCCTCTTGAACCATGTTTCTCCCGTCCGTCGCAAAACAGCTTTGCCTGCCGCGCTGATCGCCCTTCTGGCGCTCGCCGGCTGCTCGACCACGACCTCGACCGACATGATCACCGTCGATCGCGCCCAGGGGTCCCAGGAGAACATCGCCTCGCTCTCCTCCGTCATCAGTTCCAGCCCGCAGGATCCGGAAGCCTATAACGTCCGTGGTACGGCCTATGGGCGCGCCGGGGAGTTTTCGAAGGCGCTGGAGGATTTCAACCGCGCCATCCAGCTCAATCCGCAGTTCTACCAGGCCTATGCCAACCGCGCCCTGGTCTACCGCAACATGGGCAAGCCCGTCGAAGCGGCCAACGACTACAACCGCTCGCTGCAGATCAACCCGAACTACGACGTCGCCTATATCGGCCGCGGCAATATCTATCGCCAGGCTGGCCGTACCAACGAAGCCTTCAACGACTTCAACAAGGCGATCCAGCTGGAAACCACCGACGGCCGCGCCTGGCATAATCGCGGCCTGATCTACCAGGGGCGCGGCCAGCACGCCCAGGCGATCGACGATTTCTCCAAAGCCATCTCGCTGTCGGCGAATTCGCCAGAGCCCTATAACGGCCGCGGCATTTCCTATGTCGCCTTGAACGACGACGACAACGCGTTTGCGGACTTCAACCGCGCGATCGAGCTCAACGACAAGCTCGCCGAATCCTGGGCGAACCAGGCACTCGTCTATGAGCGCCGCGGCGACAAGGCGCGTGCCTACAAGTCCTATTCGCACGCCATGCGCCTCGACCCGAACTACAAGCCGGCCCAGGACGGCGCGACCCGCACCCGCGCCAGCACCTGATATCCCCGCTGTCGGCTAAGCTGATTTCCGCCCTGCCCTCAGATATAAAGCGCCGCCATCTTGCGCCAGGCACCGGCCCGGTGAGCGCGGCCGTCCCAGACATGCATGCGATGCCCGACACCCTTTTCGGACAGAACCTGGCTGAGATGCTGGTTGTTGTCGAGGAACGGGTCGGCATCGCCGATCGTCAGCACGATCTCCACCTGCCGCAGCCTTTCGAGCTGCCACCCGCTGCTGATGCCGGGCAGGAAATGCGACGGGGTGTGGAAATAGACGGTATCGTCGTAATAGCCGTCCAGCAGGTCGCCGAACGCTTCGACCTTCAGCGTCAGGTCGTACCGGCCCGAAAATGCGACAAGCTTGCGGAACAGATGCGGATGACGAAAGGCGATGCTGGCCGCCTGGAAGGCACCGAGGCTGCAGCCCTGCACGATCGTGCAGTCATGCCCGTTCCGGGTAGCCATCAGCGGCAGGACCTCGTTGAGGATATAGTCCTCGAATGCCGCATGCCTGCGGATCCGCACCGAGGGATGCTGGTGTGCGTCGTAAAACGTCTCGGCCGCCAGTCCGTCGACGCAATAGAGCTGCAGTTGTCCGGCGCGGACCTTGTCGGCGAGGCTTCCGACGATGCCAAGCTCTTCATATTCCCAGAAACGCCCCTCGCGGGTCGGGAACATCAGCACCTTGGCGCCGGCATGACCGAACACCAGGAGTTCCATGTCTCGATGGAGCCGCTGGCTGTACCAGCGCAGATATTCGCGGTTCATGACACCTTGAAAAACTGTCCAACCCTCTCGCGAAGGGCCGCCTCTTGCAACATGCTACCAGGATAATCGAAATGTCCGGCGTCCAGGATGAAGATTTCATTAAATTTTGATTTCGGAATTGCGTTGGCGACGGCGAACTGGCAGGGCGGCGCAACCGCCGGATCGAACAGCGCGACGCTCGTCAACATCGGCACCGTGATGCGACTCGCTGCCACCGCCGAATCATGCAGGCGCAGCGTCTTCAACGCATTGCCGTATTTCGCCTGATAGGCCTGGACGGAGGCAGCGCTGCCGATGCTTTTCAGCTTCAGCCGCAACTCCTGGTGCCCGAAGGTCGGCAGCGACAGATGCCCACGGTCGATCCGGTTGTCGAAGGGGATGGCCAGCCCGCCGATGCCGCCGCCGAAGCTGATGCCGCTATAGCCGATATGGCCGGATAGCCAGGGATAGAGGGCGATCAGCATGCTCACCGCGACCCACAGGTCATCGACGCAGCCTCCAATGATGTAGCGGTCCGGCTTGTCGATATCGTGCAGAACATGCCAGTGGGAGTCCGGCGAAATCGGCGGGCGGGTGCTGCGCGACATGCCGCGGAAGCAGGGAAAAAGGACAGCGGTCTCCTCGACCGGGATGTCGAGATCCGGCGCGTCGCGTCCGCCATATCCATGGCCGACGACGAGCCCGCGCCTGATGTTTCCCTGCCGCGGCAAAAGAAGCCAGCCGCCTATCGGAAACCGGCCGGTCGACATATAGGCGATGTCGAAGACATGCCATTTCGGATGGTCGAGCCCGCTCTTGCGCAGGCCCGGCTCCGGATCGACGGTCATCGCCCGCCGGTAGCGGTCCTTCCAGAACCCATCGAATCCGTCCGGCGCCTGCGGCGGCACCACGGCCTGAAGCTGCCTCAGCCCCATGCCATAGGTGGGATCGAAATCGTAAGGGTGCTTGGTGGGGATGGTCATCAGATGTTTCGCGGAGTCGGTTTCATCAGTGTGGCGTCAATCGACGCGCGTTTCGCTTGTGAACGATCCCCAGTATGAGAACACCAAACTCTGCTATCTCGTAAAGAATGACATGACTTTGATGTTCGTGTCGACGAACTTCCGGGCCAAGCGCGGCAGCAACCCGCCCCATTCGCGGATTGTCTGCCAGAAGCCCAAAGCAATGCTGGAGGTCGCCGGCATATTTCCGGGCTTGAAACTGACCGAATACATCGAGGCCAAAGACGAATATGTCGAGCATGTCCTTGTCCGCTTGACGTGTCAGCCGGAATTCAGACACGCTTGGCCTTCCGAAGCGCTACGATCTTCTCGGCCTCCGCAAAAATCTCGTCCACCTTACGCGGACTGATCCCACTTTCGCGTGACGTTGCCACAAGTTGGCGCAACTCTTCCAACGACAGTTCTTCACCTTGCCGAATGCGCTCACGCATCACGAGGTCGTTCACGTAATCCCCGACGCTGGCATAACCGCCGTCGCGAACCTGCACTTCAATCCATTCCTTTGTCGAGTCTGGAAGGGATACAGTTATATTTGCCATCGTGGCCTCCTGTTTCGCGCTTAATCTCGCACGAACCGCCGCCACAAAAAAGCCCGGCACTGCCGGGCTTTCCAATCACAATATTCCGTTCGCGCTCAGTGCTTCATCGCCTTGACGATGTCCTCGGTCATCTTCTTGGCGTCGCCGAGCAGCATCATCGTGCCGTCCTTGTAGAACAGAGTGTTGTCGATGCCGGCATAGCCAGAACCGAGCGAGCGCTTGACGAACAGGCAGGTCTTGGCCTTGTCGACGTCGAGGATCGGCATGCCGTAGATCGGCGAGGTCTTGTCGTCGCGGGCCGCCGGGTTGGTGACGTCGTTGGCGCCGATGACATAGGCGACGTCGGCTTGCGCGAACTCCGCATTGATGTCTTCCAGCTCGAAGACCTCGTCATAGGGCACGTTGGCTTCGGCGAGCAGCACGTTCATATGGCCCGGCATGCGGCCGGCAACCGGATGAATCGCGTATTTCACCTCGACGCCGTGGCTTTTCAGCGTATCGGCGAGCTCTCGCAGCGCATGCTGAGCCTGGGCGACGGCCATGCCGTAACCCGGCACGATGATCACCTTCTCGGCGTTCTGCATCAGGAAGGCCGCGTCGTCCGCCGAGCCCTGCTTCACCGTCCGCTGCACGCCGTCGTCGCCGGCGGCAGACGCCGTCTCGCCGCCGAAGCCGCCCAATATGACCGAGATGAAGGACCGGTTCATCCCCTTGCACATGATGTAGGAGAGGATCGCGCCCGAAGAGCCGACCAGCGCGCCGGTGATGATCAGCGCCAGATTACCGAGCGTAAACCCGATGCCGGCGGCCGCCCAGCCGGAATAGGAGTTCAGCATCGACACCACGACCGGCATGTCGGCGCCACCGATCGGCACGATCAGGAGCACGCCGAGGGCCAGCGCCAGCACCACGACCAGCCAGAAGTCGAAATGGCTTTCGGTCTGCACCAGGCCGAAAATGAAGACGACGACCAGCACCAGCAGGCCGATATTGATGAAGTGCCGGTAGGGCAGCATGATCGGCTTGCCGGACATCCGCCCGTCGAGCTTCAGGAAGGCGATGACCGAGCCGGTAAAGGTGATCGCGCCGATCGCCGCGCCGAGCGCCAGTTCGATAAGCGCCTGGCCGTGGATGTGGCCGACCGCGCCGATGCCGAAGGAATCGGGCGCATAAAGTGCGGCCGCCGCCACCATCACCGCGGCAAAGCCGACCAGCGAATGAAAGCCGGCGACGAGCTGCGGCATCGCCGTCATCGGAATGGTGCGGGCGATATAGGCGCCTGCCCCGCCGCCGAGGCTGAGCGCCAGAACGATCAGGATGAAGCCGCCGAAGGTGGGGGTGGCGAGCAGCAGGGTGGTGACGATGGCGATACCCATGCCGACCATGCCGTAGACATTGCCCTTGCGGCTGGTCGTCGGGTGGGAAAGACCCCGGAGCGCCATGATGAACAGCACGCCGGAGACGAGGTAAAGGAAGGCTGCGAGGCTCTGCGACATGGTATCCGAACCCTCAGCGATCTTTTTTCTTGTACATGGCGAGCATCCGGCTGGTCACCAGGAAGCCGCCAAAAATGTTCACCGAGACGAGCACCAGCGCGACGAAACCGAAGCCGGTCGCAAACCCGCTCGCCGATACGCCGACCGCAAGCAGCGCGCCGACGACGATGACCGAGGAGATCGCGTTGGTAACCGCCATCAACGGCGTATGCAGCGCCGGCGTCACCGACCAGACGACGTAATAGCCGACGAAAATCGACAGCACGAAGATCGCCAGCCGGAACACGAAGGGGTCGATCGCCCCACCGGTTGCGGCGCTCGCCGCTTCCGGTGCCTGCGCGGCGGCGGTCATCACGGCGCTGACGGCCTGGTCGAGCTGCTCCAGCGCCTTGTCCATTGCTTCACCGGCCATCACAGATCTCCCTTGCTCGCGGCTTCATCTGCTACCGGCTTTTTGCGGGCGCGCACCGGTTTTGCAGCCGCCGGCTCCTCTATGGTGGTTACGGCTGGAGCGGACGTCGCGACTGGGGCAGCAACCGGCGTCTCGCCGCCGGCAAGCGCAGCCGCGGCACCCGCAAAATTCGGATGCACGACCTGGCCGCCATGGGTCAGCATGGTCGCCTTGACGAGCTCGTCCTCAAGATTGACTGCAAATTCCTTGGTGCCTTTGTCGACCATGGTCTCGATGAAGGCGAACAGGTTGCGGGCATAAAGCGCCGAAGCGGAGGCGGCGATGCGGCCCGCGACATTGGCGTAGCCGATCACGGTGACACCCTCGACATCAGCGACCTTGCCCTTTTCCGAACCTTCGATATTGCCGCCGCGTTCGACGGCGAGATCGACCGCCACCGAACCGGGCTTCATCGACGCCAGCATCGCGCGCGTCACCAGCTTCGGGGCCGGTCGGCCGGGAATGAGAGCTGTGGTGATGACGATGTCCTGCTTGGCGATATGCTCCGCGACCAGCGCCGCCTGTTTCGCCTGATAGGCTTCCGACATCGGCTTGGCGTAACCAGCAGCGGTTTCGGCGGCCTTGAATTCCTCGTCCTCGACCGCGATGAATTTCGCACCGAGCGAGGCGACCTGTTCCTTGGCGGCAGGGCGCACGTCGGTCGCCGATACCACGGCGCCGAGACGCCGGGCCGTAGCGATCGCCTGCAGGCCGGCAACACCGGCGCCCATGACGAAGACCTTTGCGGCGGGAACGGTGCCGGCGGCAGTCATCATCATCGGCATGGCGCGGCCGTATTCATGCGATGCGTCGATGACGGCGCGATATCCGGCAAGGTTCGCCTGGGAGGACAGCACGTCCATCGACTGGGCGCGGGTGATGCGCGGCATCAGTTCCATGGCAAACGTGGTGAGCCCGGCTTTCGCCATCCCGGCAAGTGCGGCCTCGTTGCCGTAGGGGTCCATGACCGCGAACACCACGGCGCCCGCCTTGTAGGACGCCATCTCCGCCGCCGTCGGACGGTTGACCCTTAGAATGATATCGGCCGAGCCGACCTCCCCGGCATCGGCAATGCGGGCGCCCGTGGCTTCGAAATCCGCATCGGGAACACCGGAGGAAAGGCCTGCTCCGCTCTCAACCAGGACGGACAAGCCAAGTCCGGTGAGCCGCTTGACGCTCTCGGGCGAAGCGGCGACGCGCGGTTCGTCGGAACCTTCACGGCATACAAATACGATCTTCGGCAAAGACTGTCTCCTCCCAGTCGATATCGCAAGGCGGGCGAAATATTCCGCCCTGCCTCAAAGCCGGTGGCCGGACTGGCCGAACCGGATCAACGCAGCAGGAAAACGCCGGCTATATTGAGAATGATGAAGACGAGAAGGCTGCCGATGAAGCCCGCTCCGCCGAAGAAACCGGCAGCCATGGCGATCATCAGGATGACGATAACCATCGTGCCCCATTTCGCACCCGCGAGGAAGGCGTTGTAGGTCCTGTCGTGTTCCGCATAATCCATCGAAGCACCCGTTTCCACCGGCCCGCTATGGTGATTGTCCATCAGTCCCGTCTCCTTCATCAGCCGCACGCGCCCGCACGATCGAAGCGCCGGCGCCTGCAGGAAAACCCTTGTCGACATCCGGAATCATGCCTTGTTCGGCACGATGGAGGTCACTTCAGGCCTTACACAAAGCCATGGGAAAGCGCAATGCCGCCACAATGGCTTCCGGTACGCCGAAGCGTCGGCGCTTCAGGTCAGATAGGACATTTCGGGGGAATTCGGACGGCCGGCGATGCGGGCCGTCGGCAGGATGGTGAGCGGCGCGGTGTCGAAATTCGAGGAGCGCGCAAACAGCATGCGGCGCTCATAGGCCTCCGACTGAAACGCCGGGAAGCGCTTCATCATCTTGGAGCGCAATTCGCGGGTCTGCGATGCGAGCAGCATCAGATCGAAATCGTATTGCGGGATGCGCCGGGGCGGCACCACCGGCTGGGCATAGAAGAACCGGCGATAAAATGCCGCATGCGCCGGACGGATCGGCTGCAGCACGCGGTCCGCGTCGAAATAGATCGCCGCGACAGGCGTCAGTCGCACCGTCAGGTAGGGCATGGCCGAAAGTTCACTGGCATATTCCGGGGCGATCGCAAAACGGGCCGAGTCGATCAGCGTCATTCCGGCGTCCAGGAGGCCGTTCACAGCCTCGGGGAAAATGCTGATCGACTGGCAGACCCTGTGTTCTGGCGTGACGTGGTGGAGGCGGATCGTGCTGACCAGTTCCTCGTCGTAATAGACGCCGAAGACATGCGCATTTTTGTCGAAGTCGATCTCGTCGATGAGCTTGGTCGCGGCCACCGGCAGCACGTTGTGGGTCTTGTAGGCCCTGTACCGCAGCCTGGCGATATCTTCGAAATCCTCGTTGTTCTCGATCCGCCGGTATTCGACATGGTCGAGAGTGGAGAGAAGCTTGGCTGAAAAGTTTCCGTCAGAAAATGTTTGGCCTAGGGGCATTGGGGTTTGTTCCATGAGCTTTAACCATGGATTAACCCTAAAAGACCCATAGCCCGCAATGATGGACCGCAAATTGAATAAAATTCTAAATGTTATGGTTAACAAACGGTTAATGACCGCTCGCCAGCGTCTCAAACCGTTAACATTGTTCTAATTTCAGGCGGGATTTAGCGCGCTGCGGCCCAGAAGAGGCGAGGCCTGTGCATTTTTGGCACCACGCCGGATGGACGAGAGCTTGGCCGCGGGAGCAGCCTCGGCCGCCAGTTCGATGATCTTTTCGGAAGCGACCGGCATCGAGAACACGTAACCCTGGACCAGATCCGAGAACCGATGGCGGTTGATCAGCGCCAACTGTTCCTTGGTCTCCACGCCTTCGACGACGATCTTGAGACCGAGTTCGCGGGACAGATGCACGATGCCGCGCAGGAGTTTCAGCTTGCGCTGGTCCTCGGCGATATTGCGGATGAACGCCGCCCGGTCGATCTTGACCACGTCGAGCGGCAGGGAATCCAGATAGCTGAGGCTCGAGAAGCCGGTGCCGAAATCGTCGATCGCGATCGTCACCCCGGTCACGCGGAACTGGTTGAGAATGGCGCTGACCGCCACCGGCTCGTCCATGAAGCAGCTTTCGGTAACTTCGAGATGCAGCCGCGACGGATCGAGCGAATAGCGCTTCAGCACGTCCGCCACATAACCGACGATGTCGTCGTTGCGCAGGTCCTGGATCGAGAGGTTGACGGAAACTGCCATCGGCTCCGGCCAGGTCGCGCAGTCGCGGCAGGCCTGGTCGAGCACCAGATGGGTGATATGCGAGACGAGCCCCATGTCCTCGGCCATGGGGATGAAGACGTTCGGCCCCACCATGCCGCGCTCCGGATGGCGCCAGCGCACGAGCGCCTCGCTGCATTCGATGCCGGAACCGTCGGGGCGATACATCGGCTGGTAGACGACATGCAGGCCATGGTTCTCGATCGCCTGGCGAAGGTCGACGCGGAGCTTCTGCTCGTCGATATACTGGGCGTCCATTTCCGAAAGGAACACCGTCAGCGTGCCGTTGCCGGTGGACTTCGCATGGTTGAGGGCAAGGTCCGCCTTGATCTGCCAGTTTTCCATGTCGAAGTCCTGCGACGGCAGGATGACGCAGCCGCTGTTCATCGAAACGGGAAGACGAAGCCCGTCGACGTAATAGTCGCCCTGGATCTCGGCGTGGATGCGGCGGACCTGACGCTCCAGCTCGCAACTGTCGTCGCCGCCGGTCAAAAGCACGACGAATTCGTCGCCGACCAGACGACCCGCCAGCAGGCCGTCGGTCTTCAGCGCCGAAAGCCTTGCCGAGATCGCCGCAAGCAGCCGGTCGCCGACCACATGGCCGCGCAGGTCGTTGACATGCTTGAACCCGTCCACGTCGAACATCGCGAGCGCCGCGAGCGCCTCGCCCCGCCGCTTCAGCTTCTTGGTCGCAAGATCCGCGAAGTGGCCGCGGTTCGGCAGGCCGGTCAAGGCGTCGAACCGCACCATGTGCAGCACCTTTTCCTCGGCTGCGAGACGGGCGGTGACGTCTTCGAAGATCAGCACGACACCGCCGTCGGTGCGCGGGCTGACCGAGAATTCGAGATGGCGGTCGTCCTTGAACTTGAAGAGCGCGCGTTCGAGCGAGCCGTCGGCCAGTTTGGAGAGCTGGCGCAGGATGGTCTCCGGCGCATTCTCCGCGTCCTCACAGAGCACGGCGGCGAAATCGCGGTCCTTGAGATCGCTCTTCTTGTCGAGGCCGAGCAGATCGCGGGCACGGCGGTTGATCACCTGGATCTTGCCTTCGCCGTCGAGCATCACCAGGCCATGCGAAATCGTCTTCAAGGCGATATCGAAGCGGCCGGCGATGATCGCCATCTTCCGCGACGCGATGACGTTTTCATAAAGGAATTCGCGCACCCCGTTGGCCATCGACCTTGTGGTCAGGCCGAAGGGGATGAGCAGCAGCGACATCAGCGCCAGATGCAGATCCTCGGTGAACAGGCAGGCGATCAGGATCGGGCCGCAGCAGCCGAGCGTCTGGAGATCGACGGCGATGCGCGAGCCATAGTTGCGGCCGACGATCGACATCATCGAGCCGAGCGTCATGGCGATGCAGGTAAAGCCGACGAACGGGTTTTCGAGCACGAGCAGCGCGTAGCCGCTGGCGATGCCGAGCAGAAAGGCTGCGAGGAACGCGCCGATCACATATTGCTGCTCCCAGGCGGCGATGCCGTCATAGGTGAGCGCCTCCTTGTCGACCTTGTCGAACCGCTGGAACCAGTACATGCGATAGGCAAAGACCGCCGCGAAGCCGCAGGCGAACAGGAGATAGAATTGCGCACCGCTGTAATGGAAAACGAGCAGGCACCACAGGACGTGAACAACCACGCCGGTCCATAGTGTGCCGCGATTTCCAAATAGCGACGTGACGAACGACAGATACACATCCGTCGACAGCGTCTTCGCTTCTGTCTCTTTCATCGGGTTCATCCCTTGTCTTCCGGTCGACACTGCGGGAAACCCTTTAAAATTTGCTTGTCCGCGGGCCGCAGCCCCCCTTTCATTGGGGGGTTCTTGAGAGTTTGCTGAATAAATTGACAACAGGATAGCTAAAATTTCGACCACGCAACCTTCGGCAGAGGCGCAACCTCTTCCCGGTTTGCGCAACGCCTTTCGATCCCTGCTTTTTGTAGACGAAAACCCAGGCTTTTAGGACTTTCCTTTTATTAGACCTTGGTTTACATCGCCATGCAATGGCGGGCGGGATAAGAGAGACCCGTTGAATTGGGGAAACCATGGCTGCACTGTTGAAGATCAGCGGTCTCATCGACCGCCTCAGCGAAATTATAGGCAAATTTTCCGGCTATCTCGTTCTCGCCTGCACCCTCATCAGCGCCGGCAATGCGCTCATCCGCTACCTCTTCAATTACAGCTCCAACGGCTGGCTTGAAATCCAGTGGTATCTCTTCGGCTTCATCGTGCTTCTGGGCGCTTCCCACACCCTGAGGCTGAACGAGCATGTGCGCGTCGATCTCATCTACGGCGCCGTTTCCGATCGCGCCCGCCTGTGGATCGATACGATCGGTCTGATCGTCTTCCTCATTCCGGCCTGCATCTATCTCGCGTGGCTTGCCTGGCCGTTCTTCGCCCTCTCCTATGCGCAGGGCGAAGTGTCCTCGAACGCCGGCGGCCTGATCCGCTGGCCGGTGAAACTCATCATCGTCGCGGGTTTCAGTCTCCTGGCGCTGCAGGGGTTTTCCGAACTGGTGAAGCGTATCGCCGGCCTTTTGGGCGTCCTCCAGGTCGATACGACCTACGAAAAGCCGCTGCAATAACACCATTTTCGGGGGATAACCGCTCATGTTCCAATACGGTATAATGCCGCCGGCAATGTTCCTCGGCATGATCATCTTCATGCTTTACGGCTTCCCGGTCGCCTTCTCGCTCTCGGCCGTCGGCCTCTTCTTCGGTCTTCTCGGCATCGCCACCGGCCATTTCGAATTCGCCTTCATGCAGGCGCTGCCGTTCCGCATTTTCGGCATTGTCTCCAACGACCTGTTGCTCGCCATTCCCTTCTTCACCTTCATGGGAGCGATCCTCGAGCGCTGCGGCCTGGCCGAAGATCTGCTCGAAGGAACCGGCAAGCTGTTCGGCGCCGTACCCGGCGGCCTCGCCTATGCGGTTATCGTGGTCGGCGCCATCCTCGGCGCGATCACCGGCACGGTCGCGGCGTCGGTCATCACCATGGGCGTGATCTCCCTGCCGATCATGCTCAAATACGGCTACAATCCGCGGCTTGCGACCGGCGTCATCGCCGCCTCGGGAACGATCACCCAGGTCATCCCGCCCTCGCTCGTGCTGATCGTTCTGGCCGACCAGCTCGGCCGTTCCGTCGGCGACATGTATCTCGGCGCGATCGGACCTTCGATCCTGCAGGTGACGATCTTCATGCTGTTCATCCTCGGTCTGTCGATCTTCCGGCCGAAGGACGTTCCGCCGCTGCCTCTCGAAGCGCGGGGCGAGATGAACATGGCCCTGGTCATGAAGGTCCTCTGGGGCATGGTCCCGTCGATCGTACTGATCTTCCTCGTGCTCGGCACCATTTTCATGGGCCTCGCGACCCCGACGGAAGCAGGCGCGCTCGGCGTCGTCGGCGCCATGGTGATCGCCGCAATGCATCGCCGCCTCACCTGGGATCTGCTGCGTCAGGGCATGCATTCGACGATGACGATCACCTCCATGGTCGTCTTCATCCTGGTCGGCGCCACCTGCTTCAGCCTGGTCTTCCAGGGCATGGACGGCGGCCTGTGGATCGAGCATCTTCTGTCGCACGTTCCCGGCGGCGCCATCGGCTTTCTGATCTTCGTCAACATCTTCATCTTCTTCCTCGCCTTCTTTCTCGATTTCTTCGAGATCGCCTTCATCGTCATCCCGATGCTGGCACCGGTCGCGAGCGCTCTCGGCATCGACCTGATCTGGTTCGGCGTGCTGCTCTGCATCAACATGCAGACCAGCTTCATGCACCCGCCCTTCGGCTTTGCGCTCTTTTACCTGCGCTCGATCGCGCCGAAATCGGTAAAGACGAAGGATATCTATCTCGGCGCCATTCCGTGGCTCTGCATGCAGCTGGTTCTCGTCGCCATCGTGATCTTCTGGCCCGAGTCCGTCACCTACTGGCTGGACAAGGCGCCGGACGTCGATCTCAACACGATCAAGATCGAGATCCCCGGCTTCGGCAACGGCGGCGGCAACCAGATGCCGAATTTCGGCCTGCCTCCAATGGACGGCACCCCGGCCCAGCCGGGCCAGCAGGGCCTGCCCGGCATGCCGAACTTCGGCGAGCCACCGAAGATCAACCCGTAAGGGCGGCTCTCCGTCCACCCTTGATAGGGACATACCTCATGGAGGACAGAGTTGACGCTCTGTCCTCCATCGCTGTTCCTGCCGGGCAAGGCAGCCCGGCGAAGTCCGGCCAGCCCGGAGCCCCCACGTCAAACTCGTCTTTTGGCCGTTCCTCTACCGCAATAGTCGTATGCCGACCGAGGTCCGGCGCCAGATCCCGGCGCAGCTAACACTTAGGTAGCCATACTAACCGGCCCGTCGAGCCTATAAAGTTTGGCAGACGGCACGACGGTGAAGTCGGTCGTCCCCAACCAACTTGGCTGAAGCGCTCGGGGCCCCGACATGCAGATAAGCCACGTATTGCCGAATGCTATGTACGTTGTGCGAAGGTCGATCGGTCGGACCATAGTGGAGCCGTTGCGGCGCAGGCGGCTTGCGCGAGAGAGCCATGTCTTCATTCACCGCACCATCCGGGGATACATCTTCAAACTCGATCCCGCACAAAGCATAGACGAGGCCATCTTCGTCGAGGGCTGGTTTGAGGGACGGTTTCTTGAATTCCTGCAAGGCCGTTTCGAGCCTGGCGCCGTGGCGCTCGATATCGGCGCCAATATCGGCAATAACGCCATTCACCTCAATCGAGACTTCGCCGAGATCCATTGCTTCGAACCGAACCCCGAAGTCTTCAGGCGGTTGACCGATAACATTCGCTCGAACCGGCTCGATAACATCCGGCTGCATCAAGCGGGTCTCGGCGATTGCGACGATACGCTGATGTTCCGCGAAAACCTCGCGGGGGACCTGGGCGCCAGCGGCGTTGTGGAGGATGACCAGCCATTGGCGCATAGCCGTATCCTGCACCTGCCGGTTTTCGAAGCCAGCAAACTCGTCAACCAGCTCGGAATAACTAGGATCGATTTCATCAAGATCGATCTCGAGGGGTTCAAGCTGCGGGTTCTGAAAGGGCTACGGGCCACCATCGCCGTCAAGCGACCTATCGTATCCTTCAAGTTTCATGGCCATTTGGCAGGGCCAGAGGACTTCGGCAAGCTCATCGCCTGTCTGCCGGATTATCAATTCTACGACCTGGAACATGCGCCTGCATCGGCTTCAGCGCTGGAAAAGCTGAGATGGAATTTCCGCCATGGCGGAGCGCCGGTTCTCAAACGGTTCGACCGCCCCGAGGCGCGGACCTACGAAAACATACTGGCCTTTCCTTCCCCGGAAGTCTTCAGCCGCTTCACGAACCGCCCTCCGACCCCTCCCTCCTCGGCTTGATGGCATCAGCTCAGACAAAAAACCCGGACCTTTCGATCCGGGTTCCTGAAGTGACACTTGCCTGATCTGGGATCAGAGCTTGCCGCTACGCTGCTGGATCATCATGAAGGTGTCGTAGGTATATTCCGACAGCTGCATCCAGAGATAGGCTTCCTTCTTGAAGGCGACCTGATCTTCGTAGATCTTCTTGAAAGTCTCGTTCGAAGCAGAAATTTCCTTGTAGACCTCAAGAGATGCCTTGTAGCAGGCTTCGAGGATTTCCTGGCTGAACGGGCGAAGGGTGGTGCCCTGCGAGACGATCTGCTTGATCGCCGTCGGGTTCTTCGTGTCGTATTTCGCCATCATGCTGGTATTGGCAAACGCGCAGGCGTCGGAGAGCGCCGCCTGGTAACTCTTCGGCAGGGCGTTCCACTTGTCCAAATTCATAAAGGCGTGGATGACCGGGCCACCTTCCCAGAAGGCCGGATAATAGTAGTATTTGGTCACTTTGTAGAAACCGAGCTTGTGATCGTCATAGGGGCCGACCCATTCCGCCGCATCGATCGTGCCTTTTTCGAGCGCCGGATAGATGTCGCCGCCAGGTATCTGCTGCGGCACGACACCGAGCTTCTCGACCACCCGGCCGGCAAGCCCGGCGATGCGCATCTTGACGCCCTTGAAATCGTCTACGGTATTGATTTCTTTCCGGAACCAACCACCCATCTGGGCGCCCGTATTACCCGCGGGAAGCCCGTAGACATTGTGCTTGGCGTAAAATTCGTTCAGGAACTTGTTGCCGTTGCCTTCGTAGAACCATGCATTGCTCAGTCGTGCGTTGAGGCCGAAAGGAATTGCAGTGCCAATGGCAAACGTTGGATCCTTGCCTACGAAATAGTAGGAGCAAGTATGACACATTTCGACCGTCGCGTTACTGACGGCATCCAAAGCCTGACCGGCTGGAACAATTTCACCGGCGGCAAACGGCTGAATGGTGAAATTGCCATCGGTTGCTGCGGCGACATGCTTGGCGATGTCTTCCGCGCCGCCATAGATGGTGTCCAGCGACTTCGGGAATGAAGACGTCAGACGCCAGGTGACTTTAGGCGCCGACTGCGCGATGGCCGGAGCGGCAAGCACCGTAGCGGCAGCTGCACCTGCGCCGGTGACGGCGGCTTTTTTAAAGAATGAACGACGATCCATGAAATACCTCCCAGTAAGACAAACCGTAGGGATTATCTGTTCCCACTCCCCCGATCCTGCCGCGAGGTAAACATTTTGGCCTATGGGTTGCAAGCGCCGGAGCTAATATTCCTTAATGCGGGAACGTCTTTTGTCCTTAGACTTTCGTAGCGTCCTGCCCAAACTGGATTCACAAGATATTTCAAAGCGCCAATGCTTATTCTTTGGGCAGCGGCGTCCCCCGAAGCGGCCCTCGATCTTGACTTGAAGCGCGGTGCCGCGGCACAACGAAGAGAGACGCGATAGCGAGCCTCGTTGGAGAGCCTGATGCCGAAACCGATCGTCGCCCTGCCTGCCGATATCCGCCAACTGGATGGAGCGATCTGGCATGCCTCGCCGAACCAGTATGTCCAGGCAGCATTGAAAGTGGCGGATGTGATGACCTTCATCATTCCGGCTTTCGAAGAAGGCAACGAGACCGACGCCATCCTCGACCGGGTCGATGGCGTGCTGGTTTCCGGTTCGGCGACCAATGTTCACCCGTCGCTCTATGGCAAGCAAGCGAGCGACAGCGACGGCCCCTTCGACCCGGCCCGCGATGCAACCTCCCTGCCCCTCATCCGCCGGGCGATCGACCGCGGCATTCCGCTGCTCGCCATCTGCCGCGGCATCCAGGAACTGAACGTGGCCTTGGGCGGCACGCTGGCGAGCGAAATCCAGGAGCAGCCGGGCGTCTGGGACCACCGCAAACCCGATGTGAAGGAGCGCGACAGCATGTATGCGATCCGCCAGCCGGTCTTCGTGGCCGAAGGCTCCTGCATCGCCAATTATCTGGGCCTGACAGGCGAGGTCCAGGTCAACTCGCTGCATCGCCAGGCGATCGCCGAAACCGCCCCTCGGCTGAAGATCGAAGCGACGGCCGAAGACGGCACGATCGAGGCTGTTTCGGTCATCGACGCCAAAAACTTCGCCGTCGGCGTGCAATGGCACCCGGAATACTGGGCGGAAACCGATGCGCCGTCCCGGGCACTGTTCCACGCGTTCGGCGAAGCGGTTCGCGCCTATGCAGCCCGCAAGGCGATTACCAACGTGGCGGCTTGACGCGACTAGCGTGGCGGCCTGAAGCTCAGAACATCGCTGCTTGAAGCTCAGGCCCTCGGCCGGTGCACGCCGGTCGATTGGCGGATGCGCATTTCCGGCTTGATCAGATGGATACCGTCGGGCTCGTGGCTCCCGGCAAGGCGGTCGAGCAGGGCGCGCGCCGCAAGCCGGCCGACTTCCGTCTGGCCGTTCCACACCGTCGTCAGTGCAGGTGTCGCGATGGAGGCCTCTTCCAGGTCGTCGTAGCCGGTGACGGAGATGTCATGGCCGGGCACCAGCCCGGCGCGGGCAATGCCGTTCATCAGGCCGATCGCCACCAGATCGTTCCAGCAGACCGCAGCGGTCGGCTTCTGCGGCAGGGAGAGGAAATGCACCGCCGCCTCGAACCCGCCCTGCTTCGAGCGCGGCCCGGGAATGCGCAGGTTCGGATCCACCTCGATGCCCGCCTTGCGCAGCGCATTGACATAACCCTGGTAGCGGTCGCGGCCGGTCGACGTCTGGTCCGTGCCGCCGATCATGGCAATCACCCGATGTCCGAGGCTGATCAGATGGTTGGTCGCAAGCGAAATGCCGTAGCTGTCGTCGCCGCGATAGGTCGGCAGTTCGACGCCTTCCATCGAACGGGCGACGAGGATGGCCGGCATGCCGTTCTCTTCTGCAAGCCTCATATCCTCGATCGGCGTGCCGATCGCCGGCGACATGATCACTCCGTCCCCGCCGAGCTGCAGCAGCGTTTCGATGAAGGTGCGCTGTTTCTCGACCGAATCGTAGTGGTTTGACAGGATGAAGGTATGGCGGCTGCGGTCGAGCTCGCTTTCGATCGCCTTGAGGATTTCCCCGTAGAACGGGTTCATGATGTCGTGCACCACGACGCCGATAATGCCGGAGCGCGAGGTACGGAGGCTGGCGGCGCGGCGGTTGTAGATATAGCCCAGCGCTCTGGCCTGTTCCTTGATCTTTTCCCGCGTATCGGCCGCGACCAGCGGGCTGTCGCGCAGCGCAAGCGATATGGTAGCAGTTGAAAGACCGAGGCTCTCGCCGATCGTCGACAACTTGATCTTTTGTGCCATTTCCCCCACCCGCAATGGCCGGCATCGCTATCCGATGCTCGAATTAAACTTTAAATAAACAATTTAATTCGGTGCGACAATCCTGTGAAGGCGAAAATTAGAGGGAAATCAGCCCCTGTCGTCGGAGGACTCCGACTGGAGATTCTGCTCGATGGTTTTCAGAAGTTTGAGGAGGGTGCGGATCTCCTTGTCGGAGAGGCCCTTTGCGGCGATCGAACCACACTCGGAAACAGAACGGCCGATCTGTTCGACGGTTTGCAATCCGGCTTCCGTCAGGTGCACTTTCGTGAGACGCCCGTCAGTGCCGTCGGCGCGGCGTTCCAGGAAGCCTTGAGCCTCCATCCGGCCGATGGTGCGGGTCATGGTCGGGGCCTTGACGCCGAGCCGTATGGCGAGCTGGCCGGGGGTCATTCCGTCCTCCTCCGCGAGGATAGTGATGACGCCGTCCTGGCCGGCATAAAGCCCGCTTTCGCCGAGGCTGCGGCTGAGTGCGGTGCGCATCGAGCGGGCGGCCTGGGTGATCGCCGGCGCAAGCTCGGTCGCCGACAGGCCCTCCAGCTCCTTCTTCTTGCCGGACTTGGCTTTTTTATCGCCCTTCTTCTTGCTCATTCGCTCCGCCCGTTTTGCCCTAAAGAAGTAGCCGTTATATCTGTGGCGCGCTATCCATATCGAAACCGGGAAACCACCGCCAGATGTCGCACCCTTCGCCGCGCTATCATGACAATGATACGACACTTGCGTCCACAGAAAGGCGAGACTGGATCGCCGTCCTGCCGCTCGGCGCCCACGAGCAGCACGGACCGCACCTGCCTTTCGAGACCGACACGCTGATCGCCGAGGGGCTGGTCGCCCGCCTCATCCCTGCCCTGCCCGCCGACCTGCCGGTGACGTTCCTGCCCACGGAGCCGATTGGCTATTCGATAGAGCATATGGATGTCATCGGTACGAAGACGCTTGCTTTCGACGAAGCCGTTTACCGTTGGCTCGGCATTGCCGGGGATCTTCACAGCAAAGGCATCGGCAAGCTGGTGCTGCTCAACGCCCATGGCGGCAATTCGCCGCTCATGACCATCGTAGCGACCGAGGCGCGGGTCCGGTTCGGCATGCTGGTCGTCGCCACGAGCTGGACCCGCTTCGGCCAGCCTGCCGGCTGGATCGCTCCGGAGGACAAGGCAGTCGACATCCACGGCGGAGACATCGAGACTTCGGTGATGCTGACGCTCCATCCGGACCGGGTCGACATGGCGAGGGCGGAGAACTTCCCCTCCCGCCAATCGGATTTTTCCCGCGACTTCAGACATCTGCGCGCCTACGGCCCACACGCCTTCGGCTGGAAGATGTCCGACCTCAATGCCAAGGGCGTCGCCGGCAACGCGGCCGCGGCGACGGCCGAACGGGGTGAACTGCTGGTCGCGCATGCGGTGAAAGGCATCATCGAGCTGCTGGAAGATGTGGCGAGGTTTGATCTCCGAACATTGAAGTAGGAAGAAGCTACACAATGTGCGATATTGAGCTACACGTGGAGTAGCCGCGGATGACGCTGAATATCCGAAACGAAGAGGCCGATGCATTGGCCCGTGAACTGGCCCGGATCGACGGAACGACCATCACCGACGCGGTGATTTCCGCGTTGAAGGAAACCATCGAAAAACGTATCCGCCAGGAAACGCCTCGCGAGACCGCAAAGAGAATTCTCACGCAGCGCGGCCTTGCCTTCAAGGCGAACAGGCAGCCTGTACCCCCCGACGCCTATCACGATCTCGATCACCAGATCGGGGATGACACCTGATGTTCGTCGATGCCTGCGCGATCGTCGCGATGATGGCCGGCGAGGAGACTGCGGAAGCCTACGAAACGGCGCTTCTGCGGGCAAATTCGCCTTTCACTTCACCATTGGCCGCTTGGGAAGCGATCATCGTCCTGTCTCGCCCGGATCAGCTGGATTGCCGTTATCACCAGGCGGAAGGCGCGGTCGTTGAATGGCTGGATGCACGGGGCATCGAGATTCGCGAGGCGGGATCACCTCGGCAGCTTCTGAATTATGCAGTCGCAGTCGCCGAGGAGCACGGGATTGGGCACCGATATCTCAGCAATTTCGACTGTTTTCATTGCGCCTATGCCAAGGTGACGGAGCAGCCTCTCCTCACGCTCGACCAGCTTCTGCGCCAGACGGGCGCCGATACGAGGCCGTAAGGATCAAACCGCCTCCGGGGCGTAGTTGAATCTACAGCATGATACGCCTATGTTTGGACCATCCAATTGGACCATCGGAGAGCATCATGGAAATTTCCGTAAGCGAGGCGAAGGCAAGTTTGACTGAGCTCCTGCATCGGGCAGAAGCGGGAGAGGACGTTATCTTCACCCGCAGGGGCCATAAAATTGCGCGGCTTGTACCGATCGAGCAGGAACTGACGCGCGATCAACGCAGAGCGCTGATCGAAGAGATCAGAGCAATGGCGCCTGCCCCTGATGGCAACGACGTACCCGCGGAGCGAAGCCAGGATTTTCTCTATGGTGACGACGGCATGCCGGCATGATTGTCGTCGATACGTCAGCGTTGATCGCCATCGTCAAGAACGAAATTGGTGCCTTTGACTGCCAGGAGGTGCTCACGGGGGAATCCAAGGTCCTCCTCAACGCCGCCACTCTCACCGAAGCACTGATTGTGGCTCGTGGAAAGAAATGTCTGGTTGGTCTTACCAACCTGATTGACCGGCTTCCCATCACCATCGTCGAGCTGGATGCTGTAAGAGCAGAACGGGCCGCGGCCGCTTACGCTCTGTTCGGCAAGGGCTTTCACAAGGCTTCGCTCAATTTCGGCGATTGCTTCGCTTATGCGACAGCGAAGGAATTCAACTGTCCGCTTCTCTATGTCGGAGAGGACTTCGCCAAGACCGACGTGGTTTCCGCAATCGCGTCGCCGCCAGCATGAGCAGCAAGATCGATCACGCGGCATCCTGTGGCCGATGTGATCTTATAACATACAAACCCTTTGAACTCGTCCCGGCTTGCCCTTATATGAGGCGAACCAAGCTTCCGCGCCGATCGCCGATCGGGCGCTTCCAAAGTCTCTCGAGGTTTCCCCATGGCCGAAAAAATGACCGAAACAGCCACCGTCAAGCCCGTTCCCGTCACCGTGCTCACCGGTTATCTCGGCGCCGGCAAGACGACGCTGCTCAACCGTATTCTTTCCGAAAGCCATGGCAAGAAATACGCGGTCATCGTCAACGAGTTCGGCGAGATCGGCATCGACAACGACCTGATCGTCGAGTCGGACGAAGAGATCTACGAAATGAACAACGGCTGCGTCTGCTGTACGGTGCGCGGCGACCTGATCCGCGTCGTCGAGGGCCTGATGCGCCGCCCCGGCCGCTTCGACGGCATCATCGTCGAGACCACCGGCCTTGCCGATCCGGTTCCGGTCGCCCAGACCTTCTTCATGGATGACGACGTGCGCGCCAAGACCGAGCTCGATGCGGTCGTGGCCCTCGTCGATGCAAAACACCTGCCGCTGCGCCTGAAGGACAGTCGCGAGGCCGAAGACCAGATCGCCTTTGCCGATGTCGTCGTCATCAACAAGACCGACCTCGTTTCGCCGGAAGAACTGGCGATCATCGAAGACGTCGTGCGTGCCATCAACCCGACTGCCCGCGTCTACAAGACCACCCGTTCCGGCGTCGATCTCGCCCGCGTGCTCGACCAGGGCGCCTTCAACCTGGAACGCGCGCTCGAAAACGACCCGCATTTCCTCGATCAGGGCCATGACGACCATGTCTGCGGCCCCGATTGCGACCATGACCATGGGCACGACCACCATCACCATGACCACGATCATGACCATCATGCGCATGACCACGACCACGATCATCACGACCATGATCACCATCATCATCACCACGGCGAAATGTCGCCGATCCATGACGTGACGGTGAAGTCGATCTCGCTGCGTGGCGGCGAGATGAACCCGGAACGGTTCTTCCCCTGGATCCAGAAGATCACCCAGACGGACGGCCCGAGCATCCTGCGCCTGAAAGGCATCATCGCCTTCAAGGGCGACGAGGAACGTTATGTCGTGCAGGGCGTCCACATGATCGTCGAGGGCGATCACCAGCGTCCGTGGAAGGACGGCGAAAAGCGCGAATCGCGCCTCGTCTTCATCGGCCGCGATCTCGATGTCGACAAGATCGAGAAGAGCTTCAGGGCGTGCGAGGCCGTTGCTGCCTGATGCCGACAGTCGCACCGCTTGATCTCGAAGGCCATGTCGTCGCCGCGCATTTCCTCGGCGACGTTCCGTTCTTTGCCACCGCCGCCGGCACCATCCACCGCCTGGATGGCGGCGAAAAGGTCACCGAGGCCCATCAGGGTCTGCTGACCTGCATCCGCGATCCCTTCAGCGCCACGCTGCTGACCGGCGGCGAGGACGGCAAGGTGATGCGCATCGGCAAGGATGGCGAAGCCACGTTGGTGGCTGAAGCACCGCGCAAATGGATCAGCGTCGTCGCCGGCGGCCCGCAGAATGCGGTCGCCTATGCGCATGGCAAGTCGAGCTTCGTAAAGCTGAACGACGGCACGCTGAAGGAGTTTCCCGAAGAACGCAGCGTCGAAGGCCTCGCCTTCGCGGGCAAGGGCCTCAGGATCGCCGCCGCCCGTTACAACGGCGTCTCGCTGCACTGGGTCGGCACCAATGCACCGCCGGTCGATCTCGAATGGAAGGGCGCCCATAACGCCGTCACCTTCTCGCCGGACGGGCGTTTCCTGGTGACGACCATGCAGGAAAACGCCCTGCACGGCTGGAAGCTCGACGGCAAGCCGGGCGAGAACCGCCATATGCGGATGACCGGTTACCCGGCCAAGGTGAAGTCGCTCTCCTGGTCGCCGAAGGGCAAATGGCTCGCTTCGTCCGGGGCTCCGGCCGCGATCGTCTGGCCGTTTTCGGCCAAGGACGGACCGATGGGCAAGGCGCCGCAGGAACTCGGCACCCGCGCCGATATCATGGTCACGTCGGTGGCCTTCCATCCGGCCGAGGAAGTGCTCGCCATCGGTTTCATCGACGGCATGATCCTTGGCGTCAGGCTCGCCGACGCAAAGGAAGCGCTTCTACGCCGGCCCGGCAAGGGCGGCATTACCGGATTGAGCTGGAGCGCCAACGGCAAGCTCGTCGCCTTCTCCTCAGATGCCGGCGATTGCGGCGTCATCGATATTGCAGCCTGAAAGCTTGCAGCACGAATAACCGCGGCGGAAAAAATCTCCGCCGCGGCCTGGTCCATGCGGGATGGGCAGGCAGCGTGTTAGAAGTGGTATGGGTGTCAGGCTCTTCTGCCTGCCCGATCGCTCCGGTGTCTTCCGAAAGGCAGGTAACGGAGGGTCTGGATCCGAAACCTTGAACCTTTCGGCGGTCGGCGCCCTGACGGCGCCTTCCTCACCTTTACGACCATCACCGGACGCCGGTTGCTCTCCGGGGGATGCGACCCGGTTCGCGACCCGGCCCCTGTCCTGTGACGCGACCACTGTAACCGCCCCGGCGCAGGCGGGGATGCCGCGGAACTCTTTCGACGGAAATTGCTTCAAACGAAAAGGGAATTTCTGTTCGCCGCAGCGAAATCGTCCCCGCCTTCACGCCGCCTGGCGGTCTTCCTCGAACGTATCGATGCCGTCGCGGCCGTTGCGCTTGCGGGTATAAAGCGCCTGGTCGGCCCGCTGCAGCAGGCTTTCGAGCTCGCCCGGGCCGCAGATCTCGGCGGCCACCCCGATGCTGAGCGTCGGAAGCACCGTAAGGTCTTCCATCTCCCTCAGGGAATCAGCGAAGGCAGCACGGATCTTCTGGGCGGTCCCGACAGCCTTCTCGACCGGGCTTCCCTTGAGAGCGATCACGAACTCGTCGCCGCCATGCCGGGCGAAGAGGTCGCCGTTGCGCAGGTGCAGGGATGCGGAGGATGCGAACCGCCGCAGCACTTCGTCGCCGACCGCGTGCCCATGCGTGTCGTTGAGCTGCTTGAAATGGTCGACGTCGATCAGCATCAGCGCGACCGGCCCGGCCTCCAGGCCGGCATAGCAGCGCATCAGCCCGCCGCGATTGAGTACGCCGGTCAGGGCGTCGCGGTCCGCCAGGTCACTGAGCTTGTTTCCCGCCCGTTCGGCCGCCATCAGATTGATGACGATGCTTCGCAATGCCAGGAAGGGCGCCGCCCAGAGCCCAAGCCAGGCATCGGCGCCGTTGCCGGGGGAAAACAGCCCGCCTTCGCCGATCCAGCCCGTCACCGCCAGAAGGGCGCGCGCCGCAAAGATGGCGGCAGTCGGCATGTAGATCGCAGCGACCAGCCATGCCGACCGCAGCCTCTCCTGCCGTGCGAGGCGGATACCCTCCAGCATCACCAGGAGATCGCCGAGGGCGCAGACGAGCGAGAAGATGGCGATGCGCGGCGCGGTGCTGGCATCGTCCCGCCACAAGAGGATCAGCGGCGTCGAAAGAACGGCAAGGATCAGCCAACTCAGGCCCCAGCGGGCCGGGCGGCCGCCGAAAAGCCGGACGGAGACGATCAGCAGCAGATAGCCGACCAGGATCAGGTTGTTGCCGATCAGGATCGAGACGACATCCGGCAACACGTTTCGCAGGCCGACGCTGAACAGGCCGGCTCCGATGACTATGCCGCTGGCGCTCCACCAGAACAGCCAGCGTTCGAACCGGCCGCTGGAATAGGCGATCATCTGGACGATGCCCAGGACCGAGCAGGTCATAGCCGAGACGATATAGATCGTCCGCAGATCCAGCATGAAACACCCCCAATGGCGACGCGGGGCATGCTAGCGTCAGACGGTTACCATTCGGTGAGCCCGCTCATTCAAGTTTATGTGAACCGGCTTCAAGCAACGCGGTTGGCTCCGATGATTTCGGCAAGCAGGTTGTGCAGGTCATCGCGATAACCGCTGCGGGCCGAGGGGCCACTTTCATCTGACGTCATCACCACGGTGAGGCCGAGCGACGGCACGATATAGAGCATCTGCCCGCCATAACCCCAGCCGAACCTGACCTCCTCGCCGCCGATATTGCGCAGGAACCAGCCGTATCCGTAGCCATCGCCGGAAAAACGCGAATTGGTGCGCGGCATCCAGGACTGGTCGATCCAGCCCTTCGAGACGACCTGGCGGCCGTCCTTCGTCTTGCCGCCGTTGCGGTAGAGTTCCCCGAAGGCCAGAAGCGAGCGGGCGGTCATCGCCATCTGGTTGCCGCCGAGATAGATGCCCTGGCGGTCGCGCTCCCAGGAACCGATCCGGAACCCGTCGACGGGCTCCAGCCATTCCCGCGCCAGCGCCAGCGTCGACTTCCCGCCCACCTTGGTGAGGACCGCCGAAAGCAGGTGACTGGAGGCGGTCGAATAGAGCATCGAACCGCCGGGATCGTCGTCGAACGGCTGGGCGAGTGCGAACCGCACCCAGTTGCGGCTCGCGATCCAGCGGCCGTAGTTCGGCCCCGACAGCCGCCCGAGCCCCGCCTGCATCGAAAGCAGATTGCCGATGGTGATACTGTGGATGCGCGGGTCCGGATTTGCCGGCAGGTCGGCCTTCAGGATCGGCGCGATCTTCTGGTCGGGACCTTCGAGCAGCCGGCGGTCGATGGCGATGCCTGTCAAAGCCGAGATGATCGATTTCGAGGCCGACTTGATATTGGTGGAGGCGTCCAGCGAATGACCGTTGAACGCCCGCTCGGCGAGCATCTCGCCATTGCGGGCGACGAGCACGACCTTCAGCGGCTCCAGTTCCGCCGCACCGCCAAGCACGGTATCGAGCGTCACGGGCGGCTGCGGCACAGGTCCCTGGGGCGCGCCCTGGGCAAGGCTGCGGGCCGCAATCAGAGCGAATGGGAGGGACAGGAGGGTTGCACGGCGTGTGATCATGCAACGAAGCTAGGACGGCAAGCCGGCCGAGACTATGGCGGAAAGGGTGGATTCACGCAGAGATGATGGAGCCGTGAGGATGAATGGGGTGCGGCAGTCTTAACCCTCCCCCTTGTGGGGAGGGTGGCCGGCAGGCGGGAGGGGTTTTGACCCAGAGCGAAGTCCCCTCCCCAACCCCTCCCCACAAGGGGGAGGGGCTCCACGCAGCCGTTTCATCCCAAGCAACTCCACATTCCTGCAGCCTCAAACAATCACCACCAGTGGAGCGACAGGAGAAAGCAGTGTATGGGACCATCCCGACCGTCTTAATCGTTGCGTACCCGATTCCCTCACTGGACCGGACCCGCAGCGCGGGGACAGCCGTTTATACGATCGGATACGACATGGCCAAGGCACCCAAGACTGAACATTCCGAACTCGCCGGCGAATTCACCGACGACGGCATTACCGTGCTGGTCGATATCTACCGCCCCGCCGGCACCCAGGGCGACTGGACGCTCGAAGTCATCACCGAGGAGGATGACGTCACCTCCTGGGAAGAACCGTTTCCGACCGACCGCGAAGCCTTCGACGAGTTCCTGGCGACCGTCGAGCGCGACGGCATCCGCTCCTTCTTCGGCGAACCCGAACCCAATCCCGCGGTGCATTGATGAAGAATGTCGAAGACCTCACCACGTCCGCCAGGACCATGCACGACCGCTATGCCTCGGGCCGCATGGACCGCGAAATCGTCCGCCAGTGGGTGTTGGGTCTGAGCATGTATCCGGAGCCCTATGGCCGGCATATCCAGGAGGCGACCGCCTGGTTCAAGCCTTCGCGCGACGACCTCGATCCCGTGGAACTGAAGATCGCCGACCTTGCCAAGTTGCAGGCGATCTATCGGCCGTAAGACGTCCCCATAGGAAATCCTCGCATGTCCGGATCTCAAAGCCCCGCTTCGGCGAACACCTTGACGATCCAGTCGAGGAAGACGCGCACCCGCGGCGAAAGCTGGCGGTTCTGCGGATAGAGTGCCGAAAGTAGTGTCGGCGGCGGCGGGAAATCGGCAAGCACTTCGACGAGCACGCCCTCGTCGATATCCCGCTGCAGGCGATAACGGGGCACCTGTATGAGCCCGAAGCCGCGGCGGGCGAGATCGACCATCGTATCGGAATTGTTGACCGTCAGCCGGCTTGGAAGGGTGACGTAGCGCACCTCGTCGCCAACCGTGAATTCGAGCGGCATGATCTGGCCGGTGCGCGACGACAGGAAGCCGATGGCGAAATGCCCCTCCAATGCGTCGGGCGATGACGGCAGCCCGTGTTTCTCGACATAGGCGCGGCTGGCGCAGGTGATCTCGGTGATGGTTCCGAGCCTGCGCATGATCAGCCCGCTGTCGTCGATCTCGCCTGCCCGGATGACGCAGTCCACGCCTTCGCGAACGAGATCCACCAGCCGGTCTCCCTGGCCGATCTGCAGTTCCAGGAGCGGATAGCGGTCGAGGAATTCATGAAGGCGCGGCAAGAGGAAGGTGCGGGTCAGGAACCCGTGCGCATCGACACGCAGCAGGCCGCGCGGCTGCGCGTCGCGAAAGATGTTCTCCGCCTCGTCCACCTCCGCGAGAATCGCGAGGCAACGCTCGTAGAAGGCCCGGCCGTCCAGCGTCGGGGTGACGTAGCGCGTCGTCCGCTCCAAAAGTCGCGTGCCGATCCCCTCCTCGAGCTGCTTGACCGCTTCGGTGACGGTCGAACGGGCAAGACCGAGATCCGCGGCCGCAGCGGAAAAACTGCGCCGTTCGACAATCCGGACGAAGAGCTGCATGCGGTTGAGGCGATCCATGACCTTGTTCACCACAGGCGAATTCTGATGTCAATTCACCGCCAATTGTTCTCGGCCCGTGTCAGCAATATCTCCTGCCCACCAACCAAGGAGAGACCCAATGACCACCAACGGACAACGCGTCGCGATCGTCACCGGCGCTTCGAAGGGCATCGGCAGAGCCATTGCGCTCCGCCTCGCCGAGGACGGCATCGCCGTCGTCGTCAACTATGCGACCAGCCGGCAGGCCGCCGACGAGGTGGTTGCACAGATCGAAGCGGGCGGCGGCAAGGCGGTCGCGGTGCAGGCGGATATCGGCAGCCCGACCGCTGCCGCAACCCTGTTCGACGCCGCCGAACAAAGTTTCGGCGGTGCCGATATCCTCGTCAACAATGCCGGCGTGATGCGGCTTGCACCGCTCACCGAGATGGACGACGAGGCCTTCGAAACCCTACTCGCCATCAATCTGACCGGCACGTTCCGCGGCATCCGCGAAGCAGGCAAGCGGCTGCGCGACGGCGGCAGCATCATCAACTTCTCGTCGAGCGTGGTCGGCGCCTATGGTCCGGCCTATGGCGGTTATGCCGCCACCAAGGCGGCCGTCGAAGCGATGACCCATGTCGCCTCCAAGGAACTCGGCCGGCGGGGGATCACCGTCAACGCGGTCGCGCCCGGCCCTGTCGAAACCGAGCTGTTCATGACCGGCAAGTCTGAGGAACTGGTCCAGAATATCGTGAGAACCATCCCGCTCGGCCGGCTCGGCCAGCCGCAGGACATCGCCTCCGTCGTCTCCTTCCTCGCCGGCCCGGATGGCGGCTGGGTCAACGGCCAAGTGCTGCGTGCCAATGGCGGCATGATCTGAAACACCAAAACCAAAGGATAGAATAATGCCATTCGTGAACATCAAGACGCCCGAAGCAGCACTCAGCAAGGCCCAGAAGCAAGAGATCGTCCACCGGACCACCGAGATGCTGGTCGAATACATGAGCGAGGCCGCGCGGCCTCACACCATGGTGCTGATCGAGGAGGTCAAGGACGGCGGATACGGCCGCGCCGACGAGATTTTCGTGATCCCGGATGCCTATCGCGCCAAGGACAGCGACTGAAATATTGGACGCTCACGCTCTCGCCTGGTCCTCCCACCGGGCGGGAGTGACCGGCGCGAATGCTCGTCGTCAACGGCGACACCGCCGCTCTGCATACCTTGAAAACTGAAAAAACAAGGCCGGCGCCACCTGTCTGGCGCCGGCCCCGTCCCCCACCGATCTTTTTTTGTTTTTTAGAAGCGGTAGGTGACACCTGCCCCGATCAGCCAGGGATTGATTTTCGCCTTGCCGCTCAGCGGCCCGAGCACGTCGTGGTCGGCTTTCCATTTGGTTTCGAGAAAAATCTTCTTCACGTCGAAATTCACGCCCCAATGCTGGTCGATCATGTAATCGAAACCGACCTGCAGGGCCGCGCCGACATTGTTCTCGACGTCGAGATTGTGGAAGCCCGGCTTTTCCGACTGGTTGTAGAAGAGCGAATAATTGACGCCGGCACCGACATAGGGCTTGAACGCACCGAAATCGGTAAAGTGGTACTGCAGCGTCAGCGTCGGCGGCAGAAGCCAGGCGCGGCCGACCGGCACGCCGACGGCACCGTCTTCCTTGATGTTCGCATAAGTCGTGCCGAGGACCAGTTCGGCGGCGATATTGTCGGTGAAGAAGTAACTGATATCCAGTTCGGGGATGACCGAGTCGGAAAAGGACAGGTCGGAGCCCGCAACGCCGTTGATCGAACCGCGGTTCTCAGTGATGACGCCCAAGCCGCGCACGCGGATCTGCCAGGGGCTCGATGCCACCGCCGATTCCTCCGCCGGAGGGGCAACGGAAACGGGCGTCAGATCCGCCGCCGCTGCCCCGAATGCGAAAAAAGCCGCACCCGCGCCCGCGATCCATCTCAGATGCCGTGCCCCGCTCGTGTTCATGTAAGCTCTCCTTGATTGCATATTGATCTTGCAGGAGAGGCTTAGGAGGGGGCATCAAGAGTCGGATTGATCAGGATCAATCGCCGCCAGCGGAGGCGCGGTTGCAGCCCGAAAGGGAGAATTTGTCGCATGAGAAACCCCGCCTCCCCTTGGGGCGCTCCAACGGGAACGCTTCATCGGGGAGACGGGGTTTCGGCAGATCGTCGGGGCGCGAGGCCTTGAGTGCTGAATGCCTTGGGGATCGAAAACTCGACCTTGTCAGGCCAGCTTGCGCCCGTTGGCGACGATCATGCCGGCGGCACCTTCCAGCCAGCCGGCCTTGAGTTCGAGCGCCAGGAAACGCGAACGCTCGAAGGGGCCGGGCATGACGAGATGCCGGGTCTTGTCGGCGAAGAAGCCGAACCGTTCATAATAGGCCGCATCGCCGACCAGCAGGATCGCACCGTGGCCGCGCTTGTGGGCCTCGGTGATCGCTGCACGCATCAGCGCCGCCCCGATGCCCTTGCCTTCATGAGCCGAGTCGACCGCGAGCGGGCCGAGCAGCAGCGCATCGATGGCCTGGCCTTCGGACGAAATGCCGGCTTCTACGTTCCAAAGACGCACGGTGCCGACCACGTGGCCGGCGCCATCGCGGGCAACGATGGCGAGACCTTCGGCCGGCACGCGGTTGCGGCGGATCTTTTCCGACGACTTCCGGCGACGATCCGGGCCCATGGCGCGATCGAGCAAGGTTTCGCGGGCGACCACGTCGGCCGGGGTTTCGGCGTCGATGGTGAAAGTGGAGTTGGGCGCAAAGAATGCGCGCACAGAATCAAGAACAGCGGCCATCGTGGCCTCCCGTACCCAATACCGTTATCAGCGGCGATGAAGAGGAATTGTGGATTTGCCGCCCCGGCTGGTTACGGGGCCGGCGGTATTAGATGACGTAGGCCTTCAGGGGGTCGAAACCGTTGAAGGCGACGGCCGAGTAGGTCGTCGTATAAGCGCCGGTGCCTTCGATCAGAACCTCGTCGCCGATCGTCAGGGTGACGGGCAGCGGATACATGTTCTTCTCGTACATCACGTCGGCGCTGTCGCAGGTCGGGCCGGCGAGAACGCAGGGTTCCATCTCGTCGCCGTCCCGCTCGGTGCGGATCGGGTAACGGATGGCCTCGTCCATGGTTTCGGCGAGACCGCCGAACTTGCCGATGTCGAGGAAGACCCATCGGTGGTTGTCGTTGTCCGACTTCTTCGACACGAGGACGACTTCAGCCTTGATGACGCCCGCATTGCCGACCATGCCGCGACCCGGCTCGATGATCGTCTTCGGCAGGTTGTTGCCGAAATACTTGCGCAGCGAAGCGAAGATCGCCTTGCCGTATTCCTCGGCCTTCGGCACGTCGCGCAGGTACTTGGTCGGGAAACCACCGCCCATGTTGACCATCTGCAGGACGATGCCCTGCTTTGCGAGCGAACCGAAGACGCGCTTGGCATCGGCAAGAGCCGCATCCCAGGCATCGACCTTGGTCATCTGCGAGCCGACATGGAAGGACACGCCATAGGACTCGAGACCCATCTGGTGAGCGTAGACGAGCACATCGACGGCCATCTGCGGCACGCAGCCGAACTTGCGCGACAGCGGCCATTCGGCGCCTTCGCCATCGGTCAGCACGCGGCAGAATACCTTGGCACCCGGGGCAGCGCGGGAAATCTTCTCGACTTCCTCATGGCTGTCGACGGCATAGAGGCCGACGCCGAGCGCGAAGGCGCGAGCGATGTCGCGTTCCTTCTTGATCGTGTTGCCGAAGGAGATGCGGTCGGCGGAAGCACCGGCATCGAGGGCCATCTGGATTTCGGCGACCGAGGCGCAGTCGAAGTTGGAACCCATCGAAGCGAGCAGCTTCAGGATTGCCGGTTCCGGGTTGGCCTTGACCGCGTAATAGATCGCGCTGTCCGGCAGGGCATGACGGAAAGCGGTGAAATTGTCGCGCACGACGTCGAGATCGACAACAAGATACGGTCCTTCGGGACGCTGGGTCTTGATGAAGTCAAGGATACGAGCAGTGGTCATCGGTCAGTCCCTTCAAATCTCAAAGCTCCGGCTGTGAACCGGAGGACAAAGGACGGATGAGAATGCGCTAGGACCCGATCGGTGGAGACACCGGTTCCTTGACACGCTCAAACGCGCGATAAGTGGATCAGCGTTCTGCCACGAACAATGATCCGGCTTTGTCTGCCATGGATTGGAGGGAGGTCCCTACCGCACTTCCGGCAATGATGGTGTGCCTCTTCAGTAACCCCCGCTGATGGAAAGCAGGGAGAGAACAAAAAGGCCCGCACCGTCGTTGCTTCAGATGTCCTCGCATTTCCCGGATGGCCGGAATAGCGACTGGAGGGGTTAGTTCCAGGTACCTTACCGATGACCTCACCAAATAGAGGGTCGGCGGACACCCACGGGCACGTGCGACTTTGGGCTGACCGGGAGATAAGAATATTCGCAGTCATAATCAAGAGTTTTTTTGCCCGTCACCGAAAATTCGCATTGCACAATTCCGTGCAAAATCCCAACTAGGATCGACCAGACCAAAAGGGGCGACATTTGGATACTCTCACCCGCATGCGGGCCTTCATCGATGTGGTTGAAGCAGAAGGCTTTTCAGCCGCAGCCCGGCGGACCGGGCGGTCGAAGGCTCTGCTGTCCAAATACGTGCGCGAACTGGAAGACGATCTCGGCGCGCTGCTGCTCAACCGCACCACTCGCCAGTTCTCGATGACCGAGGCCGGCCACACCTATTACCGGACCGCCGCCGACATCCTCAAGGAGATCGACAATCTCGCCGACCTGGTGCGCGAGAACAATGCCGATCTGAAGGGACGCCTGCGCGTTTCCGTGCCTCGGACCTTCGTCGATGCCGAGGTCGGCCAGTCGCTGATCGATTTCGCCAAGAGCCATACGGAAGTGTCGCTGGAAATCGTCGCCGAGGACCGGTTCGTCGATCTGATCGAGGAAAATTTCGACCTCGCGATCCGCATCACCAAGCTGGAGGATTCCGGCCTGATCGCCCGAAAACTCTCCGACTTCCGGGTCTATACGGTGGCGACCGCAGATTTCGTCGCCAAATACGGCCCGCTCGAACACCCCCGGGATCTGAACCGCGTCCCCTTCATCATCGACACCAATTCCCGCTGGCACAACAATGTGCGCTTCACCGACATGGACGGCTCGACGATTTCGGTCGCCGTCAGCGGCCCGGTCGAGATCAACAGCCCGCAGGCGACGTTGCGTGCCGCCCGCGCGGGCCTCGGCGTCGCGATCATCCCGGATTTCATCGCCAACGCTTCGATCCAGTCGGGCGAGCTGGTAACGCTGTTTGACGACTATATCGCCAAGGACCGCGGCATCTATGCGGTCTATCCGCATCGCCGCTATCTGCCGGCGAAGGTCAGGAGCTTCGTCGACTTCCTTTCTACCTGGTTCCGCCGCCAGCATTGACGAATACGAGGCGCCTACGGCGAATGAGGTAACGCCTCCGCGGCATGTCGGCCTATTGGCCGGCTTGCCCGCGCTTGTCTCCGCTCCGCATATTGGGCCGGCGTTCAAAGTGCCTGGACCGCGGAGGATCGATACCCATGCAGAAAAGCCTGGCAATGTTCGTGTCGGCCCCGGTGATCGAGGCCGGGAGCGGCAAGCTGGTGCTCGACAAGAAGTTCGTCTCGGGCATGGCCCTGCATGTGCAGCACTGGTCGGGGCCGGTCACCTGCTTCATCCGGCGCGGTGCGACCGACATACCTTTCGGCGGTCGCTACGACATCGGCGAGCTCGATTTCCGGGTGCGTATCCTGGAGCCGGAGGAACGGGTATCGGTGGACCATCTCGCCGATTTCGACCTCGCGCTGCTGTCGGGAGATTCCTACCTCGACCTCTTAGCCCCCGAGGCGATCCGGAAAGCCCGAAGCGCCGTAGTCTACTCGATCGAATACACCCACCAGACCCGGCTGCAGATCATCTCGCTCGACGACACGCGCAGCCTGCCGCGGAAAATCTACGGCATGGCCTGGACGGTGATGCAGGAATACAAGCGCAAGCGCGCCTTCCGCGCCGCCCGCGGCATCCAGGCGAACGGTTACCCGGCCCACACGGCCTACCGCGACATGGGCGGCAGCCAGCTCCTTTACCTCGACAACCGCATGAAACCGGCGATGTTCGCGACGCCGCAGGAGATGAACGCCCGAAAACGGCATCTCCTGAGCGGCGAGCCGTTACGGCTCATCCATTCCGGGCGGCTCGAACCGATGAAGGGTGTGCAGGACCTCGTTCCGATCGCCAGACTGCTTGGCGAACGGGGCGTCGATTTCACACTGACGATCTACGGCGAGGGAAGCCTTTCCGGTGCGATCGCCGCCGATATCCGAAGGCACTGGCTGCACGACTGCGTCTTCCTCAAGGATTCGGTCGATTTCGAGCAGGAGCTCGTGCCGCTGACGCGCAACCGGGCCGATATCTTCCTCAGCTGCCACAGGCAGTCGGATCCCTCCTGCACCTATATCGAGACAATGGGCTGCGGCGTTCCGATCGCCGGTTACGACAACAAGATGTGGTCGGCGCTGATGGCCGAATCGAAAGCCGGCTGGATCGCCCCGCTCGGCGATATCAGGGCGATGGCCGACCGGTTGGCCGCCCTGGACAAGGACCGCGCATCCATTCTGGAGCGGGCCGAAAACGCGCTTCAGTTCGCCCAGGGCTGGGATTTCGAGAGCCAGTTCCGCAAACGTATGGAGCATCTGGAAAATCTCACCCGGCACTAGACCGGGGCTGGACATGGGACCCGTTCGAGTCGAAATTCCGTCTCATTTGCGCTGCACTGCAAGGGGCGGACGAACCGGGAGCCACACGGCGAATGCGATATCGAGTCTTGACCATTGCCGCGCTGACGGCTGCCTGTCTTCCGCTGCCAGCTGTCGCCCATCCGCACATCTTCGCCGAGGCGCGGCTCGAAGTGGTGGCCGGAACCGACGGCAACGTCGCGGAACTGCACAATGTCTGGCGGTTCGACGAGGTGTTCTCGTCCAGCGTGCTGCTGGATTTCGACAAGAACACCGACCTGAAGCTCGACGCGAAGGAACTTGCGGCACTCGGCGAGGTGATGCGCAAATCGCTCGGCGACTACCACTATTTCACGACGATCACCATGAACGGCGCTACCGTCGGGGTGCAGAAGCCGGACGTGATCCACGTTTCGCTCGACGGCAACCAGCTCCTTGTCCTGTTTGCGGTGAAGCCCGAAAAGCCGGTACCGCTCAAGGGCCGGCTGACCTTCGGGGTCTACGACCCCTCCATGTACACCTCGATCGACTTCCCGACCGATGGCGACCTGAGCGTCAAGGGCGACGGTTTTTCGCATTGCCAGCACAAGGTGGTGCGCCCCGACCCCGACGAGGTGATCTCGCAGAACACCACGTCGCTGACGGACGCCTTCTTCAACGATCCGACCGGCACCGACATGTCGAAACTCTTCGCCACCCGACTGGAACTGACATGCTGAGGATCAGCCGTGCCCTCTCCCCTTCGGCCATGATCTCTGCCCTTCTCGTTGTAGCTGCGGCAGGCATCCTGATGGCGGGGTCGGCGCATGCGCAATCGCCGCTCGGCGTCGGTTCGGCCGAGCCCTCGTTCTCGATCGGCGGGCCGCTCGGCCCGTTCTTCGCCTGGATCAATTTTTACCAGCAATCCTTCTACCGGGCGCTGACCGGTTCGCTGAAGGCGATGCGCGAGGACCCCTGGGCTTTGTCCGGCCTGATCGGGCTGTCATTCGCCTATGGCGTCTTCCATGCCGCCGGTCCCGGCCATGGCAAGGCGGTGATCTCCTCCTACATGATCGCCAACGAGGTCGAGCTCAGACGCGGCGTCGTCATCTCCTTCATCTCCGCGCTGCTGCAGGGCGTGGTCGCGGTTCTGCTGGTCGGTACGGCCTATCTCCTGCTGCGCGGCTCGGGCATCACCATGACGGCGGCGACCCAGGCGATGGAGATCGCCAGCTTCGCCATGGTCGCCCTTTTCGGCGCCTGGCTGCTGGTGAAGAAGATCCGGGCGCTTCGGATGCGTGTCGTCAACATGCCCATGGCAGCCCCCGCCGGTAACGGGCGCGGCGCCACCGGGCTCAATTTCCAGGCAGTCGAGATCGACGACCACGACTACCGGGGAACCGGCGATTATTGCGAGACCTGCGGCGTCAGCCACATGCCTGATCCCGCCCTGCTGAAGTCCAGAGATTTCAGCCTGCACGAGGCCTGGTCGGCGATCATTGCGGTCGGCCTGCGCCCCTGCTCCGGCGCCATCCTCGTGATGAGCTTCGCGCTTTTGAACAGCCTCTATCTCGGCGGTGTGCTTTCGGTTCTCGCCATGTCGATCGGAACGGCGATCACCGTCACCATCCTTGCGACGCTCGCGGTCACCGCCAAGGACCTCGCCGTCCGCTTTGCCGGCCCGGGCTCGCGCACTGGGCGGCGTGTCACCCATGCGATCGAGATCGGCGGTGCCTTGTTCGTGCTGCTGGTCGGCCTGTCGCTGCTCGGCGCCGCGCTGCAGGCGTAACGCCGGCCCGCTCTGGCCCAGATCGCGGCTGGAACGGTCAGCGGCCGCGATTGCGCTGGTAGCGCGCCCTCAGCCAGAAAATGGCGAAGAAGCCGAGCAGCAGCATCGAGCCGATGACGACGGCGAGCACCGGAGAAAACTGGGCGATCCACATCACGATCGTCGGCAGGAAATAGATCACCAGCCCGATGCCGATCAGGATGACGGCCGCGGCGATCGCCTGCGATTTTGCCTCGGGCGTCATGCCGCCGCTCCCTCGGCAAGCTCGGCGCGGATATCCTCGAGCCGCCGCTTCTGGGTGCCGTCCGCCTCGAAATTCTCGGGCGAAAGCCATGCTTCGAAAGCGGCCTTCAGGAGCGGCCATTCCGCATCAATCATGGAGAACCAGGCGGTGTCGCGATTGGCGCCCTTGGAGATGACGTGCTGGCGGAACACGCCTTCGAAGGTGAAGCCGTGGCGACGGGCGGTCGTCTTGCTGGGCTCGTTCTCGTTATGGCATTTCCATTCGTAGCGGCGGTAATCGAGCCCTTCAAACACATGCCTGGCCATCAGGTAATGGACTTCGGTCGATAGCGGCGAACGCTTCATGGAAGCGCCATGCGCGACCGAGCCGACCTCGATCACACCGTTCTTCGGGTCCGGCCGCATGTAGCTCGCCATGCCGACCACTTTGCCGCTCGCATTGTCGCGCGAGACGAGCGTCACGAAGCTCGAATGGACGCGGGCGTTTTCCAGCCAGTCGCCGAAGGCGCCGACATCGGCAAAATCGTCGTTGGGGAAATATCTGAGAAGCGGATTGATGCCCTCGGCGCCGCCGAGCCCTTCCCACAGCGCCTGGAGGTGGGTGTCCCTGTCATAGGGTTCGAGCGTCACGAACCGGCCCTTGAGGGTGACCGGAGCCGGGGCGGCAACTTTGTAGTTCTTCAGATCGCGCATATCAGCCTCTTGCATCGTGGCTGAGGCTTAGGCCAGCGGCGGGGGAAAGGCAACGGGTAGCGAGGCGGCCTGCGTGCGAGTAGCAGGACCTGCCGAGCTCGACGCTGATGGGGAAGAAGACGGCGCGGCATACCTCTTCTCCCCAGCGGGGAGAAGGTGCCGGCAGGCGGATGAGGGGGGCGGAGCCGAAGAGCGCACATCGAGCCTGCCGCATTCCCCCTCATCTGCCCTTCGGGCATCTTCTCCCCGAGGGGAGAAGAGGGAGGTCCCATCTTCACTTTGAGATGGACACGGTCCCGGCTCTCTGCTTCCCTTGAGAGATCAATCATGGGAGTTGTCCAATGGCGGTCTGCACCTCATGCAATCGGGAGTTCGGCTTCGCAGATGTCAGAGGCGGCATATGCAGGGACTGCCGCGCGAAGGCGGAAGCCGCAAGCATGGAGTCGGCCTACCGGAAGATCGAAAACGGTATCGTTTCCCCGGAGGACCTGAATGATCCGGCCCTTGCCAGGATCATCATCACGACGGGCAGCGAAATTCCCGGCCGGCGGATCGACAGCATCGTCGATGTCGTCGGCGCCGAGACGGCGCTGGGCCTCAGCATATTCAAGGATATCGCCAACAATTTCCGCGATTTCTTCGGTGGCCGCAGCAAGACGGTGCAATCCGCCGTTCGCGACGCCCGGACCGTCTGCATGATCGAGCTTCGCCGCGAAGCGGTCCACCTGAATGCCGATGCGATCATCGCAATCAAGATCGACTTCAGCGAATTGTCGATGGCAGGGGGCGGCGGCATCCTGTTTGTTGCGGCGACCGGTACAGCGGTCAAGCTTGCCGACTGACGCCAGTCTGCCGGGCGGCCGCGCCATTCCCGTTCCCTAACCCACCAGGGCGGGCCGAGACCAGAAAAATGCGCGCCGTTTGGCGACGTACGACTGGCGCGGCTTACGCCTTGACCTTGGCTGCCGAAACGGTGGCATCGATATGCTCGAGCAGCGCATCGTTCAATCCGAGGCGGCCGGCCAGCAGGTCGAGATAACCGCGTTCGGCACGGGTGTCCGGGTCGATGGTGAGTCGCGAGGCGGCGTAGATCTCGACCTTCTGCTCCTCGGTGCGGGCAGCGGCCACGAGGTCGTCGATATCGACCGGATTGGCGAGTTCGTTCTCGATGAAGGCTTCCGCCTCGGCGCCGAGATCGACCGCATGCACCTTGTCCATGATGTTGGCGCGCTCGCCGGCATCGATATGCCCGTCGGCCTTGGCAGCGGCGATCATCGCGCGCACCAAAGTCAGCGCAAAATCATTGGTGAGAGCGGGAGACTGCGGATGGAAGGGGGAATCGGCGGGCGGCGCAAGCAGCGGCTTGTCGGCCTGAGGGGCTGGCTGCGGCGCCGTCTGGGGCGACTGGCCGGACTGATAGTTCTTGTAGGCGAGATAACCGAGGCCGGCGATGGCCGCGATGCCACCGACCGCCGCGACATTGCCGGCGATGTTGCGGCCGGTCTTGGTACCGAGGACGGCCGCGAGGATCGCGCCGGTGGCGAGCGGATTGTTCTTGGCGAGCTGGGTCGCCTGCCCTGCCCGGTCTTTTACACTTCCCCCCGACATGCCCGGAATCTGTGATCCCAGAAATTGGTCGAGAAGCTTCTTCGCGTCGAACATCGCACATCTCCCTGTTGTGTTTCCGGGGAGAGATAGGGATGCGATTGTGAAATTACAAAGACGGGTTGCAGTGGCCTGGTGTCGCGGGAGAAACAGGGTCTCGAAGAAATTCATTGCTGGTTCTGAGGCAAGCCGTCGGCAATGTCGTAATAATCGCCTTTGTCGGCGACGAAGATATGCTTGTTCAACCGGGTCCTGGTCGGGCCGTCAAACGCGCCCATGGCAATGGCGATCCAGTCTTTGTGCGGCGGATCCCAGAAGAGGGAAGAGCCGCAGGTGGCGCAAAACCCGCGCCGGACCCTCTCGGAAGACTGAAACCAGGTGATATTCTCGGTACCCTTGATCGCCAGCCGCTCCCTGGCGACATCCGTGGATACGAAAAAATGGCCGGAATGCTTTCGGCATTTCGAACAATGACAGGCATCCGGCGCGGACAGGTCACCCTCGATCTCGAAGGTGACCGCGCCGCAGAGACATGATCCCTTGTGCATGCAAGCCCTCCCCTGCCACCAGTCAGAGCTCGGAAACGCGTTCCGGCTACGCCTTCAGCGCCGCCGCTTCCAACGCGAGCTTGGTGATGCCGGCCCAGTCGCCGGCCGAGACCAGCTCTTTCGGCGCGACCCAGGAGCCACCGACGCAGATGACGTTCGGCAGCGACAGGTAGTCGTTGGCGTTCTTCAGCGAAATGCCGCCGGTCGGGCAGAACAGCGTGCCGGCGAGCGGCGAGGAAAGCGCCTTCAGGTAGGCGGCGCCGCCGGCCTGTTCGGCGGGGAAAAATTTCAGCACCTCGTAGCCGGCTTCGCGCAGCGTCATCACTTCGCTGGCGGTCGCGGCACCCGGCAGAAGCGGCACGGGAGAGTCCTTGGCGGCGGAAAGCACGCCGGGCGTCACGCCGGGCGAGACGATGAAGGTTGAGCCCGCCTTGACGGCCGCCTCGTAGTCGCGGGCGTTCAGGATGGTGCCGGCGCCGACATTGGCGCCTTCGACTTCGGCGGCTACCGCCTTGACCGCATCGAGGGCGGCCGGCGTGCGCATGGTGATCTCGATGGCCCTCAGGCCGCCGGCGACCAGCGCCCGTGCCAGACCCACCGCCGACTTGGCGTCGTCGACGATCAGCACCGGTACCACCGGCTGCAGTTTCAGGATGGAAAGCAGCTTTTCCGTCTTGCCGGTCATGGTAAGGTCTCCGCTAAAACGATTGAAACTTTGAGGTCGAGATACCCTTCAAGCCCGTCATTGTCGAGAAAAAACAGGCCTCCGCCGTCGAACGGGTTTGCGGAAAGCGGAGTTTGCTCTAGGGTTGCGACAATTGTGGAAGTTCCCGAGGCGGCGGGCAGAGCATGGCCAAGGAAATCGAACGGAAATTTCTGGTGAAGAGCGACGGCTGGCGCTCGGAGGTCTCGTCATCCTCCGATTTCCTGCAGGCCTATGTCGCATCCGGCGACGACCGTTCGGTGCGGGTGCGGATCATCGACGGCAAGCGCGCCAAACTGACCATCAAGATCGGGCGGGAACTGCTTGCCCGCGACGAGTTCGAATACGAAATTCCGCTTGGCGACGCCGAGGAGATGGCGAACGCCGCCGTCGGCGTGGTGCTCGAAAAGACCCGCCACGAGATCCGGTACGAGGGTTACACCTGGGAGGTGGATGTCTATGACGGAGCCTACAGGGGACTGGTCGTCGCAGAGGTCGAGGTCGAAGACGAGGGCGCTCTGCCTGACATTCCGGACTGGATCGGCGAGGAGATCACCGGCGACCGGCGGTATTCCAACACGGTGATGGCGACTGAAGATTTGAGCGGAGAATTGTGTCATGGCGTACCGTCTGCGGCCCGCTAAATCCTTCACCGACGAGTTCCGCTCGGTTGCGGAAAGCCAGCTTTCCCACGCGATCCGGCTGCTGGAAGACCAGCCGGACGGGCCGCACGAAGCGGTGCACGACGCGCGAAAACGCTTCAAGCGGGTGCGCGCCCTCTATCGGCTGATCCAGCCGGACGCAAAAACGTTCCGCCGGCAGGAAAACACCCGTATCCGCGACATGGCGCAGACGCTGTCGGCCGTGCGCGACGCCACCGCGCTGGTCGAGACGGTCGACTATCTCGCCGGCCATGCAGGCTCTGCCGAAGAGCTTGCCGGCCTCACCGCGGCCTCCGGGGCGCTGACCGAACGTCGCGACCGGATCGCTTCGGAGGAACACGACCTGCCGGCCAAGATGGCGGCCGCCGCCGACACCTGCCGCGCGGCGATCGCGGCCCTCGACGACCTCGACCTCGACGACGATCCGCACAAGTCGGCCAAACGGCTCGCCAAGGCCTGGAAGGACCAGCGCGAGAAGGCGCTCGGCGCACTCGCCGGCTGCGAGGAACACGGCGATGCGGAGACTTATCACGAGTTGCGCAAATGCGGTCAGACCTACTGGATGCACCTGTCGCTGCTCGGCGGAATCTGGCCTTCCGCCATGCTCGCCAAGCAGCAGCAGGCGAAGGCCCTGGTCGATCTGCTCGGCCACGAACACGATCTTTCGGTGCTGACCGGGCTCGTCAACGAGAACCCTGAACTGTTCGGTGATAGCGACACGCTGGCCCGGGTGCTCGGCGCCATCATCACCCGCCAGCAGGCGCTGCGGCACGCGGCGCTGGAAGCGGCCCACGAGGTGTTTGCCGACAGCGCCGAGACGGAAAGCGGCCTGATCGCGCTGCTATGGGAAAAGGCGGCCACCGCGCCGCGCAAGGAGCGCCGTGCGGCAAAGCTGCACAGGGCTGTCGCGACGCACGAGAAAGAAACCGCGTTGCGCGGATAGTCCGGAAACTGTATTTCAGCGCCATGACCGAAAACATCTTTCAAACCCGCCCGGAAGCGACGGGCGCCTGGCTCGTTGCCGCGCTCTATCATTTTGCGCGTTTCGACCGCTATGAGAGCTTCCGCGAGCCGCTGCAGTCCTTCTGCGACGAGAACGGCATCAAGGGCACGCTGCTGATCGCCCGCGAGGGGATCAACGGCACGGTTGCCGGCTCCGACGCAGCGATCACCGGGCTTCTCGCCTATCTGCGCGCCCAGCCGGAATTCGCCGGCCTCGAGCACAAGGAAAGCCGCGCGTCGAAGAAGCCCTTCCTGCGCATGAAGGTGCGGCCGAAGAAGGAAATCGTCACCATGGGCGTCGAGGATATCGACCCCAAGCGCATCGTCGGCACCTATGTCGAGCCGAAGGACTGGAACGCGCTGATCTCCGATCCGGAAACGATCGTCATCGACACCCGCAACGATTACGAAACGGCGATCGGCATCTTCAAGGGCGCGGTCGATCCGCAAACCAAGACGTTTCGCGAGTTTCCCGACTGGGTGAAGAACAATTCCGGCCTCCACAACAAGCCGAAGATCGCCATGTACTGCACCGGCGGAATCCGCTGCGAGAAGGCCACCGCCTTCATGAAGGAACAGGGCTTCGACGAGGTTTTCCACCTGAAGGGCGGCATCCTCAAATATCTGGAGGAAGTGCCCGCAGAGGAAAGCCTCTGGGAAGGCGCCTGCTTCGTCTTCGACGAGCGCGTTTCCGTGGAGCACGGCCTCAAGGAGGGCAACCACAAGCTCTGCCACGCCTGCCGCAGCCCGATCACGGCTGAAGAGGTGAGCTCGCCCTATTACGAGGAAGGCGTCTCCTGCTCTCACTGCTACCCAACCCGCACCGAGGACGACCGCGATCGCTACCGCCAGCGGCAGCTCCAGATCGCGCTCGCCAAAAAGCGCGGCGTGAGGCATATCGGCGGGTAAGGTTTGCCCGCGCCAGACGGGCTGGCGCGAGCGGGTCGTGGCTGCCTCAAACCGCCTGAGGTATCCGGGCGATCACCTTGATTTCGAAATCGAAACCGGCAAGCCAGTTGACGCCGACGGCCGTCCAGGTCGGATAGGGCGGCTCGCCGAGCACCTTTTCCCGCACCGCCATCATGGTTTCGAATTGAGTCTGAGGATCGGTATGGAAGCTCGTGACGTCGACAACGTCCCGAAACGTGCAGCCGGCCGCCTTCAGGACGGCCTCCAGATTGTCGAACGCCAGTTGCACCTGACGTTCGAAGTCAGGCTCCGGTGATCCGTCCGGCCGGCTGCCGACCTGGCCGGAAACGAACAGAAGATCTCCCGAGCGGATGGCCGCCGAATAACGGTGCTGCTCATAGAGTGCGTGCCGACCGGCGGGAAAGATTGCCTCGCGTGGGCTCATTGTTTCATTCCTCTTTGGAAGGCCGGTTTCCGCAGCGTCGTGATGCCACCGGGATGGGCACACGGCTTCGGCTGTTCACGTCCGGCCTTTGGTTTCAATATACGGGCGCGTTGACATACGCCTCGTATGCGCCTTACCCCACATACGCCGCGTATGTCAATTAGCGTACATGGCGTATGTGGGGTAAAGGAGCTGCCTCTGCAGCCGGTGCCAGCTCCAAATCAGGGTCGCCAAGAAGCGCGGCGTGAGGCATATCGGCGGAGATGGTTTGGCTAGTACCCCGGACAAATGGGGTCCGACGGTTCGTCTGCCGGGGGGATGGATCCTCGGGTCGAGCCCGAGGATGACGGAATGTGCGGGACCGCTGGCGACAATCGTCCAGCCACGACAGTGTAGCAGCAATTCGATGGGCCTCTTTTGGAGTCCCCGTAGCACCACCTCTCGGTCGTCATCCTCGGGCTTGACCCGAGGATCCACACCTCAGAACGCAGTGCCCCGCGCCAGGCGTATGACACTACGCCGCCCCGCTCATGCCCCCCGGCAGGCGGTTGCCGCGGTAGATGATGTCGATTTCCTGAGACGACATCGGCTTGCCGAACATATACCCCTGCAGTTCGTCGCAGCCGGTCAGGCGCAGTTGTATAGCCTGCGCCTCGGTTTCGACGCCTTCGGCGGTGACCGGGATCTCCAGCGAGCGGGCGAGCGCCACGGTGGCCTGCAGAAGATCGACGGCGCGGCCGCCCTCTTCCAGCGCGTGCACCAGCGACTTGTCGATCTTCATCCGGTCGAAGCCGAACTGGCGCAGGTAGCCGACGCTCGAAAAGCCGGCGCCGAAATCGTCGAGCGCGATCTTCACCCCAAGCTGCTTCAGCTTGGCGAGCGCGGCGCGGGCGCGCTCCGGGTTCTGGATGAAATAACCCTCGGTCATTTCGAGCGTGATGCGGGAAGGATCGGCACCGGTCTTGCGGAACACCGAAGCGACGTGCACGGCAAACGCCGGATCACGGAACTGGCCGGGGGAGATATTGACCGCCAGCTTGAGCTCCGGCCACAGCGTCAGCGTCTCGCAGGCGCGGTGCAGCACGAACAGGCCGAGCTGGTCGATGAGGCCGGTCGATTCGGCGATCGGGATGAAGACCTCGGGAGATACGGGGCCGTAACCGGTGCGGTGCCAGCGCGCCAGCGCCTCGACGCCGACGATGCGCCATGTCCTGGCATCGACGACCGGCTGGTAGACGACGTTGACCTCGCGGCGCTCGATGGCGATCCTGAGATCGATCTCCAGCATGTTGCGCTCTTCGCGCTCGGCATCCATTTCCGGCCGATAATATTCGGTCCGGCCACGGCCGGTTTCCTTGGCGTGATACATGGCCATGTCGGAACGCCGCACCAGCTCCTCGCCGGAGACCTTGCCGCGCGGCGAGATGGCGACGCCGATGCAGGTGCCGATGGTCGCGACCCTTTCGCCGATCACGAAGGGCTCGCCGAAGAAGCCGAGGATATGATCGCTCAGCGTCTCCACCGCCCGGCCGATATCCGTGGCTGCGAGCGCGATGGCGAACTCGTCGCCGCCCACACGGGCAAGGATCGCCGTCTCTCCGACCAGCGTCTTGAGGCCGGCAGCAACTCCACGGATCAGCTTGTCTCCGGTGCCATGGCCATAGGCGTCGTTGACTTCCTTGAAACCGTCGAGATCGAGATAGAGCAGCGCCACGTCCTCGTTGCTGCGGCGGCTCTGGAGGACCAGCGCGTCGAGTGCTGCAAAAAAGCCGGCGCGATTGAGAAGCCCGCTCAGCCGGTCGCTCATGGCCAGATGCCGTGCCGCCGCCTCGTCCGCCGTGAGGCGGTTGAGCGTATTGCTGCCGCTGACGAAGAGGAGGAGGAAAAACAGGCCGACCATCGCCAACGCGCAATAGACGAGCGGCCGGACCTGCAGATAGGCGGCATTGCCGGGCATGCGCGAATTCCAGACGAGCCGCTGCAGCGCCTTGCCGTGAATATTGCGGATTTCCACCATGTTGGGGACCCTATCGCCGTCACCGGCAAAACGAAGCCCCCCGATGACATAGGTTTCCGAGAGCTTCAGGATCTTCTTCTCGTCGAGATGGCGGCCAAAGATCAGGAACCGGCGCCCCTCGACGGGCTGGGCGAGTTCACCGGACTTCTGGCGGATGAGCGCCACGCCGACGGCCGCGATACCGTTTTTGGTCTCCACGAAACCCACCGCCTCCGGCACCGTTTCGGCGCCGGCGCTGCTTGCCTTGTCGAACAGCGTCCAGAGCGAGGTGTCGAAATAATTCTGCGGCGACCAGGTGACGGGAGCGCCGTCGTGATAGGCCATCAGAACGTTGCGATTCGTATCCATGATCAGCGCCACGTCGAAAAGATCGCTGTTGGCGGTCATGTCGCCGTAGTTGCCGACGACCCAGGCATCGTCGCCGGCATAAACGAACTGGGCAGCGTCGTCCCACGCCGCGTAGTCGTTCAGCGTCGCGTGCAGCTGCTCCTGGAACGTCTGGATCGCGCCCGAGGTCGTCTCGCGCGAGCGTTCGTCGTCGAGGCGATTGGCGTAGTCGGCAATGCGGTCGAGCGCGGTCAGGATGAAGATCGTCACCAGCACCACGACCACCGCGAAGGCAAGCAGCATCGACGTCACGGCGGAGCGACGGCCAAGTGTTGCGGAGCGGCGAAAGCGGGACGGAAGAAGCCGCATCTAAGACCTCATGAAGCCCTACATCTTTCGCGGGTATTCCTTCAGATAGCGTTAAAGGAAAAGGCCGGCCCCCACACTTGAGAGCCGGCCCACCAAGTATTTTCGAAAATTCTATATTATTACCAGGCGGCGATGACGGCGCCCTTGAACTGGGTGTTGACGAAGTCCTTCACCGGAGCACTGTGATAGGCCTCGACGAGCGTCTTGACCCAGGCCGCATCCTTGTCCTTCGCCTTGACCGCGAGGATGTTGATGTAAGGGGCCTTTTCACCTTCCTTGGCGATCGGATCGGTCTTCGGGTTGAGGCCCGCTTCCAATGCGTAGTTGGTGTTGATGACCGAGGCATCAACGTCGTCGAGCGAACGCGGTAGCTGGGCGGCGTCGAGTTCGGCGAACTCGATCTTCTTGGCGTTTTCGGTGACGTCAGCCGGGCCGATCTTCAGGCCCTTGGCGGCATCGACCTTGATCAGGCCCTGGTCGGCGAGGATGAGCAGCGCGCGGCCGCCATTGGTCGGATCGTTCGGGATGGCAACGGTGGCGCCCTGTTTCAGGTCGGCGAGGCTCTTCACCTTCTTGGAATAGACGCCCATCGGGAAGTTGACGGTCTGCGCGACGCTGACGATGTCGAACTTGCGATCCTTGACCTGGTTGTCGAGATAGGGCTGGTGCTGGAAGGAATTGGCATTGAGCTCGCCGTCCGCCAGCGCCTGGTTCGGCACGACGTAGTCGGAGAATTCGAGGATCTGGATGTTGAGGCCCTTGGTGGCCGCGACTTCCTTCACCTTTTCCATGATCTGGGCATGCGGGCCCGGGGTGACGCCGATCTTGATGTCTTCGGCAAGCGCCGGGCCGGCAGCGAAGGCGGCGAGTGCCGCAGCGATGATGAGCTTCTTCATAAGTGTCTCCTTGGGTTTGCTTATATGCGCCAGTCTTTTTGGGTCTGTGTCTTGGGAGGCTGGTTTTCGGAATAATCAGGTCTTGCGGTTGCGCTTGTCGAAGCGGCGGGCGAGCGCGTCTCCGGCGCTCTGTATCGCCTGGACGAGCACGATCAGCACCACGACGACGGCCAGCATCACGTCCGGCATGAAGCGCTGGTAACCGTAGCGGATGCCGAGATCACCCAAGCCTCCGCCACCGACTGCGCCAACCATGGCCGAATAGCCGACCAGGCTGACGAGGGTGAGCGTCAGCGCCAGCGTCAGGCCGGGCTTGGCTTCCGCCAGCAGCACCTTGAAGACGATCTGCAGTGGCGTCGCACCCATGGCGCGGGCGGCCTCGATCAGGCCCTTGTCGACCTCGCGGATCGCCGCTTCGGCAAGACGTGCGACGAAGGGAATGGTCGCCACCGTCAACGGCACGATCGCGGCATAGGTGCCGATCGAGGTGCCGGTAATGAAGCGCGTGAACGGGATGATCGCCACGACCAGGATGATGAACGGCGTCGAGCGCGCCGCATTGACGATCGCGCCGATGATGCGGTTGCTAACCGGTGCGGGAAAGAGCTCGCCCTTGCCGCTGGTCGCCAGGAACACGCCGATCGGCAGGCCGATCAAAGCGCCGATCAGGCCGGCGGCGACGACCATCTGCAGGGTCTGCCACAGCGCCTTCGAAAGCAGGCCAAAAAGCATATCAAGCGACATAACCGAGCACCTCCGTGGACAGGCCGGTTGCGGCATAGAAGCGCTCGGCGCGCTCCGTGACTGCGGGATCGGCCGGGTAGGCGACCACCAGCGAGCCGTAGGGCTCCCCGGCGATCTCCTCGATCGTGCCGGCCAGAATGTTGACGTCGGCGCCAAGTTCGGTGACCAGCCGGGCGGTTAGCGGCTGAAAGGCCGTCGAGCCGAAGAAGATCAGCCGCACCAGCACGCGGTCGCCTGCCGACGGCTGCAGCTTCAGGTTCAAGCGGATCCATTCCGGCAGGTTGGTGCCGAGTGCGGCCGAAAGAAGCGAGCGGGTCGTCTCGTGCCTGGCGCCGGTAAAGACGTCAAACGTGCGGCCGGCCTCGACGATCTTGCCGCGGTCGATCACCGCCACATCCGAGGCGATGGTCTTCACCACCTCCATCTCGTGGGTGATCAGAAGCACGGTGAGGCCGAGTTCGGCATTGATGCGCTTCAGGAGCGCCAGGATCGACTGCGTCGTTTCCGGATCGAGCGCCGAGGTCGCCTCGTCGGAGAGCAGCAGTTTGGGCGAGGTGGCGAGCGCCCGGGCAATGCCGATCCGCTGCTTCTGGCCGCCGGACAGCTCGGCCGGGTAACGGTCCGACTTGTCGCCGAGGCCGACGAGATCGATCAGCGGCGCGACCTTGTCGCGGATCGCCTTGGCGGAAAGGCCGGCGATCTCGAGCGGCAGCGCGACATTGTCGAAGGCGGTGCGAGAGGAGAGAAGATTGAAGTGCTGGAAGATCATGCCGACCTGGCGGCGCAGATCCCGAAGCCCGTTTTCCGTAAGGCCGCCCACCTCGACACCGTCGACGACGACGCGGCCGGAGGTCGCCTTTTCCAGCCCGTTGACGAGGCGGATGAGGGTCGACTTGCCGGCCCCCGAACGGCCGATAATGCCGGTGATCGCGCCGCGCGCCACCGAGAGGTCGACGCCATCAAGCGCGGTGAACTGCGCCTTGTCGTCGGCGCCGCCGAAACGCTTCGTCACCGCCTCGAACGTCACCATGGGCGTTGGCGAAGACAGAGGCTGTTCAGGCGGTATCGACAGGGCGCCATTCTGCGCCTTGGACGGGATTTGAACGTTTGTAGACATCGGAAAACTCTTTTACGGGGCGCCGGCCGGCGCAACGGTGACACAAGGGGAACATCCCGCTGGTCAGTCGCACATTCGACGGTTCACGCGCCGATATAATAGTCTACCCATGTCTCGTCCACACGCAGCCGCCACTCGGCCGGCAATTCCACCCGCGGCCGCCACTCGGCCGACAATCCAGTGCTCTTATTGCACCGCAGCGTTGCCGAACCGAGAAACGAATTTCCAGATATTGCAGGGGATGGAAAATATTCGGGCGGATTTAGGTGGCAATCCGCCTTACGACGCGAGTTTCAACTCCGGACTTGCAAAGCTCTCGAAGGTAGGCCGGCTGAAAACATAGCCCTGCACGAGCGACACGCCGAGATCGCGCAGGACCTTGAGCTCTTCATGCGTTTCAACGCCTTCGCAGACGGCAACGACGCCGAATTCGTCGAGCATGGCCAAGCTGTGTTTGACGACGACGCGCTTGGCCGCGTCCTGATCGATCCCGCGGATCAGCTCCATATCGAGCTTGACGATGTCCGGCTGGAATTGCGAAAGCAGATTGAGCCCTGAATAACCGGCGCCGAAATCGTCGATCGCCGTCTTGAACCCCATGTCCTTGTAAGTGCGCAGAATATTCAGGAGATGTTTCACATCCACCTGCTCGCCCTCGGTGAATTCGAAAATGATCCGGTCCAGCGGAAAACCCGCCTGCGTGGCCGTCGCAAGCGTCAGTCGGATACAGGCCCGCGGCTCGTATACGGCGTTCGGCATGAAATTGATGGAAAGCTTGGTGTCCGGAGAACCAGCGCCCAGGCGCGCCGCAAGCTGAATGGCTTTGACGCGGCACTGCTGGTCGAACGCATAGCGGTTATGCTCGGTTACCCGCGACAGGACCGACATGGCGCCCTCCCCACCGAGCCCGCGAACCAGAGCCTCCTGCGCGAAGACCGTACCGGTTCGCAGATCGACGATCGGCTGGAAAGCCATCGAAAATGGGATTTCGAAACCCTCGCCATCGCGGCATCCCACACAACCAGCCATCACACTATCTCCCGCAATCAGGAGGCGATGGGTATCACAGCACCCCTTAAAAAAGGATCTTCGAATTTACGCCGATTTATGGTTGCCTTTCGGGAATTGCATCGCCAGCTCGCGATACCACTTGCCGCTTTTCTTGATCGTCCGTTCCTGGGTCTCGTAGTTCACATGCACGAGGCCGAACCGCATGCGGTAGCCCTCCGCCCATTCGAAATTGTCCATCAGGCTCCAGGCGAAATAACCTTTCATCGGATAGCCGTCCCTGATCAGGTCGGCGACCACCGAAAGGTGCTCGACATAATAATCCAGACGCGGCTGATCATCCACCTCGCCGCCCGCCGGCTCCATGTTGTAGCAGGCGCCGTTCTCGGTGATGTAGCAATCCGGCAGTTCGTAGCGGCGGTAGAGATCCTCGACCAACAGCTTCAGGCCCGGTGCATAGACCTCCCAGCCGATATCCGTCTTGACGTCGCTGGCGGGCTTGGCCTCGACCGTCCAGGGGAAATCGCCGGTCCGCGTCGCATCATCATGGACCCGGTCCGGCTTGTAGTAGTTGAGACCCCACCAGTCGAGCTTCTGGCTGATGATCTTGAGATCGCCGTCTTCGACGACCGGCATGCGGTCGCCGAGCGCTTCCAGGAACGCTTTCGGATATTCGCCCTTGAAGACCGGATCGAAAAAGGCGCCGTTATGGAACTGGTGGGCGCGCTCGGCGGCGGCAAGATCCGCCGGGCTATCGGAGCCGGCGATGATCGACGCGGCGTTGATGACGGTGCCGACCGGCACGTCCGGCGTCACATGCCGGATCGCCTCGACGCCGAGCCCGTGGGCAAGGTTGACATGGTGCATGGCGGCGAGCGCCGCCTGCATGTTCTTCTCGCCCGGCGCATGGATGCCGTAGAGGTGGCTGAGCCAGACGATGCACCAGGGCTCGTTGAAGGTGGCAACCGCATCCAGCCGGTCGCCAAGCCGCGCCATCACCACCTTGGCGTAACGCTGGAAGGCGTAGGCCGTCGAGCGCGCCGCCCAGCCACCCTCGCCCATCAGCGAAAGAGGCAGGTCCCAATGATAGAGCGTCGCATAGGTCTTGATGCCGCGCGCCTTGCAGCCGTCGATGAGGCGATCGTAGAAGTCCAGCCCCTGCTCGTTGATCCGGCCGGTACCGTCCGGAATGATCCGCGGCCAGGCGATCGAGAAACGGTAGGCCTCGACGCCCATCTCCTTGATGAGATCGAGATCCTCTTCCCAGCGATTGTAATGATCGCAGGCGACATCGCCGTTGTGCCCCTGATAGACCCGGCCCGGCATCTTCGAGAACGCATCCCAGATCGAGGGCTTGCGGCCATCCGCCTTGGTAGACCCTTCGATCTGGTAGGAAGCCGTCGCGACCCCCCAGAGGAAATCGCCGGGAAACCCCGCCGCGAATTTTTCGGCGTCGGGCGTTTTGAGATTGCGGGGCTGGGGATTGCTCATCTTGGGATCGGTCATGAGGATGCCGCCAATTCTGTTGCGAGGGGTCTGCCGGACCATCTTTCGCGGCGGTTTAACCAAGCGGGGCGCTGTTGTACAGATGAGAATTCTGAAACGTTGCAGGATCTCCGCCCGGGCCATCCTCTCCAAGGCCGTGAAAAGTGCTGCGCTGTTTCCCAGAATCCGACCCTGCGCCAGCCTTGTTTCCAAAATGGGAACATGATATCTGGAAGCGGAATGCGTGTCATAGCGAAATCGACCCTCGTAAAGTTCTGTCAGCGGCTGCCGAAGGGACCAAGGGCGACCGCGGAAGCTGCAATGGCGGATTGGTACGCGACGGTTTCGAATGCCGCCTGGGCCAATTTTGCGGACGTCAAGGCGACATTTAATTCGGCGGACTACGTCTCCGGTGGAAAGATCGTCTTTGACGTCGGTGGTAACAAATATCGCGTGGTTGCGCTTATTGGCTTCCGAACCCAGCGGGTTTTCATTCTGTTTGTCGGAACCCACGCCGAATATGATCGCATCGACGTGGCAGAACTTTAGAAGGCCTGATGAAATGGATATCGATTCTGTACGTACCCTCATCGACGAGACGGAATACGAAGCGGCGTTGAAATCCGTGCGCGCCTATTTCGACAACGAACCGGAAGCCGGAACAATCGCAGCCGCGCATTTCGATGCGCTCGTGCTGCTGATCGAGGAATACGAGGCCAAGCATTACCCTATCCCGCAGGCCTCGCCGATCGAGGTGCTGAAATCGGTCATGGAAGCGAACAACTACACCCGCGCCGACCTGATCGAGATCGTCGGCTCGAAATCGCGCGCCGCCGATCTTTTGAACGGCCGGCGCGAGATCAATCTCGATCAGATCAGGAAGATCAGCCGGGCATGGCACATCCCGGCCGGTGCGCTTGTCGGCGATATTTTGGCCTGAGGCGCAAGCCCCCTCAAAGCTTCACCCACGCCCCGTTCTTCTTCGAGGACGCCACGCATGCCTCGACGAACGCAACCCCCTTCACCCCGTCGTCGACGGTCGGGTAGATCACCGCCTTGTCGACTGCGACGCCCTTCTTGGCGGCGTTGATGGCGCGGGCGGCTTCCGTGTAGATCGTCGCGAAGGCTTCGAGGTAACCTTCCGGGTGGCCGGACGGGATGCGGGAAACGCGGGCGGCGGACGGGCCGGAACCGGCGCCGTTACGGGTGATCAGCCGCTTCGGCTCGCCGAACGGCGTGAACCACAGATAGTTCGGATCGGCCTGCACCCATTCGATGCCGCCCTTGGTGCCGTAGACACGGATCTTCAGGCCGTTCTCATGGCCGGGCGCCACCTGGCTGCACCAGAGCATGCCCTTGGCGCCGCCTTCGTAGCGCAGCATCACATGCGCGTTGTCGTCGAGCCTGCGACCCTCGACGAAACTGTCGAGATCGGCGGCGAGGCTTTCGAGCGTCAGGCCGGTGATGAAGGCGGCGAGGTTATAGGCATGCGTGCCGATATCGCCGGTCGAACCGCCGGCGCCCGACTGGGCCGGATCGGTGCGCCAGACGGCCTGCTTGGCGCCGGTCTGCTCGACGGCCTCGGTCAGCCAGTCCTGTGGATACTCCACCTGCACGACGCGGATTTTCCCGAGATCGCCATTGGCGACCATTTCGCGGGCCTGCCGCACCATCGGATAACCGGTGTAATTGTGGGTGAGGATGAACAGCGCGCCGCTCTCGTCGGCCGCCTTCTTCATTTTCTTGGCGTCCGCGAGGTTGGAGGTCAGCGGCTTGTCGCAGATCACATGGATGCCGCGCTTCAGGAATTCCTTGGCGGCATCGTAATGCACGTGATTCGGGGTGACGATCGACACCGCCTCGATGCCGTCCTTCAGCCGCGCCTCGCGGATCGCCATCTCCTTGTAGCTGCCATAGGTGCGCGACGGATCGAGACCGAGATCGCGGCCCGATGCGATCGCCTTTTCCGGCGCCGACGACAGCGCGCCGGCGACCAGGTCGAACTGATCGTCCAGCCTTGCCGCCATGCGATGCACCGCCCCGATGAACGCCCCCGCCCCGCCGCCGACCATGCCGAGCCGGATGCGCGGCTCCCGCGCCTGTTCGTCCTTGCCTTCAATTGCCATGATGATTCTCCTAGAAAAATTGAATATGGATGGGGCTGCCGGGCAATCAGGAGCCCTTGATGACTTTGCGCGGCCGGCCGCCCTTGACGCCGTTGGCGCGGCTCGCGGCGATCTTTGCCGGCGACTTGGATTGTCCGCCGCGACGTTGTGCTTCCATGAAGGTCCGGCTGCCGAAGACGCCGCTCATGAGACCAGAAATCGAATAGTCCACGTCGAGGCTTTCCCAATGCAGGCCGGTTTCCCCGAGCAGCTCGACTTCGGCCAGCTGTTCATCCTCTGCCTCCGTTAGCCCTTCGAGCGAACGAGCGGGGACCATGAAAGCGGCCCCATTGGCGAACTCAACGACGATGCGGCCCAAAGGCGCGTCGAAACGGACGGAGACTGGCACGGGCCTTTGCGCCCGCTCCGTATCCCACCGTCGTTTTGCCTGGGTGAGTTCGGCATCCGTGATCTCAACCATGGTACTTTCTCCACGTCTCCCGGAATAACCGCCGGTTGGCCTCGATAACCTCGGCAGCTCGGCGAACGTCTCGGTCGGACATCCCGCCCTGGGTCAGGACCTTCAGTGTCTCGATATCGATCCGCGCTTCGCCGTCGCCATAGACATGCACATGAGCAGGCTCGTGGTCCGCCGTGTAGATGACGAACCGCAGGCCGTGCTGCCGCAGGACGGTGACCATATATCAATAACCCAACTTGTTAGGTATCTCAAGTTCGCCTCCCGAGAAGACCCTCTCTGGCCTGCCGGCCATCTCCCCACAAGGGGGGAGATGATTCGCGGCTATCACCCGTCCAAAATCGGGCGTCAGCAATGCGGCAGGCTAAACCCCTCCCCTTGTGGGGAGGGGATCTGTTTCCTTAAAGCCCCAGCATCCGCCGGTTCGCCGCCTCGTCCGTGCCGCCGCTGGCAAAATCGTCGAACGCCTTTTCGGTGACGCGGATAATGTGGGCCTTCACGAATTCGGCGCCTTCGCGGGCTCCGTCCTCGGAATTCTTCAGCGCGCATTCCCATTCGACCACGGCCCAGCCGTCGAAATCATTGGCGGTCATCTTGGAGAAGACCGAGCCGAAATCGACCTGGCCGTCGCCGAGCGAGCGAAAGCGGCCGGCGCGGCCGACCCAGCCCTGGTAACCGCCATAGACGCCCTGACGGCCGGTCGGATTGAATTCCGCGTCCTTGACGTGGAACATCTTGATCCGGTCCTTGTAGATGTCGATGTTGTCGAGATAGTCGAGGCATTGCAGCACGTAATGCGACGGGTCGTAGAGCATGTTGGCGCGCGGGTGGTTTTTCACCCGCTCAAGGAACATCTCGAAGGTGACGCCGTCATGCAGGTCTTCGCCGGGATGGATTTCGTAACATACGTCGACGCCGCAGGAATCGGCATGGTCGAGGATCGGCGTCCAGCGCTTGGCAAGCTCATCGAAGGCCGCTTCGACGAGACCGGCAGGGCGCTGCGGCCAGGGGTAGATGAACGGCCAGGCGAGCGCACCGGAAAAGGTCGCATGCGCCTTGATGCCGAGATGTTTCGAAGCGGTGAGCGCCATCTTGACCTGATCGACCGCCCAGGCCTGGCGCGCCTTCGGATTGCCGCGCACTTCCGGTGCCGCAAAACCGTCGAAGGCCTCGCCATAGGCCGGGTGCACCGCAACGAGCTGGCCCTGCAGATGGGTCGAGAGCTCGGTCACCTCGACGCCATTGGCGCGCGCGACACCCGCGAATTCGTCGCAATAATCCTTGGAAGCGGCAGCCTTCTTCAAATCGATGAGCTGACCGGCCCAGGTCGGCACCTGCACGCCGAGATACCCCTTGTCGGCCGCCCATTTGGTGATCCCGTCCCAGGTGTTGAACGGTGCCGCATCGCCCGCGAACTGGCCGAGAAAGATGGCCGGGCCCTTGATCGTCTTCATGATTTTTCCTCTTCAGAAATTGGCGTGCCTGGACTGCTTCTCCTCCCTCATTCCTGTGCTTGCCACAGGAATCCAGTGCGTCCAAGTCCTTGGGCGCGGAAGAGCCTTTTCACGGCGCAGACGCGCCGTGGCTGGATTCCTGTGACAAGCACAGGAATGAGGGTGAGGTTGTGGCCGTGCCCGCCAAAAAATAAAGGCGGGCACGGCCGTGTCGGTTATCAGAACGGAGAATCCGGGAAGTAGAAGTTCTTGGCATTGTCCTTCGTCACCAGCGTGGCGTCGAGGATGTAGGTGCCGCTGACCGGGACCTTGTCGTAGAAATTGCCGGCGGTGAGTTCCATGGCGGTCGCCACCATTGCCGGCGGATAGAGAACGTCGACCGGGATCATCTTGTCGCCGTCCATGACCTTCTTCACCATGTCCTTGGAGCCCGCGCCGCCGACCACATACTTGATGTCGGTGCGCTTGGCCTGGGAGATGGCTTCGAGAACGCCGACGGCCATGTCATCGTCCTGGCACCAGACCACGTCGATCTTCGGATACTTGGTCAGGAAGTCCTGCATCACCTTGAACGCGTCGTCGCGGCTCCAGTTGCCGAACTGGCGATCGAGGATCTTCACCTTGGAGCCGGCAATGCCCTTGTCGAAACCGTCCTGGCGTTGCTGGTCGATCGGGATCGGCAGGCCGCGGATGATGACGACCTGTGCGTCCGGCGTGGTCTTCTTGATATATTCGCCGGCGACCTGGCCGAGTGCCGGATTGTTGCCGGCGACATAAAGGTCACGAATGGTGCTGTCGTTGACGGAAGGCGCGCGGTCGACCAGCGCCACGAACGTGCCCTTGTCCTTGACCTGCTGGATGGCGTTGACGAGCGGATCCGGATCGGACGGCAGGATGACCAGCGCGTCGAGCCCCTGGACCGCGAGATCCTGCACGGCGTTGGCCTGGCTTGCCGCGTCCGGCGAGGTCTTGACGATGACGTTGAGGCCCGGATGTTCCTTCATCAGCAGCTTGGCGACGCGTTCGGCATGGAACACGACGCCGGCGGTCCAGCCGTGGTCGGCAGCCGGAATGGAAACGCCGATCGTCACCTTCTTGTCCTGGGCGAAGGCGGTGCCGGCGAAAAGTGCCAGCGACGCCACGGCCAGTCCCAAAATTTGTCTGCGCATTGTTTCTCTCTCCCACAATATCAGGGTCTTTAATATTTCAGGACCGGGCGCGACCCATCAGCCCGGTCAATCCTCCGTGGCTTATATCCGCGTCAGCGGCCTATTTCCGCATCAGCGACCTTTGAACCAGCATGGCGATGATGATGATCGCTCCCTGGATGGCGCCGATCAGGTATTCGCTGACGAAGTTGGACAACAGCATGATGTTGCCGACGATTTCCAGAATGAAGGCGCCGCAGATCGTGCCCCAGATGCGCCCGACCCCTCCCCGAAGGGCGGTGCCGCCGACGACGACCGCGGTGATCGCCTGCAGTTCCCAGAAGCTGCCGGTCGTGGCCGATGTCGAGCCGAGGCGCGGCACGTAGAGCAGCACGGCGACCGCGACGCAGAGCCCCTGGATGACATAGGTGACGGTGCGCACCCGGTTGATCGAAATGCCGGAATAGCGCGCCACGTCCTCGTTCGAGCCGACCGCGGTGACATGTCGGCCGTAACGGGTGCGATAGAGCACGAAGGCGGCAATCGCCGCGGTGACGAAGATGACGATGATCGGCACCGGCACGCCGACGAACGAGCCGGAATAGACCGGCCGGTAGAGCGCCAGAATATCGCGGTCGCGCACGGTAATGGCGCCGCCCTGACTGAGCCAGGTGGTGAGGCCGCGATAGATGCCCATCGTGCCGAGCGTGGCGATGAAGGGTTCGATCCGGCCGATCGTGGTGATCAGGCCGTTGGCGAGACCGCAGGCGGCGCCGATCGCAATCGCCAGCGCCATGCCGGCGGTGAGCGCCAGGGCCGGGTCGGCAACTGTTCCCGAATTCAGGAACAGGATCATCAGGCTGGCGACGAAGGCGAGCATGGCGCCGACCGAAAGGTCGAGCCCGCCCGCGGTGATCACATAGGTGGCGCCGAGCGCGATGACGGCGATGAAGGAGCTGCGGGTCACGACGTTCAGCAGGTTGGCCGTGGTCATGAAATTCGAGTTGGCGAAATAGCCGAGCACCAGAAGAAGGGCGAGCGCGATGAACGGAGCGATCGCCGCCATGTCCCAGTCCTTGGAGGTCTTCGGCGCCTTGGCGGTTTCGCTTGCGACATTCGCCATCACGCGGCCTCCCCTTTGGTGACGCCCGTGGCCAGCACGACGATTTCGTTTTCGTTCATATGGTCCCCCGTCACTTCGCCGACGATCCGGCCGGAGCGCATGACGAGGATGCGGTCGCAGATGCCGATCAGTTCCGGCATTTCGGAGGAGACGACGATGATCGAACGCCCCTCCTCGGCCAGGTTGGCGATGAATTTGTAGATCTGTTCCTTGTTGCCGATATCGATGCCGCGCGTCGGCTCGTCGATGATGACGATCGACGGATCGAGCAGCATCATCTTGGCGAGCAGCAGTTTCTGCTGGTTGCCGCCGGAAAGCTGGCCGGCGAGGATGTCCTTGCGGCCGGTGCGAATGTCGAAATCGCGGATCGCCTTGTCGAGTGCTGCACTTTCGCGCTTGCGGTCGATCTGCAGGGCGCCCGCGAACTTGCCGAGCGACGCGAGCGTCAGGTTGACGATCAGGTCCTTGGTAAGCAGCAGGCCCTTGCCCTTGCGGTCTTCGGACAGATAGACGATGCCGGCCTTGAGGCTCGTATGCACGTCCCTGAAATTGACCGGCTTGCCGAGATGGCGGACGGTACCGCGGCTGGGGCGAAGGCCGACCATGCCCTCCATAAGCTCGGTGCGGCCGGCGCCGACGAGGCCGGCAAAACCGAGGATCTCCCCCTTTTTCAACTGGAACGAGGCATCCTGCGCATACCCTGGAACGTTGAAATGCTCGACTTCGAGCACCGTCTCGCGCGCCTGCGCCGCATGGCGGTCCGGATAGAGTTTTGCGACGTCGCGACCGACCATCAGCCGCGCCATGTCGGCGGGCTGGAGTTCGCTCGTATTATGAGAGGCGACGAGCCTTCCGTCGCGCAGCACCGTCACCCGGTCGGCGATCTCCTTCACCTCCGGCAGGCGGTGGGAAATGTAGAGCACGCCGACGCCCTTGGCGCGGATCTGCCGGATGACCTTGAGCAGCGCGTCGGTCTCATGCGGCGTCAGCGACGCGGTCGGCTCGTCGAAGATGACGATGCGGTGCGGCACCAGCAGCACGCGGGCGATCTGCACCAGCTGGCGCTGGGCGATCGACAGGCGGCTGACGATCGTGTTCGGATCGATATCGCTGCCGAGATCGCGGACGGCCCTGGCCGCGCCCTCGTTCATGGCGCGGTCGTCGATGAAGACGCCCTTGTGCAGCTCGCGGCCGAGATAGATGTTCTGGGCGACGGTCAGATCCGGCGCCAGCAGGATTTCCTGGTGCACCAGCACGATGCCGCGATGTTCCGCATCGACCGGACCGGAAAAGTTGACGGTCTCGCCATCGATCTTCATCTCGCCGCGGGTCGGCGGCTGATTGCCGGCGATGATCTTCATCAGCGTCGATTTGCCGGCGCCGTTTTCGCCGATGATGGCGTGAACCTCGCCGGCGCGGACGGTAAGGTTGATGTCCTTGAGGACTTCGACGATGCCGAATGTCTTGGAAAGACCTGTCGCTTCGAAAAGCGGCGCGGTAGGGCTGGCGTCCACAGAACTCATCGCGCGCCACCCATGACCATAGGGCAGAGCACGGCCCGACAGTGGACCGCTGCGTTACCGACAGCACGCCTGTATATGATAATCTGCAACCCAAGCTCCTCCCTACGAGAACGCTAGCCCAGATTCTGAGGTACGTAAAGCAGATTTCCCAGGCTCACACGCGAACGTGGGGACACTTTGCGCAAACCTCCTGCCGGTTGTCGTTTGTCGCGTTGTTGTCCTTTTCCAACGCAGCGTCGGCCCCTCATCCGGCTGCGTCCTGCGGATCCTTCTCCCCGTCGTACCGGGGAGAAGGACATATGCTGCACCGTTCCGTCCCCTCTCCAACGCCGCTCGTGGCACGTCCCCTCTCCCCGCAAGCGGGGAGAGGGTTAGGGTGAGGGGCAGCGCGAGCCCATCAAACGCAAACGTTCAAACGTAACGATTGACGACGTTTTCCAAATACTCCTGGCGACCCGACTTCGGTTCCGGGTTGATGTTCTGCTTCTCGACCCAGGAGGCGATGTCGTCGAGCTTGTATTCGCCGCGCAGCATTTTCTGGTATTCGGGGCTGTCCCACTTCTCGTAGCGGGCATCGAGCGGGGCCTTCAAGGCACCGTCGTCGAGCATCTTCGCCGCCGCCTTGATGCCGCGGGCGCAGCAGTCCATGCCGCCGATATGGCCGATCAGCAGGTCTTGCGGGTCGAGCGACTGGCGGCGCAGTTTCGCGTCGAAATTGGTGCCGCCGTTCTGGAAGCCGCCGCCGGCGAGCACATGGTAATAGGCGAGCGCCATTTCCGGCACGTTGTTCGGGAACTGGTCGGTATCCCAGCCGGACTGCATGTCGTTGCGGTTCATGTCGATCGAGCCGAAAATGCCGAAGGCGTTGGCCATGGCGATCTCGTGTTCGAAGGAATGGCCGGCGAGGATCGCATGACCCTGCTCGATATTGACCTTCACTTCCTTCTCAAGCCCGTTCTTCTGCAGGAACGCGTAGACGGTCGCGACGTCGTAGTCGTACTGGTGCTTGGTCGGCTCCTGCGGCTTCGGCTCGATCAGGATCGTGCCTTCAAAACCGATCTTGTACTTGTATTCGACCACCAGATTGAGGAAGCGGCCCATCTGGTCGAGCTCGCGCGGCAGGTCAGTGTTGAGCAGCGTCTCGTAACCTTCGCGGCCGCCCCACAGCACGTAGTTGGACCCGCCGAGCTTCTTGGTGGCGTCGAGGCAGGTCTTCACCGTTGCCGCGGCAAACGCGAAGACGTCCGGATCCGGATTGGTGGCGGCACCCGACATGTAGCGGCGGTTGGAGAAGAGGTTCGCAGTGCCCCAGAGCAGCTTGACGCCGGTCTCGGCCTGCTTCTTCTCGAAATAGTCGACGATCTCGTTGAGGTTCCTCGTGTTCTCGGCGAAATTGTTGCCTTCCGGACGCACGTCGGCATCGTGGAAGCAGTAGAAGGGCGAGCCGAGCAGCTGGAAGAATTCAAACGCGACGTCCGCCTTCATCTTCGCCGCTTCCATCGTGTCGGAGAACCACGGGCGCTGGAATGTCTGGCCGCCGAAGGGATCGCCGCCCGGCCAGGTGAAGGTATGCCAATAAGCGACGGCGAACCGGAGGTGATCCTCCATGCGCTTGCCCGCGACGATCTCATCGGGGTTGTAGTGGCGGAAGGCCAGCGGATTGGTGCTATCCGGGCCTTCGTATTTGATCTTCTGGATGTCTCCGAAAAAGCCTGTGCTCATGGGGTGTTTCTCCTATCGAGTATTTGAGAGCGCTAAAGATCCCCTTCTGCCTGCCGGCATCTCCCCCACAAGGGGGAGAACGCTGGTGGCACCGCCTTGCCCAATCGGAAAAGCGGAACTCGGGGCAATAAAGCCCCTCCCCCTTGTGGGGAGGGGTTGGGAGGGGTCTTTTCAACGCACCTCCAAGTGGAAGCCGTTCAATGCGCCAGCGACTTGATCGCCGGATAGAGCGCCCGGTAGCGCCCATAGGCAGCCTCATAAGCCTCCGACAGCCCCGAGACCGGCTCGATGGTCTCGTCGGTCTTCGGCGCCGAGCAGACGGAAAGCGGGTCGGCACCGGTTGCAGCGATCAGCCCCAGCCGGGCGGCACCGAAGGCGGCTCCGAAATCGCCGTCGGCCGGAATATCCACCGGCACGCCGAGAGAGGTGGCGATCGACTGCAGCCAGTAGCGTGAACGCGAGCCGCCGCCGATCGCGGTGACGCGGGAAATCGAGGTACCGGCTGATTTCAGCGCCTCGAGATTGTCGCGGATCGCAAAGGTGACACCTTCGAGCACCGCCTGGGTCAGCACCGCGCGGCTGCTCTCGTGTTCGAGGCCGATGAAGGCGCCGCGGATGGCCGCATCATTGTGCGGCGTGCGCTCGCCGGAAAGGTAGGGCAGGAAGGTGACGCCCGATGGGACCTTCAGCGCATCGCCGAGTTCCTGGGTGAGCTCGGCTGCCGTCTTGCCGGTAATGTTCGAATACCAGTTGAGCGCGTCGGTCGCCGACAGGATGACGCCCATCTGATGCCAGGTCTTCGGCAGCGCATGGCAGAAGGCATGCACGGCGCTTTCCGGCTTCGGCAGATAGGCGGCGTTGGCGGCAAACAGCACGCCGGACGTGCCGAGCGAGACGAAGGCTTGACCCTCCGCGACCGTGCCCATGCCGCAGGCCGACGCCGCATTGTCCCCTGCCCCGCCGGCGATCACGACGCCTTCGGCCATGCCCCATTTGTAGGAAAGTTCGCCGCGCAGCTTGCCTGCCTGTTCGGTGCCCTCGACCAGCGACGGCATCTGTTTTTCGTCAAGGCCCGTCGCGGCAAGCAGTTCGGACGACCATTTGCGGGCGCCGGTATCGAGCCAGGACGTGCCGGCGGAATCGGACATTTCGGAAATGTGCTCGCCGGTCAGCCAGAGGCGCAGATAATCCTTCGGCAGCAGCACCTTGGCGACCTTCGCAAAGATCTCCGGCTCGTTCTTGGCGACCCAGACGAGCTTCGGGGCGGTGAAGCCCGGGAAGACGATATTGCCGGTGAGCTTGCGGAAGATCGGGTTGGCGTCGAGCGCGGCGGCCTCCTGATGGGAACGGGTGTCGTTCCACAGGATGCAGGGACGCAGCACCTTGTCTTCGGCGTCGAGCAACGTCGCGCCGTGCATCTGGCCGGAAAGGCCGATGCCCTTCACCGCCCCGAGTTCCTTCGGGAACTTCGCCTTGAGACCGGCGACGGCCTCTTCGGTGGCGCGGATCCAGTGGGCCGGATCCTGCTCCGACCAGCCGGAATGCGGCCGCGAGACGTCCAGCGAGCCGCTCGCCGAACCGATAATTCTCTGATCGCCGTCGATCAGCATCGCCTTCACGCCGGACGTACCGAGATCGAGACCGAGATACATGGTGCAACTCCCTCTTCTGCCTTCAGGGCAGATTGTCTTTCAGAAAAATGTCGATGCGGATGCGTTCCTGTGCTGCGAGCACCGGCAGTCCGTCGGCCTTGGCCTTCAGCACGCGGATGGCGCTGCGGACTTCGTGGCCCGCATCCTGGTTCAGCACCGCGTCGATGACACCGTCGGCAAGTGCCGCACGGGTCGAGGCGGTCAGTTCGTGGGCGATGACGAGCGGCCGGCGAACAGCGCCCGCCTTCTGTAGCGCGCGGATGAGACCGCGATTGCCGGCGCCGAGACTGTAGATGCCGGCAATGTCGGCATTGCGGCGCAGCGCATCGGCGATCATCGTTTCAGTGAGCTCCGGGTCGTCGCGGCCTTCGAGCACGGGCAGAATGTGAACGTTCGGATAGGCCTGACCGATGACCGTCGAAAAACCCTCCAGACGCTCGCGATGGTCGCGCACCAGCATGGAGCCGGCAAGCACCGCGACGGTCGCCCCCCGTTCCTCCATCAGGGGGCCACTGAGGAAACGGCCCATCAGGCTGCCCGCCGTGCGGCCGGCGGCGATATTGTCGATGCCCGCATAATGGTCGCGGGAGGAATCCGGCAGGTCGGAGACCAAGGTCACCATCGGGATGCCGGCCTGCCGCAGGCGCTCGGCGGCGGCACGGACTTCCGGCGCGTCGATGGCGACGAAGGCGACGCCGGCCGGCTTTTCGGCGAGCACGGTTTCGAGGGCGGCAACCAGCGCGCCCGGATCGAAGGGCGGCACGTCGGCGATGCGGATATCGGTGCGCTCGGCGCTGGAGCGGGCGACCGCGCCGCGTACTTCCTCATGCAGGCCGATCATGAAGGAATTGTCGTTGGCCGGCAGGATGAAGACGAAGGAATAGGTGCGGCTCTTGGCAAGGTTGGCGGCGGCAAGATCGCGCACATAGCCAAGCGAGGCGATGGCCCCCTCCACCTTGCCGCGGGTGACGGAGCGCACGCCCGGCCGGCCGTTGAGAACCCGGTCGACTGTCGCAAGGCTGACGCCCGCAATCTTCGCGATGTCGTGGACAGTGGGCTTCATGAATTCCTCCGCCGCCCGTGTTAGCGGAAATTCTGAGGTACGTAAATCAAAATTTGAGGTACGTGTTTCAAGAAAGCCGATCCCAAAAAAGAAAAAGGCCGTCACTTGCGTGGCGGCCCCTTCCCGGCGGTGGAATGCTGCAATCAATGCCCTCCGCCACCGGCGCCCGCAGGGCGGGCCGGCTTGGCGATCAGGAAGACGAAGAAGACCAGACTGCCGAACAGCCCCGTCAGGACGAAGAAGACATCCATGAAGGAAAGCAGCAAGGCCTGCTGGGTAATGATGCCGGAGAGCTTCTGCAGCGCGACGGCGCTGCCGTCGAGGCCGAAGGAATTGTAGTTGGCACCGACGCTGTCGAGCCAGTTCATCGCAGCCGGATTGCCGTAGTTGACGTGTTCGGAAAGCCGGGCGTAGTGCTCGTCGGAACGCTGGGTCAGCGCGGTGTTGATGACGGCGAGGCCGACCGCGCCGCCGAGGTTGCGGGTCAGGTTGAAAAGGCCGGACGCACCCTGGATGCGCTGCGGCGCGAGCGTCCCGAGCGCGATATTGCTGATCGGCACCATGCACATCATCATCCCGAACCCGCGCAGGATCTGTGGCAGCAGCAGTTCGTAGAAATCCCAGTCGGCGGTGATGCCGGTCATCAAGTATGTGCCCATCGCAAACGAGCCGAAACCGACGGCCATCAGGATGCGCAGGTCGACACTGTTCGACAGCCGCCCGACGAGCGGCGCCGAGACGAACATGGCGATGCCGGAAACGAACATCGTCTCCCCGATCATCAGCGAATCGTAGTGACGGATGCGACCGAGATAGAGCGGATAGAGATAGGTGAGCCCGTAGAGCCCGACGCCCATGATGAAGGAGAACAATGAACCGAAGGCGAAATTGGCGTTGCCGAATGCCCTCAGATCGACGATCGGGAACTCGACCTTGAAGGCACGCCAGAAGAATACCAAGGCGCCGATGACGATGAAGACGGTGCCTATGACGATCTTGTCGTCGCTGAACCAGTCCTTGTTGTTGCCTTCTTCCAGCACGTATTCCAGCGCACCGAGGAAGACAGCCATGGAGGCGAGCCCCCACCAGTCGAACTTCTTCATCAGCTGCAGCTGCGGCTTGTCGAAGTCGATCAGCGTGAAGGTGACGACGGTGACGATGATGCCGGGGATGACGTTGACCAGGAACAGCCAGTGCCAGGAGAAGGAATTGGAAAGGTAACCGCCGACAGTCGGGCCGATCGTCGGGGCGAGCGTCGCGACGAGGCCGATGATCGGTGACACGATGCTGCGCTTCGACGGCGGGAAGATGGTGAAGGCCGCCGCGAAGACCAGAAGGGATCATGCCGCCGCCGATGAAGCCCTGGATGGCGCGATAGACGATCATCTCGTCGATATTCGTGGCAGTGGCGCAAAGGATGCTGGCCAGCGTGAAGCCCGCTGCGCACATGGAGAACAGGATGCGCGTCGACATGATGCGGGCAAGGGTGCCCGACAGCGGGATCATGATCACTTCGGCGATCAGGTAGGAGGTCTGCACCCAGGCGATTTCATCCGAGCCGGCGGAAAGGCCGGCCTGGATTTCCGCGAGCGAGGCCGAGACGATCTGGATGTCGAGAATCGACATGAACATTCCGAAGACCATCGCGAAGAAGGCGATGAGCTTGCGTCTGTCCATCGGCTGGTCGGCTGGCATCGCCATAGGGGGCGGACCCGCCGTGGCCGTTGCTCCTGCCATGGCCGCTCTCCTTGGTTCTCTTTACTTGGCAGCGACGGCGCCAATGCCGGGCGCGGTCCGGGTATCGACGTCGACGACGACGCTCAAGCCGGCGCGAAGGTGCTGGCGTTCGAGGTCTTCCTTCGGGATCGAGATGCGAACCGGAACGCGCTGCACGACCTTGGTGAAGTTGCCGGTCGCGTTTTCCGGCGGCAGCATCGAGAAGACGGCACCGGAAGCGGGCGCGATCGACACCACCGTGCCTGTGATGTTGTGATCCTCATAGGCATCCACATGCACGCGGACCTTGGAACCCGGCTGCAGGTTGCCAAGCTGGGTTTCCTTGAAATTCGCCTCGATATAGAGCTCGGTCAGCGGCACCAGCGACGCGAGCCGCTTGCCGGTCGAGACGAGATCGCCCGTCTGGACCGAGAGGTTGCCGATGACGCCGTCATAGGGCGCCTTCAGGACCGTGAAGTTCAGATCCCGCTGGGCCTGGTCTCGGGCAAGATCCTGGGTATGGATCGTATTGACCGCCTCGTCGCGCTGGGCACGCAGGAGGCCGATATTGGCCTGGGCCGACGCGACGGCCGCCTGGCCGGCGACGAGATTGGCGCGGGCCTGCTCAAGCGCGATCTCGGCATTGTCGAGCGCCGCGGCGGTGCCGACCGCACTTGCCTGCAGGCTCGTCGCGCGCTTCTGGGTGATCTCGGCACCGCGAACCGCGGCTTCGAGAGCGCCCTGCTGGGCCTGGGCCTGCTTCACCGCCGCTTCGCCGCCGACGATCTGCGCGTCGATGCGGGAGACAGCGAGTTTGGCGGATTCGATAGCAGTCTGTGCCTTGCGAAGTGCAAGCTGATAATCGCCGTCGTCGAGCGTGACGAGCGGTTCGCCGGCCTTGACGGCCTGGTTCTCGACAACATTGACCTTCGCGACGTAGCCGGACACCTTTGGCGAGATCACCGCGATATCGCCTTCGACATACGCGTCGTCCGTGGAAACCAGGAACCGACCGTCGATCCACCAGTTGTAACCATACCAGCCAGCGCCACCGAGGAGGGCAAGCGCAATGATCGGCAACAGCAGACCGCGGCGTTTCTTCTTTTCAGGCGCCTTGGCGGCCGCGGGGGCCGCAATCGCCTCGGCCGCAGCGGGCTGTTCTACAGCCGGGGAGCCTTTGCGGGCCTCGGCCTTGGGGAGGCCAGCATTTTCCGTCGTCACGGCGCGCAGTGCGCCGGAATTCTGAGAGGACGTCATCTTCTATCTACCGTCTTGGGAGCGTCTTATTCCATCGAACCGATCGGTTCAGCGAGCTTGACATAGACCCATCGATGACACATATCAAGAGCAATCGAACCGCTCGGTTCGAAAAGGTTAAAAAAGGGCATCGAAATGGCCAGGCAGACAAGGAAACTGGAAATATCCGATCCGGTTCCCGCCGGACGTTTCGCAGCGGGCGAGGACCCGGCGAAACGGGAGCAGATTATCGACGGGGCGAACCGCGTCTTCATGAAGCTCGGCTTCGACGCGGCAAGCATGAACGACATCACCCGCGAGGCAGGTGTTTCGAAAGGGACGATCTACGTCTACTTCCAGAACAAGGAAGACCTGTTCGGCGCGATCATTGCCCGTGAGCGCGAACGGATCACGCTGCGCATGCGTGATATCCTCGCCGGCAGCGAGGAAGTCGAGGACGGCCTCTACCGCTTCGGCATGGGTTTTGCGACGCATATCACCGCATCGCAGGTGATAGAGGCGATGCGTACGGTGATCGGCGTCGTCGATCGCCTGCCGAGCCTCTGCCGGCATTTCTTCAATTCGTCGTCCCAGAACGTCCGCACCGTGCTCGACGATTTCATCAGGCGTCACGTGGAACTCGGCAATCTCAAGGTGGAGGATACCGATCTCGCAGCCCGTCAATTCGTCGACATGGTGAGCGGCACCTTCCTCAAACTGCGCCTTTTCGGCGATCTCAAGGATGCACCACCGTTCAGCGAGATCGACCACGTCGTTACGGGCGCGATCCGGGTGTTCATGGCAGCCTATGGCGTCCATGACAATTCCGTGACCGCAAAAACGAAAGAACATGCCTGATTTCAGGAGGTTGTAGCGCAACCTCCTCTTGTCTTCCGCTCATCAATCCTTAAATCGGGGAGGCAATTACGCCTTGCGATTGAAAGAAGGGAATGTTGATGCAGGATATCGTCGTGCTGGTTCAGGATCCGGCCGCCTGGGTGGCGCTTGTCACCCTCGTCGTCATGGAAGTCGTGCTCGGCATCGACAACCTCATCTTCATCTCCATCCTCACCAACAAGCTGCCGCCCGAAAACCGTGAGCGTGCCCGCAAGATCGGCATCGGCCTGGCACTCGTCATGCGGCTCGCCCTGCTCGGCACCGTCGCCTGGATCGTCCAACTTACCAACCCGATCTTCGAGGCCTTCGGCCACGGCTTCTCGTGGAAGGACCTGATCCTGATCGCCGGCGGCCTTTTCCTCGTCTGGAAGGCGACCAAGGAAATCCATCACTCCGTCGATGTCGACGACCACAAGGAAGACCTGGTCGGCGCTGGCAAGGACGTGCTCAAGATGAGCTTCGCCTCGGCAATCGGCCAGATCCTGCTGCTCGACCTTGTCTTCTCGATCGACAGCATCATCACCGCCGTCGGCATGACGCCGCATCTGCCGATCATGGTGGTCGCCGTCCTGGCGGCCGTCACCGTGATGCTGATCGCTGCCACACCGCTTGCCAATTTCATCGAGAAGAACCCGACCATCGTCATGCTGGCACTCGCCTTCCTGCTGATGATCGGCGGCACCCTGATCGTCGAAGGTTTTGGCGTGCACGTGCCCAAGGGCTACATCTACGCCGCCATGGCCTTCTCGGCGGCGGTGGAAGCGCTCAACATGTTCGCCAAGAACGCCCGCAAGAAGAAGACGGGCGGCGGAACGACGCTGCATTGAGTTGAGGAGAGTTTACTTCGTTCTGCGGAAAGCTCGACTGGAGACCGCGATCGAGTTCTGGCCCGGGTCTTTGGCATTCGCGAACTCGTAGCCATCGGCCTTGTGGATCGGGCCGAATTGCAGCCCTCGTTCCGCCGCGCGGCGGCAGAACGCTTCGACATCCTCCACGTCGAACACCAGTTTGACGATCACCTGGCCGGTCTTCTGCGATTTGGCGGCCGGGTGAAACATCAGGTTGGCGCCGCCATCCTTGCTGACCAGTTCGACGATGCGATCACCGGGCAATCGCAAGACTTCGAAGTCGAAATGCGTCCCGTAAAAACGCACCATCGCTTCGACATCCTTCGCATAGATCGTCACACGGCTGAGCGGCACGGGTTGTCCCTCTGAAGCCAGCAAAACGGCCGCGACGCAACTCGCGGCCTACTGCCTTGTCAGTTCTTCGCCAGTTCCCGCTCGACCGCGTCGACCAGGCGGCTGTCCTGCGCGTCGACATCAGGCGCGAAACGGGCCTTGATCTCGCCGTCGCGGCCGATCAGGAATTTTTCGAAGTTCCAGACGATCTCGCCGTCTTCGACCTCCATGCCGAAGCCGCGCAGCTTTTCCTTCATCGGGCCGTCGCCGGTGGTCGGCACGCCGGAGCCGGTCAGGCCCTGGTAGAGCGGGTGCTTGTCTTCGCCCTTGACGGAGATCTTCGAGAAAATCGGGAATTTTACATCGTAGGTGAGCTGGCAGAACTCGACGATCTCGGCGTCCGTGCCGGGCTCCTGGCCCTTGAAATTGTTGGCCGGGAAGGCGGTGATCACGAAACCATCGCCGCGCTTGTCTTCGTAGAGTTTTTCGAGGCCTTCATACTGCTTGGTCAGGCCGCATTTCGAGGCGACGTTGACGACCAGCATCACCTTGCCCTTGTATTCCGAAAGCGTGGTCTCGCGGCCGTCGGCCAGCTTCACCGGCACGTTCAAAACATCAGTCATCACAAATCTCCATTCAAAACAATTCAATAGCCCACAACCATACCCTAGCGAAGCGACCTGCGTTGTCCAGTGGACAGGCGTCCCCCTTGACGCCCACTGCGCTGGAACTTTAAACGCCTCGCTACATTGATCGGCGGCGCGACCGCACCATCTCCATCCTTCTGCCGGCGGTGATCCTTCTGCCGGCCCTCTCGACGTCAAGGGCGGCATGACCACTCAGCAGATCCTCGCGTTTTCCGTCATCGCCATCATGATGGCAGTCTTTATCTGGGATCGGTTCCGTTACGACGTGGTTGCCTGCTGCGCGCTGGTGCTGGCCGTCGCGCTCGGCGTCGTGCCGGTCAACAGAGCGTTTTCCGGCTTCTCGGACGACATCGTCATCATCGTCGGCAGTGCGCTCGTGGTCAGCGCCGGCGTGGCGCGGTCGGGGATCGTCGATACCGCGATCAAGAAATTCTTCCCGAACCTCAACACGCTGCACACGCAGCTCGCGCTGCTGATGATCGTCGTGGCGGTGCTTTCCGCCTTCATCAAGAATATCGGCGCTCTGGCGATCATGATGCCGGTCGCCTTCCAGTTCGCCCGGAAATCCGGCGCCTCGCCATCGAAATACCTGATGCCGATGGCCTTTGCGGCCCTGCTCGGCGGGTTGATGACCCAGATCGGCACCTCGCCCAATATCGTCGTCTCGCGGCTGAGGGAGGAACTGACCGGCACCTCATTCACGATGTTCGACTTCACGCCACTGGGGGCAATCCTGACCGTCGTCGGCATCACCTTCCTGCTCTTCTTCCATTGGCTGGTGCCAAGCCGCACCCGAGAGAACAGCTCGATCGAAGAGGCGGTGGAGATCACCAACTACACGTCCGAGGTCTCCGTGACCGCCGAGTCGACGATGTTGGAAAAACCGCTCAGCGAACTTCTGAAGCGTGCCGACGGCGAAGTGCTGGCCACCGCCGTGCTGCGCGGCACGGCCCGCATGTCACCCTTTCCGGACCTGAAGTTGCGCGAAGGCGACGTGGTGATGCTGGAAGGCCCGTCGAAGGCGCTCGACCGGATCGTCTCCGGTGGCAGGTTGAAGCTGTCCGGCAAACCGCTCAAGGAAAACGGCCAGGCACAGACGGACGTGATCTCGGTCGAAGCGATCATCACCCAGGAATCGTCGCTCAAGGGTCTGTCCGCCAAGGAACTGGCGCTCTCTTATACGCGCGGCATCAATCTTCTGGCAATCAGCCGGCGCGGCGAGCGGCTGAAGCAGCGGCTGGGCGAGCTGACGCTGATGGCCGGCGACGTGCTGGTGCTGCAGGGCAGCCGCAAGAACCTGCCCGCCGTGCTGCAGGATTTTTCCCTGCTGCCGCTCGCACAGCGCGAAATCCTGCTCGGGACACAGCGGCGCGCCTTCATTCCGCTGGTCATCCTGGCGCTTGCCATGGCCGCAACCGCCGTCGGCATCGCCCCGGTTCCCGTCGCCTTCTTCACCGCCGCCCTCGGCATGGTCGTCTTCCGGGCGATCCCGCTCAACGACTTCTATAAATCGGTCGACGGGCCGATCCTCGTCATGCTGGCGGCACTGATCCCCGTTTCAGATTCGCTGAGGACGACCGGTGGCAGCGAGCTTATCGCAGGCTGGCTCGGCCAGGTGGCCACGACGCTTCCGGCCGGGGGTGCCCTGGGGCTGATCCTTGTCACGGCCATGGCGGTGACGCCGTTCCTCAACAATGCCGCGACGGTGCTCGTCATGGGACCGATCGCGGCGAGCTTCGCCACCAATCTCGGTTTTCGACCGGAGGCGTTCCTGATGGCGGTGGCGATCGGCGCCGGCTGCGATTTCCTCACCCCCGTCGGCCACCAGTGCAACACGCTGGTCTTCGGCCCCGGCGGCTACAAGTTCTCGGACTATCCGAGGCTCGGCCTGCCGCTTTCTTTCCTGATCATCCTCGTCAGCGTGCCGGCGCTGCTCTATGTCTGGCCGGTAAGGTAGGGTTCAGGGCCAAAAACCTTGACGCTCGCGGCTGAATATGGCCTAAGCCTGCGCCAATCCGCATTTCAAAAACAGGCTTGGCGCCTTTCAGGCCGCCACAGATAGAGCATTCTTCATGATCGCCACGAAGCCCCGCGTCCGCATCGCCCCCTCGCCGACCGGCGAGCCGCATGTCGGCACCGCCTATATCGCGCTCTTCAACTATCTCTTCGCCAAGAAACATGGCGGCGAATTCATCCTGCGTATCGAGGATACCGATGCGACGCGTTCGACGCTGGAATTCGAGCAGAAGGTGCTGGACGCGCTGCGCTGGACGGGCCTCACCTGGGCCGAAGGTCCGGATGTCGGCGGCCCCTACGGTCCCTATCGCCAGTCCGACCGCAAGGACATCTACCAGCCCTATGCCCAGCAACTGCTCGACAAGGGCCATGCCTTCCGCTGCTTCTGCACGCCCGAACGGCTGGAGCAGATGCGCGAAGGCCAGCGCGCCGCCGGCAAGCCGCCGAAATACGACGGGCTCTGCCTGAGCTACACGGCCGAGGAAGTGACATCCAGGATGGCGGCCGGCGAAGGCTCGGTCATCCGCATGAAGATCCCGACCGAAGGCTCCTGCGACTTCCACGACGGCGTCTATGGCGACGTGTCGATCCCGTGGGATTCGGTCGACATGCAGGTGCTGATCAAGGGCGATGGCATGCCGACCTATCATATGGCCAACGTCATCGACGACCATCTGATGAAGATCACCCACGTCGCCCGTGGCGAGGAATGGCTGGCATCGGTGCCGAAGCACATCCTGCTCTATCGATATTTCGAGTGGGAACAGCCGGTGTTCATGCACCTGTCGCTGATGCGCAATGCCGACAAGTCGAAACTGTCGAAGCGCAAGAACCCGACCTCGATCTCCTATTATTCCGCGCTCGGCTATCTGCCGGAAGCGCTGATGAACTTTCTGGGCCTGTTCTTCATCCAGATCGCCGAAGGCGAAGAGATGCTGACCATGGACGAGCTCATCGAAAAGTTCGATCCGGACAACCTCTCCAAGGCCGGCGCGATCTTCGACATCCAGAAGCTCGACTGGCTGAACGGCCGCTGGCTGCGCGAAAAACTGTCGCCGGACGAATTCGTCGCCCGCGTGCTGGAATGGGCCATGGAGAACAGTCGCCTGACGGAAGGCCTGAAACACTCGCAGAGCCGTATTTCGAAGCTCGGCGAACTGCCGAACCTCGCCGGCTTCCTGCTATCGAGCGATGTCGGCCTGACGCCGGCCTCGTTTGCGGGCCTCAAGACCAGCCCGGCCGAGACGCTGGAAATCCTCACCACAGTTCAAACGGATCTCGAAAAGATCCTGGAATGGAATGTCGAGACGATCGATGCGGAACTGCGCGCCGTCGCCGACAAGCTCGCCAAGAAGCTGCGCGTCGTCACCCCGCCGCTCTTCGTCGCGGTGTCGGGCTCGTCCCGCTCGCTGCCGTTGTTCGACTCGATGGCGCTGCTCGGCCGCTCGGTGGTGCGCCAGAGGCTGAAGATCGCCGCGACGGTGGTGGCGTCCATGGTGGGCGACGGAAAGTAAAGGCATACGCGACGGGTCCCCTCCCCCTTGTGGGGAGGGTTAGGGAGGGGCCTTTCTTCCTAACATCCAGGAAAACCCTCCCCGTCGCTTCGCTCCGACCCTCCCCACAAGGGGGAGGGTTAGCCGAGCCAGCCGCACCGGCGAAACAACATAAACCTGCCCGAAAAAGGCGAGAACCATGACCGAGAACACGACCGAAACCGCCCTCTCCTCCGACGCCACCCAGGTGCGCGCCCAGAAACTCGCTCTGCTGCGCGAAAAGATCGGCGACGTCTATCCGGCGCATTTCCACCGCACCATGACCAATGCGGAATTGGCCGAGAAATACAAGAACCTGGAAGCGGACGTCGAGACGCAGGATATCGTCACCGTCGCCGGCCGGGTCTATTCCTCGCGCAATTCCGGCATGTTCATGGATATCCATGACGCGTCGGGCAAGGTGCAGATCTTCTCCCACAAGGACACCACGCCGCAGGAAGCGCGCGACCTGCTGCCGATGATCGACATCGGCGACATTATCGGCGTCACCGGCGTCGTGCGCCGCACCAAGCGCGGCGAGCTCACCATCAACGCCCAGAACATCACCATGCTCACCAAGTCGCTGCTCCCCATGCCGGAAAAGTGGCACGGCCTGTCGGACGTCGAGCTGCGTTACCGCAAGCGCCATCTCGACATCATGACCAACGAGGAGTCGAAGCTCCGCTTCCAGCAGCGCAGCCGCATCGTCTCCGGCATCCGTCGCTTCATGGAAAACGACGGTTTCATGGAAGTCGAGACACCGATGCTGCATTCGGTCTATGGCGGCGCCACCGCCGAGCCCTTCAAGACCCACCACAACACGCTGAAGCTCGACATGTACCTGCGCATCGCGCCGGAACTGTTCTTGAAGCGCACTCTGGTTTCGGGCCTCACCGACAAGGTGTTCGAGATCAACCGCAATTTTCGTAACGAAGGCGTCTCGACCAGGCACAATCCTGAATTCACGATGATGGAGTGTTACTGGGCCTATGCCGATTACGAGGACATCATGGACCTCGTCGAGCGCCTGTTCTCGACGCTCGCCATGACCATCCACGGCACGACCGAAGTGAAGTTCGGCGACAAGGAACTCTCCTTCAAAGGCCCGTTCAAGCGCGTGCCAATGCCCGACGCCGTCAAGGAAGCCACCGGCATCGACTTCCTTGCCATGAAGACCGACGAGGAAGCCCGCATCGCCGCCAAGGCCGCCGGTTTCGCGGTCGAGAAGGACTGGACCTGGGGCGAATGCCTCGCCTTCATCTTCGAGGAAAAGGTCGAGGGCACACTGATCCAGCCAAGCCACGTCACCCACTTCCCGAAGGACATCTCGCCCTTCGCCAAGGAAGTCCCGGGCGAACCGCGCCTCGTCGAACGCTTCGAGACCTATTGCAACGCCTGGGAACTGGGCAACGCGTTTTCCGAACTCAACGATCCGGAAGAACAGCGCAAGCGCATGGTCGAGCAGCTCGAACAGGCCCATGCCCGCGGCGAGAAGGACAAGCAGCTCGACGACGAGTTCCTGGACGCGATCGACCAGGGCATGCCCCCTGCCGGCGGCCTCGGCATCGGCGTCGACCGTCTGGTCATGCTGCTGACGGATTCACCGTCCATCCGCGATGTCATCCTGTTCCCGGCGCGCCGCGCCAAGGCGGATTGATAGCGGTTCACCTCACCGCAAATGCCGTCATCCTCGGGTCAAGCCTGAGGAAGACGGGGACACGCCGCCAGCGACAAGGGCCGGTCGTGGGCACCGGAACAGGCCTCATGATCGCCTGTCCGGGTGCGAAGCAGCACCGTATGCCGGTAAGTTCGACCCGAAACGTTTGGGACCATGGCGGAAGACACTTTGATCATCGAACTCAGCCTGGCGGAGCTCCGCGAGGTCACTGGTTATGCGGCAGCGTGCGGTCGATCCGCATTGGCGATCTTCGAACGTGAACGCCCCGAGGACCCGCGCCCATGGGACGCGATCAATGCTGCGCAGGATTTCGCCGACGGAGGCCGCCGGACCAAAACGCTCCGGGACCGCGCCTGGGGCGCGCAACGGGCCGCTCATGAAGCCCGCGACGCCGGAAAGGCCGCCGCGAGCGAGGCCGCCCTCGCGGCGCTGGCGGCAGCCGGGGCGGCCTTCCTCCACCCGCTGGCGAAGGCGGCTCAGGTCAAGCACATCCTCGGATCGGCCGCTCACGCCGCGCGCGCGTTTGAACTCGCCGCCCAAGAGAACCCCGCTGGCGAAGCTAGCCATATGGCGCAAACACCGATCCGTCCGCATCCAGTAGTGGTGGACGTCCTCAAGCGTTATCCGGCCGCTCCAACTGGCGGCGGACGGGTCGGCGAACTGGTCCGTCAGCTCGATGCTTCGCTCCGACAAGCTGAATAGAGAAGGCTCTCCGGGAAGTTACGACTAGGAGAGCTACCAAGATCCGACGCTCAGTCGCCACCCTAGCAAGGGTCGGGGGGCTCGGTGAATACCGTCCAGGGATGACGACGGAGAGGGTGGTGGCGATCACGGCGGCGGCATCCCTATCTCTCCAGCGGGAGAGATAGGAGTTTCAATATTTTGCGAAGCCAAGTTGGAAATCGCAAGTGAGGGGTCCTCCCCCACTCTCAATGCACGACCTGCGCGGCCGGGCCCTTGGCATCCGAAGCTGAAGCCGCCTGGGCGGGTTTCGCGGGTGCGGCCGGAGCCGGTTGGCCCCTGAGCTTTGCAAGCCATTCGGCGCCGGCGGCGTCCGCGTCCGTGGCGCCGGCGGTCTTGGCCGGAGCCGCTTCGGAATGCGCCGTTTCCGGCGGCTTGGCGTCTGAACGAACGGCATCGCCATCGGTCTGCTTCGACCAGCGCTTGCCGCCTTCCGCAGACGTGCGAGGCGCAGGCGCGGGTTCTGATGCCTTGGCGGCCGCCGGGGCTGCGCCGGGTTTCTCCTGTGCCTCGCTGCCGGAGAACACACCCATTATCGAGGCGAGAAAACCGCCCTCTTCCTTTTTCGGTTCTGCGGATGCGGCCTGGGTGGGCGCGGCCGGCTTCTGGTCGCCCTGGCCCTGATTTGGGACCTGATGGGCGGCGGACTTGTTCGATGACGCGGGCGCCGGATGCGCGGCGGCGGCGGCCGGGGCAGCTTGGGCGGCAGCAGCCGGGGCCGCGGCGTGGGTTTCAGGGGCGGCAGGATTACCGGCGGGTGCATGGCCTTGCGCAGGAGCTTCTTGCCCGGAGCCGAAGATCATGCCGGTGACGGAACTGAAGAAGCCGCCGCTCTCCTTGGCCGCGACCTCGCCGCCATGCCCCTCGGCCGGCGCGCCTTGAGCGTCCGCAGGGGCGGCGCCATGACTACTGGCGACCGGTTCGCCGTGTCCGGCGGGTGCGCTCGGCGCGCCGTGACCGTCAGCCTTCGGCTTCTGGCCGTGTTCGCCTTCCGGCGTGGCGACGACCGGGCCGACGCAATCGGCGTGATCGGTCAGCCGGGCGGTAAGCGCCTCGACATCCTCGAGCGGCAGGTCGATACGCATGCCGTAATATTCGCCGTTCGAATTGGCGGTGCCGTCGAGGTAGAATGCCGAATAAAGCTGGGCGTCGGTGCCCTCGGGCGCCTTTTTGGGATCCGGGATATAGACGACCTGGGCGCCGATTGCGCGGCCGCGCATCTGGGCACGATCACGGGGGCCGGCCTTGTCGATCATCGCCACTTGGACGAGATCGGCCTTTTCCTTTTCCTGGACCGCCTTGGCGACGCGCAAGGCCGTGCGGATGCGCGCCAGACCGTCGCCGGTTCCGTCGCTCACCACATATTTGCGGATCCAGTAACGCTGGTCCCGCTTGATCTTGACCGTTTCGAGCGCGGTGCATTCCAGCCCGTTGATCTCCAGATAGGAGGGGCCGAGAATCTTGTCCGTGCCGATGAGCACCGCCGCCGCGCCGCTGCCACCGCCGAGCACGACGATACTGCCCATGAGGATGAAGACGAGCTTCTTGGAAAACCGGAACTTCAGACCCTTCACTTGCCGAACTCCGGCATGGTCAACTCCATTTTTACGCAGAACAACAGGATGGAATAGTGCCGGGATAGTCGCCTATTCTTGTTGAGGAAGCTTTAAGCCGGGAGGTTCTTTTCGCCATCCAGAGGTCTTTCTCGCAGCCAGCGTGCTTCATTCCGGAACGTCCCTGTTTTTGATGCATCCCTCTTGCGCAAATCGAACCGCGGGTATATACCCGCTCCATGCCGAACGACACCTGCCACTGCATTCTGCTGCGCAAGGCCTCCCGAAAGGTCTCGTCTTACTACGACGAGGCCCTGGCGCCGCTCGGCGTCAACATCGGGCAGTTCAGCCTGCTGCGCAACATCAACCGGCTGGCGCCTATCTCGCTGACCGATCTCGCCGTCCAGGTGGAACTGGACCGGTCGACGGTCGGCCGCAATGCCAAGGTGCTGGAGCGCATGGGACTGGTGGCAATCGGCCATGGCGAGGACCAGCGCGAGGCGATGCTGACGGTGGCGCCCAAGGGTGCGGCGATTCTGAAGCAGGGCGCGCCCCTTTGGGACGGCGTCCAGGACGACATCGAAGCCCGGCTCGGGGCCGAGAAAACCAGACAATTGCAGGAGCTGCTCGCAGCCCTCTGATTTTTATGCAAAAGCGGGCATATACCCGAAAATCTCACGCTGCCGGTGCGGCGACGACCAGGAAAGGGACAGACCATGATCTCCAATCGCGCCGCCCAATGGATGGCAGTCAGAAACCTGCACTATGGATGGGTGGTCGCCATCACCACATTCCTGACCATGCTGGCGACCGCCGGCGCCATGGGTTCGGCCGGCGTGATGATCCAGCCGCTGCATCAGGAGTTTGGCTGGGATATCGCCGACATCTCCTCGGCCATGGCCGTCCGCCTCGTGCTTTTCGGCCTGCTCGGACCGTTCGCCGCCGCCTTCATGAACCATTTCGGCGTCCGCCAGGTGGTCACCTTCGCTCTGGCTCTGATCATGAGCGGCATTGTCCTGTCGTTGTTCATGACGCAGGTCTGGCAGCTCGTGGCGCTCTGGGGCGTGGTGATCGGCGTCGGCACCGGCATGACGGCCCTGGTCCTCGGCGCGACGGTCGCGACCCGCTGGTTTTCCAAGAGCCGCGGCCTTGTCGTCGGCCTCATGACCGCCAGCAACGCCACGGGCCAGCTCGTCTTCCTACCGCTGCTCGCCGCCATGACGGAAGCCTACGGCTGGCGCACCGCACTCATCTTTACGGTCGTCGTCATCTCCGCCGCGATGCTGCTGGTCCTGCTCCTGATGCGCGACTATCCGTCCGATGTCGGCCTGCCGGCCTATGGCGAGACCGCAGTGACGCCAGCGCCGAAGCAGGACCACAAGTTCCTGGCGACGCTCTATTCGCCGATCGGCGCGCTGCGTCACGCCTCGACCAGCGGCACATTCTGGGTTCTGTTCGGCACGTTTTTCGTCTGCGGCCTCTCGACAAACGGGCTTATCCAGACCCACTGGATCTCGATCTGCGGCGATTTCGGCATGGCTGCGGTTTCCGCCGCCGGCACGCTCGCTGTGATCGGCATCTTCGACTTCTTCGGCACCATCTTCGCCGGCTGGCTGTCGGACCGCTACGACAATCGCTGGCTGCTGTTCTGGTTCTACGGCCTGCGCGGCTTGTCGCTGGTCTACCTCTCCCTCTCGGGCTTCAGCTTCGTCGAGTTGTCGGTCTTCGCGATCTTCTACGGCCTCGACTGGGTGGCAACCGTGCCGCCGACCGTGAAGCTCGCCGCCGCCGAATTCGGCCGCGAACGGGCCGGCCTGATCTTCGGCTGGGTGTTTGCCGGCCATCAGATCGGTGCGGCCACCGCTGCCTTCGGTGCCGGGTTCCTGAAGAGCGACTTCAACACCTATATGCCGGCCCTGCAGATCGCCGGCGTGATGTGCATGATCGCCGCGGTCTCCGTCCTGCTGCTGCGCAAGCCGGGCGCTGCCAAGCTGGTGCCGCAGCCGGCCTGATGACGCCACACCTCTCTGGCGGTCGACATCGGCCGCCGGAGATTACCTGCCGTTGCAAAACTGCAAACTCGCCGGATATGATATTTGGTGCGCAAAGCGAGCCGCCATCGCCGCGGGAGGCACCATGTCATCGATCACTTCGGGCAACGCCGTTCAATATGCCGACAGCAGCAGGCTCGCTGCTCGCGGACGCCTCAACAGGGAATATACGATCGCCGAAACCGGCTGGTTTCCCTGGGTTGCGCGACAACTGCCCCTGCGGGAGGGCGACCGCGTCCTGGATATCGGCTGCGGCCCGGCCTGGTTCTGGGCATCCGTCAGCAACGATATACCTGAAGATCTCGACCTCACGCTTGCCGATCAGTCCTCCGGAATGGTGGAAGAGGCCCTCGCGCGCTGCATGCCCCTGCCCTTCGGATCGGTCGCGGGCCATCAGGCGGAAGCCGCCGCCATGCCCTTCGAGAACGGCAGTTTCGATGTCGTCATCGCCATGCACATGCTCTACCACCTCCCCGATCCGGCAGCCGGCATCGCGGAAATGTTCCGGGTGCTGAAGCCGGGAGGTTTTCTCGCCGTCACCACCAATGGCATGGGCAACATGCGCGGGATCTACGAACTCACCACCGTTTTCGGCAGCGAGCCGTTCGATCCGAGCGCGGCCGTCTTCGGATACGACAAGGCCGAGGAGCTGATGCGTGCGAGGTTCGGCGATGTCGCCTTTGCGCAGCACCCCGCAAGAATGCGGATCACGGAGCCGGAGGACGTGTTTCTGGCGCTGACTTCCTACCCGCCCGGCGACAGCGCGGACGAGGCTCAATTGGACGCGTTCCGGCAAGCAATCGCCGCCGCATTCGAGCGCGGCCACGGCGTGCTCGAAGTGGAGAAGGAAACCGGCCTGTTCATCAGCAGAAAGCCGATCTGATCCCAGGCGCGGACTTGAGCATTCGCCAAATACAGAAAGGCCCGTCGCGAGACGGGCCTTTCTTCATGCCGGCGGTGGAAGCTGTTATCAGGCGGCCGCGAGGGTCAGTTCCTTCTTGACCATCTGGCGCAGCGACGCGAGGTCCTTGGCGAAGGCGCGGATGCCTTCGGAGAGCTTTTCGGTCGCCATGGCGTCCTCGTTCATCATCCAGCGGAAGGCCTTTTCGTCGAGCGACTGCAAGGGCTCCGCATTGAATGTTTCCGGCACGAGCTTGCGCTCTAGCTTGCCGGTGTCCTTGTCGAGCTCGTCGAGCAGAGCCGGGCTGATCGTCAGGCGGTCGCAGCCGGCCAGCGCTTCGATTTCGCCGGCATTGCGGAAGGAGGCACCCATGACGATCGTCTTGATGCCATTCGCCTTGTAGTAATTGTAGATGGCGCGGACGGACACGACGCCCGGATCGGTCTCGGCGGTGTAGTCCTGGCCGGTCGACTTCTTGTACCAGTCGAGAATGCGGCCGACGAAGGGCGAGATCAGGAACACTTTCGCTTCGGCGCAGGCGATCGCCTGGGCCTGACTGAAGAGAAGCGTCAGGTTGCAGTCGATGCCTTCCTTCTGCAGCACTTCCGCGGCGCGGATGCCTTCCCAGGTGGAGGCGAGCTTGATGAGGATGCGGTCGCGCTCGATGCCGCGCTCCTTGTAGGAGGCAATGATCTGGCGGGCCTTGGCAATCGACGCTTCGGTGTCGAAGGAAAGGTCGGCATCGACTTCGGTCGAAACGCGGCCCGGGACCAGCTCGGACAAGGCGGCACCGACGGTGATCGCCAGGCGGTCGGCCACGGCGGACACGACGGCGTCCGGAGTGCCGGACTGCTTGCGGCCCCAGGCGATCGCTTCCTTGACCTTGTCGGCGAAGATGGGCGTGCCGAGCGCCTTCAGGACGATGGTCGGGTTGGTGGTGCAATCCACGGGCTTCAGGCGGGCGACCGCCTCGATGTCGCCGGTATCGGCAACGACCGTGGTCATGGAACGAAGCTGCTCTAGTTTAGACGTCATCCGAATATTCCTCGATATGGAGAACTAAACGCCTGTTGCGCGATTTGGCTCCTCCGGCGCGTTGGAAGGAACTATCCCCCGCCCACGGTTAAAAAGTCAAGACATTTGTCCTTCGGAATTGACATATGTGTCAGTTGGAACAAGTATCATCTCGCTTGTCCATCATCGTCCCGGAGGCCCGTTGGCTAGGCTCAGACGCGAGACCCATACCGCCTATTCCGAAGCCGCCTCCATGCGGCTGCGCGCGGCGTGGCTTTATTATAACCAGGGATTGACGCAGAAAGATGTCGCCGAACGGTTGGGCTTGAGCCGCTCGACGGTGATCCGCCTGCTCGACGAGGCCATGAAGCGCTCCGAGGTCCAGATCTGGATCAGCGAAGGCATCGACACCTGCGTCGAACTGGCGATCCGCCTGGAAAAGGCCTACGGGCTCGACGAGGCCGTGGTCGTACCGGCGCCGCGCGACAACAGCGCTGCGGCGCTCGCCAGCTCGGTCGGCCTGGCGCTCGGGCAGTTCCTCTCCGAAGTGGTGCAGGACGACATGACCATCGGCGTCGGCTGGGGCCGCACCATGACTGCCTCGCTCGGCAGCTTTCGCCCGCCGCGGCGGAAAAACTGCAAGGTCGTGTCGCTGCTCGGCGGCATCGTCGCGGTGCACCAGACCAATCCGATCGATTACACCTGGCGCTTCGCCGGCCAGCTCGGCGCCGAATGCTACATGTTCCTGGCACCGCTCTTGGTCGATTCGGTCAAGACCAAACGGGCGCTGATCGAGGAATGCGGGCTGAAGACCATCTACGACCTCGCCGAAAACCTCGACCTTGCGGTGGTGAGCTGCGGCGACATCGGGCTGCATTCCACCTCCCTGTCGGAAGGATTCATCTCCAAGGCAGAGCTCGACCGGCTGATTGCGGCCGGCTGCGTCTGCGACACGATGTTCAACTTTCTCGACGAGGAAGGCCGCTCTGTGGATCACAAGCTGAACGAGCGGGTGATGTCGGTGGATCTGGATACGCTGAGGAAGGCCAGGCACATCGTGCTGTCGTCGGGCGGCGCCCATCGGGCCGTGGCGATCCGGGCCACGATCCGCAGGGTCGGGTGCCATACGCTGATTACCGATGAGACGGCGGCAAAGGAGTTGTTGCGGCTGAACGACGCCTCCGAGAGCGCACAAGGGGCGGCCTGACCCCTGGCCACACCACTGCCTGCGCGTGAACGGAAGGGCAATCAGGCAGCGGTCAGGAACTCTACTCCGAGGGAATTGATCCGCCGCCAGCGGACTTCGCATTCGAAATGTCGGCCATCTGACAAGGCGAGGCCGAAGCTTTCCGGCACGGACAAGGCATTCTCGATCTTGATCAACGCGCCGCCGGCCGAAATTTCCTTCACGATGCAGTCGAAGGTCGAATGATCGCCATTGAAGATGATCTTGGCGCCTAGAAAGCTTTTCGATCTCTGGTGTCTGCGCTCATGCACCTGACGGCGTCCTTCGACAGCTATTTCAGGTTTCGCTTATATGCCCCCATGGGCAATCCCGCAATCCTCGGAGGCCGCCCATGGCTTTTTCAGGCGACCTGGTATCTGCCGGCTTGCGGCCCGGAAACGGAACCTGACCGCCGAACTTACGCGTTTCCCGCTTCCCAGCCCAGGATCGCCCGCTTGCGCGTCAGCCCCCAGTGATAGCCGGTGAGCGCCCCGCTCTTGCCGAGCGCCCGATGACAGGGAACCACGAACGAGATCGGGTTCGCCCCGACCGCCGCACCCACGGCGCGGCTGGCGGTCGGCTGGCCGATATCGTTGGCGACGTCGGAATAGGTGACGGCCTTGCCGAACGGGATCTTCAAGAGGCTCTGCCAGACGCGGACCTGGAAGTCGGTGCCGATGAGCACAACTTTCAGCGGCTGGTCGCAGGACCAGTTCGCACGGTCGAAGACGCGGCCGACATAGGGCGCCGTCATCTCCTGGTCGGGAACATATTCGGCATTCGGCCAGCGGCGCATCATGTCGTCAAGCGCCGCCTGTTCATGGCCGAGATCGGCAAAGGCGAGCCCCGAAAGTCCGCGGTCGGTCGCCATGACCAGTGCCTCGCCGAAGGGCGACGGGTGGAAACCGTAGCGGATCGTCAGGCCGCCGCCGCGCGCCTTCCATTCGCCGGGCGACATCGCCTCGTGGGTGACGAACAGGTCGTGAAGGCGGCCGGGACCGGAGAGGCCGAGCTCATAGGAGGCTTCGAGCAGCGGCAGTTCCTCCTTGCCGAGCAGGCGCTTGGCATGATCGAGGGTGATGGCCTGCAGAAAAGCCTTGGGCGACAGCCCGGCCCAGCGCGTGAACACCTTCTGGAGCTGGGTCGGCGACTGGCCGAGTTCCGACGCAATGGCCTCGAGCGACGGCTGGTCACGGTAGTCGAGCGTGATCATCTCGATGACGCGGCGAACGGTTTCATAGTCGGAGCCATCGGGTGTCACGTCGACGGGCGGCGAACTGATCTGGGCGAGAGCATTCATGGCTTGTCTCCTCTGCAGCGGGCGCACCGTCCAAACCGGACCTTGGGCGCGCAACAATCGCCGTGCAACTGGTATGCTGCTTACATGCCCCTTTGGCTTGACCGAAACCACCCGTTTCTTGCCCTATTGCAGGTTTTCCAACCCGCCTAAACCCGCTGCCTGACGGTTGCCAGGGCTCCTCTGAAGGCCTTGGCGAAACTTTCCCGATCGTCCGGATTGAGGAAGGAGCCGATATCGGTGCCGCGCCCCTCGCCCGTCACATACATGGAGGTTATGCCGAACTCGTCGTGGCGGCGGACGTTGAAGCGCGCCCAGAACGGATTGAAGCGATGCTCCACGACACGCCCCGTCGGCGAGAATTTCCGGATCGACAGATTGCTGCGCGAGACAGTCACTTCCTCGCGCGCGCGGCCAGAGCGGTAGCTCATCTTCAGCGCGATGTAGAGACCGAGGAAATCGAGCCCGAAGAAGAAGCCGATAGGATAGGCGCCGGTGATCAGGAAAAAGCCGCCATAGAGAAGGCAGATGCCGCCTGTCAGCACCAGCACGACGCGAAAGCCCGTCCTGCCGAGCGAACGGTAGGGCGTCAGTTCGGCTGCGAAAACGGGCTGTTCCTCGGAAACGTCCACGTTGATTTCCCTCCTGCGGGATGCCTATACAGGCATATGGCGACTCCAAAGATCAAATCCAAAACCAGCACCCCGCAAAAGTCAAATCACACGCCCGAGCGCAAGGCCGCACCCCGGCCGGCGACCAAGCCGAAGCGCTTCAAATCCGCCTACACCAAGGCGGAAATGGAAGAGATTTTTCGCCGCTTTTCGGTACAGCGGCCGGAGCCGAAGGGTGAACTGGAGCACGTGAACCCGTTCACGCTGGTGGTGGCGGTGGCACTGTCCGCCCAGGCGACCGACGCGGGCGTCAACAAGGCGACGAGGGCGCTCTTCAAGATCGCCGATACGCCCGAAAAGATGCTCGCCCTCGGGGAGGAAGGCGTCACCCAATATATCAAGACGATCGGGCTCTACCGCAACAAGGCGAAGAACGTCATCGCGCTCTGTCGCATGCTGATCGACGAGTTCGGCTCCGAAGTGCCGAGGACGCGCGAAGAGCTGATCCGCCTGCCGGGCGTCGGCCGCAAGACGGCGAATGTGGTGATGTCGATGGCCTTCGGCGTGCCGACGCTGGCGGTCGACACGCATGTCTTCCGCATCGCCAACCGGCTCTTGATGGCGCCGGGCAAGACGCCCGACGCGGTCGAGGAAAACCTCTTGAAGGTGATCCCAGACCAGTATCTCTTCCACGCCCACCACTGGCTGATCCTGCACGGCCGTTACTGCTGCAAGGCGCGAAAGCCCGAATGCGAGCGCTGCGTCATCGCCGATCTCTGCCGCTCGCCGGAAAAGACCATCGACGTGCCGGCGCCGCTTGTGGAATTGCCGCAGCAGCTAATCGGCGAGGCTGTCGAGTAGAGCAGCGATTGCCGCTTCGGAGTCCTCGCGCTTGCCGCCTTTGGGCAATTCCTGCCCGCCTAAAGCTTGAAGCCGGGGTCCCGCTTCGAGACCGCCTTGTGGAGATGCACCATCAGGCCCGCGGCAAACAGCGGCGTCAGCAGGTTGACGATCGGGACCGCCAGGAAACACGCGATCAGAAGGCCGGCCAGAAACACGGTGGAGGAATGTTTCGAGCGGAAGGCGCGTGCTTCCGCGGGCGTGCGAAACCGCATCGCCGCAAACTCGAAGAATTCCCGGCCGAGCAGATAGCCGTTCACCACGAAGAAGGCGATCAGGTTGATGCCGGGGATGAACAGCAGGAAAAGCGCCACGATATTGCCGACAATGACGACGCCCAGAAACTGGATCGAGCCGATGATCGCCTGGGCAAGCGGCATCGCCTTGCCGGGCGCATCGTTCGGATAATCGCGCTTCTCGACGACTTCGGCGACATCGTCGAGGAACAGGCCGGCGATCAGCGCCGTGATCGGCGCGATCAGCAGAGCGAGCGCCAGCGCCAGTCCGATGCCGGCAGCAATCGCCGCAAACAGGGTCAACCAACCCGCCCAATCCGGCAGGTCCGGGAAAAAGCCCGCGAACCACGGCCAGGCATAAAGGATGAAGACTTCGCGGAGCGCGAACCACAGACCGATCAGCACAAGCGCGGTGAGACCCAGTGTCTTCCAGAACACGGAACGGGTTTCGGGGGAAAACAGGTTGGCGAGCGAAAGGCGTGCGGCGTCGAGTATCATCGGCGTCTCCAGGTTGGCGGGAGAGATGTAGGTGGGAGGGAGCGGCGGAGCAAGGAGGGGCGGCAAAAGCGAGGCGACAGTATCCCTGCCCCTGTGAGAGCTGCCGATACGACACCGCAAACATGCCCGACCGAACTGGCGTGGGAGATGGGATGACACGATGCCGGCCCGGCAGGCGTCGGTTAATTTTCCGCGGGCAACCGAACACAACTTTAATTGTATATTAATACAACTTTAAACATGTTCGCCCCGCCAGGAACTCTCCGGTTGGCTTCCGGTTCAACCGCGTGCACGCTGCAATCCAGCGGCGGACGAACCGCTCAATTTTTGCCTTCGGCTGATATGTTTTTTGGATTTGTTCGGAATGATCTCTTTTGTCGTCCGGCTGAGAAGCCGTGCACATTTCATCGTTAAGAGCAATGTCGTCGGGAAAAATGCGACCTTCCTGGGCGCACGCGCAAGCCGCAGAAAGGAGGCCAGGCAAAGGCTCGGGATCCTGATCGCCGGCTTCCTTGCGGTCTATTTCATCGTCGGCGCGCGCCTTGTCCAATACGGTCTTGCCGAACCGGCCGCGACGGGAGCAATTTCCAGCAATCCCGTCGCATCCAGGCCGGACATCGTCGATCGCAACGGAGCGTTGCTGGCCACCGACCTCAACATGATCTCGCTCTACGCCGACCCGCGCCGGATCGTCGATGCGGACGAAGTCGTCGAAAAGCTTGCCTTCGTCATCCCCAACCTCGACTGGAGCGAAACCCACAAGAAGCTGAGATCGCAGACCGCCTTCCAGTGGCTGAAACGGCAGCTCACCCCGAAACAGCAGGCGGATATCCTGGCGCTCGGCATTCCCGGCATCGGCTTCCGACCGGAGAAACGTCGGTTCTATCCAGGCGGCGCGACCGCCTCTCACATCGTCGGCCATGTGAATGTCGACAATCAGGGCCTTGCCGGAATGGAGCGATACCTGGATCAGCAGGGTCTTGGCGATCTTCGCCTGGCCGGACTGACCGGGGGCGCCCCGCTCGAACCCGTCAGACTGTCCATCGATCTCCGCGTCCAGAATATCGTCCGCCAGGTCGTCGCGAACGCGATGACCGCCTATAAGGCCGAGGCTGCGGGCGCCGTGGTTCTCGATGTCGATACCGGCGAGGTTCTGGCGATGGCATCGGTGCCCGACTACGACCTCAATGAACCCTCCCGGACGCTGCCCGACGGCAGCGTGGACAAGGACTATGAAAAGGGCTGGTTCAACCGGATGAGCAACGCCACGTTCGAAATGGGCTCGACCTTCAAGAGCTTCACTCTGGCGATGGGGTTGGACGAAGGCAAGATCACCCTGAACTCCGTCGTCGATGCGTCCCGGCCCATCCGCATGGGTGGCTTCACCATCAAGGACTTCCGCGGAAAGAACCGGCCGCTGACGATCTCCGAAGTCTTCCAGTATTCATCGAATATCGGCACCGCGGCGGTGGCGGACAGGGTCGGGATCGAGGGCCACCAGCAGTTCCTCACGAAGCTCGGGCTTCTGTCCAGGATGGAAACCGAAATGCCGGGCGTGGCGACGCCAACCCAGCCGAAGACATGGAAGAAGATCAACTCGGTCACCATCTCGTTCGGCCACGGGGTTGCAACCACTCCGCTGCAGACCGCGGTTGCCGCCGCCGCCCTGATCAACGGCGGAACTCTTGTTCCTCCCACGTTTCTTCCCCGCTCCCGGGCAGAGGCCGAACAGGTTTCCCGCCCAGTGATAAAGCAGGGCACCAGCGTCGATATGCGCTACCTGTTCACCTGGAACGGCGTGAAGGGCTCGGGACGCGGTGCGCAGGTCGAAGGTTTCCAGGTCGGCGGCAAGACCGGCACGGCCGACAAGGTGATCAACGGACGTTATGCCAAGGATATCAATTTCAACGCCTTCGTCGCAGCCTTCCCGATGGACAAACCGAAATACATCGTGCTTTCGATAATCGATGCTCCGCAGACAGGGGAACACGGCGGACGCACGGCGGCATCCACCGCCGCCCCGATGATCAAGGAGATCATCGGTCGATCAGCGCCTTTGCTCGGCGTACAGCCCCGTTTCGGATCTTCGGGTGCCCCAAACCTGCTGGTGAACTACTAGACAGTGGGGTAGCCCCCGCACAGGCGCCTACATCATTCCCCGCAACTCCTCCCGGTGCCTGACCATCGCCAGGAACCGCCGGTAATCCCGCCCGTACGGCTCGGCCCGCGCCGGGTCTGGCAGCCGCTCGGTTCCACCGCCATCCATCGCCTGCCCCGCTTCGAACAGCGAGCCATGCACCCCGCCGGCCACGGCAGCCGCCATTGCCGTCCCGAGCAGCACGGCATCGCGGTTCTCCGGGATCACCACCTTGCGGCCGGTGACGTCGGCGTAGAGTTCCACCAGCAGCGGGTTGTTGACGTGGCCGCCGGTGACGTGGAGGGTTTCGAAGCGGTATCCGTAGTCCGAGAGGGCGTCGAGAATATGCCTTATGCCGAGCGCGATCGAGACGCAGGTGCGCCAGTAAAGCCGGCAGAGGCCGTCGAAGGACGTGTCGAGCGTCAGCCCGCTGATGACGCCGGTCGCGTGCGGGTCGGCAAGCGGCGAGCGGTTGCCGTGGAAATCCGGCAGGACGTGAAGGTTCGGGGCGATATCGCCCTCGGTCTCGGTGCGCAGCTCGCCGACGCGGGCGATGATGCGGCCGTGAAGCTCTGCAGTCGGCTCGCCGCCGGCGGCGTGCATCAGCACGATATGGTCGAGCAGCGCACCTGCCGCCGACTGTCCCCCTTCGACCAGCCAGTGACCGGGCAGGATCGCCTCGTAATAGGGGCCCCAGAGGCTGCGGCCGGGCTTGGAATCCTTCGTGAAGGCGACGATGCAGCTCGACGTGCCGCCGATCAGCGCCACGCTGGTTTCGAGTTTGGAGCCTTCGGACGCGCCGCCGGAAACCCCGCCAAGGACGCCAAAGGCGCCGGCATAGGCATCGATCATGCCAGGCGCCACCTGCACTTTCGTGTCGAGGCCGAGTTCTTCGGCGGCCTGGCGGCTGAGGCCGCCGACGCTTGCCCCGACGCCGATCGTCTCGTCGGGCAGGCCGCCCTTTTCGAGAAGGTCTTCGAGGCCGGCGAGCGCCAGGTAGTCGGCGCTCCAGCCCGACTTTTCGTGGGCGAGATAGTTCCATTTGGCGGTCAGCGTGCAGCGGGAGCGGGCGGGCGAGCCGGTCGCCTTCCAGGTGAGGAAATCGGCGAGGTCGAAGAAATAGCCCGCCCTCGCCCAACTCTGCGGCAGATGCTGTTTCAGCCACATCAGCTTCGGCATTTCCATCTCGGGCGACAGCGAGCCGCCGGAGAATTCGAGCACCTTGTGGCCGGTGGCGGAAAGCTGCTCGGCCTGTCTGATCGCCCGGTGGTCGAGCCAGACGATGGTGTCGTGATTGGCCTTGCCGGTCGTCGAAACGCTGAGCGGTCGGCCTTCGCGGTCGCGGGCAACGAGAGAACAGGTGGCGTCGAAGCCGATTGCGGCGACACGGTCGGCAGTCATGCCGGCCTCCGCCATAGCCTCCCTTACCGATCGGCAGGTGGCGGCCCAGATATCCTCGGAATCGTGTTCGGCGTGGTTTTGTTTCGGGCGGAACATCAGGATGGGGTGCTTGGCCTTGGCGAGCAGGCGCCCGTCGCGATCAAAGACGCCGGCGCGGGCGCTGCCCGTGCCGATATCGACCGCAACGAGATGATCACGCATCCGGATTTGTTTCCTGTCCCTTGTGGTCGCTCAGGTATTCCGCAGGCCGCACTTAAAGTGCCGACTGCTGAACGGGGCCGTTGCGACCCTCTATATGTTTCCGGACAAGGTGGATCAAATCCGGCATCGCGTCAAACACGACTTCCGGTGAAAGTGCATCGATGCGCTCCCGGTAGCCGGGAACGCTGGCATGCGAACCGCCGACGAAGGCAAACACCGACATGCCGGCGCTGTGGCCCGCCTGGATGCCGGCAGGGCTGTCCTCGATGACGATGCAGCTCCTGGGATCGGCGCCCATTTCGCTCGCCGCATGCAGGAAGAGATCCGGCGCCGGCTTGCCCTTTTCCACCATCGTGGCGGAAAAGATGTTCGGCTCCAGCTTGTCGATCAGGCCGGTCAGCGACAGGGACAGGCGGATGCGCTCCGGCTGGCTGGAGGACGCCACGCAGCGACGGAAACCTAACGTGTCCAGGGTCTCGGCTATGCCCGGCATCGGCTGCAACTCGGCGCGGAAGCGGGCGTAGAGATCGTGGCGCATGTCCTCGAGGAAACCGTCGTCCGCCTCGACCCCGAATTCCTCGCGCATCGTTTTCGTCACGGTGCCGAGGCTGCGGCCAAGGAAGCGGCGATAGGCCTCAGCCGCATCCATCTCGACCCCCTTGCGGCGCAGCGCATCGACCAGCACGCGCACGGAAACGGGCTCGCTGTCGACGAGGACCCCGTCGCAATCGAAGATCACCAGTGGTCCCGCCGACTGTTGCACGTCCGTCACCCGCTATTTGACCAGCTTGCCGCCGAGATAAAGCTCGAGCGTCTTGGCCGTCCCCTCAACCCAGAGCGTCTTTAGCGCATGCGCAAAGCGGGTGCGGAACAGCTCGGATTTCGCAACGTCTCCAAAAATATCGCCAAGTGCAAGGAAGGCGTCCGGGTTATCCTTGGCTTTCAGCGCCGCGGCGTTCAGGCGGTCGGCGCTGGCGTCGTTGAAGACGATCTCCTTGCCGCTGTCGGACGTGCCGGCGAAGTAGCGGCACCAGAGCGCGGAGACCAGCGAGAGGCCGATAATATCCTGGCCCTTGGCAAGCCGGTCGGCGGTCGACGGCAGGATGAATTTCGGCTGGCGATTGGAGCCGTCCTGCGCGAGACGCGGAATGGTGTCGCCGATCTTGGGGTTGGAGAAGCGCCGCTCGATCAGCTTGTAGTAGTCGATGAGGTTGGTGTTCGGCACCGGCGGGATGACCGAGATGATCTCGTCCTTTTCCAGTTTTTCGAGGAAGGCGCGGATCAGCTTGTGCTCCATCGCCTCGTGCACGAAATGGATATCGAGAAGGGCTGCCGGATAGGCGATCGCCGCATGGCCGCCGTTCAAAATGCGGATCTTCATCAGCTCGTAGGGCGCTACATCGGGCACGAACTGGACGCCGACCTCTTCCAGCCGGGGACGACCGGAGGGGAACTTGTCCTCCATCACCCACTGCTTGAATTCCTCACAGAACACAGGCCAGTTGTCGTCGATGCCGAAGTCGTTCTTGAGGATGTCGATCTCGCGGCTCCCCGTGGCGGGCGTGATGCGATCGACCATCGAGTTCGGAAAGGCGACGTTCTGGTGGATCCAGTGGGCGAAATCCGGGTCGGAAAGCCGGGCAAGCCCGATGACGGCGTTCTCCGTTACCTCGCCGTTTCCGGGAATGTTGTCACAGGACATGATGGTGAACGGGGCGATCCCCCGCGCCTTGCGCTCCTTGAGGCCGGCAAGGATCAGGCCGAATACGGTCTTCGGGTTCGCGGGGTTCTTCCCGTCTTCGGCGATCGCCGGATGGGCCGGGTTGAACCCACCCGATGCATCGATGAAATAGCCGCCTTCGGTGATCGTCATCGACACAATGCGGATATTCGGGTCGGCCAGTGTCTCGATCAGGGTCGCAACGTCGCCGGGGGCGATGATGTCGATCATCGGCGCGGTGATGCGGGCGGCGGTCCTGTTGTTGTCCTGCTCGACGACGGTGGTGAGGAAATCCTGAGCCTTCAGCTTGTCGCGCATGGCCCCGTCTGACGGCATCACGCCGGCGCCGATGATCGCCCAGTCATGCGCCTTGCCGGTGTTGAACAGGTCGTCGAGATAGATCGCCTGGTGGGCACGATGGAAATTGCCGACGCCGAAATGGAGGATGCCGGCGGTCAGACTTTTGGGATCATAGGCCGGCACGGCGGCGGTGGCCGCAGCGTCATTCAAGCTCGCCAGCGAAAGCTTCACAGTCATTGTCTTTACTCCGATATGGCCCGTCAGGCCTTCAGGGCGAGGCCCTTGTCGTCGAACCGATGGAGCTTGGCCTCATCGGGCGTCATGTAGACCGTGTCACCGTGATAGGCGCCGAATTCCCCATCGCAGCGTGCGGTGATCTGGCCGATGCCCTCGACATCAAGGTGCAGGAACGTGTCGGCGCCCAGATGTTCGGCGACCTTCACGGTGCCGCGCCAGATGCCGCTGTCCTTCGACAGGCCCAGATGCTCCGGCCGGATGCCGGCGGTCTTGGCGTTCTTCGACTGGGCATAGGCGCCATCGACGAAATTCATGTGCGGCGAACCGATGAAGCCCGCGACGAACAGGTTGCGCGGGCTCTTGTAGAGTTCGAGCGGCGAGCCGACCTGCTCGATATTGCCGCGATTGAGCACGACGATCTTGTCGGCCATGGTCATCGCCTCGACCTGGTCGTGGGTCACATAGACCATCGTCGTCTTGAGCTGGTGGTGCAGGTCGCTGATCTCCAGCCGCATCGTGCCGCGCAATGCAGCGTCGAGGTTGGAAAGCGGCTCGTCGAACAGGAAGGCCGAGGGTTCGCGCACGATGGCGCGGCCGATCGCGACGCGCTGGCGCTGGCCGCCGGAAAGCTGCGAGGGGCGGCGCTCCAGATAGTCGGTCAGGTTGAGAACGCGGGCCGCATCCGTCACCTTCTTGTCGATCGCGGACTTCTCCATCTTCGCCATCTTCAGCGGGAAGGCGATGTTGTTGCGCACGCTCATATGCGGATAGAGCGCGTAGGACTGGAACACCATGGCAAGCCCGCGTTCCGCGGGGGCGGCCTGGGTGACGTCCTTGCCGTCGATCAGGATATGCCCGCCGGACACGTCTTCCAGCCCGGCGATCAGACGCAGAAGCGTGGACTTGCCGCAGCCCGAGGGACCGACAAAGACGACGAATTCGCCGTTATTGATTTCGAGGTCGATGGACGGAATGACCTTGGCCTCGCCGAACACTTTCGACACTTTTTGGAGCGTGATGCTGCCCATGTCCGTTTTCCTTACTTAACCGCGCCAAACGTGAGGCCGCGAACGAGTTGTTTCTGTGAGAACCAGCCGAGGATGAGGATCGGTGCGATCGCCATGGTCGAGGCGGCCGATAGCTTTGCCCAGAACAGGCCTTGCGGGCTGGAGAAGGAAGCGATGAAGGCCGTCAGCGGCGCCGCATTGGTGGTCGACAGCCGGATCGTCCAGAACGACTCGTTCCAGGCGAGGATGATGTTGAGCAGCAGCGTCGAGGCGATGCCCGGCACCGCCATCGGCGTCAGCACGTAGACGATCTCCTGCCAGAGCCCCGCCCCGTCCATCCGCGCCGCTTCCAGGATTTCGCCCGGAATTTCGCGAAAGTAGGTGTAGAGCATCCAGACCACGATCGGCAGGTTGATCAGCGTCAGCATGACGGTCAGCCCGATGCGGCTGTCCAGCAGGCCGAAATCGCGGAACAGGAGGTAGATCGGCACCAGAACCGCGACCGCCGGCATCATCTTGGTGGAAAGCATCCACATCAGGATGTCCTTGGTCCGCTTGGTCGGAGAGAACGCCATGGCCCAGGCGGACGGGATCGCGATGATCAGCGCCAGGATGGTGGAGCCGACAGACAGGATCACCGAATTCATGAACGGCTTCAGGTAGTCGCGCTGCGTCTGGACCGTGATGTAATTCTCGAACGTCCCGGACGGCCACAGGCTGAAGCCCGCGATCGCTTCCGGCTCCGTCTTGATGCTGGTGATCAGCGTGTAGAGGATCGGGAAGAAGATGATCAGCGCGACGATCCAGGCGGCGACCGTGGCGGTGATCTTGTGTCTTGTCGTAACATTGCGTGCCATGATCTTCTCCTACCGGTCCAGGTTCTTGCCGACGGCGCGCATCAGGAAGAAGGCGACGATATTGGCGAGCACGACTGCGATAATGCCGCCTGCCGAGGCACCGCCGACATCGTAGCCGAGCAGCGCCGTGCGGTAGATCAGGAAGGCGAGGTTGGTGGAGGCGTAACCGGGGCCGCCATTGGTGGTGACCAGGATTTCCGCATAGACGCCGAGCAGGAAGATCGTCTGGATGAGGATGACGACCGTGATCGACCGGGCGAGATGAGGCACCACCAGGTAGATGAAGCGGTTGAGGAAGTTGGCGCCGTCCATCTCCGCCGCTTCCTTCTGTTCGCCGTCGAGCGACTGCAGGGCGGTGAGCAGGATGAGCGTCGCGAATGGCAGCCACTGCCAGGCAACGATGATGACGATCGAGAAAAGCGGATATTGCGCGAACCAGTCGATCGGCCGGAGCCCGAAGAATTTCGAGATGTCGGCAAACACCCCGTAGCTCGGGTTCATGATCATGTTCTTCCACACCAGCGCCGCAACCGGCGGCATCACGAAGAAAGGCGAGATGATCAGGATGCGCACGATCCCCTGTCCGAAGATCGGCTGGTCGAGGAGGAGCGCGATGGCGATACCGCCGATGACGGTGATCAAGAGCACCCCGCCGACGATGACCAGCGTGTTCCAGATCGACTGGAAGAAGGCGGGGTCGGTATAGAAAAACTGGTAATTGAACAGACCCGTGAAGCTGACATTGGACGGATCGAGCAGATTGTAATTCTGGAACGAGAACCACAGCGTCATCGCCAGCGGCACGATCATCCAGACCAGAAGAAGCAGAACAGAGGGCGCCATCATCAGGCGCGCCAACGTCTTGGTGTTTTGCGTTGCCATATCAGACGCCCTCCCGTGGAACGTGGTCGTTCCAGTTATCCCGCGCCTTTTTCTTTGGGGAAGGAGACGGACGCAGGATGCAGCTTTTTGTTGTTATCTGGTTATTGTCGGATTGCCTTGCCTGATCGACGGCCTGCCTCAAATCGTCAAGGCGGGTGATGCCGGCAAGATCCGGCTGTCCGGCGCAGGAATGACCGGACAGCCGAGGCTCTGGAGGTTACTTCGGATAACCGGCGCGCTTCATTTCGCGCGTCGTAGCCGTCTGGGCCTGGGCAAGCGCATCGGCGACCGTGGACTGGCCGGCGACGACCGCCGAGAACAGCTGGCCGACATTGGTGCCGATCGCCTGGAATTCAGGGATCGCCACGAACTGGCCACCGGTATAGGGCACCGGCTTGACGGTCGGCTTGGTGATGTCGGCAGCGTTCATCGCGGCAAGCGTCGGAACCGCGAAGGCGGCAGCCTTCTTGTATTCCTCGTTGTTGTAGAGCGACGTGCGGGTGCCCGGAGGAACGTTGGCCCAGCCCTCCTTGGAGGCGACGAGCTGGGTATATTCCTTGCTGGTTGCCCAGGAGATGAACTTCTGCGCCGAGTCAGCCTTCTTCGAAGAGTTCGGAACGGCGAGGTTCCACGACCAGAGCCAGTTGCCGTGGTTCTTCATCTCGCCCTTCACCGGGAAGAGCGCGTAACCCACCTTGTCTGCAACCTTAGAATCCTTCGGGTTGGAGACGAAGGAGGCAGCCACGGTGGCATCCATCCACATGCCGCACTTGCCCTGCTGGAACAGCGTCAGGTTTTCGTTGAAGCCGTTCGAGGAGGCGCCGGCCGGACCGGCATCCTTCATCAGATCCACGTAGAACTGCAGAGCGGCCTTCCATTCCGGCTGGTCGAACTGCGGGTTCCACTTTTCGTCGAACCAGCGGCCGCCAAACGAGTTGGTCAGCGCCGTGATGAAGGCCATGTTCTCGCCCCAGCCGGCCTTGCCGCGCAGGCAGATGCCGTTCACGTCGGTCTTGCGGTCGGTGATCTTGCGGGCCGCATCGCCGATGAATTCCCAGGTCGGGTTTTCCGGCATCTTCAGGCCGGCCTTCTCGAACAGGTCCTTGCGATACATGATCATCGCCGACTCGCCGTAGAACGGCGCGGCATAGAGCTTGCCGTTGACCGTCAGGCCACCCTTGATCGCCGGCAGGATGTCGTTGGTGTCGTATTTGTCGCCGAGCTTGTTCAACTCGAGCAGCCAGCCCTGCTTGGCCCAGATCGGAACTTCGTAATTGCCGATCGTCAGGATGTCGTACTGACCGCCCTTGGTGGCGATGTCGGTGGTAACGCGCTCGCGAAGAACGTTTTCTTCGAGCGTGACCCAGTTGATCTGGATATCCGGGTTCGCCTTGGTGAACTCGGAAGTCAGGCCCTGCATGCGGACCATGTCGCCGTTGTTGACGGTCGCGATGGTGAGGGTTTCAGCCGAAGCCGCGGTGGAGAAAAGGCCGGCAAGCGCCAGCGCCGAGCAGGCGCCCAGCAAAATCGTCTTCAATGTCATATCTTCCTCCCAGAAGATGAGTAACGAGCATTCGCTTTGCTCATGGGCAATTACCCACATAATGGCGGACGAAGTCAATCACCAATCGCGCTGCAACGCAGCAGAAATTGGTTATCTGATTGATTTTGCTATTTGTAATTTTTGCTCAACGACCGAGCAATTGCTCCGCAGTCGCCTCGTCGGTGATCACGCCGTTGATGATATTGCCTTTGAGCGCCGCGGAAATCGCCTGGAATTTCTTGCGCCCCTGAGCGATCCCGATGACGGAGGAGGTCTCCCGAGGGGGGATCGGCACGCTGGCAACGCGGTCGTTGATGGAATTGGCGAGAAGTCGACCCTGGTTGTCATAGACCCAGCCGCAGATCTCGCCGGCCGCCCCTTCCTGGACCAGCTTCAGCATCTCCTCCTTGCCGAGAAAACCGTCGACGCAGAGCGGGCCGTCAGGCCCAAGTTCGCCGATGCCGACGAAGGTGACGTCGGCCTGCGCCCCGAGCCTGAGCGTCGAGCGCACCAGCGCCTGGTCGTGCAGGGTCTCGCGCTCCTCGGCCGAGGAACAGAGAACCGGCAGCGGCATCGGAAAATGCCGCGCCTTGATGGCGTCGGCCATCGAGAAGATGACGTTGTAGAAGGCGGCCGACCCGTCCGGCCCGATATTGCCGGTGAGCGACACGATCCGGTGCTGCGGGCACTCCATCGGCGGCAACTGGTCGACGGCAGCCTTCAGCGTCCGGCCCGTGCCGACCGCGATGACGATCGGGTCCGGGCGCTTCAGCCAGCGCTCGATTTCGGCCGCGCCGGCTTCTGCGATGCCGACGGTGCTGGAACTCCCTGCCGGATCGCTCGGTACCACTTCGACATGCTTGAGATCGTATTTCTTGCGCAACGCCTCGGCGAGTTCCAGGCAGGCGGCGATCGGATGGTCGAGGCGCACCTTGATCAGCCGTTCGGCAACCGCGAGCGACACCAGCCGCTGGGCCGACTGCCGCGAAATGCTCATGGTTGCGGCGATCTCGTCCTGGGTGCGCCCGGCGACATAGTAGAGCCAACCGGCCCGCGCCGCATCGTCGAGCCGCCCTTGCGTATCAGACCGTTTTGCCATGGCAGAAATTCTCCTCCACCTGTTGCTGCCATGGTTTCGGATGGTCTGTCAAACGGCTGGAAGAACCGCATGATAGGTATTCGGAGAGGAATTGTTGCGACATCAAAATCCATTGCGGCCGCATTGCGCCTGCATCGTCGCCGCGCCTACCCTCGGGTGACCGTTGCGCTGCCTTTGAGCCCGCTCAGAAATGATATAGGCTGAAGAAGAATGGTAATAGCCGGGAACCCGTGCATGAACCGAATGGAAGCGCTGATCGAACGTCGAGCGGAAACGCGACATAAAACCGCGTCGGTTCGCGCTGGACGCATACTTGAAGACGCCCGCAAGCATGGCGTCGAGATGCGCATCATCGGCTCCTTGGCGAAGCGCAGCTTTCATTTACATTCTGATGTCGACCTCCTGGTGAGCGGCCCGATCGACCCTGCGCGCAGACTTTTTATCGAACGACTCGTCGCGGATCACATGCGAGGGACAGATATTCCCTACGATCTGATCTTCGAGGCCGATATGACCGCCGACAGGGTACAGGAGCTTTTAGATGGCTGCGTTTAGCCTTCCGGCTTTTTCACGCTTGTCACCAAAGATCGCGCGCGCGGAACGGGAGCTGGAACAGCTCGAAATCTTTTTCGCGCGACATTCCCAGGAGGTTTCCGATGGAGAATGGGGCGCACTGTCAGCCATCTCATTGGGTATCCATAACGTCTATAACGGCATTGAGGACAGTCTTCTGAGCCTGGCACGGGACGTGGACGGTCTCGTTCCCAGCGGACCGACAATGCACCAGGACGTTCTGGACCAGATGTCAGCCGAAATCGACGGCATACGGCCGTCCGTTATCGACCCGGAGCTATACGAGTCTCTGACGGAACTGAAAGCCTTCCGCCATCTCGTTCGGCACCGATACGGATTCGACCTGAAACCCGACAAGGTGATCGAGAACCTGGATCGAATTCGCAAAGCATTTCCATCATTCGTGAATGCCGTTGTCCGGCTGGAAAAAACGATGGCCGCTGAAGATACGGATGACGGCGATGGAACAGCCGGCGCCCCCGGTCGGTAACCCGCACGATCCGGATCGTGCGGGGTGGATGTAACGAGCCCAAGCTCCCAACGGTCTCGATGTGCTACGCCACCTGCACCACATGCCCCGCGGAAACCTCGCGATATTCCCGCTTCGGCGGCACGTAGTTGACCGGACGTATCGGGCTCTTGATCTCGTCGGTGGACATGTTGCGCTTGATGCGGCGGCGGGACGGATCCGGGACCGGCACCGCCGACATCAGCTTCCTCGTATAAGGATGCTGCGGGTTTTCGAACACCGCGGCGCGCGGGCCGATCTCGACGATCTCGCCGAGATACATGACCGCCACCCGATGACTGACGCGCTCGACGACGGCCATGTCATGGGAAATGAACAGGAAAGCCAGGTTGAGGCTTTGTTGCAGGTCGAGAAGCAGGTTGCAGACCTGCGCCTTGATCGACACGTCGAGCGCCGAGACCGCTTCGTCGGCGACAATGATCTTCGGGTCGAGCATCAGGGCGCGGGCGATCGCGATGCGTTGGCGCTGGCCGCCGGAAAACTCGTGCGGGAAACGCTTCATCATGTCGGCGGAAAGGCCGACCTTCTCCAGCAGGCTGGCGGCCTTGTCGCGGGCCTGGTTCTTGGTGCCGAGGCCGTGCTCCACGTAGGGCTCCATGACCGCCGAGCCGATGCTCATGCGCGGGTTCAATGAGGCGAACGGATCCTGGAAGACCATCTGGATCGACCGGCGCATCAGGCGCAGCGTCGGCGGGTCGAGATTCATCACCTCATAGCCGTCGAGCGTAACCTCACCGCTGGTCGGCGTGATCAGGCGGGTGACGGAACGGCCGGTGGTCGACTTGCCGCAGCCCGATTCGCCGACGAGCGACAGCGTCTCGCCCGGGAAAAGATTGAAGGAGACCTTTTCGACCGCATGCACGGCGCCGGACTTGCGGCCGAACAGGCCCGAATGAATGTCGAAGCGGGTCGTCAGGTCCCTGACGTCCAATATCGGCGTCTTGCCCTTGCCGACCGTGTCGGTGACATCGGCGAGCGGCTGTTGTTCGCCGGTCTTCACGTCGATGATCGGGAAACGCAGCGGCAGCTTGCGGTCGCCCATCGAACCGAGCCGCGGCACGGCGGAGAGAAGCGCGCGGGTATAGGGATGCTGGCCGCGGTGGAAAATGTCGCTGGTCTCGCCGGTCTCCACCGCATCGCCGCGATACATGACGATCGTGCGGTCGGCAACCTCGGCCACCACGCCCATGTCGTGCGTGATGAACAGGACCGACATGCCCTCCTCTTCCTGCAGCACCTTGATGAGATCGAGGATCTGGCCCTGGATTGTCACGTCGAGCGCAGTGGTCGGTTCGTCGGCGATCAGCAGCTTCGGTCTCGCCGCGAGCGCCATGGCGATCATTACGCGCTGGCGCATGCCGCCCGAGAACTGGTGCGGATATTCGTCGAATCGTGACGACGCATTGGGAATGCGCACCTTTTCGAGCAGGCGGATGACTTCGGCCTTGGCATCGGCATTGCTGATGTCCGTATGGACGGTCAGCGCCTCGGCGATCTGCTTGCCGATCGGGAAGATCGGGTTGAGCGAGGTCATCGGCTCCTGGAAGATCATCGAGATGTCTTTGCCGCGCACCCGGCGCATCTGCTCTTCCGGCAGCGACAACAGTTCGCGGCCGTTGAGGAAGACCTGGCCTTCGATCTTGCTCGAATTCTTCGGCAGCAGCCGCATGATCGACAGCGAGGTGACGCTCTTGCCCGAGCCCGACTCGCCGACGATCGCCACCGTCTCGCGCGGTGCCACGTCGAACGAGATGTTGCGCACCACGGTGCGCCATTCGTCGTTCACCCGGAACGAGGTGGAAAGATTGCGGACCGACAGGACCGGGGTCACCGAACCACCGCCCTGTTCCATGGAAGTGCCGGAAAGCAGCATGGAAATCTCCTTCGGATCAGGCTGCGAGCGCGGTTTCGGCGAGCGTGACCCAGTAGCTGACACCAAAGGGAATTGCTTCGTCGTTGAAATCGTAGGCTGCGTTGTGGAGGCTGGCGGTATCGCCATTGCCGATGAAGATGAAGGCGCCGGGGCGCTTCTCCAGCATGTAGGAAAAATCCTCCGCGCCCATATGCGGCGCCATGCCGGTCTGCACCGCCTTGGGACCGGCAACCTTGGCCGCGATCTCGATGGCAAAATCCGTCTCGTTATCGTGGTTGAAAGTGACCGGATAACCGCGGCGATACATGACATCGGCCGTCGCGCCATGGGCGATCGCGGTCGATTGAGCCACTTCGCTCAGGCGCTTCTCGGCAAAATCGCGGGTTTCCGGCAGCAGCGTGCGCACCGTACCTGTCATCTTCACAAAGGCCGGAATGACATTGCTCGCCTCGCCGCCATGGATCGAGGCGACGGTGACGACCAGCGACTTCAGGGGATCGGTCTCGCGCGACACGATCGACTGCAGCGCCAATACGATATGTGAGGACACGAGGATCGGGTCGATCGAATTGTGCGGCTGCGCGGCATGGCTGCCGCGGCCGTGGATGGTGATCTCGAACGTGTCGGCCGCCGCCATGATGCCGCCCTTGCGGGTGGCGAAACTGCCGACCGGAAGGCGCGGCTCGTTATGCATGCCGTAGACTTCCTTGATGCCGAACTTCTCCATCATGCCGTCGTTGATCATCGCCAGCGCGCCCGCGCCGCCCTCTTCCGCCGGCTGGAAGATCACCGCGACCGAGCCTTTGAAATTGCGGGTCTCGGAAAGGTACTGGGCTGCGCCGAGCAGCATGGCGGTGTGGCCGTCGTGGCCGCAGGAATGCGCCTTGCCGGGCGTCTTGGAAGCCCAGGGTTTGCCGGAGGTTTCGAGGATCGGCAGCGCGTCCATGTCGGCGCGGAAACCGATCACCGGCCCATCGCCCTGGCTGCCCTTGATGATGCCGACGACGCCGGTCCTGCCGATGCCGGTCTCGACGACGTCGCAACCGAATGCCTTCAGCTTTTCGGCGACGAATTTCGAGGTCTCGTGAACGTCGTAGAGCAGCTCCGGATTCTCGTGGAGATGGCGCCGCCATTCGGCGACCTGATCCTGCATTTCGGCGACGCGATTGATGACTGGCATTACGCAGACCTCATTGTTTTTTTGCTGTTTCCCACTCTGGTCGGAGCGGATATTGCGACGCGAAGACACGATTTTGCAAGCTTCAATTTTCCGGCTTGAACGGAAAATAGGCCTATGCTTAGATGGCTCAAAATTTGATCATGCTCGCCAAAAGCGGCAGGATGTAACTTGTTCTTAAGGTAGTTTCGGAGGAGGACCGAACAAGAAATACGCTGCGAAGTCAATAAGTTGAGGAAGGTGACTTCGCAGTCCCAAGGCATAAAAAGCCGGCTTGACCGGCATGCCCAACCACAACTCATAAGAGAACGACAAGGGGAATAGCAGCATGAAAAACCTCAAACTTCTTCTGGCCGGCACCGTAGCCGCCCTGGCCTTCGCAGGCTCGGCCGCCTACGCGGCCCGCGGCACCGACGGGGATCTGAAGATCCTGTTCTGGCAGGCCGTTTCGACGATGAACCCCTACCTCTCCGGGGGTACCAAGGAAGTCTACGCGTCCTCCATGGTCATTGAGCCGCTCGCCCGCTACGACGAAAAGGGCGAACTCGTACCGACGCTGGTCACCGAGATTCCGACCGTCGAGAACGGCGGCGTCGCCAAGGACCTGATGAGCATGACCTGGAAGATCAAGCCGGGGGTCAAGTGGTCGGACGGTACGCCTTTTACGGCTGACGACGTCATCTTCACCTGGAAATACTGCATCGCGCCGGACGGCGGTTGCGCCCAGGCCGCCCAGTACGAGGGCGTCAAGAGCGTCGAGGCTCCCGATCCACAGACGGTCAAGATCACCTTCACCGAGCCGAAGCCCTATCCCTACAGCGCCTTCGTCGGCGCGCAGTCGCCGGTCATCCAGAAGAAGCAGTTCGAAAATTGCGTCGGCGCCAAAGCCCCGGGCTGCACCTCGGCCAATTTCGGCCCGATCGGCACCGGTCCTTTCGTCGTCAAGGAATTCAAGCCGAACGACGTCATCACGCTGACCGCCAACACGAACTACCGCGATGCGGCAAAGCCGGCCTTCGCGACGGTCACCCTCAAGGGCGGCGGTGATGCTGCCTCGGCCGCGCGCGCCGTTCTCGAAACCGGCGAATACGACTATGCCTGGAACATGCAGGTAGAGCCGGAAATCCTCGCCAAGATGGTCGCCGCCGGCAAGGGCAAGCTGGAAACGGCATTCGGCACCCAGGTCGAGCGTATCAACCTCAACCACTACAATGCCGATCCGTCGCTGGGCGCCAAGCGCTCCACCAAGGAAGCCGGCCCGCATCCGTCGCTTTCCGACCCGGCAGTCCGCCGCGCGCTGTCGCTCGCCATCGACCGCGACATCATTGTCGAGGCCGGTTACGGTGCCGCCGGCAAGGCGACCTGCAACATCGTGCCCGCACCGGCAGCAGTCGCTTCCACCAAGAACGACAGCTGGTGCCTGAAGCAGGACCTCGTAGCGGCCAACAAGCTGCTTGACGATGCCGGCTGGAAGAAGGGTCCGGATGGCATCCGCGCCAAGAACGGCGTGAAGCTCTCCTACCTCTACGCGACCTCCACCAACTCGGTTCGCCAGGCGACCCAGGAACTGGTGAAGGACATGTGGTCGCAGATCGGCGTCGGCGCCGAATTGCGCAATGCCAGCGCCTCGGTCTTCTTCGGCGGCGATCCGGCAAGCCCGGACACCTTCCAGAAGTTCTATGCCGACGTCGAAATGTACACCAACAACTTCGACGGCACCGATCCGGAAAAGTATCTCGCAGAATGGCTGTGCGACAAGGTTCCCGGCCCGGCAAACGGCTGGCAGGGTCAGAACATCCCGCGTTACTGCAACCCGGCCTATGACAAGCTCCTGGGCGAACTTTCGAAGACCGCCGAGCTCGACAAGCGCGCCACGCTTGCCAAGCAGCTCAACGACATGCTGACCGAGGAAGGCGCGCATATCCCGCTCGTCCACCGCGGCAGCGTCTCCTCGCATTCTCTCAAGCTCGCCGGCGTGAAGATGAATGCGTGGGATAGCGAACTGTGGAACGTCGCCGACTGGTCGCGCGCGAAGTAATGCCGATCGCCGGGCCTGCCCCAAGGGTAGGCCCGGCGCCCGCATTTTCTTCTCCGTGCTAGTCTGGAGACTTATGGATGTTCACATACACTTTGCGGCGATTGCTCTTCGCAATCCCGACGCTGCTGATCATCAGCTTCGTCATTTTCGCGCTGCTTGATCTTGCACCCAACGATCCCACCGGCGACCTGCCGTTGACGATCCCGCCGGAGGTCCGCGAACAGATCCGCGCATCGCTCGGCCTCGATCAGCCATTCTTCTTCCGCTACCTCTATTGGCTGCAGCAATTTTTCATCAACGAACCGCTCAACATCCTCGAACGCATGACCGGTTGGCAGTTCGGCGACGGAAACCGCATGCGGGTGCTTTCCTGGGCGACCAGAAGCCCGGTGGTCGATCTGATTGTCCAGCGCCTGCCCCAGACGCTGTGGGTCGTCGGTCTCGCCTATGTGTTCGGAGTGCTGATCGCCGTTCCGATCGGCGTCATCTCCGCCTACAAGCAGTATTCGATCTTCGACCAGATCGGCACGTTCGTGTCGATGGTCGGTTATTCGGTGCCGACCTTCTTCACCGGCGTGCTGCTGGTGGTGATCTTCTCCTCGTATCTGCAATGGTTCCCGTCGGTCTATGACACCAACCTTGTTGTCACCGACTTCTCGAGCTTCGTCCAGCAGATCAAGCAGATGGCCTTGCCGGTGGCGGTGCTGTCGCTCTTCAACGCTTCGCAGATCACCCGCTTCGTCCGAGCCTCGATGCTGGACAACCTGCACCAGGACTACGTGCGCACTGCACGTGCCAAGGGCGTCAAGGAAAAATCGGTTCTGCTCATCCACGTTTTGCGCAACAGCCTGATCCCGGTCGTCACCGTGATCGCGCTCGGCGTGCCGACGATCTTCTCGGGCGCCATCATCACCGAGCAGATCTTTCGCGTGAATGGCCTGGGCCAACTTCTGATCATCGCCGTCCAGGGGGCCGATATCCCGCTCGTCCAGACCCTGACCTTCATCTTCGCGGTGCTGATCGTGCTCTTCAATCTCATCGCCGATGTGCTTTACGGCATTCTTGACCCGAGGATCCGTTATGACTGATGCGACCGTCGCAACTGCGCCGCCCGCCAAGGCGGCAACTCCCACCCGATCGGCCCTCGCAGACATCTGGCGCCAGTTCCGTGCCCATAGAGGCGGCGTCGTTGGGCTTATCGTCTTTACCTTCATAGTCCTGGCGGTCTTCGTCGGGCCGTATATCCACCGCGTGGCCCCGAACGCCATCAACATCCGCGACAAGAACCAATGGCCGTCACTGGCTCATCCGTTCGGTACCGATAACCTTGGCAAGGACATGCTTGCCCAGGTGCTCGCCGGCGGCCGCATCTCGCTTGCGGTCGGCATCACGGCCATGCTGCTGGCGCTCTTCCTCGGAACGCTGGTTGGAGTGGTTTCCGGCTATATCCGGAAGCTCGACGGGCCGCTGATGCGTATCACCGACCTGTTCCTGGCCTTGCCGCTGCTGCCCCTGCTGCTCGTCATCCTGATGCTGTTCCGCGATACCCTGCGGGCTGCATTCGGACCCGAAACCGGCATCTTCATCCTGATCGTCTTCGTGATCGGGATCACCAGCTGGATGCACACCGCCCGCATCGTGCGCGGCGACGTGCTGGCCGTCAAAAGTCAGGAGTTCATCCTGGCGGCGAAATCGAGCGGCATGCGGGAATATCGCATCATCCTCAAACACATCCTGCCGAACGTGCTGAGTTCGATCATGGTTTCCGCGACATTGGGAATCGCCTCGGCGATCATCACTGAATCGGCGCTGAGCTTCCTCGGCCTCGGCTTTCCCTCGGATTTCCCGACTTGGGGACGGCTGTTGTTCGACGGGGCAAACTTCCTGCAACTCACGCCTTCGCGCGTTTTGTGGCCGGGACTGGCAATCTCCGCCACGGTGCTCAGCGTCAACTACATGGGAGACGCTATCCGCGACGCGCTCGACCCGAGGGCGCTCAAGCACTGATCTTGCGACACTGGACCGATCCGAATGGCGGCTGCAAAGCCGCCATTTTTCATTCGGCCCCCGCCAAAAACAGCCCTTAAAAAAACTTAGAAAAAAGTTTCGAACAGCTGGAACCTATTTCCGGCACGCTCGTTATATCACTGTTCGAAGGCGACCCCCCGTCCCCCGCCCTACATAGCCTTCGGACCTACTCTTCAATCCCCCTCGAAGAGACGAACTGGCTCGGCTCCGTCAACCGGAACCGAGCCAGCTCAGTTTTGTGGGTAGTGGGTAGTGGGTAGTAATCGCTACGACAGATCGAGATTTGGCAAATTTTCGTTGCGAGACGTCAAGGCCGACCTCGAAAACTGCTCACTAACGACCAATCACTACCGGCTCTCTTTCATTCTCCGCCGCTCTCCAGCGGAAATACCAGCCGATAGCTGATGCGGTCGTTGGAGATGACATATTGCGCCTTGCCGTTGACCGAGGCCGGCACGACACGTTCCAGCACCGTGCTGCCGAAATGCGCCTTCAGCGAGTCCTCGTTGTCTTCGGGACTCCGGCTGGCGTCCAGCACCTCGTCCCACATCATTTCGAGCGAGTCATGGCCGTTGAGGTGCATGCGGGTGCAGGTGACGTTGATCACCCGGCCGCTGCGCAACAGCGAACCGTGGCTGACCGCGTTGACGATCAGCTCATGCAGCGCCAGTCCGATATGCAGCGAAGCGTTCGGCGTCAGAAGAATATTGTCGCCGTGGACGCGCACCAGGTGCTTGTTCTCGGGCAGGTATTTTTCCGTCTGCTGCTGCACCAGTTCGAAGAAATAGGCGCCGCGCCAGCTAGAATCGGTGATCAGGTCCTGGCTCTGCGAGAGGGAATAGAGCCGCCCCCGGAACTTGTGCAGAAACAGTTCCAGCGAGCCCGAATAACGGGCCGTCTGCAGCGCGATGCTCTGGATGATGGCAAGCAGGTTCTTGGAACGGTGGCTGACTTCCCGCAGCAGCGCGCGCAGCAGCCGCTCGCGGTGACGCTCCTCGGAACGGTCGATGATCGTGGTGACGAAATGCAGGCCGCGATTGGAGAACTCCACCGTCTGGACCCGGAACTCGTAGATCTGCTCGGTGCCGATGGTAATCTCGATATGGCCCTTGCGCCCGGCTTCCGTCATGCCGTCCTTGAGGGTCGCGAGCTTTGCTCCGACCTCCTCGCCGAACAGGCTGACGTCGGTGGGTGTCTTGACATGCTCGACAGCCCAGACCTCCGGAAGATGCGTGACGAAGAGGTAATTCCGGCCGGCGTCCTGGATCATGATGCTGGCGCCAAGATCCACCAGTGCCGGCATGAAAAATTCACGTAACTTGTCATCACTCTGACCAGCCTGCTGCCATGTCAGGGGATGCACCAAATTCCTCACTCCGTCCGCGGGCTAGCTGGGAAAACCGGGCGCCTGCTGAACGCATTGATACCCGCATTTATGAGCATGATTATCCGCCTTTTATAGGACGTCAAACGCGCCGGAACAACCCGACGACCAGCGATATCAGCAGCAGTGCGAGAAAGAGGAAAAACAGGAGCTGGGCCAGACCGGTTGCCGTTCCTGCAATGCCGCTGAAGCCGAGCGCACCGGTGAAAATCGCCACGAGCAGGCAGACAAGAGCATAATACAACATGGGTTTTCCTCTTCGGATGCGCCAGAACGCCCACCTGTTGTATATTGTTCCGGCCTGCCGGCCCGACCGCCGCCGATGGGATCAAGCGGCGGCCTTGACGGCTTCGTTGAAGAACAGCGCCTGGCTGATCAAGGCCTTCACCATGTCCGGATTGAACGGCTTGGTGACCAGGAAGGCCGGTTCCGGGCGCTCGCCGGTCAGAAGCCGTTCCGGAAAGGCGGTGATGAAGATCACCGGCACGCTCGAAGACTTCAGGATTTCGTTGACCGCGTCGATCCCGGAGCTGCCGTCGGCAAGCTGGATGTCGGCCAGCACCATTTTCGGGTGCGAGGACTGGAAGAGCGATACCGCTTCCTTGTGGGTGCGGGCGATGCCCGTGACGCGGTGGCCGAGATCCTGCACCATCTGCTCGATATCGAGCGCGATCAGCGGCTCGTCCTCGATGATCATGATGTCGGTTGCCACCTGCCGCGAGATTTCGCGGGTCGCGTCTTCGAGCAGGCGGTTCACCTCGGCAGTGCTGACTTCGAGGACTTCGGCGGCTTCCTCGATGCTGAAACCTTCGACCGAGACCAGCAGAAAGGCATGCCGCGACTGAGAGGGAAGCATCGACAGATTGGCTGCCGCGCGCTGCTCCCAGGCGAACGGCGATTCGATGGGGCGAATCTCAATGTTCGTGGAACCAAAGATTGCAACAAAGAGTTTATAAAGCGAGACACGGTCCTTGGACGTTTCGGGGAATATCGAAACGTCTGCAATCAAAGCTTCCAGGACCGCGGCGACATAAGCGTCTCCCGAAGTCTGTGATCCGGTGACGGCGCGAGCATACCGACGCAGATATGGAAGGTGAGACGCAACGCGTGTGGTGAGTGACATACAAAATCTCCCTCGGTGCCCAGCGGGCAATTGACCTGCTATGAACGTGGGCCTGGAAAAAAAGTTCCGCAAGAGTGGAACTTTTTTTGCCGCCAGGAATTCCTTTGCCCGACGATATCGCAACAGGCTGCCCGCGTGATGAGTGACGACAACAGAAAAAAAGAAGAGATGACAGCAATCCAATCCCAAGAAGTCAGACCCGGAGCGGTGCCGCCGAATGCATCCATATCCCGCAAGTTACGGGACTTCTACGACGCGGTACAGGAAGAAGGAATTCCTGATCGTTTTCTCGATCTTCTTGAGCGTCTGGAGCAGGCGGAGAAGAATGCCAAGCCGGTGAACGCAAAATGAGCAAGGAAGACGAGATCGACGATCGCGGCTTCAAGCGCGACCTTCTCGCGTCGCTGCCCAACCTGCGTGCATTCGCCGTATCCCTGACGGGCCGTCACGACAAGGCGGACGACCTTGTGCAGGATACCATCATGAAAGCCTGGGCCAACCAGACCAGCTTCACCGCCGGCACCAACATGCGGGCCTGGCTATTCACCATCCTGCGCAACGAATTCTACAGCCAGATGCGCAAGCGCGGACGCGAGGTGCAGGATAGCGACGGCCTGTTCAGCGAGCGGTTTTCGGTCCATCCGGAACAGTACGGCCGGCTTGACCTTCAGGATTTCCGCAAGGCCCTCGACAAGCTGCCCGACGATCAGCGCGAAGCGATCATCCTCGTGGGTGCTGCCGGTTTCGCCTATGAGGAGGCGGCTGCGATCTGCGGCTGCGCTGTCGGCACGATCAAGAGCCGCGTCAGCCGCGCCCGCACCCGCCTCCAGGAACTGCTCGGCGTTTCCGGCGAGGGTGATTACGGCCCCGACGCAGGCGATGCAGCGATCACGTCACGCGCCTTCGGCAGCTGATCTTGCAAACTTGAGAAAACGCCGCTCACACCCGGGCGGCGTTTTTGACGGCTACGACGAGGTGGTGGTCGTTGAACGGTTTGGCGACGACGGTTATTCCGTCCCAGCCCTTCAGACCATCCATGTCCTCGACACTGAGCGTGGTGAACACCAGACCCGAGCCTGAAGCTCTCAGTCGAAGCGCAGCCTCTCCACCAATCAGCCCTGAATCGATGACGATAACGTCGAACCAGCCGCGTTCCAGTTCCAGGATATAGGTGTGCAGCGTGGCGACCTTGACCTCGCAGGCAAGCGCCTCGGTGAGCACGGTCTCCACTTCCATGGCCACCAGGAATTCCCGATCGACAACGAGGATTCGCAACAACAAAGTCCGCCTGAAATTTCGACAACGAAATCGGGCTAGACCACCGAAAGATCGCGTGGTCATTCACAAAAGACACAGGACGACGGGAAACCAGCCTACTAATTTTTCGCGGACGGCTCTTTCGTCGAGAGCAGGCTCTGCAGAACGCAAAATACGGCCGCCCGCGCGAGGCAGGCGACCGTTCATCTGATCGTGCGACGATATCCGCCTATTCGGCCGGCTCGGAATATCGGCGATCCGAATTGCCCATGGTCCTCGCCGCGAGGAAGCCAAGGCCGCCGACCACCGCGACGAGCAGCAGTGGGCGAGATTTTACAAGCAGCGGCAATGCCGTCAGAGCCGCCGTCATCATCAGCGCCTTGGAACTGTTGGAGGCCGCGGCTTCCCGTTTGCGGCGCTGTTCGAGACCGTTGGCGATCACGACGCACAGATAGACGGCCAACGCCAGCACAAGCGCCCCACCGGCGACTGCCAGCAACGCCATCAGCGGTCCCCATATGCCGGCAAGATAGACGGCGAGCGCCGCCACCAGCAGCCCATAGGCGGTCAGCAGGAAAAGCAGCACCAGTGCGTAGAGGATCGCGTTTCTTTTGAGCCTGCGCGTGAACGCCGCGACATCCATCGCGGCGAGCGAAGCCAACAGGGGACCAAGTCCTGCCATCATCAGCGGCGCGTCAGCAGCGCGAACAGGAAGCCGACTCCGGCGGCGATGGCGACGGCCTGGATAGGGTTGGTGCGGATCTGACGCTCCAGGTCCCTTTCCATCGACAGCGCCTGGTCGCGCGCAGCTTCCACCATCTGCATCGAGGCGTCGGCAGCGTCGCTGGCGACGCGACGAGCCTTGCCCTTGTATTCGCTGGCCTTCTCATTACCCACGGCAGCAACGCTGCGGGTCAGTGCAGCGATATCGTCGCGGAGCTGCTGGATCTGGGCTTCGAGATCCTTGCTGGCTGACGAATTCTGGCCGGTGCCGTTGCGGGCGAAGTCGGTCGTGGGGTTGGCTGCGGGCATATCGGATCTCCTGTTTTGCGAACCTTAGAGGATGCGCGCCGCGGAAGGCTTTGCGCGAAATCAACGGCGTCGGAAACGTGGAACGGGATCGGTCTCCCGAGCGAGCGGCGCACACCACTCGCTTCACGGTTCTTGTTGCCGCCGTTGAACGCTGCAAAGGCGCGATTGTTCCCCGGCGCGGTTGCACCGAAGCGGAAATCGCCCGAAACGTTTGGAAAACTTAAGGGGCCGGCGGCTCGGGCCAGGCAGAAACGCCCCCGATCCATTGTTCGAAGGCCCTGGACAGTTTCAGCACGAGCAGGTCGTCGTAGCGCGGGCCGACGATCTGCAGGCCGATCGGCATGCCGGATTTCGAAAAACCGCAGTTGATCGACGAGGCCGGCTGTTCCGACATATTCCACGGTACCGTGAAGCCGATATGCTCGAAAGGCTTCGAGGGATCGTTGGTCGGCGAGGCCCAGTCCGCCGGATAGGAAACGATCGGATTGGTCGGCGAGATCACCGCATCGACGGTCGTGAACAGCTTTCCGCAGGCCTTGCGCATCTCGATCGTCTGGTTGAAGCCGCGCACCGCCTCGACGCCGGAAATGTAGGTGCCGCCTTCCGCCCACTGGTAGATATAGGGGAGGATCAGCGCCCGGCGCTCTTCCGGCATTTTCTCGATATCGCCCCAGAATCGCGAACGCCAGAAACTGTCGAGCCCATCGAGCATGATGCGGGTGATGACCGGTTCGACCGGGATGATGACCGCCCCCGCCTCCTCGAAACGTTTGGCGGCGGCCACGACAGCATCGCGAACCTCGTCCTCCACGGCAAGGCCGATGCCGGCGTCGAGCATCAGGCCGATCTTCAGACCCTTGACGTCGATATCGAAATCCAGCCAGTCGAAATCGTTGGGCGGCAGCGAGGTGCCGTCGCGCCAGTCGGGACGCGACAGCGTCGCCATGGAGAAGGCGGCATCTTCCACGGTGCGGGTCATTGGCCCCGCGCAGCGGCCGACATAATAGGGATCAAGCGGAATACGGCCCTGGCTCGGCTTGAAGCCGAACAGCCCTGTCCAGCCGGCCGGCAGGCGCACCGAGCCGCCGATATCCGTGCCGATATGCAGAGGACCGAAACCGGCGGCACCGGCGGCCGACGCGCCGGCGCTCGATCCGCCCGGGTTTTGGGTGAGATCCCAAGGATTGCGGCTGAGGTGATGGAAGCTCGACAGGCCGGAGGAGAGCATGCCGTAGTCCGGGCAGGTGGTTTTGGCGAAGATTACCGCGCCATCCTCTCTCATGCGCGCGGCGATGGGCGCGTCTTCCGTGGCCGGCACCAGTTCGACCGCAGCGGTTCCGAGCGGCACCGGCTGACCCTTGGTGGCGATCAGCTCCTTCAGCGTCACCGGGATTCCGTCGAGCGGCCCAAGCGTCGCCCCTTTCGTCCACCGTTGGGTGGAGGCTGCGGCCTGCGCCCTGGCACTGTCCGGATCGTAGAGATAGAGCGCCTGCACGTGCGGCTCGAAGGCGGCGACGCGGTCCTCGACCGCCAGCCAATATTCGGAGGGCGAGAGCTTCCTGGCCGAATAAAGATCGAGCAGTTCGCGGATCGTCAGTTTCAGGAGGTCATTCATCGCAATATCTTCGTTTCGAAATCAGGAATTGTCGCGGGGATCGAGGAGGTCGCGCAGGCCGTCGCCGAGCATGTTGAGGCCAAGTACCGCGAGCGCGATCGCGAGTCCCGGCATCAGCGCCAGCCACGGCGCCTGGCCGAGGAAAGTCTGCGCATCGGCCAGCATCCGCCCCCAGGTCGGCGTCGGCGGCGGCATGCCGAGACCGAGGAAGGAGAGGCCGGCTTCCGTCAGGATCGCCAGGCCGAGCTGGATCGTCACCTGCACGATGATCTGGTTGGCGATGTTCGGCAGCACGTGCACGAGCGTGATCTTCAACTTCGGGCGGCCCATGCTGACGGCGGCGGTAACATAGTCCCGCGTCCAGATCTGCAGGGCGGCGCCGAGCGCGAGCCGCGCAAACACCGGCACCATGAACACGCCGATGGCGATGATCGCCGTGAACCGGCCCGATCCGATGAAGGCGCCGAGCATCATCGCCGACAGGATTGGCGGAACGGCGAAGATGATGTCGCAGCCACGCATGACGACGAGTTCCAGCCAGCCCCGCCGCATGGCGACGACGACGCCGATGGCCGTGCCGACGCTTGCCCCGAGAAGCACCGCGAGAATGGAGGTCGACAGCGAATTCCAGGCTCCGACCATCAGCATCGAGGCTACGTCGCGGCCGAACTGATCGGTGCCGAGGAGGCCGAAATCGAGTGGAGCCTTGAGCTTGTGGACGATGTTCATTTTCGTCGGCGGGAACGGCGTCCAGACGAGCGACAGCAGCGCCACGGCAAACAGCGCCAGCGTGATGACGAGCCCGATGAGGAAGACAGGGCGGCGAAGCAGTTTCCTCATTGTGCCCGCCTCATTGTGCACCGGCCCTGAGGCGCGGATCGACGACCAGATAGGCGAGATCGACCAGGAAATTCATCAGGATCACCAGTGCGGAGAAGAACAGCACGACATCCTGCATGACGATGATGTCGCGCTGGGAGAGTGCCTGATAGGCAAGCCGCCCGAGGCCCGGCAGGTTGAAGACATTCTCGACCAGCACCGCGCCGGCGATCAGGAAGGTGAATTGCAGGCCGAGCATGGTGAACACCGGCACCAGCGCGTTCGGGACGGCGTGCCGCCAGATGGCGATGCCCTCGCTCAGGCCCTTGGCGCGGGCGGTGCGCACGAAATCCTCGTTCATCACCTCCAGAACCGCGGCCCGCGCCACGCGCGTCAGCACGCCGGCCTGCGGCAGGGCGAGTGCGACGGCCGGCAGGATCAGCGCCTTGAGGCCGGCGGACAATCCGGCATCCCAGCCGGGAAACCCGCCGGCCGGCATCCAGCCGAGCATGGTGGAGAACAGGATGATCAGCAGCAGCCCGACCCAGAAGGCCGGCACCGCGATGCTGATATAGGAGAACAATCCGGCGACGAAATCGAAGGCACCATTGTGCTTGCGCGCCGCCTGCACGCCAAGAGGAATGGCGATCGCGACCGAGAGCACGATGGCGATCAGCGCCAGCGGCAGAGTGACCGCAAGCCGTTCACCGATCAGCCCCGCGACCGGCACGCCATAGGTATAGGACTGCCCGAGATCGCCCCGGAAGACCCCGGCTAACCAGGCGAGGTAACGCACGGGGAGCGGCTGGTCGAGACCCAACTGCTTCTGCAGCGCCGCGAGCGTTTCCGGGCTCGCCGAGGTGCCGAGCATGATCGCCGCCGGATCGCCGGGCAGCAGGTCCATGACGGTGAAGATCAGCAACGAGACGATCAGCAGCGTGACGGCGAGGCTCAAGGTTCGGCGGATGAGGATGGAGATCATGAGCGGCGCACTCCCTCTGATCTCCCCCCTTGCGGCGGAGATGTCATCGGAGATGACAGAGGGGGGTAGCGCCGCGAACACAGCTGTCGAAGAATATGGGGAACTACCCCCCTCTGCCCTGCCGGGCATCTCCCCCTCAAGGGGGGAGATCGGTCTGCCGCGCGCGCGCCACTCCAATTCATCGCGTGAAACTTCACTCTTCCCAATGAACATCCGTGAGAACGTTCGACGGGATCGGTTCGTTTTCCCACAGGCCCTTCACCTTGCCGTCCCACACGCCAAGTTTCGGCATCACGAACAGGAAGAGCGCCGGCACGTCGTTGGAAAGGATGGTCTGTGCCTCGCCGTAGAGCTTTTCCTGTCCGGCGGCATCGGAGGTCATCTCGACCTTTTTCAGCACGTCGTTGAAGGCCGGGTTCTTGTAGTTGAAGTAGTAGGGATCGCGGGAATAGATGTCGATGTCCATCGGCTCCGCATGGGCGACGATGGTCATGTCGTAGTCGGCGGCCTTCAGCACATCGGCCACCCATTTCGCCGGGAATTCGGTGGTCTCGATGTTCATCGTCACGCCGATTTCCGCAAACATCGCCTGCAGCACCTGCGAGGTGCGCTGCGCATAGGCCATCTGCGGCGCCTTGATGGTGAAGGTGAAGCCGTTCGGGAAGCCAGCCTCGGCCAGCAGCGCCTTCGCCTTGGCGGCATCATAGGGATAGACGCCGGTCAAATCCTTGTAGCCGCGGTCGTTCGGCGTGTAGTGGCTGCCGATCGGTGTGCCGAAACCGGACCAGGCGCCTTCGACGACGGTGGCGCGGTCGACTGCCATCATCAGGGCCTGACGTACCTTCTTGTCGCTGAACGGCTTACGGGTGTTGTTCATGCCGGCGACGACCTTGAGCTCGGTATTGCCGATAACCGTCGTCAGCCGCTTGTCGCCCTCGAAGGACTTGATCAGTTCGGGCGCCCCGAATTCCGGGAAGGCATCGACGTCGCCGGCCTTCAGCGCCGCGGCCTGGGCCTGCGGATCACTGATGAAACGGAATGCCGCGGTATCGAGCTTCAGGGAGACGGCCTTGTTCCAGTAGTCGGCATTCCTGGCGAGATCGACCTTGGAGCCCTTCGACCAGCTGACGAACTTGAACGGGCCGGTGCCGATCGGAGTCGTCTTGTTGTCGGCGGCCGATTTCGGTTCGACGATGGTCGAGGACGGCCAGCCGAGCCAGTAAAGCAGGCTGCCGGCCGGCTGCTTGAGCTTCAGCACCAGCGTCGAAGCATCGGGCGTCTCGACCGTATCGATCGAGGCAAAATAGCGCTTCTGCGGATTGACCGAGTCTGCGCCGCGGGCGCGGTCGATCGAGAACTTGGCAACCGCGCTGTCGAAGGCGACGCCGTTATGGAACTTGACGCCCTGGCGGAGCTTGAACGTGTAGGTCAGGCCGTCGGGCGAGATCTGCCAGCTTTCGGCAAGCTGCGGCTGGATCTTGCCGGCCTTGTCGATGGTCGTCAGGCCTTCAAAGATGTTCTGCCAGGTCACCTGGCCGATCGCGACCGGTGCGGCGATCGTCGGATCGAGGCCGGCCGGCTCAACCGTCATGCCGACTGTGATCGCGGTCTTCGCCGCCGCCTCGGCGCCGGTTTGCCCTAAAAGCAGGCCCGCGCTCACCGCAAGGCCAAAAGCTGCACTCTTCAATATGGTAGCAGAGCTCAAAAGTGTCATCCTGCCCATCCGTCATCCCCTTTTTTTTGGAACGAGACCCGCCTGATCGGCACCTGCGGGATCTTCGATTGCCAAAAGTGTGTCATTTCGCAGGTGCACACACAATGCAGAATTTTGTGTTCTCTGTGTAGCCGAAAACGCTACACAGACGTAATTAGGCGCCTGCCCTTTTAGGCGCCGATTTGCGCGCATCGGCGCCGCGCATGAAGCGCTCGATGAAATCGACGAGCTTGCCCGCCGCGAACGAGAGCTGGCGGTCCGGCGCGACACAGAGATCGATGGGCGTGCGCACCGCCTTGCCGGCGGTGATCGGCACCGCCGCAAGCTGGCCGGAATCGATTTCGCGCTGCACCGCAAGCGCCGGCAGCAGCGTGACCGCCGCGCGACGCAACACCAGTTCCTTCAGCATTTCCAAGGAACCGGTGACGAAGACCGGATCGAGCTCCAGCCCGTCCTTGGCGAACAGTTCCTCGAAGGCCTGTCGCGCGCCGAAATTCTTGTCCGGAAGAGCGAGCGGCATGTGGATCAGGTCGCGCAGGGTCAGTTCCCTCGCACCGGCGGACGGATGGTCGGCGGCCATGATGACGTCATAGGTGATTTCGGAGCGCAGCCGCACCTTCACCCCGGATATCTTTGGTGCAAACAGCGTCACGACCAGATCGGCTTCGGCGGCGGCGAGCGCCTCGACCGCCTCGCGCGCACTGGTGATCGCCACCTCGAACCGCAGTTTCGGGTAGCGCAGGCTGAATTCAGCAAGCACCGGAGCGATCAGGTTGGCGACCGTCGCGCCGTTGGCATAGATCACCACCTTGCCGCGCTGCAGGCCCTGCAGGTCGTCGATCAGCTGGTGGACATGTTCGAGCTCGCGCAGCGTCCGCCCTGCCCGCGCCGCCAGCAGCTCGCCGGCGGCGGTCAGCTTGATGCCGCGATTGCTGCGCTCGACGAGCGGTGTGCCGAAATAGTGTTCGAGGTTCTCGATCTGGCGGGAGACGGCAGTAGCCGCCACATTCAGGTTCTCGGCCGCCGCCCGCATCGAATTGGTGCGGACCAGTTCGTCGAAATACATAAGCGCTCGAAGCTGCATGCGATCCTGCCGGCTGAAACATGTCGCCCGAAAGCGGGGAGCGGTTCCGGGATAGTGACACAGATAAAATCGAGACGCCCGTCAGCCGCGGCGAAAACCTTCGCTGGCGACGAGCAGCTGGCGGGTATAATCGGCTGAAAACTCGCGGTTTTCCAGTGCTTTCCGCGGCACCGTCTCGACCACCTTGCCGTTTTTCATCACCGCCAGCCACTCGCACATATGGCTGATGACGCCGAGATCGTGGCTGACCATCACGAACGTGAGGTTGCGGTCGCGGCGCGCCTGTTCGAGCAGATTGAGGATTTCCGCCTGGATCGAGGCATCCAGCGCCGAGGTCGGCTCGTCGAGCAGCAGGATCTTCGGCTCCAGGATCAGCGCCCGGGCGATCGCGATGCGCTGCCGCTGGCCGCCCGAAAGCTGATGCGAATAACGGAATCGGAAGCCCGACCCGAGACCGACCTCGTCCAGCGCCCGGTTGATGCGCGTCTCGATATCGGTGAAACCGTGAATGACGAGCGGTTCCAGCAGCAGCCGGTCGACCGTCTGGCGCGGGTGCAACGAGCCATAGGGGTCCTGGAACACCATCTGGACGGTGCGGTAGAACTCCTTGTCGCGCTTGCGGCCGGAATAAGGGCGGCCGTTGACGCTGAGCGTGCCCTGGTCGAACGACGCAAGACCCGAGACGGCACGCAAAAGGGTCGATTTGCCGGAACCGGATTCGCCGACGATGCCGAAGGATTCGCCCGTGCCGATATCGAAGTTGACATGATCGAGTGCTGCAAACTCATCGTATGTGACGACCATGTCGCGGATGGAGAGAGCCGAAGTCATAGCGCCCACTCCGGCTTGCGGTCGAGCACGGGCAGCGGATGCCGGTCGGAGCCGATGGTCGGCAGGCAGTTGAGCAGCCCGCGCGTATAGGGATGCTGCGCATCGGCGAGATTGGCGGCCGGCAGTTCCTCGACGATCCGGCCTGCATACATGACGATGACCCGGTCGCAGAAGGAAGAGACGAGCCTGAGATCGTGGGAGATGAAGATCAGCCCCATGCCCCGGTCGGCCACAAGCTTGTCGAGGATATCCAGCACTTCGAGCTGCACGGTGACGTCGAGCGCCGAGGTCGGCTCGTCGGCGATCAGCAGTTCCGGACCGCAGACCAGCATCATGGCGATCATCGCCCGCTGCCCCATGCCGCCGGAAACCTCGTGCGGATAGAGCGAAAAGACCCGTTCCGGATCGCTGATCTGCACCGCCTCCAGCATGGCGAGCGCCCTGGCCTTGGCCGCCGAGGTCGAGATCTTCTCATGCGTCTTCAGCGTCTCGACGATCTGCCGGCCGATGGTCATCACCGGGTTCAGCGAATATTTCGGGTCCTGCAGGATCATCGCCACCTGCTTGCCGCGCAGGTCGCGCCGCTCGCGGGCCGGCATGGTGAGCAGATCCCGGTCGCCGAAAGCCAGCTTTCGTGCGCTGATCCTGGCGTGGCCGGGGGTCAGGCCCATGATCGCGCGCCCGGTCTGCGACTTGCCGGAGCCGGATTCGCCGACGATGCCGAGCCGTTCGCGGCCGAGCGCGAAAGAGACGCCGCGCACCGCCTGCACGTCGCCGGTGCGGGTCGGGAAGGTGACGCGCAGATCCTCCACCGTCAGAAGCGGCTTGACCGGCACCGTCATTGGCCTGCCTCCTTCGGATCGAGCGCATCGCGCAGGCCGTCGCCGAGCAGGTTGAAGCCGAGGCTGACGATCAGGATCGCAAAACCCGGCATGGCGGCGACCCACCATTGATCGAGGATGAAGCGGCGGCCCGAGGCGATCATCGCACCCCATTCGGGAAGCGGCGGCTGAGCCCCGAGACCGAGGAAGCCGAGGCCCGCGGCGGTAAGGATGATGCCGGCCATGTCGAGCGTGACGCGCACGATCAGCGACGAGACGCAGAGCGGTATGACGTGGCGCAGCACGATGCGGAAGGGCGAAGCGCCCATCAGCTTCACCGCCGAGATGAATTCCGAATTGCGGAAGGTCATCGTCTCGGCCCGTGCGATACGCGCATAGGGCGGCCAGGAGGTGACGGCGATGGCGAGGATCGCGTTCTCGATGCCGGGACCGAGGGCCGCGACCAGCGCCAGCGCCAGTACGAGCTTGGGGAAGGCGAGGAAAATGTCGGTGATCCGCATCAGCACCGCATCGACCCAGCCGCCGGCATAACCGGAGACCGTGCCGACGATAAGACCGATCGGGGCGGCGATGATCGCCACCAGCACCACCACCAGCAGCGTCAGCCGCGAACCATAGAGCAGCCGCGAGAGGATATCGCGGCCCTGGTCGTCGGTGCCGAGCAGATAACCCGGGGAGCCGAGCGGCAAGAGGCGGGAATTGCGCAGGTCGCCGACAACGGGATCGTGGGGGGCCAGAACGCCCGCGAATGCGGCGACGAATATAAGCCCGAGGATGATCGCCAACCCCATCAGCGCCAGTCGGTTTTCGGCAAACCGGCGCCAGACGATATAGGCCCGGCCGAAACGCGCTTGGCGGCGCGAGGTCGGCCGGTCGGAGAGGAGCCATTCGCGGCTGTAGGGTTTGAGAGAGGTTTCGGTCGCACTCATCGGCTACGCGTCCTCGGGTCCAAAGTCCGATAGAGAAGATCGGAGAAGATGTTGATGCCGACGAAGACCGCTCCAATCACCAGCGTGCCGCCGAGCACCGCGTTCATGTCGGCATTCTGCAGCGAGTTGGTGATGTAGAGGCCGAGGCCCGGCCAGGAGAAGATGGTCTCGGTCAGCACCGAGCCTTCCAGCAAGTTCGCATAGGACAGCGCAATCACCGTCACCAGCGGCACGCCGGCGTTGCGCAGCGCGTGGAACCAGATGATCCGCGTTTCCGACAATCCTTTGGCGCGTGCCGCCACCACATATTCCTGGGAAAGCTCGTTCAGCATGAACGAGCGGGTCATGCGGCTGATATAGGCGAGCGAGAAATAGCCGAGCAGCGCCCCGGGCAGCGCGATGTGCCGGAACAGGTCCCACATCACGTCCCACTGGCCCTGCATGGCGGCATCGAGAAGATAGAAGCCGGTCTGCGGCGTGAAACTGTATTCGTAGACGATGTCGACGCGGCCGGGGAAGGCGACCCACCTGAGCTGCGCATAGAAGAGCACAAGCGACAGCAGCCCCAGCCAGAATATCGGCACCGAATATCCGATCAGGCCGATGACACGGACGACCTGGTCCGCGATGCTGCCGCGCCGGACCGCCGCGAGGACACCGAGCGGAATACCGAGGACCGAACCGATCAGCGTACCGATCGTCGCAAGCTCCATGGTGGCGGGAAACACACGCTTGATATCTTCGAGCACCGGATTGCTGGTCAGCACCGAGGTGCCGAGATCGCCGGAAAGCGCCTGTTTCGTATAGATGACGAACTGTTGGTAGAGCGGCAGGTTGAGCCCCAGCTCGATCCGGGTCCGTTCGACGAGATGGGCCGGCGCCCGGTCGCCGACGATCGCCAGCACCGGGTCGATGGGGATGACCCGGCCGATGAAGAAGGTGACGACCAGGAGGCCGAATATGGTGGTGACCACCGTCACCGCGAAACGCAGGACGGAGGCCAGGGCAGACGATGCACGGCGCCTATTGCGCCGTGTCGCCACGGATGTTTCGGGTAAGGTCAAGGAACTGGCCTCTCAGGCTTAATCCTTGGAAACCGAGAACACGTAGTTGGTATCGAATGTCGGGCCGAGCTTGAAGTTCTTCACACCCTTGCCGACGCCGGCGACTTCCGTCTGCTGGAAAATCAGCGCGAACGGGCCGCTTGCGAGCAGCTTTTTCTGCAGGCTCTGGTAGATCGAGGCCCGCTTTGCCGAATCCCGTTCCAGGAAGCCCGACTTGGTTTCCTTCGTCAGCTCCGGAATGTCCCAGGCGTTACGCCATGCGAGCGTCTTCGAGGTGCCGTCGTCGGCATTGTTCGGGTTTGAGGTGAAGGTCTCCGCATTGGAGTTCGGATCCCAGTAGTCGACGCCCCAGTAGCCGATATACATGTCGTGGGTGCGGGCACGGTACTTGGTCAGCGTCTGCTTGCCATCGCCGGGAATGATTTCCAGCTTGATGCCGGCCTGGGCGAAGGTCTGCTGGATGGACTGCGCGATGCCGGTGGTCGGCTCGTTGTTGCGCACGTCCATGGTCACCGAGAAACCATCCTTCAGTCCTGCCTTGGCGAGCAGTTCCTTCGCCTTGGCGACATCGAGCTTGTAGGGCTTGTCGTCGATCGAGCCGAGAATGCCCTTCGGCAGGAAGGTCTGGTGGACTTGCCCCACGCCCTTGATGAGGGTCGATCCGATCGCATCGTAATCGACGAGATATTTCATCGCCTCGACGACCTCAGGCTTCTTCAGGTTCGGGTTCTTCTGGTTCATGCTGAAATAGAAGACCGAGCCCTTCGGCGCGCTGGTGATCGTCTGCCCCTTTTTCGAAACCGCCTCGATATCGTTCGGTTCGAGATTGCGGGCGACGTCGATGTCGTTGTTCTCAAGCGCCAGACGCTGCGCGGCGCTTTCCTTCATGTGACGATAGACGACCCGGTTGAGCTTGGCCTTCTCGCCCCAATAATTGTCGTTGCGCTCCAGCACGACCACTTCGTTGGCGCGCCATTCGCGGATCTTGTACGGGCCGGAGCCGGCGAAATTCGTCTTCAGCCAGGCATTGCCGTAGTCGTCGTTGGTGACGTGCTGACTGACAACCTTCTTGTCGACGACCGCAGCAACGGTCGCGGTCAGGCAGTTCAGCACGAAGGACGGCGCATAGGACTGGTCGACGGTGAGCACGAAGGTGCTCGGATCCTTGGCGATCGCCTTCTGGGCGACGTTGTCCTTCTTCAGGCCGAACTGGTTGAGGATGAAGGCCGGAGGGCCGTCGATCTTGACCGAGCGCTCGAACGAATAGGCGACGTCCTCGGCGGTGATCGGGTTGCCGGAGGCGAATTTCAGCCCCTGCTTGATCTTGAACGTGTAGGTCAGGCCGTCGTCGGAAACGCTCCAACTCTCGGCGAGGTCCGGCGTGACCTTCGAGGTGTCGTTGATGTCGAGGCGGACGAGGCGGTCGTAGCTGTTGCCGTTGACCTCACCGGCCGAGAATTCGAACGCCTGGCCCGGATCGAGCGTGATGATGTCGTCGAAGGCGAGCCCGATGACGAGCGTGTCCTTCGGCGTCACCGCGAAGGCCTGCGGTACGGCGAGCAGCATCAGCGACAGCGCCGCGCTCGTGGACAACACGCGGAGCCGCTTGTTGAGTGTATTGATCATGGTCTGCATTCCCCTGTTTTTTGTTCGTTGGACCTTTGGAAAGAAGCCTATTCGTGCCAGGCCTTCCCCAAAACTCTGAGCCAGTTTTCCCGGCATAGCTTCTTCAGCTCTGCGTCAGCGTAGCCCGCTCCCTTGAGCGCCGCAACCAGATTTTGATTGCCCGCAGCATCATGTATTTCTTCGGGAATCGAGGCGCCGTCGAAGTCCGATCCGAGCGCCACGTGATCGATGCCCATGCGTTGCACCAAGTGGTCGATATGGCGCACCATGTCCGAAAGCGGCGTGGCGACATTGTCGCGCCCGTCGGGGCGCAGCATGGTGACCGCGTAGTTGAGACCGACGAGGCCGCCGCTTTCCTTGACCGCATCGAGCTGTTTGTCGGTGAGGTTGCGGGCGACCGGCGTCAGCGCATGCGCGTTCGAATGGCTGGCGATCAGCGGCTGGTCGGAGGTCTTCGCGACATCCCAGAACCCCTTCTCGGTGATGTGGGCGAGATCGATCAGGATGCCGAGCGTATTGCAGGCCTTGACCAGTTCGAAGCCATGGTCGGTGAGACCGGGACCGGTGTCGGGTGACATCGGATAGGCGAAGGGCACGCCATGGCCGAAGATGTTGTGGCGGCTCCAGACGGGCCCGAGCGAACGCAGGCCGGCGGCGTGGAAGACTTCGAGATTGTCGAGATCCGCATCAATCGCCTCGCAGCCCTCCATGTGCATGACAGCGGCAAAGATACCGTCTTCCATCGCCTTGCGGATGTCGGCGGTCGAACGGCAAAGCCGCCAGGCGCCGGCGCGGTCGAGGCGGAGCGCAATCGACGCCATTTCGAGCGCGGTCGTCAGCGACGGAAGATGATCGAGCGGGACGGATAGCGGCGTGACGTAATGGCCGTTCTGATCGGGTTCCTTGAGCACCAGTTCGCCGGATGGGATGTAGATGGCGCAGAGACCGCCTGCGAGCCCGCCGGCCTTGGCACGCGGCCCGTCGATATGGCCGTTCGGGGTGCCGTTCGCAAATTCGGCAATCGGGTCGCCGCCTGCCTTCATGTTCCGCCAGAGCCGCAGGAGCACGTCGTTATGGCCGTCGAACACCAGTTCCATGAAGTTTATTCCCGATTGTCTTGTGAAAGTTCAAAGGTGAGCAATGCGGCGATCCTAGCCAGCCGCTCCTCTTTCGCAAGCCGGAAAACGCGTCAGGGCATCCAGCTCCCCTCGCCCGCCTTCTTCAGCATCGGGGTCCTGAAAACGCTTGTCACACGCGGCCGCCATTCCGTGCCGAACGCATCGAGCTTGTCGTGCCAGCGCTCCGATTGCAGCATGGCCGCACCGATGACCACCGGCTCGATCCCGAGCGAGGCCATCAGCGTCAGCCCGGAGACGATCGAGGTGCCGCTGGAAATCACGTCATCGATAAGCGCCACGCGCCTGCCCTTTATCAGCGGCAGCATCCGCGGATCGGCATAAAGGCGCTTCTGCTGTTCGGGTGTGGTAATCGAGGAGAGCGGCACCGACAGGCTCTCGTCGTACCAGAACTTTCGCGAGGTCCCGAGCGGCACGTAACGCAGGTGGCCGAGCGCGCGGGCGACGGCAGCCGCAAGCGTCAGGCCCAAAGTCGGCAGGCCGACGATGACTTCCGGGCGAAAAGCGGCGATCTTGGGCGCTAGGTCAGCGGCAAGCGCGTCCTGCACATCGAAACTCGCCTGGTTGATGATGAGGGAGGCGAGCGCGTGCTCCCCGTCGGCGAGCGGCCGGATCGGCAACCGGATCTGGCTGCCGTCGTCCAATGTCGCGGGGAAGAAGCCGGAAAACGGCCCTGCCCTGTCGAACGAACCTACCGGATGGACGTCCTGCCAGAAATCATGCGGCTGCATTCGCTTTCCCTATTCGAGAATTTCGAGGATCGGCGATTCCAATAGCGTGCCGGTGGCGACGTCGGCAATGCCGCGATCGGTCTGGTGCGGGCCGGGATTGCAGGCAAGCGTGGCGCCGAAACAGGCCTTGAACACGAGATAAGGCGGCTGCCAGTCGACGAGACCATCCATGGCAGCGCGGATTTGTCTGAAACCTTCGGCCACCTCCGCCATCGGCGCCTCCGAGACGAGGCCGGAAAGCGGCAGCGGCAACAGGACTTCGACCTTGCCGCCGGTTGCCACCGCCATGCCCCCGCCGGCGTCGATCACCGCATTGGCGGCGGCGGCCATATCGGCCGGATCGGACCCGAAGACGGTGAGGTTGTGGCTGTCATGGGCAAGCGTGGTGGCGAATGCACCCTTCCAGGTGCCCCAGCCGGTCAGGAACCCAAGACGGGTGCGGCTGTCGGCGCGGCCGTGGCGGTGGGTCACGGCGATCAACGTCGTGCCTTCCGGGGGTACCACGGAACCATCGACGACATCCGCATCCGTCTGCCCCCAGTTCGTGAAGCGCGGACGATCGATCGTCGCGAGCCTGACTCTGCGGCCCTTTGCGGGCAGCTTGAAATCTTCCGCCCGAAGCGGCTTGAGCTTGACCGAATCCTGCAGAACGCAGGGGGCGGTCGCATGGAGTTCGACCGTCATGACGCCGTCCCGCGCGATCAGCGTGCCGCTGGCAAAGACGTGGCGGGCGCGGAAATCCGCGAGATCCTCGAAGAGCACTATGTCGGCCCGGCGACCTGCGGCAATCAGGCCGAGGTCGGGACGACCGAGGCGCGCCGAAGCGTTGAGTGTCGCCGCCTGCAGCGCCCATTCCGGTTTCATGCCATAGCGCACCAGCCGGCGCACCACGTCGTCGAGGCCGCCGCCCTCAACGAGATCGTCCGGAAAGACGTCGTCGGTGCAGAGCGTCACCGTCTGCGGCAGGCGGCCAAGCGCGTTGAGCGCCTCGACGAATTCCGGCAGCAGGTGGTCGTGAGAACCGCGCATCTCGATGGTCAGCCCCGCACGCAGCTTGGCCATCAGGTCGGCAGCGGAGACGAGTTCGTGGTCGGAAGTAATGCCCGACGCCATGAAGGCTGCGAGATCCGGCCCGGCGAGGCTGCGGGCATGGCCGCAGACCAGCTTTTCGGACACCAGCGCCGCCTGCACAATGGCGCTCATGCGCGGATCGCGGTCGATGACGCCGCGCATGTTCATGACCTCGGCAAGCCCGCCGATCTTCGGCCAGAACAGCATTTCCTCGATCGTCGCCGCATCGAAATCGGCCCCGGCCATTTCTAGGCCAGGCGCAGACGGCACGCAGGACGGCGCCAGAACGACGGCGCGCAGCGGCAGCGGCTTCACCGCTTCGAGCGCCCATGCGACACCTTCGGTCCCGTGCACATTGCCGAATTCATGCGGGTCCCAGACGACGGTGGTCACCCCGCGCGGCAGCACGGCGCCCGCATAGGTCGCCGGCGTCACCATCGAACTTTCGATATGCATATGCGTGTCGATGAGGCCGGGCGAGATGAACGTACCCGTCGCGTCGATGATCTCCGCGGCATCGGAGCGGGAGCCGGCCTCGTGGACGCTGGCAATCACCGGCCCGACGAGACCGATATCGGCCGGGCGCAGTTCGCCGGTCACCATGTCGACCAGCGTCCCGCCCGATATCAGGATGTCGAACGGCGCATCGCCACGCGCGGCGGTGACGGCACGGTCACGTAAGCCCGGCTCGGTGAATTCCTGTACACTCGAGATGATACTCTTCACCAGCTTGCCTCTGCCCGCAGTGTTTCAAGAATGATGGCTCTCGCCTTTTCGACGTCGATATCGACGCCATAGGCCGCGTTGAATTCGCCCCGGCCGGTGCGCGTCTCGACGACGGTGCGGCCGCGCGTCAGCGTGCCGGACAGTTCGACATCGATGCGCGCCTCGCGCCAGGTGACATGTTCCGGAAAGGCGAAGGCGACGGCCGCGACCGCATCGTAAAGCGCCATGGCCGGACGGCCGCGGCTGGTGGCGATCGCCACGAACCCTGCGAGAAGATCGGCAACCAGTTCCGCATTACGCCCGCCGGCAGCCCGGATCGGCGCAACATCGTCCGGCGCGCAGAGCACCTTGCGGCAAAGATCGAGATCGACCATCCGCAACGGGATCTTGTGAGCGAGCACGATCGCCAACGCCTCCGGATCGGCAAAGGCGTTGAACTCGGCGGATGCGGTATGATTGCCGTTGGTGACCCCGCCGCCCATCCAGGTGAGATCGGTGATTCTGGCTGCAAGATCCGGCCGGGCGAGCGCCACCGCCGCGATATTCGTGAGCGGTCCAAGCGCCATGATGCGGCGATTGCCCCCCTCTTCACCATCGCCTTTGCCCTTTTCGAGCCAGGAACAGAGCGCCTCGAAGGCATCGGTATGAAACGCATCCGGCGCTTCGGGCAAGGCCCGGCCCGCGGTCGGGATACCGGTCTGGCCTAGTATGCCTGTCGCAGTCTCCATTTTGGCCAGCACCGGTGCAGCGCGTCCGGCATGGACCGGGAAGGGCCAGACGAAAGCGGAGGCCGCGCCGGCTGCATTGCGGCGGACATGCTCGATAGGCGCGTTGCCGAAGACCAGTGAAACGCCGTCGACGCCGAGCCCCGCATGCGCTGCGACCATGATCGCAGCGATGTCGTCGAAACCCATGTCCGTGTCGATCCAGATACCCATGTCAGCAAATCCTACACGAATCGCGAGAGCGGCGCGGCCTTTTCGGCCGGCAGGTCGAAGGTGAGGCCGGCACCCAGCGCATGCGCCGGCTGGCTTGCCTCGACCTCTGCCTTGATCGGGCCAAGCGCGGTATCGAGCAGGTATTCCCGTGCGTCGCCGGCGAAGGAAGTACCGCGCACGGTGCCCTGGAAAGGACCTGTCCCCAGGGTCACCATACGCGGCCGCCAAGCAAGGCCCGCCGCTGAAGGGGCCTTGCCCGAGAGATCGATGAGACCTGCGCTGGTCTTCATCTTTCCGTTTTCGAGCGGGAAAATGTTTTCGAACCCGACGAAGTCCGCGACGAAGGACGATGTCGGGCGGTTGTAGATGTCTTCCGGCGAACCGATCTGCTCTATCTTACCGCTCTTCATGACCACAATGCGGTCGGCGAGCGCCAAAGCTTCGGCCTGGTCGTGAGTGACGAAAATCATCGTCACGCCGGTCTCCTTCTGGACGCGCTGCAACTCGGTGCGCATTTCCAGCCGCAGGCGGGCGTCGAGATTAGACAGTGGCTCGTCGAGCAGCAGCACCTTCGGCTCCATCACCATCGAACGGGCGAGCGCCACGCGCTGCTGCTGGCCGCCGGAAAGCTCGGCCGGCTTGCGGTTGGCGAAGGCCGACAGTCCGACGGACTTGAGGCCAGACTGGACCTTGGTCTCGAGCTCCGGCCCACGCATGCCCTTGAGCTTCAGCCCGAAGGCAACGTTCTCGTAGACGGAGAGATGCGGGAACAGCGCATAGGACTGGAACATCAGGCCGACGGCGCGTTTGTTGGCAGGCACCCGGGTGATGTCGGCGCCGTCGAGGCGGACATGGCCGCTTTTCACCGCCAGCAGGCCGGCGATTGCCCGCATCGTCGTGGTCTTGCCGCAGCCGGAGGGGCCGAGCAGCGCGATCAGCTCGCCTTTGCGGATGTCGAGATCGAGGTTCGCGACGGCGACGGAATCGCCATAGGCGAGCGTCAGCTTTTCGAGCGAGAGATAGGATGCATCAGACATAGCGGGAGAACCCCAGGAAACGTTCGGCAATAAAGACGATGCCGATGGAGAGGAAGGCGAGCAGCGAGGAGAGCGCTGCGACGGACGGATCGAAGACGATTTCCATATAGGCGATCATGTCGACCGGCAGGGTGCGCACGCCAGGCCCCGAGAGAAACAGCGAGACCGGCACCTGGTTGAAGCTGGTGACGAAGCCGAGGATGAAGGCCGACATGATGCCGCCGCGGATGTTCGGCATCACCACCCGGAAGAAGGCGCCGAGCCGCGAGGAACCGAGAAGAACCGCCGCTTCCTCGATGTCGGAGCGCAGGTTGTCGAGGCTGGCGGAAACGACCCGCACCGCATAGGGCAGGACCAGCGCCGTATGGGCGAGGAACAGCGCCAGGGTGATGCCGACCTGGAAGGGCACGACGATATAGCGCAGCAGCGCCAGGCCGACGATGATGCCCGGCACGATGATCGGCGCCGAAACGATGGTCCGGACGATCTCGGCGCCCGGCAGCTTGTAGCGCGACAGGGCGTAGGAGGCCGGGATGCCGAGGATGAGCGCCGCCGCCGTGCCCCCGATCGCCAAAAACAGCGACATGCCGAACGAGGCGCGGAAACTTTCGACCGTGAACACCTTGGCGATCCAGCGCAGCGAAAATCCCTGCGGCGGGAAGGCAAGCGTCTCGCCGGCCGAGAAGGAGGCTGCGACGATGATCAGGAACGGCCCGATCAGGAAGGCGATCACCAGCAAGAGCGTGATCGGGATGAAGAGGCTGCGCAGCGTCATGCCTGGCTCCTCTGCTTGTTGCGCGCCGTGGCGACCCGCTTGAGGAGGATGTTGGCGGCAAAGCTCATGACGATCAGGATGAAGGCGATGACGCTTGCAGCGACGAAATTGTTGGAGACCGCAACCTGCTGGTAGAGCAGCGTTTCGAGCATCAGCACCTTGGAACCACCGAGGATCGCGGGAGTGATATAGGCGGTCAGCGAGCCGGTGAAGACCAGCGTTCCACCGATCACCAAGCCTTCCTTGGTGAGCGGCAGGATGACCTTCCAGAACACCTGAAACCAGTTGGCACCGAGCACGCGGGCCGCCGGAATGGCGTCCTTCGGCATGTTTTCCAGCGCCGAGATCAACGAGATGATCATCAGCGGCAGGAAGAGCTGCAGCAGGCCGATGAAAATAGCCGTCTCCGAGAACAGGATCCGCAATGGCGCCTCGGTGATGCCGAGCGCCTGGAAAGCCTGGTTGACGATGCCGGTGCGGCCGAGGATGACGATCCAGGCATAGGTGCGGGCGACCGGCGAGATCATCAGCGGCAGCACGACAAGGCCGGTGACCTTGCCCTTGGCGCCGGGCTCCAGGCTGACGATCGCGAACGCCGCCGCATACCCGATCACCGCCGAGGCGATCGTGACAATCGCACCGAGCCTGAGCGTGCGCAGGAAGACCGTCTGGTTCAGCGAATTGGAGAAGAAGTCCGTATAGGCGGAAATCGTCCAGCCGCCGGTCGGCACGCGAAATCCATCCGATAGCAGGATCACGACAGGCACGAGAAACACCGCCGCCGCGAAGATCGCGGCCGGCAGCGCAAGTGCCAGCGCTTCAGCCCTGTTCTGGAACATGGTGGTTCGATCCTGTTCAATAAGTCGGGATGCGGACAGGCATTGGCGCGCTGCCCGCATCCCTCAGCCTTGGGAGGCTATTCCGTGGTTGCGTTGGCCCTTACTGGCCGACCTTCTCGTTCCAGGTCTTGATCCAGCCTGCACGGTTGTCGAGTGCGACGGCGGACGGGATCAGCTTCAGGCTCTTTGCCGTTTCCTCGCCATAGGTGAGGTTGTTGGCGAGCGCTTCGGAAAGCTTGACGTCCTTGTTGGACGGGCTGTCGATCAGCTTTTCGGCGAGCTTGGTCTGGACTTCGGTCGAGAGCCAGAAATCCATGAACTGCAGCGCGAGATCGCGGTTCTTGGAGCCCTTGGTGACGGTCATGACGTTCATGCCGCCCGTCTGGCCTTCCTTCGGCATGGCCCAGGCGATCGGGAAGCCGAGCTTGGTGAAGGGCGCCCAGGTGAAGCGGCCGATCGGCGCGGCCCAGATTTCTTCCTGCTGCATCAGCTGCACCAGCTGCGACGACTTTTCGTAGAAGGTGACGATCTCGCCCTTCTTGGCGCCAACCGCTTCGATCGGAGCCTTCAGGTCCGGGGTGTCCTTGGCAAGCGCCAGGCCCAGCATGTAGAGCGCCGGCGGCCCCTGGTTGGTGGTGACGTTCGGCCATGCGACGTGGCTTGCATATTCCGGCTTCAGCAGATCGGCCCAGCTGTCGATCTTCATCTTGTCGGAGCGATAGGCGATCGAGGTGGCGTAGAACGTGTAGCCGACGCTCATGCCGTCGCCGTTCGGATCCTTGGCAATGTCATAGAGCTTGCCGAAATTCGAAATCTTCGAGGTGTCGACCTTGTCGATCAGGCCGGCGCGCGAGGCAGCGAGCGCATCCGCCATCGAGATGACGGCCATGTCGACGACGGGATTGGCCTTGTTGGCCTCCATCTTGGCGAGGCGCTCGACGCTGTTGCCGGTCTCGACAACCAGCTTGCAGCCGCAGATCTTCTGGAAGGGATCGTAGACGATCTGCTTGTATTCGTCCTGGGCGAGCGCATAGACGGAAATCGTCAGCGTCTTTTCCTGGGCGAGGGCCGGGGTTTGCGCGGCACCCATGGCGAGCATCAGGGCGGCGCCCGACGCAAGAATGACCTTGTTCATGATGTGATTTCTCCTGCTGTCGGCGTGTTGGGGGTTGGGGCATGCAAATTCGGTGTGCGGCCGGCGTACGGGGCAGCCGTCGACTGGCGCGCGATGAGCTGCATCGGGACGCGGTCCGTCTCGGAGGTAACGTTGCCGGTCGCAACCTCCTCGGCTCCGTTCTCGGCCTCTCCCTCGGGCTCGATCGCACGGATCAGCGCGGCAATCGCCAGATCGGCGATCGTCGCCATGTCCATCCGTACCGTGGTGAGGGCCGGCGTGACGACCGCCGACCAGATGAGATCGTCGAAACCGGTGACGCTGACCGTTTCCGGCACGCCGATGCCGGCGCGCTGCAGTTCCGTCAGCGCCCGAAGCGCCGAAAGATCGGAGACAGCCGCAAAGGCCGTAAAACCCGCCCTGGCCTTGTCCGCCAGACCGAGCGGGCAGCCTTCGCCCGAAATCGCCTCGACTTTCTCGATCCACATCGTATCGCATTCGACCTGCGCGCCGAGGCCGGCCTTCAGCCCGCCGATGCGGTCGTTCTGCACGTTCGAGGAGGCGCTGGTGCCGATCAGCAGGACCTTGCGGTGGCCAAGCTCTGCAAGATGGCGGCCCATCTGGCTGCCGCCTTCCCAATGGTCGGCCGAAACGGTATTGCCGGGCGTGGAAGGCGTATCGATCACGGCAACGGGGCAGCCGACATCGGCGATCCGCGTGCCGCGCCGGGGAACGATGACCATGCCGTCGACGCCGCGTTCCAGAAGCCGGCCGATCGCCTCGGTCTGCGCCGCGATATCGCCGCGGGAGTCGGCGATGAGCACGCCATAGCCGGCATTCGAGGCCGCATTCTCGATCGCCTGGGCGATCTGCGGGAAGAGCGGGTTGGCGATATCCGGCAGGACGAGCCCGAGGACGCCGGTACGGCCGGTGCGCAGCGCCCGGGCGGTCAGGCTCGGCACGTAACCGAGCTCGCTTGCCTTGGCCCGCACCTTCTCGATAAGCTCCGGCGACACGCGTCCCTTGCCGGAAAGCGCATTCGACACGGTCGCCGCCGACACGCCGAGGGCGGCAGCGATGGCGCTCATGTTCGGTCCGGGACGAGGTAAAGCCATAGGATGCTCTGATTAAACGTTTAAGCACGAATACTTTGCTCGAAAGACTTTGTCGAGTCGTTTGTAAATACCAGTCCGGATATCCCCAATGCGGCCTTGACTTCCCCGCCCCGACCTGTGGAAATCCTCGGGTTTCATAAGGAAACAGTGATGCAGGACGACGAGACAACCGGCCTTTCCGCGACAGCACTTTCGGAAGCAATCCATGATGGCCGGGCCTCCTGCGTCGAAGTGATGACGGCCTATCTCGAACGGATCGACAGGCTCAATCCCGCAATCAACGCGATCGTCAGCCTGCGCAGCCGGGAAGAGCTTCTGGCCGAGGCCACGGAACGCGACGCAGAGCTTGCCTCAGGCAAATCGCGCGGGTGGATGCATGGCATGCCGATCGCCATCAAGGACCTCTGCGAAGTGAAGGGCATCCGCTGCACCTACGGCTCGCCGATCTTTGCCGATTTCGTGCCTGAGAAGGACGAGGTGATGGTCGAGCGCATTCGCGCGGCCGGCGCGATCATCATCGGCAAGACCAACACGCCGGAACAGGGGCTTGGCTCGCAGAGCTACAATCCGGTGCACGGTATCACCAGGAACCCCTACGACCTGACCAAGACGGTCGGCGGCTCGAGCGGCGGCGCGGCGGCGGCCCTTTCGGCCCATCTCCTGCCGGTCGCCGATGGCGGCGACATGATGGGCTCGCTGCGCAACCCCGCGGCCTTCAACAATGTCGTCGGTTTCCGCCCGAGTTTCGGCCGCGTCCCCTCCTCCCTGAAGCTCGAGAACTTCATGGGCCAGCTCTCCGTCCTTGGACCGATGGGCCGCACGGTGCGCGATGTTGCCGCCTTGCTTTCGACCCAGGCCGGTTACGATCCGCGCGATCCGCTATCCCTGCCGACCGAGGACCTGACGCCAGATGACAGCCGCGACTTTTCAGGCGCCCGCGTCGCCTGGCTCGGCGATCTCGGCGGTTACCTGCCTTTCGAACCCGGCGTGCTTGAACTCTGCCGGGCGACGCTTCCGGTCTTCGAACGAATCGGCTGCGCGGTGGACGCGTTCGTTCCGGACTTCGACATGGACGACCTCTGGCGCTCCTGGACGACGCTGCGCAGTTGGCTCGCCGCGAGCGGCATGCGCGACAACTACGACGATCCGGAAAAGCGCGCCAAGATGAAGCCCGAGATCATCTGGGAAATCGAGCGCGGGCTCGACATGACCGCGCGCGAGGTGCATTTCGCCTCGAAACGCCGCAGTGCCTGGTATCAACACCTGCTGACCGTGTTCGACCGGTACGATTACCTGATCCTGCCGTCCGCCCAGGTCTTCCCCTTCGATGCGGAAACCCATTGGCCGAAGGAGATCGGCACCCGGACGATGGACACCTATCACCGGTGGATGGAGGTGGTGGTCCCGGCCTCGATGGCCGGCCTGCCGGTCGCCGCCATGCCCGCCGGCTTTGGCGCAAACGGCTTGCCCGCCGGCATCCAGATCATCGGCCGCCCGCGCGCCGACAAGGCAGTACTGGAGATTGCGCTTACCTATGAAGCGGCCACGGATTGGTTGGATAAGCGGCCCAAGCTTTAACGGTACTCGCCCTCTCCCCCTTGCGGGGGAGATGTCATCGGAGATGACAGAGGGGGGGTGGTACCGCGAATTCAACGGCCGATGGAATATGCGGAGCCATCCCCCTCTGCCTGCCGGCATCTCCCCCGCAAGGGGGAGATGGATGTGGCTACCACCCCACAACTTCTTCCCTGTACCGGCCGATCTCCTCGATCAGCCAAGCACGAAACGCGACGACCGGGTGGAAATCCGTCTTGCTGAGCGGGGCGACCGCGTAATAGGCGCTGGTGCCTCTGACCTGATGCGGAAAGGCCTCGACAAGCTGGCCGGTCGCAAGCTCCGAGTCGATCAGGAAAAGCGGCATCAGCGCAACGCCAAGCCCGGTGATACAGGCCTGGGCGACGTTGCCGAACTGCTCGAAGCGCATTCCCTGCGACGGCGTGCCGGTGATGCCAAGGCTTTCGAACCAGTGGTTCCAAGCCCCCGGCCGCGAGGCCATGTGCAGCAGCGGCAGGCGCATCAGATCCTCGGCCTTTTTGATCGGGTGCGAAGCGAGGAATGCCGGCGATGAGACCGGCGCCACCATTTCCTCCATCAGGAAGGTGCATTCCGCGCCCGGCCAGTCCGGCTGGCCGATATGGATCGCCATGTCGATGCCGTCGCGGTCGAAATCGAAGACCCCGATGCGGGTGGCGAAATTGAGCGTGATCTCCGGATGCCTTGCCACGAATTGCGGGATGCGCGGCATCAGCCAGCGGGTGCCGAAAGTCGGCAGGATTGCCAGGTTCAGCTGGTCACTATGCCGTTTGGTCATGACCTGCAGCGAGGCGGAGCGGATCTGCGACAGTGCGTTCGCCACCGCCTTGGCATAGTCGGCGCCGGCGGAGGTGAGGCTGACGCCGCGGCTGGTACGGTGGAAAAGCTGGATCCCCAATTGCTCCTCCAGGCCGGAAACCTGCCGGCTGATCGCCCCTTGCGTCAGCGACAGCTCTTCCGCCGCGCCTGAGAAACTGCCGAGCCGGGCAACGGAATCGAAGGCCGCGAGCGCGGAGGTGGAGGGAAGCAGTTTTCGCGAGAGGCTGACCATCGCCTATTACTATAGATCATGGCTTGATGAGTAAACGGTGCTTGCTCTCCGGCGCTATGCTGGCGATAATCCTTTAAACTTCAACTTGCCAGATTTCAAACCGGAGGCAGACCCTTGGCTTTTTCCTGGAACGATCCCTTTCTTCTCGAAGAGCAGCTGACCGACGAGGAGCGGATGATCCGTGACGCTGCTGCCGCCTTCGCCAAGGCCGAACTCCTGCCGCGCGTTCAGGAAGCCTATCTCGACGAGACGACCGACAAGGGCCTCTTCAAGCTGATGGGCCAGACCGGGCTGCTCGGCGTGACCCTGCCGGAAGAATACGGCGCTGCCAACGCTTCCTACGTCGCCTACGGCCTCGTCGCCCGCGAGATCGAACGTATCGACAGCGGCTACCGCTCGATGATGAGCGTCCAGTCCTCGCTGGTCATCTATCCGATCTTCGCCTATGGCTCCGATGAGCAGAAGCAAAAGTATCTGCCGGGCCTCGTCTCCGGCGAACTGATCGGCTGTTTCGGCCTGACCGAGCCGGATGCCGGCTCCGATCCGGGCGGCATGAAGACCCGCGCCGAAAAGATCGAAGGCGGTTACCGCCTGCGCGGCTCGAAGATGTGGATTTCCAACGCGCCGATCGCCGACGTCTTCGTCGTCTGGGCGAAATCGGAAGCCCATAACAACGAGATCCGCGGCTTCGTGCTCGAAAAGGGCATGAAGGGCCTGTCGGCCCCGAAGATCGGCGGCAAGCTGTCGCTGCGCGCCTCGATCACCGGCGAGATCGTCATGGACAGCGTCGAGGTCGGCGAGGATGCGATCCTGCCGAACGTTTCGGGCCTCAAGGGTCCCTTCGGCTGCCTCAACCGCGCCCGCTACGGCATTTCCTGGGGCGTCATGGGCGCCGCCGAAGACTGCTGGTTCCGCGCCCGCCAGTACGGTCTTGACCGCAAGCAGTTCGGCAAGCCGCTCGCCGGCATGCAGCTCTACCAGAAAAAGCTCGCCGACATGCAGACCGAAATCACCCTCGGCCTGCAGGCTTCGCTTCGCGTCGGCCAGCTGATGGATCAGCACAAGATGGCCCCGGAAATGATCTCCATCGTCAAGCGCAACAATTGCGGCAAGGCGCTGGATATCGCGAGGCAAGCCCGCGACATGCACGGCGGCAACGGCATCCAGATCGAGTACCACGTCATGCGCCATTCGCAGAACCTGGAAACGGTCAACACCTACGAAGGCACACACGACGTCCACGCACTGATCCTCGGCCGCGCGCAGACGGGTATTCAGGCGTTTTTCTAAAGAGCGTTTCGCCCTTTCGACAAACCGGCCCGGCCGCTTTCCAGCGCGCCGGGCCTTCCTATTTCCGCGTTTCGGCCAAACCAGCGATCGTGGATTTAGGCGCTCGCGTCCAGGGTGACGAGAAGTTCATCCAGCTGCCCGAACTGTTCGGGCATCGCGCCTTCCATGCCGGCACAAGACTCGTCGGCCGCTTCCTTGGAAGGATAAAGTTCATGCAGGACCAACAGCGTCCTGCCGTCCTCCTCCTCCTCGAAGCTGACCGTGGTGACGGAGCCGTTTTCGCTTTCGTCATTGGTCCAGACGAGGCGCGAGGGCGGCGACACTTCGAGATATTTTCCGAAGAAGGTCATGGAGTTTGCGGCGTCATGTCCGAACGTGACGCTATAGCCCCTTCCGGCGCGGACATCCATCTCGCAGGCGAGAAGCGGGACGCCGCTGGACTTGGGCGCCCACCACAGCTTGAACAATTCGGGCTTGGTCCATGCATCGAACACGAGGCGAACCGGGGCGTTGAAGCTGCGCGTCACGACGAGTTCGCGCTCGGATCTCCGTACGACCGCCGTGCGGCCATTGCTCACGTTTTCGTCCATTGGTTGCCTCCCCTAGCCACGCCGAGCAGCTTCGATTGCCGCAACGTCGATCTTCTTCATGGTCATCATCGCCTCGAAGGCACGTTTCGCCTCGCCGCCGCCGGCCGCCATCGCCTCCATGAGGACGCGCGGCGTGATCTGCCAGGAGATACCCCATTTATCCTTACACCAGCCGCATTCGCTTTCCTGACCGCCGTTGCCGACGATGGCGTTCCAGTAGCGATCGGTCTCTTCCTGGTCCTCGGTCGAAATCTGGAAGGAAAACGCTTCGTTGTGCTTGAAGGTCGGGCCGCCGTTCAGGCCGATGCATGCCACTCCGGCAACGGTGAATTCCACCACCAGCACATCTCCTTGCTTGCCGTCCGGGTAATCGCCGGGCGCGCGCATTACGGCGCCGACCGCGCTGTCCGGAAAAGTCTCGGCATAGAAGCGGGCAGCCTCTTCGGCGTCCTTGTCGAACCATAGGCAGATCGTGTTCTTCGCCATTGCATTTCTCCCTTTTCAATCCTGGTTGCGCGGTCGCCGATGGCGACCATATCTTAAAGACGCAGGTGCTTTCGCTAATCCGACATCCAGCCGAAAAAAGTTACGTCCACTCACCAACAGTGCCGTTTTTCGTCATTGGAGAAATTCCCGCCTTCGGTGTATCAGTGAAACGCTGCCGTGATCGGCGGCGAGGAAATGAAACAAAGGTCGTTTTGAAGAATGCACGCCATGGAGAATGCGGCGGAAGGGGCCGGTGGCGGTTTCAATGTCGGCGAGCGTCTTTGTCTGGTGCGCAAGCAGCACGGCCTGTCGCAGCGGGCGCTGGCGGTCAAGGCGGGCGTCACCCATTCCCTCGTCTCATTGATCGAGAAGAACAAGGTGAGCCCCTCGGTCGCCTCGCTGAAGAAGATCCTCGAAGCAATCAACTACCCGCTGACCGACTTTTTCGCGCTGACGCTACCGCCGGTCGACCAGGTGTTCTACCGCGCCGATGAACTGACGCCGCTTTCGACCGGCGCTCTGACGCTGCTGCAGGTCGGCGACGCCAAATCCCACAGCGTCCAGATTTTCCACGAGTTCTACGAGCCCGGCGCCGATACCGGCGAAGCCATGCTGCAACACGAGGCGGAGGAAGGCGGCGTCGTGGTCGCCGGCGAGCTTGAACTCACCGTCGGCAGCCAGACGCGCATCCTGAAGAAAGGCGATGCCTTCCTGTTCGACAGCCGCCTGCCGCATCGGTATCGCAATGTCGGAAATGAGCGCTGCGAGGTAGTAAGCGCCGTAACACCACCCTATCTTTAATCGCAGCGCACCAAAGATTTCATCCTGCGCATCTGAATATTGATTGTTCCTGTCAATTATTTTAGGTCAGATCAACACACCTCATCTCCTCCCCGCGCCGCCTCCCCGGCCATTTCCAGCGATTAGAACGAAAGTGGACACCATGCATAGCTATCCCGACGTCAAGCTTTTCATCAACGGCGAATGGCGCGATGCCATTGGCGGCGAAACCATCGATGTTTCCGATCCCGCGACAGAAGAAGTGATCGGGAAAATAGCTCATGCCCGCAAGGCGGACCTGGACCTGGCGCTGGAAGCCGCCGAAAAGGGTTTCAGGATCTGGCGCGACACCTCGCCCTTCGACCGCTCGAAGCTGATGCGCAAGGCCGCCGACCTGCTGCGCCAGCGCGTCGACCAGATCGCCTATTACATGACCCGCGAACAGGGCAAGCCGCTCGCCCAGTCGAAGATGGAAGTCATGGGCGCCGCCGACACGATCGACTGGTTCGCCGAAGAAGCCCGCCGCACCTATGGCCAGATCATCCCGGCCCGCATGAGCGGCGTCTCGCAGATGGCGATCAAGCTGCCGGTCGGCCCGGTCGCCGCCTTCACGCCCTGGAATTTCCCGCTCAACCAGGTGGTTCGCAAGCTCTCCGCAGCCCTTGCGACCGGTTGCTCGATCATCGTCAAGGCGCCTGAGGAAACGCCCGCTTCGCCGGCCGAACTGATCCGCGCCTTCATCGACGCCGGTGTGCCTGCAGGCGTCGTCAACCTCGTCTACGGCATTCCGGCCGAGATTTCCGAATACCTGATCCCGCATCCGGTCATCCGCAAGATCTCGTTCACCGGCTCCACACCGATCGGCAAGCATCTGGCCGCCCTTGCCGGCAAGCACATGAAGCGCGCCACCATGGAACTCGGCGGCCATGCGCCGGTGATGATCTTCGACGATGCCGATCTCGAAAAGGCGATCGAAGTCACCGCGATGTCGAAATTCCGCAACGCCGGCCAGGTCTGCGTCGCCCCGACCCGCTTCCTCGTTCAGGACGGCATCGCCGACAAGTTCACCGCCGGCTTCGTCAAGGCGGCCCAGGCGATCAAGGTCGGCAACGGCCTGGAAGACGGCGTGACCATGGGGCCGCTCGCCAACGAGCGCCGCATCCCGGCGATGGAAGCGCTGATCCAGGACGCCATCACCCATGGCGGCGAGCTGAAGACTGGCGGCCACCGCATCGGCAACAAGGGCCACTTCTTCGAGCCGACGGTGCTCTCCGAAGTACCGACCTCGGCCAAGATCATGAACGACGAGCCCTTCGGCCCGATCGCCATCATCAACCGCTTCTCGCACTACGACGATGCGATCGCCGAGGCCAACCGCCTGCCCTTCGGCCTCGCCTCCTACGCCTTCACCGGCTCGGTCAAGACCGCGCATGCGCTGAGCCGCCAGGTGGAAGCCGGCATGCTGACCATCAACCACAACGGCCTTGCGCTGCCGGAAGTACCGTTCGGCGGCATCAAGGACAGCGGCTACGGCACGGAAGGCGGCTCGGAAGCCACCGAAGCCTATCTCGAAACCCGCTTCGTCAGCCAGATGAGCTGACTGACGGCTTTTTAGAACCGAGTTCTCGACGCCGGTCGGTGCCCCCGCACCGGCCGGCGTTTTCTTTTGCCCTTGCCGGTGTCACCCGAGTCAAATACCAAAACAAACAGTGAACATCGGATAAAGCGCCATGGCCGAGACTGAAGCAGCACCGCTCCTGAAGGAAATCTTCAACCGTGATCGCCTCCGGCATTTTGCGGCAGAGACCAAGGCCATCCATCCCGGCTTCGATGGGGAGAGATTTCTAGCGCTGACTTCAGCCGGTCTCGACGATCTGAGCATCATGCAGCGCCTGCGTCAGATCGCCATCGCCTACCATGCGGTCCTGCCCGGCGGGTTTGAAAAGAATATCGACATCCTGCGGGCGCTGGCGCCCCGCATCAACCACGGCTTCGCCTCCATCGTGCTGCCGGAATATGTGGCGCTCCACGGCCATGACCATTTCGACCTGTCGATGGATGCGCTCGCCTTCTTCACCCGCTTCGGCTCGTCGGAATTCGCCATCCGGCATTTTCTCCTGAAGGACCTCGTCCGGACGCTGAACGTGATGGAGCGCTGGTCGCGGGACGACAACGAGCACGTGCGCCGGCTTTCGAGCGAAGGCTGCCGGCCGCGCCTGCCCTGGTCCTTCCAGCTGAAGGACCTGATTGCCGACCCCTCGCCTGTCGCTCCGATCCTCGAAAACCTGAGAAGCGACCCGAGCCTTTACGTGCGCAAGTCGGTGGCCAACCATCTGAACGACATTACCAAGGACCACCCCGCCTGGGTGTTCGACAGGATCACCGACTGGCCGAAGGACGACCCGCGCACCGCCTGGATCATCAAACAGGCGCTGCGCACGCTGATCAAGAAGGGCGACGCCCGGGCGCTCCACGTCTTCGGCGCCGGTCACAAGGCAGAGGTGAAGATCGAGAGTTTCGCGGTGACACCATCGTCGTTGAAACTCGGCGGCGCGGTGAAGATATCGGCCAGGCTCGTATCGTCAGCGTCCGCACCGCAGAAGCTCGTCATCGACTACGCGGTCCACTACGTCAAGAAGGCCGGCGGCACCTCGAAGAAGGTCTTCAAGTGGAAGGAGATCACGCTGGGTGCCGGCGAGATTTGCGAACTCACGATCAGCCGCGCCATCCGCGACTTCACCACCCGCGTGCATTATGCAGGGCGGCATCCGGTCGAGCTGATCGTCAATGGCGAGGTGCTGGCGGAGGGTGCGTTCGAGCTTCTGGCTTGAGCCCTTTCGGCCAAGTTTGCAGGCGCTGCCCCCTCACCCCGCCTCCGCTTCGCTCGGCGGACCTCTCCCCGAGGGGAGAGGATGAACGGGAGCGTCAGCGCCTTTTCCCTCTTCGGTAGAGAAGGAGCCAGAGACAGTGCCTCATAACCTCTTCTCCCCAGCGGGGAGAAGGTGGCCCGAAGGGTCGGATGAGGGGGCGAGGCTGGCGCAGACCTATATTGCTAGAATCTCTTCCTGGCAAAGTGACCCAAAGAGAACCGCCTAGACCGCAAACACCTTCGCCCTGCGCAACGTCACGAAGCCGCCGTCGCCGGCCCTCAGTGCGCGCTCCGGCTCGACGTCGAATTCCAGCTGTTCGCCGGTCTCTGTGGTCGCCAGCACCCGCCGCCCGTCCGGGCGGTCGAGCACGCGGGTGATGCTGGCCGGAATGCCAGGCCCCTGCGCGGACCAGTCGAGATCGGCGGGGCGGGCATAGAGTTCCGCCTTGCCGTCCGCCATGCCGGAAACGTCGATCGCCGCACCGCTTGCATAAGCCTTGCCGTCGCGCACTTCCGCGGCGAGCACGTTGGCGTCGCCCAGGAACTTCATCACGAAGGCGGATTGCGGATTGCGGCAGACCTCTTCCGCCGTACCCTGCTGGACGATATGGCCGTCTTTCAGGATGACGACGCGGTCCGCGAGATCCAGCGCCTCCTCCTGGTCGTGGGTGACGAAGATCGTGGTGATGCCGAGCTCGCGGTGGATCTCGCGCAGCCAGCGGCGCAGGTCATGGCGCACGTTGGCGTCGAGCGCGCCGAACGGCTCGTCGAGCAGCAGCACCTTGGGATCGACCGACAGCGCCCGGGCCAGCGCCACGCGCTGCCGCTGACCGCCGGAAATCTGCGCCGGGAACCGGTCGCCGAGACCTTCGAGGCGCACCAATCTCAGCAGCTCTACGACGCGCGCCTCGATCGCCGCCTTCTCGCGCTTCACCTTCGAGACCTTCATGCCGAAGGCGATGTTTTCCGCCACCGTCATATGCGGAAACAGCGCGTAATGCTGGAAGACGAAACCGACGCCGCGGTCGCGCACCGGAATGTCGGTGGCGTCCTGGTCGCCGAAATAGATGTGGCCGCCATCGGCATATTCGAGGCCCGCGACCATGCGCAGGATGGTCGTCTTGCCGGAACCGGAAGGGCCGAGCAGCGCGACGAGTTCGCCGCTTTCGATCTCCAGCGAGACATCCCGCACGGCGCGAAAGGTCTCGAAGGTCTTGACGACGTTTTCGAGGCGGATTTTCATTGGGTTTTCTCCGCGGGATTGGTGACCAGAGTCGGGCGACGGGCGCGACCGGCTCCCTGGCGCTCCAGCGCCACCTTGGCGATGATGGTGAAGACGGCGATGAGCGCCAGGATAGAGGCCGCGGCAAAGGCGCCGGCCGCCTGGTAGTCGTGATAGAGCAGCTCGATATGCAGCGGCAGCGTATTGGTCTGGCCGCGGATATTGCCCGAAACGACCGAGACCGCGCCGAACTCACCCATGACGCGGGCGTTGCAGAGCACGACGCCGTAGAGCAGCGCCCATTTGATGTTCGGCAGCGTCACCGAGAAGAAGGTGCGCCAGCCGGACGCGCCGAGCGAGGTGGCGGCTTCCTCAAGATCGCGGCCCTGCGCCTGCATCAGCGGGATCAGCTCGCGGGCGACGAAGGGGGCGGTGACGAACATCGAGGCGAGGATGATCCCGGGGATCGCGAACAGAATCTTGAGCCCGTATTCGTCCAGCGCCGGACCGAAGACGCCCTGCAAACCATAAACGAAGAGATAGGCGACACCCGCGACGATCGGCGAGACCGAAAACGGGATTTCGATGACGACCAGCAGGAAACGCCTGCCCCAGAAATCGAACTTGGTGATCGACCAGGCGGCTGCAATACCGAAAGCCGTGTTGACCGGCACGGCGACAATCGCCGGAAACACCGTGAGCCCGATCGCATGCAGCGTATCCGGATGAATGATCGTGTCGCGATAGACAAACCACCCCTTCGAAAAGGCCTCGACGCCGATGACCACCAGCGGCGCGACGATCAGCAGGGCGACGATCACCAGAACGATGCCGATCAGCATTCGGCGGAAGAGCGGCTGGTCGCCGACGCGCGGCGGCTTTCTGCCTGTACGGGTCGCGCCCATGGTCACCCCCTCACCGTGTAACGAAGCGCCCGCGACTGCATCCAGTTGGTGAGCGCGAGCATGACGAAGGCCGCAATCAGCAGCACCGAGGCGACGGCGGCGGCGGCCTGGTAGTCGTATTCCTCCAGCCGGATGAAGACGAGAAGAGCGGTGATCTCCGTCGACATCGGCTGGTTGCCGGCGATGAAGATGATCGCGCCGAACTCACCGAGCGAGCGGGCGAAAGAGAGCGACACGCCGGCGAGCAACGCCGGGGTCAGAAGCGGCAGGATGACCTTGCGGAAAATCTGCCAGTCCGAGCCGCCAAGCGACTGCGCCGCCTCTTCCAGCGCAGGATCCAGATCCTCCAGCACCGGCTGCACGGTGCGCACGATGAACGGCAGCGAGGTGAAGCACATCGCGATCATGATGCCGAGCGGCGTATAGGCGACCTTGATGCCGAGTTCGGCAAGGATGGAACCGAACCAGCCGTTGGTGGTGAAAAGCGCCGTCAGGGCAATGCCGGCCACCGCCGTCGGCAGCGCGAAGGGCAGATCGACCATGGCATCGACGATCCGCCAGCCCGGGAACCGATAGCGCGTCAGCACCCAGGCGAGCGCCAGGCCGAAGAACAGGTTGAAGACAGTGGCGCCGAGCGCCGAAAGCACGGTGACGCGATAGCTCGCGAGCGCCCGGGACGAGGAGACGATCCGCCAGTAATCCTCCGGGCCGAGGCTCGCGGCCTTGAAGACCAGAGCTGCCAGGGGCAGGACCACGATCAGCCCGACATAAAACAGCGTCACCCCCAGCGACAGGCGTAACCCGGGCAGGACATTGCGTCTCAAGCGGTCGATTCCTCTTTGCACGGCAAAGCCCGGCGAACTTTCGTTCGCCGGGCGAGGCTTGGTTGAAGTCCAGTCTGCGCTTAGCGGCTGCCGTACAGCTTGTCGAGAGTGCCGCCGGAGGCGAAGTGGTCCTTCTGGATCTTGTCCCAACCGCCGAAGACGTCGTCGACCTTGACGAGGCGGATCGCCGGGAACTGATCCTTGAACTCGCCGGCGACCTTTTCGTTCTGGACACGATGGCCGAACTGGGCAGCGATCCGCTGGCCTTCTTCCGTGTAGAGGAAGTCGAGATAGGACTTCGCGAGGGCTTCCGTGCCGTGCTTCTTGGCAACCTTCTCGACCACCGCAACCGGGAATTCGGCGAGCAGGCTGACCGACGGGATGACGCTCTCGACCTTGTCGGCGCCGTACTGCTTGACGATGCCGCGGGTCTCGGCCTCGAAGGTGATCAGCACGTCGCCGGTTTCGCGCTCGACGAAGGTGGTGGTGGAGGCGCGGCCGCCGGTATCGAAGACCGGCACATTGTCGAAGATCTTGGTGATATAGGCATCGATCTTCTCTTCGTCGCCCTTATAGGCTTCCTTGGCCCAGGCGTAGGCGGCGAGATAGGTGTAGCGGGCGTTGCCCGAGGTCTTCGGGTTCGGGAACACGGCATGCACATCGGCGCGGGCCAGATCGCCCCAGTCCTTGATGTTCTTGGGATTGCCGGCGCGCACCAGGAACGACGGGAAGGAATAGAAGGGCGAGGCATTGTTCGGGAATGCCTTGGTCCAGTCCTTGGCCACGAAGCCTTGTCTGGCGAGGAAATCGATGTCGGTCGACTGGTTGAAGGTCACGACGTCGGCTTCAAGGCCTTCGGCGATCGAACGGGCCTGCTTCGAGGTGCCTGCATGCGACTGGTCGACGGCGACGCCCGGATGCCTCTTGATGAAGGCCTCGTTCTCGGCGACGAACAGCTCGCGCGAAACGTCGTAGGAGGCATTGAGCAGTTTCGTCGGCGACTGGGCCAGCGCAGGAGTAACAAAAAGCGCGGCCAAGGGAGCAATAAGGGCGGTGCCGAGGATCAGGAGGCGGTTCATGCAAGTCTCCGGTGTTCGATGGTGACGATGAAACTACCGGTATGTCCATCAAACCGCGAGAAACCCCGCACCCTGCTTTGCGAGCACCTTAGAAATTTTGTCCATTTTTCGCCATGTTGGCGGAGCTTTTCGCTCAAGCTCCAGAGAAGCGCTCCCACCGTCGAAGGAGGAAGCGCCATCTAAGCCACCGCAACTCGATTACGGATACCTCACGCGACACTGCGCGACGGTTCCATCTCGTGGATGACCTTGGTGATTTCCGAACGGAACTCCGGCGTATCCTGATGACCGTGTACGGTAATGGCGTGCTGTACCGCAGCGTTGACGAGTTCGTCCATGCTGTCGGCCGAGATGGCTACGGTGCATTTCATCTCGCTCGGAAACTCGCGGCAATCGATAAATTTGCGTCCCATGCTGACCTCCATCCCAAGTCCTGACATCGATCTGCCAGGAAGACACGGATTTTACTCTCTTTGCCCGCAGGAAACATACGCCAAAGGGTCTATCCACGCAGCTTCCAAGACACGGGCGCTCCCACTCAACCGTTCCTGCCGGCCTTCTCGCGCAGCATCTGGATGATGGCGGAAAAATCGTTCGCGCCGTGCCCGGTCCTTTCAAACTCGGCATAAAGCTCGGCCGCGTGGGCACCGAGCGGCGTGGCTGCGCCAGACTGTCTTGCGGCCTCCTGCGACAGCGTCAGGTCCTTCAACATCAGCGCTGCGGCGAAACCTGGCCTGTAGTCGTTATTCGCCGGCGAGGTGGGCACCGGACCCGGCACCGGGCAATAGGTGGTGAGCGACCAGCACTGGCCTGACGAGGTGGAGGCGACGTCGAACAGCGCCTGATGCGAAAGGCCGAGCTTTTCCGCCAGCCCGAATGCCTCGCAGACGCCGATCATCGAGATGCCCAATATCATATTGTTGCAGATTTTTGCCGCCTGGCCCGCGCCGGCGTCGCCGCAATGGACGATCTTCTTGCCCATCGCCTCGAGGATCGGCTTGCCCAGGGCGAACGCCTTTTCCGAACCGCCGACCATGAAGGTGAGCGTGCCGGCCACAGCCCCGCCGGTGCCGCCGGAGACGGGTGCATCGAGCGAGATGCAGTTCATGACATCCGCCAGTTCATGCGCCTTGCGGGCGCTTTCCACGTCGATGGTCGAGCAGTCGATGACGAGAGTGCCCTCGGGGATGAGCGTGGTGATATCGGTCCACACGGCCGTGACGTGCTGCCCCTTCGGCAGCATGGTGATGACACATTCCGCATCGCGCACCGCCTCCGCCAGCGCATCGGCAGCCATCACGCCCGTCTCGGCGGCCGCCTTCACCGACGCTTCCGACAGATCGAATCCGCGCACCTCATGACCGGCTTTCACGAGATTGGCAGCCATCGGCCCGCCCATATTGCCAAGGCCCACGAAAGCGATCTTGGTCATGTCTTCCTCCCGTCTTTCTTGTCTTAAAGCCTGTGATCCGGAAACAGCACCGGATGCCGCGCAGCGAAATAGCGGTCGAGATCCGTATCCCCGACCTCCTCCAGCGTTGCCGGAGACCATTTCGGGTTGCGATCCTTGTCGATGATCGCGGCGCGCACGCCCTCGTAGAAATCGTGGTTGCGCAGGATTTCGGCGCCGGCGGTAAATTCCCGCTCCAGGCATTCGACCAGGCTCGAACTTTCGCGGCCGCGCCGGATGAGCCGAAGCGCGAGCTTGAGGCTGGTCGGCGAGCGCTTGGCGATGATGTCGCGCGTCCTGATGGAGAATTCATCATCCTCTCTATTCAGGGCTTCCACAACCTCCTCGACCGTATCGAAGCGAAAAACCCGGTCGATCAGGTCGCGATGGGCCTCAAGCTGGCTTTCGCCCGGCGTAACGGCGAGACGATCGATCACCGCCCTCACCTGCTCGTCGGATGCGCCGCCTTTCAGTTCTCCCAGCGCCTCGACAAGCGGGCCGAGCCGCTCCGAGGGCACGTTGACATCGGCAAGGTTGGTATAGATGGCGTCCGCCGCGCCGATCACCTCGCCAGTCAACCCCATCCAGGTTCCGGTCTCGCCGGGCGCGCGGGGAAGCAGCCAGGTGGCGCCGACATCGGGCACGTAGCCGATGCCGGTCTCGGGCATGGCAAGACGGGTGCGCTCCGTGACGATCCGGTGTTTTCCGTGCGAGGCGACGCCGACGCCGCCGCCCATGACGATGCCGTCCATCAGCGCCACATACGGCTTTTCGTAGCGGGAGATCATATAGTTGACGGGGAATTCCTCACGCCAGAACCGCGTGACGTCAGGATCGTCCGACTTGCCGCTTTCGTAGATGACCCGGATATCTCCTCCGGCGCAAAGACCGCGCTCTCCCTCGCCTTTCAGGATGACACAGGAGATGTCCGGATCGCGCGCAAACCGCTCCAGCGCCTGCTTCATCGCCCGCACCATGGCGAAGTTCAGGCTGTTCAGCGCCCTCGGCCGGTTGAGCCGGATGACGGCGGCCGAACCGATACGGTCGATGAGGACTTCGTCGCTCTGGGCAGGTGTGTCGGGCATGCGTTTCTCCGGTCTACCGATTGTCCGCCAGGATCATCTCGGCCGCCTTTTCGGCGATCATGATCGTCGGCGAATTGGTGTTGCCGGAGACTATATTGGGCATGATCGAGGCATCGGCGATACGCAGCCTTCCGACTGCGCGCATTTTCAGGCGGGGATCGACGACGCTGTCCGGATCGGATCCCATACGCGCGGTGCCGACCGGGTGGAAGATCGTCGTACCGATGTCGCCGGCCGCCTTTTCGAGGTCCGCATCGGTCTCGCAGGAGGGGCCGGGCCTGTATTCCTCCGGATGATAGCGCGCAAACGCCGGTTTTTTGACGATCTCGCGGGTGATCCGGATCGACTTGACGGCGACGTCGCGGTCGGCGGCGGTCGACAGGTAGTTCGGATGGATGCCCGGTGCCGCGGCGAAATCCGGGCTTTTCAGATGCACGGACCCACGGCTCTCGGGACGAAGATTGCACACGCTCGCGGTCATTGCCGGGAACGAGTGGACCGGTTCGCCGAACTTGTCGAGCGACACGGGCTGGACGTGATATTCGAGATCCGGCGTCTCCTTGTCCGGCCCGGATTTGGTGAAGATGCCGAGCTGGCTCGGCGCCATCGACATCGGCCCGGAGCGCCGGAAGGCGTATTCCAGGCCGATCGAGGCCTTGCCGATCAGGCTCGACGCCTTTTCGTTGAGGGTCGGAACGCCGGTCACCTTGTAGACGAGGCGGAGCTGCAGGTGGTCCTGCAGGTTCTCCCCGACAGCCTTGACCTCCTTGACCACCTCGACACCGGCATTGGCGAGCACATCGCCGCGGCCGATGCCGGAGAGCTCGAGGATATGCGGCGTGCCGATCGCGCCGGCGCTGAGCACGGTTTCGCGTTTCGCATAGGCCTTCTTCGCCACCCCATCGTGCTGGAACTCTACACCCTTCACCTCGCCGTTTTCGATGATCAGCTTCCGAACATGCGCCTTGGTAAGCACCGTGAGGTTCGGCCGCTTCATCGCCGGGCGCAGGAAGGCCTTGGACGTGTTCCAGCGGATGCCGGAGCGCTGGTTGACGTCGAAATAGCTTGAGCCTTCGTTGTTGCCACGATTGAAGTCGTCGACGATCGGAATACCGGCCTCTTCGGCGGCCTTCTGGAAACTGTCGAGCACGGCCCAGCGCACCCGCGACTTCTCGATGCGCCATTCGCCGCCTGCGCCGTGCATGTCATCGGCGCCCTTGTAGAAATCCTGGCTCTTCCTGAAGATAGGCAGGACATCGTCCCAGCCCCAGCCGGTGCAGCCCATCTGCCGCCACATGTCGTAGTCGTAAGCCTGGCCGCGCATGTAGATCATGCCGTTGATCGAAGAGCAGCCGCCGAGGATCTTTCCACGCGGATAGGAGAGCGAACGGCCGTTCAGCCCCTCTTCCTTCTCGGTGGTAAAACACCAGTCCGTGCGCGGATTGTTGATACAGTAGAGGTAACCGACAGGAATATGCACCCAATGATAATTGTCGTTGCCGCCCGCTTCGAGGATCAGTACGCGGTTGCCCGGGTCCTTCGATAACCGATTGGCCAATACGCAGCCCGCGCTGCCCGCCCCGATGACAATGTAGTCGTAATTTTCCATGCTTATGCTCCAGGGAGAGCGCCCTGCGAACCATGCCCGCAAGCCGCATCCCTGCACCCTCCCTCTATCTTATCGTCTATGCTCGAAACCGAGCTTCCGGCCGAGCCGGGAGGCGTAGAATTCCCCGATAATGCCCCGCCGGAAGACGAGGACACAGACCATGAAGATCACGCCGGTGACGATCGTCACCGGAAATTGCGACGTCGCCAGATAGTTCTGCAGCGTGACCACCAGACCAGCGCCGAAGATCGGCCCGATCAGCGTGCCGATACCGCCGAGAAGCGTCATCAGGATCACTTCGCCGGACATCTGCCAGGCGACATCCGTGAGCGTCGCGAACTGGAAGACCAGCGACTTCAACCCGCCCGCAAGGCCCGCTAAGGCCGCCGACATCACGAAGGCCCCGAGCTTGTAGCGGGCGACAGAGTAGCCGAGCGAAATGGCCCGCGGCTCGTTCTCGCGGATCGACCGGAGGATCATGCCGAAGGGCGAGTTGATGAACCGCCAGATGATCACCATGCCGATCAGGAATACGCCCAGCACGAAGTAATACATATTGGTCGAGCTGTTGAGATCGATGAAACCGAACAGATGGCCGCGCGGCACCGACTGGATGCCGTCCTCGCCTTGAGTGAACTCCGCCTGCAGGCAGAAGAAGAAGAACATCTGCGACAGAGCGAGCGTGATCATCGCGAAATAGATGCCCTGCCGGCGGATCGCGAAGAACCCCATGATCAGCCCGAGCAATGCTGCGCCCACGACGCCGGTCAGGATACCGAGTTCCGGCGGAAAGCCCCATTCCTTGACCGCATGGGCGGTGAAATAGGCCGCGCCGCCGAAGAAAGTCGCGTGGCCGAAGGACAGGAGCCCGGTATAACCGAGCAGCAGGTTGAAGGCGCATGCAAATAGCGCGAAGCACAAGAGCTTCATCAGGAAGATTGGATAGAAGAACATCGGCGCGAGGATCAGAGCCGCCAGGCCGATGATCACGAAGATCGTGTAGGTCCTGGAAGCGGTGGCCGAGCGCTCGATATGCGGCTTGGCGGCGGTTTGGGTCATCTCGCTCATCTCACGCATCCCGTCCGAAAAGGCCGGCTGGCCGGAGTAGAAGCACGATTGCCATGATCACGAAGATCACGATATTGGACGCTTCCGGATAGAACACCTTGGTGAGGCCCTCTGCAATACCGAGCATGTAGCCGGTGATGATGGCGCCCATGATCGAGCCCATGCCGCCGACCACGACCACCGCGAAAACGACGATGATGATGTTCGAGCCCATCAGCGGCGAGACCTGGTAGATCGGCGCGGCCAGCACGCCGGCAAAGGCGGCGAGCGCCGCACCGAGCCCGTAGGTCAGCGTCAGGAGCACCGGCACGTTGACGCCGAAAGCCTGCACGAGCACCGGATTTTCGGTCGCGGCGCGAAGATAGGCGCCGAGCTTGGTCTTCTCGATCAGCAGCCATGTGCCGATGCAGGCGACCAGCGACACGACGACCACCCAGCCGCGATAGATCGGCAGGAACATGAAACCGAGATTGGTGCCCCCGGCAAGCTGCGCCGGCACCGAATAGGGTTGGCCGGCCGCGCCGTAGAGGTAGCGGAACGTGCCCTCGATGGTCAGCGCCAAGCCGAACGTGAAGAGCAGGCCGTAGAGCGGATCGAGATCGTAGAGCCGTGACAGCATCGTTCGTTCGATGATGGCTCCGAACAGGCCGACGACGATCGGCCCGAGGATCAGCGCGGCCCAGTAGTTGATGCCGAAATACTCCAGCATCAGCATCGCCGCAAAGGCGCCGAGCATGTACTGCGCGCCATGGGCAAAGTTGATGACGCGCAGAAGGCCGAAGATGACCGCAAGGCCGAGGCTCAGGAGCGCGTAGAAGGACCCGTTGATCAGGCCGATCAGGAGCTGCCCGAGAAAGGCCTGAAGCGGTATGCCGAAGATCATCGTCATAGCGTCACACTCCCAGAACCTTGTGCAACATGTCCATGCGATCAGGCAGCTCGCCGACCGGGAAATTCGCCACCATCCGGCCGTGATCCATCAGATAGAACCGGTCGGCGACGCGGCTCGCGAAGCGGAAATTCTGCTCCACCAGGAGCACCGTCATGCCGCGCTCCTTCAGCGTCTTCAGCACCTCGCCGATCCGCTGCACGATGACCGGCGCCAGGCCTTCGGTCGGCTCGTCGAGGATCAGCAGCTTGACGCCGGTGCGCAGGATGCGGGCGATCGCCAGCATCTGCTGCTCGCCCCCGGAAAGCTTGGTGCCGGGGCTGGAGCGGCGCTCCTCAAGGTTGGGGAAGAGCTCGTAGATCTCTTCGAGCGACATGCCGCCTTCAGCCACGACCGGCGGCAGCATCAGGTTTTCCTCGACGGTCAAAGTCGAAAAGATGCCGCGCTCTTCCGGCACGAAGCCGATGCCGTTATGCGCCGTGCGATGCAGCGGCACGCCGAGCATATCCTTGCCCGCAAAGCGGATTTCGCCTTTCCGCTCGCGGATGATGCCGACGATGGTCCTGAGCGTCGTCGTCTTGCCGACGCCGTTGCGGCCGAGAATGGTGATCGTCTCGCCCTCGCCGACCGTCATGTCGACGCCGTGCAGGACGTGGCTTTCGCCATACCAGGCATTGAGGTTGGAAACTTGCAACAACGGTGCCATCAAGCCTCCTCCGTGCCCATATAGGCGGTGCGCACCCGCGGGTCCTGGCTGACCTCGGCGTAGTCGCCCTCGGCGAGGATCTCCCCGCGCTGGAGCACCGTCACGTGGTGACAGATGTCGGCGACGACGGAGAGATTGTGCTCGACCATCAGCACCGCGCGGGTCTTCGCCACCTCGCGGATGATGTTGGAAACGGTGCCTATATCCTCCTGCCCCATGCCGGCCATCGGTTCGTCGAGCAGCAGCACCTTGGGATCGAGCGCCAGCGTCGTGGCGATCTCCAGCACGCGCTTGCGGCCGTAGGAAAGGTCGGCGGCGAGCGCATTGCGTTCGCGCTTCAGGCCGACCGACTCGATCAATTCGTCGGCCCGCGCATTCAGCCGGTCGAGCGAGGAGACCGGCAGCCAGAACTGCGTCGAGAGACCGTTCGGTCGCTGCAGCGCGATGCGCACGTTGTCGAGCACCGTCAGATGCGGAAAGACCGCCGAAATCTGGAAGGAGCGGACCAGCCCCATGCGGGCGATCCTGTCCGGCGGAGTTTTGGTGATGTCCGTGCCCAGAAGCGTGATCGAACCCGCCGTCGGCTGCAGGAATTTTGTAAGCAGGTTGAAGACGGTCGTCTTGCCGGCGCCGTTCGGGCCGATCAGCGCATGGACGCGCGCGTGATGGACGTCGAGATCGACGTTTTTCACCGCCATGAAGGCGCCGAAGCTTTTCGAGAGGCCGCGGGCGGACAATACCACCCGCGGCTCTTCTTGTTTTGCTGTCGCGGAAACCGCCATTACTTCACCAGTTCGCAGCCGCTCTTGGCGGGATCCATGTAGGCGTCCTTGCCCGGGATGGTGGCGAGTACGGTGAAATAATCCCAGGGTTCCTTGCTTTCGCCCGGCTTCTTGACCTGCAGCAGGTACATGTCGTGGATCATCCGGCCGTTCTTGGCGACCGTGCCGCCGCGGGCGAAGAAATCGTCGACCGGCATTTCGTGCAGTGCCTTGGAGACGGCATCCGCGTCGTCGCTGCCGGCCTTCTGGATTGCCTTCAGATATTGCGTGACGGCCGAGTAGGTACCGCTATGAACCATGTTCGGCATCTTCTTGGTACGGGCGAAGAACTTTTTCGCGAATTCGCGGCTCTTGTCGTCGAGGTTCCAGTAATATCCCTCGGTCAGGGTCAGGCCCTGGGCCGCCTGCAGGCCGAGGCCGTGCACTTCGGCGAGCGTGAAGAGCAGTGCTGCGAGGCGCTGACCGCCGGCGGTGATGCCGAACTCCGCCGCCTGCTTGATGGCGTTCGCCGTGTCGAGGCCGGCATTGGCAAGGCCGACGACCTTGGCACCGGAGGACTGTGCCTGCAGCAGGAAGGACGAGAAATCGGTGGTGGCGAGCGGATGGCGGACCGCGCCGACGATCTTGCCGCCGGAGGATTTCACGAAGTCGCCGGTCTGCTGCTCGAGCGAATAACCGAAGGCATAGTCGGCGGTGAGGAAGAACCAGCTGTCGCCGCCCTGCTTGACGAGCGCGCCGCCGGTACCGACCGCCAGCGCATGCGTATCATAAGCCCAGTGGAAGCCGTAGGGGCTGCAGGCCTTGCCGGTCAGATCGGTGGTCGCCGCGCCCGTGACGATGTCGATCTTCTTCTTTTCCTTGCCGATCGCCTGAACGGCGAGCGCGACGGACGAGGTCGTCAGCTCCATGATCGCATCGACCTGCTGGGTATCGTACCACTGGCGGGCGATGTTGGAGGCGATGTCCGCCTTGTTCTGATGGTCGGCATCGACGATCTCGATCGAAGCCCCAAGAACCTTGCCACCGAAATCCTCGACCGCCATCTTGGCCGCCTCGACCGACGACTTGCCGCCGAACTCGGAATAGACGCCGGACTGGTCGTTCAGGATGCCGATCTTGACCTTGTTGTCGGACGCACTCTGCGCGAATGCCGCGCTGCTTGCGAGAACGACGGCCAGGGACGTTACAAATGACGTCAGAATTGACTTGTGCATAATTTCTCCTCCCAGAGAATAGGCCCAGAAAATTTGAAGGGTCTGTTCAAAATTGGTGAGCCGCTCTCCTCAAAGCGGCTGCTCCGGATTGCATGGTTCAGGAAAACGGCCGTTGACGCAAGCAGGCCGCTGTAATTAATTGCAAACAGCATCTGTGCATTTTTGAACAGACGGGAACGAATTGAGCACCAATCAGAACTTCACCTGGGACGATCTGCAATATTTCCTGGCCGTGGCGCGCAGTGGACAGCTGTCCACCGCGGCACGTCAATTGCGCACCAGCCACGCCACCGTGTCCCGGCGCATCGACCGGCTGGAGTTCGCCCTCAAGGTCAAACTGTTCGAGCGCAATCCACGTGGGTATGTCCTGACCGGCATGGGGCAGCGCTTCATCGAGACGGCGGAGCGCATCGAGACCGAGGCCGACCGGCTGCAGGCGGATGTCGCCTCCGGCACCACGGCGCAGCGTGGCGTCGTTCGCTTAAGCACCCCGGAGGGGTTTGCGAATTTCTTCTTCGCCGACAAGATCCGCAGCTTCTGCGACAGCCATCCGAACATCTCGCTGGAACTGGTGACGATCCAGCAGATCATGTCGCTGTCGCGCAAGGAAGCGGATATCGCCGTCTCGCTCGATCCGCCGAAGGACGGGCCTTATCTGACGGAAAAGCTCACCGACTACAGTCTCAACGTCTACGGCGCGAAATCCTACCTGGCCAAGGCCGGTCCGATCCGCAACCGGCAGGATCTGCTGTCGCACCCCTTCATCGGCTATATCGAGGACATGATCTTCGCGCCCGGGCTCGACTATCTTGGCGACGTCCATCCGGGCATCAAGGCGCGTTTCCAGAGCTCCAGCATCTTTGCGCAGCTGACCGCGACGCTGAACGGTCTCGGTCTTTGCGTGCTGCCGAACTTCATCACCCGCACGCGGCCGGATCTCGAAATCGTGCTGCCGGACGAGGTGGAACTGAGGCGCGGCTACTGGCTGATGTGCCATCGTGACCTGAGCCAGATCCCCCGGGTGCGGATGGTCAGGGACTATATCTTCCAGTCCGTCAAAGCAAATCAGGACGCCTTCCTCAGGAGTTACCAGGCTCCCGAGGAAGGCGCTCGCCGTTACTCCGCTGCCATCGGCAGGTCGTCACGGCTTTCGAAGAGGTCGCCCTGATTGGCGGGCGACCGGTCGTCCTTGTTCTTCTTGGGCTCGCGGCCGAAGAAGAGGGCGTAGGCGGCCGGCAGGACAAGGATGGTCAGCACGGTCGCAACCAGGATGCCGCCCATCATTGCGTAGGCGAGCGGCCCCCAGAACACGCCGCGCGAGATCGGGTACAGCGCCAGCACGGCTGTCAGCGCCGTCAGCATGATCGGCCGGAAACGGCGTACGGCCGCGCCGACGATCGCCTCCATCCGCTCCATGCCGGCCGCGATGTCCTGGTCGATCTGGTCGACCAGGATGATCGAGTTGCGGATGATGATGCCGAGCAAGGCGATGACGCCGAGGATCGCCACGAAGCCGAACGGCGCACCGGTCATGAGCAGCGCCATGGCAGCGCCGATGATACCGAGCGGGCCGGTCGCCAGCACCAGCATCGCCTTGCCGAAATGCTGCAGCTGGATCATCAGCAGCACGAGGATGACCAGGAGCATGATCGGCGCCTTGGCAGCGATCGAGTTCTGGCTTTCGGCCGCATCTTCCGCACCGCCCTGGATCTCGACATGATAGCCGGCAGGCAGGCTGGCGCGCAGGTCGGCCATGCTGCTGTAGAGGTTCATCGATACCTGGGTCGGTTCGACGCCATCCGGGAGCGTTGCCTTGACGGTGATGGTCGGCAGGCGGTCACGGCGCCATTCGATGCCTTGTTCGAGGACCGGCACGACCTTGGCAATCTGCGAGACCGGGACGAAGCCGCCGAAATCCGTCGGTACATAGACCGACTGGACCGCCGAGAGCAGGTTGCGGGTTGCATCCGGCTCGCGGACGACGATCGAGACGGTTTCCTCGCCATCGCGGAAGTCGCTGACCGGAGCGCCGGAGACTGCTGTCTGCAGCATCTGGCGGACACGCTGCGAAGTGACGCCCAACGCCCGGGCGCGATCCTGGTCGATGACCAGTTTCATGGCTGTCACCGGCTCCATCCAGTCGTCATGGATCGCGCCGAACAGCGGCTGCTGCTGGTAACGTTCCTTGACCTGGTCCGCGATGCGGCGCACTTCCGCCGGATCCGGGCCGGTGACGCGCATCTGAACAGGCCAGCCGACCGGCGGGCCGAGGAACAGGCGGTCGACCTTGCCGCGCACGGTCGGGAAGTCCTGCGCAAGGATGGCGCGCAGCTTGACGATCAGACGCTCGCGGGCTTCGACGTCCTTCGACATGATCAGGAGCTGCGCGTAGTTGGGATTGCGGAGCTGCTGGTCGAGCGGCAGGAAGAAGCGCGGCGCGCCCTCGCCGATATAGGTCGCGACGAAGGTCTTGTCCGCGTCGGGCAGGATCTTGTCTTCAAGGGCTTTCGCCTGGCGTTCGACTTCCTCGATCGCCGTGCCTTCCGGCAGCCACATGTCGACCAGGATCTCCGGCCGCGAGGACTGTGGGAAGAAGCTCTGCGGGATGAACTGGAACGACCACAGGCTGCCGACGAAGGCGCCGAGAGTGAGAAGCAGCACGATCGCCTTGTGACGCACGGACCAGCCGACCGCATGCCGGACGCCGCGATACATACGGGTGTCGTAGGCATCGTGATGGGTGCCTGCGTGCGCCCGCTGCTTGAGGATCATGTAGCCGAGCCAGGGAGTGAAATAGACGGCCACGAACCACGACACGACGAGCGCGATGCCCACCACGTAGAACAGCGAGCGCACGTATTCGCCGGCGGTGGAATCGGCGAACCCGACCGGGATGAAGCCGGCGGTGGTGATCAATGTGCCGGTCAGCATCGGAAAGGCGGTGGACGAGTAGGCGAAGGTGGCGGCATCGAGGCGTGCGAGCCCCTCCTCCAGCTTCCGCTCCATCATCTCGACGACGATCATCGCATCGTCGACGAGCAGGCCGAGCGCGATGATCAGCGCGCCGAGCGAGATGCGCTGCAGCTCGATGCCCATGTAGAACATGATCGCGAACGTGGCTGACAGAACCAGCGGAATGGTGATGGCGATGACGATGCCCGAACGCCAGCCGATCGAGATCAGCGAGACGATGAGGACGATGACGAGCGCCTCCAGCAGGGCCTGGGTGAATTCGCCGACCGCTTCGGTGACGACTTCCGGCTGATTGGAGACCTGCTCGACGGAAACGCCGACCGGCAGCGTCTGTTCGAAGCGCTCATAGGTGGCTTCGATCTCGTGCCCGACGTCGGTTACCTTGAAACCCTTCGCCATGACGACGCCAACCTGGACGCTGTCGTGGCCATTGAAACGGAACTTGCGCTGATAGGGGTTTTCGAGGCCGGCGGTGACGGTGGCGATATCGCCGAGCCGGATCACCTGGCTGCCGGCCTTGAGGCGCAGTTCGCGGATGTCTTCCGGGGTGGTGACGCCGCCTTCGACCGCAATCCGCACCGACCGATCGGCGGTCTGAACGCTCCCGGCTGGATCGATATTGTTCTGGCCGGACAGCGCGTCGCGGATGTTGAGAACGGTGAGGCCGCGCTCGGCGAGCGCCTTCGACGATACGTCGATGAAGATCTTCTGCGGCTGGTCGCCGAGAATGACCGCCTTTTCGACGCCGGGCGTGGCGAGCAGCATGTCGCGGGCCTCGATCGCGAACTGCTTCAGCTCAGGATAGCTGTAGCCTTCGCCGCTGATCGAATTAAGGGTGATGTAGGTATCACCGAACTCGTCGTTGAAATACGGACCGAGCAGGCCGGCCGGCAGATCCTGGGTGATGTCCCCGATCTTCTTGCGGACCTGGTAGAAGGCGTCGTTGACCTCGGCGGTATTGGTGTCGCCCTTGATCTGTACCGTTGTGATCGCCACGCCGGCGCGGGTATAGGACTTGACCCAGTCGAGATGCGGGGTTTCCTGCAGCTTTCGCTCGATCTTGTTGACGACCTGGTCCTGCATCTCCTGAATGGAGGCGCCGGGCCAGACGGTCTGCACGACCATGACGCGGAAGGTGAAGTCCGGGTCTTCCTTCTGCCCCATGTTCATGACGCCGAGCGCACCCATGACGATGATGAGGCCGAAGAGAAAACGGGCGATACTCGGATGGGCGATCGCCCAGCGGGACAGGTTGAACCGGCCCTTTTCCGGGGGATTTGCCTGATGAGAGGAGCTCATGGTCTTGGGTCCTTTAAGCCGGGCGATCAGGGCGCGAGCGAAGCGGTGGTAAGGCTGCTGACGCTGCCGAAGCGTGAGGCAATGTTTTCCGGCAGCTTGACCTTCATGTCTTCCTTCATAAACTGCGTGCCGGCCGAGACGACGAGGTCGCCCTTGGCAACGCCGTCGGCGACACGAACGCCGTCGTCGGAGAAATCGGCGACCTTGACGGTGCGTGAGTTGACGGTGCCCTTGCCCCGGTCGACGATCCAGACGACGGACTGGCCGTCCTTCTTGGAAAGCGCGGCAAGCGGAACGGCATAGGTCGCGACGGCATTGTCTTCGTCCGCCTCGATCGTCGCGGTCATGCCGAGCAGGACCCGCGTATCCTCAGGCAGGCTGACGCGAACCGCGAAAGTGCGCGATTGCGCATCGGCGCTGCCGGCCACTTCGCGGACCTTGCCGTCGAGCACGAGATCGGTGGCCGACCAGAAACGGGCCTTCACCGTCTTGCCCGGCTTGAACTGAGCGACGTCCATTTCCGGAACGGCGATCTGCACTTCCTTGCTGCCCTCAACGGCGACGGAGAGAACCGGCGTGCCGGACGCGACCACCTGACCGATATCGGCGCTAACCGCGGTGACGATGCCGTTCTGGTCCGACTTCAATTCCGTATAGGCGACCTGGTTGCGAGCCTGGTCGAGCGCCGACTGGGCCGATTCCCTTTGCGAAATGGCCTGGTCGTTGGCGAGTTGCGCCTGTTCGAACTGCGATTGAGAGGAAATGCTCTTCTCGGCAAGCGTCTCGGCCCGGCGACGGGCGAGGCCGGAGATTTCCACCTGCTTCTGGGCGGAGGCGAGATCGGCCTCGGCGCGACGCACCGCGAGCTGGTAATCGACGGCGTCAAGCTTTGCGAGCACATCGCCGGGGCGAACGCGCTGGCCGACATCGACGAGCCGCTCTGTGATCTTGCCGGCGACGCGGAAGCCGAGGTTCATTTCGGTGCGCGCCTTGACTGAGCCGGAATATTGAAGCCTGCGGCCGTGATCGGCAGCGGCAACCTCGGTCACCTTGACCGGGCGGACGACTTCCGGTGCTTCGGCTTTTTTCTCTTCCGAGCAGGCCGTCAGCGCGCCGAACGCGGTCGCGACTAAAAGGCCCTTGATGAGAAACGAGACATTATGTCTGGTCTTTACGAAAAACATGGTTCCGCACTCCTGGTGGCGGGTTTTCGATCAAGACGCCCCTGTAAACAATGGGAGTGGGCGTCAGTGTTTACTTGAGGGCCCTGAGGGCGAAGTCGACGAGATCGGCCGGCATCATGCGCCGGTCCTCGATCAAGCATTCCGCGACGATCTGCGGATGGCAGAGCGTGACGACAGCGGCACACATGCACTCCGATGCAAGAATGGCATCCTGCTCACGAAATTCGCCGACGGCGATACCCTCGCGGATGACATCGGCGACGATCGCTTGCAACTGCTTGATATGATCCTCAACGACGGACCACTGTTCCTCGATGGCAATGACCACCATCTCGTGGACCTTGTTTTCATGTAGAAAGGTTTCCACCGTGATCTGATGCTGCTGTAGGAAATGGTCGCGCAGACGCTCCGCCGCACTGACCGGACGGGCCGCATTGGCGCGCGCCACAGCACGGCTGGCTTCCAACATCCGATGTGCCAGCGCCTTGTGGATGTCCGCCTTCGACGAGAAGAAACGGTAGATGTTGGCTGGCGACATGCCGAGATCGCGGGCGATGTCGGCAACGTTGGTCTTGGTATAGCCGTAGTGCTTGAACAGCCGCTCCGCCGCATCGAGGATGCGGGTGATATTGTCCTGCCGCGACGTGTCCAGCGTATTTTCGTTGGTATCCATACCGCTGAAGTCTTTCGTTTTACGTATGACGATTTTCATCTTTCGTCAGTCGTAAAGGAAAACCTGTCATCCGTCAACCCTTGTCGGCTCGCCGCCGCTTGGGGCGTAAAATAAAAAGTTTGGGAAACAGGGAACCAAAAATGGGACTTGGACATTATGTCGCGTTAGACCACGGGCTTCGTGGGCCGGGGAAGAGTAATGATCCTGTTGCACAGTCACAACTATTCGTTGTTACAGCGCATTAGACGACAAACTTCGTGGGCCGGGGACAATTGATGAGTGTGCCGCAAAGTTACGACGTTACGTTGCTTGAAGAGGAACGTTATCGTCTTCTCGTAGACGCCATCACCGACTATGCGATCTACATGATTGACCCTGAGGGTAAGATCGTCAGCTGGAATCCCGGCGCCCAGCGCTTCAAGGGATACGAGGCCTGGGAAATCCTCGGCGAACACTTTTCCCGCTTCTATACCCCGGAAGACCGGTTGGCGCGGGCGCCCGAGCACGCTCTGCGGACCGCTGCGACAGAAGGCCGCTTCGAAAAGGAAGGCTGGCGGGTCCGCAAGGACGGCGGCCGCTTCTGGGCTCATGTCATCATCGACCCGATCTGGGGCCGCTCCGGCGAGCTTCTCGGCTTCGCCAAGGTGACCCGCGACCTGACCGAACGGAAAAAAGCCGAAACGGAGCTCCGATTGAGCGAGGAGAAATTCCGGCTCCTCGTCCAAGGGGTCACCGACTATGCTCTCTACATGCTCGACCCGGACGGCTGTGTCAGCAACTGGAACGCGGGTGCCGCGCGCATCAAGGGCTATACGGCGGACGAAATCGTCGGCCAGCATTTTTCAAAGTTCTACACGCCGGAGGACCGCGAGCGCGGCGAACCCAACCGTAGCCTGGAGACCGCACGGCGCGAGGGCCGATTCGAGAAGGAAGCCTGGCGGCAGCGCAAGGATGGCACACGTTTCTGGGCGCATGTGATCATCGATGCGATCCGCAACGAGGAAGGCACGCTTCTCGGCTTCGCCAAGATCACGCGCGACATCACTGAAAAAGTCGAGGCGCAGAAGGCTCTCACCCAGGCGCGCGAGGAACTTTTCCAATCCCAGAAGATGGAGGCGATCGGCCAGCTCACCGGTGGTGTCGCCCACGACTTCAACAATCTGCTCATGGCCGTGCTGGGCAGCCTGGAAATCCTGAAGAAACGCCTGCCCGACGATCCGGCGCTGACGCCTCTGCTGGACAATGCCATTCAGGGTGCCGAACGGGGTGCCGCGCTGACCCAGCGCATGCTGGCGTTCTCCCGGCGACAGGAATTGAACATGCAGGCCATCGACGTGCCGGCACTCGTAGGCGGCATGATGGATTTCGTTCAGCGCTCGCTCAGCGCCTCCGCCTCCGTGGAAACCCGGTTTGCCGAAAACCTGCCGTACGTCGCGAGCGACCCGGTTCAGCTCGAGACCGCGCTTCTGAACCTCGTCGTCAACGCCCGAGACGCGATGGCCGGCGGCGGCACGATCGTCATCAATGCCGAGGAGTATTCGGCCGACGAGAAGACCGATAGGCTGAAGCCCGGCCGATATGTTCGGCTCTCGGTCGCCGACAGCGGCGAAGGCATGGACGAGGAGACCCTGATCCGCGCGACGACGCCTTTCTTTACGACCAAGGGTGTCGGCAAGGGGACGGGGCTCGGACTTTCCATGGTGCAGGGCCTGACCGAGCAGTCGGGCGGCAAACTCGATATCGAAAGCCAAAAGGGCAAGGGCACCACTGTTTCGCTCTATCTGCCTGCGGCAGATGCAAACGATTGTCCGCAGTCTTCGGAGAAGAAAATGCCTTCACCAGTTGCAACTCCCCGAGGACGCCTGACCATTCTTGCCGTCGATGACGACGCGCTTGTCCTGATGAACACCACGCTGATGCTGGAGGATCTCGGCCACACCGTGATCGAGGCCTATAGCGGGACCGATGCCCTGAAGGAACTGAGAAGCGGCGCCCATGACATCGATCTCGTGATCACCGATCATTCGATGCCGCGCATGACCGGCTCGGAACTGGCCGCCGTCATCCGCGAAGAAAGACCAGGCCTTCCCGTGGTGCTGGCAACCGGCTACGCCGAACTGCCCACCGGCGGCGACAACCGCCTGCCGCGACTGCCGAAACCCTTCTCGCAGAACCAGCTTGAGGAGATCATCGCCACGGTTCTCGCCGGCGGGCGCTGAACCAATCGCCCTCTCCATGCGTTGTCGTGCCGTGCCAGAACGGAGTACGACAATGGTCTTCAAGCATCAGCATTTTCACGAGACGTCCCCTGAGGTCGAGGCGGAATTTCCGCCAAGCGCAACGCTCGAAGGGGCGGTCTCCGATGCGCTGGCGTCTGCCGGCGGTATCGATGCAAGCGACGTCGCCGTCATCGCCAGTGGATCCGAGATCACGTTGAGCGGGACAGTCCAATTGGAAAGCGAGATTGCTCGAGCCGAGGAGGTTGCACTCGGCGTCGCCGGAGTGGCCACCGTGCGCAACGGACTCCGTTTTACCCGCCCGCGGTGACCTCCCGACACCGATGATGAACGAAAAAGGCCCCGGGCGTCGGACGCTCGGGGCCTTTTTGTTCGGGCCTGCCTTATCGCGGCAGCGCGTAGGCGATTACGTAGTCACCGGGCTTGGTGCCGACCGAACCGTGTCCGCCGGCCACCATCACCACGAACTGGCGGCCGTCGTCGACCGCATAGGTCATCGGCGTCGCCTGGCCTCCGGCCGGCAGCCGCGCCTTCCAGAGTTCGCGACCGTTGGTGAGGTTGTAGGCACGCAGGTAGTTGTCGACCGCAGCGCCGAGGAACGCCACGCCGCCCTTGGTGATCATCGGCCCGCCGATGCCGGGAACACCGAGCTTGAAGGGCAGCGGCAGCGGCGTCATGTCATAGACCGTGCCATTGCGGTGTTTGTAGGCGATCTGGCCGGTCCTGAGGTCGACGCCCGAGACGTAGCCCCACGGCGGCGCCTGGCAGGGAATCTGCAGCGGTCCGAGGAACGGCCCCATGAAGACGCCATATGGCGCGCCCTCGTTGCGATTGAGGCCCTGCTCGCTGGCTTTTTCGTCCTGGCCTTTGGGCGGAATATCCGCGCGCGGCACCAGCCTCGAGGTGAAGGCGAGATAGGTCGGCATGCCGAACATCACCTGCCGTTCCGGATCGACCGCGACGCTGCCCCAGTTGAACGTGCCAAAATTGCCGGGATAGACGATCGTCCCCTTGAGCGACGGCGGGGTGTATCGGCCGAGATAGTTGTACTGGTGGTACCAGATGCGGCAAACCATCTGGTCGAACATTGTGATGCCCCACATGTCCCGTTCCTCGAGCGGCCTTGGCTTGAACGACAAGGCCGAGGTCGGCTGCGTCGGCGCGGTACGATCTTCCGGGATGGCACCTCCGGGTGCCCGTTCCTCGGTGACCGGGATGATCGGTTCGCCGGTGCGCCGGTCGAGCACGTAGATGTCGCCCTGTTTGGTCGGACCGACCAGCGCCGGCACCACCGTATTGTCCTTCCTGGTGATGTTGAGGAGAACCGGCTGGGCGGGGACGTCCATGTCCCATAGATCGTGATGCACCGTCTGGCGCACCCATCGATCGGCGCCGGTATTAAGATTGAGCGCGACGATCGAGGAGGAATATTTCTCGACATTCTCGCTGCGGCCCATACCGAGCTGGTCGGGCACCTGGTTGCCGAGCGGGATATAGACGAGGCCCAGTTCCTCGTCGACGCTGAACACCGACCAGCTGTTCGGAGAGTTCGTCGTATAGGTCTGGCCGGGCTGCAGCGGCTGCGTCTGAGATGGGTTCCCCGAATCCCAGTTCCAGATCAGCTGCCCGGTGTTGACGTCGAAGGCGCGGATGACGCCGGACTGCGACTGGGTGGAATAGTTGTCGTTGACCGCCCCGCCGATGATGATCTTGTTGCCGGCGATCGCCGGTGGCGAAGTCGAGTAGTAGTAACCGGCCGGATTGTACCGCATGCCGCTGGTGAGCTGCAGCGTTCCGTTGTCGGCAAAGGAGGTGCAGACCTGACCGTTCGCGGCATCGAGCGCGATAAGCCGCGCGTCCGAGGTCGGCAGATAAACCCGTTCCGCACACGGACTGCCGGCTGCGGCAGCCGCGTCCTTGTAATAGCTGACGCCGCGGCAGGTCTGGTGCTGCCGGTCGGGGTTCATGCCGGAATTCGGGTCGTATTTCCATTTCTCCTTGCCGGTCGTGGCGTCGAGCGCGATTGCAAGATTGTGCGGCGTGCAGAGATAGAGCGAATTCCCGACCTTGAGCGGCGTCACCTGATAGGTCGTCTCGCCAACATCGTCAGGCCGCTTCACGTCGCCGGTCTGGTAGCGCCACACTTCCGTGAGGTGAGCGACATTGTCGACCTTGATCTGGTCGAGCGGCGAGTAACGCTGCCCAAAAGGCGTGCGTCCATACTGGTGCCATTCGCCGGGCGGCACGTTGCCACCCATCGGCGGAGCCGCGGCGACGGACTGTTCCGGAAGCTCGCCGCTCTGGTCGTGCGGATCAAGAAACATCGAGACGACAGCGACAACGATCGCGATCATCAGCGAAATGCCGAGCGGCAGGGCGCTTGCGCCGTAGCGCATGCCCGTCGGGCTCGCGAAGCCGAGCGGGGTGCGGACCCAAGGGGTCAAGAGCCAGAGGCCGAGAAGGATGATCAACCCGCCGCGCGGGCCGAGTTGCCACCAGTCGAGGCCGACTTCCCAAACCGCCCAGGCAAGCGAGGCCAGTACCAGCACGGCATAGACCCTGAGCGCCATGGCATTTCTGAGGAAAAGCAGGATGGCGGTCAGCACGAAGCCGAGACCGCAGATGATGTAGTAGGCGCTGCCGCCGAGCATCACCAGCTGCCCGCCGCCGATGGCCAGCGCCACCCCGATCAACGTGAAAAGGATCGCGGTAATCCTGATAGCCATATTCAAAACCCTGTCCAAAGGCGAAACTGCCGGGCGCGAAAAACGTCGCGACACCATCCGAGCCTTCAACCCAACCTCTGTGCAAAAGTTCCAACTTGTGCTGCCGTCATGCAGATTTAAAGGAACAGTCACACCGGCAAGCCGGTTGTGCCTTCGCTTAAGGGAGTCCGAAACTGAAATGACCTACGAACTTTATTATTGGGACGGCCTTCAGGGCCGCGGCGAATTTGTGCGGCTGGCGCTGGAAGAGGCCGGAGCTGACTATGTGGATGTTGCCCGTACCGATCGCGGCACAGGAAAGATGATGGACCATATCCACGGCAAACACGGCTACGACATGCCCTTCGCACCACCCTTCCTTAAAGATGGCGACCTGATCGTCTCGCATGTCGCCAACATCCTCAACTATCTCGGGCCGAAGCTGAATCTGGTGCCGGAGGACGAAAAATCCCGGCTCTTCGCCCACGGGCTGCAGCTGACGATCACCGATTTCATTACGGAAGTGCACGACACGCACCACCCGATCAGCACCGCCGATTATTACGAGGATCAGCGGCAGGAGGCCAAGGCTCGTTCCAGGGCCTTTCTGAAGCACCGTGTGCCGAAATTTATCGGCTATTTCGATCGCATCATCACCGCAAATCCCGCAAAGAACGGCCATGCGGTGGGCGAAGCCCTGAGTTATGTCGACCTGTCGCTCTTCCAGCTCGCCGAGGGCCTCAACTACGCCTTCCCGCGCGCCATGAAAAACTTCGACGGCGATTATCCAAACGTCGCCAAGCTGCGCGACGCGGTCGCCGGACGTCCGAATATCGAAGCCTATCTGAAGTCGAAGCGCCGGCTCGCCTTCAACGAGTCGGGCATATTCCGGCATTACCCTGACCTCGACCAGGATCCGCTCTGATCGGCTAGATAAACGCGAAAATCGGGGCGATCGTCACCAGGACGATCGCCACCGCGATCAATGTGAACTTCATGACGACCTCCAAAGAAAAGCTGTCGCGATGCGGCAGCTCAGTTGGTTTCTTCTCCCAGTTCCTGCAGAATTTGATGCCGCGCTCGGTTTAGGCGGCTCTTCACCGTGCCCACCGCGCAATCGCAAATCTCCGCCGCCGCCTCGTAACTTTCTCCGAGGATCGCGACCAGCGTCAGCACTTCACGATAATGCGGCGGCAGTTTCTGAAGCGCCCGCTGAACTTCCCGCGCCCGAGCAGCAACCTCCTGGCTCGCCGCTACCGGCGTATCCCCGGAGATGTTCTCCTCGATCCCCGGCGCCTCGCGGCCAAGCACCTTGATGCGCGTATAAAAGGTGTTGCGCATAATGGTGAAGAGCCAGCTCTTCAGCTTGGTGCCCGGCTCGAACTTGTCGAGATTGGCGAGCGCCTTCATCAGCGTCTCCTGCACCAAGTCGTCTGCATCGCTGGGATTGCGGCAGAAAGTACGGGCAAATGCGCGGAGAGCCGGAATAAGCCTTACTATGTCTGCACGTGCAGGATCACCATTCAACTGTGATTCAGACACCGTTGCCTACCTCTCCGAAGTCTTCATGGCTGCTGGAATGACGGGGGCAAACGCATGCCTTGCGTATTTGGTTCCGCTGAGATGAATGCCCTGTTCATCTTCGTGAGAAGACCACTTCTTTCCCCACGCGGAACAAAGCGCCCGGCACGCCTGTTGATAGGACTTTCATGGAGTTCTGCCGGGAGTTCTCATATGGCACCGCGTGCAAACTGGAAAGGGTACCTGAAGGTTGGAGAGCTGAGTTGCCCGGTGGCCCTCTATACGGCCGCCTCGACATCCGACCGCGTCAGCTTTCACATCATCAACCGGGAGACGGGCAACCGCGTCCATCGCCAGATGGTCGATGCCGACACCGGCAGGCAGGTCGAAAGCGAGGACATCGTCAAGGGTTACGAGGTTTCGAGCGGCCAATACGTCTTCCTGGAGCCTGACGAAGTGAAGGCAGCGGTGCCGGAGAGCGACAAGACGCTGGAACTCGAGACCTTCATCCCCTGCAACGGCATCGACACCATCTTTATAGACCGTCCCTATTATCTGGCGCCGGCCGACAAGCCTGCAGCAGAAGTGTTCGAGCTGATCCGCAAGGGGCTGAGGGAGAAGAATGTCGCAGCACTTGCCCGCACGGTGCTCTTCCGGCGGCTCCGGACGGTGCTTATCCGCCCGAGCGAAAAGGGCATGATCGCCAGCACGCTCAACTACGACTACGAGGTCCGGCCGGCCAAGGAAATCTTCTCCGACATCAAGACCTTCAAGATCGACGGCGAGATGCTCGACCTCGCAGAGCACATCATCGAAACCAAACGCGGCGAGTTCGATCCGGCCGAGTTCGACGACCGCTACGAGGCGGCGCTCGCGGAGCTGATCAAGGCCAAGATCGAGGGCCGCAAGCTCAAGAAGAAGACGAAGCCGGAACCGAAGAAGGTTTCCAGCCTGCTCGATGCGCTGCGCCAGAGCGCCGGCGACAAGAAGACTGCATCGAAGAACCCCGCCAAGAAAACCGTATCTCGTAAGACTGCCGCCCCGCAGAGAAAGGCGAGCTGATCATGGCGCTCGAAACCTATAACCAGAAGCGGGACTTCGAGGCCTCTCCGGAGCCCCGCGGTCGCAAGGCCAAGGCGACCGGCAACAGTTTCGTCATCCAGAAACACGACGCCACCCGCCTGCATTACGATTTCCGGCTGGAAATGGATGGCGTCCTGAAAAGCTGGGCCGTCACCCGCGGCCCGAGCTTCGTGCCTGGCGAAAAGCGGCTTGCGGTGCATGTGGAAGACCACCCGCTCGACTATGGCGGTTTCGAAGGCATGATCCCGAAAGGCAATTACGGCGCCGGCGCCGTGCTGCTCTGGGATCGGGGCACCTGGGAACCCATCGGCGATCCTCACAAGGGCTATAAGAAAGGCCATATGGAATTCGAGCTGAAGGGCGAGAAGCTGGAAGGCCGCTGGCACCTGATCCGCATGGCCCAGAGGCAAGGCGAAAAACACGAGAACTGGCTGCTGGTGAAGGGCGAGGACGAATTCGCCCGCGCCGAGGGCGACAAGGACATTCTCGACGAAATGCCGCTTTCGGTGAAGTCGGGCAAGACGCTGGACGAAATCTGGGGCCGCAAGGCACCGCCGGCAAAGAATACGGCCAAACCGAAAGCGAAGGCGAAATCCGATCCAGAACCGGAAAAGTCCGACATCGCAGCTTCGAATATCAGGGGAGCCCGGAAAGCCGAGCTCCCGGATTTCGTCGAGCCGCAGCTTGCGACGCTGGTGAAGAGCGCGCCGTCGGGCAAACGCTGGGTCCACGAGATCAAGCTCGACGGCTATCGCCTGCAGGCCCGTGTCGAAAATGGCAAGGTGAAGCTGTTGACGCGCACCGGGCTGGATTGGACGCACAAGTTCGGAGACGAAATCATCACGGAATTCGGAAAACTCGCCGCTTCCAGGGCGATCGTCGATGGCGAGGCAGCGGTCGAAGCGGGTTCCGGCGCCACCGATTTTTCCCTGCTGCAACAGGACCTCAGCGAAGGCCGGGACGACCGGTTCACCTTCTACGCCTTCGACCTGCTGCATCTCGACGGTTACGACCTGACGGGCGCCACGCTGTTGAAGCGCAAGGAGGCGCTCGAAACGCTGCTGATAGGCAGCGGCCCGGCGCTGCGCTACAGCGAGCATTTCGGCGACGAAGGCGGGCTGGTGCTGAAACATGCGTGCCGGCTGAGCCTCGAAGGCATCATCTCCAAGATCGCGGAAGCGCCCTATCGCCCCGGCCGCGGCCGCGACTGGGTGAAGTCGAAATGTTCGGCCCGTCAGGAATTCGTGGTCGCGGGTTTTGCCCCCTCCTCCGTTTCCAGGACGGCGATCGGATCGCTGGTCATGGGATATTACGACAGGGGAAAGCTGCGGCATGCCGGCCGGGTCGGCACCGGCTATTCCAACGCCGTGGCGCAATCGCTCTTCAAGAGCCTCACCGAGATCCAGGCCGACGAAAGCCCGTTTGACGAAAAGCTTGCCGGGGTGGAAAAGAAGGATGTCGTTTTCGTGCGGCCCGAGCTGGTGGCGGAAGTGGAGTTCCGCGGCTGGACGGCGGATGCGCATATCCGCCATGCGGCCTTCCGGGGCTTGCGGGAAGACAAGGACCCGAGGGATATCGTCCGGGAGGGCGGGCCAGTGAATTCAGTGGAAGAACCGAAGCCGCCGAAGCGGACGGTCAATCTCACCCATCCGGACCGGGTCTACTGGCCGGATGCCGGCGTGACCAAGGCCGGGCTTGCCGACTATTACACCGAAGTCTGGCGGCTGATGGCGCCCTTCGTCGTCAATCGCCCGCTGGCGCTGGTACGTGGACCCGACGGCATCGGCAAACAGCTTTTCTTCCAGAAACACGGCTGGAAGGGCATGACCGAGAATGCCGTACTGGTGAAGGACCCGGCCGATCCGGCGGAAGAGGACATCACCATCCGCAACCTCGACGGGCTGCTCGGCCTTGTTCAGGGCGCGACACTGGAAATCCACCCCTGGGGTTCCAACCTCGACGACTGGGAAAAGCCGGACATGGTCAATATCGACCTCGACCCCGGCGAAGGCGTATCCTGGACCGACATCATTGCCGCGGCGCATGACGTGAAGCGTCGTTTCGAGGACATGGGGCTGGTGGCCTTCGTCAAGACTTCGGGCGGCAAGGGCCTGCATGTCGTCGCACCCGTCAAACCCAAGGCGGAATGGCCGGAGGTGAAAGCGGCAATGAAGGCGCTGGCCGACGGCATGGCCGGCGACGATCCAGACAGATATGTCTCGACGATCACCAAGTCGAAGCGAAGCGGCAAGATCCTCATCGACTACCTGCGCAACGGGCGCGGCAATACCGCCGTGGCGCCCTACTCCACCCGTGCCCGGCCTAGCGCACCAGTCTCCATGCCGGTCGAATGGGACGAACTCGGCGGAGCGATCGGCCCCAACTATTTCACGGTTACCAATGCGCCTGCGCGCATCGCCCAGCAGACGAACGATCCGTGGGGAGATTTTCGCAAGGCGGAAGCGGTGATTGAGTTCAACGGGAAGAAGAAGCGGTAGAGGCTGAGATGAGAGGCTGCGTCTTGCCAATCTCCCCCCTTGCGGGGGAGATGCCCGGCAGGGCAGAGGGGGGTGCTGCCGCATACTCATCGCCAATTGAACTCGCGGCGTCACCCCCTCTGTCACCTTCGGTGACATCTCCCCCGCAAGGGGGAGATGGGAGTATGCCGCACCGCCTCACTTCCGCGGCAAACTTCGCTCCGCCTCCAGGCTCTTCTTCAGCGCCGCGGTAATATCGATCACATTGCTGGTGCGTTCGGGCGTCTTCTCCTCGACCTTCTTCCTGGTCTTCCGGCTCTTCTTGCGTTCGGCGATGATTTCGAGCAGCCGGTCCTGGACCGGGTCGTCCGCCATTGAAGGCTTCCAGGCTTCGGTGCGCTCGTCGATGATCTTCTTCATCATCGCCAGATGTTCGGATTGGGCCTTCTCCTTCGGCTTCTCGGTGGCGTATTCGTCGGCGTCGCGTACTTCGTCGCCGTAACGCAAGGTCCAGACCACGATCCCCTTGTCCTTGGGCAGCAGCAGAACCGCCCGCTCGCGACGGTACATGACGAGCCGGGCAATGCCGCCGGTACCGGTCTTTGCCATGGCCTCCCGGATCACCGCAAACGCCTCGGCACTCACCTCGTCGTCCGGCGCCAGGTAATGTGGCCGATCGTACCAGATCCAGTCGATCGAGCCCGCCGGCACGAAAGTTTCGATATCGATGGTACGGGTGCTTTCGAGCCCGACATCCTCGATCTCCTCGTCTTCGAGGAGAACATAATCGTCTTCGCCCTTCGGATAGCCTTTGACCTGATCTTCGTCCTCGACCGCCTCACCAGTCTCGGCATCGACATACTGGCTGAGGACGCGATTGTTGGTCTTGCTGTTGATATTGTGGAACCGAACCTTGGCTCCTTCGGAGACGGCCGGCGTCATCGTCACGCGGCAGGTGACCAGCGAGAGCTTCAGATAACCTTTCCAGAATACGCGCGGCGCCACGGAAAACTCCTTCGTTTGCCCGATAACCCGCGCCGCCTCCGCTTGGTTCCGGAACAAACGTTCGATCCAAACCGTTTTCGTGATGAAACAGGCCAGGAGAAATCAGATGAGCACCAACAGCACTCCCAACTCCGTGCAGAAGGACCCACACAAAAAAGCCGAGCAGTCGGCTCGCCAGCGCGGTGAAAAGAAGGAGCTGGACGAGCAGCTCAACGAGGGGCTGGAAGATACCTTTCCGGCGAGCGATCCCGTCTCGAGCACGGTGACATCCATTCCCACCGGCACGGCGAAACCGCCCAAGCACTGAGTTTCCAAAAAACCTCTGGAACAAATGAAGCGGCTCCCGGATAGGGAGTCGCTTTATTTCATTTGTCCTCTGTGACTTTTTCGGGATATTCGAAGTTAGCCGTAATGATGTATGGAAAGCTAATGTAGGGTTATGGCGGGCGGACATTGTTCGGCAACGGATCTGCCGGCGGTGATCACGTCAGAGGTCGGGATGACGAAACAAGACACTCCGGTTGCGGAACAGGACGTCAGAATGGGACGGCGGGTCAACCGCAAGGTCTCGGTCCTTCTGACCGAAATCGAGAAGGAAGATGTTCCTGATCGGCTGCTCGACCTGGCGCGTGAGCTGCAGAGGGCACTCAACGAAAAGATCGACGGCCGCGCCGGCTGATGCTCTCCGTCCAAGCCAGTCAGGGTTTGGTCGAAATCATGTTGTCGATGCGCACCCGGCCACCGATCACGCCCCGCGGCCCGTTCGGCGCGAACCGGCAGCTAGTATCCTCGATCACCGTATAGAGCTTGTCGCTGCGGAAGGCGCTCGCCATCTCGGTCGAATTGCCCTCGCAGGGCGAGGTGTCGATTTCCATGAAATCCAGTTCCGCCTGGCTCGCCACCAGCCGCGCATCGCCGGCGGTCTTTGCCCGGACCAGCACTTCGCCATGCGGCGGCGAATTCTGCCAGCTCGGATCGTTTGGGGCAGCCGTCGGCACCAGCCGATAGATCTTCAGCCTGTCCTGCATGTCTCTCTCCCGTCGTAAGCATTTTTATAGTTGAAGACCTAAACGCAGGTCATGCGTTCCGGTTCCATCACATCGTGCGGAACCTTTCCGGCAACCATGGGTTTCTCCGCTGCGGGCGATCATGCCCCTGAGAAGGAGAAAGCCGATGAAGAATGAGCAGCCGAAAGCTGGCCGTCCCGGCGAGACCTCGCAATGGCCTCGATGGGAGGGCCCGGCGGAAAGCCGCCCAAGCGGTTATCTTCAGGGCGAAGCCAATATCTTTGCCGAGGGACCGGAGCAGGAAAAGCAGATCGGCAAGGGACCGGACGGTTACGAACGCCCCGACGATCTGATCGCACAGGACGTGAATGAGCAACTGACACAGGATGCCTTTCTCGACCCGACCAACATGACGGTCTCGGTGGAGAACGGCGAAGTGACGCTGGAGGGATACGTTGCGCATCTTGCGGACAAGGCACGCGCCCAGGACGTCGTCCTCGACATCCAGGGTGTCGCCGCCTGCCGCAACAATCTTCGAATAGCCCCCGAAAGGCACTGATCTGCGTGGAACCTGTGAGGCGGTCACTCGTTAGATGCCTCGCAATCCTGCCTCAAGAATACTCATCAACAAGGAGAGACACCCATGGCCAACAAGACCCTCGACGACCTTTTCCATGAAACCCTGAAGGACATCTATTACGCCGAGCGCCAGATCGTGAAGGCGCTGCCGAAGATGGCGCGGGGCGCCCAGGATCCGAAGCTGAAGGCGGCATTCGAAAAGCACAAGGAAGAAACCGAAGGCCAGATCGATCGCCTGAAGCAGGTCTTCGAGATCATCGGCAAACGGGCCCAGGGCAAGACTTGCCCGGCCATCGATGGCATCATCGAAGAAGGCGAGGAAATCCTTGACGAGTTCAAGGGCACTCCGGCCCTCGACGCCGGCCTGCTCGCCGCAGCGCAGGCGGTCGAACACTACGAGATCAGCCGCTATGGCACCCTGCGCGCCTGGGCTCAACAGCTCGGCCACCGGGATGCGGTAACGCTTCTCGAACAGACGCTCGCCGAAGAAAGCAAGACCGACGAGGCTCTGACGACCCTTGCCAAGACTGCCGTCAACACGGCGGCCCAGAAGGCCGCGTGACATTTCGAGCGATCGGAAGAAGGGCGCGGCCTCGGCCGCGTCTTTTTCGTGACCCAAACATACAAAAAACCCGGCAGCCGCCGGGTTTTTCCTCCCTTCCGGCCTCCTCAAGCCGGGAAAGATCGCCTCAGAACCGAAGCATCGGCGTGTCCGTGCATGGTCGGAATCGGCAACATCTCGCCGTTCGGCGCCTGTCGGCGGAAAATCTCCACCCGGCCGCTTCGGTCGCGCGCCACATGGGCCTTGGCGGCCTCCATGGCAAGTTCATAGGTGTGGTAATAAGACGCAGACTGCACGCCGTCTATGACGTAGACCCAGCCGGTTGCGTGTGGAACGATATCGCAGTACTTTCCCATTGGATGTGTCTCCTTCCCGGCGGCCATAAGTACATTCGACAGTCAAAAGTTCCGCCTCCGGGGAAGTTTTTTTCGAGTGTTGGCCATGTCTCGGCCGGTTGCGATTTTTCGTTTTGACCAGGGAACTTTTCTGCGCCGCACACGTTGGGGCGCTTGGGCGAATGGAGACAAGAATGGCGGAATCCGAAGAAGTCTGGATCAGAAAGCGGGCCTACACGTTGTGGGAAGAAGAAGGCTATCCCTCGGGCAAGGATAGGGAGCATTGGGAAAGAGCCAAGCTGGAATATGCGACGCTCGGGCCGACCGCTTCAAAATCGCCTGCGGCAGGATCGCGCGGCAAGTCCGCCACCTCCGTGAAGCCGCCGAAAGCGGCGTCGAAGGCTGCAACTTCCAAACCGGCGGCGAAAACCGCCGCAGCCAAGGCTTCTCCGGCGAAGACAACTTCCAAGGCACCGGCCGCTGCCATGCCGGAAGCAGTCCAGCCGGCCAAGAAGCGTTCCAAGAAGGTTCCAGCTGGCGCCTGACGCCGCCTGCCACCCAGCTTCATCACTATCGTTACTGGTCGCGGCGACTGATATCATCGCGGCCGCGGGTTCGTTTATCCTGGAAAATCGAAATGGCTTTTGCGTCTGAACTTGGTCTCGGTTCCGCCCTGACGGAGGAACGTTGGCCAGGGCGAAAACGTTCTGGAGGGTGAGACTGGCAGATGGCGGAGGCACGCATGATGAACGCTTACGTCCCGATCGACGACCCTCGTCGAGATGAGCGGAGCGCGGCGGAACAGGGGATCAATACAAGTTATGGAAAGCGGGGGCTTCCCGGCATGAGAATTCTTTCGGTCACCTCCGAAATCTTCCCCCTTGTGAAGACGGGTGGCCTTGCAGACGTGACCGGATCTCTGCCCAAGGCGCTTAGCCCCCTCGGCATCGAGACCACCTCTCTGATCCCCGGTTATCCCCAGGTCATGCAGCAGCTGAAGAGCGCCATGCCGCTGGTCACCTTCGACAACCTGCTCGGCGAAAAAGCAGCGCTCCTCCATACCCGTGTCGAAGGCCTCAGCCTTTTCATCCTCGATGCGCCCGCTCTCTACGACCGGCCCGGCGGCCCTTATGTCGACGAAGAGGGCATCGATCATCCCGACAACTGGAAACGGTTCGCCGCACTTTCCCTCGCCGCGGCAGAAATCGCCGATGGATTACTGCCGGGCTGGGTTCCGGACCTGGTTCACACCCATGACTGGCAGTCGGCGCTGACCTCCGTCTACATGCGCGAACGCGGCTGCAAGACGCCGGTGGTGCTGACCATCCACAACCTCGCCTTCCAGGGCCAATATCCTGCCGGCGTACTGATGAGCATCGGCCTGCCGCCAGAGGCCTATTCCATGAACCGCATGGAATATTTCGGCGATATCAGCTTTCTGAAGGGTGGCCTGCAGACGGTCGATGCAATCACCACCGTCAGCCCGACCTATGCCCGGGAAATCCTCACCCCACGCTTCGGCATGGGTATGGACGGGGTCCTGAATGCTCGCGTCTCCGTCCTGCGCGGCATCGTCAACGGCATCGATCTCGATATCTGGGACCCGTCGACGGATCCACACCTGCCACGCAACTACGATGTCGGCACGCTGCGCCGTAAGCGCGAGAACCGCGCCGTGCTGCTTCAAAAATTCGGACTGAACCCAGCGCAGGAAGGCCCCCTGTTTTCCGCCGTTAGCCGGCTGACCTGGCAGAAAGGTTTCGACATGTTCGCCGACACGGCGGACGAGATCATCCGCCACGGCGGCCAGGTCATCGTCTTCGGGCAGGGCGACCGCGAGATCGAGCGGGCTCTGTCGGATACCGCCGCGCGTTTTCCGGGCCGGATGGCGGTGCATTTCGGCTACGACGAACCGACGGCGCATCTGGTCCACGGCGGGTCCGACGCCATCGTGCAGCCCTCCCGCTTCGAACCCTGCGGACTGACCCAGCTCTACGCGTTGCGCTACGGCTGCGTCCCCGTCGTCTCCCGCACCGGCGGACTTTCGGAAACGATCATCGATGCCAATGACGCAGCCATGTCGGCGCGCGTCGCAACCGGTTTTCAGTTCCATCCTGTGACCACGGACGGACTGAGGCTCGCACTTCGCCGCGCACTGCACGCCTATGGCGACCCGAAGATGTGGGCGCGGCTGCAGAACCAGGGCATGAAGGCGAAATTCTCCTGGGAACGCAGTGCCCAGCAATATGCCGCCGTTTATGCCAATCTGGTGCTGAAGTCCGGTCATGTTGCCTCGACAAGCTCGGATATCCGTCGCGCGACGCTATAGTCTTCCCGCCAGCGGACAAAAAGAAACCGGCTCGAAGGCCGGTTTTTTATGGGGCATAGGCAAGAAGTTCGAAGGCCTTACGGCCTGCGGAAGAGTGCCAGGCTGCGCGCTTCAAGCTCGAAATCCTTTTCCTTGGTGATCACCAGGCCGCGCTTGGAAAGGTCGGAGGTGGTGAGTTCAAGCACCCAGCCGCCCTCGCCGAACTGCGGGATGCGGAACGGTACATTGCCTTCGAACGGGTTGAAGAGCAGCAGCACGTCGTGCCAGATGCCCGCCTCTTCCCGAAGATCGGTCCGGCCGATATGGAGGCCGAGCGTGGAACCTTCGTCCCACTGCTCCGGCGTCTGAAAACCGCCACCGGCGTTGAACCATTTGATCTCCAGGCCGTCGCGCCAGTTCTCGCGGCGCAGCAAGGGCTGTTCGCGGCGCAGCTTGATGATCTGGCGGGTGAACTCGCGCAGCTCCTCGCAGGTCTCAGGCAGGTTCTCCCAATGAACCCAGGAAATTTCGCTGTCCTGGCAATAGCCGTTGTTATTGCCCATCTGGCTGCGGCCGAACTCGTCGCCGGCAAGCAGCATCGGCGTGCCATGCGAGAAGAACAGGGTTGCGAGGAAATTGCGCTTCTGGCGGTCGCGCACCGCATTGATGCCCTCGTCCTCGGTCGGACCCTCGACACCGTAATTGTAGCTGCGATTGTCGTTGTGGCCGTCGTTATTGTCCTCGCCATTCGCCTCGTTGTGTTTCTCGTTGTAGGAGACGAGATCGTTCAGGGTGAAGCCGTCATGGGCGGCGATGAAGTTGACGCTCGCCCATGGGCGGCGGCCGCGCTGATCGTAGAGATCGCCGGAACCGAGCAGGCGGGCGGCGAAGTCCGTCGAGACATTGGTGCCCTTCCAGTATTCGCGCACCGTATCGCGATACTTGTCGTTCCACTCGGCCCAGCCAGGCGGGAAACCGCCAACCTGATAGCCGCCGGGACCGATGTCCCACGGCTCGCCGATCAGCTTCACCTTGGAGAGCACCGGATCCTGGCTGATAGCATCAAAGAACCCGCCGCGCTCGTCGAAACCCTGCGGCTCGCGGCCGAGGATCGTGCCAAGATCGAAACGAAACCCGTCGACATGCATGCTCTCGGTCCAGTAGCGCAGCGAATCCATGATCAGCTGCAGCACGCGCGGATGCGAGGTGTTGACGGTGTTCCCGGTGCCGGTGTCGTTGATGTAGTAGCGGTGCTGGTCGGGCATGGTCCGGTAATAGGAGTAATTGTCGATGCCCTTGAAGGAGAGCGTCGGCCCAAGTTCGTTGCCCTCGGCCGTGTGGTTGTAGACCACGTCGAGGATGACCTCGATGCCCGCGTCGTGGAACGACCGCACCATGTCGCGAAACCCCTGGATGCCTCTGGGGCCATAATAGCGGGATGCCGGCGCGAAGAAGCCGAGCGTGTTGTAGCCCCAGAAATTATGGAGCCCCTTGTCGAGCAGGTGCTGATCGTCGGGGAAATAATGGACCGGCATCAGCTCGACGGACGTGATGCCGAGGCTCTTGATATAGTCCACCGAGGCCTTGTGGCCCATGCCTTCGAATGTGCCGCGCAGGTCCTTGGGAATGCCCGGATTGAGCTGGGTGAAGCCCTTCACATGGGTCTCGTAGACGATCGTCGCCGGCCAGGCGATATTCGGCCGGTTCTGGTCCTTCCAGTCGAACTCGTTCGGATCGATGACCCGGCATTTCGGCATGTAGGGCGCGCTGTCCCGCTCGTCGAAGATCAGGTCCTTGTCTTCGTGCAGGAGATCATAGGCGAAATGCGCCTCGTTCCAGTCGACGTCGCCGACGAATTCTCGCGCATAGGGGTCGATCAGAAGCTTGTTCGGGTTGAAGCGATGGCCGTTTTCCGGATCGTAGGGTCCGTGCACCCGGAAGCCGTAGAGCGTGCCCGGCTTCAGCCCCGGCACATAACCGTGCCAGACCTCATGGGTGTATTCGGGAAGCTCGAGCCTCGCGATCTCTATTCTACCACTGGCGTCGTAGAGACAAAGCTCCACGCGCTCCGCATGGGCCGAGAAAATCGCGAAATTGACGCCCTCGCCATCAAAATTGGCTCCAAGCTGAAGCCAGGAGCCGCGCTCGATAACCAAGTGGTTTGATCTTGTATCCATGCCACACCCAATTGAAATACTGACGTCATAATGGTGCGGCACAACATTTCGTTCCCTGGGCGGATAGATAAACTACCTGCACCGATGCGCGTCGAGTGCGATCACCTTCTCGACCGCGGCGACATCCTCGGCGGTTGCGGCCGAGATGGGGTCGCCGGCGATGGCTTCCAGCACTTCGGGCGCCAGCGCGCCGTTGCGAATGACGTATTCCAGCGCCTCGCGGGTTTGCCGTTCGGCCTTCAACTGGGCGTAAAGGGCGAGGATCAGCCGGTCGCGCGCATCGCGCTGCCCCTGACCGCCTTTCGATCTGGCGAAGTCTGCCACGGTCTTCCTCCATGTTCCTGCTGAAGGGTCAACTTTCGGTTCCGGCGATTGTTCCCTCCGCCGGAACCTCCGCTATCTCCTTGAAGAAGCGAAGCACGGGACAAGGAGGAAACCATGTCGACACTGACCCCGCATGAACTGGAGGGGCGCCTGAATGCCCACCGAGAACTGCTGATCGAGCTCTTGTCCGCGATGATCGGGGGCGAAGTGACCATCACGTCACTCCTCAAGCGGCTGCGCGACGACGCGACCTTCAAGGACAATGAGGAGGATCCGGGCGTGTTGCCGGAGGGCGCATTCGCAATCGAGAATTCGGCGGCGCGCGAGGTGCGGTCGATCCTCGACGCGGCACGTGCCCGGGCCGCAGCCGACGAGAATTGAGGTGCCGTTAACCGTGCCAGGTCACATTTAAGGCGATCCCGCCACGTTTATGGCCATTTCGTGGAACTACAATGCGACTTTCTCGTTCATTCACGACCGAAGCGATGGAGGCGACGATGGTCAGAGAATGGGTAGAAGCAGCAGGCTTTGTTCTGGTGATCGCCGCCTGCTACATGATGGTCATCCCCGTCTGAGTTTCAAGCTCCTGGGGAGGAGAGAGGCCTTGATCTAAGGCCCACTGCTCTCGCGGCCGGCAAAGAAGGCCGCGAGAGCGGCAAAATCTTCTTCATTTAGTTTTTTTGCCACCTCGGTCATCAGGTGGTTGAACGAAGACCCGCCTCGCACACCTGCATGGAAGAGGCGGAGTTGGCGCTCCAGATAAGGGGCGTTTTGACCCGAGATGCGCGGATAGGCAGGATTGCCGCCGGGCTTTTCGTGGCAACTGAGGCAGGCGGGAATTTTGTCTGTCGCTCTTCCCCTTTCCGCGATCTCGCGGCCCCTTTCCACGAGCTGTAGATCAACCGGCACCGAAGGCCTTTGCGGTCTTGCCTGCTTGGCATAATAGGCCGCAAGCTCCGGCAGGCTCTCCTCCGCCAAGGTCCCGACCGCGACCCTCATGACGCCGCTTGCCCGCTCACCATGCGCATAGGCGCGCAGGCTGTTGAGCAGGTAGGCTTCCGACTGCCCGGCGAGCCGCGGGATGACACTGTTGCCGTTGAGCCGCTTTTCCGCATGGCAGCTTTCGCAGGTGATCGGCAGCGGCGACACCTCGCCCGCGGTGCCGATACCATGCAGGCCGGACGCCTGCAGATAGGCATTGCCGTCCATGCCCGGCAGCTTTCGTAGGAACGCTACCATGTCCCAGACCTCGTCGTCGCGCGCCTGAGCCGGCCAGGCCGGCATGCCGGTGAAGCGCACCCCGTGCTTGACGATCTCGAAGAGTTCGGCATCGCTCCAGCCGGGAACCACCGTCTTCAGATCCGGCGGCGGCGGCAGCATGGCGAGCACGGCGCCTGAAGCCTTTTGCGCCGGCGAGCCATGACAGATGGCGCAGCCGGTCTCGAAATGCCCGGCCGCCGGCGGCAGCAGCGCCGGATTGTCGAGCGGCGGCACTTCGATGGAAAGAGCCGCGGTACGGATCGAATTGCGCATCACCCAGTGCAGGAACCAATCCGTGATCCCCCAATGACCGGTGCTTGCCTTGACGCTCATCAGTCCGGACCAGGCGAACCCAAGCCCCAGAAGCGGCGCCACGATCACAAGGATCGCGAGATATTTCCAGCGGATCGTCATCCGGCTACTCCTCCCAAAGCCACGGCCGGCGCCGTGCAAGCAACGCCACCCCTGCCCGCGATCCCCAACGGCGGAGCGTCGCGGCGAAGGCAGATGTCTCGGCCTTTCACCGTAAAGCGGATGGAGAGAAAGGGAAAGCAGCACGCCGAACGCCGTGGTTGAGGCTTCAGCAGGGAACTGGGAAAATTCGGCACCGAACGTACCATCGGGAATTTTGTTCCAGCCGCCGGATAACTTTGTGTAACCGACTGTGAAAAAGATGGAACGAATCCTCCGACGAGGGGTTTGCTCCCCTGTGAACGGGCAATCGCCCAGCGTTCGCGACGGGAGAAAATCATGATGCAATTTCTAAAAATGCTTAGAAACAGGCTCACCGGCACGCACCAGAAGAAAACTTTCGCCGTGGCCCATCCGGAAGAACTGCAGGTCGTCGTCCCTGATGCCGTGGTCCTTCCGTTGCCCAAGTCGCCTCGTGAGGAAATCAGCGTCCCCGCCTCCATCAACGGCCGGGACCTCTCCACCGGCCGGCTGTGAGGCCGGCCGAGACTCTGCACACCACGGAACTGCCAACCAAAGGAGACCAGCATGACCACCATCGAGTCCGCCAACATCCTGATCCTCGCGGCCGACGGCTATGAGCGATCGGAACTGCGCGTCCCGCTGGAGGAACTGAAAAAACGTGGAGCCGTCGTCAAGATCGCCTCCATCAAGGCAGGCGAGATCAAAAGCTGGGACAAGAAGAACTGGGGCGATACCGTCCCGGTGGACCTGGAGGCCAAGAACGTCAACGCGGAGGACTTCGATGCCCTCGTGCTGCCGGGCGGCCAGATCAACCCCGACATCCTGCGTGACAACGAAGATGCGATGAAGGTCGTGCGGGACTTCGTGAAAAGCGGCAAGCCGGTCGCAGCGATCTGCCATGGCCCATGGTTGCTAGTGGAGGCCGATGCCCTTCGCGGTCGCAAGGCGACCTCCTATCATTCGATCCGCACCGACATCCGCAATGCCGGCGCATCATGGAAGGATGAGGCCGTAGTGGTCGACAACGGTATCATCACCTCGCGCTCGCCCGAGGATCTGCCGCAATTCGTGGCGAAGATCGTCGAGGAAGTCCAGGAAGGACGCCTCAATCGCCGGGCAGCGTAACTTGACGTAGCTCGGCTCCGGCCGTCCGCAACCTCCTCGCGGGCGGCCGACACGGACGCCTAGACCTGCTTCAGAAAGGCGAGAAGCCGCCGTTCGTTGGCGCGCAACTCCTTCGGCCGCGTCAGCGCCATCTTGTCCCGCATCACCTTTTCCAGCGGCGAGACATCCTCCGAAAGTGCCAGAATGCCCGGGTGGATGTAGCTTGAGCGGCAGACCGCCGGCGTGTTGTGCAGAGCTTCCGCCGCCGCCTTGCACATCGCCTTGATCTTCGGGCGCCGGCCCTCCTGCTCTACCACCTCCCAGGCCGCCATCAGCCCCGCGAGACTGCCGCCCCAGGTGCGGAACGTCTTGGCCGAGACCGCGAACCCTGCGGCCTTGGCAAGATAAGCGTTGAGCCGGCCCGAATCGATCGGACGCGGCACGCCCTGCTCGTCCGGCCAGGAAAACAGCTGCCGACCCGGCAGATCGGCTATTTCTTCCAGGATGCGCTGCAGACGGGGATGTTTCAGCGTGTGCTGCACGCGCCGGCCGCCCTTGGCGACGAAGCGCAGCATGACCGACTCGCCGGACAGCGTCATGTGGCGCTTCAGCAGCGTGGTCGCACCGTAGGTCTTGTTCTCCTTGGCGTAGAGACGATTGCCGACCCGCAGATGGGTTGCGTCCATCAGGGCCACCAATGCGGCGATCACCGCGTCGGACTTGTCGAGGCCAAGTTCGAGGTCGCGTTTCGCCTTGCGGCGGATCCGCGGCAGAGCCTCGCCGAACCGGACGAGCTGATCGAACTTGCGTTCGCTGCGAAAGTTCTGCCAGTCGGGATGATAACGATACTGCTTGCGGCCGCGTGAATCGTAGCCGGTCGCCTGGAGATGCCCACGCGGATCGAGGCAGATCCACACATTCTCATAGGCGGGCGGCAGGCCGAGCGATGCGATCCGCAGGCGATGCTCCGGATCGGAGAGCAAAGTGCCGTCGGGCAGGCGGTAGGTGAAACCCTTGCCGCGCCTGAGCCGACGGATGCCGGGCTCCGTATCGCCGACATAGGTAAGGCCGATGGTCTCAAGGGAATCCTGATCGATGTCGATCGTGGTGAGCATGGCGTCCATGGCCGACCAAACGGCGAGGACCACAGCTTCGTTCCGGCGCTCACGGAGATAACCGCTAGATGGCTATGTCCTTGAGAGTTTCGGCGCCCTCGCCTCGTTCGAAGGCCAAGCGCGGCGCATTCAAGGACCAGCGAAGCCCTTCATTGCGGAAGTCGATCTCGACCTGGCCGGCGAAAGCCGCCGCCGCATGGCGCCTGATGATCGTCGTGCCGAACCCGGTGCGGGAAGGCTCGTGAACCGCCGGTCCGTCCCTCTCTTCCCAGACGAGCTCAAGCCGGCTTTCGCCGTCATCTTCGTCGACCATGTCCTTCCAGGCGATGCGCACTCTGCCCTGCGGCACGGAGAGCGCGCCGTATTTCACCGAGTTGGTGGCAAGCTCGTGGAGGATGAGGCCAAGGTTCTGGACCGCTTCGGCCTTGAGGATAAAATCCGTGCCCTGCAGCTCGACCCGGTCGGCCACGTCCGCGAACGTGCTCATGTGGATTTCGATGACGCGGCGGATCGACACCCCGGCCCACTGCTCCTTCGCCAGCGCCTCGATCGATTTGCCGAGGCCTTGAAGGCGGGTGCTGATCGCCTTCTGGAACTCCTCCATCGTGGTGTCCTGGCGTGCCAGCTGGCGCATCATCGCCTGGATCAGAGTGAGGATGTTCTTGGTCCGGTGAACCAGCTCATGCAGGATGAGGTGAATCCGATCTTCCGCCTCGCTGCGGTCGAAGGAGGCATTCGAAAGAGCGACCGCCACCTGGTTGGCTTCGCGGATCTTCGTCTCCACGGGAGAGACGATCTCGCCCTTGCCGATCCGCTCGGCCATTTCGGCGATCTGCCGGATCGGGATGCGAAGCTGACGGCCGACGAACCAGGCGATCAGCATGCCGAGAGCGAGGAAGATCGCACCGCCGGCGATCAACTGCCGCCATGTGGTAAGGATGCTCGCCTGCGCCGCATCGATCGGCCCCCAGACGACGGCCTTCCACGTCCACCCGGTGATCTGGGCGTAGCCGTACATCTGCCGGCGGTTGCCGTCGACATCCTCGATCGTACCCTTGAAGCCAGTCATCAGCTTGAGCATGTCGGAGGGAAACGCCGTGCCGGAACCGAGCGCATGGGCGCCGAGGGAAGTCACTACCTTTCCGGCCCCGTCCACGACCGCGACCGACCAGCCGTCAGGAAGCCCCTCCGTCGAGATCAGCTTCTGCAGGTCCTCGGCATTCTGCGTCATGATCATCGCGGCGCCGGAATGGGAAATCTCCTTGGGCAAAGGCATCGTGACGTTGAAGACATGCTTGCCGCTGGTGGCGCCGAAAAACACGTTGGAGACTTCGGTCACGCCGTTGTTCACAGCCGATTGCAGCCCGAGCATGCTGGAGATCTTGCCAAGCGGCGCGTCGAACGGCACCCGGGTGTTGAGCCGCTGCTGCCCATCCGCATTGACGACGAGAATATAGAGCGAGTCGGACCGCAGGCTATTCTGGGTTCGGTTGTGGAAGGCACGCAGGTCACCGGCCTCAAGCTCCGGCGACGTGACAAGCAGCCGAAGCGTCGTCGCCATGTCCTGTAGCTCACGGTCGATGGAGCGAGCGATGAGCTGGGCGTCTTCGGCGGTCTCGGCTGCAAGGATCTCGCGCTCGTTCGCCTCCAGCTCCGTCATCAGGTAACCGACGAAAATCAGCAATGGCAAGGCGACGCCAGCCGCCAGTGCGACCAGGTAGGCACCGATCGGCGCCGTTGGAAAAAACCGCGAAACTCTAAACATTCCGCGTCTTTACCCTATGGAAAAAAGCTGCAGGTGCCTGTGCCACCTGCCGGCATTATTCATTTCCGTGTCCCGCCATCTGCTAATATTCTAGCGGGTCTTATCTAACTGGTTTTAGAGGCCGGGCCAAGGATTGATTGCCGGCGATATGGTTTTCCGGAACGGGACGGCTCAGCTGTGTCGAGGCCGCTCCGACACGTCGAAATTCACATCCCAGTCCTTTTCCGGCCCCTTTTCGCCGGGCGGATTGCGGTGCTTCGTCGCGTCGTCGGAGCCGGTGATCACAGTCGGTTTGGCGCTTGCGACGCCGTTTGCCTTGCCGTCCGCCTGGGATTTGGCGTACTGCCCCGCGGCGTCCTTGTGGATTTTGGCGGTATCATTGTTCTCGGTCATGATGTCTCCTTCTAGAATGGAGTCAGGCCACCGACAGCGGCCTGACTCGTGGATCAGACCGGATCAGATCGTGGTCGAACCGGTCAGCATATCGGTCGAACTATTGTTGACGCGCAGGTTGTTCTGGACGTGTCGGACGCCGGAAACCTCGTCCACCAGATCCTCGGCCCGCCGCTTGTCCCAGCGGCTCGACACGAAACCGTCGAGCGTCACTTCGGATCCCTGGATCGTCACGGTGATGTTCGATGCGTCGAGTACCGGATCGTCGCTGAGGCGATCATTGACGTCCTCCTCGATACGGGCGTCGGAGCGCTGATAACCCTTCGGCCCCTTGCCGCGATGTTCATCCATCTTCCGGCGATGTTCGGCACCTTCGTCACCGAACCAGGAGGCGACTTCATCACCGGCGCGCTCCATGAAGCCGCGCTTGCGGCCATAGTCGTCCGCGCCGCGGAAGCGGCTGTCAGAACCGGAACGGCCTTCACCACTGAAACGATAGTCCGAGCCGTAACGGTCGCCATAGGCCTGGTTGACGCGGTTGCGGCCCGGCTCGTAGCTGAACGACGAAGGCCGGCCGCGGTAGGACTCGCGGGCCCAGGCCTGCGACCGCTCCGAATCACCATAACCGGCCTCGAACCCGCCATCGTCGGATACCCATTGTTCGCTGCGACCGTAGCGGGGAAATCGCGAGGGATCGCCGTCCTCCCGATTTGCATCGCGGCTGCGCGGATCGTCGCTGGAACCGCGCACATAACCCGTATCGCCCGGGCGGTAATCGCTGGAGGATTCGCGCGCGAAATCACGCTCGTCGCGCATCCGGTCGTTTCGATACCCGCCCGATTGGGAATGATTTCCACTAGCCATTGTCTGTCTCCTCGGTCTGGTTTGGTCCCGTTTCGCATGGGACACAGACTCAACCCCGCCTCCTCGGGATTGTTCCCCCTTTGGGAGGAATGCTGGAGGTCAATCGGGAGAAACGGCCACAACCATGGAGAGGCCCGGAAGAATATCACCGGCAGCGATTTCAGCCGGTTCGACATGGATGACGGTGCCGGAAACGGGCGGTGCCGCCTGCTCCCTGGCCGTCAGATTGGCACGAAGCTGCAGCAGGCGGTCCGCCAGCCGCCAATCGACGGCAATCACGCCGTCTTCGGTATCGAGCATCCTGCCCGAGTGAGGAGGGACGGCGAGAAGTCCAGGAACGATATGCTTGCGCCGCTTGGCGATCAGCGTGCGCATGCGGTCGCGATGCAGCTGCCCTTCCGGCGTGCGAGCGCGATCCCAATGCAGCTTCGAGCGATCGAACGTCTCCACCGCGTTCGGGTCGAAGATATTCTCCCGGTTCGACCCGTTCACCGGGTTTCCACCGAAAAAGGCAAAAGGACCGGAGGTCAAACGCCCCCGCCCGCTTATTCGATACGGTTGGTCGTCTGCGGATCGAAGACGACGGCCTTGTCGAGATTGAAGGCGAACGGGAACTTCTGGCCGAGCGCGACATGTACGTCGGAGCGGGTGCGGGCGGTGAAGGTCGCGCCGTCCAGTTTGCCGGTGACGAAGGTATCGGAGCCGGTCGGTTCGATCATCGTCACTTCAGCCTCGATCCGGGCGGTGGCGCGGGCCTGCGGATCGACGAGACCGGCATCGGTAATCGTCTCCGGACGCAGGCCCAGAATGACGTCCTTGCCCTCCGGAAGGGTGGTGGTCACGGAAGGCGGCATGGCGACCCTGACGCCGTCGTTTCCGAACAGCGCGATGCCCTGCTGGCCATTGGCGCCGGATACCTTGCCCTTCAGCATGTTCATTGCCGGCGAGCCCATGAAATCGGCGACGAAGAGGTTGGCCGGACGGCCATAGATTTCCGCCGGAGTGCCGATTTGCTGCACCATGCCCTCTTTCAGCACGACGATCTTGGTGGCAAGCGTCATCGCCTCGATCTGGTCATGGGTGACGTAGACGATGGTGGCGTGGGTGTTCTGGTGCAAAGCCTTGATTTCGGCGCGCACTTCGACGCGCAGCTTGGCGTCGAGGTTGGAGAGCGGCTCGTCGAACAGGAAGACGCGCGGCTGGCGCACCAGCGCCCGGCCCATGGCGACGCGCTGCCGCTGGCCACCGGAGAGCTGGCTCGGGCGGCGCTTCAGGAGATGCTCGATCTGCAACGTCTTGGCGACCTGCTTGACCGCCGCCTCGCGCTGCGTCTTCTCGACGCCGCGCATTTCCAGCGCGAATGCGATGTTCTGTTCGACCGTCATGTTCGGGTAGAGCGCGTAGGACTGGAAGACCATGGCGATGTCGCGCCGCGAGGGGTGCAGATCGTTGACCACCTGGCCGTCGATGACGATATCGCCCGACGACGGCGGCAGCAGGCCGGCGATCGCGTTGAGCAGGGTCGACTTGCCGCAGCCGGACGGCCCGACGAGAACCAGGAAGCCGCCCTTTTCGAGCTCGATATTGATGCCCTTCAGAATCTCGTTATTGCCGATCTTCTTGCGAATATCCTTGATTTCAAGAAAGCTCATGTGCGGTTATCCCTTGACTGCGCCGGCCATCAGGCCACGCACGAAATAGCGTCCGGCGACGACATAGACGAACAGCGTCGGAAGCGCTGCGAACACCGCAGCCGCCATGTCGACATTGTATTCCTTGACGCCGGTGGAGGAGGCAACGAGGTTGTTGAGCGCCACCGTCATCGGCGAGGACGTGCCGGACGAGAAGGACACGCCGAACAGGAAGTCGTTCCAGATGTTGGTGAACTGGTAGATGATCGTCACGACGATGATCGGCCCGGAACTCGGCAGCAGGATGCGCCAGAAGATCCGGAAGAAACCCGCGCCGTCGATCATCGCGGCCTTCACGAGTTCATCCGGAAAAGCTTCGTAATAGTTGCGGAAGAACAGCGTGGTGAAGCCGAGTCCGTAGATCACGTGGACGAGGACCAGGCCGGCGGTGGAGTTCGACAGGCCGAACGTGCCGAGCACGCGTGCCATCGGGATCAGGACCGCCTGGAACGGAATGAAGCAGGCAAACAGCATCATGCCGAAGACCAGCTTGTGGCCCGGAAAGCGCCACTTGGTCAGCACGTAGCCGTTGAGCGCACCGAGCAGGGTCGAGATCAGAACCGCCGGAACCACCATCTTGATGGAATTCCAGAAGTAGCCCTTGATGCCGACGCAGCTGACCCCGATGCAGGCCTCGCCCCAGGCGCGCACCCAGGCGGCGACCGACGGATCGCGCGGCGGTGCCAGCATGTCGCCGCCGCGGATTTCGTCGAGCGACTTCAAGGACGTCGACAACATGACGTAGAGCGGCAGGAGGTAGACCAGCGCCAGAATGATCAGGGCTGCATAGATGAAATAGCGGGCGGTGCGGGCTCCGCCGGCGCTGACGGTTTCTTGTGTCGCGCTCATTGCTTTCTCTCCCGCAGTTCCGAATAGAGATAGGGCACGATGATCGCGGTAATGCCCATCAGCATCATCACGGCGCTCGCCGATCCGACATTCATCTGGTTACGGGTAAACGTGTAGGAATACATGAAGGTCGAGGGCAGCTCGGTCGCATTGCCCGGCCCCCCGCCGGTCAGCGCGATGACCAGGTCGTAGGACTTGATCGCCATATGCGCGAGCACGATGAACGCGGAAAGGAAGACGGGTCGCAGCAGCGGAATGATGATGCGGCGGTAGATCGAGACAGTTGAAGCGCCGTCGATCTGGGCCGCCTTGATGATCTCGCCGTCGATGCCGCGGAGACCGGCCAGGAACATCGCCATGACGAAACCGGACGCCTGCCAGACCCCGGCAATGACGACGGTGTAGATCGCCATCTTGGGATTGACCAGCCAGTCGAACTTGAAGCTCGTCCAGCCGAGATTGTGCATGGTGTTCTCGAGCCCGAGACCCGGATTGAGGAACCACTTCCACGCGGTACCCGTGACGACGAAAGAGAGCGCCATCGGATAGAGGAAGATCGGCCTGAGCAGGCCTTCGGCGCGGATCCGCTGGTCCATCAGGATCGCGATGCCAAGCCCGAGAATGATGCAGATACCGATATAGAGGACACCGAAGATGGCCAGGTTCTGCATCGCCACATACCAGTTCGGCTGCGACCAGAGGCGGAAATAAGCGTCGAAACCGCCCCATTTGTAGACCGGCAGGATGCGTGAGGTCGTGAAGGAAAGGTAGACCGTCCAGAGGATGAAGCCGTAGACGAAGACGAGGATCACCGCAAACGACGGCGCCAGCACGATCTTCGGCAGCGCGTTGCGCACTCCGTCCGCAAAAGTGCGTCCCTGTCTCTGCGGCGCCCCTTGGGGCGACAGGGCGGGAACCGGTTCGATTGTCGTCATCATGACCTCCGGCAGACACCAGAACTAAGAGATACCGGCGAGCCGGAATTTGAAAAGTGGCCGGGAGATTATCCCGGCCACTCGGATGTCAGAACTTTCGCGAAAACGCGATCACTTGGCAGCCTTCACCGCTTCCGGCAGGCGCTTCAGCGCTGCTTCGGTGGTGAGCTGGCCGTTGAGGTGCTGGGTGATGACGTCGAGCATGGCTTCCTTGATGGCAGCCGGCTGAGCGTAACCATGGGCGAGCGAGCCCATCAGCGTGCCCTTGGAAGAAGCTTCCGTGAGATCCGCCATGCCCTTCTTGCCGCAATCGTCGAACTTTTCGTTCGAGACGTCGGTACGGGCAGGAACAGAACCCTTGACCGTGTTGAAGGCGATCTGGAAGGCGGGATCTTCGACGGCGGACGCCATCTTGAGCTGGGCCTTTTCGGCGTCGCCGCCAACGTTGAACATCATGAACTGGTCGGCGTTGAAGAGGACCGAGCCCTGCGTGCCGGGGAAGCGGATGCAGACGAAGTCCGTACCCGGCTTCTTGTTGGCGCGCAGCCATTCGCCCTTCGACCAGTCGCCCATTTCCTGGGCGCCGGCCTTGCCTTCGATGACGAGGGCGGTCGAAAGGTTCCATTCGCGGCCCGAGAAGTTCGGGTCGAAATAGGTGCGCAGCTTCGACATCGTGTCGAAGACCTTCTTCATCGTATCGCCGGAAAGTGCTGCCGGATCGAGATCGAGAACGGCCTTCTTGTAGAAGTCCGGACCGCCGGTCGAAAGCACGACGGCTTCCCAGAGCGTGCCGTCCTGCCACGGAACGCCGCCGTGAGCGAGGGCGGTGAGGCCCTGGCCCTTGAAGGCGTCGAGCATGGTGATGAGCTCGGCAATATTGGTCGGAACCTTGCCGCCGGCCTTGTCGAGTGCCGCCTTGTTGATCCACAGCCAGTTGGTGGAGTGGATGTTCACCGGAGCGGCGATCCAGTGGCCGTCAAACTTCGAGAAGTTCTGGAGAGCGGCCGGGATAACCTTGTCCCAGCCTTCCTTCTTGGCGAGGTCGTCAAGGTTTGCGGCGACGCCCATTTCGGCCCAGTCCTTCAGGTCGAAGCCGAGAAGCTGGACGGCGGTCGGCGGGTCGCCGGCCGTGACGCGGGCGCGCAGCGCCGTCATGGCAGCAGAGCCTGCACCACCGGCGACCGGCATGTCCTTCCAGGCGACGCCCTGCTTCTGGAGGTTTTCCTTCAGCACGTTGAGCGCGGCCGCTTCACCACCCGAAGTCCACCAATGCAGGACTTCGACCTGTTCTGCCGCCTTGGCGGCACCGGCGGTCATGGCGATAAGTGCCGCACCGGCGGCGAGTTTGGCAATCATTCGAATATTCATTGAGAATCTCCCTTTGCATCCGGGCTCCTCTCCGGATATGGCGATTTATAACGATATAATTGCAGTCAGTGTCAACCCGCTCGGAGGATTTTTTACATCACCAAGCGATCGGCTTAACATGAGGAAAAAACTAGCAAAATTGGTACGCGACGAATTTTTACTCAGGAATCGAGAAAAATTCCTGGCGACTTTCGAAAAATTTGTAACGATATAGATGAGGCTCGCTCCGGTTCCGGGGCGGGAGCGGAGGAGAAGAGGATATGTCGCTGGAAGACCTGGGGGACAAGGGTCGGCGGGCGAAGTCGGAGCGGGCAGCCGCAAAATCCGGCGTTGGCGCGAAGCCCACCCTTAAGACGATCGCCGAACTGACAGGACTTGCGGTCACGACCGTATCGCACGCGCTTGCCGATGCGCCGCAGATAGCGCTCGAAACACGTCAGCGCGTCCGCAAGGTCGCAGCCGATATCGGCTACCTGCCGGACCGGGCGGCGCAGCGCCTGCGCACTGGCCGCACCAATGTCATCAGCCTCGTTCTCGATCCGCACGAGGAAATCCTCGGCTATGCCACCTCGATGATCAACGGCCTGACCGAAGCCTTGCGAGGCACGGCCTATCATCTGGTCATAACGCCGCATTTTTCCGATACGCCGCAGATCGAACCGGTGCGCCATATCATGCGCAACCGCATGGCCGACGGCATTGTCTTCACCCGTACCGAACCGGCGGACGAACGCGTCAAGCTATTGATGGAGAACAATTTTCCGTTCATCTGTCACGGCCGGACCGAGCTTGCCACCGCCCATCCCTATGTCGATTACGACAATTACAGTTTTGCGTACCAGGCCGCGAAAAAGCTGATCGCCACAGGTGCGAGAAGGCTGTCGATCATACTGCCGCCGGAGCGTTTCACCTTCGCCCACCACCTCAGGCACGGCTTCATGACGGCGGTGCGCGAGGAAGGCATCGGCTTCGAAATCGCCAAGGACGTCACGCTCGACAGCAAGTCGGATGACATTCGCGACTATCTGTTCCACCGAATGGGCGAGCCGGAGCGCCCGGACGGATATATCTGCGGCGGCGAGGTATCGGCACTCGCGGTCATGGCATCCGCCTACGACCATCGTCTCGAACTCGGCAGGGATATAAGGCTGGTGGCCAAGCAGACATCGGGCCTGTTCGACCAGATCCGCCCCCGCGTAGAGACGATCTACGAAGACCTGACGGAAGCAGGTTTTCTGATGGGCAAGCTGCTGTTGAAGCGGATCGCCGGGCCCGCCCCCATACAGGAATTGCAGGCGCTGCAGACGGTTTGAGGCGGTGCAGCAAACTCCCTTCTCCCCCCTTGCGGGGGAGATGTCACCGGAGGTGACAGAGGGGGGTGGTTCAGCGAACTCAACTTACGAGGAGGATGTGGAACCATCCCCCTCTGCCTGCCGGCATCTCCCCCGCAAGGGGGGAGATCCGATGACGCGCTGTCCGCGGCTTCTCAGTCCTCTTCGACGAAGACCTGTTCGCGCTTCTTCTTCACGCTTGGCAAGAAGACGATGACGAGGACGAGGGCCGCGAGGAAGAGGAGGGCCGCGCTGATGGGACGCGTGACGAAGGTGGCCGGATCGCCGCGCGAAAGGATCATCGCCCGCCGGAGATTCTCTTCCAGAAGCGGCCCGAGCACGAAGCCGAGCAGCAGCGGCGCCGGTTCGCAGCGCAGCTTCAACAGCACGTAGCCGATGAGGCCGAAGAAGGCGACGGCGTAGAGGTCGTAGACGTTCGAGTTGACGCTGTAGACCCCGATCGAGCAGAAAGCCATGATGATCGGGAACAGCACGTAGTAGGGGATGGTGAGCAGCTTCACCCACAGCCCGATGAGCGGCAGGTTGAGGATGACGAGCATCAGGTTGCCGATCCACATCGAGGCGATGATGCCCCAGAACAGGGCCGGCTGTTCGGTTGCCACGTTCGGGCCTGGAACGATACCCTGGATGATCATCGCGCCGATCATCAGCGCCATGACCGGGTTGGCCGGAATGCCGAGGGTGAGCAGCGGGATGAACGACGTCTGCGCACCGGCATTGTTGGCCGATTCCGGACCGGCAACGCCGGCGATCGCCCCGTGGCCGAATTCTTCCGGATGTTTCGAAACCTTCTTTTCGACCGTGTAGGACGCAAACGCCGCAAGGATGGCGCCGCCGCCCGGCAGGATGCCGAGGATCGAGCCGATGGCCGTGCCGCGCAGGACCGGCCCGACCATCGCCTTGAAATCCTCCCGCGACGGCATGAGCTCGCTGACCTTCGCCATCAGCACGGAGCGGGTTTTTTCGTTTTCGAGATTACGCAGGATTTCCGCGATGCCGAAGACGCCGACCGCGACCGCCACGAAGTTCAGCCCGTCCGCATATTCGCGTATCCCGAGCGTGAAGCGCGGCGTGCCGGTGTAGATATCGGTGCCGACGAGACCGAGCAGCAGGCCGAGCGCCACCATCGCGAGCGCCTTGACGATGGAACCGTGGGCGAGTGCGATCGAGGAGACGAGGCCCACCACCATCAGCGAGAAATATTCGGCCGCGCCGAACTGCAGCGCGATCTGGGTGAGCGGCGGCGCAAAGATCGCGACGAGGAAGGTCGATACGGTGCCGGCAAAGAACGAGCCGATCGCGGCGATCGCCAGAGCTGCTCCGGCCCGGCCCTTGCGCGCCATCTGGTAACCGTCGATGGCGGTGACGGCAGACGAGGACTCGCCCGGCATGTTGATCAGGATCGCCGTGGTCGAACCGCCGTATTGCGCGCCGTAATAGATGCCGGCGAGCATGATCAGCGACGACACCGGTTCGAGCTGGAAGGTGATCGGCAGAAGCATGGCGATCGTCGCCGTGGCGCCGATGCCGGGCAGCACGCCGATCAGGGTGCCGAGCAGCACGCCGATCAGGCAGAAGAACAGGTTCTCCAGCGACGTCGCCGTCGCAAAACCAAGCGCGAGATTATTGAACAGATCCATCAGTCAATCCTCAATAACCGAGCCAGGGCCCGAAACGGCGGAACGGAAGGCCGAGGCCATAGCTGAAGACGGCGACCGAGAAGACCGTCAGCGCCGCCGACAGGACGAGTGCGGTGAGCGGTTTCATGCGGCCCGAGGCGAAGGAGGCGATCAGTGCGGTGACGAAGATCGACGGCACGAAGCCCAGCCCGCGAACGGTAAGGCCGAAGAAGATCGGCGCTGGCAGGATGAAGACCATGCCGCGCAATGCGAGCGCTCCGATCGGCCCACCGTCCACCCGCATCGACTGGAAGAGGATGAGCGCGCCGAACAGGATGAGCGCGCAGGCGAGGATGAACGGAAAATAGCCAGGCCCCATGCGCAGCGCCGTACCGAGTTCCAGTTCGAACGACTGGTAGGCAAAGAACAGGCCTGTCGCGACCAGCAGCAGCCCGCAGATCAGATTGGCAGTGTCGAATTTCAGAGAATTCATGGTGTCTCCGTGAAGTGGGAGAGGCTTTTGCCGCCAACTCCCCTCGCCCCCCTTGTGGGGGAGATGTCACCGGAGGTGACAGAGGGGGTGGTGCGACTAGTTCAACAGGAGTGTGGTGAAACACCCCCCTTGCCCTGCCGGACATCTCCCCCGCAAGGGGGAGATCGGCCAGACGCACCAACTCAGTCCGCGTATTGGCCAGCGGCCTGGATGACCGGCTTCCAACGAGCGATTTCGCTCTCGAGCTTGGCCTTCAGAGCCGCCGGAGTGGCGTCGTTGTCCGGCGACGGCTCGGTGCCGAGTTCAGCGAAGCGAGCGACCACGTTCGGGTTCTTCAAGGCAGACTTGAGGGCCTTGTTGAGCTTGTCGATCGCCTCTTTCGGGGCGCCCTTCGGCGCGTAGAGACCATGCCAGATGCCGACCTGCATGTCGGGCAGACCGGCTTCCTTGACGGTCGGGATGTCCTTCAGGACGCCGAGACGTGCCGGGGACGTGACCGCATAGGCCTTTACCGTGCCGCCCTGGATCTGCTTGGTGGTGTTGGTGGTCTGGTCGCACATGATGTCGACCTGGCCGCCGAGAAGATCGGTCATCGCAGGCCCGGTGCCCTTGTAGGGAACGGTGACGAGCGACGTCTTGATCGAGCTCATGAACAGCATGCCACACAGATGCGAAGCGGCGCCGATGCCGGCGTTCGCAACCGTCACCTTGTCGCTGTTGGCCTTGGCATATTCGATGAGACCCTTGAGGTCGGTCGCCGGCATGTCCTTGCGGGCGAGAAGCGTCATCGGAACGTCGGTGACGAGACCGACATATTCGAAGGCGTTCAGGGTGTCATAGGGCAGCTTGCGATAGAGCGAAGCGCTGGTCGCCATGCCGATGTGGTGCAGGAGAACGGTATAGCCGTCCGCTTCGGCATTCGCAACGCGGGCAGCGCCGAGGGTACCGCCGGCGCCGCCGACGTTTTCAACGACGATCTGCTTGCCGAGATCCTTCGACATCGATTCAGCGACGAGGCGCGCGACGGTGTCAGTCGGGCCGCCGGCCGCAAATGGCACGACCATGGTGATCTGGCGGTCAGGATACCCCTGCGCATTCGCCGAAGCGGAGAAAAGGGAAAGCGCCGCAAGAGCGGTCGCGCCGATAAGGGCGTTCAGAATTTTCATCGGGGCTCCTCCAGGATGAAATGTGGCACAGCGGACGCCCAGTTCCTCCGGCGCCAACCTGAGGACCATCTGCGGCAGGGCGCGCAGCACGCGCAATCGTTGCGGAGCCCTTAAAACAGCATTTCCGTAAATACCGCGGCGCAACATGGGTGGATTCGGGAACAATCGCCAAAAAGCATGGGTGGAAATCCACACATGCAGCCGCTGTCAACCGTCCCTGTCATCCTGCAGCATGTGCTCCGGACCGAGCAGCTTCTTGTCGAGCCCGTATTTCTGCATCTTTTCGTACAGTGTCTTGCGGGAGATGCCGAGGGATTCGTAGACCGGTCTCAGCGCGCCGCCATGCGCTGCGATCTCGCCGGCGATCAGGTTGCGCTCGAAGGCTGCAACCTTGTCTGCAAGCCGCCCCGCCCCATCCTTCGCACCGCCGGTTTCGCCCGGCTTCGGGTCGAGACCGAGCACCAGCCGGTCGGCGGCGTTGCGGAGTTCCCGGACATTGCCCGGCCAGTCGCGCTGGGCAATCGCCGAAATCACCTCGGCCGGCACTTCCATATCATCGCGGCCATAGCGCGCCGCTGCCTCCCGCACCAGTTGGAGAAAGAGAAGCGGAATATCCGATCGTCTCTGCGCCAGCGACGGCACATGGATGGTGGCAACGTTGAGCCGGTAAAGGAGGTCGGCGCGGAATCGGCCGGCCGCCACTTCCGCTTCCAAATCCACCTTGCTGGTGGCGATGAAGCGCACGTCGAGCGGCACTGTCTCGTTGGAGCCGAGCCGGGTGATGACCCGCTCCTGCAACACGCGCAGGAACTTCGCCTGCAGATCGACCGGCATCGAGCCGATCTCGTCAAGCAGGATCGTCCCGCCGCGGCCGTGTTCGAACTTGCCGTAGCGCGGCCTGAGCGCTCCTGGAAAGGCGCCGGCCTCGTGGCCGAAAAGCTCACTCTCGATCAGGTTGTCGGGAAGGGCTGCACAATTGATGGCGATGAAGGGCCGGTTGGCGCGCGAGCTGATGTCGTGGAGGCCCCGCGCCACCACTTCCTTGCCGGCCCCGGTTTCGCCGATGATCAGCGTATCGGCATCCGTGGCGCCGATGGCGCGGATCCTGTAGCGCAGATCGACCATGACCTGGGTGCGGCCGGGGAGCCGGGCTTCGACATCGTCACGCTTGCCGGCAACGGCCCTTAAGCGGCGGTTTTCCAGCACCAGGCTGCGCCGGTCGAGCGCGCGCCGGATGATGCCGGCGAGATGCTGCGGCGTGAACGGCTTTTCCAGAAAATCGTAGGCGCCTTCCCGCATGGCCTTGACCGCGAGTTGCACGTCGCCATGACCGGTGACCAGGATAACCGGGATTTCTGCATCGAGCTCGCGAATCTTCTGGAGCAGCGTCATGCCGTCGGTGCCCGGCATGCGGATATCGCTGACGACGACACCGTCGAAGCCGAAGCCCGTCAGTTCCAGCACATGATCGGCATTGGAAAAGGTCAGGACCGCCAGGCCGAAGAGCTCCAGCGCCTGCGCCGTCGAACGGCGCAACTCCTCCTCGTCGTCGACCAGCAGAACCCTTTGCTCGCTCACTCGGCCGCCTCCAGAAGATTGCCGTCGGCGACCTCGAGTTCGATCCGGAAGACCGCGCCGCCTTCCGGATGATCGGCAACGCTCAAGCTGCCGCCAAAATCCTTGATGATGTTGTAGGAGATCGACAGCCCCAGCCCCAGGCCCTTGCCGACACCCTTGGTCGTGAAGAACGGATCGAAGATACGCTCGTGGATGGCCGCGGCGACGCCCGGCCCGCGATCGCGCACCGACACCACGACCTTGTTGCCCGCCTGCTCGGCGGAAACCGCGATCCTCCGGTCGTCGAGGCCTTCGACGGCATCGGCGGCATTGGTGATAATGTTGACGAGCACCTGTTGAAGCCGCACCGCGCCTGCCTTCACCGCGGGAATAGCGGGATCGATCTCGATGTCCAGTTCCGCATCCGCCGCCTTCAGGCGCGCCGCGACGATCTCCAGCGTGTCGCGCATCACGTCGTCCAGCGCGACGGGCCCGAGCTTCTCGTTCGGCTTACGGGCGAAGTTGCGCAGATGCCTGCTGATCGAGGCCATGCGGTCGATGAGCGCCGAAATGCGCCGGACATTGTCCCGCGCATCGTCGGTGCGTCCGAGATCGATCAGCACTCCGGCCGTTTCCGCATAGGTCTTGGCAGCGGCGAGAGGCTGGTTGAGTTCGTGCGACAGGGCCGCCGACATCTGCCCGAGGCCTGCGAGCTTGCCCGCCTGGATGAGGTCCGCCTGGGTCTGGCGCAGCCGCTGTTCGGTGAGCCGCCGTTCGGCGATCTCCTCCTCGATGCGGCTGTTGACGCGGGCGAGATCGGCGGTGCGTTCGGCGACGCGGTGCTCGAGCTCGTTGCGGGCCTCGGCCTGCAGCATCAGGCGTTCGTTGAGCCGCGCACGGCGCTGAAGGACGATGGCGAGCCCTAAGCCTGCAAGGCAGAGCGTCAAAAGTGCGGCAACCGCCGCGGTCTTCGCCTGGGTATGCACCGAGCCGGTATCCATCAGCACGTTGACGGTCCAGCCCGCATCCGGCATCGGTTGCGATACGACGAGATATTCCTTCTCGACCCCGCCATCCCGGATGGTCATGACATCGCGCCCTGCGAAGCTGCCGCGCTCGACCGGCAATTCGCGGAGCTTGGCATCCGCATACCGCCGCGACGCCTCGGTGCGGGCGATCCGGTCGGGCGTCAGCGGCAGGATGCTCGCATAAAGCCATTCCGGACTGCCGGTCATGAAAATGATGCCTTCGGGATCCGACACGAAAATCCGGTCGTCGCCGCCGCCCCAGGAGGCTTCGAGGATGTCGATATCCACCTTGAAGACGATCACGCCTCGGATGGCGCCGCCGATCACGATCGGCGAGCCAAAATAGTAGCCGCGCTTCAAAGACGTCGTGCCGAGCGCGTAGAAGCGCGACTGACGGCCCTCCGCCGCATCCTGGAAATAGGGACGATAGGTGAAATTCTCGCCAACGAAGCTGACCGGGCTGTCATAATTGCTGGCCGCGATCGTCTCGCCGTCCATGGTCATCACATAAATATCGGAGGATTTCAGAAGCCCGTTGATCTCCTTGAGATAGGCATTCGTCGTCGCCCGCAGCGTCTCGTTCTTCGGATCGAGGATCACCGCCTCGATATTCTGCTGATCGGCGATCAGCGCCGGCAGCGCCTCGTAGCGCTTCAGATGGCCGTCGAGCGCCGAGACCGCCAGGCGCAAAGTCGTGCCTGCCTGGACTTCGGCCTCCTCGATATAGCCGCGCGCGAGGATCTCACTGCCCTTGAAGACCAGCGCAAGACCGACCGCCGCAAGCAGGGCCAAAGGCAGAAGAATGCGATATCTCAACAGGTCCGGGTTCCTCCGCTCATTTTTTCCCGCCTGGGATGACGGGAAAGCGGTATTCTAACCGCTGCACTGCTGATTTCCATAAAATCCTTCCGGCATGCGACCGGCATCTGGGATGATGGTCGCTGGGGGTGTTTGGAGGAGCCGGCGGGCGTGATCGGATCGTGCAAGCATTCCTCGTGTTCTCGTAATAATTTCCACCTACCGCTTGACTTCACGACTGATCGTGCTTCGATCACAGGCGCAAATGGGGAAAGCCGCAAGGGCGGCGCAAGGGGTTTTTAATGGTCTATATACTCGCACTTTTGATCGGTGTCGTCGCCGGCCTGCGCGCCATGACCGCACCTGCAGCAATTGCCTGGGCTGCCTATCTCGGCTGGCTCAATCTCTCCGGTTCCTGGCTCTCCTTCATGGGCACGATCTGGGCCGTCGGCATCTTCACCATCCTTGCCGTCGTCGAACTGGTCACCGACCAGCTCCCCTCGACGCCGAGCCGCAAGGTGCCGCAGCAGTTCGGCGCCCGCCTGGTCATGGGGGCGCTTACGGGTGCTGCGATCGGCACGCCCTATGGTGGCTGGATCGTCGGCCTCGTCGCGGGCATCATCGGCGCCGCAATCGGCACCTATGGTGGCGCCGCCGTCCGCGGCAAGCTGGCCGCCAGCTTCGGCAAGGATCCACCGGCCGCCTTCATCGAGGACGCTGTCGCGATCGTCGCGGCCTACCTCATCATCGCGTCCCTGCCTGTCGCGGCCGCGGTATGAAAACCTTCGACGCAATCATCATAGGGGCCGGCCAGGCCGGCCCTCACTCGCAGGGCGCTTCAACGACGCCGGCAAGACGGTTGCGATCATCGAGCGCAAACATGTCGGCGGCACCTGCGTCAATACCGGATGCAAGCCGACCAAGACGCTCGTCGCCAGCGCCTATGCCGCCCATCTCGCCCGCCGCGGCGGTGATTATGGCGTGGTTCTCGACAGCCCCGTGAAGATCGACATGCCGGCCGTCATGCGGCGTTCGCACAAGGTGACGCTCGACTCGCGCCAGGGCAACGAAAGCTGGCTCGAGGGCATGCCGAACTGCACGCTGATCCGTGGCCATGCCCGGTTCGAGGATAAGAACACGATCCGCGTCGGCGACGAATTGCTGACCGCGCCGCAGATCTTCCTGAACGTCGGCGGCCGTGCCGCAATCCCGGATTTTCCCGGCGTCGATGACGTGCCCTACATGACCAATAGCGACATCGTGATGCTCGACCGGGTGCCAAAACATCTGGTCATCGTCGGCGGCAGCTATATCGGGCTGGAATTCGCCCAGATCTACCGCCGCTTCGGCGCAGAAGTCACCGTCGTCGAAAAAGGCCCGCGCCTTGTCGGCCGCGAGGACGAAGATATTTCGCAGGCGATCCGCGAAATCCTCGAAGCCGAAGGCATCCATGTTCGCACCGGCGCCGAATGCATCCGCTTCCGAAAGCATGAGGACGGCGTCGCCGTCGGAGTCGATTGCACCGATGGCGCACCGGAAGTGATCGGCTCCGACGTGCTGCTCGCGGTCGGCCGCCGTCCGAACACCGACGATCTCGGCCTCGACAAGGCCGGCGTCGAGCTGGACGCCCGTGGCTATATCAAGGTCGGCGACGACCTCTCGACCAATGTTCCGGGCATCTGGGCGATGGGCGACTGCAACGGCCGCGGCGCCTTCACCCACACCGCCTATAACGACTTCGAGATCATCGCCGCCAACCTCTTCGACGGCGAGAACCGCAAGGTCTCCGACCGGCTGGTCGGTTACGCGCTTTATATCGACCCGCCGCTCGGCCGTGTCGGCATGAGCGAGGCGGAAGCCCGGAAATCCGGCCGCAAGGTGCTGGTCGGCCGTCAGTCCATGGCAAGGGTCGGCCGCGCGGTCGAGAAGGGCGAGACACAGGGCCTGATGAAATTCGTGGCGGATGCGGACACGCACGAGATCCTCGGCGCCGCCATCCTCGGCACCGGCGGCGACGAATCCATCCACGGCGTGCTCGACATGATGAATGCCCGCGCCACCTATGATACGCTGCGCTGGGCGGTGCCGATCCATCCGACGGTCTCGGAATTCTGGCCGACGGTCGTCCTCGGCATGAAGCCGGTTTAAGTAGCCGATCTGAGCCTCTTTTGGACACGATTACAATTTTATCGATCCTCTAAGCGGGCCAGCAAGCATTTCCGTCTATGACCGGAGGCATCAGTGTCCCTGTTCATGATGGAAACAGATGTGCGGTTTTGCGGGCTTCGTGGGTGAGGCATACGGCTCCGGAAATCCGGAGGCTCTGCTGTCTTCCATGGCACATGTGATCGCCCATCGCGGACCGGACGGACAAGGCATTCTCACCGCTCCCGGCATCGGCCTTGCGCATGTGCGGCTGTCGATCGTCGGGCTTTCCGACGGCCAGCAGCCGATGACGGATGCCGAGGGCCGCTTCACCATCGTCTTCAACGGCGAGATCTTCAACTATGTCGAACTGCGCGACGAGCTGAAGGCGCGCGGCATTACCTTCCGCACCGGCAGCGATACGGAAGTCCTGCTGCAGCTCTACGCGACCGATGGCGAAGCCTGTCTATCCCGCCTCAATGGCGACTATGCCTTCGCGATCTGGGATCACCGCGAACGCCGGCTGATGCTTGCCCGTGACCGGATGGGTGTGCGGCCACTCTTTTATACCGAGCACAAGGGCTCGCTCTATTTCGCCTCGGAGATCAAGGCGCTGCTGGAAGTGCCGGGCATCGAGGCCGAACTCGATCCGCTGGCGCTCGACCAGATTTTCACCCTCTGGGCGCCGATCCCGCCACGCACCGCCTTCAAGGGGATTTTCGAGCTCGAACCCGGCCACCTGATGATCGCCAAAAACGGCCGGACTGAAACCCGGCCCTATTGGGTGCTCGATTTTCCGGATGCGGGCGATCATGCCGAGGTCGACCAGTCCGCCAGGGAAGAGGAATTGCGGGCGCTGCTGACCGATGCAACACGGCTGCGCATGCGCGCCGACGTGCCGGTCGGCGCCTACCTCTCCGGCGGGCTCGACTCATCGCTGATCACCGCGCTCGCCGCACCGATGGCTCCGAATGGCCTCAACACGTTCTCGGTCACCTTCGACGATGCCGAACACGATGAAAGCGCCTTCCAGCGACAGGTCGCAGAAGCGCTCGGCACCCACCACCGCGCCGTCGCCAGCGGCTCGGCCGATATCGCTGCGAGCTTTCCGGATGTGATCCGCTTCACCGAACGGCCGGTCCTTCGCACCGCACCCGCACCGCTCTACCGCCTCTCGGGCCTTGTCCGCGACGCCGGCATGAAAGTGGTGCTAACCGGCGAAGGCGCCGACGAGGTATTCGCCGGCTACGACATCTTTCGCGAGGCCCGCGTGCGCCGCTTCTGCGCCCGCCAGCCGGGATCGAAGATGCGGCCGCATCTCTTCCGCAAGCTCTATCCCTATCTGCCCGGACTGAAGCAGCAGTCGGCGGAATATCTTGCCGCCTTTTTCGGCGCCGGCAACGATGGGACGAACGATCCGCTCTTCTCCCACCGCCCGCGCTTCCGCTCGACGGCGGCCGCCAAGATCTTCTATTCCGACGATCTCCGCGCCACGCTCGGCAGCTATGATGCGGCCGAAGAACTCGCTTCCCGCCTGCCGGCAAATTTCGGCCGCTGGCATCCGCTGCACCAGGCGCAATATCTGGAAAGCCGCTTCCTGCTGCCGGGCTACATCCTGTCAAGCCAGGGCGACCGCATGGCCATGGCGCACGGTATCGAAGGCCGGTTCCCGTTCCTCGACCACCGGCTGGTGGAGTTCGCCAGCCGGCTGGCTCCCGACATGAAGCTCAAGGGCCTCGACGAGAAACACATCCTGCGCCGGGTCGCCAGGGACCTGTTGCCGGATGTCATCAGCAAGCGCCCGAAACAGCCCTACCGCGCACCGGACAGCCGTTCCTTCACCGGCAACAACGCACAGGCCTATGTCGGCGAGATGCTGGGCGAACAGGCAGTCGCCGCCGCCGGCCTCTTCAATCCGAGGGCCGTCACAAAACTCCATCAGAAATGCCGCCTAGCCCCGGTCTCTGGGTTCCGAGATAATGCCGCTTTCGTCGGCATATTGTCCACCCAGCTCTGGCTGAAGGGTTTTGCCCGATCCGCAGCGGACGAGACGCATCCCGTTCGCAAGGCTGCATATTAGCTCTTGAAAATCCTCAATTAACTTAAAATTCACGACAATTCGCCATGATCGCCGGAGTGTGTCCAATTGTAGGTTCTTTCGCTGGGGCGGAAGGGCGGAGGTAGTCCATGTACGAGCCGAAGGAGCCCCATACTCGGCGGTCGGCATCGGCCCGGGCGTTGCGTCATCGCAGCGAATACCAGAGCTCCCTCCTGGATCATCCAATCGTTGAAGAAGAACCGGAAGAACGCCCCTCGCCGCGCAACCGGCCTCGTCCTTCTTCTGTACCTGACTATCGAACCCGTTCGGACTATCATCGTGAGCCGCCCGCCCACGAACGGGAAGATGACGACCGGATGCGATACGAGGACATTCCGTTTGAAAAACGGATCGAGGCACAGCTTCACAGCCTGACGGATATCCATTTCACCGATATCATCCGGTGGCTGCGCAGGGGCTTCCTGCGCATCATTGCCGCGGCGATCCTCGGCGCCGTGCTCGCGCTGCTTTACGCCGCCATTGCCTCGCCGCGCTATTCGGTCAGCACCGAAATCATCATCGATCCGTCCAACCTGAACCTCGTTTCCGACGACGTCTTCTCCGCCAACCCGCAGCGCGATTCCCAGCTTCTGGAAGTCGAGAGCAAGTTGCGGGTCCTGACGTCGCGCAACGTGCTGACCAAGGTCATCAACGATCTCAACCTGACCCAGGACCCGGAATTCAACCGCCCGGGACGGCTTGACGGCCTGCGTAGCCTGATCTCATCGCCGTCCGCGCCCGAGAACAAGCAGTTGAGCGTCTTGCGCCAGCTTGAAAAGCAGATTTCCGCGACCCGCGACGACGGCTCGTTCGTCGTCGTCCTGTCAGTCTGGACGGGAGACGCCGAGAAGTCGATCAAGCTGTCGAACGCGATTGTCTCCGCCTTCGAAGGCGAATTGTTCAAATCCTCGTCGGATAGCGCCGGCCAGCTCGCAATCGGCCTCAACAGCCGGCTCGACGAACTGCGCCGCTCGGTGACGGAAGCCGAGGAGAAGGTCGAGCAGTTCAAGCGCCAGAACGACCTGCAATCGACCGCCGGCGAACTCACCAGCACCCGCATTTCCGGCGCCCTCGATACGCAGGTTCTCGATGCCCAGCAGCGGCTGATCCAGGCCGATACCCGCTACAAGCAGCTCCAGGCGGCCTATGCCGACAGACGGGTTGTGAATTCGGCGGTGTTCGATTCTGCCAGCATGGTCACCCTGCGCGCCAGCTATAGCGCATTGCAGCAGCAGATCAGCTCGATGACGCTCGTCTACGGCAGCCGGCACCCGCGCCTTGTCGCCCTGCAGTCGGAGCTCGCTTCGGTCGACCGCGCGATCTCCGAGGAAGCCGCCCGTCTTCTCCAGTCCGCCAAGACCGATGTCGATCAGGCCAACAGCGCCCTTCAGGAACTGCGCCGCAAGTCCGACGCTTCGCGATCGACCGTGTTTACCGAAAACGATGCGCAGGTGCGCCTGCGCGAACTGGAGCGGGACGCCCGATCCAAGGCAGCCGTTTACGAAACCTATCTGTCGCGGACGCACCAGATCAGCGAGCGCCAGCAGATCGACACCAGCAATGTCCGGGTGATCTCACCGCCGATGCCGCCGCAGTCGAAGAGCTGGCCGCCGAGCTCGGTGCTGCTGCTGATCGGCGGGGCTTCCGCCGGCGCTATTTTCGGCGTGCTGATGGCACTCACACTCGGCCTGTTCGGCCATATGCGCGAAGCCGGCCGCGAGTTCGCCTGAACCTTCTACTTCTTGGGAACCAACGCCTCGTGCAGTTCCGGCAGCCATGACTTGGTGGTTGGGTCCCAGGGGCCGAATTCGTGCGACGCGAAGTCCCAATAGGCCCAGCTCATGCCGCGTCTCTCGATCTCTTCCCGCATGATCCGCGTGTAGGTCACCCGGTCGGGATAATAGGCGAGCGAATTGGAGCCGAATTCCCCGACGAAGATCGGCCGGTCGTTCTTTTTCCCCCATTCGGCCGCCATGTCGAGCGGCGTCCTGATCTCCTCGATCTGGGCCTTCTCGCAACAGGATGTTCCGAGCCACGGCCTGGATCCTTCGATCCAGCTGGCGCCCTGCATCGTGAATTTGAACGGTGCGTAATTGTGTATGGTAACGATCAGGCGGCGGTCGTCGGCCGGGATCGCCAGCTTCTCGAGCCCCCAGGCCGTGCTCCATTCCGCCGGATCGACAATCAGGAAGCGGTAGGGATTTGTCTTGCGGATCACCGCAAGCGCCTTGGCGAGCAGATCGTTCCAGACCTCCTCCGTCTTGCCGTGCGGTTCGTTGTAGATTTCGAACAGCACCTTGTCGTTGGGCAGGCTCTGGTATCGCTGCGCCAGCTGTTCCCAGATCGCCAGGAAACGCTCGCGGCTCGTCTCCACACCGATCGCGACCTCCTCCGCCTCGAGGGGATCGCCATCCATCTCATGATAATGGTGGAAGTCGATGATGATGTTGAGGCCCCGGGACAGCGCGTTGTTGATCGCAAAGTCGACCCGCTTCATGAAAGCCTCGTCGAGCTTGTAGGGTTCCGAGAGGGCCGCATGGCTGCTGAAACGGACCGGCAGCCGGATGGTCTGGAACCCGCCTTGCCTGACGGCCGCGAACAGCTCGGTGGAAAGCCTGCCTCCCCAGGCGCCTTCGCTCGGCGCCTCCAGCGTTCCGCCGAAATTGACCCCTCGCCCCAGCGCCTTGCTCTGCTCAGCCGCCGTCAACCCGGCAATTTCAGGCGCGTGGGCTTCCGAAAACGGCTTCAGCACGAAATTCTGCGCCTGCGCACCGGCAATTCCGAGTGCCATCAGCATGAGAGATCCGGCAAGCCGACAGAATATTCCCAGCATTCGAAATCTCCATTGGAGCCAGCAAGCCTGCCAGGGATTGCAGGCTGAGCGCAAGTTCTGGTTCGACACCATCAAGGTCAAGCAAACCGGCTAAATTTATGCAGTTATGATGAACGGCCGAAATCTCGCATCGTCGCGGTCACGGTCCTCGAAGTCGGCTTCGGCCGCTCTCGACGAACCTCGCAGCAGTGGCCGCCGGATATGGATGCTGGCGAGATTCGGCGGTTTCTGTTACGATTCGCGCGCGAAGAGAACGCGGCGGCGGGTGGATGGCGAGAGACACGGACGAAGTTGCGTCTTCTGGAAATTTCGGCGCAAAGCTGCTGTTCTGCTGTGTCGGGTGCTTCTACTGGATCACCCTGACGCCTTTCGTCGACACCAGCCTCAATCCTGCCCTGGCGAAGCCTGCTCTCTGGAGCCAGCTGCTCGCCTACGTTCTGTTCCTGATCGTGGTTGTCTATGCGATGACCCCGAGGGTGCGGAGCGTCATCTTCCAGCCGCGCCTGCTGCTTGCGTTCGTATTCGGGTGGCTGTTTCTGACGGCGGCACTTTCGGTCGACCCGCTCGGTGCCGTCAGGCGCGTCCTGATTGCGCTCACCGTCTGCATCAGCGCCAGCGCATTTCTGATGCTGCCGAAGGGCGAGAGCCAGTTTGCAAGGCTTGCCGGCGGCGGCGTCATGCTGATCGTCGGCCTTTGTTATTTCGGCGTGCTGTTTCTTCCGAGGCTTGCCGTCCATCAGCTGACCGACTTTCTCGAGCCGCAGCATGCGGGGCTCTGGAAGGGAATTTACGTCCAGAAGAACGAGACCGGCGTCGTCATGGCGCTCTCCTGCTTCGTCGGCATCTACCTGATGTCCGCATGGTCCCGGGTCATCGGACTGCTGGTCATTGCTGCGAGCTGCCTGTTCCTGCTGAAAACCGGCGCAAAGACCTCGACCGCCATGTTGCCCGGCATCTTCGTCCTCAGCATTTTCTTCGAGCGCTGGCGCTGGATCCGAATTCCTGTCGTCTTCGGCGGCGTTGGACTGCTCAACCTGGCGACCGTCGGCGTGTCGACGATCGCGCCGCTGAGGGAGATTGTCGCGGCAACCGGGATCGATACCACCTATACGGCACGCGCCGACATCTGGCGGCTGGCACTCGATGCTATTGCACAGCAACCGATCACCGGTTATGGCTTCGGCTCTTTCTGGGGTGCGGAGAGCCTCGTCAACAGCGACATGCGCACCTTGAACTGGGCCGTGCGTGCGGTGGATGCCCACAATGCCTATGTCGATGCCGCCATGAACGCCGGCATACCGGGATTGATATTGATGGTGATATGGGTCTTGGCTACTCCCCTTAAAAATCTGGCGGCAATCGACGCCGCAAAAAATTTCACGCCGCTGACGAGGCTTTTCTTGAGGATCTGGCTTTTCTCGATCTTCCTGGCCTGCCTCGAAAGCGTATTCCTTGCCCGGTCGGGGCCTATCTGGTTCACGATGATGGTTGCCATGTTCGGCCTTGGTTACCAGGCCCGCTACCGCATCATAGCCTCAAGGAAGGCCGAGCCCGCCTATGGACCAGCATACGCCTGAAATGTCCGAGCAAGCACCGGTAAAACAGCGGCAGCGGACGTCCGCCTTCGGCATCGAGTTCTCCACTTGGGACGCCGGCAGGATCGTCGACACGATCGTCTCCGAACCGGTGCCGCCCGGTGAAGGCCTACGGCTGTTGGTGACCGCCAATCTCGATCACATCGTGCAGTTGAACAGGAACCCCGCCTTCAGGGCCGCCTATGACAAGGCTTGGCTGACCACCGTCGACGGAGCCCCCGTGCTTCTCTATGCGCGGCTGCGCGGGCTGGCCGTCCCCGGCCGCATCACCGGCGCGGACCTGTTTCCCGAGATCATCGAGCGCCTCAAGCCGGGCACCCACCGGCCCCTGCTCCTATGCTCGAGCGAAACCACGGCAGCGATCCTCGACGACAAGCTGAAGGCGCTCGGTTTTTCCGAGCACCTCATCGTCACAGCGCCCCCGGCTTTCGAGCAGAATGAGACCTTTGGACGCGAATTGGTGGCGATGCTCCGGGAAAGACGCGTCACCCATATCTTCTTCGGCATCGGCGCCCCGAAGTCCGAGATCTGGATGGACAAGCACCGCGCCGACCTTCCCGATTGCTACGGCTTCGGTTTCGGCGCTGGGCTGGATTTCTATGCCGGCGTCAAATCGCGTGCTCCGGTCTTCCTGCGGAAAGCCGGGCTAGAATTCCTCTGGCGCGTGGCGACCGAGCCGCGCCGCCTGGCCCGGCGCTATTTCGTCACGTCCTGGGCGTTCTGCTGGGCCGTTTACAAGGATGTCATGGCCGACCGCCCGGGCTCGGACAAGACCCGTTAGGCGACGCCGATCCGCTTCAGCGTATCGATCACCGTCTCCACCTTGATGCCGCGCCGGCGCACCTTGTCGACCACCTGCGAGAAGAAGGCCGGCGAACAGCCGATATTCGTCGGGTCCTCGCGCACGTCGTGGGTATAGAAGATCAGCCAGCCGCAGCGCCGCTCGACATCGTCCAGCATCCTGTCGATCGAAGCGGAATCGTTGCTGCAGTCATAGAGTTCCTGCGCTTTCAGATGGGCAAGATCGATGAGGCCGGAATTGGTGCCGACCTTGATGCCGCGCAGGCCCGGATAGTGATGCATCAGCGCCAGCTTGGACGGGACCGAAATCATCCCGAAGGGATAAGCGAAGGAAACCGGCTTTGCGGAGCCGACGATCCGGGCGATTTCCTCGTCGTTTCGCCTGACATCGGCCATGAGGTCGCGACGGGGCGTTTTCTGGACATTGATATGGCCATGGGTGTGACCGCCGATCTCGTGTCCCCTGTCCGAAAGCGTCGCGACCATCTCCTCATCGACGATCAGCTGGCCGTTTTCGACGCGCTGCATCAGGCCGCTTGCAAGGTAGAACGTGCCGAGCATGCCGGCATCCTCAAGAGCGGGCGCCGCATTTTCGAAGACCGAGACAGGAAAATCGTCGAACGTGAAAGCAACGACAGGCGCATCCAGCTTCAACAGGTGCGGGCGAAAATATACGTGTCGCCCGATCTTGCGGGATACTCCCGCCAGTATCTCGGAACCGGACATCTCCCAGAGTTTCGGCTTTTTCATCTACCCCCATCCATTGCGGTCGGATCTCCCAGAGCTTCAGAACATAATGTCAAATACTTACGGTTGTCTCAATCTCCGGCGCCGCAGAAACGGCATTTCCCGCGATCCCTGCCGCCTGAAGAAGATGGATGAACCTTTCGGCCGATGTCTCAACGCTGAACTCCGCGGCGCGGGCCTGGAGAACCGCGCTTTCGGGCGGCTCTTCGAGCGTCTTCGCCATGGCCTGCGCAAGCGCGGTCGCGTCGCCGACCGGCACCAACCGTCCAAGCCTGCCGCCTTGCAGGATCTCGCGCGGACCGTAAGGCGCATCCGTCGCCACGACGGGCACGCCGCAGGCCATGGCTTCGATCAGCGCGTTCCCCAGCCCCTCGTGCGAGGAGGAGGATACGAAAAGCGAGGCCTGCGACACGATCGACAACGGGTCCGGATCGTGTCCCGGCAAGTTGACGTCCTGCGATAGATTTAAGGCTTCGATCAAAGCCTCCAGATTGCCGCGCTCATCGCCTTCCCCGACGATCGTCAGCTGCGCCGCGCGCATCTGCCTGAGCTGCGCAAAGGCCTCGATCAGCGTCGCATACCCCTTTTCCGGGGAAAGCCTGCCGACCGAGACGATGTGGCCCGGTTCCGGGGCGCGGCCCAATTGCTCGATCCGCTTCCGCATCTGCGGTGTCAGCACGGCATTGGTCCCGAGATTGGCGACTTTGGCGGCCGGCACCCCAAAACGGTCGATGAGGTCGTTTCGCGCACCGGCCGTCAGCGTCAGGACCAGATCGGCGCGCGGATAGGCAAACCGGATCAGCCTGTAGGCCAGCCGGTTCTGCCAGTAGGGATCGCCGGTTCGCGCCTGCAGGGGGCTTGCCACCTCGCGCAGGACGATCGACGGCCGCGTTTCCCTTGCAAGCCCTCGGGAGGCCAGGACCACCAGGACATTCGCCGCCGCCTCGGAAGACACCAGCGCCCTCGGACGCCCCGTGACCAGCAACCTTCGCAATGCGGCGGGCGCAAAGGCGAGGCGCAGTTTGCGGCCGTTGCCGAGATCGACAACGGGCACGTCGGCGCGGATCAGGCCCCGCAACGGGCCCGAGCTCTGAAGCGTAACGATTGCGCTCGGAAATCCCTGACCCTGCAGTTCGTTTGCCAGCAGGATGGCGTCGCGTTGGGCACCGCCGCCATCGAAACCACGCACGAGAAAACAGATTCGGGCTGCGACCGGATCAACAATCCGAGAGCTATTCATAATCATCACATGCCCTATGATTATTGCGTTTGTTCCTGCTAAGGAAGGATCTACGTCACTCCCGGCGATCGAGCCTACCCTAGAGGGTTAGCGGTTAATTCTGACCAAATGCATATTATTGGGCGACGAAATTGAGCGATAGACATGCCTCGGTGTATTTAGCCTCGCGGGCGACATCGGCCATCATCAATCTCGTGTCGGTTTCCATCTTCACGCGCATGACCAGCGCCGAAGTGTACGGCCAGTATATCGTCGGGTTTTCGATATGCATGATGGTCTACAGCCTGGGCGTCCAGTGGATCGTATTCGCCCATTTCGGACGATACGACCCCAAGGAAGCCGATAGGCTCGCAGGGGCGCTGATGCTGGTTTCGGGGGTGGTGATGTTGCCGGCGATCGGCTTCATATACCTGTTCTACCTGTTTGGAACATTGCATGCCGATGTTGCGGTCAGCAGCAGCCTGCTGGTGGTGTGCTTCACCTTGTATTTCGTCGCCATCGAAATCAGCCGCGCCCACCTTCTGGTCCGGCTTGTTGCAATCGCGACCATCGCCCGCGCCGTCTTCTCGCTGCTGTTCGGTTATATCGCCGTCCTCGAATTCGACACGCCCGGCGCATTGCTGGCAGGCGTGGGGCTCGGCTATGCGCTGGGTTCCGTGCCGGTTTTCCGGCACTTCAGCCGAACCATATGGGCGTCCGGCTTCGTCTGGCCCCGGAGCAGCGACGTGCGGCGGATGTGGCGCTATGGCTGGCCGCTTGCCATCGCCTTCGGCGCCTCGGCTGCCGCCATGAATGTCGACCGGCTGCTGCTGGCGGGCCTCTACAATACCGGCACCGTCGCCCCTTACGGGACCGTACTCGACCTCATGAAGCAGACGTTCCTGGTCTTGGCCGAGGCGATAAGCGCAGGATATATTTCGAGCGCCAAGAACCTCCATACAGAGGGGAAAGGGAGCGAAGCCCGGCATACTCTCAAGCGCGCCTTCATCACGCATTGCTATATCGTCATTTTTGGCACCGCGTCCTTCATCCTGCTCGGCGACGCCATCTTTGGGATCCTGCTCGCTCCGAGCTATCTGCCGGTCGTCACCCAGATCATGCCGATCCTGCTCGTCGCGAATGCCATTCTCGTCATGCGCGCCCACTATTTCGGCCAGATCATTTATTTCAGCGGGACAACAAACCTGGAACTGGTCGCGTCCGTCGCGATGCTGGCGGTCACCGGAACGCTGAGCTACCTGCTGATCCCTTCATACGCCGCAATCGGCGCCGCCATCGCCTTTACGCTCGGGCAGGCGGCGGCGCTGTTGATCTGCCTGGTCTACGCGTCGGGGAACCTGCGCATGCCTCTCGACCTGCCCCGTGGGGGCCTGCTGCTGGCTCTCGGCATAGCTCTCGTCGTCATCGGCAAAGGTGTCCAGTTCCTGGCGGAAGAGCCGGCTGCAAGCGCCATCAATTTCGTCCTGATCGGCATCGCCAGCGCCTATATCGCGCTACGCTGGAACCTGTTCGACGCCCGCTCGCTGCTTCAGCGCTTTTATCCGCGACGCGGTTAGACGCCGCTCTCGGAGTGCAGGAAATTCGTATAGCGCTCCAGCATGAGCTCCCGGCTGTGATGCTCTTGATGCAATCGCGCAAAATCATTCCGAAGCTGCGCATCCGGATAATTCGCAGCGAGATTTTTGACCGCGTCGGCAAGGCTGATCGCGTCACAGGGCGGATGGAACCGCGTCATGGCTGCGTTCTGATGCCCGTCGCCGATGCACAGCACCTCCCGCAGAACAGGGAGATCGGACGCGACGACCGGCAGCCCGGCCATCGAAGCCTCCACCCCGGCAAGACCGAAAGTCTCCCAGATCGATGGGAACACATAGATATTGCCGGCCATCAGGATGTCGCCGAGCGCATCCCGCTCGATTGAGCCGACCAGATGGACGCGCTCCGCCACACCCAGAGTGCGGGCTTTGTCCTCCAGCGCCTCCCGGTTCGGCCCGTCGCCGGCGATGATCAGATGCATGCCCGGCAGCATCCGGAGCGCCTCCACCAATACCCCGTGGTCCTTCTGATCTACCAGCCTCCCGGTCGCGACCAGCACGAAAGCATCTGGCGGAATGGAAAGGCGCTGCCGCCAGTCGACCGCTGCGCGAGCCGACGGAATGGGATCGACACCATGCGGGATCAGAATGAACCGCCGCCGGTAGGCAGCAGGCCATTTGCCGAACGACGCGCTGGTGGAAACGGAATTCGATACGAAATGGGTGAATATCCCGACCGAACCGAACAGCCAGTCAAGTGCCTTCCAATGCCGGCGAATACCCTCCGGCGCTGCGGTGTGATGGGCGGCACGCACCGGCACGCGGCCCAGAAAGCCGAAAAAACCGCCGAAGACGGAGGCCGCAGCCTGGTAGGTGAAGATCGCGTCGTATTTTCCCGACAGGATGGTCCAGCCAAGGCGTGCAAGATTGCGAAGAGTGGCGACCGTTCCATGACCGGTGTCGAGAGGCAGCGTCTGCACCTCGAAACCGCGGGCGTGCAAGCCGGTCTCCACCATCTGCACGAGGGTACGCACGCCCCCCATCTTGTCATGGGTTACCAGTTGGAGAATCCGCTTCCCCGAAGGAATTAGGGTATCGGCAGCTTTTGGAAAAGCTGAGCTGAATTCGTGCCTCATGAGCCGGACCCTAGGGCTGAAATCTTAAAATCTGAGCAGGGAGATCATTCAGATTTCTCCTATCCGCTTTTTCGCGGATCAAAAACTCCCCTGCGCGCTTCTACCCTTTGAGCGAACACTACAATCAGGAAGCAGACATCAACGCGGACTGGATAGCAAGACGGTGCAGACCGAACAGTATCACGATCACCAGGCGAACCATCTTGACCACTGAAAAAACACTTACATTCACGACTGCTTGAGAAAGGATTTTGAGCAATCCACTGCTGCGCCCACCCGGCTTTCCTCCCTTGCAAAGTGGAAGAGAAGTAGTAGTCTTTGGCTATTGCCGGCTTGAAGACAAGAGCGCGCCGGCGACTGGAAGACAGGAAGCGCTTTCGCCGCCATTTGGGAGGCTGAAAAGATGAATGCAGCAGTCCTGACCAACACTTTCGAACCGACGGAACTGGCATTTCTCCAACGCTTGTTCGACGAGATCTGCGCAGAGCGTGGACTTGCCGGCGGCAGCCTCGCCGCAAACAATCTCGCAGCACAGATCATTCAGCTTTATCAACAGGGCATACGCGATCCACGAGATCTGCAGATCCATCTCGATACGGATGCCCCCTTAAGAACCTGACGTCCGGTGCCAGCCGCCATCGTATCGGCTGGCCACCCTCTTCAACGCTTCGCCACTTATCTCTTGGCCATCAGGTCTCGTTCGTCCCGCATCAGGAATACGCGGGTGATGGCGTCGAGATTGGCTTCCAGCCAGTTGGCCATTGCGATCTCCTCGCCAAGAATGCGTTCGAAAACCGTCTTCGCCTCCATTTCATCCAGCTCGTCGGCCGCTGCAATCAGGACCCGGTAGCTGGCGATTTCCATGTGCTCGAAGGCATAGCTTGCCATTGCTCCCTTGACGACCTCGTCGCTGGTCAACATGCCGCCGACGCCCTGCGCCTTGGCCGCCAGCTTGGCAGCCATGTCCTTGATCGCCGATACGCCGCCGGTTGCCGAAAGGTGATCGAGGAGCGTCTTCAGCGCCTGGGCGTGTTCCTCCGTCTCGTGCAGGTGCTGCACGATCCGGGTCTTGAGGTCGGGATAACTCTCGATCCGCCGGGATTGAGCGGAAAGCGTAGTGATCGCCTGTTCCTCCATGGCATGGGCGGCACGCAGCCACGCGAGGAAATTGTCTCGGGCATGGGTCATTCGCTTCTCCTCGCAAGTTGGTTGCCCAAATCGATTGCTTTTGGGAACGCAAGACAGCCAGATTCAACCCCTGAAAGCATGCGAAGTTCCTCTTCGCCTTAATGCCTGGAACATTGCCGCCCTTTGTGAATTGTCCAGTAGTAAAATCACGAGCCATAGAGGCGAAGATCATGTCACGCGAGATGAGGGCAAATTCCATCGTCGGAGGGATTACCATAGCGCTCCTCCTGATGGCCGTCGGTTATTATTTCACCGGCAGGTCGGATGATACGGCACAGGCTCCGGCACCTCCTGCGACGAGCGATAGGGCGCAGACGCCGGCTCCGGGAACAGACCCGACCAGCACCGGCTCCACGAACCGTTAGGGTCAATTAGCGAGGAACAATCGCCATGCCGGGCGGTTGTGAAATGAGTAACAGGGAGTTTTCCATGATACCCGATCCTCGCGAACCAAGTGAACGCCCGCCCATGCCGGCGCCCATCTGGAAGCCGGACCCACCGATAAACGAACCGGAACCGGATCGGCTGCCGGATGAGACGCCGTTGCCCAATCCCGACGAGAATCCCAATCCGCCAGTCTATATGCCGCCCGGCAATCTGGCATCCAGTTGAAGAGGTACCGGCGCGAAAGCGCCGGTAGATCGATCATGAACATCCATGGCCGTACACGTGCAGAGCACAGGCAAGCGCAGGACGAGAGCCGACAGAAACCCATGACGGGCGGTCTTGGGAAGTTGCTGAGTGCGGCAGCTCTCATCCTTCTCGGGCTCATTGTCGCAATGGAAATCTTCCGAGACGGCAACAACAATTTCATTGCACCCAACCCGCCTCAGCAAACGGTTATCGAGTAGCGCCGCCATCCGGCCACTCCATCCGGCTATGTGCGGGAATACAGCCTTGGAACAAGGACAAAATCCGCGCGTTCATCTGCCATTCCATGATGAGGTGGCCAGGTGGATGTAGCGACGCAATCGATCCCGACGCGGGATGCAGGATTCTCATTCGAACCCATCATCCGGCCCGGCCGGAATGTCTGGCGCAGAGCGAAGGCCGAAAAGCTCGCCTTCCTGATCGATGGCGACGACTATTTTCGCCGGCTCGATCAGGTATTGAGGCTGGCGGAACGTTCGATCTTCATCATCGGCTGGGATTTCGATCCGGACATCGTCCTTCGTCCGCGCGACCCCGACGGTGAAACGATCGGTGCTCTGCTGCGCAAGATGGTCGAGGAAAAGCCCTCGCTTGAAATCCGCATCCTGGTCTGGGGCATGGGGCCTGTCTATTCCGGCAAGAGCCTCAAGATGTTCGGCAAGATGGATTGGAAAGACCATCCGCGGATCTTCCTGCATTTCGATTTCGATCATCCGCTGCGCGCCAGCCACCATCAGAAAATCGTCGCGATCGACGACCGGACCGCCTTCCTCGGTGGCATCGACCTGACCGCCCGCCGCTGGGACGACCGCAGCCATGCGATTGACAACGCGCTGCGCCGGGCGCCGGACGGAACCGCCTACGGGCCCGTCCACGACATACAGACGATCGTGACCGGCGATACGGCAAGGCTGATCGGCGACGTCGCACGCCGTCGGTGGAAAAAGGCGACACGCCAGGTCCTTTCCCCCCTCGATATGCCGGGCAGAAATGCCTGGCCGGCAGACCTGGAGCCGGCGCTGACCGGCTGCAACACCGGCCTGGCGCTCACCGAGGCGTGGAAATGGAAGGGCCATCGCGGCCACCGCGAGGCGATACGGTTGACCCACGACGCGCTGAAGGCGGCCAGACGCCACCTCTATATCGAAACGCAGTACCTCGCCTCCTTCGGCGTGGCGCGAACCCTCGCCAAACGGTTGAGGAAGGCCGACGGCCCGGAGATCCTCGTGATCGTCACCCGGGAATCCCATGGCTTCCTAGAAAAGCTGATGATGGGCCATAACCGCAACCGGCTGATCCGTCGCCTCAAGCGCGCAGATCGTTATGGACGCCTGCGGGTTTTCTTTGCTGCGGTTTCCGACGGCAACGGCGGCGAGCAGGAGATCATTGTCCATTCCAAGCTGATCATCGTCGACGACCAGTTCGTGCGGGTCGGCTCTTCCAATCTCAACAACCGCTCCGAAGGGCTGGACACCGAGGCGGACCTTGCGATCGAAACCTCGGACCCGTCCGGCAGGCAGGCGATCGCCGCGCTCCGCAACGAGCTGATCGCCGAACATCTCGACGCCCAACCGGCGGAAGTTGCGCGGATCATCGCGGAAACCGGCTCCATTCTGGCGGCCGTCGACCGGCTGAACGTCAAGCCGCGCGGCCTGCGAAGCTACGACGTCGATACGGACAAAGGCGAAACGGAATCTCTGGTCGGCACGGGGATCATCGACCCGAAACAGCCCTTCTGGCCGATTCCGGAAATCAAGGCTGGGCTCAGGCGGCTTTTCGCACGCCTGTCACATCACCGTCTGCTCTAGGAACTTGCCGCCCCGATGACGATAATAAGCCTCGGTGACGAGAAATGTCGGCACCCCGACCGTGAGCGGCACGAAAAAATAGAGCACACGGAAGGCAATCAGAGCGCCGATCGACGCGGATGTCGGCAGGATCCCGAGCATGGTCGCCTCCAGCACGCCGAGCCCGCCCGGCACATGGCTGATCAGCGCGGCTATGTTGGCGGTGACATAGGCGCTGGCCACGGCCAGGTAACCGGCATCGGTAAAGCTTGCGAGAAGCTGCTGGATGGAAGCCGCGACACAGGCGAAATTCAGCGTGCCGACGACGATCTGGCCGAGCGCAAGCTGTATCGCCGGCGGTTCGAAACGCCAGCTGCGCACGACAAGAGGACGGCGCACGAAGGCGCAGATCAGCAGATAGGCGGCAGGGCCGGCCAGGCAGAGAAGCCCTGCCGCCAGCCGCGCCGGTCGGTCGAGGCCGAGCAGGTCCGCCGCGTCACCGGGCTGGAGCAGCAGCGCCAGCCCGGCCAGCGTTCCCAGACCAAGGCCGACGGTCACTCCGCAGAAGACGATGACCTTGGCGATATCCTCGCCGGTCAGACCCCAGCGCGTGTAGAACCGGTAGCGCACGGCACCGCTGCTGAGCGCGGAAAGCCCGACATTGTGACCGATCGACAGCGCCGTGAAGGATGCGAGCGAGGTCTGCCGCAAGAGAAGCGGCTTGCCCGCATACCGCACGGCAAGCGCATCGAAGCCGCCGAGGCAGAGATAGGAAAGGACGACGAAGAAAAACGCGGTCGCGAGCCGGAAAGCGGCGATCGACCGGACCGATTCCTCGATCTCGTCGACCGTGTAGCGGCCGAGACTGCGATAGACGAGGAAGGCCGCCAGGCAGATCGCAGCGCCGATCAGAAACTTGAGCAGATGGCGTCTGGCGATCATGGTCCCTCCCGTAAACGGCTGTATAACAATGGGAACGAAACCGGGACCGAGGTGTTCCCAGCTCCATGACTGATCAGACATCGCCAGCCAGAGCCGGCCCCTCCCCGGCCCAGCCTTTGAAGACAAGGCATCGCCTGAAAATCCTGAGCTATAATGTGCATAGCTGCATCGGTACCGATCGCCGGCTCGACCCCGCCAGGGTGGCCGAGGTTATCGCGGCCTTGGAACCGGATATCATCGGATTGCAGGAATTGGATGTCGGCCGCAGCCGCACCGGCGGGATAGACCAGGCGCACGCGATTGCGTCTCTTCTACAGATGGAATTCCATTTCCATGCTGCACTCAACGTCGCCGAAGAGCGTTACGGCGATGCGATCCTGACGGCCCTGCCGGCAAGAATGGTCAAGGGTGCCGGCCTGCCCTCACATGGGGAGCAGCGCGGCGCCGTCTGGGTGGAAATAGAGGTCGGCGAGCACAAGCTGCAGGTCTTCAATACCCATCTCGGCCTGCTGGGCGGCGACCGGATGCGCCAGATCGGCGAGATCCTCGGGCCGTCCTGGATGGGGGCACCGGATTGCCACGGCAAGCCGAAGATCCTGATCGGCGATTTCAACGCCACTCCCGTGACCGCGACCTACAAAGCCGTCGCCCGCCAGATGGCGGACGCACCGCTTCTGAGCGGGGGAAGGCCCAAAGCCACCTTCCCGTCGCGTCTGCCGCTCCTGAGGATCGACCACGTATTCGTCTCCAGCGAAGTCACGCCGATCGCGACGCAGGTCGTATCGACCCCGCTTTCCCGCCGGGCCTCCGATCATCTGCCGCTTCTGGTCACTGTCGAGCTCTGATCCTCAATGGGTCAGGGTGCGGCTGAGCCGGTGAGCCTCCTTCAAAAGGCGCACCACGTCCTGGTCGGTCGTCTCCCTGAAGTCGCCGTAATGCAGGCTGACCGCCTCCAGGCGGTCTGGAGCCGACAGGCAGACAATGTCGTCCACCTCATCCTGCAGGGATTCCAGTAATTGACGCGGCGCGACCGGCACCGCGATCCGGATCGATGCAACCCCCATGTCCTTCAACGCATGGATGCCGGCGCGGATCGAAACGCCATTGGCAATGCCGTCGTCGACGAGAATGATGTCGCGGCCCCTATGATCGTGCTCGCTCGGTTCATCCTCACCGAAATACATCCGGTGACGGCGCTCGATTTCGGCGAGCTGATGCTCACGTTCCGCCGCAAGATAGCCGGGCGGCACGTGGAAATGGCGAGCAGCCTCCTCGTTGACGACGATATGCGGCTCCCGACCATCGACGACGGCGCCGATCCCATATTCCGGATGACCGGGCGCGCCAATCTTGCGAACGATGAGGAGATCGAGCGGCAGCCCCAGACGTTGCGCCACCTCGAAGGCGACGGGAACGCCGCCGCGCGGCAGGGCCAGGATCACGGCATCAGGAAGCGGCGCCGCCTGCATTGCTTCCGCCAATTGCCTGCCGGCATCCTCGCGATCGATAAAGGTTGGGCTTAGACCGGACATGTCATCCTCCCAGGATGGTGCGATGGCGTCTGCCGTTGCACTTGGTTCGTAATGCCAGCCCGCAGCGGATCATATCACCGCCAGGACACCGGACAACCTTGGGGCATGGTTTAGGTTCCATTCGCTCCGGTCAACTGCCCCGTTTTCGAAACACGAGAATGCAGGCGATAGGGGAACAAAACTCATGATCATGGGTTCACCGCGGGTCGGACGCATGACCTCCACGCGGCCGACATTGTCATAAGTACCCTCCCCAACTTGGCGCTTCCCCTCACCGGGAAGCGCTTTTTCGTTCACTGTGGCGGTCCGACGCAGGACTGCGGCATCGGGGCGCGCGGCATTCACGCGTATTGATCTCTTGACGCCCCGCACCGATTGTCATCCGATGAGATGGGTGGGCCATTGGCCGCGCCAGAAAAGGGATACGCCATGTTCGAGACCTTCGACGCGACGCTGCTGGCGCGCATGCAGTTCGCCTTCACGGTCTCGTTCCACATCATTTTCCCCGCGTTTTCGATCGGGCTGGCGAGTTATCTCGCTGTGCTGGAAGGTCTTTGGCTGTGGACGAAAAAGGTCGTTTATCTGGAGCTGTTCGACTTCTGGAAGACGATTTTTGCCCTCGCCTTCGGCATGGGCGTCGTCTCCGGCATCGTCATGTCCTACCAGTTCGGCACCAACTGGAGCGTGTTCTCCGACAAGGTCGGCCCGATCATCGGCCCGCTGATGGGTTACGAAGTGCTGTCAGCCTTCTTTCTGGAGGCCGGTTTCCTCGGCATCATGCTGTTCGGCCGCAACCGCGTCGGCCCCGGCCTGCATTTCTTCGCGACGCTGATGGTCGCGGTCGGCACGCTGATTTCGGCCACCTGGATCCTTTCCGCCAACTCCTGGATGCAGACGCCGCAGGGTTTTGCGATGAACGACAAGGGCCAGTTCATCCCGGCCGACTGGTGGGCGGTCATCTTCAACCCGTCCTTCCCCTACCGCCTCGTCCACATGGTGCTCGCCGCCTATCTGACCACCGCCCTTGTGGTCGGCGCGGTCGGCGGCCTGCACCTTCTGCGCCGCACCGCCCCCTTGCGGGCCAGCACGATGTTCTCGATGGCCATGTGGATGCTGACATTGGTCGCCCCGATCCAGATCTTTGCCGGCGACCAGCACGGCCTCAACACGCTGGAGCACCAGCCGGTCAAGGTCATGGCGATGGAAGGCCACTACCAGAGCCATCCGGACGGCGCGCCGCTGATCCTCTTCGGCCTGCCGAACCAGGCCGAACAACGGATCGACTACGCAATCGAGATCCCGAAGCTTTCGAGCCTCATCCTGAAACACAGCCTCGATGCGCCGCTCAAGGGCCTCGACACGGTGCCGCGCGAATTGCAGCCGCCGGTACCAATCGTGTTCTGGTCCTTCCGCATCATGGTCGGCCTCGGCTTCGCCATGCTGGGCCTCGGCCTCTGGAGCCTTTACTGTCGATGGAGAGGCCGCCTCTACACCTCCGAATGGCTGCACCGGGCCGCGATGGTCATGGGGCCAGCCGGCTTCGTCGCCGTGCTCGCCGGGTGGGTGACAACCGAGGTCGGCCGCCAGCCCTATACGGTCTACGGCCACCTGCTGACCGCCAATTCCGTCTCGCCGATCGCGGCGGCGGCTGTGGGCTCCTCGCTGGTCGCCTTCATCATCGTCTATTTCCTCGTCTTCGGCGCGGGCACCTTTTATATCCTGCGGCTGATGTCCCGCCTGCCGCGCGATCCGAGCGGCGATCTCGGCGAAGGCCCGATCCGAACCGCCGGCATCACGCCGGCCCCGCATACCGCAACGCTCCCTGCAGGAGGCCGTCATGGTCATTGACCTTCCCTTCATCTGGGCGGCCATCATCGCCTTTGCGGTGCTTGCCTATGTCATTCTCGACGGATTCGACCTCGGCGTCGGCATTCTCTTCCCGCTGTTTCCGGAAAAACGCCATCGCGACGTGATGATGAACAGCGTCGCCCCGGTCTGGGACGGCAACGAGACCTGGCTGGTACTCGGCGGCGGCGGGCTGATGGCGGTCTTTCCGCTCGCCTACGCGACGATCCTGCCGGCACTCTACGCACCTATCATCGCCATGCTGCTCGGGCTGATCTTTCGCGGCGTCGCCTTCGAATATCGTTGGCGCACCGGCCGGGCGCAATATCTCTGGAACTGGGCCTTTGCCGGCGGCTCGTTCATGGCGGCGTTGGCTCAAGGGATCGCGCTCGGGGCGTTGGTACAGGGCATTCCGGTTGCAAACCGCGCCTATTCCGGTGGTTGGTGGGACTGGCTGACTCCCTTTTCGATCGCCACCGGCCTTGCGGTCGTCATCGGCTACGCACTGCTCGGCTCGACCTGGCTGGTGATGAAAACGACGGGCGACCTTCGCGACAAGGCCCGCGGCCTCTCCTACATCGCCGCCCTCGCGACGCTCGCCGCCATGGCGATCTTCAGCCTCTGGACGCCCTTTCTCGAGCCGCTCTATCTGAACCGCTGGTTCTCCTGGCCGACCGCGATCTTCAGCGTCATCGTGCCCCTGCTGGTCCTCGGCTGTTTCTGGCTTCTGCTCACGGGCCTGAAAAACAACCGCGATAGCCGCCCGTTCCTTGCAGCGCTCGGCCTTTTCATACTCGGTTACGCAGGCATCGGCATCAGCTTCTACCCCTATATCGTGCCGACATCCGTGACGATCTGGGATGCGGCGGCGCCGGACGAAAGCCTCGGCTTCCTGCTGGTCGGCGCGCTGATCCTGGTGCCGTTGATCCTTGCCTATACGAGCTATGCCTACTGGGTCTTCCGCGGCAAGGTCGATCCGGAAGAGGGTTATCACTGATGGCAGGTGGCGAAACTTTCAGGCGGCTCGCCTGGTTCGTCGGACTCTGGGTGGCCGGAGTGGTAACGGTCGGCATTGTCGGCCTGATCATCAAATTCTGGCTCGGCGCCTAGCGCCGGGTCAGCGCCACCACATAACGCGCCGGTTCCTTGCCTGGGTTGAAGAAGACGCAATCGGCAGGCGGGCCGAGCAGAAGGCAATCGCCTTCTGTGAGATGATGCATCACCGTCCCCTCCTGAAAATCGAGCCGGCCTGACAGAACCCAGATCTGCTGGTGCTGGAAAGCGAAGGCGGATGCCGGATAGGGCACGCGCACGCCGGAAGGCAGCGAAACGTCCAGAAGCTCCAACGGGGAATTGGCCGGGGAGACGGCGCGTCGGGTATAACCTGTCTCCGGATCGGTCCAGACCGGCTGTTCCGCCTGCAGCGCGACGCGCTCCTGCGCCCGCTCGGCAAGCGCCAACAACACCGAAAGCGGCAGGCCGAAAGCGCCCGAAAGCCGGCCGAGCACGGTCGCCGTCGGGCTCGCCTCGCTGCGCTCGATCTTGCTGATCATCGCCTTGGACACGCCCGAGCGTTCGGCAAGCTCGGCGAGCGACCAGCCCCGCGCCTCCCGCTCGATCTTCAGCCGCGTGGCGATCGCCTGGACCGGGTCGTTCTCCATCTGCTGCAAGCGGCTTGCCTTTCAATGATCGTCTTCTATAGTGGACAGAGACATCCTATAAGAGACACGCCTTGTCGGCAATGAGGAATTCAAAGGGAAGATCGTGACGCGCGAAATTCGTTTCAACGCCTTCGACATGAACTGCGTCGGCCACATCCAGCAGGGGCTTTGGGCACATCCGCGGGACCAGTCGCACCGTTATGCCCAGCTCCGATACTGGACGGATTATGCGAAGAGGCTGGAGGCCGGCCTGTTCGACGGCATATTCCTCGCCGACGTGCTCGGCGTCAACGACGTCTTCGGCGGCAGCAACGCGGCGGCTTTGAGAGGCGCAGTACAGGTGCCGGTCAACGATCCGCTGCTGCTGGTACCGGCCATGGCTGCCGTCACCGAACATCTCTCATTTGGCGTTACCGCCAACCTGACCCACGAACCGCCGTTCGTCTTCGCCCGCCGAATGTCGACGCTCGATCACCTGACGGGCGGCCGGATCGGCTGGAACATCGTCACGGGTTATCTCGACAGCGCCGCCAAGGCGATCGGCCTCGACGGCATGGCCGCCCATGACGACCGCTACGACCTCGCCGACGAATACATGGAGATCATGTACCGGCTCTGGGAAGGAAGCTGGGAGGACGACGCCGTGGTCTTCGACCGGGCGAACCACGTCTATGCCGACCCGGCCAAGGTCCACAAGGTCCACCACCGCGGCAAGCAATATGGCATCGAGGCGATCCATCTCTGCGAACCCTCGCCGCAGCGCACGCCGGTCCTCTATCAGGCCGGATCCTCGACCCGTGGCCGGCAGTTCGCCGCGACCCATGCCGAGTGCGTCTTCGTCAACGGCCAGAAGATCGAAGGCGTAAAGGGTATCGTCGACGATATCAGGGCTCGCGCCGTCGAATACGGCCGCAACGCCGAGGACGTCAAAGTGTTCGTCGGCGCCACGATCGTCACCGCCCGCACCGAAAAGGAAGCGCGCGAAAAGTTCGAGGACTATCGCGCCTATGCGAGCTCCGAAGGTGCGCTGGTGCATGCGGCCGGCTCGCTCGGCATCGACTTTGCAAAATACGATCTCGACGAACCGATCGAGACCGGCAAGAGCTCGGCGATCGTCTCGAACGTCGAGGCGATGAACCGCACCGCCGGGCCGCAATGGACCAAGCGCAAGCTGCTCGAACAGATGGTGCTCGGCAGCCGCCAGGCGCCGATGGTGGGTTCCGCAGAACAGATCGCCGACAATCTCGTCGCCTGGATGGACCAGGCCGGCGTCGATGGTTTCAACCTGTCGCGTACCGTCGTTCCGGAATGTTTTGACGATATCATCGAACTGGTGATCCCGATCCTGCAGGAACGCGGCCTCTACAAGACCGCCTATCGCGAAGGCCCCTTCCGTGAAAAACTGTTCGGAACGCCGCGGCTGTCGGAACGGCATATCGCCGCCAGATATCGCAGCATGGGATAAACTGATGAGTGCCGCGACGACCTTGGAAACGCCGGCCGAAGGCCGCTGGTCGATGCTGGCTTTGCTGTGCCTTGCCGTCGTGCTCTCCTTCTCCTGCTGGTTTTCGGCAAACGCCATTGCGCCGGAGCTCAAGCGCGCCTGGTCGTTGTCCGAAAATGCCGCCACTTGGCTCACCAACGGCGTGCAGATCGGCTTCGTGATCGGCGCGCTGGCAGCAAGCCTCTTCAACCTCCCGGACCTCATCCGCATGAACCGGCTGATGGCGGCCTCCGCCCTGCTTGCTGCGCTCTCCAATGCCGCCTTGGCTCTGGAACCCGGCCCGGCCGGCGCCATCTTCTGCCGCATGGTCACCGGTTTTGCACTCGCCGGCGTCTATCCGCCGGCGCTGAAACTCGTCTCCACCTGGTTCATCTCCGGCCGCGGCCTGGCGCTGGCCGGCGTCATCGGCGCGATCACCGCCGGCTCGTCGCTGCCACATCTCTTCCGCGGCATGTCGTCGGCGGTCGACTGGCACAATGTCGTGCTGCTTTCGAGCGGTGCGACGCTGGTCGGCGCCGTTGTTCTCCTCCTCTTCACCCGTGAAGGCCCCTATCCATTCGGCAAGGCTCTTTTCGATCCCCGCCAGATCGGCCGGGTGCTGAAGGATCGCAACCTGCTCCTCGTCAACGGTGGTTATCTCGGCCATATGTGGGAACTCTATGCCATGTGGGCCTGGCTGCTTGCCTACCTGACCGCAGCACTCGACAAGGGTGGCACCGGCATCAGCAGCGAAGCCTCGCTGCTCACCTTCATCGCGGTTGCGTCGGGCGTCTTCGGCTGTTTCGCCGGTGGCGTGCTCTCGGACCGTTTCGGCCGCACCGCCACCACAGCCGGCCTGATGATCGTCTCCGGCGCCTGTGCGCTGACCATCGGCTTCGTTTTCGACGGCCCCTTCTGGTTGCTGGCGCTGGTGGTGATCGTCTGGGGGATTTCGATCATCGGGGATTCGGCGCAATTCTCCGCCGCCGTCACCGAACTTGCCGACCGCAATTACATCGGCACAGCGTTATCGCTGCAGATGGGCATGGGTTTCGCGCTGACGATCTTCATGATCTGGCTGATGCCGCATCTAGCCGCGCTGCTTGGCGGCTGGCGGTGGACGTTCGTTTTGCTGGCGGTCGGGCCGATCTTTGGAGCCGCCTCCATGCTGATCCTGCGCGGCAGGCCGGAAGCCGTCCGGCTCGCCGGCGGTAGGCGCTGATCGGGCGACGAGGCGCGGCGACGGAATTTGCTTGCGCGAATTATTCGGGCGTATAATAAGCCGTGATGCCGTGCGAGAACGGCCTGCCCGTTCCTCAGGAGATGACCCGTGAACCGCCGCACCTACCATAGGGCAAGCGAGGCCGAGCGGCGCGAGGACCTGATTGCCGCGACGCTCGATTGCATTGCCGAATTCGGCATCCAGGGCGCGACGGTCCGCCAGATCGCCATGCGCGCCGGCGTCACCGGCGGGTTGATCCGGCACTATTTCAGCAGCAAGGACCAGATGCTGCAGGCAGCCTACCGCAAGGTGATGGCCGGCATGACCGAGGCGGCGGTTGCTGCCGCGATCGAAGGCGAGACGGCCCGCTCGCGCCTGCGCCGCTTCATCGTCGCCAATGTGACGCCGCCGGTCACCGACCCGCGCACGCTGTCGCTCTGGGCCGCATTCATCAGCCATATCCAGATCGACCAGAGTTTCGCCGCCATCCACCGCGAAAACTATCTCTCTTTCCTTGAAGCTCTGGAGACGCTGCTGTCCGCCTTCTTCGTCGAGGAGAAGCGAGCACTGAGCCCCGCCCAATGCCGCACCTATGCGATCGGGGTCAACGCGCTCGTCGACGGCCTCTGGCTGGAGGGAACACTTGCGGCCGATACGTTTGCGGAACACGAACTCGCAGAAAATGCCCTGATCTCCGTGGAAGCGCTGCTGCGCCTGCAGCCCGGCGAGCTTTCGGCCGAACAACGATAGGAAAAGGAACCACCGATGCGTTATGCCTCGATCACCGACCGCCTCGCCCATCTCGGCTCCGGCCGCTGGGCACTCCACCTGACCGCCCGCCGCATGCAGGCATCAGGCGAGGACATCATCGAACTCACCATCGGCGAGCCGGACGTCAAGCCGGACAAGGCTCTGCTCGACGAGGCGGCGCGCGCCATGTATGCCGGCCGCACCCGTTATTCCAACGGCCGCGGCGAGCCGCCGGTGCTAAAGGCGCTTGTCGAGAAATATTCGAAGCGCCGGCCAGGTGTCACAGAGCGCAATTTCCTCTGTTTCCCCGGCACCCAGACCGCTCTCTACGGCGTCATGACCGGCCTCGTCGAAGCCGGCGACGGCGTACTCGTCGGCGATCCGCTCTATGCGACCTATGAAGGCGTCATCGCCTCCACCGGCGCGCATATGATCCCCGTGCCGCTGCGTCCGGAAAAGAAATTCCACCTGCAGGCCGAGGACCTCGAACGGGCGATCACGCCGGAGGCCCGCGTACTGCTCCTCAACACGCCGCACAACCCGACCGGCGCGGTGTTGACCGCCGCCGAGATCGCCGCGATCGGCGAGGTCTGCCGCAAGCATGACCTCTGGATCGTTTCGGACGAGGTCTATGAGCAGTTGATCTTCGAAGGCACGCCCTTCGCCTCGCCCTTCGACATTCCGGCACTGGCCGAACGTACCATCGCGGTCTCGTCGATCTCGAAATCTCACGCCGCCCCCGGCTTCCGTAGCGGCTGGGCCGCCGGCCCGGAAGAGTTCTGTGAAAGACTGCTGCCGGTGTCCGAGACCATGCTGTTCGGCGTGCAGCCCTTCATCTCCGACATGACCGCCATGGCGCTGTCGCAGCATTTCGACACCGCCGACGTGATGCGGGAAAACTATCGCCGCCGTGCCAGGATCGTCGAGAAGGCCTTTGCAGGCAGCAACCTCGTCAAGCCGATGCCGCCGGAAGGGGGCATGTTTGTCCTGCTCGACGTGACCGCCACCGGCCTCAACGGCGAGGAATTCGCCTGGGAACTGCTGCGCGAGGAGAAGGTCGCCGTCATGCCCGGCACCTCCTTCGGCGACCAGGCCGCAGGTTTCCTGCGCATCTCGCTGACGGTCCCGGACGATGTGGTTGCAACCGCCATGGAACGTATCGCCGACCTCGCCGGCCGCATCGCATCCACTGCGAGAGACCGCGCGACGACGCCGATGGCGTGAGCGGAGTTCACGATTGAAATCCACGAACGAGACGGGCTATGCTCGCTTCCGGTTGATTTCAAAACTGCCCATCGGAGGAGCGCAACATGCCCCATGTTATCGTCAAAATGATCGAGGGCCGCTCTGAAGAGCAGAAGCAGGCGCTGACGGCCGAGGTGACGAAGGCGGTCATGACCGCCCTCGGCTCTGCCGAGAGTTCCGTGTCGGTCGCAATCCAGGACTTTCCGAGGGACGCCTGGACGGACAAGGTCTACGTGCCGGATATCCAGGGGCAGCCGGAGCTTGTCTACAAAAAGCCCGGTTATGATCCCTTCAAGTGATCGGCTGATTCTGGAAAATTGGCAGCCTCCTCCGCCGGAGGCTCCCAGCCGAAGACGCTGCGGCCGCCCCATTCGTGCGACTGGCGGAATTCGCCGGCGACGATCTCCTTGAGGTCCGGGCCTGTCACATACCGTTCCATCTGCCGGGCCTGGTCGTCGAGCCGCTTCAGCGCCTGCAACTCCTCTTCGCGGCCGAGCCGGGCCTTGCCGACCGCAGACTTCATCACCTTGATCGTTTCGTCATAGACTTTCAGCGGCACCGGAAACGGATGCCGGTCCTTGCCGCCATGGGCGAGCGAGAAGCGCGCCGGATCGGAAAAACGGCAGGGCGCGCCATGCACCACCTCGGCGACCATGGCGAGCGCCTTGACCGTCCGCGCGCCGACGCCCGGCATCAGCAGCAGGTTCTCGAAATGTTCAGGCCCGCGATCGGCCGCCGCCGCCAGCGTCCCATGCAGCCGCCTCATGTTGACGTCCTCCTCGCGGACATCGTGATGGGCCGGCATGATCAGATGCGGCAGCATCGGCTGCGCCAGTTCCTTCGTTTTTCGAGCCGGCTCGATGGCGATCGCCTCGCGGACGATCCGGTCCGGCCCGAGCGTCGCGAGCAGGTCGAGCTGGCCCTTTCGGGAAGCTTCGGCACGGTGGTCGGCGAGGTTGACGATCTCCCCCTGCCCACGGCCCTCGATCGCCGCATGCGGGGAATCGACGAAGCTCTTCAAGCCCTCCGAAATCCAGTGGTAGCGCCGCGCCTGGCGCTTGTCGCCGTTCATGCCCTGCTGCACCACGACCCACTTGCCGTCGTCGGTGACGATGAAGCCATGCAGGTAAAGATCGAACCCGTCCTGCACCGCGGCGCTATCCACCTTGGCGACCAGCCGGCTGGTCGTCGCAAGGCCGCTGCCGTCGATGCCGACGCGGTTGCCGACGGCGATCAATTCGTCCGGCGTCTTGCGGGAGCTCTGGCCACGGCCGCCGCAGACATGGATGCCGAGTTCGCCGGCCATCGGCGTCAGCCCGCGCTTCAGCGCGCCGAGAACGCTGGTGGTGATGCCGGAAGAATGCCAGTCCATGCCCATGACGCAGCCGAAGGACTGGAACCAGAAGGGATGCGCCAGCCGCCGCAGCAGTTCGTCGCGGCCGTATTCGATGACGATCGCCTGGGTGATGACGGCGCCGAGCTTGGTCATGCGCTCGCCGAGCCACCGGGGAACCCGGCCGCCGTGAAGCGGGAGATCGGCACTGCCTGCTTGTTGAACCATGCTCCGCTTATATACGGACGCTCAGGCTCACGATAGGGAAAAGTTCTGCAAACGTTCTCGCAACAGCCCGATCGTCGGCACGTCCGCATTGGCGAACGCGAAGCGCAGATAATTCTGTTGGCTCTCGCCGAAATAGGCGCCCGGAATGCAGATCACGCCCGCCTGCCTGGCCAGCTTCTCCGCCACTTCCGCGGAACTCCTGCCCGGAAAGGGATGCCGCACGAAGGCGAAATAGGCGCCGATTGCATCGAGCTTCCAGTCGTTGACGGAGCGCATCACCGCCTTCAGCGCATCCGCACGGCGGCCGATCTCCTGGCGGTTCTCCTCCCGCCAGTCGGCGAGAAGCGGCAGAGCCTTGGCGACGGCAGCCTGGGCCGCTCTCGGCGCGCAGATCTGCAGGTTGTCCATGATCTTGGCGATCTGTTCGACCGCAACCGGACCGGCGGTGATCGCCCCAAGCCGGTGGCCGGGAATGCAGAAGGATTTAGAAAAGCTGTAGAGGCTGATCAGCGTGTCTTCCCAGCCGTCGAGGCTGAACAGGGTATGCGGCGCCTGGCCTGCGACGGCTAAAAAGTCGCGATAGGTCTCGTCGAGGATCAGCCAGATGCCTTTGTTCCGGCAGAGCCTGAAGATCGCTTCGAGCAATGACGGCGGATAGATCGCCCCGGTCGGATTGTTGGGCGACACCAGCGCCAGTGCCCGCACCTCGCCGGTGATCGCGGCTTCAAGTCCTAAGAGATCCGGCAGGAAACCGTTGGCGGCTTCGCATGCGACAAAGGCGGTCTTGACGCCCATCATCGCCAGCGTCGTTTCGTGGTTGAAATAGAAGGGCTCGGTCATCAGCACCGTATTGCCGGGGCCGGCCACCGTCATCGCAGCGCAGACGAAGGCCTGGTTGCAGCCTGACGTAATGTGGATGTTCCTGAGCCCGATGCCCGCGCCATACACTTCCGAGACATGCGCCGCATAGGCGGTCCGCAGTTCCGCCTCGCCCTCGATCGGGCCGTATCCGGTAAAGGCTTTTGAGGAGCCGGTCTCGCCGAGCAGCTTCAGCATGTCCGGATGGGCCGGATAACCGGGTACGGCCTGAGAGAGGTCGATCAGCGGACCTTTGGACCCGTCATAGGCACGGCCCCAGGCGGCGACGGAGGGAACGGGCGGAGGGCTGAGTTTTTCGATAAGAGGATTGAACGCAGGCATGATCTTCCGAGAACAGGATTTTCCGAACAGGCAATTGATTGCCTTTCTTGTTTATCAGATTATCGCACGACGCAAGGAGAACCGGATATGGCCGACGAGATTGAGCCCGAGGATTCGAAGCTCACCATCACCAAACGGAAATGGGCGGAACAAGGCAAATTCCTGACCGGCCGGATCACCAGGCCGGAAACCGACCGCCTGCCGCCAGGCCAGCATCTGGTCAAGAACTGGCCGGTGCTCGATCTCGGCCAGCAGCCGCAGGTCTCGACCGAGCGCTGGAAACTCGACGTGCGCGGCCTCGTCAACAACCGGAAAACCCTGGACTGGGCCGCCTTCCAGGCTTTGCCGCAGACAGAGATGCGCTCCGACATCCATTGCGTGACCACCTGGTCCCGTTACGACAACAACTGGAAAGGCGTTTCGACGCACGATTTCCTCGATCTCGTCGATCCACAGGAAGAGGCCGTCGCCGTCATGCTGACCAGCTATGACGGCTATACCACCAACCTGCTTCTCTCGGATTTCGCCTCGCCGGACGCGATCATCGTCACGGAGTGGGAAGGCAAGCCGCTCACCGAGGAACATGGCGGGCCGGTGCGGCTCGTGGTACCGCACCTCTATTTCTGGAAGAGCGCCAAATGGCTCAACCGGATCGAGTTCCTCGACCGGGACCAGGCCGGCTTCTGGGAAAAGAACGGCTACCACCTGCGTGGCGATCCCTGGTCCGAGGAGCGCTATTCGGACGACTGAGCGTCAGCCGAAGTTGACGAGGTTCAGTCCCGGCAGCGGGCCGCCCGGGAACTGCGCCAGCTTGGCCCCGACAGCAAGCGGGCCGAGATCGACGCCGAAGAAGCCGAGCTTCTCCGTCAAGGCGGCGACGTCCGTCTTTGCCGCCGCGTCGTCGCCCGAATAGAACAGCACCCGCTTGCCGCCCTCGGAAGCGGGGTCGGCCTCGACGAGCTTTGCAAACAGATGATTGAACGCCTTCACCACCCGGGCGCCCGGCACGAGGTCGGCCACGATCTCGCTGGAAAGACGGCCGTTGAGTTCGGCCGGTTTGTAGAGCGGCGCCTCGATCGGATTGTTGGCGTCGATGACGATCCGCCCGTTCCAGTCCGGCAGGCCGGCAAGGGCCGCCGGCAGCTTCGTCCATGGAACCGCGATCAGCACCATGTCCGCACTTGCGGCCTCTTCGATCGTGCCGGCGGAAATCCAGGGCGACAGCTCAGCCGTCAGTGCTTCGAGCGAGGCCGGGCCGCGGCTATTGGCGATGGTGGCACGCACGCCGCTGCGGGCAAGAGCGCGGGCGAAGGCTGCACCGATATTGCCGGCGCCGATGATACCGATGGTCATGATTGCGATACTCCGTATGTTTCGATGACAGGAATATCGCTTCTGGATTGGCGCTTGATTAGCCGGTAATAATGCCAATCATCTTCAAGCAATCGTTGAGAATTACCTGCCGTGGAAAGTCTCGCCAATCTCGAATCCTTCATGCGCAGCGCCGAACTCGGCGGTTTCTCGCCTGCGGCCAGGCGGTTGGCGCTGACGCCCGCGGCCGTCAGCCGCAATGTCGCGATGCTTGAGAGGAACCTCGGCACCCGCCTCTTCCAGCGCAGCACGCGGAGGCTGACGCTGACGGAAGCGGGCGAACGTTTTCTGTCGGAGATCCGCGACCACGTCGAGGCGCTGCAGACCGCGATCGCCGAGGTCTCTTCGGACGGAGTGGAACCGGCCGGCGTACTCAAGGTCAGCATGAGCCCGCATTTCGGAACGGACTATATTCTGCCGCTGCTGCCGGAGTTCATGGCGTGCTACCCGCTGATCCGCCCGGACTGGGCGTTCGAAAACCGGCAGGTCGATCTGATCGCCGAGGGATATGACGCAGCGATCGGCGGCGGGTTTGAGTTGACGCCCGGCGCTGTCGCCCGGGTGCTGGCGCCGGCCCATATCGTTCTGGTCGCTTCACCGGCCTACATGAAGGATAGATCCATGCCGGCCCATCCGGCGGATCTTGCGAACCTCGACGGCATCCATATGCGTTCCTCCAATACCGGACGTATCCGCCAATGGGTGATGCGAAATGCCGGCGGCGACGAAGTGCCGGTGGCACTGAGGGAAAAGATGGTGTTCAACGACCCAGCCGCCCTTGCCCACGCCGCGGACCTCGGCCTCGGCGTCGCGATGATCGCGATGCCCGATGCCTTATCGTATCTGGAGAGCAGTACGCTCGTCCGCCTGCTGCCCGACTGGTATGCGGATATCGGGCCGATATCGATCTACTACGCCAGCAAGACCCTGCTGCCGGCAAAGACCCGCGTCTTTGTCGATTTCGTGGTCGAGCATTTCCGGAAGGAACGTCTGGCCGAACGTTTTGCCGGCAGCCTCGGGGCATCGAACATGCCGAAGAGAAGATAGGCGCGCCCGGCCGGAACCGGGTGCGCCAGATCGATCAGATCAACTTTTCGAGCGTGATCGGCAGGTCGCGGACGCGTTTGCCGGTTGCGTGGAAGACCGCGTTGGCGATCGCCGGCGCGACGCCGACGATGCCGACTTCACCGACGCCCTTGCCACCCAGCGCCGAGGCGCCGTAGTCGGGAATGCCGACGGAGATCACCTCGATATGCGGCACGTCCGCGTTGGTGGGCACGAGGTAGTCGCCCATGTTGTTGTTGACGGTGCGGCCGTTGCGCTGGTCGACGAGACCTTCCTCGAGCAGCGCCTGGCCGATGCCCATGATAATGCCGCCCCGCCACTGGCTTTCGACCAGCCGCGGATTGTAGAGCCGGCCGCAATCGAAGGCCGAGACGATCCGGGACACCCGCACCGTTCCAAAATCCTCGTCCACCCGTACTTCGGCGAAATGGGCGCACCAGCTGTGCATGGAATATTCGCCCATGGTCGGCCCCTGAACCTTTGCCATCGTCGTCCAGGCCTGACGTTGCTCCTGGGCGGTAGCACCTTCCGGCAGCGTATTCCTCAGGATCTCGATCTCGTCGCGACCGAGTGCCGCCATCAGTTCCGAAAGCGTGAGCGACGGGCCTTGATCCCGGGGAACGGCAATGCGGCCGCCGCTGAACGTCAGCGTATTGGCCCCGGTATCGCGCAGCGGCGATTTCTCGTCGTTGAGTGCCAGTCCGATCAGTTCGTCGCGGGCCGCCGTCGCCGCCTTGTGCACGGCGCCGAGGATGGAGCCCGCCAGCATCGAGCCGCCGGCAATCGCCGAACCCGGCAACCGGGAATCGCCGAGATGGACCTCGACCTGGTCGACGGGAATGCCGAACACTTCGGCAGCCGTCTGGGCAAGGATCGTATAGGTCCCCTGCCCCATGTCGATCGCACCGCTGACCACCTCGACACGGCCGTTGCCGAGGATGCGGATCATCGCCTCGCTCGGCGCCTGGAGGACCGGGAACGTGCCGCAGCCGATGCCCCAGCCGATCAGGGTCTTACCATCACGCATCGAACGTGGTTCATGGCTGCGCCTTGACCAGCCGAAGGCTTCGGCGCCTTCGGTCAGCGCTTCGCGCAGCCGGCGGGTCGACCAGGGTTTCCCCGACTGGTAGTCGTGGTCGGCATAGTTCTTCAGCCGCAGTTCGAGCGGGTCCATGCCGAGCTTGTAGGCGAGTTCCTCCATCGCACTTTCGATGCCGAAGGCGCTGGGGTTCTTTCCCGGGCCGCGCAACGCACCCGGTGTGACGGTATTGACCGGCACGACCCGATGCTGCGACGAGAAATTCTCTATCCTGTAGAGGATCGGCGTCGCAGCACCCGTCTGCTCCGGCCAGTCCGCATAGGTCGAGGTCTCGCTGGCGCCGCGATGAACGATCGCCTGAAGGATGCCGTCTTCCGTCGCACCGATCTTGATCCTCTGGCGCGTCGCGGCGCGACCGCCATAGTTGGTGAAATTCTGCGGTCGCGTCAGCGCAAGCTTGACCGGCCGGCCGAGCTTCCTTGCCGCGAAAGCGGCCACCGCGCCATGGGCGAGAGCCGCCCCCTTCGACCCGAACCCGCCGCCGATGAACGGCGAGATCAGGCGGACGTTTTCGTAAGGAATGCCGAACCATTCGGAATAGCTGCGCGCCATGCCGTGAGACCACTGGCTCGGTTCCCAGACCGTGATCCGGTCGTCATCCCACTTCACGGTCAGCCCATGGGGCTCCATGGCGACATGATATTCGCGCGGCGTCGAATATTCGCCCTCGATCTGAACCGGTGCGGCCGCAAGCGCTGCCTCGGCATCTCCCCAACCGGAGGTCAGATTGTCCATCACCTTGCCTTCGCCGGCCGCCGCATCGTCGAAGCTTGCGACATGCGGTGCCTTCTCATAGGTGATGCAGATCAGCCTTGCCGCCTCGACCGCCTGTTCGCGGCTTTCCGCGATGACGGCGGCGATCGACTGGCCGTTGTACTGCACCTGCCGCGGCAGCGGATAATACGGCTGGTTCTCCGGGCGATTGCCACCCCAGTCGGAGGCGACCAGGAGACCCATGTCGTCATCCGGCGTCAGCACCATCAGCACCCCCGGGGCAGCAAGCGCCTTTTTCGCATCGACCGAAATGACGCGACCGGCCGGAATGGTGCTCTGCACGAGGATGGCATAGGCAAGGCCTTCGACCGGATATTCCAACGCATAGGTCGCGCCACCGGTCACCTTCAGATTGCCTTCGAAGCGCGTCTGGCGGCCGCCGACGGTCCCGTCGGAGGCGTCGCCGTGTTTGCGGGGTTCCATGATGGTCATGCGAGACCTCCAACTTTCAGGATGGCGCGGGCGACGACGCGCGGCGCAAGTTCGATCTTGTAATGATTGGCGCCATGCGAAACGGCACCTTCCATGGCGAGCCGGCTCGCCGCCTCGACGGTTTCCGCGCTGAGCACCTTGCCGACCAGGGCCCGTTCGACGCTGCGAGCCCGCCACGGCTTGGTGGCGACGCCGCCGAGAGCGACGCGGATATCACGCACCGTCTTGCCGTCCGCCTCGAATTCCAGCCCGACCGCAGCGCTGGCTGCGGCAAATTCATAGGACTGTCGGTCGCGGACCTTCAGATAGGTCGAGTTCCTCGCCGCCGCCGAGGCCGGCACGGTGATCGCGGTGATCATCTCGCCGCGCTGCAACGCGGTTTCCCGCTCCGGCGTATTGCCCGGTGTCAGGAAAAAGTCGTCGACCGACACCGTCCGGCCTCCGAGATCGACCACGGCATCAAAGGCAACCAGTGCCACAGCCAGATCGCCGGGGTAGCTGGCGATGCAGGTATCGCTCGTGCCGAGAACGGCATGGTTGCGGGTAACGCCGCCGAGCGCCGAACAGCCGGAACCGGGATTGCGCTTGTGGCAGGCCGGAAACACGTCCGGCTCGCGGAAATACGAACAGCGCGTCCGCTGCAGCAGGTTGCCGCCGATCGTCGCCATGTTGCGGAGCTGGGCGGATGCCGCCAGCGACAGCGATTCCGAAACCGCCGGGAAAGCGGCGCGGATGCCTGCGTGATCGGCAACCTCCCCCATCTTGGCAAGCGCACCGATCGTGGCGCCGCCAGCATCGACGATGACTTCGCCGAGGCCCGAGAGGTGGGTGATGTCGATGACCGTTTCCGGTTCCATCACGCCGCATTTTGCAAGATCGAGCAGCGTCGTGCCGCCGGCAAGCAGCACTGAACCGGCCCGGAGCGTCGCCTGGCGGGCTTCGTCGGCCGAGGAGGCGCGGAGATAGGAAAAGTCTCTCATCACGCCATCTCCGCCGCTTCGCGCACTGCCGCGACGATGCTGTTATAGGCTCCGCACCGACAGAGATTGCCGGACATGTATTCGCGGATTTCCTCATCGGATCCCGCATGGCCCTCGCGGATGCAGGCAACTGCGGACATGATCTGGCCCGGCGTGCAATAGCCGCACTGGAATGCGTCATGCTCGACGAAGGCTGCCTGGACCGGGTGCAGCTCGCCGTTTTCGGCGGCGATCCCCTCGATCGTGGTGATCTGCCGGCCTTCGACCTGGGCTGCGAGCGTCAGACAGGAAAGCACGCGGCTGCCGTCGACATGACAGGTGCAGGCGCCGCACTGGCCCTGGTCGCAACCCTTCTTGGTGCCGGTCAGCGCCAGATGTTCGCGCAGGGCATCGAGCAGGGTGACGCGCGGTTCGACATCGAGGTCGTACCGGCCCCCGTTGATATCGAGCGAAAGATGGATGGTTCGTGTCATGGATCAAGCTCCTGCCATCGTCACGAGAATGAGAACTTTAAAGCCTGGGACGGACTGGCCAACTGGCTGTGATGCCCTAGATGATGCCAGGCCAAGAGAAGCACCGGCACATTTCGGCATGACATCCGTCCCCCTCTGGACTAAGAAGTGGAAGGCACTCCACATAACCGGAGGCGCCTCCGTTTAAACTAGTGGCTTACGGATTTTCGTCAAGCCCTCATTTGCCTGGAGCAGCATTTTGGCCTCGGCCGAGCCGAAGACAGCATCGCCAGCACCGGCCAGGCTTCGCGCCGATGCCCGCCGCAACCGCGACAGGCTAGTCGAAGTCGCGGCCGCAGCCTTTGCGGAAAAGGGCGTCGAGACTTCGCTGGAAGATATAGCACGGCAGGCAGGCGTCGGCATCGGCACGCTTTACCGCCATTTTCCCAGCCGTGAGCATCTCGTCGAGGTGGTCTATCGCCGCGAACTCGAAGGCCTGGCGAGCGCCGCCACCGAGCTTGCCAGGCTACATTCGCCGGACATGGCGCTCGAGGAATGGATGCGGCGCTTCGTCGGCTATATTGCCACCAAGCGGGGCATGGCCAACAGCCTGCGCATTCTCATGACATCCAACTCCTCCCTTTTTTCCGAGGGCTCGGGCCTCATCCGCGGCGCGCTGGAAAGTCTTTTGAAGACTGCAGGCGATGGAGGATATGTCCGCCGAGACATCGAAACGACCGATCTCCTGCACGCGCTGTCGAGCATCTATTCCATCCCGGAATCGCCCGAATGGCGTGAGCGGTCGCATCGCCTGATCGGCCTGCTGATGGACGGCCTGCGGACCCGGAGATAACGCCTCTTCCGTGCATCGGATCTGCGCCCGACCTGCTTGTCACAGGGCTAGATTTCGCATCTCGTTTGAACGGAAAATCAAGCAATCTCAGATTGACAGGTAGCCTGTTACTCAGAAAATCAGATTCCAATATTATTGTTATAAAATAAGCGGATAGCACAGACGAAATTTCGAATTTTTTGCGCCGAAAATCGTCAAAAGTCATTATATACTATCAAAATTCAATCTGTCGTTAAAGAGTTTGACCCTAAGCTCCCGGCTACCGCGCGACCGCCATCCGGTGTAGCGCAGGAGCCGGTATGAGACCGGTTCTCTTCCCACACCGCCAGATATCAGATCTGCGCGTGAAAACGCGTCGCCTCTTTCGAGGCTTCACCAATCCGGAGCCGAACCTCATGTCCCGTCTCTCCATTCGCAGCTCGCTCATCGCCGTCTTCGGCGCGATCGCGACGCTTGTCGCCGTTCTCGCCTGGGCAGCCATTTCCTCGCTCTCCAATGTCGCTGGAAATCTCACCACGATTTCACAAAACTCGATGCCGAGCGTCCAGGCCTCGAAGAATATAGAGACGGCCATTCTCGGAATGACGGTCGCCTATATGGGGCATCTGACGACCACGTCGGATTTCGGCATGGACGCTGCGGAAAAGCTGATCGCCCAGCAGTCCGACGCGCTCAAGGCTGCTCTCCAAACCTACAGGCCGCTGATCTCCAGCGATCAGGAAAAGCAGATCATCGACCAGATCCAGACGGGCATCGACAAATACGTCCTCAACGGGCAGAAGATGCTGGACTTCTCCCGCAAGGCCTCCGACGCCCGCGCCCGCGTCGAGATGGAAAAGATGCGCGTCACAATCCAGCCGGTCATGGAAGCCGTTACCAAGCTGGTCAAGTCGAACACGGACGAGGCGGCCCTCGAAACCGCCAAGGCGGAGACGACCTATTCAACCGCGCTCACCACGATGGAAAGCATCCTTGGCGTCGTCTTCCTGCTGATCGTTGGTGCCGCGGTCTACGTGCTGTCCGGTATCGCCCGACCCATCCAGCGCATCACGGCGTCGATGAGCGGCCTTGCCGCAGGCGACACCGCGACCGAAATCCCCTTTGCAGGACGCAATGACGAAGTCGGGGCAATGGCCGGTGCCGTGGAGGTCTTCCGTCAGGCCGCGATCTCCAACAGGCGGCTTCAGGAACAGGCCGAAGAAGCCCGTGCCCAAGCCGAAGCCGACCGTATCCACCTGCAGGAAGAGGCGGAAGCCTCCGCTCAGGCCCGCCTCCAGCAAGCGACCTCCGGCCTTGCCGCCGGCCTGCGCCGCCTCGCCTCCGGCGACCTCGCCTTCCAGCTCAACGAGCCCTTCGCTCCGGATTTCGAAGCGCTGCGCGAAGACCTGAACTCGGCCGTGTCCCGTCTCGGCGAAGCCCTTTCGGAAGTCGCCGGATCGGCTCAGTCGATCGACAGCGGTTCGCGTGAAGTCAGCCAGAGCGCCGACGACCTGTCCAAGCGCACCGAACAGCAGGCCGCCTCGCTCGAGGAGACCGCCGCCGCCCTCGACGAAATCACCGCCAACGTCTCGAACTCCTCCAAGCGCGCCGACGAGGCAAAGACGATCGCCCTGCAGGCAAATTCCAGCGCCGCCCAGTCGGGCGCCGTCGTCGCCAACGCCGTCGATGCCATGCAGCGCATCGAACAATCGTCCAGCCAGATCTCCAACATCATCGGCGTGATCGACGAGATCGCCTTCCAGACCAACCTTCTCGCGCTGAATGCCGGCGTCGAAGCGGCCCGCGCCGGTGAAGCCGGCAAGGGTTTTGCAGTCGTCGCACAGGAAGTTCGCGAACTCGCCCAGCGTTCGGCGAATGCGGCCAAGGAGATCAAGGATCTCATCCGCAAGTCGGGCTCCGAAGTCCAGAACGGCGTAAAGCTGGTGCGCGAAACCGGCGAAGCGCTGAAGACGATCGAGAGCCACGTCGTCACCATCAACGAGCATATCAATGCGATCGCCACCGCCGCCCGCGAACAGTCGGTCGGCCTCGCAGAGGTCAACTCGGCCGTCAACCAGATGGACCAGGTGACCCAGCAGAACGCCGCGATGGTCGAGGAAACCAACGCCGCCGGCGCCAACCTCGCATCGGAAAGCACCAAGCTGCGTGATCTCCTCACCCGCTTCCAGCTCTCCGAAGGCGGCCGGCGTTCCGGCATGCAGCGGCCGGCCTACGGCTCCGGCCCGGCGCCCGCCGGCCGCAACGCCGTCCCACAGGAATCGCCGGCACGCCGCCTTGCACAGCGCGTCAGCAAGTCCTTCGGGGGTGCAGCGGCTGCAGCAACCGCCGAATCCCAGTGGACCGAATTCTGATCCGCCGGCCAGACTAGCTCTCTAACTGTCGCTCTTCGACGGCCCGGTTTCTGCCATTTGGCGCAGAAGCCGGGCCGTTTCGTCATTGGCGGGGAAGAAGGATTCGACCGCCAGCTCCGACAGTGTCACGTCGACCGGGGTGCCGAAGACGGTCGTGGTCGAGATGAACGACAGCAGCCCCGCCTCCGTCCGCAATTCCATCGGCACGGCGATACCCGCATAATCGTGTTTCGGTGCCGATTTCGACGCCCCGTCCGGCACCGGATAGCCGGAAAGCTCTTCCAGCAATGCCTGGAGAACGCGATCGCCGGACGCCGAGATCTGCTGGCGCAGCCGTTCGAGCAGGTGACTACGCCATTCCGCCAGATTGGCGATGTAAGGCGCGAGGCCCTGCGGATGCAGGCTGAGCCGCAGGACATTGACCGGCCCCTCGATCAACGACCGGTCGGCGACATCGGCAAGCAGCGGCGCCACCGCGGCATTTGCAGCCATCAGCGTCCAGTGCCGGTCGACGGCGAGCGCCGGGAAAGGCTCATGGCCTTTCAGCACCATGTCGATCGCCCGCCGCGCCGGCTGAAGTGCCGGATCGTCGAGCTTGCGCTCGGCAAAGACCGGCGCAAAACCGGCGGCGAGCAGCATCGGATTGCGCTCGCGAAGCGGCACGTCAAGCCGCTCCGCCAGATGCAGGAGCATGTCCCGGCTCGGGGCCGCCCGTCCGCTTTCGATGAAGCTCAGATGACGCTGCGAGATATCGGCCTCGAGCGCCAGGTCGAGTTGGCTCATGCGCCGGCGGCGGCGCCATTCGCGCAGAAAATCACCGAGGGGGCGGGCGGGTGCGAGAGTCGTCATGCGGCAGCCGGGACCTGGTCGAGAAAACCGCAGACCGACTTCAACCGGCCGTTTTCCAGGACGGCGAAATCCGTGCCCTTGATCAGCGCCTCGCCGCCTTCCGGGCCGAGGCCCCAGGAAAAGCGCAGATTGTCGTCGTAACCGTCGGGAGTGCCGATCAGCGTGAAGCGGAAACCCGGAAACCGCACCTGGACGCCTTCGACCAGGCGATCGACGCCCTCATGGCCTTCGCCGCGCATCAGCGGATCGACGTAAAGCCCGTCTTCCGCCCAGGTTTCGGCGATCATCGTCTTGCGGCGAACGGCATCCGTTTCGTTCCAGATGGCGAGATAACGTTCGGCTTTGGTGTTCGCATCGGTCATGTCTTTTCTCCTTGAGATCGCCCTGCTCGTGGCAGGCAGGGCGAACATGCCGGAGCGGCTGCATCGTCTCAATTACGCGGCAGGTAATAACTATCGCGCCGAAAGCGCAAGTCTCGCGCCGAGCACCACGAAGGCGCCGGCGAAGATACGTCGCATCCAGGCAAGGATATTCGGCCGCGAGATCACGTGGCTGCGCACCGAGGCGGCAAACAGGCCGTAGAGGACGAAGACACCGAAGGTCATCAGCATGAAGACGAGGCTGAGTTCAGCCATGCGCAGAACGGGTGCTGCCTCGTCCCGACCGACAAACTGCGGCAGGAAGGCGAAGAAGAAGATCGACAGTTTCGGGTTGAGCGCATTGGCAAGGATTGCCGACACGATGACTTGGCCAACGGATTTCGGCGTCCGGTCCGTCGCGACGGTCAGCGCGCCCTTTTCCTTCAACACCTGCCAGGCCATGAACAGCAGATAGGCGACGCCGAGATATTTGATGATTTCGAAGGCCAGGGCGCTGGCATGCAGCAGCGCTGCGAGGCCCGAGATTGCCGCGATCATGTGCGGCAGGGTGCCGAGCGTGCAGCCGAAGGCGGCGACAACGCTCGCCCGCGCGCCACGCGACAGGCCGGCGGCGAGCGTGATCAGCACGCCGGTGCCCGGCGACGCGACGACGATGAGGGAAGTGATCAGGAATTCCGGGCTCATGGGTGATCCTTTCAAGAGGTTTTCCCATGGCTACCGAAGAACCCCACACCGATCTTGAACGAAATTGCAGGCCGGCGATTGCTTGGAGGGGCCCAGGAACCTATCGTCGCGCCATCTCATTGCGGACCGGATCTCATGACCTCTTCTCCCAAAGACCTCGACATCGGCTATGACCTGCCGGCCTCCGTCGGCGACACGATCGACGACATCCAGACGCCGGCGCTGATCATCGATCTCGACGCCTTCGAGCGGAATGTCGGTCGGATGAAAGCCTATGCAAAGGCAATGGGTGTGCGGCTGCGTCCGCATGCCAAAACCCACAAGTCGGCAGATATCGCGCTTTACCAGATGGCAAACGGCGGGGCCGTCGGCATCTGCTGCCAGAAAGTATCCGAGGCGGAAGCACTGGTGCGCGGTGGCGTGACCGACGTGCTCGTCGCCAACGAGGTCGCCGATCCGAAGAAGATCGATAGGCTGGCGCGGCTCGCAAAGAGCGCCCATGTCACCGTCTGCATCGACGATCCGGCAGTCGTTGCAACGCTTTCGGAAGCGGCTATCCGGCATGGCGTGACGCTCGACGTACTGGTGGAGATCGATTGCGGAGCCCACCGCTGTGGCGTTCTGCCCGGCGCACCGGCCGTCGAACTCGCAAAAACGGTCGCCGCCGCGCCGAACCTCGCCTTCGTCGGTATCCAGGCCTATCACGGCAGCGCCCAGCATATCTACGATCCGGCCGAGCGCCGCGCCGCCATCGACAAGGCGATCGGCATGGCGCGGGAAACGGCCGAGCTGCTGCGCGACGCGGGGCTGGAACCGAAGATCATCACCGGCGCGGGGACCGGCACCCACAATCTCGAAGGCGCGTCCGGCCTCTACAACGAAATCCAGCCGGGCTCCTACATCTTCATGGATGCCGATTATGCCCGCGTCCGCGCGACGGAGGGTAACGGCACGGTCGGCAGCTTCGAGCATGCGCTGTTCGTACTGACCTCGATCATGAGCAAGCCGGCCTCCGGCCGCGCCGTCTGCGATGCGGGGCTGAAGGCCCATTCAATCGACAGCGGCCTGCCGACCGTCTTCGAACGACCCGACCTCAAATTCGTCAGCGCATCGGACGAACACGGCAAGATCGAGGACCCGCAGGATACGCTGAAGCTCAACGACCGACTGCTCCTCGTTCCGGGCCATTGCGACCCGACATGCAATCTCTACGACTGGTATGTCTGTGTGCGGAACGGCCGCGTCGAGGCGCTCTGGCCGGTCACCGCCCGAGGCAAGCTCTACTAGAACCGGTGGATGCGCAGGCCCAGCACCTTTTCCGAGATGATCACCACCGCCATCGTCAGCACGATCGAGCAGGTCGAGACGGCCGCCGCTTCCGGCGTGAAATTGGTGCGCAGATAATCGAACAGCTGGATCGGCAGCGTCGACATGCCGACACCCTTCAGCATGAAGGAAATGGTGAAGACGTCGAACGAGATGATGAAGGCGAACAGGCAGCCGCCGATGACGCCAGGCTTGATCAGCGGCAGCATGATCCGCCGGAAGCGGGTGAACCGCCCTGCCCCGAGGCTCTGCGCCGCAAGGCTCCAGGCCGGATCATAGCTTTCCATCGAGGCCGACACGTTGATGAACACGAAGGGCAGCGTGATCAGCACATGGCCGACGATCATGCCGACCAGGTTCTGCGTGCCGAGGCCGACCGAATAGACGAAGAACAGCAGCGAGATTGCGGTCAGCACTTCCGGCAGCAGCAGCGGCGCCAGCATGGCGACCCGTACCGTTTCCTTGAGCTTGCCGGCGTGCGTCACGTAGAACATCGCCGCCATCGTGCCGATGATGCCGGAGATCACAGTGGTCAGTGCCGCGATCCACAGCGAGGTGCGGATCGCCCGCATGAACACCTCGTTGTTGAAGAAAACGAGGTACCAGCGGAAGGAGAGCCCCTGCGGCGGGAAGGTGAGGAAAGCGCCGGCATTGAACGAGGCAATCACCACGACCGCGATCGGCGCCAACAGGAAAGCGTAGATGATCAGGCAATAGACGGTGAAGAACGGTTTCGACATGTCTCTATGCCTTCCATTTCATGACGGTCAGCCGCCCGAAGAAAACGACGAAGATCGCACCCGTCACCGACAGCATCAACGCCAGCGCCGAACCGAACGGCCACTGGAACGTATCGATCAGCGCATCCACCACCGTCACCGCCATGGTCTTGACGCGCAAGCCGCCGATCAGCGACGGCGTCACATAGGCGCTGAGCGACAGGACGAAGACGAGGATGCAGCCGGCCTGGATGCCCGGCAGCGACAGCGGCAGGGTGATGCGCCGGAAGGAGGTGATCTTCGACGCCCCGAGCGAACGGGCAGCCGCTTCGAGCGACGGATCTATGCCCTGGATGGCGCTCATGATCGGCAGGATCATGAAAGGCAGGAAGACATGCACCAGCGCGATGATGATGCCGAGCGCATTGTACATCAGCGGCAGCGGCCCATCGATCAGGCCCCAGCCGGTCAGCGTGCGGTTGATGATGCCATTATTGCCGAGCAGGATCGTCCAGCCATAACTGCGGATGACGATGCCGACGAGAAGCGGCGACAGCACCAGCGCGTAGCCGACAGCACGAAAAGCCGAGGCTCCGCGCGCCAGCTGCCAGGCGACCGGATAACCGAGGATCAGGCAGAGGAAGGTCGTCAGAAAGCCGATCCACAGCGTGTTGATCACCTGTTGGACATAGAAGAAATCCGAGAAGAATTTTCCGTAATTGCCAAGCGTGAAGCCCGGCCCATAGGGCGTTCCCTGCCCCGGCATACGGAAGCTCATGACGACGATATTGAGATAGGGCAGCACGAGGAAGACGCCGAGCAGGATCGCGGCGGGTGCGATCAGCAGCAGCGGTCCGAGTCGTTTCTTGGACGGAACATTCATGCGGCGCTTCCGAGCGGCCAGAAGCGATCGGCCGGCGCATGCACGAGCACCTGCTCGCCATCGGCAAACCGCGTGCGCGGGAACGTCTGCACGTTGACGACGGCGCCGGTCGCAAGCTCCAGCCGGTAATCGACAAGACTGCCGGAATAATAGCTCGACAGAACCTTGGCCGGCGCCCCTGTGGAACCTGAGTTGATCGGCAGCAACTCGACCGCTTCCGGACGCAGAGCCAGCATCAGCTCGGCACCATCGGCAAAATCTCCGCTGACCGGCACATCGCCGAAGGCCGTCGAAACGACGCGATTGCCGACCTTGCCGCGGATGATGTTCACCTGTCCGACGAACTCGGCGACCTCCAGATTGGCCGGCCGCTCGTAAATGTCGGAGGGCGTGCCGATCTGGGCGATGCGGCCGCCGAACATCACCACGACCCGGTCGGACATGGTCATTGCCTCGGCCTGGTCGTGGGTGACGTAGACTGTGGTAATGCCGACCCGGCGCTGCAGGTCGCGGATGAAGACACGCATCTCCTCGCGCAGCTTGGCGTCGAGATTGGCGAGAGGTTCGTCGAGCAGCAGAATTTTTGGCTCGATGACCAAAGCGCGGGCAAGCGCCACGCGCTGCTGCTGGCCGCCGGAAAGCTGGCGCGGATAACGCTCCGAATAGCCCGTGAGCTGCACCATATCCAGCACCTTGGCGATGCGGGTGCGGATCTCGTCCTTTGGAAGCTTCCGCATCTCAAGCCCGAAAGCGAGGTTCTTTTCGACCGTCATATGCGGAAAGAGCGCATAGTTCTGGAAGACCATGCCGATATCGCGCTCTTCGACCGGCACATGCACGACGTCTCGCCCGTCGAAGCGGATCGCGCCCGCGGTCGCATCCTCGAAACCGGCGATCATCTTCAGCGTCGTCGTCTTGCCGCAACCGGACGGCCCGAGCAGCGAGATGAACTCGCCCTCGGCTATCCTGATCGAAATGCTGTTGACCGCAGGACCCTGCCCGTAGTCCTTGGTCAGCTTTTCGATGCTAACCTCTGTCATGAAATTCCACTTTCCAATTGAAGTGCCTGACCCGAAAAAAGCCGATCATGATCTGCTTTTGAAGGCAGACCATGATCGCAGCGGGGGAAATCACTTGATGGTCTTCGCCCAGCGTTCGGCGAGCTCGCCCTGCTTTTCGTTGACGAAGTTCCAGTCCCAGGTGAGGATCTTGTCCATGTCGGCACCGGAAACCGGCACGTCGACCTTGAGATCCGCTGGCACGATCACCTTGGAATTGGTCGGCGAGATGAAGAACTCCTTCATCATCATCCCTTGTACTTCCGGCGACAGCAGGAAGTTGGCGTACTGGTAGGCCAGCTCTTTTTCCGGCGCGTTGGCGAGGATGTTGATGGTCTGATCGAACATGAACATCCCTTCCTCCGGGATGATACAGTCGACCGGCAGGCCCTGGCGGCGCAGGCGAGCGATCTCGCCGAAGTCGAAGGGTGCGACGACGATCTCGCCGGAGGCAAGGCCGGTCGACATGTTGAAATCCACCTGGATCACCGAGCCCAGCTTTTGAAGCGCTGCAAAACCGGCATCGACGTCGTACTGGTCCTTGCCGAAGATCTTCGAGAACAGCAGCAGTTCCATCTTGCCGGCGCTGTTGGCGAAGTTGTAGAGGCCGATCTTGCCCTTGAACTCCGGATTGTTCCAGAGGTCCTTCCAGGACTTCGGCTTGGTCTTCACCAGGTCCGTGCGGTAGCCGATGCCGATCGGCGAAACGGCGCCGATCGCGCCCCAGCCGTCGGTCTTCTTGGCGAGCGGATAGAGGTCGGCGTAGTTCGGCAGCTTGGTGAGGTCGAGCTTCTCGAAGAAACCTTCCTTGCGCAGGCCCGAAGCGAAGACCTCGTTGGTCATCACCATCGAATAGGGAGGCTTGGCGGCCCCCGCCGCCCGCAGGTTGGCGCCCCAGACACGGCCGTTGCCGACGTCGAGCGTCACGGCGACGCCGGTCTGTTTGGTGAAGGCGGGACCGACGGTCGAACGCCAGTACTGTTCCCACACCCCGCCGAGCGTCGGCACGACCAGCGTCTTGGCTTGAGCCCGCGCCGGAAGGCCGAAAAGGCCGGCCGCAGCGAATGCACCCATTCCGGCAAGCGTTTGCCGCCTTGTCAAATCCATCATGTTCAGTTCCCCTTGTTACGGTCTTACGAGACCTTGCTGTGCCGGCGGTTCTCCGCTTCTGCGCACGAAATTGGTCGATGATCAGCCTTTGGAAAAAGCCTGCTTCGTCTTCAGGTCGATGTATTCGCCATAGGTGATCGGCTCATATTTGGCACCACCCTTTACGAACGGCTCCAGGCACTCGATCACCGTATCCTTGGACGGATTGAGGAAGAACGGGATCGACTGACGACGCGCCGTGCCCTTAAAACCGGTTGGTGGATTGGCAACGCGGTGCGGCGTCGAGACCCATTCGTCATTCGTCCAGCGCATGAAGGCGTCGGCGATGTTGATCACATAAGCCCCTTCGATCGACGGCGCATCCAGCCAGTCGCCGTTGCGGTTGCGCACCTGCAGCCCACCGGCGGATGCCTCCGAGCGCAGGATGGTCATGAAGCCGTAATCGGTGTGGACGCCGGCGCGCATCTGGCCCGGCAGCGGCGATTCGTCCTGTTCCGGATAATTGATGACGCGCAGCGCCGAGAGATGGTTTTCGAAGGAAGGTTCGAAATAAGACTGATCGAGCCCGATCGCCTGGCAGAAGATGCGGCGCATATGCTTGGCAAGGATTTCCATTTCCTTGAAATAGTCGCGGAACGCCCGCTCCAGCCCGTCCGGCCGGTCCGGCCAGGTGTCGCCGGGAAGGTTCTGGCCGAAGTTCAGGCTTTCCTTGTAGTCGCCGGGCGTCTTGATGCCGAGGGTGGCGGCAAGCGCCTCTTCGGCGATCGGCGAAAACGCGACGCCGCCCGGAACGCCGGTGCCGCGGCCCTGGGTCTTCTTCCAATCCTGCGGGTAATCGAAGAAGGCGCGGGCGAGATTGTAGAGCCTCGACGTCGCCTCCGGCGAAACGCCGTGGCCGGTGACGAGAAAAAAACCGGTGTCGCGGCAGGCCGTCTCGATGGCTTTGACGACGGCGGCAGCGCCGGCTTCGTTGCGGATGAAGGAGCCCACGTCGATGACGGGGATGCTGGGAACGGCACCATTGGATGACACAGGATTGGCGCTCGAAACGGGCATGACCTTCCTCCAATTTACATCTGACAAACAGATGTTGACAAAAACATCTGTTGTTGTCCATAACAAAATTAACGAAGTTGCAACGTGGTTCTCTCGCCTCAAGGACGATCGACTGAACATGGATGACCTTGCGCCACAGGAAGCGGCCGTCCTGGCAATCATCAAGGACAACCCGTTCGCGGGCCAGCAGGAGATCGCCACCATGCTCGGGCTGGCGCGCTCCACGGTCGCCGCCCACATCGTGCAGCTCATGCAGAAAGGTTACATCCTCGGCCGCGGCTACGTAATGCCGGCCGAGACCCGCGCCGTCTGCATCGGCGGCGCCGTGCTCGACCGCAAATACCGCGCCAAGCAGGAATTCGTCTTCGAAACCTCCAATCCGGTCGATGGCGTGCGCAGCCTCGGCGGCGTTGCCCGCAACGTCGCGGAAAACCTCGCACTTCTCGGCACCACCACCAGTTTCGTCTCGATCGTCGGTGATGACGAAGGCGGCCGCGCCGTGGTGAAGCACATGCGCGACCGCGGCATCGATGTCAGCCAGATCATCACCACCACCGAGCGCCCGACGGCGGAATATGCCGCCATCCTCGACACCAAGGGCGACCTCGTGCTCGGCATTGCCGACATGAGCATTTTCGACCTGCTGCTGCCGAGCCATATCGAGCGCATCTGGCCGCATCTCGCCGCCGCAAGCTGGGTGTTTTCCGACTGCAACCTGCCGGCCGAAACGCTTTCCGCGTTGATCGCCAAACGCCAGGGCGCCCGTTTCAAGCTGGCGATCGACGCGGTCTCGACACCCAAGGCGGCTCGTCTGCCAAGGGATCTCACCGGCATCGACCTGCTGTTCATGAATATCGACGAGGCCAATGCGGTCCTCGGACGCAAGGCGCATGAAACGATCGACGACGCCAAAGAAGCGGCGCTTGCCCTGCAGGCCGCCGGCGCCCGCGAGGCGGTCGTCACCATGGGTCCGCGCGGCATCGCGGTTGCCGGCACCGAAGGCGCCCGCACCTTCCCGGCCGTGCATGCCCGGCCGATCGACATCACCGGCGCCGGAGATGCTATGATCGCCGGCACGCTGCACCGGATCCTGCACGGCGAAGACACCTACACTGCGGCCCGCACCGGCGCGCTGCTCGGCACGCTGACCACCGAAAGCACGGCGAGCGTCCATACGGAATTGTCCGAACGCTTCCTGGAAGCCAATATGCACCGACTGGCTGGCTAATTTCCGGCCGCTCGAAACGATCTAAGGAATACCGAAATGGCCCTTATCAAACCGAAGCTGAGCCGCGAAGTGGCCGAAACGATCGCAGCCGGCGGCCCGGTCGTGGCGCTGGAATCGACCATCATTACCCACGGCATGCCCTACCCTGCGAACCTCGAAACGGCCCTTGGTGTCGAAGCGGTGATCCGCGAGAACGGCGCGATCCCGGCAACCATCGCCGTCGTCAACGGCGAGCTGCGCGTTGGCCTCGAACACAGCGAACTGGAAGAACTGGCCCGGGCCAAGGGTGTGGTAAAAGCCTCCGGCCGCGACCTTGCCGTCGCCATGGTCCGCGGCCAGTCGGCCGGCACCACCGTATCCGCCACCATGCTGATGGCCGATCTCGCCGGCATCGACATTTTCGCCACTGGCGGCGTCGGCGGCGTGCATCGCGGCGCCGAACAGACATTCGATATTTCCGCCGACCTGACCGAACTCGGCCGCACCAGGACCGCCGTCGTCTGCGCCGGCGTCAAGTCGATCCTCGATATCGCCAAGACGCTGGAATATCTCGAAACCCAGCGCGTGCCGGTGATCGCTTACGGCACCGACGACTTCCCGGCCTTCTTCACCCGTAAAAGCGGCTTCAAGGCCGACCACAGGCTCGATACGCCGGAAGAGATCGCCAAGGCGATGTATCTGCACCACCAGCTCGGCACCGGCACCGGTCTGATGATCGCCAACCCTATCCCGGAGGCAGCAGCCCTCACCCCTGATTTCATCGACGGCACGATATCCGACGCGGTGCGGGAGGCGGAGGAACGCGGCATCGGCCGCAAGGAGCTGACGCCCTTCCTGCTCGCCCGCATCAACGAACTGTCCAAGGGCGAAAGCCTGAAGGCCAATATCGAGCTGGTGAGGAACAATGCGCGGCTCGCCGCGAAGATGGCCGTCGCCTACGCGGCACTCAAGAAAGCCGGCAAATAGTTCAAAAATAAGGGGAACTGCCATGAGCTACGAGACGATCCTGTACGAGAAGGATGCCACCGACAAGTTCGCGACGATCACCATCAATCGCCCCGACAAGATGAATGCGATGAACAAGACGGTGATCCGCGAGATCGACGCGGCGGTTGCCGCGGCCGTCGCCGATCCGGACGTCAATGCGCTCGTCATCACCGGCACCGGGCGCGCCTTCTCCTCCGGCTACGACCTCCAGGGCGGCGATTTCGACGTCGACATCGATTTCTGGCGCGAGGACATGTCGGAAAATGCCGAGGCGCTGCTCAACATCTGGCGCGCCCCGATCCCGGTCATTGCGTCGGTCAACGGTTACGCTCTTGCCGGCGCGCTCGAACTGATGATGTGTTGCGATCTCGCAATCGCCGCCGACAACGCCAAGTTCGGCGAACCGGAAGTGCGCCACAATTCCGGCCCGCCGGCGCTGATGATGCCCTGGCTGCTCGCCACCCGCGACGTGCGCTGGCTGATGTTCACCGGCGACATGGTGGATGCCGAAGAAGCGCTGCGCATGCACCTGATCAACAAGGTGGTGCCGGCCGACCAGCTCAAGGAAAAGACCGAAAACCTCGCCCGCAAGCTGGCCCGCATGCCGGTGCCGGCACTGAGATACACGAAGGCCTCGATCAACAACCAGCAGATGGTTGCCGGGCTGATGCCGTCGTTCCAGTACAATATCGAGGCGATTGCCGCCCTCCATGTCACCCGGCAGGGCCGCGAGTGGATGGCAAACCTCGCCAAGATGTCGCTGAAGGAATATCTCGCCTTCCGTGACGATCCCTTCAAGGGCCTCGACTGAGGCCCCGGCCATGACGGCCAACACGCCTAAGGCGATGCAGGCTCTCATGGCGCCGCGCTCCGTTGCAGTCGTCGGCGCCACCGAGCGCGCCGACGCCTCCTCCAGCTACGTGATGAAGAACCTGATGCGCTTCGGCTATCAGGGACAGATCATTCCGGTGCATCCGAAGGCCGCGACGATCTTCGGGCTTCCCGCCTCGCCCTCCCTCTCCGCACTCGATACACCTGCGGATGTGGCCGTCATCGGCATTGCCGCCGACAAGGTGATCGCGGCCCTTGAAGAGGCCGGCAGCACCGGCGTCAAGGCGGCGGTCGTGCTGGCCTCCGGTTTCGCGGAACTTGACGAGGCCGGCCGTGAACGCCAGCGGCAACTGGTCGAGATCGCCGAGCGCTACGGGATGGCGATCTGCGGCCCGAACTGCCTCGGCCTCTTCAACCTGAGCTCCGGCGCCGCACTCTATTCCTCCAGCCTCTCGACCAATCTCCAGAAGGGCCGCTTCGCGATCCTCTCCCATTCCGGCGCCAGCGCCATCGCGCTCGGCAATACCGGCCGGTTCGGCCTCAGCCATATCGTCTCCTCCGGCAACAGCGCCGCAACCGACATTCCGAACTACCTCGATTTCCTCGCGACGGATGACGATACCAGCGCCGTCGGCATCGTCATCGAGGCCATCCGCGAACCGGAAAAACTGGCGGCCGCGATGGAGAGGATGCACGCCACCAACAAGCCGGTGATCGCCCTTCGCGCCGGCCGCTCGACCCGCGGCGCCCAGGCGACCGCCGCTCATACCGGTTCGCTCGCCGGCAGCAACGACGCCTACCGCGCCTTCTTCCGCCGGGTCGGCATCATCGAGGTGCCCGATATGGACGGCTTCATGGAGACGGCGACGCTCTGCCTGACGCTGAAAGACAGGCCCACCAAACCGGGCGTCGCGATCGTCGGCGTCTCCGGCGGCGGCGTGGCGCATGTTTCCGATATCGCCGATGAGGTCGGCCTTTCCCTGCCCGACCTGCAGCCCGAAACGGTGGTTCGGGTAAAGACGCTGCTGCCGCCCTTCGCCACTCCCCAGAACCCGCTCGATACGACGGGCGTCGTCTTCGCCGACGGCAAGATCTATCGCGACGTCCTGCACGCTCTCGCGGACGATCCGTCGATCGGCCTGATCGTCGCAACGCAGGATGCACCCGCCGGTCTGGACGATTTCTGCGCCTCCGAATATCTCGGCATTGCCGAAGCCGTGTCCGAATATGCCGAAACCGGCAAGGTGCCGGTCGTGTTCATGAGCAACCTCTCCTCCGGCCATCATCCGGCTGTCGAGGCGAAGCTTTCGAACGTGCCGGTGCTGCGCGGTACGAAAAGCGCGCTGACAGCCGTCCAAAGCTTGATCACTCGGAGCAGGGTCGTTTCCTGGCCCGACAAGGTGGCGGCGACAAAGAAGAACTTCCCCGCGGAGGCTTTGACTGAGCGCGAGGCCAAACAACTGCTCGCCGCGGAAGGACTCCCGGTCCCCAGGGAACAACTCGTCACCAGCGCCGACGCGGCCGCCGAAGCTGCAAAGCAGCTCGGCTTCCCGGTGGTGATGAAGATCGAGTCGCCCGATATCCCGCACAAGACCGAGGCCGGCGGCGTAAAGCTCGGCATCGCGTCGGAAGCGGAAGCCCGCGCCGCCTTCGACGCCATCATCGCAAGCGCCCGCGCCTACGCCCCGAATGCGGATCTGCGCGGCGTCTCGGTACAGGAAATGGTGACGGGCGGCATCGAGGCACTGGTCGGTCTTATCCGTCACGAACCCTTCGGTTTCGGGCTCGTCGTCGGCATCGGCGGCGTGCTGGTGGAGCTGGTGAAGGACACCGCCTTCGACCTCCTGCCGATCGACCTTGCCCGCGCCGACGCGATGATCGGGGAAACGAAACTGGCATCGCTGCTGGAAGGCTATCGCGGTGCGCCAAAGGCTGATCGCCAGGCGCTCGCCGAGCTTCTGGTCCAGGTATCGGACTTTGCCGCCCGGTATGGCGACGATATAGAGGCGATCGATCTGAACCCGGTTGCAGTCCTGCCGGAAGGCAGGGGCGTGCGCATCCTCGATGCGCTGATCATTCCGCGGAAGCGGGATTGATCAAACGAGCCGCAGCTTCGGGTTAGCCTCAACCTCCGCGCGGCCGAACCATGACAGCCGTTCGGTCAGCAGCGCATAAAAGCCGTCGGCATCGACGTCGCGCATGAACGTCGCGTTCTTCGGCCGGCCGGACACACCCCACCAGTCGGCGACCGTCATGCCCTTGGTGAGTTCGGACTCCGTTTCGATCTCCACATTGCAGAGCCGGCCGGAATAAAGCTCCGGCTTCAGCAGATAGGCGATCACGTTCGGATCGTGCAGCGGCCCGCCGTCGCTGCCGTATTTGGCCACGTCGAAGCGCTCGAAATAATCGAGCCAGCCGACCACCGCGTCGGAGAGCGGCGTACCGATCGCCTGGACTGCTGCGACGCGGGCGCGGGTCGTCAGCGTCTTGTGGGTGACGTCGAGCGGCATCATCACGATCGGCACACCGGAGCCGAACACGACGGCTGCCGCCTGCGGATCGACATAGATGTTGAATTCCGCGGCCGGCGTGATGTTGCCGCCCTCGAACAACCCGCCGCCCATCAGCACGATCTGTTTGATGTGGCCGGCGATCTCCGGCGCCCGGGTCAAAGCCTTGCCGAGGTCGGTGAGCGGGCCGAGCGTGCAGACGGTCACGGTGCCTTCCGGTTCGCTCAAGAGCGTTTCGATGATGAAATCGACACCATGCTGTTCCTGAAGCGGCATGGTCGGCTCGGGAAGATCGGCGCCGTCGAGGCCGGTCGCGCCGTGGACATGTTCGGCGGTGACGAGCGGCCCGGTCATCGGCTGGCTGCAGCCGGCGAATACCTTGATGTCCGGACGGCCGGCGAGTTCGCAGACCTTGCGGATGTTCTTCGTCGTCAGTGACAGCGGCACGTTGCCTGCGGCGGCGACGATCCCCAGAACCTCGATTTCCGGGCTGGCGAGCGCCAGCAGGATGGCCAGCGCGTCGTCCTGGCCGGGGTCGGTATCGATGATGATCTTCTCTGCCATGCTGGTCACTCTCGGATACGGGAACGGTTACGCGACATGGGTGAGCGGCTCCCTCGCCCGCCATTTCGCAAGGAGATCGGCTTTGCGCTTCTCGAAGCGCTCGACGGATGCGAGCTTCACATGGCCGAAGCCGCGAACCATGTCCGGCAGGCCGGCGAGCTCGACGGCGAGCGCATGATTGCCGATATCGAGCCCGGCCGAAAGCTCGGTCACGAGATCGAAATAGTCCGCGATCAGCTGCCGCTCCATCCGTCGCTCGGCCGTGCGGCCGAAAGGATCAAAGGACGTGCCGCGCAGGAATTTCAACTTTTCGAGCACCGCGAAGGCGGGTCGGATCCATGCGCCAAAGGCGATCTTGGCGGGATGGCCGGTGCGCCGGTCGATCTTGGCGATCATCGGCGGCGCCAGGTGATGCCTGATCCTGAAATCGCCTTCGAACTGCTCGGCGAGTTTCTTCTCAAAGCTCCGGTCCCGATGCAGCCGGGCGACCTCGTATTCGTCCTTGTAGGCCATCAGCTTGAAAGCGTTTTTCGCCACCGCCTCGGCAAAACCGGTCATGCCTCGCAGCTGCGCCTCGGCCGATTTCGCGATATCCAGCAAACCCTTGTAGCGCCCGGCATAGGCGGCATTCTGGTAATCGGTCAGGAAAGTGACCCGCTTGGCAACCATCTCCTCCAGCGTCTCGGCCTTCGGCTCCGACTTTGTGAGGCCAGCCTCACGGGCGACGGCTTCCGGATCGACGGCGGCACGGCGGCCCCACCCAAAGGCGGCGCGATTCATAGCGATGCCGGTGCCATTGAGCTCGATCGCCTTGTCGAGGGCGGTGAGGCTGATCGGCACCAGCCCGCGCTGCCAGGCATGGCCGAGCAGGAACATGTTCGCAGCAATCGCGTCACCCAGCAGCGCGGTTGCTATGTCGGTTGCGGGAACCGTCTCGACGGCCTCGTCACCGGCAGCACGACGCAGCGATTTCAGCGTGGCTTCCTGCCGGAAATCGATCGTCGTATCCTTCACGAAGGAAGCGGTCGGTGCAAAATGGTCGTCGATGACGGCGCGCGTCTTGTTCTTCGCAAACGAGGCGAGCGAATTCTTCTGCGCGGCGACGACGATATCGAAACCGAGCACGAGGTCGCTCTCGCCGGGGCCGATCCGCACCGCATTGATCTGCGCCGGGTCCTTCGCCAGCCGGATATGTGACACGACCGAACCGTTCTTCTGGGCAAGCCCGGTCTGGTCGAGCGTCAGCAGGACCAGTCCGTCGAGCAAAGCCGCCTGGGCGAGGATAGCGCTGACGGTGATGACGCCGGTACCGCCGATGCCGGCGAGCAGCATGCTGTAGGGGGTCTCGAAGGTCGCGGTGAACACGGGCAGCGGCAGATCGTCGGTCTTCACCGATCTCGACTTCGCCGCCGGCTTGCGGATGCTCCCGCCCTCGACGGTGACGAAGCTCGGACAGAAGCCCTTGATGCAGGACAGATCGGTATTGCAGCTCGACTGGTTGATGCGCCGCTTGCGGCCGAATTCGGTTTCCTGCGGCTCGATCGAAATGCAATTGGAGACGGCGGAACAGTCGCCGCAGCCTTCGCAGACCAGCTCGTTGATGAAGGCACGTTTGTCCGAGACCGGATAGGCGCCGCGCTTGCGCCGGCGGCGCTTTTCGGCGGCACAGACCTGATCATAGACCAGCACCGTCACGCCGGGGATGTCGCGCAGCTCGCGCTGCACCGCGTCGAGTTCGTCGCGGTGGTGGATGGACACTTCGCGCGGCAGATTGCCCTGCCAGACCTCCGGCCGCTCGGCGACCACCACGACGCGCGCCGCACCTTCGGCCAGCATCTGCCCGACAATGCCAGGCACGGTAACGTCGCCATCATGTTTCTGGCCACCGGTCATGGCGACGGCGTCGTTATAGAGGATCTTGTAGGTGGCGTTGACCCTCGCCGCGATCCCGGCACGGATGGCGAGCAGGCCCGAATGGAAATAGGTCCCGTCGCCCATGTTGACGAAGATATGCTTCTCGTCGGTGAAGGGCGACAGGCCGATCCAGGCACCGCCCTCGCCGCCCATCTGGGTGAAGGTCGAGGTGTTGCGGTCCTCGTTGCCGATGATCATCATGTGGCAGCCAATGCCGGTGGAGGCACGGCTTCCCGCCGGCAGGCGGGTCGAGACGCTGTGCGGACAGCCCGAGCAGAAATAGGCCTCGCGTTTCAGCGCGGTCGCCTCCACCCCAAGAGCAAGCGTCATCTCTTCGACGAAACGCGCTCTCGCCTGCAGCGCCTCGTCGAGTGTACCGAGCCGCGAGAGAATGGCCTTGGCGACCGAGAGCGTATTGATCTCGCCGATCGCCTGCAGCAGCGTTGAACCACTCTCGCCCACCTTACCGAACACGCGCGGACGCCGCTCAGTGGGCAGGTTGAAAAGCTGCGCCTTGATCTGGTCTTCGAGGATCGAGCGTTTTTCCTCGACCACGAGCAGTTCGTCGATACGGGAAGCGAATTCCGCGATCCCCTGCGGCTCAAGCGGCCAGACCATCCCGACCTTGTAGAGCGCGATGCCGAGTTCGGCGGCACGGGCTTCGTTGATGCCGAGCAGCGCCAGGGCGCCTAAAAGATCGAGCCAGGATTTGCCGGTCGAGACGATGCCGAGACGAGCGCGGCCCGTGGTTCCCCAGATCGCGCGGTCGAGACCGTTGGCGCGGGCAAAGGCCTGCACGGCGAGCATCTTGCGCTCGAGCCGCAGTTCCATCGCATGCGGCCCGTCCGGCCAGCGCAACGACAGGCCGTCGGGCGCGAAAGTCTCGTCGGGGAAAACGATCTGCGGCTTGTCCGGATCGAGATCGACCGTCGCCGAACATTCGACGATCTCGGTCTGGCATTTGAAGCCGATCCAGGCGCCGGAATAGCGGCTCATCGCAAAACCGAGCAGGCCGTATTCGATATATTCGCCGACGCCGGCAGGCGACAGCAGCGGCACCATGGCTGAGATCAGGTTGTGCTCGCTCTGGTGCGGCAGGGTGGAGGATACCGCGCCGTGATCGTCGCCGACCAGCAGCAGCACGCCTCCGTTGGGATTGGTGCCGATCGCATTGGCATGGCGGATCACGTCCATGCTGCGGTCTACGCCCGGCCCCTTGCCGTACCACATGCCGAACACGCCGTCGTAACGCACGCCCTGGAACATGCCGGTCTGCTGCGTGCCCCACACGGCTGTCGCCGCCATGTCCTCGTTGAGTCCCGGATGGAATTTTACATGGCTCGCATCGAGAAATTTCTTCGCACGTCCCATCTCCCGGTCGAAACCGGCAAGCGGCGAACCGCGGTAGCCGGAAACATAACCGGCAGTATTCAAGCCTCGCGCCTGATCCCGCTGGCGCTGGATCATCGGCAGGCGCACCAGCGCCTGTGTGCCCGACACCAGGATACGGCCTTTTTCCAGCGTATAACGGTCGTCGAGGCTGACCTTGCTATCCGAGAGGTTCGTATCCGGTGCGATATGGATCGACATCTACGCGCGCTCCACCTGCTGCACGGACACCGGCGCCTCGAAGACCCGGCCGCGATTGAGAATATAATTCGGATCGAATGCGGATTTCAGCCGGCGCATGGTGGCGATCTCGGCCCCGCTGCGGGCATATTTCAGATACTTCACCTTGTCGGTCCCGATGCCGTGCTCGGCGGAAACACCACCGCCGACCGCCTCGATGCCCGCAAAGATCGCCTCGGCGACCTTTTTCTCGTGATGGCTGAACATGCAGTAATGCAGGTTGCCGTCGCCCAGATGGCCAAAAATATAGCTCCGCGCCTCCGGATCGATCTCGTCGATGGCGAGTGCGGCCTTGTCGAGGAATTCCTGCATGCGGGAAAGCGACACGGAAATATCGAAACCGATCATCACCCCGGTACCGAACAGATAATCGTTGATGCCGTCGCGAATGCCCCAGAGCCCGTTGAACTCGCGCAGCGAATTGGAGAGCACCACGTCGGTGGCGAGCCCGTCTTCCAATGCGGCGGCAAGCGCCGCTTCGAAACGCTCGTTGTCCTGATCCGGCGCCTGGCCCTGGATCTCGACCATGGCATACATGCCGGCCCCTTTTTCGACCGGCGGGCGGATGCCCATGTAGTCGACCGTGCCTTCATAAACGTTTGGAAAGATCGCCTCGAAGGCGGAAAGCAGGCCGGAGAGTTCCACGCGCAGCCTTGCCAGAAGATCTTGCGCCGCTTTCAGCGACGGCAGCGCCACGAAGGCGTTACGCTCGATCCGCGGCTTCGGATGCAGTTTGAGGCAGGCGCGGGTCACGACCCCGATCGTGCCTTCGGTGCCGATGAACAGCGGATTGAGGTCGTAACCGGAATTGTCCTTCGGCAGCCCCTTGAGGGAGGAAAGCATGGTCCCGTCCGCCAGCACCGCTTCCAGACCCATGACCTGCGCCCGGTACATGCCGTAACGCAGAACCCGGATGCCGCCGGCATTGGCGCCGATATTACCGCCGACCGTCGCCGTGCCGCGCGCACCGATATCGACGCCGAAGAACAGGCCCGCATCGCTCGCCGCCTCCTGCACGACCTGCAGCGGCGTGCCAGCTTGGACGATCATCGTCTGGGCCGCAATGTCGATCGACTCGATGCCGTTCATCCGTTCGAGCGAGATGGAGACCTCCCCCTCGACCGGCCGGGAGGAGCCGGAAAGCCCGGTGCGTCCGCCCTGCACGACAATCGGCTGGCGCAGTTCATTGGCGGCGGAAAGAATGGCGGAAACGTCTTCGGTATTGCGCGGACGTAGAACGGCTGCGGGCCGGGCGCCGCGAGCGGTGGCATCCGCAGCGTACCCATCCGAAATCGCATCGCCGGTGAGGATCGCAGCGGCGTCCAGCCGGTTTTCGAGGTGGGAGAGAAGGCGGTTCGCGCGCTCAGAGGACAAGGACGCCCTCCCGCGAATATCCTGCCTTAAGGCCCTGCACTCCGGCTTCACCGAATGCGATTGCGCCCATCCTCTTGTCCCCTTGTTTCTTGGGGGCGAGGTTATTCCCATTCCCCTATTTGTCAAACCTATATTTAAAAAGCAGTAGCCTTTTTGCCCCTCCCGTGGCATCACTATGGCAGGAACCATGGGAAGGGTGACATGATCCTCAAATACGACGAGGTCGTCCGCACGGGCATCGCCAGGCAGGTATCGGACAATATCCGTTCCGCGATCATGGACGGCCGGCTGAAGATCGACGAGCGCCTGCCAACCGAGGAAGAACTTGCCAAGAGCTTCGGCATTTCCCGCCCGACGGTGCGCGAGGCCCTGAAGCGCCTCGCCGCCCAGAACCTTATTCACTCCAAACGGGGCCCGACCGGCGGCAATTTCGTCAAGCGGCCGGACCCGGAAGGCCTGTCCAAGGCGATTACCGGCGCCGCCACCCTGCTGGTCGGCATCGGCGCCTTCGATATCGAAGAGATCATCACCGCCAGGCTGGAGACGGAGGCCGTCTGCTGCCGGCTGGCCGCCGCAAATCGCAGCGAAACCGATCTCGTTGCGATGGAGGCGGAGATCGCGGTGCAGCTCGACGAAGCTGTCAGCGACGAGGATTTCTGCGCTTCGGACGTGCGTTTCCACAGAGCGCTGGTGGAATCGACCGGCAACGGCCCGTTGAAGCTGATGATGTACACCGTCATCGAGGCTTTCATTCCGATCACCAACATGATCGTCTTCCGGGTGCGCGAACGCCGCCACGTCGCCTCGCTGCACCAGGAAATCGTCGATGCGGTACGCAGCCGCGAGGATGCAAAGGCCGCCGATGCGCTGGCCCGCCTGCTCGCCTATGTGCGCGAAAGTTATTCCGCCGTGCTCGATGCGCGCGCCAGGCGCGATACCACCGTGCAGGCCTCCGCCTAAATTCAATCACACCAGACTATCGGGAGAGAGACATGACTGAGACCTTCACCGCCATGGTGATCGATGCCGTCGACGGCAAGCCGAAGGGCGCCTTCAGAGAAATCTCGATCGCCGATCTTCCCGACAATGACGTGCTGGTCGAGATCGCCTATTCGACATTGAACTACAAGGACGGGCTGGCGATATCCGGCAAGGGCCGCATCGCGCGGCGCATGCCGATGATCGGCGGCATCGACCTATCCGGCACCGTGGTCGAATCCCGCTCGCCGGAATGGAAGGCCGGCGACAAGGTTGTGTTGAACGGCTGGGGTCTTTCCGAGACTGAATGGGGCGCCTTTGGCCGCTACCAGCGCGTCAAGCCGGAATGGCTGATCCGCCTGCCCGACGCCTTCTCGATGGAACAGGCGATGGCAATCGGCACCGCAGGATATACCGCAGCGCTCTGCGTCGATGCGCTGGAAAAATGGGGGGCGATCAAGCCGGGTGAAGGCGAAGTGCTGGTCACGGGTGCCGCCGGCGGCGTCGGCTCGGTTGCAATCGCCCTTCTCGCGGCCCGCGGCTACAATGTCACCGCCTCCACGGGACGGCCGGAAACCCACGACTACCTCGCCTCGCTCGGCGCCACCAATTTCATCGACCGCGCCGTGCTTGCCGAAAAGGGCGGCCCGCTGCAGAAGGAGCGCTGGACCGGCGGCGTCGACAGCGTCGGCTCGACGACCCTCGTCAACGCGCTCTCCCAGACCATGCGCGGCTGCGCCATCGCCGCCTGCGGCCTCGCCGGCGGTGCCGACCTTCCCGGCACCGTGCTGCCGCATATCCTGCGCGCCGTGACGCTGATCGGCGTCGACAGCGTCATCGCCACCCGCGAACAGCGGCTGTCGGCATGGGCGCGGCTCGCTCGCGATCTCGATCCCGCCAAGCTTTCGGAGATCACCACGACGGAACCGATGTCCAGCCTGCCGCAGCTTGCCGAGGATATCATCGCCGGCAAGATCCGCGGCCGGGTGGTGATCGATGTGACGAAGTAGAAAAAGGTATTCTGCTCAGCGCTCAAGCCATCAGCCGCTGAGCACGACTGCCCCCTCTACCCCAAACACTTCCCTGGCGTGTGCCGCACACGCTGCCTCATGGACGATTGCGCGCCGCTCGTCGAGCAGAGGCGGCTTTCCATTCGCGGCCCAGAGGCGGTAGAGATATCTACGGCAGAAAATTGCGTGGCGTGGGAGAGTGTTTTTGAACAGTGATCATGAGGTCTTCACCGGTCGCCGGGAAGACATAAGACTTGTTACCGGCCAGGGCGCATATACCGCTGACAAAGTGCTGGATAACCAGCTCTACGCCGCTTTTTTAAGAGCCGACCAGCCGCATGCGCGCATCGTTTCGATCGATGTCGAGGCGGCGCTCGCCGCACCGGGCGTCCATATCGTGCTGACCGGCAGGGATGCGCTCGAAGCGAGCCTGATCGCCCCCGGCCCGCTGGTCTCCTTCCCCGGCGTCGATGGCATGAAGATCAAGGCACCGCACCGCTATGCTCTGTCGACCGACCGCGTCCGTTTCGTCGGCGAACCGGTTGCCATGGTCGTGGCCGACAATGCCGAGGCGGCTGCCGATGCGGTCGAGCTGATCGCGGTCGACTACGAGGATCTGCCGGCGATCATCGATCCGGAGGATGCGCTGGAGGACGGCGCGCCGCAGCTTTTCGACGATGTGCCGGGTAATCTCGTCTTCCTGCACAGTTTCGGCGACAAGGCGACAGCCGATGAAGCCTTCGCCAAGGCCGCGTATATCTCGACGCTGACGGTCGAGTCGCAGCGCGTCGCCGCCAACCCTCTCGAACTCAAATCCTTCATGGCGGCATACGACGCCGAGACGGAGGTCTTCGACGTCTATTCCGCCAGCCAGGGCACGGGCCTTGCCGATGGCCTTGCCCGTTTCACCGGCCACCCGCCGGAAAAGGTGCGGCACCACATGGGCGATGTCGGTGGCAGCTTCGGCATCCGTGGCGCACCCTACCCGGAATATGCGGCGATCATGCTTGCCGCAAAGAAACTCTGTCGGCCGGTGCGCTGGACCGCCAGCCGCACCGAAAGCTTCCTCGCCGATTATCACGGACGCGCCGTCCGGTTCACCGGTGAGATGGCGCTCAGCGAAGCCGGCGAATTCCTCGGCATCCGAATGAACGTCGTCTGCGATCTCGGCGCCTACCATTCGCCGGCCGGAGCCTTGATCAACGTGCTGAACCCGATGTTGACCGGCACGGGCTGCTACCGCATTCCCGCCGTCTTCGGGCTCAACCGCCTCGCCTTCACCAATACCTCGCCGATCGCCGCCTACCGTGGCGCCGGCCGTCCGGACATCAATTATTTCGTCGAGCGGCTGGTCGATCAGGCCGCCACCGATCTCGGTATGGACCGGATCGAGATCCGCCAGAAGAACCTGATCCCCGACGACGCCTATCCCTACAAGACGCCGACCACGATTTACGACAGCGGCAGCTATGTCGCGATGCTGGAAGAGGCCGTCTCGATCTCCGACTGGAAGGGTTTCGAAGCCCGCCGGAAGGAATCGGAACAGCGCGGCCATCTGCGCGGCATCGGCATGGGCGTCTTCGTCGAGCCTTCGGGCGGCGGCCATATGCCGGAGGAAACCGAGATCCGCTTCGAGGCGGATGGTACGCTAACGCTCTACACGCTTTCCGGCTCTGCCGGGCAGGGGCACGAGACGGTGCTGCCGCGGCTGGTCGCCAAGGAACTCGGCATCGACGAGAACCTGATCAACCTGCGCGCCAACAGCGTTCATGCGCCTCACAAGCTCAAGGGTGCCGGCACGATGGGGTCGCGCACCATGGCCTCGCACGGCGCCTCCCTGACGATCACCTCACGCGAGGTGGTGAAGAAGGGCCTGAAGCTCGCCGCCGAGACGCTGGAAGCCTCCGAAACCGACATCGAATTCGATCACGGCCACTACAGGGTGGCCGGCACCAACATGTCGATCTCGCTTCTGGAACTGGCCGCCCGTAACCTCACGCCGGATGGCAACGCGCTGGACACACTGGCGTCGATCCAGCCGGAGCGAAATTTCCCCGGCGGCGTACATGTGGCCGAAGTGGAGATCGACCCGAATACCGGCGACACGAAAGTCACGTCCTATATCGGCGTCGACGATGCCGGCCATGTCATCAACCACACGCTGCTCGAAGGCCAGATGCATGGCGGTCTTGCCCAGGGCGCGGGCCAGGTGTTTGGCGAGCAGATTGTTTATGACCGCGACAGCGGGCAGATGCTGACCGCGAGCTTCATGGATTATTTCATGCCGCGAGCCGACTTCATGCCGACGCCGCGCTTCTTCGACCTGCCGGCCCCCTCGCCCACCAATGTGCTCGGCGTCAAGGGCGGCGGCGAAGCGGGCACGACGGGAGCGCTGCCGACGCTGATGAACGCCATCCTGGATGCGCTCCGGTCTGCCGGTGTCAAGGATTTCGATATGCCCGCAACGCCCTCCAGGGTCTGGGAGGCCCTCAAGGCCGCCAGGGAGGGCGCTCGATAAGTCTCCGATCCGCGCGCCGGTCGCCTATCCCGTTCGTGGATTGCGTGTACGCCTTGCGGGACGTTAGAAGTCCTTTCAGCGAACTGGAACGCAAGGCGTCGACGCAATGACACTGGACGACATCACCGACACCGTCATCGACCGGGCCAAGAATAGCCGGCGCTTCATCGTTGCGGTCGCCGGCCCGCCGGGCGGGGGAAAATCCACGCTCGCCGACGCCCTGCACGAAGCCCTGCTGGCGCGCGGCGAATTGGCAGAAGTCCTGCCGATGGATGGCTTCCATATGGACAACGGTATCCTGGAAGCCCGCGGCCTGTTGCCCCGCAAGGGCGCACCGCAGACGTTCGACGTGCGCGGTTTTGCGGATATCCTGAGGGCGGTGCGGCAGGGTGACGAGGAAGTGCTGGTGCCGGTCTTCGACCGATCGCGTGAGATCGCCATCGCCTCGGCCCGCCCGATTTCGCCCGATACTCATATCGTTCTGGCGGAAGGCAATTACCTGCTGATCGACGAAGCGCCCTGGTCGCGGCTTGCCGAAATGTTCGACTTCACCATTTTCGTCGGCCCTTCGGAGGACGTGCTGCGCGAGCGGCTCAAGGCTCGCTGGGTGCATTACGGGCTCGACGAGGCGGGGATCGCGTGGAAACTCGACGGCAACGACCTGCCGAACGGCCGCTACATCCTCACCCACTCGCGGCCTGCCGACATCAGGCTCGAAAGCTTCTGAGGCCTGTTGCGGACAATGCCGGACTAGAGGGCCACGCCCGTTTCGCGGTCGAAGACATGTACCTGTTCGGCCGGGATGTTGGCTTCGAACCGCGCGCCGTAGCGGGCCGGATATTCGCCGTCGACGATCGCGACCACCGGGTGGCCGGCAAGGTCGAAGATGATGTGGGTCTGTGCGCCGGTCGGCTCCACCAGCAGCGTCTGCCCGGCAAGCGCAGTCCCCCCGATGCCGGGGCTGAGATGTTCCGGACGCAGGCCGACCTTGATCGCCTGGCCGCGCTTTACCTTGCGATCCGGCGCGATGCGGATCGCGGTTCCGTCGCCAAGGCGCGCGGAGGGTTCGCCGCCATCGCCATCCACGGTGCCGTCGAGAAGGTTCATCGCCGGAGAACCGATGAAGGCGGCGACGAAGAGGTTGGCCGGCTTCTTGTACAGTTCCATCGGCGTGCCCTCCTGCTCCACCTTTCCCTGGTTGAGGACGACGATCCGGTCGGCGAGCGTCATCGCCTCGATCTGATCGTGGGTGACGTAGATCGACGTCGTCCCGACCTTCTGGTGCAGTTGCTTGATCTCGGCGCGCATCTGCACGCGCAGCTTGGCGTCGAGATTGGAGAGCGGCTCGTCGAACAGGAAGACGGCCGGGTTGCGGACGATCGCCCGGCCCATGGCGACGCGCTGGCGCTGGCCGCCGGAAAGCTGCGCCGGCTTGCGGTCGAGCAGCGGCATGAGGTCGAGCATGCGCGCGGCTTCGGCGACGCGTTCGGCAATCACCGGCTTCGGGGTGCCGGAAAGGCGCAGGTTGAAGCCCATGTTCTCGGCGACCGTCATATGCGGATAGAGCGCATAGGACTGGAACACCATGGCGATGTTGCGCTCGCGCGGCGTCAGCTCGTTGACCACTGCGTTGTCGATGATGACGTCGCCGCCGGTGATTTCCTCAAGCCCCGCAATCATCCGCAGCAGCGTCGATTTTCCGCAGCCGGACGGACCGACCAGAGCGACGAACTGGCCGTCTTCAATCGCCAGCGACACGCCGTGGATGACCGGGAGTGCCCCATAGGCCTTGCGGACTTGTCTGAGTTCGACGGATGCCATGCGAGTTACTCCGGGTCAGGGCTCAGGATTTCACCGCACCGGCGGTCAGACCGGCGATGATGTGCTTCTGGGCCAGGAAAAAGGCGATGATGGTGGGCAAAATGGTGAGCGTGATGAAGGCCAGCACCAGCTGCCATTCGGTGCTGAATTCGCCCCGGTAGATCATGATGCCGAGCGGCCAGGGATAGCGGCTCTCCGAATTCAGCATGATCAGCGGCACGATATAGCTGTTCCAGCTGCCGACGAAGGAGATGATGCCGACGGTGGCGATGATCGGCCGCGACAGCGGCAGCGTGATATGCCAGAAGAAGCGCATGTAGCCGCAACCATCCACGAAGGCCGCGTCGAAGAGTTCGGACGGTAGATTGCGAAAATAGTTGCGGAACAGCATGATGCTCATGCCCATGCCGAACGCGACCTGCGGCAGCACCACGCCCCAATATGTATCGACGAGCCCCAGATCGCGGATGCGGATATAGAGTGGCAGGATGGCGGTCGCCGCCGGAAACATCAGTCCGATCAGGAAATAGTTGACCAGATAATCGGTGCCGAAGAAGCGGATATGCGCGAAACAGAAGGCCGCCATGGCGCCGAACGTCAATGTCAGGAACACCGTCAGCAGGGCGATGATCAGCGAATTGCTCATCTGCAGCCAGTAACGCTTGCTGATGATGATGTCCGTGTAGTTCGACCACTGCCATTCCACCGGCAGGCCGAAGGGGTTGCCGCGCAGTTCGCCCAGCGTCTTGAAGCCTCCGAGCGCAGTGGTGATGAGCGGCACCACCACGATTGCCGCCACGATGATCAGCGACGCGTACATATAGACCTGCGTGCCGGCGCGGATGCGCTGGCCGGAGGTCGGCGCGCTGGCGGCATCGATGGGCTGTGCTGTCGAGATATCAGTCATTGCGCATGAATACCCGCTTGTAGCTGAAGGCGAGCGTCACGCAGATCACGAACAGCACCACGCCGACGGCGCTGCCGAACCCGACCTGCATGCGGGTCACCCCGAAATTATAGAGGAACGTCACCATCGTCTGCGTCGAGTTCGACGGGCCGCCGCCGGTAAGCGGCATGATCATGTCGAAGAGCTGCAGCGAGCCGACGACTGCAAAAAAGACGGAGAGACGCACGGTGGAGCCGAGCAGTGGCAACGTCACGAGCCGGAACTTCTGGAAACCGGTCGCACCGTCGATGTCTGCCGCTTCCAGCACGCTCTTGTCGATCGCCTGCAGACCGGCAATGAAGAGCATCATGTGAAATCCGAAATACTTCCAGACGACGACGCCCAATATCGCGTACATCGCCACGTCCCGGTCGGCCAGCCAGAAAGGCGGTTCGACGCCGATGAAATGCGAGATGCCGGCGACGAGACCGAAATCCCCGTCATAGACGAAACGCCAGATCATGCCGGCCGCGACGTCCGCAAGCACGTAGGGCAGGAAGAAGATCAGCCGGAAGAACAGCGCGCCCTTGATCCGGCTGGAAATCATCGTCGCCAGCCAGAGCGCCAGCGGCACCTGCACGCAGAGCGAGGCGAGCACGATCAGGCCGTTGTTGATCAGTGCCTGGGTGAAGGCACTGTTGCGGAAAATGAGCTGGTAGTTGCGCCAGCCAACCCATTGCGTCGGGCTACCATAGCCGTTCCAGTTGTAGAAGGAATACCAGGCGGCTTCGCCCATGGGCAGAATGACCAGCACCGTGAACACAAGAAGCGCCGGCGGCAGGAACAGGATCAGCACCGGCCACTTGCTGTTGGCGAGCGACCGCTTGCTGCGCCGCGAGACCGCAAGCGTTTTCCCGGAAGGCACGGCGTTGGCAGACATCAGCGTATCGCTCATCGATTTTTCGAGCCTTTCAGGCTGCAAAACGGCGTCAGGCGAAAACAGGAACCGGCGCTCCCGGGGTCAGGACCTCAAGGAGCGCCGGCACTGCGCTTACTTGCGCTCGAGAGAATAGGCATCCTCGATCTGCTGCGCGGCGGCAGCCGGCTTCATGCCGCCGGAAACCACTTCCACGCTGACGTCGTTGACGATCGCGCCAACATTGGGACCGAGATCCTGGTCGAGGAAGTTCTGGTGCCAGGTTTCCCTGGCAAGAGCTTCGGCAACTTCCTTCAGCAGCGGCTTGGAGATCGCTTCGCTCGCACCCTTGGCGACGGGCATGATCTGCGTATCCCTGGCGAGCACCTTCTGCACGTCGACGCTCGCCATGTAGCGGAGGAATTCTTCGGTTTCAGGCGGCGCGTTCTTGGTGACCACCCATCCGTTGAGACCGCCGAAACTGTCGGTGGTAACACCGGGCCCTCCGCTGACGACGGGGAAGGGGAAGCGACCGATATTGTCGTCGGCAAGGCCTTTGCGGCTCGTCGAATTCGACGCCTGGGTCGCGGGCGTATTCTCGAAGCTCAGGATGAGCGCGGCACGGCCATCGCCGAACGTGGCAAGCGCATCGTTCCAGGTTGCACCCAGATAGCCGTTCTGGAACGGTTCAAGCTTGCCGAGCTCAGCCATGCGCTCGCCGGCCTTGACGAAAGGCTTGCCGGCGAATCCATCGTTCTTGCCTGCCTTGGCGTCGGCAAAGCCCTTTTGCCCCGCCTCGCGCATCGAGAGATAACTCCAGTAGAAATGCAGGGGCCACTTGTCCCGCCCGCCGCCGGCAATCGGCGTCACGCCTGCCTGCTTCAGCGCCTTGACGGCACCGAGGAAATCGTCCCAGGTCGCGATCTTCGAGGCATCGACGCCGGCCTTCTTGAACAATTCCTTGTTGTAATAGAAGGAAACGAGGCCGCTCTTGAAGGGCGAAGCCCAGACCTTGCCGTCGAAGGTCAGACCGTCGACCGCGGAGGCATTCACCGACTTGCGCCATTCCCCTCCGTTGGCATCGAGCGCCGCATTGATCGGCCGCAGCGTGCCGGTCTCGGACTGCGCCTTGAGCACGCCGCCACCCCAGCTATAGAAGATGCTCGGCGCATCGTTCGACTGCAGAAGCGTCGGCAGCTTGGCTTTGAAGGCCTGGTTTTCGAGGAATTGCAGTTCGACCTTGACGCCGGGGTGCTTGGCCTCGAAATCCTTGGCGATCTGGTTCCAGACGGCTATGTTCCCAGGCACCTGCTCGACATGCATCCAGCGAATGACGCTGTCCGCCGCAGCAACGCCGGCCGTAAAGAGGCCACCCGCGAGAGCGACGGCGGTCGCGGAAATCAGACGCATCCTGTGATATCTGTTGGACATTGAAGGCGCTCCTCCCAAAGCTTTATTCCTGTATCCGAATTAAATAATCGGCAAGCCTGTCGCATCTGTCAATAGCCCCACGCGACATTCCCGGATTTTGGCGAAATTTGCGCCTTTCCCTGCTTTTATCTATTGCACACCGCCCAAAATCGGCTCTAGAACAAAGCGGATTTAATTTGCACCTCGAATTAAATGACGGTTCGGTGCAAAAGCCGACGAGTGCGCAGAAGAGATGAAAACCGCCGATCCAGAACTCATGCGTGCGATGAACCGCCTCAGCGTGCTGGATACGATCCGGCGGCGCGGTCCCATCTCCCGCGTCGAAATTTCCGAGCGCACCGAACTTTCGACAACCACCGTTTCCGCCATCACCGGTTCGCTGCTGGATGACGGGCTGATCCTGACGCGCCACGAGGGCGATATCCGCAACGAGGCGGTGCGTGGCCGGCCGCGCGTCATGCTGGAAGTCAATCCGGATGCCGCCCGCGTCGTCGGCGCCAAGATTGCTGCAAGCCGCATGGTCTTCGTCGTCACCAATTTCCGCGGCGACGTACTCTCCAAGCTCACCCTGCCGATCCGGATCGACCGCCAGCCGATCGCCGTCATCGCCGACCTCGTGGAGGACGGCGTGCGCCGCTGCGTCGTCGATGCCGGCCTGTCGCTGGAGGATGTCGACAGCGTCTGCCTCGGGCTTCCGGGCGTCATCGAACACCGCACCGGGCATGTCCGTTCGAGCCCGATCTTTCGCGAGATCAACATTGATTTTGCTGCCGAAATGTCGGCGCGCCTGTCGACCCCGACGATCGTCGAGAGCGATGCTCATGCTATCACGCTTGGCCATCACTGGTTCGGCAAGGCCCGCGATCTGCAGGATATGGTCCTGATCTCGCTCGAACAGACACTGGGCCTCGGCGTGCTGCACGGCAACCGGCTTTTCCGCGGCGCCGGCGGCCTCAGCCACAATCTCGGCGATCTCGTGCTCGGCACGGGACCGCAGGGCATCGTGAGGCTTTCGAGCCAGGCCGGAGAAAGCGCCATCCTCGGCGAGCAGCAGGCGGACGGGCGCTTTGCCGAAGCAGTAAGGCTCGGCCGCGGCATGACCCATGTCCAGGCACTGATCCAGGCCGACGACGACCGGCTGATCGCCGCAGCCGTTCGCGCCGGCGAGGCTGTCGGGCTGACGGTCGCCAATATCGTCACGCTGTTTGCGCCGCCGCGTGTCATCCTCGTCGGCTCATCGCTGGCGCTCGGCGAACCGTTCCTGAACAGCCTGCGCGATGCCTATGCGCTCGCCATTCCGCCGTCGCTGAAAGGCGTCAGCGAACTCGTCTTCGACGATTCGACCGACGATTTCTGGGCGCAGGGAGCTGCCGCCGTCGCACTTTACGAGCTTTACGAATCGCCCTGGAGCACCACCGGGCCGGCGCTCTGACGCGCGCCAAGGCACCAGAAATCATCAGCATTCATCGGGAGGAAACTATGGATAAAGTCGGTATCGGCATCATCGGATGCGGCAATATTTCGGGCGCCTATCTGAAAGCGATGACCACAGCCTTTCCGATCCTCGATATCCGCGGACTGGCCGATCTCAACCGCGATCTGGCCGATGCGAAAGCCTCCGAATTCAATCTCCAGGCCCGTACCGTCGATGAGCTGCTCGCCGATCCGAAGATCGAGATCATCGTCAACCTGACGATCCCCAAGGCGCATGTCACTGTTGCCCTGCAGGCGCTCGACGCGGGCAAGCACACCTATTCGGAAAAACCGCTCGGAATTAATTTCGCGGAAGGGAAAAAATTGGCGGAAGCCGCCAAGGCCAAGGGTCTGCGCATCGGCGCTGCCCCCGACACCTTCCTCGGCGGCGGCCACCAGACCGCCCGCGAACTGATCGACCAGGGCGTCATCGGCCTGCCTGTCGGCGGCACCGCGACCTTCATGTGCCCGGGCCACGAGCGCTGGCATCCGAACCCGGCCTTCTATTACGAGGTCGGCGGCGGTCCGATGCTCGACATGGGTCCCTATTACATCACCGATCTCGTCAACCTGCTTGGCCCGGTCTCGCAGGTCGCGGGCTTTGCCATCACGCCCCGCAAGGAGCGCATCATCACCAGCGAGCCGCGCAACGGCGAGCGCATTCCGGTACATGTTCCGACCCATGTGGCCGGTGTCATGGCCTTTGCCAACGGCGCGGTCGTTCAGATCGGCATGAGCTTCGACGTCGCCGGCCACAAACATGTGCCGCTGGAAGTCTACGGCACCGAGGGCACGCTGATCGTTCCGGACCCGAACCGTTTCGAGGGGCCTGTCGGTTATCTGAAGAAGGGCGGCCAGTTCGAGGACCAGCCCACCACCCTGCCCTATGCGGACGGCAACTACCGCTCGATCGGCGTCGCGGACCTGGCCCACGCGATCCGTTCCAACCGACCGCACCGGGCGAACGGCGATCTGGCGCTGCATGTGCTGGAGGTCATGGAAGCCTTTCACACGGCGTCCGCCGAAGGGCGCACGATCAAGATCACCACGGCCACGGAGCGGCCCGCTCCGCTGTCGGAATCGCTCGTCGATGGACGGCTGGCGAAATAATTCTGGAGGACGAACAAAATGCGTGAAGCACTCATCGTATGGGGCGGCTGGAGCGGCCACGAACCGCAGGAATGCGCCGAAATCATCAAGGACATGCTCGAGGAAGACGGTTTCAAGGTCTATCTCGAACATTCGACCGAGGCCTTCGCCGACCCATCCATTCACGATCTGAGCCTCATCGTGCCGATCATGACCATGTCGAAGATCGAGAAGGAGGAGGTGAAGAACCTCGCCGCAGCCGTTGAGAAGGGCGTCGGCATTGCCGGTTATCACGGCGGCGCAGGCGACGCATTCCGCGAGTCGGTCGACTACCAGTTCATCATCGGCGGCCAATGGGTCGCCCATCCAGGCAACATCATCGACTACACGGTCAACATCACACGGCCGGATGATCCCTTGATGGAGGGGATCACCGATTTCCCCTACACGTCCGAGCAATATTACATGCATGTCGACCCCTCGAACGAGGTGCTGGCCACGACCACGTTTACCGGCGACCACGCCTACTGGATCGACGGGGTGGTGATGCCGGTCGTCTGGAAACGCAAATACGGCAAGGGCCGCGTCTTCTATTCCTCGCTCGGCCACCAGGCGAAAGAATTCGACGTGCCGCAGATGAAGACGATCTTCCGCCGCGGCGCGAACTGGGCGGCGCGGTGAGGCAGTCTGATCTCCCCCCTTGCGGGGGAGATGCCCGGCAGGGCAGAGGGGGGTGCTGCGGCACATTCTTCGACAACTGAGTTCGCTGCACCCCCCCTCTGTCACCTCCGGTGACATCTCCCCCGCAAGGGGGGAGATTGGGAATTTGCCGCAGCGCCTCACATTCCCTTCAACGCTGCAAACATCTCCGCAAACGACGCATCCGTCCGATAAAACACCGGCGGGCTACCGATCGGCGACGCAACCGTCACATCTTCCCCACCTGCATATTCCTTCCCGCTCCACACATGCACCCACCTCATCCCTTCCGGCAGATAGACGTTCCGCACCTCCTGCGCTGCATGCCAGACGGGCGCCACCAGCAGTTCCGAGCCGTAGAGATAGGCATCCTGGATGGCATAGGTCTTCGGATCGTGTTCGTGATGCAGGAAAAGCGGCCGCTGCACCGGCAGACCTCGCGTGACAGCTTCCTTGGATAGCGTCTTCAGGTACGGCGCCAGATGCACATAAATCCGCGTCATCCGCGCAAAATGTTCCAAAACCTCAGGGTCTTGGTCGATCTGGATATTGTCACGTGGCCGGTTGCCCTCGTGGCTGCGCATGACCGACGTGAAGGCCGCCATTTCCGCCCATCGCATCAGCAGTTCCGGCGTGCGGACATTGCCGAACAGGCTCGTATAGCCGCCGATATCGGAGTGGTGATAAGCATTGCCCAACAGGCCGGATGAAAGCGCCGCGCACATCACGGTGACGAGCCCGTCATGGCGCGAAAAATCCACCGACTGGTCGCCGCCCCACAGCAGCGGGCAATGTTTCTGCACGCCGGTGAAGCCGGCCCGCATGAAGAACAGCGCCTCGCCCGTCTTGCCGCGGCTGGCGATCGCCTTGGCGTTGACTTCGGCCCAGAGGGTCGGCCAGGCATTGTGCATCAGCTTGGCATCGATGCCGTTCGCAAGTTCCACGTCGATCGGCAGGTATTCGCCGAAATCGGCCATCCAGCCCGTCAGCCCGAAATCCAGCATACGGCGACCGATGACCTCCTCGGCAAACCAATCGGCCGCTTGCCGATTGGTGAAATCGACGACGCCACAATCGAACTCGCCGAAATCGACGATCGCCGTGCGGCCGAGCTGATCCTTGGCGAAATAGCCCGCCGCTTCGGCTTCCGGAAACAGTGAACCATCGACACAGAGATAGGGATTGACGTAGCCGAGGAAGCGGATGCCTTCGCCGTTCAGCTCCGCGATACGCTGGCGCAGGTCCGGATAACGCTCGTCATTCGCCCGCCAGTCCCAGAACAGCCGCGATCCGAACGAGGTCTGGCGAAGGCCGACCCAATCCTCGCACCAGAGGCCGGAGACCTGGACGCCGGCACTGCGCATCTTTTCCAGCCGCTCGAAGGAATTGACGCCGTCCTTGAGGCCGATGATCGCGCCCTTGTAGACCCAGTCCGGCAGCTCCGGCTGCCGCCCGAACCGCAGCGACAGCGCCTCGACCAGTTCGACGAAATTCGGGGCGGCAAACAGTTCGATCCGCTCCGGCACCGCCCAGGCTTCGATCTCGTGAAACGTCTTGCGGCGAAAATCGAAGACGGAATAGGCGGTCGTCTCCACATGCAGCGCGTAACGCGACGAGGAGATGTAGGTCGGCTGCGGGTAGTTTGTGTTGTAATAGTCGCCACCCGCCTTGTCCTTCAGGTCAGACTTGAAGGTGATCTCGCTCGTCTTGTCGCGGCCGACGCCGGGCTCCGAGGTCCAGAGCGGGAAGCGGCGCCCGCGCATGTCGAAATAGGACATCTGCTCGCCGCCGCCCCAGACATGCTCGTCAGTGTCCGCATGAATTCGGATCCAGAAGCGGTTGATCGTCTCGTCCAATGAGCGGAAGTGCACGGCGGTTTCCGAGACCGTCAGTTCCAGCCGCGGCGCCCGGCCCTCGGCCTCCGAAAGGCTGATCGTGTTGCCATCGACATCCGCATGGCGCAGCGCGCTGCGCTCGACGATGTAATCCTCGACCTCGAAATTGCCGCGGTACATGTCCATCCGCTCCTGTCCCTGGCCGACGAATATGCATGGCGAGGCAGCGCTGTGCCGCAGGATGCTGCGGCCGTTCAGCGATATGGAAAAACCGTCTTGTGTCGTCTCGAATTTCATCTTGTCGGTACTCGATTGTTGTCTACCGCAGCCGCGATACGTATCGCGCCACGGAATGGTCGAACCATGTGCGGGAAACCTCGGCCAGGGCGCCGTCCTGTGTCTGGCTCGTCCGGAGCACGTGGGGGATCGGCGCGCCCGGCTTCTGGCCGAAGGCAGGCGGCGCCCAGTCGGGCACGGTGTCGAGGTCGATCTTGTCTTCCGCCCGGACGATCCAAAGACCCAGCCGGGTGCGGTAGTAGAGATAGAGGGACTCCGACAGCTCCTCCGGGGTGATCGCCGCCACATAGGAACCGTCGAGCCAGATCTCCTCGAGTGCCGCGACTTTGCCCGACAGCCGGCGGATGCGGCGGATGCGATGGCCTTCCGGCGAAAAGCCGAACTTCGGCAGGTCCTTGGGTTTGTCGAGCCGCATCACGTCGAGCAATTCCGCAGTCGGCAGACCGCCGCCCTGGATCAGTTCCAGCCGGAACATCGCATAAACGCTCTTCGGATCGCTGATCGCTCGGACGTAGTTGCCTGACCCCTGCACCCGCTCCAGGAGCCCGCGGTTCTGCAGTTCCGCCAGCGCCTTGCGCAGCGTGCCGACGGCAATGCCGAGCTGCACCGCCATGTCGCGCTCGGGCGCCAGCTTCTCGCCATCGACGAGCCGGCCGGCCGCGATGTCACGAACCAGCAGCTCGGCAATTTGCAGATAGATCGGCAGGCTGCCCGGATAACTGTCCATAAGCCGTTTCCCCCTCCCCGGGAATGACGCACTCAAATTGATACACTATTGATTTACACAAACGCGGATGATATTCAAGTGCCAGGAGTTGAGGAGAATCTGATGACGATCGTGCCCATAACATCGCCGGATCTCGATGCCGCCGAGGTATCCTGGTTCGCCGCCCTGTGCTCAGACGACTACGCCTATCTCGGCGTCCCCGACGATGCGCTGAAATCGAGCTGGGAACATTGCTCCGACATCGTCAAGCGCACTGAGGCGCTCGGCTTCCGCAACATCCTCTGCCCTTCTTCCTACCAGGTCGGCCAGGACACGCTGAGCTTCGCCGCCGCCTGCTCGCAGATAACCGACAGGATCAATCTGCTGGCAGCTATCCGCTGCGGCGAGATGCAGCCGATCATGCTCGCCCGCACCGTCGCCACGCTCGACCACATGCTGAAGGGTCGGCTAACGCTCAACGTCATCAGCTCCGATTTCCCCGGCGAAGTCGCCGACAGCGCCTTCCGTTATCGCCGCAGCCACGAGGTCGTGCAGATCCTCCGCCAGGCCTGGACCCGCGACACGATCGACCACGAGGGCGAAGTCTACAATTTCAAGGGCGTCACCACCGAGCCTGCCCGCCCCTACCAGCAGAACGGCGGCCCGCTTCTCTATTTCGGCGGCTACTCGCCGGATGCGCTGGAGCTCTGCGGCGCCCAATGCGATGTCTACCTGATGTGGCCGGAAACCAGGGACCAGCTGGCCGAGCGCATGAAGGCGGTCCATGCCCGCGCCGCCGCCCATGGCCGCACGCTCGACTACGGCCTGCGCGTCCACATGATCGTCCGCGACACGGAGAAGGAGGCCCGCGAATATGCGGAGCATCTGGTCTCCAAGCTGGACGACGAATACGGCCAGCTGATCCGCAGCCGCGCCCATGACAGCACCTCGCTCGGTGTCTCGCACCAGGCGAAGGCCCGCGAACTCGCCGACAAATTCGGCTACGTCGAGCCTCATCTGTGGACCGGCATCGGCCGGGCTCGCTCCGGCTGCGGCGCGGCACTTGTCGGCTCCGCCGACCAGGTGCTTTCGGAAATCGAGGCCTACAAAAAGATGGGCATCCGGGCCTTCATCTTTTCGGGCTATCCGCATCTCGACGAAGCGGAACATTTCGGCCAGAAGGTCCTGCCCGAGCTCAAGACCTGTTCGCTGCCGCATGCCTATGGTCGCGTGCCGGCCGAGACACCCGCAACGCCGCTCGGCAACGGGAGACGACACTGATGGCCCCTCATCACCTAGACCGCATTCAACTTTCGCCCGATCTCCAGCTCAGCCGCCTCGTTTATGGCATGTGGCGGATCGGCGACGATGCCGATACCTCGCCGAAACATGTCCAGGCGAAGATCGAAGCCTGCCTGGCGCAAGGCATCACCACCATGGACCAGGCCGACATCTATGGCGGCTACACGGCGGAAGCGATTTTCGGAGCGGCGCTGAAAGCCTCGCCTGCGCTACGCGACAAAATCGAGATCGTCACCAAATGCGGCATCGTCGCGCCGGCCGGCCGCCATTCCGCCGTCCGCGGCAAGCATTACGATACCAGTGCCCCCCATATCACCGCGTCGGTCGAGGCCTCGCTGCGCGACATGGCCACCGACTATATCGATCTCCTGCTGATCCACCGGCCCGACCCGTTCATGGATCCGGACGAGACAGGCCCGGCGCTCGACGCGCTGGTCGTTTCCGGCAAGGTGCGCGCCGTCGGCGTTTCGAATTTCCGTCCCTGGGATTTCTCGCTGCTGCAATCTTCCATGGAGGCCGAACTCGTCACCAACCAGATCGAGATCAGCCTTGTGGCGGCAAGCGCCTTCACCAATGGCGACCTTGCCTATCTGCAGGAACGTGGTATCGCGCCGATGGCCTGGTCGCCGCTCGGCGGCGGCTCGCTCTTCAACAATCAGGGCCTGATGTCGGTCCTGGAGCGGATCGCCGCGGAGCAGGCCGTCGAAGCCACGGCCGTCGCGGTCGCCTGGCTGCTGGCCCATCCCGCCGCCATCCTGCCGGTGCTCGGCACCAACAATCTTGCCCGGATCGCCACGATCGCGGACACCGCGAAGGTGACGATCGATCGCCAGTCCTGGTTTGAACTCTACACAGCAGCAACCGGAAAGCAGGTGCCATGATGATCACTGCCGACACCGCAAGCATATCCAGCGAACAGATCTTCATTCCGGATGCATCGACCGCGCGGCATTATCGCAATGCGCTCGGGGCGTTCACGACCGGTGTGACTGTGGTGACGGCAACAACTCCGGATGGCCCGATCGGAATGACGGTCAACAGCTTCACCTCGGTGTCGCTCGATCCGCCTTTGGTTCTCTGGTCGCCAGCCAAGAGCTCGTCGCGCCATGCCGCCTTCACGGCGGCGGGCCATTTCGCCATCCATGTGCTGAGCGCCGACCAGGACCTGTTGAGCGCCCGGTTCACGCGCGGCGGTCTTGGGTTCGAGGAGCTTTTCTGGAACCAGAACCACGAAGGCGTGCCGGTCATCCCCGGCACGCTGGCTCGCTTCGAATGCGCGCTATCTTCGATGCACGATGCCGGCGATCATACGCTGATCCTCGGCCGCGTGTTGCGCGCAGCGCATCGGGAAGGCGATCCGCTGTGTTTCTCGCGCGGCACGTTCGGCCGCTTCGCGAGCACCACCAGCCAGTAAAGACCAAAATCCGGCACGGGAAATATTGACCCGCGGGCGCGGTTGGGCCAAGTCAGTTTTGCGACAAACCAGCCAGGACCGACAGGGCAATCCATGACCATCATCAGACCGGACATCAGCGCCCGCGCCGCGGCAGCGCCCCGTAGCGGCATTGGCGAAATCGTCACCTATGCCCGAGGCCGCGAAAACCTGATGCCGCTCTGGATCGGCGAAGGCGATCTTCCGACGCCCGATTTCATCACCCGCGCCGCCAGCGAAGCCCTGCTCGCCGGCGAGACCTTCTACACCTGGACGCAGGGCATTCCGGCGCTCCGCGAGTCGATCGTTCGTTATTACCAGCGGCACTACGCGAAGGACCTGTCGGTCGACAATATCTACGTCACCGGCTCCGGCATGCAGTCGATCGTGCTCGCCATCCAGACGGTGGCCTCCGCCGGCAACGAGATCGTCTATCTCTCTCCCGCCTGGCCGAATGTCGTCAACGCCATCGGCGTTTCGGAAGCCAAGCCGGTCACCGTCGAACTCGGCTTTACCGACGGTCGCTGGGTGCTCGATATCGAGCGGCTGAAGGCGGCGATCACCCCGAAGACGAGCGCGATTTTTATCAACTCGCCGTCCAACCCGACCGGCTGGACCGCCACCCATGACGATCTCAAGGCGATCCTCGAGCTTGCCCGCAAACATGGCTTGTGGATCATCGCCGATGAAATTTACGGCCTCTATTATTTCGAAGGCGCCCGCGCGCCGTCCCTCATGGACGTCATGGAGCCGGAAGACCGGATCATCTTCGCCAACTCCTTTTCGAAGAACTGGTGCATGACGGGCTGGCGCGTCGGCTGGATGGTCGCACCGGCGGAAATCGGCCAGACGCTGACCAACCTCATCCAGTATTCGACCTCGGGCGTCGCCCAGTTCATGCAGAAAGGCGCGATCGCCGCCCTCGAACAGGGCGACGACTTCGTCCGCACCAATATCGAGCGGGCGCGGAAATCCCGCGACATCCTCTGTGACGCGCTGATCGCTACCAACCGTGTGGAAACGCTGAAACCGGCCGGCGCACTCTATGCCTTCCTGAAGATCGACGGCGTCACCGACAGCCGCGAGGAAGCCTTCAGGATCGTCGACAAGACGGGCGTCGGATTGGCGCCGGGAACCGCGTTCGGTCCGGGCGGACAGGGCTTCATGCGCGCCTGTTTCCTGCGCGATCCGCTGCAGGTCGAGGATGCTGCCAACCGGCTCAGTGATTATATCCGCAGCCGGTAATCCTCCGGAACCAAGGATCCGGACACCGCATGACCAGAATTCTTTTGATCCTTGCCGTCACTTTGGCCGGCTTCGGTCCCATCCGTGCCGACGACGCTGAGGTCGAAGCCTGGGCCAAGGAGAAATGCGTGCGCTACGAGCGCGCCTGGAACCGGGCCAAGGATTTCATCGGGCTCGAGGGCGTTAGCGCCGAGTTCATCAAAGGCAACGAAAAGTTCATCGCCGATGGTTGTTCGAGCGGTGCGGACGTCTGCCCGCACTCGCCCAAGGAGATTGAACTCGCCAATGCGCTGACCATGGCGGCGATGAATTTCGGCACAGCAAGCAGTTTCCTGCCCTTCATCTGCCGCCAGCGGTAAGGGCCGCCAGCGATCAGTCCCCGAAATCCTCGGCCGCCGCAGAGCGGCCGCCGGCAATGATCTCGCGTTTGCCGACATGGTTGGCCGGGCCGACCAAGCCTTCCTGTTCCATGCGTTCGACCAGCGAAGCGGCGCGATTGTAACCGACCGAAAGGCGGCGTTGGATATAGGAGGTCGAGCACTTGCGGTCCTTCATGACCACCTTGACGGCCTTGTCGTAAAGCTCGTCGCTGTCGTCACCGCCCATCGCGCTCTTGTCGAACACGGCTTCCTGGCCCGAGACGTCCTCGTCTTCCTCGTCGTCTTCGTCCTCGGTGACCGTGCCGAGATAGTCCGGCCGGCCTTGGGTCTTCAGGTGGCGGACCACCAGTTCGACTTCGGCATCCGAGACGAACGGCCCGTGGACGCGGGAAATTCGTCCGCCGCCGGCCATGTGCAGCATGTCGCCCTGGCCGAGCAGGTGCTCGGCGCCCTGTTCGCCGAGAATGGTGCGGCTGTCGATCTTGGACGTCACCTGGAAGGAGATACGGGTCGGGAAGTTCGCCTTGATCGTGCCGGTGATGACGTCGACCGACGGACGCTGGGTCGCCATGATCAGGTGGATGCCGGCGGCGCGTGCCATCTGCGCCAGCCGCTGGATCGCACCTTCGATATCCTTGCCGGCGACCATCATCAGGTCGGCCATCTCGTCGACGATGACGACGATATAAGGCATCGGCGAGAGATCCATCTCCTGCTCTTCGTAGAGGATTTCGCCGGTCTGCCGGTCGAAGCCTGCCTGGACGCTGACGGTGATGACCTCGCCCTTTTCGCGGGCACCCGCGGCGCGCTGGTTGTAGCCGTCGATATTGCGGACGCCGAGGCGCGACATCTTCTTGTAGCGATCCTCCATCTCGCGGACCGCCCATTTCAGCGCCAGAACGGCCTTCTTGGGATCGGTCACGACGGGGGTCAGCAGGTGCGGAATGCCGTCATAGACGGAAAGCTCCAGCATCTTCGGATCGATCATGATCAGCCGGCATTCCTCCGGCCGCAGCCGGTAGAGAAGCGACAGGATCATCGTGTTGATGGCGACCGACTTGCCCGAGCCGGTGGTGCCGGCGACGAGCAGATGCGGCATCTTGGCGAGCTCGGCGATAACGGGTTCGCCGCCGATCGTCTTGCCGAGGCAGAGCGCCAGCCGGTGCTTGGTTTCCCAATAGTCCTCGCACTCGATCAGCTCGCGGAAATACACGGTTTCGCGGGTCGCGTTCGGCAGCTCGATGCCGATGACGTTGCGGCCGGGCACCACGGCGACGCGGGCCGACAGCGCCGACATCGAACGGGCGATATCGTCCGCAAGGCCGATGACGCGCGAGGATTTGACACCCGGCGCCGGCTCGAATTCGTAAAGCGTCACGACCGGACCCGGCCGCACATCGATGATCTCGCCGCGGATGCCGAAATCCTCGAGAATGCTTTCGAGCAGGCCGGCGCTCTGCTGAAGCGCGTCCGGCTGCATCGCCTGGCCACGCTCGCCCTGCGGCTCCTGCAAGAGCGAGATCGGCGGGAATTCATATTCCGCTTCTGCCGGCCGGACGGTCCGAGGACGAAGGACTTCGGGTTGAGCGACGATCGGGGCCGCCGTGACCAGGGCAGGTGCCGGCACCGGCACCTGTGCGATAGGGGCGGGCGCCGGTTCGACGACCGGTGCCCTGGCCTTCACCACGCGCTGCGGAGCGACCCGGACGGGTGCGACCGGCTCCGGCGCCTTCGCCGGCTCCGGTCTCGGAGACGGCGCAACCACCACGGCTCTGGCCACGCTCCTGCGCGGGACTTCACGATAAAGCGCCGTCACCGGTTCGCCCGGCTGCACCACGGCAGCTGCGATTGGCGGTTCAGCCGGCTGAACGCCCGTTTCCACAACGACCGGCCCCTCGAGTTCGAAGGGCATGGCGTCCCAGAAGGCGAAATCGGAGATCGCTATATCCTGGCGCGGCACCGCGATTGGCGCTGCCTCCTCAAGCCGCTCGGGCCGCGCGACGGCGACGGCAGGCATTTCCGGCACATGGTAACGCATCGTCGCCGCAAGCTGCTGCAGGCCCGCGATCTGTTCGATCGGGGCGGCGAGCGCCTCGCCGGGGACCTGCGAATCATCCGTGGCCGGGGTCGGGTACGCTTCGGACGGGATGATTTCGATCTGCTCGGCAACCGGCGCTTCGGCCTGCTCCGCAGGAGCCTGCCCGGCGTTCGCCTTGCGGGCCAGCGCGCTTTCGGGCGTGCGGGTGAACCGCACGTTCGGGGCCAGCCGGAACGCCGCCTGCCATGGCGCCTGCTCGATCGCCGACTGGTTGAGATCAGCCAGATTCTGGCGGCGAAGACCCGGCTGCGCCGGGTCGACAGCGTCGTCTTCGGCGTTGGAAAGGTCAGAACTCTGAGGATGATTATTGCGTGAGAACTGCATGACAACCAGACGAGATACGGGAAGGGCACATTCTCATAGGAAGTAGAAAATAAAGGTTAACTGGTCCTTTCCAAGCGGCGAATGATGTCATGAAATCGGTCGGAGTGCCGGTTACCCTTGCCAAGATTGCTGCGCTGCGTCATCACTATAAGAATGCCGCCACCCGATCTCACCATTCTGGTTATCGATGAAAATGCCATCCGCGCTTCCATCATCGAGGAAGGGCTGCGGGAGGCTGGGCATAGCAAAGTCACCGTCATCCACGAGGTTCAGGGCGTCGCGCGCATCATCGAAACGTTGAAGCCGGACGTCATCGTCATCGATATCGAGAACCCCAACCGCGACATGATGGAGCATCTGTTCCAGTTGACCCGCACCGTCAGCCGGCCGATCGCCATGTTCGTCGACCGTTCCGATACGGCCCTGATCGAAGCGGCGATGGATGCGGGCGTCTCGGCCTATGTGGTCGACGGGCTGAAGAAGGAGCGCGTCAAGGCGATCCTCGACATGGCGGTCAGCCGCTTCAACGCCTTCAGCCGGCTTCAGCGGGAACTCGCCGAGGCAAAATCGGCGCTCGAGGAGCGCAAGGTGATCGAACGCGCCAAGGGCATCCTGATGAAGATGCGCGGCCTGTCGGAAGAAGACGCCTTCGCGCTGCTGCGCCAGACGGCAATGAACGAAAAGAAGAAGATGTCGGACATCGCTCAAAGCGTGGTCACGGCAGCGGGCCTGTTGATGTGATGGTTCCGAGTACCGAAATGTCCGGGAGAAAGCCGGAGTGAACATGATGATGAAGACCGACCGATCCGGAAGCAACCTCTCCGCGCCTACCCGTTCGAACGGCGAGGGACCGAAGATACTGCGCGCCGGGTTCATCCCGCTGGTGGACGCTTCCGTGCTGATCGCCGCCGCCGAATTCGGCTTTGCCGCGAAGGAGGGGCTGACCCTCGATCTGGTCAAGGACGTGTCCTGGGCCAATGTCCGCGACCGCCTCGCCTTCCGTCAGTTCGACATCGCCCACATGCTGTCGCCGATGCCGGTCGCCTCCATGCTGGGGCTCGGTTCCAACCCCTCGCCCACCATCACGCCGTTCTCACTCGGCCGCGGCGGCAATGCGATCACGCTTTCGACGCGGCTTTTCGAGCGCATGCGCGAGGTCGGCGGGATATCGGAAACCGCGGGCGCCCTGGAGAACGCAAAGGCGCTCGCCGAAGTGCTCGAAGCCATGAGGGAACGCGGCGAAGCACTGCCGATGTTCGGCGTGACCTATCCCTTCTCCTCGCATAATTACGAATTCCGCTATTGGCTCGCCGCCGGCGGAATAGACCCGGACAGGGATGTGAAACTCGTCGTCGTGCCCCCGCCGATGACCTCCGACGCACTGGCAGCCGGCGCCATCGACGGCTTCTGTGTCGGCGCGCCATGGAACATGGTCGCATCCGAACGCGGGGTCGGCCGGATTGTCGCCGCCAAGCAGGATATCTGGCCCTCGGCACCGGAAAAAGTGATCGCCATGCGGCCGGAATGGGCCGAAAACCATCCCGAAACCGTCTCCCGTCTTATCGTCGCGCTCGATGCCGCGGCCCGTTGGTGCGACAGGGCCGAAAACCACGACGCGCTCGCCGAAGTGCTCGCGGCCGACCGTTTCATCGCCGCGCCGGTCGATATCATCCGCCACGTCCTCTCGGGTGCGTTCAACCTGGATGCCAAGGGCAACCGCCGCGTCATCGCCGACTATTTCACCTTCCACCGCGGATTTGCCAACTATCCGCGGCCGAACCATGCACTGTGGCTCTACAGCCAGATGATCCGCTGGGGTCAGATCGAATTCAGCGAACAAGGCCTGCGGGCCGCGGCTGCGGCCTATCGTCCAGATCTCTACCGAGCCGCCCTTGGCATCGGTCCGGCGGAACCGGACGTCGGCGTCGAAGGGGACCGAAGCGGTGACCGTTTCATGGACGGCCATGTGTTCGACCCCTCGAACATGATGGATTACGTCCGGGATTTCGCCGTCCGAAGCTCTCTCGCTGCCCGTTCTGACCGTCAGGACGTCTGAAATTCCGGCAAGCGCTGCACAGCATTTGGCGCCCTCAGTTTGGCAATCGCACAAAAATATTGCAGCGCGATAAGCTGCCGACAATTTAAGCCAAAACTTTCACAACCGAAATTTTGTTGTTTTTCAGCGCCCTAGCAGAGCGCTCGAAAACTGGCACGGCCTTTGCATATTAGAAACTGCTCCGGTCAATGGCGATTGGAGCAGATGAGCGCGTGATAAGCGCTTCCCAAGACATCGACGTCGCAAGGTTTTTGCTGCCCGGAACTCCTCCCAGTTCCCAGGCGCGCGATCTCCGAGCGGCGTTTTTTTGTGCCTGAATTCCTAAGAACCAGCAGAGGGAACCTGCGCATGACCAAGATTTCGACGACCGGCATCACCCGCCGCAGCCTGATCAAGACCACCGCCACCGCCGCCCTCGTCGGCGCCGTCAAGACCGCATTCCCGTCCGGCGCCTTCGCAGCCGCGGCCGGCCCCGAAGTCAAAGGCATCAAGCTCGGCTACATCGCCCTCACCGACGCCGCCCCTTTGATCATCGCCAAGGAAAAGGGTCTTTTCGAAAAATATGGCATGCCGGACGTCGATGTCGCCAAACAGGCCTCCTGGGGTGCGACCCGCGACAACCTCGTGCTCGGCGGTGCCGCGAACGGCATTGACGGCGCCCATATCCTCTCGCCGCTTCCCTACCTGATGCACACCGGCAAGGTGACCCAGAACAACAAGCCCGTGCCGATGGCGATCCTCGCCCGCCTCAACCTCGACAGCCAGGGCATTTCGGTCGCCAAGGAATATGCCGAAACCGGCGTGCAGCTCGACGCATCCAAGCTGAAGGCGGCGTTCGAGAAGAAGAAGGCCGAAGGCAAGGAAATCAAGGCGGCGATGACCTTCCCGGGCGGCACGCACGACCTCTGGATCCGCTACTGGCTCGCCGCCGGCGGCATCGACCCCAACAAGGACGTCTCGACCATCGTCGTGCCGCCGCCGCAGATGGTGGCCAACATGAAGGTCGGCAACATGGACGTCTTCTGTGTCGGCGAACCCTGGAACGAGCAGCTCGTCAACCAGGGCATCGGCTTCACGGCGGCCACCACCGGCGAACTCTGGAAGGGCCATCCGGAAAAGGCGCTGGGCCTGCGCGCCGACTGGATCGAGAAGAACCCGAACGCCGCCAAGGCTCTGCTGATGGCCGTCATGGAAGCCCAGCAATGGGCCGAGAGCATGGACAACAAGGCGGAGATGGCCGAGATCCTCGGGCGCCGCCAGTGGTTCAACGTGCCGTCGAAGGACGTCCTTGGCCGTTTGAAGGGCGACATCAACTACGGCAATGGCCGCGACGTGAAGGGCACCAGCCTGTTCATGAAATTCTGGAAGGACAATGCGTCCTTCCCGTTCAAGAGCCATGACGCCTGGTTCATGGCAGAGAACATCCGCTGGGGTAACCTTCCGGCCAATACCGACATCAAGGCGCTGGTCAACCAGGTGAACCGCGAGGACATCTGGCGCGACGCCGCCAAGGATCTCGGGGTCGCGGCAGCCGACATCCCGGCCACCTCCTCGCGCGGCAAGGAGACCTTCTTCGACGGCAAGGTCTTCGATCCGGAAAACCCCTCGGCCTATCTCGACAGCCTTTCGATCAAGGCAGCGTCCTGATTTCCCCACCTCCGGCGCGTGGACGCACGCGCCGGCCTTTTACCCACTCTAAGGAGCGCGCCGATGTCCGCCCTGGCAAAAAAAGAAAATGTTCCCGCAGTCGCTACCGCAAAGCCGGCAGCCAATATCGTCCGCTTTTCCGGCAAGCCCGTATCGAGGATCGATTTCAAGCAGATCGGCATGACGACACTGCGCAACGTCGCGCCGCCGGTTGTCGTGCTGGCGCTGATCCTGCTCGTCTGGCAGGTCCTCTGTTCGGCGCCGGATGCCTCGCTCCCCTCACCGCATGTGGTCTGGACGGAGGCCTATGACCTGATCGCCTATCCGTTCTTCGTTTACGGTTCGCAGGATATCGGGCTCGGCTGGCGGGTCCTGGTCTCGCTGCAGCGCGTCGCTTACGGGTTTGGCCTCGCCGCCGTGACCGGCGTCATCGTCGGTGCGATTATCGGACAATCGATCTGGGCGATGCGCGGTCTCGACCCGATCTTCCAGGTGCTGCGCACCGTGCCGCCGCTTGCATGGCTGCCGCTGTCGCTCGCCGCCTTCCAGGATTCGAGCCCCTCTGCGATCTTCGTGATCTTCATCACCTCGATCTGGCCGGTCATCATCAACACCGCCGTCGGGGTGCGCAACATCCCGCAGGACTATCGCAACGTCGCGCAGGTACTGCGGCTGAACCAGATCGAATTCTTCTTCAAGATCATGCTGCCGTCGGCCGCCCCCTACATCTTCACCGGTCTCAGGATCGGCGTCGGTCTCTCCTGGCTCGCCATCGTCGCAGCCGAGATGCTGACGGGCGGCGTCGGCATCGGCTTCTTCATCTGGGATGCGTGGAACTCGTCGCGCCTGCCCGACATCATCGTCGCGCTCGCCTATATCGGCATCGTCGGCTTCGCCCTCGACAAGCTGGTCTCTGCACTCGGCAAAATTATCACCCGCGGCGCTTCGGCAAACTGAGGAGCGGATCATGAACGCCTATCTCAAGCTCGACCATATCGACAAACATTTCGATCGCGGCGGCAATCGCGCCGAAGTGCTGAAGGACATCAACCTGACCATCTCCAAGGGGGAGTTCGTCTCGATCATCGGCCATTCCGGCTGCGGCAAGTCCACGCTCTTGAACCTCATTGCCGGGCTGACGCCCGTCTCGGCGGGCGCTGTGCTGCTCGAAAACCGTGAGGTCAACGCACCGGGTCCGGAACGCGCCGTCGTTTTCCAGAACCATTCGCTGCTGCCCTGGCTGACGGTCTACGAAAACGTCAACCTGGCCGTCTCAAAAGTCTTTGGCCGCACCAAGACCAAGGCACAGCGGCATGACTGGGTCATGGAAAACCTCGACCTCGTGCAGATGGCCCATGCCAAGGACAAGCGCCCCTCCGAAATTTCCGGCGGCATGAAGCAGCGCGTCGGCATTGCCCGGGCGCTCTCCATGGAGCCGAAGATCCTGCTGCTCGACGAGCCCTTCGGCGCGCTGGACGCGCTGACCCGCGCCCATCTGCAGGATGCGGTCATGGAGATCCACAGCCGGCTCGGCAACACGATGGTGATGATCACCCACGATGTCGACGAGGCCGTGCTGCTGTCCGACCGCATCGTGATGATGACCAACGGCCCGGCCGCCAAGATCGGCGAAGTGCTCGACGTGACCATACCCCGGCCGCGCAACCGCATCGAGCTCGCCTCCGACCGAACATATCTCAAGTGCCGCGAGGCGGTGCTGAAATTCCTCTACGAACGCCACCGCTTCGTCGAAGCCGCGGAGTAAGAACCATGCCAGAAACACGCACAGAAAAACTCGTTATCATCGGCAATGGCATGGCGCCGGGGCGCATGCTCGAACACCTCTTCGAACAGGCTCCCGGCCGCTACGACGTGACGATCTTCAACGCCGAGCCGCGCGTCAACTACGACCGCATCATGCTTTCGCCGGTGCTTTCCGGCGAAAAGAGCTTCGAGCAGATCGTCATCCATGGTGACGGCTGGTACATCGACCACGGCATCACGCTCTACAAGGGCCACAAGATCGTCGCCATCGACCGGGCGGTGAAGACCGTCACCTCCGATCACGGCGTCACCGAAAGCTACGACAAGCTGGTGATCGCCACCGGCTCCGTGCCGTTCATCATCCCGGTGCCGGGCAAGGACCTGCCGGGCGTCATCACCTATCGCGACCTCGACGACGTCCAGGCCATGCTTCTCGCCGCCCAGTCGCGCGAAAAGGCGATCGTCATCGGCGGCGGCCTGCTCGGCCTCGAAGCAGCCGCCGGCCTCGCCCAGCGTGGGATGGACGTGACCGTGCTGCACGTGATGCCGACGCTGATGGAGCGCCAGCTCGATCCGGCCGCCGGTTACCTGCTGCAGAAGGCCGTCGAAGAACGCGGCATCAAGGTGATCTGCAAGGCCAATACCAAGGCGATCATCGGCAATGGCAAGGTCGAGGGCGTCGAACTCGACAACGGCACGATCATTCCGGCGACGCTGGTGGTCATGGCCGTCGGTATCCGCCCGAGCGCCGGCCTCGCCAAGGAAGCAGGCCTCGCGGTCAATCGCGGCATCGTCGTCGATGCGGGAATGCAGACGTCTGACGGCGACATCTATTCCATCGGCGAATGCGCCGAAGTGGGCGGCATGGTCTACGGCCTCGTCGCACCGCTCTACGAGATGGCCCGCATCGCGGCGTCGCATCTGGCCGGCGACACAAAGCCGGCCTTCGTACATTCCGACACGCCGACAAAGCTCAAGGTCACCGGCATCGACCTCTATTCGCTCGGCGACTTCGCCGATGGCGACGACCGCCAGGAAATCGTGCTGCGCGATGCCACCGCCGGCATCTACAAACGCCTCGTCCTGAAGGACAACCGCATCATCGGCACGGTCCTTTACGGCGAGACCTCCGATGGCGCCTGGTTCAACGACCTGAAGAAGAAGGCAACCGATATCTCGGAGATGCGCGACACGCTCATCTTCGGCCAGGCTTACCAGGGAGGGTCCCCGCTGGACCCTATGGCGGCCGTTGCAGCCTTGCCGGATGATGCGGAAATCTGTGGCTGCAACGGCGTCTGCAAGGGCAAGATCACCTCGACGATCACTGCCAAGGGCCTGACATCGCTCGACGACGTGCGCGCCCACACCAAGGCGTCCGCCTCCTGCGGCACCTGCACCGGCCTCGTCGAACAGCTGATGGCGATCACGCTTGGCGACGCCTACAATCCGAAGGCCGTGCAGCCGATGTGCACCTGCACCGAGCTCGGCCACGACGACGTCCGCCGCCTGATCAAGGCGAAGGGCCTGAAGACCATCCCGGCGGTCATGCAGGAACTCGAATGGAAAACCTCCTGCGGCTGCGCCAAGTGCCGCCCGGCGCTCAACTACTACCTCGTCTGCGACTGGCCGGATGAATACGCCGACGACTACCAGTCGCGTTTCATCAACGAACGCGTCCACGCCAACATCCAGAAGGACGGTACCTATTCGGTCGTCCCGCGCATGTGGGGCGGCGTTACCAACTCGAACGAACTGCGCGCCATCGCCGACGTGGTCGACAAGTTCGAAATCCCGATGGTGAAGGTCACCGGCGGCCAGCGCATCGACCTTCTCGGCATCGAGAAGGAAGACCTGCCCGCCGTCTGGGCCGATCTCGGCAAGGCGGGCTTCATCTCCGGCCAGGCCTATGCCAAGGGCCTGCGCACCGTGAAAACCTGCGTCGGCTCCGATTGGTGCCGCTTCGGCACGCAGGATTCGACCGGCCTCGGCATCCGCATCGAGAAATTCATGTGGGGCTCGTGGACACCGGCCAAGCTGAAGCTGGCCGTTTCGGGGTGTCCGCGCAACTGTGCGGAAGCGACCTGCAAGGACATCGGCGTCATCTGCGTGGACTCGGGCTTCGAGATCCATTTCGCGGGCGCCGCAGGTCTCGACATCAAGGGCACCGAAGTGCTCGGCCTGGTGAAGACCGAGGACGAGGCGCTCGAATACATCGTCGCACTCACGCAGATGTACCGCGAACAGGGCCGTTACCTCGAGCGCATCTACAAATGGGCGAAGCGCATCGGCCTCGACGAAATCCGCCGGCAGATCATGACCGATACGGCCAAGCGCCAGGCCTATTACGAGCGTTTCGTCTTCTCCCAGAAGTTCGCCCAGGTCGATCCCTGGTCGGAGCGTGTCTCCGGCAAGGACAAACACGAGTTCCGGCCGATGGCGACGGTCGGTTTCCCGGAAGCTGCGGAGTGATGAACATGAACTGGCACCCGATCGGCGACATTTCCGACATCCCTCTCCTCGGCGCGCGCTGCGTGAAGACACCGTCGATGAAGATCGCCGTGTTCCGCACCGACGAGCACGAGGTCTATGCGATCGAAAACCGCTGCCCGCACAAGGGCGGGCCCCTCTCGGAAGGCATCGTGCACGGCACCTCGGTCACCTGCCCGCTGCACAACTGGGTGATCTCGCTGGAGACAGGCAGGGCACTCGGGGCGGATGAAGGCGAGGTGCGCATCATCCCCATCCGCAACGAGGACGGAAAGCTGTTCATCGCGCTTGAAAACCTGATGCTGGCGGCGGCGGAGTAGTTCCGGATGGATGCGGAGATACCCCCCTCTGTCCTGCCGGACATCTCCCCCTCAAGGGGGGAGATCGGCGAGTGGCTTGCTCCCTGCTTCAAATCGGGCGCACGGGCTCGGAGCCACCGCGGCATTTGGGTTGAGAAGCCCGTGCTCCATCCGATCTCCCCCCTTGAGGGGGAGATGTCTGGCAAGACAGAGGGGGGTAACCGCAGCACTCCATATGTAAAGGGGCACCATCATGCCCACTGAAACCAGGACGACCTGCCCCTATTGCGGCGTCGGCTGCGGCGTCATCGCCACAGTGGCGGACTCTGGCGCCGTGACGGTCAAGGGTGATCCCGAGCATCCGGCCAATTTCGGCCGGCTCTGCTCGAAGGGCTCGGCGCTCGCCGAAACCATCGATCTCGACGGCCGCATCCTTTCGCCTGAGATCGACGGCCGGCAGGCGGATTGGGACGAGGCGCTCGATCTCGTCGCCCAAAAATTCTCGAAAACTATTGCCGAACACGGACCGGATTCCGTTGCCTTCTATGTCTCCGGCCAGTTGCTGACCGAAGACTATTACGTCGCCAACAAGCTGATGAAGGGCTTTATCGGCTCGGCAAATATCGATACCAATTCAAGACTTTGCATGTCTTCGTCCGTCGCCGGCCACCGCCGCGCTTTCGGATCCGATACCGTTCCCGGCACCTACGAGGACATCGAACTCGCCGATCTGGTCATCCTCACCGGCTCCAATCTCGCCTGGTGTCACCCGGTGATCTATCAGCGGCTCGCAGCGGCCAAGACCGAGCGACCGGGCATGAAGATCGTCGTCATCGATCCGCGCCGGACGATGACCTGCGATATCGCCGACCTGCATCTGGGCATCCGGCCGGATGGCGACGTGGCGCTGTTCATGGGCCTGCTCGCCCACCTCGCGCAAAGCCCGGCGATCGACCAGAACTATATCGCCGCACATACGCAAGGGTTTGGCGAAGCCTTTGCCGCCTCTTCCGCGCTTTCCTTCACGGAACTGATGGAGCGGACGGGCCTGCCGGCAATGCAGCTTCGCGAGTTCTTTCACCTGTTCGAGACGACGGAAAAGGTCGTCACCTGCTATAGCCAGGGCGTCAACCAGTCGTCGTCGGGTACGGACAAGGTCAACGCCATCATCAACTGCCATCTGGCGACCGGCCGCATCGGCCGGCCTGGCACCGGTCCCTTTTCTCTGACCGGCCAGCCGAATGCCATGGGTGGCCGCGAGGTCGGCGGTCTCGCCAACATGCTCGCCGCCCATATGGCGATCGAAAGCGCGGAAGATCGCGACCGTGTGCAGCGCTTCTGGGCCTCGCCGCGGATCGCTCAAAAGCCGGGCCTGAAGGCCGTCGACATGTTCCGCGCCGTCGCCGATGGGCGGATCAAGGCGCTGTGGATCATGGCCACCAACCCGGTGGTTTCGATGCCGGATGCAGATGCGGTCGAGGCTGCGATCAAGGCCTGTCCTTTCGTGGTGGCCTCCGACATTCTCCGGGACACCGATACGGCCCGCCACGCGCATGTCCTGCTGCCCTCGGTCGGCTGGGGCGAGAAGGACGGCACCGTTACCAATTCGGAACGTCGCATCTCCCGCCAGCGCTGGTTTCTGTCCGCACCCGGGGAAGCCAGGGCCGATTGGTGGCAGATGGCGGAGGTCGGCCGGCGCATGGGCTTTGACGGCTTCGATTATCGATCTGCGGCCGAGATCTTCGCCGAGCATGCAGCACTTTCGGCCTTCGAGAATGACGGCGGCCGGGATTTCGATATCGGCGCTCATGCCGGTGTCGATGGATTGACCTACGAAGCCTTGGCACCGTTCCAATGGCCTCAACCGGCCGGCACCGCACACCAAGAAACTCGCTTCTTCGCCGATGGAGGCTTCTATCATCCGGACCGCAAGGCACGTTTCATCCCCGTCCAGGCTCCAGCCACCGACCGCACCAACGAAAAATATCCGCTGACGCTGAACACCGGCCGCATCCGCGACCATTGGCACACGATGACGCGGACGGCGAAAAGTGCCAGGCTTTCCGGCCATATCGCCGAGCCCTTTGCGGAACTCCATCCGCGCGATGCGATGGAACTCGGCATTCGCGGCGCCGGCCTGGTCGAACTCGAAAGCCCGCACGGCAAGGCAATCGTCCGGGCGCTGGTGACCGAACGCCAGGCCCGCGGAAACGTCTTCGTGCCGATGCACTGGAACGACCAGTTCGCTGCAAAGGCGCGCATCGATGCACTGGTCGCACCCGTCACCGACCCGTTTTCCGGTCAACCGGCGTCGAAGAACATAGGGATCGCCGCCCGGCCTTTCGCCGCTTGCTTATACGGTTTTGCCGTTTCCGCCTCGAAACCCTTAAACCCACAGGCGGACTACTGGGCGCTCGCAAAGGCCGATGGCGGCTGGCGGATCGAACTCGCGTTCGCGGACCCGGTCGAGGACTGGGTGGCGTGGTGCCGGGGAACATTCGGCATCCCGGCCGAGATCGAGCCGCTCGGATATGCCGACCGTCAATCCGGCGATCTGCGCCTCGCCTTTTTCGACGGCGGAAAGCTGCTTGCCGCACTTTTCCTCGCGAACGAGCCGGTCGCCGTCGCACGCAACTGGGCAATCGGCCAACTTGCCGCCGAACACGCCGACCTGCGCAAGCGCTTTGCGATCGTTGCCGGACGACCCGGAGCCGACCAGCCGGATCCCGGCGCCACCGTCTGCTCCTGCTTTTCGGTCGGCGTCAACCGGATCATCGGCGCGGTCCGGACCGGTTGCCACAGCGTCGAGGCCGTCGGCAAGGAAACCAATGCCGGCACCAATTGCGGCTCCTGCCGCGCTGAAATCAGGGGGATCATCGATGGATGTCTTGCAGCAGCCGCGGAATGAAGCATCTCCTGATCGTGGCGGCCGCATGGCGCCGCTTGCGAAGCTCCCGGTCTTCTGGGCGCTCGAAGGAAGGCCCGTCATCGTTGCCGGCGGGTCGGATGCGGCCGCGTGGAAAGCCGAGCTGCTCGCTGCCTGCGGAGCCAATGTACATGTCTATGCGGATAGGCTGTCCGAGACATTCGAAAAGCTGATCGACCGCGGGGCGGAACATCCGCAGGGCCGCTTTATTCATCATCCGAAGGTGTGGGACGATTCGATTTTCGCGGGCGCAGCGATCGCGATTGCGGATTGCGAGGATGAGGACGAGGTGCAGGCATTTTTCAACGCTGCCCGCGCGGCGGGCGTGCCGGTCAACGTCATCGACAAGCCAGCCTTCTGCCAGTTCCAATTCGGTTCGATCGTCAACCGCTCGCCGGTCGTCGTATCCATTTCAACCGATGGCGCAGCGCCGATCCTGGCGCAGGCGATCCGCCGTCGTATCGAAACCCTGCTGCCGGCCTCGTTGAAAAGCTGGGCGGAACTCGCCCAGTCGCTCAGGGAAAAGATCAACGACCGCCTGGCGCCCGGCCTGCAGCGGAGAGCCTTCTGGGAACGTTTCGTGGACCGCGCCTTCGGCAGCGAACCGGGATCGGGCAGCGAAGCCGCGATCCTCGCCGATGCCGGCCGCGTGGCATCCTCGGCCCATAAGGGCCGTGTTACCCTCGTCGGCGCCGGGCCTGGCGATGCGGAACTGCTGACGTTGAAGGCCGTGCGTGCCCTGCAGGCGGCCGACGTCATCCTGTTCGACGATCTCGTCTCCGACGAGGTGCTGGAACTCGCGCGCCGCGAGGCGAAACGGATGCTGGTGGGAAAGCGCGGTGGTCGGGTAAGCTGCCGCCAGGAAGACATCAACGACATGCTGGTGAAGTTCGCCAAGGCGGGCAAACGCGTCGTCCGCCTGAAATCCGGCGACCCGATGATCTTTGGCCGTGCCGGAGAGGAGATCGCCTGCCTGGAACGAGAAGGCATCCCCGTCGACGTCGTGCCGGGCATCACTTCGGCGAGCGCCATGGCCTCGCGGCTCGGCGTGTCGCTCACCCATCGCGACCATGCGCAGGGCGTTCGTTTCGTCACCGGCCATTCGCGCAAGGGCGTGCTGCCCGACAATCTGGATTGGAAAAGCCTCGCCGACCCGCGAACCACGACCATCTATTACATGGCGGGACGCACCGCGGGCGAGATCGTCAGCAAGCTGACGGACGCCGGCATGACGCACGACATGCCGGTCGTGGTCGTCAGCGCGGTGACGCGGGCGAACGAGCGGCGCTGGGCCGGACGGCTGAGCGACATGGCCACGGCCATGGCAGAGATCGGCATCGATGAACCCGTGTTGATCGGCATCGGCCACGTATTTCGCAAGGCTGATTTTGCCGACTGCACGCAGTGGAGCGACCAGGCCGCGGCAAGCGCCTGACGAAAAAGGGGCGGTAAAAACCGCCCCTTTGGATCACAGGTCAGCGAGGCGCCGAGGTGGAGCCTTCCTTGTAGTATGAGACGTAGCTGCTGTGCAGCCGCTCCGGCGAACCCGGATCGGCATAGCGGTGCAACTCCGACATTTCCGTCTTGTTGAGGATCACGCCGACCGTTTTCGAAGCGATCTGCGGTTCGGACCGGATGATGGACTGCACCGCCTTCGCAGGGGTCACGCCCCACTCGGTGACGAAGACGAAACCGTCGACATAGGGCTCGAAGGCCTTGGCATCGATCACCGGGAGGAGCGGAGCCAGATCGACGACGATGACGTCGAACGTATCCTTGATGCTTTCGAGGAAATGGCTCATGCCGGAAGAAGCGAGGAGTTCACTCGTATGGGCGAGCTGCTTGCTGCGCGTCGTCATCGGCAGGATCGTCAGGCGCGACCGGCGGTCGACACGTGCGGCATTGGTCCATGGCGTCTGCTGGAGCACCACTTCGACCAGGCCGACTTCCGGCTCGGAGGCCAGCATGCGGCTGAGACCCGGATTGCGCAGGTCGCCGTCGATCACCAGCGTGCGAACGCCCGTCGAGGCGATCAGCCCGGCGAAATTGGCGGCGACCATGGATTTCCCTTCGCCCGGCAGGCAGGAGACCACGCCGATCACCCGGCATTTCCGATCCTGCAGCATGATATCGCATGCAAGCTTGGCGTTGCGCAGCGTCTCTGCGAACTGAGACCGCGGCGCCTCGACCGCCACCCGCATCAATCGCCGGAACGAGATCGGGTTGCCGGGAGGTGCTCCTGCCGCTTCGGCGTCGGTCGTTGCCGGCGGCGGCGTTTCCTCCGCACTGGCGCCGCTCACCATCGGCAGGTAGCCGAGGAAGCGAAGGCCCAGTTTCTCCTGCACATCGTCGCCGGTCCGGAAGAACCGCTCGCGGAATTCCAGGAGCGTTGCCGCCGCTCCGCCGATCAGCAGGCCGAGCACGATGGAGAGCGCCATGGTCAGCGTCTTGCGCGGGCTGGAGGGGGCCGTCGGCAGACCGGCGTCGGAGATCACGCGGGCCTTGGCGATCGGGAAGGATTGCCGCTGCGTCGCTTCCTCGAAGCGCCCGAGATAGGATTCATAGAGCGTCTTCAGCGCCGCCGCCTTCTGCTCCAGTTCGCGCAGCTGGACCATCGAGACATTCGCTTCCGAATTGCGGCCCGCAACCCGGTCGATACTCTCACGCAGCGATTTTTCGCGCGAACTCGCCACCTCGAATATGTTGCGGAAGCTGCCGGTCAATTGCTGCAGCTCGCGGTAAATCTGCTGCGCGAGTTCGCTCTTTTCCGCCTTGAGCGCGACCGCCTGCGGATGGTTGGCGCCGAACTGCTGGATGATGCCCTGCTCGCGGTCGGAAATGTTGATGTAACGCTTCCGGAGGTCCTGAATGACCGTGTTGTCCGTATCGCGAGCCGAAACGACGGCGTTCTGAACGGCTGCGTCAGGCCCCTTGTCGATGATCGCCTGATATTGATTATAGCGTGCCGAAGCGGTGGCTGCATCGGCCTGCGCCACGATCAGCTGGCTGTTGAGATCCGAAAGCTGCTGCGTCGACAGGAGTTCGCCGCGCGGCGAAACCAGACCGTGCTGGGTCTTGAATTGCTCGACGGCAAGCGAGGCCTGCTGCGAACGGCTGTTGAGATCGTTCAGGCGCTCCTGCAGCCAGAGCGAAGCCCGCTCCGTCGCATCGAAATTCGCGTTGAGCTGTTCGGTGAGGTAGGATTCCGCATAGGTCCGCGTGATCATCGCGGCAAGCTGCGGATCCGGCGAACGAACGGACAGTGCGATCACCGAGCTGCGGCCGACACGCTCCACGGTCAGCGATTGCTGCAGGACGGCCGCCGCCTTTTCGCGCCGGCCCATCCGGATATTCTCCTCGGAAGCCGGCGGACTGCCGGGGGTCAGAAGCGCGACGACGCTGCGGATGGCGCCCTTGGCAAGATCGACCGGCGACTGCGGCGGATTGACCACCGTGTCGTTCTGATCGAGCTTGGCCTTGTCTACCACCCTCACCGCCAATGCCTTGGATTTCAGGATCTCGACTGCGCTCGACATGCGGTTGTCGATCTGTTGGGCCGACTGGCTGTCCTGCGCGTCGTCAGCATAACGGGAAAGGTTCTCGTCGATGAGGATCTGCGTCAGGGCGGTGTAGATCGGCTGCGCCATCACCAGGTAGAGCCCGGCAAGGGCAACGGTGGCGATGAGGCAGACGACGACGATGCCCGAACGACGGATCGCAGCCGCCCAGAGCTTGTCGAGATCGATGAACGTGTCGTTATCCCGCGTTTCGCTCGGGAATATCGTTCTCGGTCGGAAGTTTACCTGATCCATAGGACCCGCTTTCTGGAGCTTTGGGGGACGGATGGCGGATTGCCGCCATCCGTCTCGTATGACTTGAATGCGCGTCAGGCGGCTTTGACCCGCGTTTCGTGCGACATCATCAGTTCCTTGATGGAGGCGTAAATCTCGGCCCCCATATCCTGGCGAAGCATGGCGAAGGCGACATTCGCTTCGATAAAGCCGCGCTTGCTGCCGCAGTCGAATGTGCGTCCCTGATAGGGATGCGCATGAAACGGCTGGACCTGCGCAAGCTTGTGCATGCTGTCCGTCAGCTGAATTTCGTTGCCGGCGCCGCGTTCCTGCCGGGCAAGCAATTCGAAGATTTCCGGCTGCAGAATATAACGCCCATTCAGGTAATAGTTGGACGGCGCCTCAGCAGGTTTCGGTTTTTCGACCATCTCCGTCACCTCGAAACCATGCGACACGCTGTGGCCGACACCCACGATACCATAACTCGACGTCTCTTCCGGCGCACATTCCTCGACCGCAAAGACATTGCCGCCGACTTCTTCATAGAGATCCATCAGCCCGGCCATGCAGCCCTGCGGACCGTAGGAAACCATGTCGGGCAGAAGCAGCGCGAACGGTTCGTTGCCGACCAGTTCACGGGCGCACCAGACCGCATGGCCAAGCCCGAGCGGCACCTGCTGGCGCGTATAGCTGACGGTGCCGGCGACCGGCAGCATCTTTTCGAGTTGGGTAACCTGGACCGTCTTGCCCGAGCGGGTCAGCGTCGCGACGAGCTCCGGCGCGCTGTCGAAATAGTCCTCGATCGCGGTTTTGTTGCGGCTGGTCACAAAAATGATGTGCTCGATTCCCGCCTGCATGGCTTCGTCGACCGCATATTGAACGACGGGCCGATCGACGATCGTCAACATTTCCTTCGGCATGGCCTTGGTGGCCGGCAGGAACCGAGTGCCGTTGCCTGCGACGGGTATCACCGCCTTTCGAACTGGTCTTTTCATGTCCATTCCTTCGTCCTTTCTGAGGGCGCCCCCGCCCTATTGATCGGATTTTCAGTTGACGTCGGCCGCTTCACCAGCCGGCGCATGCGAACGGCGATCGGCATGCGCAGAAGTCGGAGCGCACGTGGGTTTTCGATTGCCGTTTTCAGGAAGCCGCCGACGGAACCCTTTTTGATTTCGTCGACGAGCGTGAGAAATGAACCCGCTTCGAGGATGCTGCGGGTCCGCCTGCGCTGGGCAGCCGAGGCCTTCGCATCCAGCTTGTAGCGGGCGAGAAAAACGCGGTCGGAGGCCAGCATCGCATCCAGGTGGCTCTGCTCCAGGACGCGCGAAATCGAGTCCTGGCGCAGGTGATAGACATATCCGATCTCCGGCGCGATCGCGCATCGCGCACCGCTCGCCAGGGCAGAAGCAAGCAGCAGATAGTCTTCGCCGATCCGCAGCGCCTCGTCGAAGCGCAGCCCGTGCTCGACGAGAAACGCGCGTTCGAAGATCGGCTTCATGTAGCCGAAGTTGAAGGTCGACTGGAAAATCACGTTCGAGCCGATGAAATCGGCAAGCGTCAGCATCGACCGCTGCCTGAGCGCCTCCTTGGAGAACATCGCATGGGGCGCCCCATGGTCGAACGGGATGACGTCGAGATTGTCGACGACGATCTGTGCCTGCGCATCCTCGGCCCGCTCCAGCATGGTCAACAGCCTGACGGGATAGACCGTGTCGTCGGAATCGAGAATGGCGACCCAACGACCCCTTGCCGCAGCAAGCCCGGCGTTTCGAGCCGCAGCCGGCCCGCCGTTCACCGCCTGGGCGATCAGCCTGACCCGCTGATCGGAATAGCCTTCCGCGATTGCCCGCGTCCCGTCCGTCGAACAATCGTCGACGACGATCACTTCGAGCGTGACGCCGATCTGGGCGAGCGCACTGTCGATCGCACGCGCGAGCGTCTCCTCGGCGTTGTAAGCTGCAATCACAAAGCTCACGTCGGGCTGGAAATCCGGGGCCTGCATATCATGCATCGTCATGTGGCTTCGGCGGCTCCGTATTGGCGGATCTCGCGGATGCCGAGCGTGCCCGTGACCGCGCCGGCATGGAGTGCCGCACGAAGGGCGTAGCGAATACGGGTGACCGGCGAGGCAATGGTTGCCGCCGTCACTGCCAGGCAGTAACCGAGCTTCAGCGCAGCAAGCGCGGTCTGCTTGATCCGGCCGAGGCCGGAATTCTTTGTCGCAAGGATGCGCCCATGCGTCTGCCCGGAACGGAACCTGCGCTTGGCGAGCCAGGCGAAACTTGCCCGCTTTTCTGGAACCAGTTCCTCGACCGTTGCATCCGATGCAAATTCGATCCGCCCGCCCGCATCCGTCAAGGCGGTGAAGAAATGCGTGTCCTCGCCGCCGCTCTGCCCGAGCGAAAGCGCGAACCTGCGGCCCGCAACGACCGGCGAACGCATGTGGAGAAGGGTATTGCAGGTATAACCCGTCCTGATCTGCCCGCCGACCCAGACGGGCATGGTCGAGTGAAAATCGCCCTTGCGCATCCAGTCGGCGCTTTGGGTTCCATAGACCGCCCTCACCGGCCCGAGAACCGCATCGGCTCCGGTCAGCCTCGCCGTCGATACGAGCCCGACCAGCCATTCCGGCTCCGCCGTCTCGTCGTCGTCGATGAAGGCGAGGTAGTCCGCATCGCTTTCGGCGAGGCAGGCATTGCGGGCGATCGAGATATTCGATTTCGGGCAATGCACATAGCGGATCGGGAACGGCGAACGCTCCCGCAAACCATCCACCAGCCCGCTTGCGCTCGGGCTTGCATCGTTATCGGCAACGATCAGGCGCAGTTCCGCGCCCGCCGGCACGGCAATCTCGAAGAGCGAGATCAGCGTTTCGGCGAGTTCCGGACGCCGGTAGGTGCAGATACCGATATCGATGCGGAACGGCCTTTCCTCTGCCACCATCAAGCGATCCTCCGTGGGCGGATGCCGATCAGTTCCAGCCAGAAGCCGGCCGACCAGGCGAAATGCATGATCATCGCGGAGAGCGAGGCGAGCGGGCCGTAGGGGTTGTTCTTACCCACAGCCAGCCAGAAGCCGTAACCGATGCAGGCGGCGGCCCAGATGACCATCGGTATGGCCGCCCACCAATAGAGAAGCGCAAGCAACGCCCCGACAACGACGGGTGCCACCGCAAGCGGGATCGCCTGCCTGAGCTTGGGGATCGAGCGATGTTTGATCAGGTTCTTCGCCCGGCCGCGGCCATAGGCGAGATATTGCCGGAACAGCGCGGGAGCGCTCGAACGCGGATAATAGGTCATGTAGGTCTTGCCGGTCATCCAGATGCGGAAGGCGGCGGCGCGCAGCCGGAAATCCAGCTCGGCGTCCTCGTTATGGCTGAAGCTTTCGTCATATCCGCCGACCGCCCGGAAGGCTTCGATCCGCATCAGCGCGTGGTGGCCGTGATCGACCCATTCGCCGCCACCGCCGGCCCGATGTTTCGAACCGCCATTGCCGAGCTTGGAATTCTGCGCCACCGCGGTCGCCTTCTGGAAGGCACCGAAACCGACCGTCTCCATCCCGACCACCACGGAATCGGCATCCATGCCGATCGCCTCCTGCAGAAGCGTGCGGCAGTAGTCGTCCGGGTAGTCCCCATGCGCATCGATGCGGATGAGAAAGTCCCGGCCCTCGCCGAACCGATCGACGGCGAGGTTGATGGCGGCACTCTGGATGCGCTTGCGATTGCCGAGCAAGACGACGTCCCGGATCTCCGGGATGAGGCTCTGGACGATGTCCGTCGTGCCGTCCTGGCTGCCGCCGTCGGCGACGACGATCAGCATGTCCATGTCGCCGCGCTGGCTATTCAGCTTGTGCAACAGCGGCGCGATGGTCGCCGCTTCGTTGAGGCACGGGATCACCAGAAGCGTCCGGATCTCGGACATCTGGGCATTGGAGTGAGAACGCAAAACCATACTCCACCTCACGATTGCAGGGTTGAAACAGCCGGCATTTCGGCCGGCGACGGGACGTTGGGATGTAGGACGGCGAGCCGCGAAACAAGGGCGCGACAATCCGCCGGACCGGTCACCCACTGGCTGCGCTCCACGGCGGCAAGCCGGGAAAAGAGGTCAAGGTAACGCGCTTCCGTCATTTCCTTGAACAGCGCTTCGAGCGTCTCCGCCGTCACGTGATTGCGCACCAGGCCGATGCCTCGCTTGCCGATGAAGCGGCCGGTCTCGGTGCCTGCAAGCGCGATCGGAACGGCGCCGTACAGCCCGCCTTCATAGAGCCGGTTCGGCAGCAGCCAGCTGGAATTCAGCCCCTCCTCGAAAAAATCGATCGCCCAGGTGAACTGCACGTCGCCGTAGATCGCAGAAAGATCCTCGGGATTGCGGTAGGCACCGTGGAACTCGACATGCGGGGCGGCAGCAACCTTCGCATCGAAATCGTCGAACTCGCTGTAAGCCGGGCGGCCTCGCAATACGATCTCGACCTTCCCGTCCATGCGGGCCGCGAAATCGATCAGCATATCGAGCGACTTGCGGCAGCGGATCGCCCCGAACCAGCCGATCCGCCAGGGCTTGCCCGGCTCCGGTGGGCGGGGCTGGAGCGGCCCGGAAACCAGTGCCGGCTCGAGGGCAAGCACCTTGTTTTCCAGAAGCAGAACCGGCAGGTCGAGACCGGAACGCGGTTTGAAGAAATTATCCACGAAAGCCGGGGAGCTGGTGATCAGCAGGCTGGCGCGGCGGCCGAAAAACAGCTGCGCCTGGCGCATCAGGCGACCCTTCATTCCCGCGTCGAGAAGCAGGCGGTGAATATCGAGGCATTCGTAGACGACGGGAACCTGGCGGCTGAACATGGACGCGGCGCGTCCGGCAAGCGCCAGCGTCTCCAGATTGCGAGCGATGATGACGTCGGGGACGGCGATATCAGCCAGGGTCCGCTTCAGCCTCATGCGGGCGGCAAGAACCGCTCCGATGCGCTGCGCAAACCGCCCGTCCGCCGTCTGCCCGAGTGAAACGGTCGTCACATCCCGCTCGTCGGCAAGCACGTTCGAGCCGCGCTCAAAGCCCGCGACGGTGACGGTCGCACCGCCGGCCTTCAAGGTCAGCACGCGCCGCCGGATGGCCGCGTCGGCCATGTCATGCGCGAGATAGAGAACGTTCAAAGTCAAATCGTCCAACTCCATTGTCGAGCCGCCAAGGCGGCTCAGCCGAGCGTGCAGAGCACGGATTCAGGAAAGCGGCATTTCTCGCCGATCGCGGTAAAGGAGATCCGGTCGACGGTCATCGAGGTCGGCTGAGTGTAGGAGAATGCGCCCATCCACTGCTTGAGCGTGTCGGTTCCCCAGAGGCTGAGAAAAATCTTCTGGGGGTTTTGCGGGATCTTCGTCTTGTCCGTCACTTCGTGGACGAGCTTGCCGTTCACGAAGTAACGGAGGCGGCTCTCCTCCCAGATGAACGCATAGTCGTTGAAACCCTGGTCCGCACCGCCTGCGACCGGAACCAGCTTTTCATTATTGCCCTTGGCGGAAACATACTGATTGAGCTGGACCTGGCCGGTATTCTTGCCGAGCACTTCGAAATCGATCTCGTCATGCGGTTTCTTGTCGGTCGGGCCGATATAGGTGAAGAACGCCGAATTGAGCCCTGAGCCCGTCGCGGATTTCATGCGCACCTCGTAGGTCCCATAGCCGAAACGCGCCTTGGTCTGGATTTCGCCACAGGCGAAGTCACGGTCGCCGGTCTTGTCTCCCGTGAAGCTGAGCTGCAGGGCGCCGCCTTCGACCTTCACCTGCTTTTTCGACCAGGTGCAGTTCTGGTGCTTGCCGTTGTTCCAGCCGTCAGAGACGTACCAGACGGAACGATCGAGGCTGTCGAAGTTCTCCACGAAGGACTGACCCGCAGCACCCTGTTGGGCATGTGCTGCGGGGGAGAGAAATCCAGACACCGCGGCAGCGATGATAACCTGGCAGGTTAGTTGAATCTGTCTGGCCTTGGCCGTCATGTTTCACCTATGCTGTTGCGTCATTACGGGTTCGCCGGGATGGTTGGCCCCGGCGGGTGAGTGGGAGCTGGCGGCGGCCGAAAGCTTGGCCTTGCGGCCGCGGCTGCCCGTCAACACCTCGTACAGACCGCGCAATCTGCGCGAGAAGAGATGGTTGCTGACAAAAAGAATGAGGAAGCTTCCGACGGCAGCGGCCGCGTAGAAGACGGGATAAAGGGCATCGCCTGCCACCCGGTTCCACACCATCCACATCAGGACGAGCAGCGGATAATGGGCGCAGAACATCCAGAAGCTCAGGCTTCCGGTGGCGGCGAGCCGTTGGCCGGCCCAGGAACGGATGACGATCGCCGACATCAGCCAAAATCCGCCGGCCCCGACAATCGAAAGCGCACTGCGCGCCATGTCGAGAGGCCAGGGGAAATCCGGGCCGGTCCAGTAGAGGCCGATGGACAGCAGCACTGCGGCGGCGAGCATTGCCGCCGTACCCAACCCCGCAAACCGGTCCGCAACCTTGAGATCCACCCGGTTGAGCGCCAGGAAGATGCCGAGGGTGAAGCTGAACAGGATCGATTTCTTCAGGACGATGCCGAGCATCAACGCGGGAGTGATCGCCAGCAGGAACAGCACGCCAAGCGTCGCCGCCGGAAAACGCCGCACCGACATGGCAAGGATCGGCGACAGGATGATGCAGACGATCAGGTCGCGCAGAAAGTAGAGAGGAATATTGATCGGCAACCCTTCCGTGGCCAGTGCATTGCTCAAGAATTCCCGCGTCGAAAGGTTCCAGAGATCAGGGAAATACCCAACACCGATGCCCATGGGTTGGACGACGAGAACGGCCCCAAGCAGACCGAGGTTCCACAATAAGAAAGGCACCAGGACAGTCCTCGCCTTGGAGCGAAGCGTCTTGGCATAGTCGAACGCCTCCCAGCCACGCTGGAACAGCAGGTAGCCGGAAATCGCGCTGAGGCACGGCACGCCGATACGGAACAGGCTATCCCCGAGGAAAACCCTGAGCCAATCGAACAAACCATTCAGCCCCAGAAAGGGGTTGGTCGCAGGATCGTGCGGCACGTGGACGAAGAGGATGCCGGAGATCAGCAGAATACGCATCAGATTGATACGGGAGGATATGTTTGGATCGACAGTCAAACGAGTCACCCTTTTTGGGCAGTGCCTCCCGTCACCACCGTTTCAATCAGAGCAGACTTGAGCCCGCAGTCACGCAAAAAGGATCGGGCCGAGTTTGGCACAAAATGTGGCGGCGCAGCAAAAAAGCAACCCGCGCGGAAATACTGAGGCTCGAAGAGGCTCCCGCCCCGGCGTCCGATACGGCTTCGGGGACTTATGGTTTTCAAGGGTTCAGGGCCTACTTCAGGGCTCCCAATGCTGCACCGCAACAGCACAAAAAAATCTTTTTGCAATAGGCCGAAACGGCTAAACCTTTCGTATCCATGTACCTCCTCGCCCTGAGGCGGACTTGGAATGTGGCGGAATCTGGGCAAATCTGGGACACAATCAGGTGAAGGCCACGCCGGCTGCGTCGGCCCGATCCGCAGCGCCCGGAGGTATCGAGAATTTTCTGCAAACAGCGCGCTCAATCAGCAAATAAGCGGCAATTGATGGGTTGCCCCCGGCTGTACCGCCGCTTACCGCCTCCAGCTAAGGGTTCGTTAACTGCGCTGCGAAGATGCGCAGGGCGATCGGCAGATCATCGTCGAAAACAGCACCTGGGTGGCGCCCAGGGACCGATCGAGCTCTTCTAAGGCCCGCAGTCTTGCCAGATTGGAGCCCGTGACAAATTTCAGCCCGAATGTAACGGTCTTTGATAACGCGCTCGGCCGACGCCAGTGTGATCGTCTTGGCGGGAGCCATATGGTCAGATCCTGTTACGGGAGGTCATTCGATACGGCAGCGCACTGCCGTCAACCCGGAGCCCGACAAACGTCAGAGGCTTGTAATTCTTTGAAAAGGCAGGGGCAAAAACATGGCGACGTTCACGGTTGTTATCCCATTTTTCCAAAAGGAAGCCGGCATTCTCCGCCGCGCACTGAAATCGATTTTCGATCAGAGCTATCAGGACTTCGATATCGTCATCGTCGACGACGAGTCGCCTCTCTCCGCAGATATGGAGCTTCAAGGCATTGAAGATGCTTGGAGATCCTGTATCCGGGTAATCCGCCAGCAGAACGGCGGGCCGGGTGCGGCACGCAATACCGGCCTCGACAACATACCCGCTGCCACCCGTTACGCGGCACTTCTCGATTCGGACGACGTCTGGCTGCCGGATCATCTGAAGAATGCGTTTGAGAGCATGACCCGCTTCGATGCCGAGTGCTACTGGGCCTCGATGCAGGCGAGCGACGAGTTCTACTACCACTTCGGCATGGCCGAACTCGAACAGACGGAAGGCGGTACGCGGCTTTCTGAAAGCCCGCTGCTGATCGAAATGCCGGATCTCGCAAGCGTCATGCTGAAGAACTGGAGCTTCCTGCATCTCTCCTGCATGGTCATCGCCCGGCCGGTCTTCGAAACGGTCCGTTTCGAACCCTCGCTACGACTGGCGGCCGAAGACGTGCTGTTCTTCGTCGACTGCATCCTGAAATCGAAGCGAACGCTGCTCTGCGACGAGGAGGGTGCGGTCCGCGGCATGGGTCTCAACATCTTCCACAGCATCGACAATCGCTCGCCGCAGTTCCTGCGACAGCAGTTCAACACCTGGGTGGCGCTCGATACGCTGGAGGAGCGTTTCCGTTCCCGCCCCAGCGACGTCGCCTCGATCGCATCCTACAAGAACACTGCCCGGCGGCAGGCCCTCTGGAGCCAGGCCGGACGGGTGAAACGCCGCCAGGCGCCGGACCTCGGCCTGCTCGCCCGCTGGGTGATGCGCGATCCCGCGCTGATCCGGGCAGCATTCGAACTCGGGGCCGGGAAACTCGGCCGTAACGCACGCTAAATGCCTGTGTTTCCTTTTAATTTCATCATCCCACGGAGGCCCGCATGAAAGCGTACTACTGGGAATCGCATCACGGCAATTTCGGCGACGACCTCAATCTCTGGCTCTGGGATGTCCTGCTTCCCGGCTTCCGGGACGTCCATCCCGAGGTCCTGCTGGTCGGCGTCGGCACTGTCCTCAATCCGGTCCTGCTGCCTGCGGGCCAGAAGAAGCTGGTCATTGGCAGCGGCTACGGTTATGGCACGCCGCCTGATGTCGCCGACGCGGCGGAATGGGACGTGCGGGCGGTCCGCGGCCCGATGACGGCCGCCAAGCTCGGCATTTCGACCGACAAGGCGATCACCGACCCGGCGGCGATGATCGCCGACATGCCGGAATTCCAGAACCTGCCGAAAATTCACAAGAAGACCTTCATTCCCCATTGGGAATCCGCGGAATTCGGCATGTGGAACGCCGTCTGCGAGCCCGTCGGCCTCACCTATCTCGATCCGCGCGGCGAGGCGAAATCGGTCATCCGCCATATCGCCCAGTCGGAGTTGATCATCGCCGAATCCATGCACGGTGCGATCCTGGCGGATGCCTTCCGGGTGCCGTGGGTGGCCGTCAGCAGCTCCCGTTCCATTAACAATTTCAAGTGGAACGACTGGGCGGCATCTGTGGGGACGGTTTACGAACCTCGCTACGTGCCAGTCTCCACCCGCGCAGAAGCGGTGGCCAAACGCTCGCGCTTCTGGGGCTTCAGCTTCGACGGTCAGCAACCCGCGCATGAGCCGGCGCCGGAGCCGCACAGCGGCGAGGTCATTACCCGGCCGTCCTCGCGGACCGGCCTTCGCGGCATGGCGAAGCAGTTGCTTGCAGCTCCGTCAGTACTGGCGCTCTGGCAGGCAAGCCGCGCGGAACCGCGGCTCAGCCCCGTCGAGGTTCTCGACGAGCGCAAGGAGCGATTCCGGACGATGCTGGAAGGGATACGCCGCGACTATTTCTGACCGGCGGGTATGCCGGGCAGAAGATAGCGCATGCCGACCGGCTGCACCTGCGGCTTGGACGACCTGGCGCGCAGGAGATCGAGCTTGTCGAGGAAGATGCCGGTCGCCACGGCCGGCAGGACCTGCGGGCGGGAGAGCAGGTGCCGGATGGCCGCGCCATTCCCCACCTGCGACTTGATGTCGAGGAACGCGCGCAACTCGTATCGGTCGCGCGTATGGTCGCGATGCCGGACGATCACCGCCCTCTCCTCTTCGCTGAGCGCCGGATCTGCAAGGAGCGCGTCGTCCGCCTCGTAGAATTTGCGCAGGTCGTCGGTATGATGCCGGCTGCTCAGCGAATCCTGGCGCACGATGGCACCGTAGCCGCAATGCTCGATCACCTTGTAGCGCGCGCCCTTGGCGAGCGCCCGGGCGTAGAAGTCGTAATCCTCGCCGAAACGCATGTTCTCGTCGTAGCGGAGGCCGTGGGCGTCGAGGAACGCCCGGCTCATCACCGGCTTCAGGAAACCGGTCTCGCCGCGTTTGACACCGCGCTTGGAGATGTTTCCTTCCACGAATTCGACAAGCGACATGGTCCGCGCCCGGGTCTCGAACCGCTCCGGACGGACGGATTCGCCCGGTTCGTAGATGAAGGCAATATTGTCGGCGATGAGGTCCCAGCCCTCCTCCTCCAGCATCGGCGCGAACCGCCCGGGGAAGAAGAAGTCGTCGGCATCGAGGATGCCGATCAGCGGCGCGCTCGATATGGCAATCGCATGATTGCGGGCGGCAGAGGGGCCGCGATTCTTTTCGAACGAAACAACGGTCAGCCGTCCCGACTTGTCGTCGGCCTTGCGCGCGACATCGGCGGTGGCATCGGTCGAGCCGTCATCGACCACCACGACCTCGCTGACACGAGCCTCGTTCAAGGCGGATTGGATCGCGATTCCAATCGTTTCCGCGGCATTCTTGACCGCGATGATGACGCAGATCGTCTGAGAAGCGTTTTCCGCCATAGCCCACTCCATGTTGCATCGCGATGCAACTATGGGCGCAGGAAAATGGCCCTCGTGTGAAACTGGCAGAAAAAAGCGCGATTTCGTTCAGGTATCGCCGGCCGGGAGGTGCGGAGCGGGGTCGGCACGCAGCCCCTCACGGCGGCTGCCGTCCTTTGAGCTCTTGGCGGTCGCAGCGGCATCCGAAGTTACTCCTGCATCCCGCAACTGCTTTTCACGGCGGACCAGATAGAGGATGGCGACGAAATATCCCGCCTGGATCAGGACGGCACAGATCAGGGTCTGTATAAATGCCGTATAGAGCGACCCGCTGATAAAGTACGCAGCCACCGCGAACACGAGCAGAGTCCCTGTCATGCTGATAAAGACGCGCGGCGCGTACATGATCCTTCCTCCCGAACATAAATGTTCCGCTCTAGGCTTTTCAGGCTCCTCTCCCGATAAACAACCATATGAGTCTGGCGGAGAGGATTCAAGTTTTCCGATCCCGATAGTGCCAGCTATTGGTGAAACTTTCGTAAGGTCCTCGAGGTTCCCAATAAATACTGCAGGCAATGGATCGATCTCTATCTCACGACCACAAGCCCCTCGCCTCGATTTTGCCACATTTTCGCCCGGATTCCACTGGGTTGGAACGAAATCCGCGGCCAGTTCTCTCAACTCCTGTCAAACCCGATCAACTTTTGTTACAAAGCTCACGCAAACTCGCCAACCATTGTTGCGCTGCAGCATTGTATTGCGACGCAACAGGAATGGGCCTTTGGTCCGAGGCGCAAGCTACTTTGGTCCCCGTCGCCAAGAAGCGGCACGCTTTATGACTAGACGCCCGACAGGAGAGAACGCGGGGATAAGTTTGGAGCAAGATGCGAATATTGATTACATGGCCAAGTTTACACGCCCTCTACAGTATTGACCGTACGTTCGGCGTATATCTCCCAAGTTGTTCCGGCCCAATCGCGGGTTGGCAATCGGCCCCCACCCCCTGCCGGAGGCGGTTGGCGGAAAAGTTTGATCTTCATCAAATTGCGAACACAGACTTATTATCACATTAACGCTCAATGACGCGCCGTAATGGCACCGACTATCGCAAAACCTAAGTGGAGTTCACTCTATGAAGTCAGCGACACGTTCGGCAGGTTCGCCGTTCTCAACGTCAGACCAAGCCCGCATGACTCTCCCAACTGGGGGCTTGGCAAAACGCAGCTTCGATATCACCGCCGCCACCCTAGCCCTCATCCTGTTCAGTCCCATCTTCCTGATGATCGCGGCGTTGGTGAAGTTTACCGACCATGGCCCTATTCTCTATGGCCATCCTCGGATCGGCCATAACGGCCGCATATTCAAATGCCTCAAGTTCCGCACGATGGCCGTAAATGGCGACGAAGTCCTGCGGAGCCACCTGAAAGCCAACCCGCAAGCCGCGGAGGAATGGCGAGCGACGCGCAAACTCAAAGACGACCCCCGCGTGACGGTTGTCGGCACCGTGCTGCGCAAGCTCAGCCTCGACGAGCTTCCGCAGCTTCTCAACATTCTGCGGGGTGAGATGAGCGTTGTCGGCCCTCGCCCTGTGGTCGACGAGGAACTGAACCTCTACGACAGCTTTGCGGCCTACTACCTGAGCACGCGCCCGGGCCTCACCGGGCTTTGGCAGATCAGCGGCCGCAATGACGTTTCCTATGACACCCGTATCGCGTTCGATACCCAATACGTCCAGAACTGGTCGCTCATCGGTGATGTCGCCATCATCGTGAAAACGATCCCCGCCGTCTGCATGGCGCGCGGCAGTTACTGATCATCCATCCCTCTGCTGAGGCGTCGGCCCCTTGACGGGATCGGCGATTTTGGCGGGCTTCGAGCGCGGACCTGGTTCCGCGCCTTTTGAAGGAAAAATCCATGCAGACACAAACCGCCTCCGCGAGGGGCCTGCGTGCTTTATGTTTTCTGGCCGGTGCGATCACAGTCGCTCTGGCCGGTAGCGCGACTGCGGACGAGGCCGGCTATCGTCTCGGCGTGATGGACAAGCTGCGCATCCGCGTCGCGGAGTGGCAGCCGGCCGACGGCACGATCCGCAACTGGGATGCGGTGAGCGGCGACTATACCATCGGGCCGACCGGATCGCTCTCGCTTCCCTTCATCGGCGACCTCCCGGCGGCCGGCAAGACGGCGGGCGAGGTGGCGAAAACCATCGGCGAGGAGTTGCGCGGCAAATTCGCGTTGCGTAACCTGCCGTCGGCTTCAGTGGAAATCGCCCAGTTCCGGCCGGTTTTCCTGGCCGGCGACGTACATACGCCGGGCGAATATCCCTTTACTCCCAACCTGACCGTGCTGAAGGCCATCAGCCTCGCCGGCGGCCTTCTCCGATCCGATTCTGGCCAGCGTTTCGCCCGCGATTTCATCAATGCTCGCGGCGACGCCTCCGTCTACGATTCCGAGCGCGGCCGGCTTCTCGCTCGCCGTGCCCGGCTGCTGGCGGAAGTCGCCGGCGCCACCGACCTGAAAGTCCCCCCGGAACTCAAGGACGTCAACAACGCCGAAAAACTGATCGCCAGCGAAGCCTCGCTGATGAAATCGCGGCGCGACCGGTACGAACTTCAACTCAAGGCGCTGACCGACCTGCGCTCGCTGCTCGAAAACGAGGTCCAGTCGCTCAGCCAGAAGGCCGAGACCCAGAAACGGCAGCTGCAGCTCGTCAGCGAGGATCGCGAAAAGATGGCGAAGCTGACCGAACAGGGGCTTGCGACATCCAGCCGCCGCATCACCGCCGAGGAAAGAGCCGCGACCATCGAAGGCAACCTCCTCGATATCGACACCTCCACCCTTCGCGCCAAGCAGGATATCAACAAGGCGAACCAGGACGAGATCAACCTGCGCAACGACTGGGAGGCCCAGCGCGCCCAGGAACTGCAGAACACCGATGCCGAACTCGAAAAGCTCGGTCTGCAGCTCGGCACCAGCCACGAACTGATGTCGGAGGCCGTGGCTCAGTCGGCCGAGGCGCTGAAATTCGACACTTCGGGCAAGTCTGCTACCATCAAATACACGGTGGTGCGGGACAACGGTCAGGGACCGAAAGAAGTTGTCGTCGGCGAAAACGACAAGCTTCAGCCCGGCGACGTCGTCAAGGTCACCGCCGAGCTCCTGATGCAATGAGGATCGCATGAGGATTGCCAAATCTGCGCTGATCGATCCGGCTCACAATGAAGTCTACGGCGTGGCTGCGGTCGCGCTGTCCTTCTTCGTGTTCGCCTATTCGAGCCGGTTCGGGCAGATTTCGATCCTCGCTTATTACGGCGTCTGGTTCCTGCTGCTGCTCGCCGATTATCGGCGGGCGCTCGGCAACTACCTCAAATATCTCTGGATATTGGGGTTTGCGCTGTTCTGCTTCATTTCCGCCTTCTGGTCGCCTGCCTTCGGCATCTCCTTGCGCACCGCGATACAATACCTGACGCATGTGGTCTGCGCGCTGGTTGCCATGCGCACGATCAGCGTGCTGACATTGACCCGCGGCGCGATCGTCGGCACGGCGATCGTGCTCCTGTTTTCCATGCTGTTCGGAACCTACCTCTACGACGCGATCGACGGCAGCTACAGTTTCGTCGGCGCCTTTTCCTCGAAGAACCAGCTCGGCTTCTACGCCTCGCTCGGCCTTTTCTTTGCGGCATCCTATCTGCTCATCTGGCGGCAGAAAGGTCTCTGGTTGATGGCTTCTGGCGGGGTTGGCCTGCTGAGCGCCTATTGCCTTCTCGCCTCTCAATCGGCGACCTCCGCCATCACCACTGCCGGCGTTCTGGCGCTTTGCGTCGGTTATATGCCGGTCGCGCATCTTTTCCCCAATCACCGCAAGCTGCTGGTCGCCGGACTGGTGGTGATTGGAGTGGTCGCGATAATCGGGGCGCTCCAGATCGGCGCCGTCGATGCGGTCCTCGGCATATTCGGCAAGGATTCGACGCTGACGGGACGGACCTATCTCTGGCAGCAAGGGATCGAGGCAATACGCGAAAACCCGATTCTGGGCACCGGTTATCAGGGTTACTGGGTTCCTGGCTTCGCCGATGCCGAGAGACTGTGGGACGACTTTTTCATCACCGCCCGCAGCGGGTTCCATTTCCACAACACGTTCATCGAGGTCGCCGTCGAGACCGGCCTCGTTGGGCTAGCCCTGCTCTGCATGATCATGCTGACGAACGTCTTCGGCCATCTGAGCGCGATGCTGAGCCGCAACCGCGATCCCGGCTCGACGCTCTTATGCGCGCTGAGCGTTCTGTTGCTGATACGGGCCTTCGTGGAGGTCGACGTGCTTTTCCCCTACCAGATCGGCTCGTTCCTGATGTTCTACGCCGCCGGCCGGCTGACCCTTCGCCAGAAGTCCGCCCCCTTGACCTACCCCTCCAGACCCCGGCGGACCATCATCGCCTGAACTTTTCGGAAAGGTGTCCGGCGAGCCGGAGCGCCAGCGCCACGGCCGGCAATGTCGGGTTGGCATGGCCTCCCGTCGGGAACAGGCCGCTGCCGGCAAGATAAAGATTGCCGATGCCATGGACGCAGCAATCGGCATCGGTCACGCCATCGTCAGGGTTGCCGGACATGGGGCTTAGACCGATCTGGTGATAGCCGTCGAATGCCTGGCTCAGCACGGCCTGCCGCCGCTGGAGGGTATCATGCAGATATTCCAGTCGTCCGAGCCCGGTTCGGCGTAGCCACATATCAAGAATCTCGTGCGATTTCAGGACTGAACTCAAGTCCTGTTCGGTCACTCGGTAGTCGACGACAAGAGCGGCTCGGGTGCCCGCTCCGCCCTGAGGTTGCAGGTGGACCCGGCTTTCCGGATTGGGCACCTGTTCGGCATGGTAGCGAAGCAGATAGCGGCCTTTTGGATTGATGAGCGTGCGCCACGGTTCCATGCGTCGCTTCAACATGTTGAGAACCGATCCGAACAAATCGAACAGGGTGCGGCGATCGGTGCGGATATTCCGCCAATGCTGTCGGCGGTCAATGTTCTCAGGCCCCCTGGCCGTCGGCGCCAGGCCGTTCGAGAGGCGGCGATAGAGACCGAATATCTTCAGGAACAGATAGATGAGCGACAGCGCGCCCGAGCCATGCACGGGGTCGGCAACCGAAATCGCGTCGATCCAGAAGACGCAGTTGAGAAGCTTTTCCTCCGCCTGGATCGCCGGCGTGATCTGCAGCCTGCGACGAAAGACATAGTTTTCGTCGTCGATATTAAAGGCGAAGTGGCTCGCGATCCTGGGCTGGTCGAATTGCAGCACGGCAATGTAGCCAGTGAGGTGTCCCTGGTAGAAGCGGCCAAGCGGCCCCTCGGGGCCGCCCAGTGCCTCCGGCCGCCTCTCCCGCAGGGCGAGCAGCAGGCGGGCATTTTCCAGCCCTCCTCCGGCAAGGACGAAAGCTCTCGCCGTGATCTGGCTTTCCTGTCCGGCGCTGTAGGCCGTGAGACTCTCGACGCGCGCGCGGGACGCATCAAGCGTGATGCCGGCGACGGTCGCGTTCACGAGACGAATACGTCTGGAAGCCTTGAGCCTCTCTCCATAAATCGGCCCGAGATCCGGAAGCCGGCTCCACCGCTCCAGGGCGTTCGTGTCGATCTTATTATCCGGGACGCCGATCGGCTCAAAAGCAGGCTCGCCGGCATTGCAGTTGAGGAATGTCAGCGCTTCCGGATAGTGGCGGCGAAGCTCCTCGTGGGAAATCGGCCAACCGGAAAACGGCACATGATCCCGCACCTCGAAATCCAGTTCGTCGAAAGTGACGCACCGGCCGCCCCAAAGCGCCGACGCACCACCGATGCCCGGACGGGACATCGCCATTGAAGGAGCATGACGGCCGTTGGTGAATTCGATATCGCCGGCACCGGCGTCTTCCGCCGCTCCGCCCGCGCCCATTTCGAGCAGGGTTACGGTGAGCCCGAGTTTCTCAAGCTTCAGAGCGAGTGCCAACCCGACGGGGCCTGCGCCGACGATGCAGACATCCGTCGTTTCCGTCTCAGAATCTGCTGAAGCCATGTATGCCTTCGAGAGAGAACCCCGGATCACCAGCAGATAGAGCAGGCCTGCAGAAATGGAACTGCCCATTCGGATGAGGCTTGGGGAATTCTCGGCTTCCGATATCGAGCGCTACTCCTTGAGTTACAGAGGCCCAGACCCAGGTTCCGCAGCCGCAACCGGATCGGCCATCCGCGACCTTTTCGAACCACAACAAAACCGGCCGACGTCCTGATCGCCCGTATCGGCTAGGCGATGCGTTGCGATTGCCTCAGCGGAGCGACCGACGCCGATCCACCTGCGGAGCGGGCAACGCGGCCCTCGACCGGGTGAGCCGGATCGGTAAAGCCCGGTGTCGACGGATGACCGGTTGCGACTAGACGATCGACCAGCGCCTCGTCCTCTGCGTCCAGCTTGACCTCGAGCGCGCGGACATAACCGTCCCAATGCTCCTCGGTGCGCGGGCCGGCAATCGCCGACGTGACGAGTTGGTTGTTGAGCACCCAGGCGAGCGCGAAATCCGCAGCCGCAATCCCTTTCGCGTGTGCATGCGCGGCGATCTGCTTGGCGAGCGCGATCGATTCCTCGCGGAACTCCACGTCGTGCATGCGCTTGTCCCCGCGCCCGGCACGCGTATCGGCGGCCGGCTCCTCCCCGACATTGTACTTGCCGGTGAGGATGCCGCGCGCGAGCGGGCTGTAGGAAACCACGCCGAGACCATAAGCGGCAGCGGCCGGCAACTGCTCGGCTTCCGCCGTGCGGTTGACGATGTTGTAGAGCGGCTGGCTGGCGATCGGCCTATCGATTCCCAGCTGGTCCGCGAGGTGGGATACCTCGGCGATACGCCAGCCGCGGAAATTCGAAACGCCGAAGTAACGCAGCTTGCCAGCCCTGATCAGATCGGCGATGGCCCGCATCGGCTCATCCAGAGGTGCATCGAAAACGGAACGGTGGAAATAGAGGATGTCGATATAATCGGTGCCCAGATTGCGCAACGAGTTCTCGACCGTCTGGAAGACCCATTTGCGCGAATGGCCGCCCTGGTTGGGTTTGTTATTGTGGAAATTGACGAACTTCGTCGCCACAACCCAGTCGTCGCGATGAGCCTTGATGCCGCGCCCGACGACCTCCTCCGATTTGCCATCGTGGTAGACGTCGGCGGTATCGATAAAGTTGATCCCCTGGTCTCGCGCCTTGTCGATAATGCGCAAGGCCACGTCGTCCGGCGTCTGGTTGCCGAACATCATGGCCCCCAGTGTCAGCGGCGAAACCTTCAGGGCGCTGCGGCCCAGATAGCGATACTCAACCATGCAAAATCTCCCGGTCTTTCCGTTGGATAATATTCGGCTGGCAGTGTCCGGGAAATAGCGCGCACCCGAAAGGTCGTCACGCACCAAAAGATAGAAGAAGCCGAACTCCTTTTTCGTCTCGGCCAGCAGATTGAGGATTTGCTCCCGGATGGGCGAGATTTGGCGCCGATACCGATGCGTCAAAGCCGGTCAAAGCCTGTGTGCCCCGTCGATACGCCGCGCCGTCCAAACTCCACCTTTCGGCTGCAGCAGGATCTCCATCATTGGCGACCCACGTAATTTTTTCAGAAGCTGACCGCCTTCGGCTCGATGGCCACCAGCCGGCCGCCGTCGATCTTGTAAAGCCCGATCTTACGCTCCGCCATTCCGCTCGGCGTGAAACGGAACAGGCCCGTAACGCCTCGAAACCCCGTCTTCGTCGTCAACGCCTCCGGCGTCAGCGCCGTTGCACCCTTGCCTCTGACGATGCCGGCAGCGACCGCGATACTGTCGTAACCCTCCGCGGCATAGACCGAGAGCGAACGCTTGTTGAAGCGGCGATATCGTTCGCCGATCAACAGGGACGCGTCCGGATCGGCCGCTGCGATGATGACATTGGAGGCAGCCGGATCGGCATAAAGCTCTATTGGCCAGTGGCTGGTTCCGACCACGGCCAGTTTGCCGAAAGAGGCCCTGACACCCTTGAGGACGGTTCCGACCGTTGCAGAATCCCCCATCAGCACCAAGGCACCGGCATCATCGAGCAGAGCCTTGTTGCGGATAAGCAGGTCGCCAAGCGGCGCGGCTGGATCATAACGGACCACGCCGATCAGTGCGCCGCCGGCCTGGCCGACCGCGGATCTCAGGCGCTCCTCGTCGACACCGGCTATGCTATTGGGCGTCAGGACGACAACTCTCTTATGGCCGGAGGTGATGACCGGGCGCACGCCCCGCGCAACACTCGCCACCTCATCGAACCCGAAATTGAAGACGTTCGCGCCAGCCACAGGGCTTGAAAGATTGATCAGCGGCGGTCGCTGATCGGCCGGAATGGCAGCAATCGCCGCCGTCGTCGCCTGCGGCGCATAGCTGATCAGCAGACCGGAATTGCGTGCTCTTGCAGCGGCAAGCGCCGGGGCCACGGCAGCCGGCCCCTCCGCCACGTCGACCACCTTGATCTTCATGACGCCGGCATCGTCAAGTTCGCCGATGGCAAGGGCCGCACCGTCACGTATGTCGCGCGCAGCACCCTCATAGGTGCCGTTCGGCGCTTTGGTTAGAAGCACGGTGACTTCCGTCGAGCCGCGCCCGAATGTTTCCTCAACCACGGATGGCGGCGGCTTCAGCGCCTTGTCGTCGAGAACCCTGTCGGCAACGGACGAGGATTCGCATCCGGACAGGATAGCGACAGCCAGCAAACCCAGCAGCGATATACGTATCGGACGCAGGCGCGTCGTCATTCGGAAGGCCTTATGAGTAACGTCGGCGAGATCTGAAGGGTAAAAGAACGAACGTCCTTGCGGCATTTCCTGGACCACTCTGCGGCCTTCTTGGTTGTGGTAAGGCCATGCTATCCCAGACAAAAATCATTAACAAGCACCCTCGCTGAAATATAAAATTTTATACGTTTTATCTCAAATAACTTATTTATAGATTATCTATCTTCAAAAACCAGAAATTCAGCAGAGCTTGTTAGCATCTCTCTACCAAGGGAGATAAAAAATGGCGAATAAGAAGAATACCCTGAAAATCGCAATCGCTACAGCTCTCACATTACCATTCATTGCTTCAACTTCAGTCTCCGCTCCGATCGCAAACCAGCAGTTTCCGACAAATACTGGAGCCGGCGTAGCGGTTATCGGAACTCATGTCCTGGAATATCTTCCGACGACGCTCTCCATCATGGCTTCGCTTGCGTTCCGGAACGTACAGGTTGCCGCAGCATTTCAGACATTCAGCCAGCTCGGCTCGACGATCGCGCTGCCCGCGGCGAGACCTGCGAATGTAGTCGAGGTCGCTATCAAACCGGCCGACCTGTCACCATCCAAGCGCGTAGCGCCGACAACGCCCAACGGCGCCGTGTTCGATACGGTCGCCATCCCCTTCAAGCGCCTTGCCGCCTTGAAGAAGCTCGCGCCCGCTCTCGAAGAGATGAACAGCGGCACCGCGGTGAAATGCAACGGCAAGGGCTGCAGCCCGGCCTTCGCCGCCATCCAGCTCGTCGGTCTGAACACGTCGCAATCGTCGATCCGCGACAAGCTCAACGCCGTCAATGCCGCCGTGAACCAGTCCATTCGCTACCGCACCGACCAGGACGCCTACAAGGTTACCGACCGTTGGAGCACGCCCCGGGAAACGCTGAGCCTGCAGCAGGGCGATTGCGAAGATTTCGCGATCCTGAAAATGGCGGCACTTCGCGCGGAAGGCATCGACCCCGAGCAGATGTCGATCGTCGTCCTGTTCGACCAGAAGCGGCACTTCTACCACGCCGTCCTTTCGGTCGAAGCCGGCGGCAAGTTCTTCATCCTCGACAACATGCGCAACCAGGTTCTCCTGGATACGCAGCTTCCCGACTACATGCCGCTCTATTCGATCAAGGGCGGCAAGGGCTTCCTGCACGGCTCCCGCCGCAAGGACCAGAACGTCGCGATGGCAACGCCGCTGGAAAAGATTGCGCCAGGCGAAGGTGTAAACTTCTAGGCTTTCTGGGCCGGGATGCGATGCGCTCCGGCCCTGGGCGTCAATAACGGGAAATATAGCCGATCAACATCGGCTTTTCATGTGCCGGGGCAAGGGCCAGGTTGATCTGACCCTTGATGACCTGCCTGGCGCAGGAAATCGTGAAGCCGGTATTCAAGGTCTTGCCGCGATTCATCTGCAGCGTGTCCATCGCGTCTTCGATCTGCGTGTCGATCGAGAACTTCAGGGTCTTCATCAGCTGCGACGTATCCTCCCCCACCAACCGCTGCCGAAGCATGACAAGAAACGGTTCGTTGAAGAACTGCAACCGCTTTTCACGTGTCAACACGACCGTCGGGGACGGCGATGCCTGAACCAGCGCACCGAGATTTTCGAGCGACGAGACTTCCTCGACCGTCGCCAGCCGTCCAAGCGCCCATTTGAGGCTGAGGACGCGCAGCAGCGAGGTGAGATTGCCCCCCTCCGGCATCTGGGCCGCGGTGTACTGAACCAGATCGCCGGTGGTTATCTTGCCTGCCGCCGACATGCGGCTGAGGCCTTCCCAATAGATTTTCTCGAGCCTGATACCGCGACGCTCGCCATTGCGCGCCACGACCGCGCGAAAACGCGGCTCGACTTCTTCCTTGTCGATAATCGGCAGCGGATCGCCCGCAGGTTCGATGCCGGACATTGAAAGCGCACCTGATTTCATTGGAGGGCTCTACCGTTCGGTAAGCGCATCGGAACGCGCCCGATTGATAGGCTTCATGAGATAGCTGAGGACTGTCTTGCGGCCCGTCATGATTTCGGCGGACGCAATCATGCCAGGAATGATCGGATAGGACTTGCCGTTGCGTTCCAGCTCGGACTTGTTGGTCTTGACCTGGACGAGGTAATAGGTCTCGCCCTTTTCCTTCTCAACGATGCTGTCGGCTGAAACGTTGGTCACTTCGCCGTCGAGCCCGCCGAAGATTGCGAAATCATAGGCCGTGATCTTGACGATGGCCGGCTGCCCGCGGCGGACGAACGCGACATCCCGGGGCGATATGCGTGCTTCGATCAGCAGCGTGTCTGCCGTCGGGACGATGCCGGCAACCACACGGCCCGGATCCACATAGGCGCCAATCGTATTGACTTCCAACGTATTGACGATGCCATCGACCGGCGAGCGAATATCGGTGCGCTTGACGCGGTCCGAAGCACCACGGATCGTTTCGTCGATGACGGAGAGCTCCGCGAGGGCCTGCGCCTTGTCGGTCAGGGCCTGCTGGCGGATAGCCAACGAAATTTCCCCGACCTGGAGCTTTGCTTCTTCGATGGCACCACGAAGGCGTATCAGGCTTTCCTGATAGACCTTGAGCTGGCCCTGCTGGTCCGTAAGCTGGCTTTCGATCGTCAGAAGCTGCGTCTGCGAGACCAAACCTTTTTTGGCGAGAGGACCGTAAAGATCGCGCTGCCGCGTCGAGGAGGCGATATTCTGTTCAAGCCGATCGATGTTGGCATTGGCTTCGCTGAGTTCGTTCTGCCGCTGCTTCATGCGCTCCTGAAGCACATCGAACTTGTTCTTGTAACTGGCCTTGTTGGCCTGGAACAGCCGATCTTCGTTGTCGCAGACGTTCTTGGCGACCGCCAGGACATCGGCCGGACATACGAACGGCTGGTCGTATTCGCCTTTTTCTTCCATCTGGAGGCGCGCGATCTTGGCGCCGAGCGCCCTCGCCTTGGCAACGGATTCGCCGAGCGTGGATTCGGTTGTGGTATTGTTCAGCTGAACGATCAAATCCCCCTTGCGGACAACCTGGCCGACCTGAACAGCTATGTCCTGGACGACGCCGGCTTCGGACGACTGGATGATCTGCGTCTTGGAAACGGGAATGACCTTGCCTTCGCCGCGGGCGATCTCGTCGATCTCCGCAAGCGCTGCCCAGGCGAGGAACGTCGTCATGCAGGCTGCCACCAGACCAACCAGCATGCGGGCGAAGAACGGGGGATTGTCGTGAACGCCTCTGCTCACGGCTTTGCTCCCTTGCGCTGCATCGCTTCGAGCACGGCCGCCTTCGGCCCGTCGGCAACGATGCGACCCTTGTCGATCACCACCAGCCGGTCGCACAGTTCCAGCATGCTGAAGCGGTGCGTGGCGATCAGCAGCGTCGTCTCGCGGCTGAATGCGGTCGAGAGCTTGGCGAGCAGATGGCGCTCGCTTGCAAGGTCCATGGCGCCCGACGGTTCGTCGAGGAAAACGATCTTGGGCTTGGTCAGGAGCAGGCGGGCAATCGCCAGAGCCTGTTTCTGGCCGCTGGAGAGGTTGCTACCGCGCTCGCCGACCGGCATGTCGAAACCGCGCGGATGGTTGGAAACGAACTCGTCGACGCCGGTCATGCGCGACACATGCAGCAATTCCTCGTCCGTCGCATCGGCGCGGCCGATCAGCAGGTTTTCCTTCACCGTCCCCGAGAACAGATCGGAAGATTGCCCGGCCACCGCGACCGCCGAGCGGACCTCCGACATGTGATACTGGCGGATATCGACGCCGTCGATCAGCAGGCGCCCATCGGACGGAAGGAAGAGGCCATCGAGAAGGCGGCCAAGCGTCGTCTTGCCCGAGCCGATGCGGCCGATGATCCCGACCCGCTCGCCGGGAGCGACGGTCAGCGAAAGCTGATTGATGACCTTGTAGTCAGATCCCGGATACTGAAAGGAGACGTTCTGGAAGCTGAAGCCGCCCCGCTTGATCTCCCGGTTCACGAAACCCACCGTGGACGGACGATCCTCCGGCTGTTCCATGATCTTGTCGAGGATCTTGAGCGACGTCATCGCTTGCCGGAAACGGGCAAGCGCCATCGCGATCTGGCCGAGCGGCGCGCCCGCGCGGCCTGCCAGCATGACGGTCGCGATGATCGCGCCCATGGCCAGATGACCTTCGGAAAACTCGTAGGTACCGGCAATCACGATCAGAACGCTGACCATCTGCTGGACAAGATTGGTGAGGTTTACGGCATTCGAGGAGACATGCTTGATTTCCTCGCTGGTGCGGCTCGAGAGCTTCATCAGCTCCTGCCAGCGACGCAGCATGCCCGCTTCGGCGCGAAGGCTCTTCACCGTCTCGATGGTCGAAATCGTCTCGACCAGCAGCGCCTGACGGCGCGATGCTTCGTTGGTGGCGGCCGCCATGCGGTGGCCGATCTTGGCCTGGGCATGCAGGCCGATCAGCACCGACAGCACCAGCGCCACGGCCGGGATCACCACAAGCCAGCCTGAAAGCATGTAGATCACGATCAGGAAAATGAACACGAACGCCGTGTCGATCAGCAGGCCGACCGTGTTGGAGGTGAAGAACTCACGGACGAATTCGTATTGCGTGACGCGGTTGGCATATTCGCCCGTCGACAGCGGACGCGACGCGAGCGTCGAATTCAGCACCTTGTCGAAGATCATCTGGGAAAGACGCAGATCGGCGTTACGCCCGGCATGATCGATGAGCGCGGCGCGGGCGGTCTTCAGGAGAAAATCGAACGTGTAGGCAAGCGTGATGCCGATGGCGAGCACCCACAACGTCGGAAACGCCTTGTTGGGAAGCACGCGGTCATAGACGTTCATCGTAAACAGCGGCGAGCCGAGCGCGATCAGGTTGATGAACAGCGCGGCCATGATGACGCGCATATAGGTGCGCCAATAGGGAACCAGCGCCCGCAACAACCAGTGCCGGCGCTCTATTTCCCCGGCCGTGCCGACCGAGGCATTGTCGGACGCGTTCTGATAATAGAGCGTGAAGGCGAAACCGAAGCTCGGCTTTAGCGCCATGAGCTCCTGACGCGTCAGCTTGACGGGATTTCCCGAGGCCGGAACCAGATCCGTGACGTAGTTTCCATCGGCATCGGTCTCCAGCAGCGGCAGGACGCCGCCGTTTTCGAAGACGATGATGGCGGGGCAATCGAAATTGCCCTCGCGACACTCGCGTTCGCCGTGGCGGATGACTTCCAGCCCGATGCGCTGCGCCAGATGCTCGACATCGTCCAGTTCAAGAGATTCGGAAATCTCATCCGGCAATCCGGAAAACAGGACGATGTCTGATGTCGGGCGCCCGTAAAAACTCGCAACAGACCTGAATGCAGTTTTAAATGTCCTAAACGGCGTAGTGTCTGCGTGGTCGAGCTTTACGTTGAGCATGTGGTCCTTGCCAATCCGTTACTGTCGGATCGGCGCCAGGAGATCCATGGGCATGCCAGCCTTTTGACGGGAGTCAATTTCGACATAGCCAGGATTCGTGACGCCACCCGGGACAGTAAACTCATTCCGGGCATACGCCTCAGCCTGACCGACGGGCTTCAGCTTCATCGACTGAAGCAGGCTGCCCGATGCGGCCAGGATCTTGTATTCGGCGAAAAGCGAAGCAAATCGTGCGGTTTCCGCAAGAATGCTGGTGTTGAAACGGGTATTCTGGGCATCCAGCACGTCGAGAAGCGAGCGCTGATTGACCTTGAACTGCTCGCGATACGAGGAAACGAGGCTACCGTTCGTCGAAGACTGGCGCGCCAGGATCGTCGACAGTTCGCCGCGGCCGCTGCGCTCGTTCCATGCGGAGCGGATGGATTCCTCAACCTCGCGATGGGCCTGCGCCAGACCGTAACGCTGCTCGCTGGCGCGACGGATCTGCTCCTGCTCGCGCGCCTGGTCGATACCACCGCGATAGAGGTTCCAGCGGGCGGTCACACCGACCTGAACGTCGTTGGTATTGCCCTGGTTGCCATCGATGTCGTTGCCGACACGCGCGCTACCCTGAAGATCGACCTTCGGGAGATAGTTGGCGCGCGAACCGCGAACGCCTGCATCCGCCGCATCGACGTCGGCATCGGCCGCGTGAATCTGGGGGCTGTTCTTCTTGGCGATGAAGATCGCGTCGTTGAGCGTCTTCGGGATGAACTTCGCGAGCGATACCGGCACCTTGACCGGACCGATCGGCTCTCCGACCGTCTTCAGGAAGCGGATCTTTGTAAGCTCCAGCTCTTCCTGAGCTTCGCGCAACCGTGCTCGTGCCGCCTCGAGGCGCTCACGGCCCTGCAGACGGTCGGCGTCGGTCAAGGCACCGCCCTGGATGCTGGCGCCGATATCGCCGAGAATCTGGTTGTGGGCAGCGACGTTCTGCTGGGCGATGCCGACGATCTTGGACTGCAGGATATACTCAAGATAATCTTGAGTGACCTGAAGAGCCAGCGACTCGGATCGCTCCACAACGCGGAACGAAGCGCCATCAACACGCGATGCCTGCTGCTCTACCTGAGAGCGGCGGCTGCCGCCGTCAAACAACGTTTGAGTAATCGTCAGGCTCGCATCGGAGCCTTTAAAGTTTTCGTAGTCGCGAGTCAGCGTACCCGTACTGCTGTTAGACAGTCTACGTCGGCTTACACCGGCCTGCAAATCTATGGAAGGAAGATAAAGACCCCGCGCCTGCCGCAACTCGAACTCAACCGCTTCACGGTTTTCTACCGCCTGCATGATTTGCGGGTTGGTTTTGAGAGTCTTTGCTACCGCCTCATCGAGCGTCATCGCGTTGGCAGGTGCGCTAAACACAACCCCCAAGGCTACTGTCGCCAACAGCGTCGCTAAAATTCTTGTGCTCTTAAACAATCGGAAGCCCCTCGCCGATTAAAATCCCATCTCGGCATTCATATACTGCGGCGATTTCGTTGGGAAGTATTATCATTTCTAATTCAGCGACCCAAGCCTGCTTCCGATATTCATCGTTCTAGGGTTAATTACCAAATGGAAACCATCCATCCATTTGTTTTTTAACAAAAAATTTATAAAGCCAACTGATTGGACGCAAAAGTAGATAATCCCGTCCGTTTTCACAGGCGTATACATTTACCTCCTGTGTAGCCGCCGGGACACATGGAGAACTGCTCTTTCGCGGTGCATGGATACACGCGCTCCACGCCCGCTAATTGTATAAATTCAGAACAGTCCTTGATTGTTCGAATTCTTTAGCAAGACATTACTTAAACAAGAAAAGGCGCTTGCGCGCCTTTTCTCTGGTTTCCGACTTGCAACACTCTTCACTTTATACGTGCGAGATGTTCGCCGAATGCTTGTCGTCGTCGAAGAGGATCTTGACGGCTTCCGTGTGATTCTGAAGCACGGCGACATCCTTCCAGCTATCGGTGGCGACCTGGACGCTGACGGTCGTGTCGTTGCCGGCAATCGTGGTGCGAACATTCGCGGCGGCCTCTTCACCGGTTGCCTGATGACCAAGCAGGGTGTCGAGAAGCTTCGAAACATCGACCGCATCGCCTTCGTTCGACTTGTAGTCGGTGATGATGTCGGCCATGTCGAGTTCGTGCAGGGCCGAAGGATCGAGCACGAACGTATCCGCGCCGGTACCGCCGGTCATCTGCGTCAGGCCCGGCATGGCAGCGAGGATATCGTCGCCATCCGTTCCGACCAGGACGTGATCGGGCGCATCGCTGAACAGAGTGTCGAACCCGACCTCGACGAAGGAGCCGGTCGAACCGTCGGCATAGGTGAACGAGCCCTCAGCAAACAGCGCCTGGCCGTCGATATAACCTTCCGCACTGTCGGCATCGAGCGAGATGCCGGTGATGCCGTAGTCGTTCAGACCCTTCAGCTCGCCCTCGTCGCTGACACCGTTGCCGTTGGCATCCTGCCAGACCAGCAGCTTGTCGAAGCCGGTATCGGACGCATCGATCTTGCCGTCATGGTTGACGTCAAGCGTCGAAAGCGCCGCCACACCGCCGGCATGCGCGCCACCGGCAAAGTTCGGGGTGAAGATTTCCGAACCGTTGTCGATCTTGCCATTGCCGTCGACATCAAAGGCAAGGATGCCGTCCGTCTTGGTCCAGGCCACCTGATCGAGCTTGCCGTCGGCATTGATGTCGAATTTCACGCCGTCATCGACGGATGTGAAGGCGAAACCGTTGTGGTCGAGGTCGAGGATGATGGGGTCGGCTGCAGCAACGAAATTAGCCGCCGTAAGCTTCCCATATCCCACGTTATTGAGCGTCATAACGTGCTCAACAATTATCTGGTTCGAGCTTGGACTTCCCGACGCCGGATCAGTTACATCGTTAATCTGGACCATATAAATCCCGGCGTGGGCATTATTCGCCTGGGTATTCTGATAGACTATGAATGTATAAGTTCCAGATCCTGGAAAATCCTTAGTAGCAGCAGCAATTATATCCTCAACATTGTTTCCGTCGTTATCCTGACTAAGGGACCCCACGGTGGCTCCGCTATATTGAAGAGCTATAATTTTCACGCCGGCCGCAACATCGGTATTATCTGAAGTAATAACCTGAAATGCGCCAGCCAGAACATCAGTGCCCGCCAACTTCAAGGATATCTTGTCACCCACGACATCAAAATTAGTGACTTTTGCGTCGGTAGTTCCTGATGGGTTAAGCGTATCGTTGCTGTAAATGATCTTGCCGTAGTTCGTCATATCTACGGTATCAGATCCCGTGACGGTGATCGTGTTGATCTGATCATCTACGGGCGTTACAGCGACATTTACGGTAGCAGTTGCCGCCGTCGAATTATCTTCATTGCCATCCTCCAGGCTGACGCCGAAGGAACCGGAAGTGGTTTCCGACCCGTCGTGCCTGAAGCTGACAAGGTTGTCGGCAAGCTGTTGAGCTGTAAACGTCGTTGCAACAATACCGTTGACTAGAACCGAACCATTCGTCGTGGCAGTTACGGTAAAGGTCACGCCCGTGCCGATGTCATCCGGATCACTGAAATAGAGATCCTGGGAAGTTACAGCAACAGTGGCACCTTCATTGACAGCAAGGGCATGATCGCCGGTGATAACCGGCGCGTCATTCACCGCATTCACGGCAATCGAGATCGAACCCGTGGAAATTTCTGTATCCTCGTAAACGAGGCCATCAGAGAGCATAGCGCTGTCCAGAACCTTTGCCGCCACGTTAAGCGTGACGTTGCCGGCGAAATCGTGCGGCGGCGTCATCGTCAGGCCAGAGGTATTGACCCCCGCGGCATTCTCGATGACCCAGACCCCGCCGACCTGCGCGCCCTGGCTGAAGATCGCACCGGTCGGGAAGCCCGACAGTTCAACCCGCGTCACCTTTTCCGAACCGTCGGTGTCGCCGAGACCAATATTGAGGGTAACGGCCGCGATACCGTCTTCGTTACCAAGACCAGAACCGGAGATCGTCGCCGCATCCGCGACAGGGCGAATGTTGAGCGTGATGGTTGCCGAAGCCGTGGTCGTGCCGTCACTTACTGTGTAGTCGATCGTGGTGATACCGCTGGCGTTGGCGTGCGGCGTGTAGACAAGGTCCCCGTTCTGATAGAGCCAGCCACTGCCCCCCGGCCCTGACGTGATGGTTGCGGCGGTCGGTTGCAGAGTGTCCCCATCGACATCGGTGTCGTTGGTAAGGAAATTGGTGCCGGACGTCGTGTGGTCCTCATCGACGAAAAAGATATCGTCATGCGGAGTCGGCGCGTCGTTCACCGGAGTGACGGTGATGTTGAACGTATCGGACGCGCTATTCGGCCCGTCCGAAGCGGTGACCATGACATTGATCGGACCGTTGTAGTCGAGTGGAGCCTTGCCGCTGAACGTCCCTGTGTCGGGATCAAAGTGCAGCCAGGCCGGCAGTGCCGAACCATCGCCGAGAGTTGCCACGTAGGTCAGCAGCGAGTCCACGTCCGAGAACGTGTCTCCCGGAATCTGGAAGGAAATCGTGCCTTCCTCCGCAATGCTCAGGTCGGCAATAGGGTGGGCGAGAATAGGCGCTTCGTTGACGTTGGTCAGCTGCACGCTGAATGTCTCGGAATAGCTGCCGTTCTTACTGTCCGTCACGCGCACCGAGAAGCCGATTGACGGGGTCGTCTCATAGTCGAGAACCGCACCCGCAGCGACACTGATCTCGCCGGTCGAGGCATTGATCACGAACCTGCCATCGGCTGATGTCAGCGACGTAGAGCTATCGGCGAGGATGAAGGCATAGCTCAGCGGGTCGATAGAACCGTTCACATCGACGCCATGAACACTGCCGACAACTGTGCCCGCAGCCGAGTTCTCCGCAACGGTGAGACCCGAAGTCGTCAGATCCGTCGGTGCCTGCTCGATCAACTGGGCTGCAGTGACCGTGCCGTCGAAAAACCGGAAACTCTCGACACCGGTCGCCTTGAGGACCGGGCCGCCATTCGGCAGCGAGATCGTGAACTCGCCGGTGGCGGGATCCTGCGTGACGGTCACGTCCTTCCAGACGCTTTCGCCCGCCTCGTCACCGATGACAAGCACGTCGGCTCCACCGGCACCCTTGACGACCACGCTATGGCCGGACGTCAGCTCCGAGACGTCGAAGGTTTCATCGCCCTCTCCGCCTTCGTAAGTGATGGTCGAGGTAAGCAGCGAAGTACCCGCAAAGCTGCCGTTGACGGCAAGGGTATCAGCGCCGCCGCCGCCCTGAATGACGATGTCTTCAATCTCGTTGACCTCGGCGGCCAACGCCCCGTTCACGGTCAGCAGAATTTCGGCCAAACCGGCATACGGAGTCCCTGGATGAGCGGCGTTATAGGCCGCGACGCTCCAGATCGCATACTGCTCGCTTGCCGAGGAGCCGACAACACGCAACAGGTCGCGACCGCCTGCGAATTCGGTGCCGCCATCGACGACATCCAGACCGTCGCCGACGGACCACTGGATCGTGTCGTCGCCGCCCTTGCCGTTGAGAACGTCGTTGCCGTCACCGCCTTCGAGGATGTTGGCGCCGTCGTTGCCGTTGATCGTGTTGCTGAGGCCGTCACCGATAACATTGATCGGAGCTTCGCCCTGCAGCGTGATGGTCTGAACCCCGTCCAGCGTCAGCACGATGCCGGTATCCTCGGTGCCGCCGACGACCGTCAGGTTCTCCTTGGTGATCGTCGCGGACTGGTTGGTGACCGTGCCGACCAGTTCGATGCGGAAGCCGGCAGACGCTGCGGTGTTCGCGTCACTAATCGTCGTGAACGTGCCGACGAGGTTGTTACCGTCGAACAGCTGCACCGGAGCAGTCAGATCCAGCTCGATCGCACCGCCGTTGAAGTTGATGCTTTCGACGCCATACAGCTTGTCGATCTCGCCATTGGCGGTGTTCAGCACCTGCCAGCCGCCATCGAGCATCCTGGTGATCGCGAAGTTCGACTGATTGCCGTAATAGACGACCATATCGTTCTCACCGGCAGTGGCCGCGATATCCGCCTCGCCGTTGCCATGGATCGTGTCCGTGCCGCCGGTCGCGAAGAACTGATCGTTGCCTGTGCCGCCGACCATCTTGTTGATGCCGGTGCCGCCGCCGAAGCGGTCATTGCCCGCGCCGCCAAACAGGCTGTCGTCGCCGCCATTGCCGTTGAGAACGTCGTTGCCGTCACCGCCTTCGAGAAGGTTGGCGCCGTCGTTGCCGTTGATCGTGTTGCTGAGGCCGTTGCCGATAACGTTGATCGGGGCTTCGCCCTGCAGCGTGATGTTCTGAACCCCGTCCAGCGTCAGCACGATGCCGGTATCCTCGGCGCCGCCGACGACCGTCAGGTTCTCCTTGGTGATCGTCGCGGACTGGTTGGTGACCGTGCCGACCAGTTCGATGCGGAAGCCGGCAAACGCTGCGGCGTTCGCGTCACTAATCGTCGTGAACGTGCCGACGAGGTTGTTACCGTCGAACAGCTGCACCGGAGCAGTCAGATCCAGCTCGATCGCACCGCCGTTGAAGTTGATGCTTTCGACGCCATACAGCTTGTCGATCTCGCCATTGGCGGTGTTCAGCACCTGCCAGCCGCCATCGAGCATCCTGGTGATCGCGAAGTTCGACTGATTGCCGTAATAGACGACCATATCGTTCTCACCGGCAGTGGCCGCGATATCCGCCTCGCCGTTGCCATGGATCGTGTCCGTGCCGCCGGTCGCGAAGAACTGATCGTTGCCTGTGCCGCCGACCATCTTGTTGATGCCGGTGCCGCCGCTGAAGCGGTCATTGCCCGCGCCGCCAAACAGGCTGTCGTCGCCGCCATTGCCGTTGAGAACGTCGTTGCCGTCACCGCCTTCGAGAAGGTTGGCGCCGTCGTTGCCGTTGATCGTGTTGCTGAGGCCGTTGCCGATAACGTTGATCGGGGCTTCGCCCTGCAGCGTGATGTTCTGAACCCCGTCCAGCGTCAGCACGATGCCGGTATCCTCGGCGCCGCCGACGACCGTCAGGTTCTCCTTGGTGATCGTCGCGGACTGGTTGGTCACCGTGCCGACCAGTTCGATGCGGAAGCCGGCAAACGCTGCGGCGTTCGCATCACTAATCGTCGTGAACGTACCGACGAGGTTGTTACCGTCGAACAGACGAACAGGTGCCAGCAGATCAAGGGTCAGATTATTGAACTGGATCTTCTCGATCCCATAGAGGTTGTCGGTGTCGACACTGACGTGAGTGCCCGTGAATTCCGGAGCACCGTCCAGTGCCTGCACTCTCCAGATGCCGAGACCACCCCCAAGTGCCGTGGTGTCGAAGAAGACATGATACTTGTTCGCGGGACCGCCATAGTTTGCGCTATCGGCTTCGCCGACGGCGGCATTCAGATCTGAACCCGTGTTGCTGGTGCCATTGCCGAAAAGGCTATCCGCGTGTTTGCCGCCCCAAAGGATATCATTGTCGGCTCCGCCGATGATGATATCCGCGCCGTCTCCGCCGGCAAGGGTATCAAGACCCTGGCCGCCGTAGAGCACGTCATTGCCGGCACCGCCGTCGATCGTCAGGGATACAGAAGCGTTGAGGCCGCTGGCATTGATGACGTCATTGCCGCCCTTGCCTTCGATGCTCAGCTCGGACGTGCTGATCCCGGAGATGGACGGTATGCCGTTGCCGTAGACTTGCAGGAGATTGGAGTTGCCTGCGATCGTGATCGTCTCGGCTGCATCCTGGCCGCGTACCGTGATCTTGTCGGCACCCTCGGCCTGATAGAGCACCACCGATTCGATGTTGGTGGCGTTGACGTCGACATTGCCATCACCGTCGACATCCAGGGTGAGACCGGTCGAGGTCACGGTGAGAACTGCGGATTCCGCGGTGGCGTTTCCGGAAGTCAGGAGAACGTCAGGGGCCGCACCGCCATCGATGGTGTCTACGCCATCACCGATGGCATAGTTGAAGGTGTCGCCTCCTGCTCCGCCGTTGATCGTGTCGTTGCCGAGGCCACCCGTGATCTTGTCCGTGTTGTCGCCGCCGTCGATCGTATCGGCTCCGGCGCCGCCCCAGATTTCGTCGTCGCCATTGCCACCAGTCAAGGTGTCGTTACCGCCAAGGCCGGAGATCAGGTCGTTGCCGTCGCCGCCATTGATGATATCGGCGGAATTCGAACCGCCGAGGGTGTCGTTGCCGTTACCGCCTTCGAGGGTGATCGGTCCGCCGTCCGCGGTGGAACCTGCAGCCAAGAGAATGACATCGTTGCCATCGGTACCGACGATCTTCTCGACGCCGGAGAGATAATCCGGAGCCGTGCTGTAATCGGCCACGAAGCCCGATTTGCCGTCCCGCTCCAGGATGATCGTGTCGTTTCCTGCGCCACCGATAACCTTGTCAGCCGTGCCGGCAAGACCGGCGATATTGACCGCCAGGAGGCTACCGTCGCCGAGCTGAATGTTGCGGGTACCGGAACCGGTCACATCCGCGCCGAGGACGAAGGTGTCGTTGCCGGCACCGCCGTCGAGAACATCGGCTCCGAGACCGCCGTCCAGATGATCGTTGCCGCCATTGCCGGTGAGCTTGTTGGCTTCGGCGCCGCCGATCAACACATCGTTGCCCGCACCACCCAGGGCATCGACGATACCCGAGACGCTGTCGAGACCGATGACCTTGTCAATCTCGGAGGCACCGTCGGTCGCGGTGTTGGCAGCCACCGCCTGGCCGCCGACCATCTGGGCAGCATCGTCAAGGTTGACGAAGACGCTCGTGGAAAGGTTGGAATAGTTGATGGAGTCGATCGAGCCAGCGGCATCGACGCGAACGGTAACCGTCGAAGTGGCGGCGTCGCCGTCCGCGTCGGTTGCGGTGAACCCGAGGGCCAGATCGAGATACTGGCTCGTCGCGTTCGGCGCCGTATGATCGAGCGGCTGAAGCAGTGAGAAGCTGTAGGCGCCGGTGGCCACATTGAGCGATGCCGTGAAGACGATATCGCCTGGGGCCGGCGGATTGGTCGAGCCGATGAACCCGGTCAGCACGCCATTGATGATATCGATCGTCACCGGATGGCCGTTCGAGCTGAGCCCCGCCACCGGAGCACCGTTTTGATCCGTTGTCGCGACACTTCCTGTGAAGGAAAGCGTGCGCGCGCTGCCGGCATCCGCACCCCAGGCAAGGCCCGTCAGGGCGGCGGTGATAGTTTCCGTGCCGCCTTCCTCAACCGTTCCGGAGGCATTGGGGCCGGCCGTCGGCACGCTATCGGCGACCGTCACGATCAGCTGGCCGTTGAGCGCCACGCCGTCCTCGTCGCCGTCGGTCACCGTGACCGCGGAGGAAAGGTCGAGGTCCAGCGAGCTATCGCCGTCGATGACGGCAATTTGCTGATGGCCATTGTTGACGGTCGTAGTGCCACTCGGCGCACCGAAGCCGTCAAGATCGAATTTCGTCTGATTGGCGACATTGCCGACATTCACATACCAGGTGGTGTGGGCCGGGATTTGCAGAACGTAATCCGCCCCGCCTGCGTTGTTATCCAGCACCCAGGTCCTTGCCACGCCTCCATCATTGCTGACGCGGATGATCGCGTCGCCGTCCGGCATGCGCCCCACAAAGGCTAGATCGTTGCCGCCGACATCGGGCACCGCGGCATGACTTCCGACAACGCCGAGAGCGGCAGCCGGGATCGATGCGCCGTCGATGACCACGGTGTCGGTGTGGTCGAGCGGGCCGGTCTGCGCAAAGGCATAATGGCCGGTGGCCGGATCGACGGTGAAGGTGAAGATCGTCGCCGCGCCGGCTTTCGCCACAAGCGCGTTGCCGACCACAGAATAGGTAAGGGCGACACCGCCGGAAGTCAGGGAAGTCAGACTGGAGGACAGACCGGTGGTTTCAACCGAGTAGCGACCGACGCCGTCAGCGCCCGGCGATACCAGGGCGGAAAGCTCGCCTGCAATCGAACCGCCTGTGGCGCTTTCAGTGATAGCGCCGGTGCCGATTACACCGGTGGAGATCGGCGTGTCGTCGTCGGCATTGATCGTTAACGTGCCATCGACATGATCGCCGTCGCCGTCGGTCACGGTGTAGGTCAGGTTGAACGACACGTCGTTTTCGTTGTTTCCGGCTGGGTGGTCGATCGCCGCATTCTGAGTAACCGAATAAGCCCCGGTCGCCGTGTCGAGCGTGATCGTCATGACAGTGGTCGCACCTTGCTTGACCAGCAGAGCATCACCGTCACGCACATAGGTGAAACCGGTGGGCGCACCCGTCGTCTTCCAGGCGATCGACCCTCCGTCGGCACCGAAATCGTGGGAAAGTTCGCCGGTGATGTTTGCCAGGGCGTGATCTCCCGTGCCGCCGTTATTTCCCTGGGCACCGACGACGTTGTCGTCGTCTACCCATACGGCACTGTTTCCGCCAACACTCGGGCCATCGTCCTCAAAGGCGATCTTGTCGCCGATCGAAACTGACTTGGTGACCACGTCGCCGTCGTAATCGGTGGCGGTCAGAACGGCGGAGATCTTCCCGGAGAGATTAACGCCCTCATCCGAGGAGGCATTGCTCGGATGCTTCAGCGACAGATATTCCGCCACGCTGACACGGCCGTCGCCGTCGATGGCGATCGCGAAGGCCGCCAAACCGTTGGCACCGCCGACGCGGCCGACCACGACTCCTGCCTCCAGGTACAGATAGATGTGAGCTCCCTCGGTGGTCAGCAGGCCGGAATCGATGCCGTTTCCACCATCGACCCGTAAGGTCAGTGCAGTGGAGACATTGTCGTCCGCACCATTCTCGACCGAGATATCGATTACATCGTCGCGGGCATAAATCGGCCCGCCGAGATCGGCATCCACGCCACGGTTGCCGACGCCGGCGAACAGGCTGCCGATGCTGCCCGCGCCGCTGTCGTCGTTCTGGAAGCCGGACGTTTCGTCGATCGTCACCGTCTCATCGGTGAAGATCGCGATCTCCGGGACGTCGTCGGTGATGGTGATCGAGAACTTGCCGCCGAGGCCGACATGGTCACCGTCGCCGTCGGTCGCCTGGATCACCGCACCGAAGTCGATGGCGGCGATCGAACCCGATCCGCTCTTGAGGGCGGTGTTCTCGCCATTACCGGCGACGTGGTCGAGCTGGTCGTATTGCTGGTAGGTAAATGCGCCGGTGACGTGATCGAGGGTCAGTGAGAAGACCGGCCGGTCGCCCCAACCGAAGCCGGCGCCGCCGGCGACATTCACAAAGGCCACCAGGGCGTCGCCGACCATCGCATAGGAGAGCGTGCCGCCCTTCGAGGTCAGGGCCAGCGCCTGCATCTTGGCTGCTGCATCGGCGACAAAACCGAAACCGCCGCCGGCTGCCGCGCCGTCCGCGCCGAAGGCGACGACCGAGGCGATCGAGCCGGACACGGTCGCCGCATCGCCAAATCCGATCAACGAAGGTGTCGAGGTGGAACCGTCGGCAGTTCCGTCATCCGGATGCGTGCCGGACGAGAGCAGGTTGGAGATGTCGTCCTCGTCGGCCGTGGCCGATACCTTCGCGCCGGATGCCAGCGGGCCGTCGTCGGCAAATCGGATATGGCTGCCGATCGAGACCGTGTCCCTGACGACGTCGCCGTCGTAATCGGTGGCGGTGACGACCGCCGAGATCTTGTCGCCCAGGGTCACGGTCTCGTTGGACGTCGCCGTGTCGCCCTGGTGCAAGGATACATATTGCGCGACGCTGACGCGACCGGACTGGTCGATGGCGACCGCAAACGCCGCGGCGTCCGGGGTCCCGTTGCCATCGGAGTCGAAGCGGCCGACGATCAACCCGCCCTCTTCGAACAGAAAGATCGACTTGCCGCCGGTCGTCGCCAGACCCGAATCAACCCCAACACTGGCAATTTCCAGGGAAAGAACCTTGGTGGTCGTTTCGTCGGCGCCCGGCTCCGAGGATATGGTGGTGACCAGCGAGAAGCCGTTGCGCGCGAAGATCGCCGCATTGCCCATGTCGGCGTCGTGGCCAACATTGGCAACCGCCGCAAACAGCGATCTTACCGCCTGGTTGTCGGTATCGTTTGATTGATTGTTGACCGTCTCGTCGATCGTCGTCGAGGCGCCCGTCGCGATGATCGACGGAGCCGGGACGTCGTCGGTGATGGTGATCGAGAACTTGCCGCCGAGGCCGACATGGTCACCGTCGCCGTCGGTCGCCTGGATCACCGCACCGAAGTCGATGGCGGCGATCGAACCCGATCCGCTCTTGAGGGCGGTGTTCTCGCCATTACCGGCGACGTGGTCGAGCTGGTCGTATTGCTGGTAGGTAAATGCGCCGGTGACGTGATCGAGGGTCAGTGAGAAGACCGGCCGGTCGCCCCAACCGAAGCCGGCGCCGCCGGCGACATTCACAAAGGCCACCAGGGCGTCGCCGACCATCGCATAGGAGAGCGTGCCGCCCTTCGAGGTCAGGGCCAGCGCCTGCATCTTGGCTGCTGCATCGGCGACAAAACCGAAACCGCCGCCGGCTGCCGCGCCGTCCGCGCCGAAGGCGACGACCGAGGCGATCGAGCCGGACACGGTCGCCGCATCGCCAAATCCGATCAACGAAGGTGTCGAGGTGGAACCGTCGGCAGTTCCGTCATCCGGATGCGTGCCGGACGAGAGCAGGTTGGAGATGTCGTCCTCATCGGACCTGATCTCAACAGCGCTGCCGGTGGCGACCGGAACGTCGTCCTTGACATCGACCGTGAAGGTGCTCTCGGCGACGTCGCCATCGCCATCACGCACGGTGTAGGTGAATTCGAAGGTCAGGATGTCGGTCTCGCTGCCGGTTTCGCCATGGCCGGGATGGTCGAGAACGCCCTGAAGCTCGAAGGTGTAGCCGCCGGCGCCGGTGTCGGAGAGGGTCACGGTGAAGACCGGTCCGCCCTCTTGGTCAGCCGCCGTCAGAACTCTCCCATCCGTCGACAGCGTGTAGACCAGCGACTGGCCACCTGAGCTCAGATCCCCAAGCGCGATCTCGATCTCGCCACTCGATACACGCATGAATGCCGAAACCGCAGCCGTAGAAAGTACCGAGCTATCGACCGCCTTCAGCGCAGGCATGTCACCGCCGTCTGCGGGCGGGAGATCGGAGACGGCGCCCGGGGTAAAGACCACGGACCGATCTCCGGCGTCCTGGGTGCCGCTGTAGCCGCCGTCGATGCTCGTATTGCCGTCGTCCGCCCCCCAGGAAATGCCAAGCGAACTGTGCGCGGTCTTGCCGCCACCTTCGTCGACCTTGCCTTCGCCGGCTGCGCCGATCACCGACGCGTCGTCAGCGATGGTAATCAAAGCCGTGCCGGACGCTGCGGCGTCACCGTCGGCGTCGACACCCTGGAACTGGAACGAGATCGTCAACGCATCCGAGTCTGAGCTGTGATCCAGTTCCTGGAAGATCTCGACCGTGTAAGACCCATTTGCAGAGGTCGGATCCAGCGAGATCTCGAATACCTTCGCTGCTGGTTCCGAGCCATCGACATATGCCGTCAGCGTCTGACCACCATTCCCAAGGTCGGTGATCACGTAATAAAGCTCGCTACCACCCGAGGTCAGAGTCCCGCCAGTGACGGAGAGACCGACATCTGCGGCACCTGTGTAAACGCCCTCGGCATTGGCCGGGACCGCGCCTGCCGCGTTAGCAAAACCGACCGAGCGGCCGAAGGTGTCGCCTTCACCATTGCGTGTATCGGCATCCGCGCCCCAGGAGATGCCGAGCGAGATATCGCCGGTTTTTCTGGCAGCTTCGCTGCCATCCGTGGCCGGATAGGCCGAAACATCGTCTTCATTCAGCGAGGCGCTGCCCGCCTCGCGCTGTACCGGGCCGTCATCACCGATCTCGATCGAGAACGAGCCGGTATCGGAATCGCCATCCTTGTCCGTGACTGTGAACGTAAAGTTCAGTCGCAGGGCGTCATCGGCACCGATCTCACCGAGATCCGGATGGTCGAGAGGCTGCGACTGCGTGTAGGTGAAGGCGCCGGTGGTCGGGTTGGTGACCGTCAGCGTGAAGACGGTGACCGTGGTCTCGCCGACGGTGATCGTGCCGGTGACCGTCAGGCCGTCAGCCGAGGTCGACACCGTGACCGCCTGACCGCCGGACGTGAGCGGCGCAGCAACACCGCTGCCGGTCCCTTCCGCCATGTCGGAAGTGCTCTGGTAATTCACCGAGGAGACGATGCCGAAATCGTCGCCGCCGTCGAAAGCGAGCACGCCCGTGATCGTCTCGTTGCCGACGACGTCATCTGCCAGAACCGATTCGGAGAAGATGAACGGCGACCCCATGTCGAAGGCGTCCGGCTGATCGTCCGCAGCCGTCCGGTCGTCAAGCCCTCCGCCATCGCCAAATTCCGTATCGCCGAGCAGCGAGGCGAGCTGAATGGGGTCGTTCTGGCTGCCCTGGATCGAGTCGTCGAATTCAGCGCCGGAGCTGTCCGGGCGTCCGGTCGCACTGAAGGATCCGTCCGGGCCGGCTGCGACGTTGATGCCGCTGTCTTCCAGGGCGGCGAAGAGCACCTGCTGGGGTACCTCCACTTCACCGATCAGCATCGTCGGGATCTTGGTCGCGCCGTTGACGATGACGATCTCGGTTCCGTCCGCCTGCACCAGGATCAGGTTTGCGCCGTCGACCCGGATATCGTCGATCGATACACTCGTCGCCAGGTGAACGATGTTGTTGGCGTCCGGGGTCACTTCTGCAGCCGGCGCTGCTGGAGCAGCGGCCGGCGCATTCGGATCGGTCGGAACGCGGTTCGTCGTCGGGGTGCGGCCATCACCGGCCTGCGCCACCTGGATCTCATGCTCGATCGGAGAAGGCGTAGAAGAGGCTGCGATCTCCTCCTGGATTTCCGACGAGAAATTCTCAGTCAGATTTTCTTCCGAGATGTTCGACAGACGCGGATCTTCAACGGACATGACTCTAACCCCCAATAAAAACTGTGCCGCAATCAACTCCGCCACCCAATATAAAGCAAGACTTCCTTAACCTTCGCGATATAGCCGGTTATGTGTCGGGAACGGATTTATTGACAGAAGGTTAACTGCGGCGGCGGAAGACGTATTAAAGCCACACATCTTGCCCCAATCGCCGCAAAACACGGTTTCCAAAGAGTTATCTGGGATGGTTGTTACGACCAGGAACGCGCCTTGACCGAATGACCTTGCGCCTCGGGCGATCGATTCGTCTGTGAACGGGAGCCTGATTCGGTTCTCAAGCCCGCCCCCGGCCATGGCGGCTGCACGCTCGACATGGACGCCAGATAGGCCGGCCAAGCTATAAGTGGAGGTTCAATGGGGCCAGCAAGCTTCCGTTTCCTTGTGAAAAGCCTGCATGAGGGTCGAACGATTTAAGAATACCTTACCACCCAAGGAACTACTGGGAAGTCGAGAGGCGCATCGCTCGTATATACTATAAAATTTTAATAAAATTTTCACGACTTGCCCCAGGCCGCTTATCACCTGATCGGGAATCGGCTTCGAGGCCCCCGGTCCCGAAGCGCATGCGTTGGCTCGGTTGCCGGACGACCGTCACTTGCCTCCAACGTTCAGGAGGATTTGTTTTTCCCGTTCGTTGGAGTTTACATCCTCGTCCTCTGCAGCTGTGATCTGATTTTTGATTGCCACGGCGTAAAGCTGGATGATTTGCGTGATCTTGTCGTCCCAATCGAAGTGCCTAAGCGCTTTTGCGCGGCCGGCTTCCCCAAGGCGGCGCCGTAAGTTCACATCATCGGAAAGACGCTGCATCGCTTCGGCGAACCCCGCGACAATATCGTCTCGCGACGTTGGCGGAACGAGGACGCCGCAATCATCATCCAGATAGTCGTCGGGGCCACCCCACTTTGTGGCGATGACAGGCAGACCTACGGCCATCGCCTCAAGAACGACGGCACCGCCGCATTCGTGAATACTGGGCATGACGAAAACATCCGACTGCTGCAGAACCCGCGCACATTCCCGTTGAGGCAAAAATCCGAGAAAGCGTACCCGGCCAACCAAATCCATGGCCTCAACCAGCGCTTCGAGCGTACTCCGCATCGGGCCGTCACCGACAATATCCAGTTCCACGAGTTCCTCCCGGCTTTTGACGCGCCCAAACGCCAGCAGGAGGAGGTCCGCCGCCTTCCAGTCAACCAATCTCCCTAGATAAACGAAGCGAACCGGCTTTCCCGGCAGATCGTCGGCGTAGCTGCGTTGCGTCCAAAGTTCGACGTCGATGCCATTTTCAACGAGCATTGCCGCCGTGCCGCCGATATTCGTGGGTAGAACCGCGCGTGTTCTCTCATTGGCTGCCAGTAGCAGCGCAGCTTCTCGCTTGCCGCGCATCAAGAGATGCAGACCGTCTGATAAACGCCGCCCCAGCTTGAACAGTATATCGCCCCAGCCGCTTGTTCGTCCCTTCGGATGAACGCCCGGCGGATAGGACATGTTGCCGTTCATAGGTCCTATAACCACCGGCGCACCGACGTTGGCGATCAGGGATGGCTCACGTGGCGAGACCGGAATTGGTTGGTGGACGACCTGAATACCTAGCTTGTGAACCAGTTCGCGGGTTATGCGACGTGCGGCCATCTGCGTAGCGAGGCGGCTGATATAGCCAACGGTGATGTTGGCGAGCTGGTCAGGCACGTGCTGCCCCAGCTTCCACATCAGAATATTCAGCCATGTGTCCTTGATAAAATGCATATGGTCTACGGCGTCGGGTGCGAGAGAAGTCAATTCCTCCCGAGTACGCTCATGAACGACAAGCCACGTCTCTATGCCCCGGGCGCGCAATCGGGTGAAATAATGCCACGGGAGGGAAGCTTCGCCACCGAACTTCAGGGAGGCGTGTTCCGCGACAATCAGAACCTTATCGATCGAACTCATGTTCCAACCTTGCGAGGAGATCGCCGCCATTTTCTGGCACCGCCGATATTTGAGCAACGCCGACTAATGCAGCCTGTGGCTACACCTAAAGAAGGTGAGAGACGCCGTCCGTCGGGCAGGCGGTCGCTTCGGGTTTCCATTGGCTTTTGTTGACAGCCAGATCGCCGATACCGGAAGGCTTACGCCTTTTGTCCATGATGCTGGACAGGATCTCCGACGTCTATGCTCCCAGGTTGTATTTCTCTATCTGCCGATAGTTGTTCTCGCGCTCAATAAAGACGGAATTCTTATGACAGCGATGCGTACCATCATCTTGTCTATGGCATGGCTACTGTCCGGCCCGGCGTCTTCACAGGAAATCACACCGGGCGATGCCCCGCTGAACTCCGCGCAGGTCTTTTTCACCGGCCATAGCTTGATCGACAATCCCCTGGCCAACTGGGTCGAGATGATTGCCAAAAGCCGCGGCAAAAATATTGCCTGGGAGCAGCAGATCGTCATTGGATCCCCGCTGAGGTATCGAACGCGAGGTGAGAACGACCAGGATTGGAGCTGGGCCGGATACAGGTACGGGAAGAACCGCAACGGCGATCAGATGGATGTCGTCGAGGAACTGCTTCGCCCGCGGCGCATCGGCACGGGGCGCCCTTACGACACCGTTGTCGCAGCGGAAAACCACAATTTGCTAAACATGATCGTATGGGAAAACGCGATTGGCTATCTGCGCCATTTTCACGACCGCCTTCTCGACGGCAACCCTAAAGGCCGAACCCTTTATGTCCACACCTGGCTTGGCGTCGACAAGGACAATCCGCAGCCCTGGTTGGAACACGAGACAAACGCTTCGGTCGTATGGCAATGCGTAGCGGAGAAAGTGAAGCTGACACTGCAAGCTGAAAAGCGCCCGGCCAATCTTTCCGTCGTACCTGCCGGAACGGCTCTCGTGGAATTGGTGAAAAGGACACTCGACGGGAAGGTTGTCGGCCTCACCGGAAGCAACAGGAAAAAACTCGACCGGATATTCCGCGACGAGGTCCACCTGACCGATACAGGCGTCTATTTTGTCGCTGCGGTCCACTACGCCTCGATCTATCGCCAGTCGCCCGAGGGCGCCGCAGCGCCGCCGACCGTGCCCCGGGACCTTGCGAAGGAGCTGCAGAAGATTGCATGGGGGGTCACCCGAGATTTCTTGCAGCGGGAAAGCTTGCACCCGCCGAGCATGGCAGAATGCCGGCGCGTCATCGTCGAAAAAGTCTGCCGAAGCTTCTGGGTGCATGTCGGCGAACCGAACGAGGCGAGTGGCTGCCAGAGCTATTTTGCCGAAACCCGTCCGGACCCCGGGGGCAACCCCTTCGTCTGGCCGGATCCGAATTGGAAGGCCCTGCCAAAGCCAGCGCCTTAGCTGCTTCGTCCATCCCACGATCGGAATCTGTTCGAGCCTGGATGATTGATTTGATTTGGCGGGACACGAGAGATCGGTCTCACAGTCGCGGCACACCGGACCCCTTTCCGGTATCGCTCGACTGTCAGATGGAAGATGAACAGATCAGCTGTCAATGTTCGGAACCTGCGCGCTGCGCCGTTCCCATGTGTTTCGCCAGGTGCAATGGCGTATGCACGATCGCCAGCCCGACAAACATCCATGTCGAAAGTTCGTCGCTCCGGGAGGCATTGCCGCGGCAACGCCCCTGTCAGCGCTGACGTGGTTTTCTATCGTATCCCTTCACGCAGCTGCGAAGGCTCGACTTCGCAGCCGTGATATCTCGGGTCGGCCCGCCAACCGACCGGCGAACGGTTAGTTGGCCGCTCCGTATGGGAAGAGGTCATTGAGTTTGTAGGCGACCTCGGTACGGTTCGTCGCTTTCAGCTTCTTCATGATGTTGCGGATATGGACCTTGACCGTGCTTTCCCGCAGATTGAGCTCGTAGGCGATGATCTTGTTGGCCTTGCCCTTGCGAAGGGCTTCGACCACCGCTTCCTGGCGCAGCGTGAACATTCCCGAGAGTGGCCGGTGTTCCGCCGCCGCCGTCGCAGCGCTGACCAGGTGCCGCATGGAGAGGACGCTGCTTGCCGGAACGAAAATCCCGCCGGCAACGGCCAGACCGATCGCTTCCACGCAGACGCCGATGCCGACGCAAGAGGGAATGAAACCTCGAGCCCCGTATTCCAACATTTTCACGACCTGGGCGAGGTCGTCGGAGTCGGAGAGCACGATGATCGGCGGCGACTTGAACTCGGTCGTCAATTTCGAGATGTCAGTAGCAAGTGCGGAATCGTCCGCCTTTCGGCCGCCTATATTGAACAGAACGGCCTGGACAGGCGGATAGAGATCTTTTTCTAGTTTCCATTCCTCGATGGAGCCGACAGCGCAGACATCCATCTCGAGGCCACGCCCGATGAGGGCTTTGGCAAGGCATTCGCGATCAAGCGCTCTCGCGTCGATGATCACAAGGCATCCGTCGTGGTTTGCTCCCTCACTGCCTCGATCATCTCTTTCGGCGAGCTTTGGGATGTCATTCATAATGCGAAAGGATTCTGCCACAGCAGGAGAACGGCTGTAGCCGCTTGGTGTGGAACTCATCTTACCCCCTTACCTGAAGTCTAGGATCGATTGTCCCCCTCAGGAACCGCAACTATAAGTACGCCAACAGACTGTCTTTACACCTTTCAACCTTTTATTAAGGTCAATATACAGCAGATACGTAATTTAGTCTATGCGCAAGTAAGCAGCTAGATAAAAATATTTACCGGAGGGGGCGAGCTAAGTTCCGATAGGGAATTGGATATCTCCTTATAGTTAACGTGCACGTCAAAATGCTCCCATAAAACTCGATCCCGGCCCCGCCCATGAACTTTCGGATACTTGACCTGGTCCGACGCAAAACGTCGTATTTCGGGACAACGACCGATGCGGCGTGGAAGCAACCGCCGTCCAGACATCTCGGCGCCAAATAATCGGCAGGCCGACATATAAAAATAGCAAAACTGGAAGTTTCTGGCAGCTTTTCTTAAAACAGCGGCCCAGCGTGGTGGAGAATGCCCGTCGCAAGAACTCCAGCCAGATACCCGACAGGCCAGGCCAACAACACACCCGCTTCATATAGGAAATTGTTGAGGCCGTGACGGTGATTGAAGTAAAGAATCGCCGGCAATACGGGCAGTCCGTAAAGTGCGGCCGCCCATACTGCGCCCTCGAAGCCGAACAAGTAATAACCCAGGGGCAGGCATGTAAAACTCGAGACCGCGCGAATGAAATTCATGACGGTCTGGTTACGCGGTTCATTGACGGCGAGATAGACCGCAGACAGGGGACCGAAACGCATGATGAGAAGGCTGAACGATAATATCTGGATAATTGGAGCAGCATCTCGATAGCGATCATCATAGAGCGCTTCGATGATTGCCGTGCCGCTCGAATAGATCGCGCCCGCACTTCCGATGAAAACAAGATCCAGCGGCAATCGCATTTTCCAGAACATGGAGCCGAGCTGCTCCGGGCGTTCCCTTGCAATCCTGCCCAAGGCCGGCATTGCCACGTTTAAGAACAGCCGGCCACCGGCACCTTCCAGCATCGAGATAAGATTGAAGGCCAGGCTGTAGAAGCCGAGCATGACGGGGCTTGTCCATCCGGCGAGAAAGATACGATCTCCGTTGGCTGCTATCATCGTGAGGATGGACGACAGCATGATCCAGCGGCCAAACCGAACAAGATCCCTTATCGCCGCAGCTTCCCAGTAAAGGCTGTTGTGCCGACCCGGCAGCCATATGTGAGTAAGAATAGTGGTCGTCAACGCAGATAGAAGCGTTGCGGCGACGAACGACCAAATCGAGCCTGTGTGCCACGCAAGCGAGATCCCGACCGCCAGGCTGACGACCTGAGCCACTATCTCGATTAAGGTGACGCGCCCAAGATCGAGGTGCCGGAACGCAGTGATCAGTTTTGTGGATTGCAGCCCCATGATCACGGTACAAAAAGACATTCCCATGATGATGGCTGGCAACGACGCGACCGTGTAGACCGATCCGGCTGGGAACAGGCCATACTCGGCTGCACGCCCGATCCCGATGGCAATCAGGACGCACGCAAACCAGATCAAGCAGCCGTGGATGATTTGCAGCGTCCATGCGGTGTCGAGATAGGACTGGTCGTCGCCAAACTGGCTCTGTATGGCCGCGGGCCTGAGCCCGAGATCGGACAACATGGCGACCGACACCTGAATCATGGTGGCGACGGCCATGATGCCGAACATTTCCGGTATCAGCAGCCTTGTCAGCACCAGGTTGCTTGCGATGCGTACGACCTGCGAGAGGAGATACCCCATCATCGACCAACCTGCGGCCTGGATAAGGGTCGTGCGAAGACGCCGTTTCGGCGGCTGAACCGTCACGGGCAAAGCGTCGAGAGGCAACGGCTCCCTGGCGTGAGGGGAAGGCACCTGCTTCCAATCCGAGGGAACGATTGCGTCAGTCACAGAAGACTCCCCGTTCTTTAAGAAGACTTTCCAGTTTAATGTTGAAGGCACGCAAGCAGCGTGCCCCCGGGCATGTCATGGCAATCGCGGAAACAGTATTTTCGAGATCCGGCCATCGTTCATCGGCTAAGCAATCTCGGCGACCCGGGCCGGCGCTCTGCTTTGAACTTTGGCCTCCATATCGGCAGTCCCATGGAGCGCAGCCGTGACACCGGAGGCTTCAAGGACAGCACGCATGTGCTCGGAGAGCACGCGAACATACGGATCGAGCACCATGCTGTCGTGGTCTCCTGGCACTTCCGAGACCCGCAATTGCGGTACATGCCCCCCCCACCCATTGTCAGGCAGCAGCACATCGCGGTTCTGCTTCAGGTGACGGCCGCCACCAAGGCTATAGAAGATATCGGGCTTGGGACGAAACAAAGTGACCTTGCCGGAATAAGCCCTGACATCATACCTGAGCAAGGCTCTCCTGAACGCCATCTCAATCCTGACATTGTTGAAATACTCAGGCGATTCACCTTGATGCTCCAACTCGAACTTGGCGCGCTGTTGCTCCTGATAGGCACGACGGTCTCTCAGATACGCGCCAACGAACCTCATCTTATGTCGGCGCATGTCCTGCAATTTCATGCTGATACGGTCGCGCAGGCCCAGCCCCGGCTGCCGCGGCATGGGGGTGTCCAGCATGATCACCTGGGAAACCTCTTCTCCTGTATCTTGAAGCTGCCGGGCCATTTCGAAGGCGGTTATGCCGCCACCCGAATAACCGGCGAGAAGATAGGGTCCGCTGGGTTGCACCGTACGGATTTCGGCGATGTAGTCGGCCGCCATCTCCTCGAACGTCGCGTGCGGCTCGTGGTCGCCGTAAAGTCCGCGGGCCTGCAATCCGTAGACGGGCCTGTCCGCACCCATGGTCATTGCCAGATGGCGAAGGTTCAGGACATTGCCGAACATGCCGGCGCAGATGAACAGCGGGGTTGCTTTTGCATTCCTACCGGGGTTCATCAGGACCAGATGAACCGGTTTTGCCGTCGTCGTCGGCAGGCTCGCCGCGAGCTCGGATCCTGCGGCCTCGCCTCCATCCGGCAATTCCGCAGCGATACGCTCCGCGCATTGGGCGATCGTCGGCGCCTCGAACAGCGTCGATATCGGCAGGTCGAGCGCATATTGTTTCTTGATCATCCGGAACAGGCGAACCGCGATCAGCGAATGCCCGCCCATGTCGAAGAAACTGTCGTGGATGCCGACCTTGGCGATCCCGAGGAGCTCCCGCCAATAGCCGGCCAGCGTTTCCTCGATCGGATTGCGCGGCTCGACGAACTCGCTTTCGAGGTCCGGTCTCTCGAAATTGTCGCCGGACGGCGTCGCGGTTTCGGCAGAGGCGGCAATCCATTCGCGCAGAGTTTCGAGATCGATCGAACTGATGATCGGCTGAGGTTCGGATGTGCCGAGCGCGCGTTGCAGCGCCGAAAAACCTTCCGCCGGCAGGATACCGTTGCGCACCTGGGTGCCGAGCTTCAACATCGCCGGAGAAAGCGCGGCCGGCTTCGCTTTGGCAGCAGCCGGCGAGTCCGCCTGGGATGCGAGACCCAGCGCAAGATCGCTCTCCAGCCTGCGCATGACGAATTTTTCGGCTTCGAAAATGACGTTGCCGAGAGGATCGGTGATCGTCACGTCGAAGGCCGCATAACCCTCGCCGAAATCGCTGCTGTCGGCGAGTTCCACGATACTGACGACCTCGGCCGGCAGGGGCATGTGGAGGACCACCCGGCCATAGGTTGCCGGCGCCCAAAGCGAGGTCTCTGCGTCGTAGTCCTTGGCAAGCTGCATGGCAAAGCCGGTCGCGATGTCGAGCAGGCCCGGATGCAGCAGGACGCCTTTCGCAAGATCGTCGGCAAAGATCGGGTCCAGTTTCAATTCCGCAACAGCCTTGCCGCGCCCCATCGCCATGGAGCGCAGGACGGCCCAGCGGGGGCCGAAGCGGATATGCTTCTCCTGAACTGCGCGAAGCGCGCTCCGCCTCCGGCGACCCGTGACCCGTCGCACTGAGAGGCGACAGCGGCGATGTCGACCGTCGCGCGCCTCTGTTGCGCCTGCGGCTTGAGGATGGCTTCGGCGTGCTTGACGAACAGCGCATCCTCGCCATCCGCCGGGCCGGCCAGAACCACGATGCGAAAATGTTCCGCCGCCGGCTCCAACCGCACTCGAACGGCTTTCGTCTCGCCGTCATTGAAGGCAAGCGGCCTCAGGAATACGAGGTCCGCCACTTCCGCTTCGAACGGAAGCCCGTATTCCCGGGACGCCTGTGCAATCAGCTCCAGATAACCTGTACCCGGCATGACCGCCTGGCCGGAAAGCAGCCGATGTTCGTCGAGCATCCATTCCGTCTCGGGGCTGACCAGCGCCTCGAGCCAGGGCAATCCCGTCTCGTCCTCTTTCCAGTGCTGGAAGAACGGACCGGCAGCCGGCCCGGCAACCGGCTTGATCCACCCGCCGCCCTCGGAGGCGCCAAGCGCCCGTGCCGCAAGACCGACTTCATTCCAGACGCCCCAATGCAGCGCGACGGTGGCACGGTCGGGGCGATGAGAACGGCTCTGCGCGAAGGCATTGAGATAGGCGTTCGCGGCGACGTAATCGACCTGCCCTGCCCGCACCACATCGGTGCTGGTGGAGGAAAACATCAGGAAGAAATCGAGGGCCACGGTTTCGAATGCCGCATCCAGCACAGTGGTGCCGAGCACTTTCGGCGTCAGGACCCTGTCGATGCTGTCGCGTGTCTTGGTCTGCATCAGGCCGTCATCAACCGTGCCGGCCGCATGGAAGACACCGTTGATTTCCCCGAACCGGGAGAGCGAGGTCTCGACCGCCCGGCTCATCTGCTCCGGATTGCCGACATCGCCGACCAGATAAAGAACTTCCGACCCCTTCTCCTCAAGCCTCCGGATTGCCGAAATCGCCCGCCGAACGACGCCATGGCCGTGGGTGCGATCGTAGAATTCCCAGTTTTCCCGCGGCGGCACAACGGTGCGGCCGACTAGCACGATCCGCGCCCGGAACCGGCCGGCGAGTTCGTCGGCAAGCGCCAAAGCGACGTCGCTCAGGCCGCCGGAGAAGAAGTAGACGCCGCCCTCACGCAGTGTCGCCTGCTCGGACGATACATCTTTCAACGGCAGCCGCTGATGAACCTGCGACCAGCGCCGCCCTTTGCGGAAGGCGACGATTTCGGATCCCGGCTTGGCATGCAGATCTTCCCAGAGCTGCTCGATCAACGCCGCCGGCTCCGCGGGCTCCTTTTTCTCTACCCGCCCCATCAAGCGCCCGAAGGAGAACCGCTTGTTGTTCCGCTCGGTCTTGGGCGGCAGATCGATATCGATCACCCTGACCGTGGCACCCGCCATCTCCTTCGGCAGGACCAGGCTAGGCCCCAGAACGGTGGCTTTTTCGGGATAGGGCAACGGCTCGCGCAAGACCTGCTGCATGCCGTTGGTGACGACGGTGAAATGCACGTCCGCAAGGCTGGCTGCATCCCCCAGAGCCTGGGCAAGATGCAGCATGCTGTCGAAACCGCATTCCTGGTTCCGATGGAAGAAATTCGAGCCGGGCCGGAAGGTCTCGGCCCGGGTCAGAAGCCACATATGCACGACACGCGACGGCAGGCCGCCATCACCGACAAGCCCGGCAATCAGGGCGTCATATCCGGCGCGGCCCAGTTCCGGGCAGAGCATGTAGTCCTCGGCGCTGCGGCGAATGAAAGCGTCGCCGAGGGAAACCGTTACCACACGGTGGCCGGCCGTCCTCAGCGCTTCGACCAGCTTCTGACCGACCCCGGCCTCGTCGAGGAAGAAGAGCCAGGATTGCGCCTCTTTCTCGGCGCCCAGCTCGTAATTCGCTAGCGTCTGCTTCCAAGAGGGGCGATAACCCCAGCGCTCGATATCGGGTTCCTTCGAAAGGACGGGCTCGGCGCTCTTGCCTCTCTCATTTGCTCCGGCGCGGTCTATGAAGAAGCGCTTGTGCTGGAACGGATAGGCCGGCAGCCGGACCCGGCGCGGCGAACGGTCCTGCCACAGGCGGTCGATATCGACCTCGAGCCCGGTCGCCCAGGCCCGCCCCACGGCGGAGAGGAAATGGAGCCGATCGTCGCCGGCCTCGTCGGGATGCGGCAGGCTGTTGATCACCTGGTTTGCGGGGATCGACCCCTGCGCCTTCGTCAGTGACGACAGAACACGCCCGGGACCCACTTCAATATAGATACGTCCCGGTTCCGCCGAAAGCGCTGCCATGCCGTTCGCAAAATAAACGGTCGAACGAAGGTGACCGACCCAGTACATCGGATCGGTCGCCTCTTCGGCGCTCAACGGCAAGCCCGTACGGTTCGATAGGATCGGAATTGCCGGGGCGCGAAGAGTGATATCGCGCAGAAAAGCCTCGAATGCTCTCAGGATGGGTGTAACCAGCCGCGAATGGGCGGCGATGTTGATCGGCACGCGCGTCGCATCAATGCCTTGCCTCGCCAGGAATTCCCGGAAGAGGTCGAGATCCTCGTTGAGGCCCGACACGACGCAAAGCGACGGCGCATTGACCGAAGCGATGTCGAGCGATGCCGGCAGCAGTTCGGAAAGCCGGTCGTGATCGAGGGGCACGCTCATCATGCCGCTGGGCCGAATAGTCTCGAACAGCTTGCCCCGCAGATGCACCAGGTTGACGGCGTCCTTGAAGGACATCACGCCGGCAACACAGGCCGCGGCGTTCTCGCCCATGGAGTGGCCGATCAGCGCCTTCGGCTTCACGCCCCAATCCATCCATAGCCGGGCCAATCCGATCTCGGTGATCAGAATGGCAGGAAGTTGGAGCGAGGGGCGTAGGAAGGTTTTCGCAGCCGTCGCGGAGTTCTCGCCGAGCCACACCGTGCGGATCTCGTTTGCTGCGTCGACAGGCAGATGGGAAAGCCCCTCTTCGACGCTCCGCCGGAATGTCTGATCCTCCTCGTACAGCCGCTTGGCCATGCCGACATATTGAGCACCGCCGCCTGGAAACAGGAATATGGCGCCGGAATTGTTCGGCACGGGCTGATGAACGAAACCACGGCTGCCGGGGTTCGCAAGGACCGCGATGGCGTCCTCCCGACCACGGACGGCGACCACCATGCGGTGGTCGAAATGTTTGCGGCCATGCTGCAGCGTATAGCTGACGTCATCGAGCGAAAGGCCGGGCTGTCCGGAGATCGCCGAGCCGAGCCGCTCGGCCGCCTGATCGATCGTCTTGCGCTGGCGGGCCGAAAGGAAAAGCAGCATCGGATCGGAATCGGCGCCGATCTTTGCATTAGCCCCGGCTGCGTCGGCCACGTAACGGGTCGGCGCCTGCTCGATGATGGCATGCGCATTGGTGCCGCCGACGCCGAGCGAGTTGACGGCCGCCCGGCGAGGGCCCGGCGCATGCGGCCACTTCACCAGCTTGTTGTTGACCCGGAACGGGCTCTTCTCGAAATCGATCGAGGGGTTGGGGCGTTCGAAGCCGAGCGTCGGCGGAATCTCACCCTCGTTGACGGCAAGCGTCGCCTTGATGAGACCGACGACACCCGCGGCGGTATCGAGATGGCCAATATTGGATTTGACCGATCCGACATGGCAGAAGCCGGTCCGCTCGGTGCTCTGCCTGAAGGCCGCCGTCAGCGCCTCGATCTCGATCGGATCGCCGAGGAACGTGCCGGTGCCGTGGCACTCGACATATTGAATGGTGTCGGCATCGACGCCTGCGAGCCCTTGAGCCTCCAGAACCGCCTCGGCCTGCCCGCTGACGCTCGGCGCGAGATAGCCAGCTTTGCTGTTGCCGTCATTGTTGACGGCCGTACCCTTGATCACGGCATGGATCACATCGCCGTCGCGAAGAGCATCCGAAAGCCGGCGAAGCACGACCACCCCCACGCCGCTTCCGAAAACGGTCCCCGCCGCGCGATGATCGAAAGGCCGGCAGTGCCCGTCGGGCGAAAGGATCTCGCCTTCCTGGAACGTATAGCCGCGCCGATGCGGGAATTCGATCGTCACCCCGCCGGCAAGCGCCATGTCGCATTCGCCGGAGATCAGGCTCTGGCAGGCGTAATGCACCGCGACGAGCGACGTCGAGCAGGCGGTCTGCACATTGACGCTCGGGCCGCGCAGGTCGAACGTGAAAGAGGCTCGCGTCGCCAGAAAATCCTTGTCGTTGCCCGTGTGGCGCAACAGGAACATTCCCACCTGGTCGATCAGGTTGCGATTGCTGCAAACGTTGAAATAGAAATAGCTGCCCATGCCGCAGCCGGCGAAAATACCGACCGGGCCGGGCTGATTGTTCGGCGTCCGGCCGGCGTCCTCCATGGCTTCCCAGGCGCATTCAAGGAAATGGCGGTGCTGGGGATCCATGATCGCCGCTTCCTTCGGGTTCAGGCCGAAGAACTCCGCGTCGAACATTTCCATGTCGGGAAGATCGGCGCCGCGGGGAACGTAGTTGGGGTGATGGAGCCGCTCGGGGTCCTCGCCTTCAGCGATCAGGTCCTCCGGCGAAAACGTCCGAACCGACTCTACGCCGTCTCGCAGGTTCTGCCAGAATTCCGAAACATTGCGTGCACCCGGCACTCTCAAAGCCATGCCGACGATTGCAATATCGCTGGCACAGACCTGGTTTGACCCCTCAAGCATCGACACCGCCCTAACCCACGGAGGCCAACCTGATGACATCACCCCAATGATGCCACGAGCCTCGTTCCGCTTCCCACTGAAATCCGCGAGCGCAAACCCGCAGCCTCAATGTGCTGCCAGCCAAGACGCAATCGCAATTACTCCTTTGGAAGCCATGATCATCCGTATGGGGGAAAGCCGGGTATGGCCTGCAATTCAGGCTTAGGCGCGATCATCCGCATGGGTGGTCCGGCGCATGTTGAGTTTTATACCGCTCCCCGTTTCTATCGGAGTGCCTGGAACAGCAACGAGTGGGGACAAGCTTTATGGGCGAATTGAAGTGTGTTTTGATCGGTGGCGGTTTATTACTCGTTCAATGCGCTGAAATTCTGCGGGGGCGCGGACATAGGATCGAGGCCGTAGCAACGTCGAACGGATCGGTCAGAAACTGGGCGCTGGCCCAGGATATCCCCGTCGTGACGCAAGAAGGCGAATACGCCGCTCAGCTGACCCAATACGACTACGACTGGCTCTTCAGCATCGCCAACCTGAAAATGGTTCCCGACGCGGCCTGGCGGCGTGCAAACATCGGCGCCGCCAATTTTCATGACGGTCTGCTGCCGGACATGGCCGGCCTCAACACACCCGCCTGGGCGATCCTCGAAGGCCATGACCGGCACGGCATCACCTGGCACGCGATCACCGAAGGGATCGACGAAGGTGATGTCTATGCGCAGCAGCATTTCGAGATCAGCGCGGATGAGACCGCCTTGACGCTGAATACGAAATGTTTCGAAGCCGGGATCGCCACTTTCTCTGACATGCTCGGCGATATCGAGCGCGGCGCCTTGAAGCCACGCCGGCAGGATTTCGCAACCCGTATCTATTACGGACAGCTCAAGCGTCCGTCGGCCGCCGGTACGCTCGATTTCACAGCCTCGGCAGGCGAGCTCTCTCGCCTGGTGCGCGGCCTGGATTTCGGTCCCACCTATCTCAACCCCCTGGCAACACCCAAGGTCCGTTTCGGCAACGACGTCTTCACCGTCAGGAACCTTCGCATCCTCGACGGCGAACTGAACGGGGAACCCGGTCTCGTCCTGTCGGTCGGCGCCCATGGCGTGACGGTCGGCACCGCAGACATGCCGGTTCTGCTCGAGGCCGCCCGCAAGGATGGCACCAGGCAGATCGCGCTTTCTTCGGTACTACGTCCGGGCGATCGGCTGCCCCTTCTAAGCGAGGCGGACAAGACCGCTCTGTCGGAAGCGGTTTCCGCTCATGCGGGGCATGAAACCTTCTTCCGCCGTGCACTCGAAGCCGGCACCGATATCGCGCTTCCCTATATAAAAGCATCGGAAGCCGGCCAGGCACCGGATATCCGTATCATACCTCTGCTTTTTTCCGGGCGGCTTTCGCGCCAGGAGCGGCTCGCGTTGACAGCAGCCTTCCTCGTGCGTCTTTCCGGCCAGACCGCGTTCGACCTCGCCTATACGAACGATAGGCTGGCAGATCTCGACGCCCGCCATCCCGGCTATTTCGCGAAGTCCATTCCGCTGCGGATCGACGCCACGGGGCAAGCCTCGGTCGACGACCTACTCAGGCAGGTCGGTCAGGCGTTGACGGTGCTGGATCAGCGCCAGGGTTATTGCCGCGATCTTGTCGACCGTTATCCCGGCCTTGCCGCGCCGGAACTGACGATCGGTGTCGCAGACATCTCCAACCCGGCGTTCGCCGATGAGATCGAGGGCTGCGCCCTGACCTTCCGGCTCGGCGAGACCAAAGCCGACCTGCTCTACGATCGGGCGCGGATCGACGAACGGCAGGCGCAGGATCTGGCAACGGCATTTGCGATCCTGGCCTCGGCGTTCGAGGACCGCGCGACGTTGCTGCAGGACCTGCCCCTGATGTCGAATGCCGACAGGAACATGGTCCTCTTCGACTGGAACCGGACGGAGCGCGAATACGATACCGCCGCCTGCGTCCATCAGCTTATCGAACGGCAGGTCGACCGGACGCCGGATGCCGAAGCTCTGGCATTCCACGGCCGCTCCCTTTCCTACCGCGAGATGGACGAGCGGGCGAACCGCATTGCGCAAGCGCTGGTGGCCCAGGGCGTCGGCCCGGACGTCACCGTCGGCCTATACCTGCCTCGTTCACTCGATCTGGTCGTCGGCGCGCTCGCGATCATGAAGGCAGGCGGGGCCTATATTCCTCTCGACCCGCATTTTCCGGCCGACCGACTGGCATTCATGATCAAGGATAGCGGCGCCAAGCTGGTTCTGACCGAGCGACGGCTGTCGAAATCCGAGACGCTCGAAGGTAGCAACTTCCTGTGCGTCGAGGATATCCTCAGAAACCAGGCTGGAGCGGATCGCCCGGCAACCGGCGTCACTTCCAGCAATCTCGCCTATGTCATCTACACGTCCGGCTCCACCGGCCTTCCGAAGGGCGTGATGCTGGAGCATCGCAACGTCGTGAATTTCTTCGCCGGCATGGACGAACGGGTGCCGCACACGACCGATCGTCACAATGTCTGGCTGGCTGTCACCAGCCTCTCCTTCGATATCTCGGTTCTGGAACTCTTCTGGACGCTCGCCCGCGGCTTCAAGGTCGTCATCCACTCCTCCGAAATTATCGAAGCCAAGGCGAAGGGCGCGTCTTCCGCCGGAAGAGGTACCAATCTCGATTTCGGCCTCTTTTACTGGGGCAATGACGGCGGATCGGGGCCGGACAAATACCGGCTGCTGATCGAAGGCGCCAAATTTGCCGATGCCAACGGTTTCGATTCCGTCTGGACGCCGGAGCGCCATTTCCACGCGTTCGGCGGTCCCTATCCGAACCCGGCGGTCACCGGTGCCGCAGTCGCGGCTGTCACCAGGAACCTTTCGATCCGGGCCGGCAGCTGCGTTCTGCCGCTTCATCATCCGGCGCGCGTCGCCGAGGAATGGGCGGTGATCGACAATCTCAGCAACGGGCGGGTTGCACTTGCCTTCGCCTCCGGCTGGATGCCCGAGGATTTCGTCCTGCGGCCCGAAAACGCGCCGCCGAAGAACAAGGCGAGCCTGACCCGCGATATCGAGGTCGTCCGCAAATTGTGGCGCGGCGAGAGCGTCGATTTCGATTTCGGCGCCGGCACGGTTGCGGTCGTGACCCAGCCTCGGCCGGTCCAAAAGGAACTGCCCGTCTGGCTTACCACCGCCGGCAATCCGGAAAGCTACCGGGAAGCGGCCCGGCTTGGAGCCAATGTGCTGACCCACTTGCTCGGCCAATCGGTCGAGGAGCTTGCGGAAAAGATTCGCATCTACCGGCAGACGCTTGCCGAGACCGGCCGCAATCCGGCCGATTATAAAGTAACATTGATGCTCCACACCCTGATCGGCAAAGACCGCGACGAGGTGCGGGAACTGGCCCGCGGCCCGATGAAGGAATACCTGCGCAGCGCAGCCGCCCTCATCAAGCAATATGCCTGGGCGTTTCCTGCATTCAAGAAGCCGCAGGGCATCGCCCAGCCGATGGATATCGACCTCCAGTCGCTGGCGCCCGAGGAGATGGATGCCATCCTTGAATTTGCCTTCCTGCGTTATTTCGAGGACAGCGGCCTGTTCGGCACCGTCGAGGATGCGCTGGAAAGGCTGGACCAGGTCAAGGCGGCCGGCGTCGACGACATCGCATGCCTCATCGATTTCGGCCTGGCCGACAATATCGTCCTGGAAAGGCTTCCCTTGTTGGCCGAAGTCGTCAAGACGAGCAAGAATCCCGTCAGCGACGAGGCCGGCGACGGTTTTGCGGAAGAAATCCGCAAGCATCGGGTTACGCATCTGCAATGCACGCCCTCGATGGCCCGCATGTTCATGATGATCGACGAGGACCGCGCCGCCTTAAGCGATGTCCGCCATCTCTTCCTCGGCGGCGAGGCGCTGCAGGGCTCGCTTCTCGCAGCCTTGCGAACCGTCACCGACGCGACGATCGAAAACATGTACGGCCCGACGGAGACGACGATCTGGTCTTCGACATTCACGGCCGGCCCATCGACGGGCGTCGTTCCGATCGGCCATCCGATCGCCAACACCCAGCTCTATGTGCTCGACAACGCCTGTAATCCGGTGCCGCCCGGCGATATCGGCGAGCTTTATATCGGTGGTGACGGCGTCGCCCGCGGATATCACAACCGCGAACAGCTCACGCAAGAACGCTTCCTGCCCAACCCGTTCATGGAGGGCCGGATTTATCGGACGGGCGACCTTGCCCGCTTCGACCGGAACGGCGTGCTGCATTTCCTTGGCCGCACCGATCATCAGGTGAAGATCCGCGGCCATCGTATCGAACTCGGCGAGATCGAAGCGCGAATCGGCACATTCGCCGGCATCCGCGAGGCGGTCGTGGTCGCCCGCAAGGATAGTCCCGGCGACGTGCGCCTGGTGGCCTATATCCGCACCGACGGGACATCCGTCTCAGAACCGGAACTTCGCACCCATATCGCCGAGGCCCTGCCCGATGCGATGATACCTTCGCATTTCGTGACGATGGAGGCCTTCCCCCTGACGCCGAACGCCAAGGTGGATCGCAACAAGCTGCCGGCCCCGACGGAAAAGGTCCAGGCCCCGGCAGCTACGTTCATCGAACCGTCCAACAATCTGCAGCGGGATATCAGCGAGGTGTTCGGTCGCGCCCTTGGACTCGAGAAGGTCGGGATATTCGACAACTTCTTCGCTCTCGGCGGGCATTCGTTATTGGCGGTCCAGGTCCATCGGGAAATGAAGGCGAAGCTGGCGCCGGACCTGACGATCACCGACCTCTTCCGTTTCCCGACGGTTGCCCTCCTTGCCGACCACATCTCCGGCAAGGGCAAGGCAGACCTGCAGCTCGGCCGGGCAGCCGAGCGAGCCGCATTGCGGCGCAACGCGATGGAACGGCGCCCCACGCTGGTTCGCGTGGAAACCAAGGTCTAGCCATGCTGCTGGAGGGCATATTCGACCCTTCCGTGTCGGTCGCCGAAGCCGACCTGCTCGGTGACGTTTCGAAACTCTATCCTGAAGAGAGAACAGCGATCGCCAATGCGGTAAAGAGCCGGCAGCAGGAGTTCACTGCCGGTCGCATCTGCGCCAGGCGGGCCATGGACCATCTGGGACTGCCTGGAATGGCCATACCCGTTGGATCGGATCGGGCGCCGATCTGGCCGGCCGGGATCGCCGGAAGCATCAGCCACTCCACCACCCGCTGCGTCGCCGCCATCGGCCGCCATTCGGACGGCATCAAGGCTCTCGGCCTCGATCTTGAGGAAGCGACGCCGCTTGACGACACCTATGCGCAAGAGATCTGCACTCCGCGCGAGCGACAGTGGCTCAACCGGCAGCAATGGGGCACTCGCGGACGATTGGTGAAAGCGATCTTCAGCGCCAAGGAATGCACCTACAAGTGCCAGTACGGCCTGACCCGCACGATGTTCGGCTTCGAGGCCATCCGCATCGAGCTGAACCTCGCGGACGGGCATTTCGCCGCCTATTTCGAGATCGATGTCCCGCCCTTCAAGACGGGCGACCGGCTGATGGGTCAGATCAGGCTGCGCGACGGGTATGTCGTCGCCGGCATGACTATCCGTTGAAGTCGCCGGCCGTATCCCAAGCGCCTTCCGCCTGGAACGACGTCCTTCCGGTCCGTTTCACCGTGAGGCGGACGGTCAGCAATGCGTAACCATATTTTCGGGTAACCGACTGCATTCGCTCAACGAATTGCATCGGATAACCGTATTGGGCGCAAGGATCAGACTTCAATTGATCCACCAGCCATCAAATGGGCGTAGACATGTTCGCGGTGGCTCCACCTGCCCCGAAATAGGATGAGCCCGTGCACACTCGAACGGTGTAGCGTGGTCAGCTTAGAACCCTCGGCCCTCGGGCTATGATTGACCGCTTGAGACGCGTCGTCGGAGGGGAAGCCATGCAACAGGACATACTGATCGCCGCGGCCTTGATATTGTCCGTCGTCGTCCTGGTTCCGACTGTTTTTTTCGCGATTGAATGTCTCGCTGGAAGTCTCGGTGGGCGGAGCGGACCGCCACGTCAGAACGGGCGGCGGCCGCAAGTCGCGGTTCTTGTCCCGGCGCATAACGAAGAACTCCAGATCACCGATACCCTGCACAGCATCCAAAGCCAGATGCGCCACGGGGATCGGCTGATCGTCGTGGCCGACAATTGCAGTGATCTCACGGCATCGCTGGCACGTGAAGCGGGCGCGGATGTCATCGTACGGTTCGATCCGCTTCGCCGCGGCAAGGGATACGCCCTCGACGCCGGCGTCAGGTATCTCGGCCTGCTGCCGCCGGAGGTGGTCGTCATTGTCGACGCCGACTGCTGGCTGGAGCCGGGCGCACTCGATAACCTCGCCATCATGGCCGCGGCAACGAACAGACCTGTGCAATCCCGCTACCTGATGTTCGCGCCGCCGGACGCAAGCATCAACCTGGCGGTTTCCGAATTCGCATTTCTTCTGAAGAACCGGATCCGGCTTCTTGGACTGGCGAAACTCGGGCTTCCTGCGCAATTGACCGGCTCGGGCATGGCATTCCCCTGGGCCATCCTGCGGGACGCCGCGCTTGCGAACGGCGATCTGGTCGAAGACATGAAGCTTGGGCTGGACCTGGCGCGGATCGGCCACGCTCCGCTTTTCTGCGATGCCGCAGCCGTCAGCAGCAGGTTTCCGTATTCGAAGAAAGGCCTCGAAACGCAAGCCTCCCGATGGAACGCCGGCCGCTTCGCGCTGGCGGCACACCTTTTCTCCGCCTTGCTGGACGTCAACACGTTGCGGAACAGGGCCTATCTGGCGCTCGTCGTCGATGCGCTCATACCGCCGCTGACATTGCTGGCAGCGCTTCTCCTGCTCTCACTGGTTCCGGCAGTCTTCCTCGCAACTTCGGGAATTGCGATCGCGCCACTTGCGATCTCGTCCATCGGAATCCTTGCTTTCGACATCGCGCTATCGGTTGCCTGGTGGCGTCACGGCAGACGCGCGCTTCCCATGCATGCCATGGCGGACATTCCGGGATACATGTTCAGGAAATTGAGGATTTATCCGCGCCATATCCTCCAAGCCGGCGAGGCGGCCTGGATCAGAACCGATCGAAACAGGAACCACTGATTGGAGAGACCGGGGCATTGCCCCCTTCGGAAGCTCCGTGGTCAGGACGCGGAATCCGAAACGACGCAGGCCTCCCTCTGTTTCGCCTTTGTCGCGGACAATTTCTGAGCAATATGCTCACCGACACGCAAGGCGTTAGCGGCAATCGTCAGGCTTGGATTGGCCCCCCCACTGGTCGGGAAGAACGAAGCATCAACGACATAGAGATTGTTCAGGTCGTGCGCACGGTTGTTGGCATCCAGTACCGCCGTGGAGGGATCCGGACCAAACCGGCACGTTCCACAGGCATGGCCGTAGTTGAGGTTGACTTCGGACCCGAGCATCATCATCCGGTGCCGCTTGAATGCCTTGCGATATAACTTGCGGAAGGCCTGCATTCTTTGCCGCAGCTCATTATGAATTGTATATTCGAAATAGATGCTGGCGGCATCTTCCGGATCAGGCTTCACGCGATTTTCGGGATAGGGCAGATCCTCGAGGATAGAGGTGAATATCGTCGCGTTGCCGGAGATAAGAGCGCCGATCATCGCCGGAATGCGCATGAAGGGCTTGAGCGGCTTCAGCCAGATCCAGCCGTTCTGGTCGATCAGTGATTTCAGGAAATGAAGCACGTTATTGGCGGTCGCAGTCAGGCCCGTGGACTGGATGACGCCTAGCTTGAGACCCTGATGTTCATAGAAATCGCGAAGGCCGATCGACTTTCCCGGCTCGGAAACACGGGTTCTGCCCCGGGGCCAGACGGCGAAGAAATCGGACGCGTGGAACATCAGGTTGCGCCCCACGAGGTCCGACGTGTTTGCAAGGCCGTTCGGCCAGAATTCGTTGGTGGAGTTGAGGAGCAACAAGGGTGTCGAAAGCGCGCCGGCCGCGAGTACATAGAGCTTGGCTACGATTGCCAGCTCGTCTCCATTCCTCCGGCACGACAATTGGGTGACCGCCTCGTCGTCCGCCGAGACCTTTTCCACGTTGCATTGATCGATGACCATGGCGTTTCCGGTGGCGAGTGCCGGCTCGATGAACGCCCGCCGCGCATCCTGCTTGCAGGATTTATGGCAGATGAAGCCGCCGCATTGGCCGCACCCGTCGATATATCGGCAGGCCGTGTGCACTCGATAGGGATGCATCCCATTCGCTTGCGCCGAGTCGAAAAAATGCTGGTCGCATCGTGTCATGGCAGGAGGCTCGATAACCTCCGATCGTGGCTGCAGCGGATCCTGGCTGCCGCTCACATGCAGGAGGCGCTCCGCCTTGCGATAAAAAGGCTCAAAGTTTTCATAGTCTATCGGCCAGGCCTGCCTGCCGGACTTGTCGACGATTTTGAAATCGCTTGGGGAAAACCGTTCAAGCGCCGCCGCATAGATAAGCGTCGAACCGCCGACTCCACAGCCGAGCGCAGGAAAGAACCGGACGGGACGAGCATCCACCGAGCCGGAAATCTGCTGCGGCCATCGGCCATTTCTCAGGCGCTTCGCTTCGTCCAGACTATCGGGGTCATCACGTTCGTCCTGCGAAAAGTGAGCCAGACCCTTTTCAATGAAAAGTACGCGATGCCCGGCGGTTGCCAGCGCGTATCCCATTGCCGCCCCGCCCATTCCGGCGCCGACGATGGCAACGTCCCATTCAAATTCCATCCACACCCCCAACTCAAAACAAGGGCTGTGGCGATCAAGCCTCAGCCGGCGAGGAGGCTCCTTCGGACGCAGAGCCGAGCATCCAACCGCTGCCAATGTCCATTTCTCAGCGAAACGGTAGCTCCGCCTTACCATCAGAAATATAAAATAAACTCACATGCTCAATTTTAAGTCATACCTGTAGGTTTACTAAAAACCTGAGCATAAATTGGACGTTATACACAAAGGATTGTACTCAATCATCCTAGCAACAAAAGTAGGTAATAGGGAGATCATTCTTAGGAGGTAGGCAGGATACATTGTGCCAACCCTCTCCTCGGCTATACTCGTACCGCTGGTAGGGGTTTTTTAACGATGATCACACCATTTGAGCCGAACATCGGAAATGACTACATATCGTATGAGCACAAGCCTCCGCGCGGAGGATTGGAATATCATGTCATCGCCTATGTGGCGGCCGCGACGGACTTCGTCTACCTTCTTGGAGCGACCGGTGTCGGCTTCACGGGCTATCAGTATGCCGTTTTCGGATCTGCGCCCGATCCTTCGCTTTTCATCGGCATCGGCCTCGTTCTGTCGACGATCTTCGTGCTCGCCATGCACAGCGCCCAGGCCTACAGCCCAGAGAGCATTCAGCTCCTGAGGCCGCAGATCCGGCTGATCTGCGTCCTTATCCCAAGCGCCCTTGCCTTCCTGCTGACCGTCATCTTCTTTCTGAAGATCGGCACGACGTTCTCGCGCGGGGCGATCTTGATGACCGCTTTCATCTCTCTGTCCGGGCTGATCTGCACCCGCCTGTTCTGGCACTGGTATCTGCCATCGGCGGCAGCTGCGGCCTCCTTCAAGATGAAGCGGGTGCTGCTGATCTGCCATGAGGAGTTTTCGGCCGAACATTGGCAGCATCAGGCCGCCGCAAGCGGCATGACCCTCGCGCAGATCATACGCCTCTCGGATGAAAATCTGCTGCCCGCGAACGCCCTGCAGAGACTGAAGCAAAGCGAGACCGACAGCTTAGATGAAGTATTCATCATCTGGCGGGACCCGAACGTCTCCAATCTCGAATTCTACCTCGGCGAACTCAGGCGCTCTGCTTTGCCGGTCAATGTCATCTTCGATGGCGTCGTCGGTCGTCTGACCAGCGCTCCTGCCCGCAAGATTGGCAGCATGACCGCCTTTCAGACGCAGCGGCCACCGTTGAACCTCTATGAACGCGGCACCAAGCGCGCATTCGACATCGTCTTCTCGCTGACCGCCATCCTCTCGCTGTTTCCGTTGCTGCTGGTCGTGGCGATCGCCATCAAATGTGATTCCAAGGGTCCCGTGCTGTTCAGGCAGGTCCGCAAGGGGTACGGCGGCCGCTCGTTCCGAATCCTGAAATTCCGCAGCATGACCGTCATGGAAGATTCGGGTGATATTCGCCAGGCGACCAGGAAAGATCCCCGCGTCACGAAAGTCGGAGCTATCATCCGCGCTTCGAGCATAGATGAGTTGCCGCAATTCTGGAACGTCCTTCGCGGCGAGATGTCGATCGTCGGCCCCCGCCCGCATGCGCTCGCCCATGACGAACTCTACGACGCTCAGATCGCCAAATACGCCTTCAGGCGGCACGTCAAACCCGGCCTGACCGGCTGGGCGCAGATCAACAATTGCCGCGGCGAGACGCCGAACATCGAGAAGATGGAAGAGCGGATATTCCACGACCTCTGGTACATCAACAACTGGTCGTTCTGGCTGGATACGAAGATCGTCCTCCGCACCGCGATCGAGATCTGCGATTTCGGCAAAGCCTACTGATTTTCACTGCGAGATTTTAGGCAGGCGTTATGCCGAGGGGAGCGCCGGAATGTGTGTCACATCGCGCATGCCGGCGGCCTCGATGAGAACCTCGCAGGGTGGTGCGTGGCTGATGAAATGGATCGGGCTTGCCGTTAGCCCGTAAGCGCCGCTGTTGTGGACGGCAACAAGATCACCCTCTTCGATCCGCGGGAGCATCACCCCGACAGCGAGCCGGTCGATCGACGTGCAAAGAGGCCCGACAAGGTTGACTTTCTCCGGTTCGCCTTGCCCGCCGACCTTGTGCATCGTATAGTTCCGATGCATCACCATTCCGAAATGACCGGAAGCCGGCAGGTGGTTGTTCATGCCGCCATCGCAGATGCCAATCCGCACGCCGCGCGATTCCTTGACCGAGACGACGCGCGTCAGAAAATATCCGGCCTCGCCGACGAGATACCGCCCGAGTTCGAGCACCAGCCGGGTCTCGGCAAATTGCGGCAGCGCCTTGAAACCATCGAGATCCGCTGCGATGCCGGCAACGACCGCAGAGAGGTCTAGCGGCAGGTCGCCGTCGTGATAAGGAATTCCAAGCCCTGATCCGAAAACCAACTTCTCCGGTCGCGGAATGTAGGTTTCGCAAACCTCCCGGAAAATGCCGATGAAGTTGCGATAATTCTCGCAGATTGCCTCCGGCTTCAGGCATTGCGTGCCGGAATAGATGTGCAGTCCGACGATCTTGAGATTGGGCAGAGCCGCAATGTCGGGGATGTCCCTTGCGATATCTTCCCAGTCTATGCCGAAGGCGGACGGCCGGCCGGCCATCTGGTCGCCGAACCCTTTGGGAACCGTGGTCGGCGCGATACGCACCAGGACATGCTGTATCCGTCCGAGTTCGCCGGCAACCGCGTTCGCAAGCACCGCCTCACGCACCGATTCCAGGATCAGTTCGCCAATGCCGCCTTCTATTGCCTCACGGATTTCGAACGGCCGTTTTCCAGGACCTGTGAAGCTGATGCGCTCGGCTTCCCATCCAGCCGTTATCGCCGTCCGGAACTCCCCGATCGAGGAGACGTCGAGATATTCCGCCTGGCCCTTCATGAGGGAAAGCAGAGCCGGGTTTGGATTGCTTTTGGCGGCAAAGCTCAATGCGAAGCGTTGCTCGAAAGCTTGCCTCAGGAGCGCTGCCCGGCTCTCGATTGCCGATGCGAGATAGACATAAGAGGGGGTTCCGAATGATGCCGCCGCACTCTGCAGCCAGACATCGAGCGCCGAAAAATGGTTCATCAGGCACTGGCTTCCGCAAAACGGATAATCCGGTCCGGCGTATCGAAATTTTCGAGCGTCACGTCTTCGGCGCGAATGGAAAGGCCCGTCGTTTGTTCGACAAATGCCAGGAGGTTCACCATCGAAACGGAATCGAGAAGGCCTGAGGAGAACAGTTCGCTCTCGCTGTCGGCATGGGCGATATTCAGGGATTCCCGCAGATAACCAATCAACTTTCCATGGGTAAGGCTCATTGCAGGTTCTCCCGTGTTTCGGTCACTTTGATTTGAGCTGCCGGCGGAGGCTCGCTTAAGACATTTTCCCCGCCTTGCATCCATTCGCGACAAAGGCGCACGACATCCGGCCGCGCCAGCTTGCCGCTCGATGTCCGCGGCATGCTTTCCGGCCAGACATGGAACTGCCGCGGCACCATGTAGGACGGCATCGCGCGCCGGCAGTAGCGCAGCAGGGCCTCCTCGTCGAATTCGCCGATCGGGGTTATCGCCACATGCACCGTTTGCCCCAGTTCCTCGTCGTCGACGCCGAAGGCGACCGCCTCCGCCACCGCGCCGCTGCGGCAGACGAGATCCTCGATCTCATCCGGACTGACGCGGAAGCCGCTGGTCTTGATCATCGCGTCGTTGCGGCCGATGAACCAGAGGTCGCCGTCGGCATCGATCCGGACGATATCGCCGCTATAGACAACCGGTTCGTCGCCGATCAGGTGCCAGAGTTCCGGACACGGCCGGATCTTCTGCTCCGTCACCTCCGGCTTGCCCCAATATCCAAGGCTGACAAGCGGGCCGCGATGAACGAGTTCGCCCTGTTCGCCGGGATGGGCGATGCCTTCGCCATGCTTGATGACATAGACTTCGGCGCCGGGGATCGCCTGACCGATAGCCCCCATCTTGCGGGTAAACTTCTGCGGCGAGAGATAGGTCGAGCGGAAAGCCTCGGTCAGCCCGTACATCAGATAGACATCCGCATCCGGGAAGACCCGCGGTATCTGCTCCAGGATGTTGAGCGAAATCTTGCCGCCGGAATTGGTGATCCGCCGGAGCGCCGGAAACTCCACCGGATTGTCCTTCAGCAGACGCACGATCTGGCTCCAGAGCGGCGGCACGGCGGCCACCCCGGTCACCCGATGCCGCTGCATGGCCAGGACGATTTCGGTGGCCATCGGCACCGCCTGGTGCACGACGGTACCGCCCATCAACATCATTGTCGTCAGCTGGTTCAGGCCGTAGTCGAAGCTGTAGGGCAGGATGCTGAGTAACCGGTCGTCTTCCCTCAGGCCCAGATAGCGCGATACAGAGCGGGCGCCGGCAACGATGTTGCGATGGGTCAGCATCACACCCTTCGGCATGCCCGTCGAACCGGACGTGTAGATGATCATCGCAAGTTCTGTGTCGAGGCGTGCAATCTCGTCGCCAGAAAGATCTTCCGGAAGATGATCCCAGACATCGAATATGGTGTCGGCCGGCAATTTGCCTTTGACCAGGACATTGTCGACCGTGTCGGGTAGCTTGCGCGCGCCAAGAGCTTCGGCGACCCTTGCCTCGACAATCAGCAGGCGTGCACCACAGTCGTTGGCGACATATTCGAGCTGCTCGACCGTCCATTGCGTGTTGACGTTGACGACCACCCCGCCCACCTTGGCGATGGCGAACATGGCGGTGACCTCGGCGATGCTCTTGCGCAGGTGCACGATCACCCGGTCACCCGGCCGAATGTTGCGGCTCTGCAGATAACCCGCCAGTCGATCCACGTCGGCCGCAACCGCGGCATAACTCGCAGCGCGATGACCATCGACGATCGCGGGCTTACCTGGCCTCGAGCCGAGGTTGTCAGCCAGAAGCTGATAGAAGTTGGTGGTCAACGCGTTCATGGCAAACTCCTCCAGCGGATGAGTGGATCAGGGACTGGCATCGGTCTTGGTCTGTTCGGTCAAAAACGGGCCGAGGCGGGGATAAATCTTGGCCGGGGAACCGACGACGATCGAATCCGATGGCACGTCGGTAGAGACCGCTGTATTGGCCCCTATCCGTACCCGGTCGCCGATGCGGATATCGCCGAGAATGGTGGAATTCACCCCGATAAAGACGTCATCGCCGATCCTGGGTGCACCGGCGCTCATGTTCGTGCCGATCGTGACATTGTGCATGATGCCGCACCGTTTTCCGATCACGGCGTCAGGGTGGATCGAAATCGATCCCTCTACGTGGATGATGTGAAAACCCTCGCCGAGCGTCACCTCTGCCGGTATCCAAACGCGCGTAAGCGTCGAAACGACCATGTTGATCGCGCCGTAGATCTTCTGGAAAAACCGTTTGGCCACGTGGCTCCGAAGGCTCCCCGCCCACCGGCCGAAGCGATAGACCAGCAGCGAGATAAAGCCGGCATTGAGGATCCTCCTGCCGTGGCGCTCGTAGTCCTTCCGCACCAGTTCGCGAAACGAGGCGGGAGGCGCATGCTGGGATGCCGCACCCTTATGGTCGGCCATCACCGCAGATTGAGGATAGAGAAAACGAAGCCGTGATGTCATGCGAGTACCATCTCCAACGTGCGGTCGATATCACTCCACTCGACCCGAAAGTTCTCGCAGGTTCCCTCGCCGACGACGAAGGCATAGCCTTGTCCCTGACGATCGGTCATGACCTTGAGAACTGAAACCACCCGATCTGCCGGCTGGATGACGAACAGGGCGGAATCCGGCGGCATGACCGTCAGTCCGTGAACCAGGTGGCTGCCTTCGACGCCGGCGACGACCCGCGCTCCGGCACAGGCGTGGATGATGTCGTCGACCGACGAGGCTAACGGATCGATGATCCGGAATCCGTATTTCTTCGCGAACTGTTCGGCGATATCGGACTCGTTTGACAGCAGGCGGTTTTCGCCCTTGTTACCCCGCAGGATGAAGACGCCGGGATGAACGGGAAAAGGGGGCGCCGATGCCAGAAGCTTTTCTCGAACCTGATCGGCTCGTTTCTTCTTGCCCTCGTTCTGCCCCTTGTCCCTGAAGAGGATGACCTCGTCGAAATGGACGTCGCTGACATAGATCGGCTTGAGATCGAGTTTGGAGGCATATTGCGGCTCGTGCCCCCGCGTGATCGGCCGCGTCGTTATCGGAGCTTCGTATTGGTCCGCCAGCGAATAGGTCAGGCAATCATCCGAAAGCCAGTTGCCGAACCAGCGATTGCCGACCCAGCTCTCGAACAGTGCACCGCTGGTCGAGTGCTTGGGAGGTACATAGACAGGCAGCCGACGGCTGCGGGGTCTGAGGCTCCTCGAACACTTCGGCGCGTAGAGAACGCCATCGATGAGGTCGACATTCTTCATCCGGTAGCCGACCGTGGCCTCCTGAGTGGTTTCATAGTTTCCACGAAAGCCCTTCACGACCTCGGTGACCGGCCCGAATTGAGTGCCCTTTATACGGTCGAGATGATGCGGCAAAAACTTTGCGGGACGAATGAAGCGCCGGGTCTGCGGGGCAATCGTCCAGCGATCGACGGCAACCGCTTCGATATCCGGGAAAGGCATCCCGGCAATCTTTCTCAGAGAATGTACAATCGGCAAAAAAGATATCAACCAACTATCCTCGCAAGGTACAATCAGCATCGGACAAGGGGAGTTTTCCTTGTGCGAAACTCCGCATCCCGACCGAGATATTCGCATAGCTGCCAATGGTTTCGCCGCTAGTCTTTGGGCTATCGGGTTACTCATTTCGGCGTATCAGGCAACGTAGGCTCCCTAGCCCTCCCGAAGCGCCGCTATCGGCTCTGAACTGAGGGCATCCACCTTAGCCGTTTCACTCCAGGCCTTTCCTGAAGCGCCAGGTAAAACGGACAATATTCCGGATGCATAGCAACTGCGTAATGAGATAGCTGCCCTCACGAGGGTAGGCGCGCGCCACATAGTTCGCGTAGTGGGACGCGAAGGCGAGCGAGACCGGCGCCTCGCAATCGCCCGCTTCATTCATCTTGTTTGCCCGATAGCGTTGCATGAAGTCGGCAGCAAATAGCCTCAGCGCGTCGGCTTGTCGGGCATCCAGCAAGGCGGGCGGCCGTTGCCGACGGATATCCACTCCGTAGATCGCCGCGAAGCTTACGGCGGCCACGTAGTAAGAGCCAAGTTCCGTCAGATGAACCTCATCGGAGAAGATTGCTTTCAAGCGGTCCGCCGCATTCCAGTCCTCGAATCCGCTAAAGGCTGGCTCGGACGCCAGGCGCGAGACGAGCTCGGCAAGCGCAAGCGATGTTGGAATGAAGCGAATATGGTTTTTACGGCCAGCCGCCCCGATCTTATCGTTTACCCGGTTTACGACGCATCGCCAGACGGGCAGAGCCAGCCTCTCATACTCGATCCACGGATGCGGATCCGCTAAAGACGAAAGGCTTATCCAGGGGGTGTAGAAGTATGTGATCCCGGCTGGATTTGCCGCGGTGAACGCTTGGTGGTAGCCATGGAGGTAACGAACAGTTTCGCTCCACATCAACGCATCCAGAACACGATGTTGTTCGGTGATGATGAGAACGTTGTAAGGCTCGTCGGTCAATCGGACGAGCCCGCCGGCGGTTCGCTGCAGGATTGAAGAACCGGTCACGTTCTCCAACCTCAAGGACACGGAAATCCCTTCCTGCCGGGCGATCCCTTTCAAATGATCAGGATAGGGTTGATCTGTCAGGCTGTGCCCGGACAGCAGGATATGGTCTCGGTTGGCCGCCGAAAGGGCTTGGGATGGAGCGTCGAGATCCCGCTCGGCGGTAACTGGATCAGGCTTGAACATGGCCGCGCCAAGTGTGAGCGCACCGACCGCGGATGTCGCGAAAGCGGCTGTCAAAATCCTCGAAAAACACATCTGAAATGGCCTCCGACGTTTGTCCGCGATCTGGGCATGATTGGCTTCGGTTTTTCCGACAAAAATCCGAACCGAGGCCGTAAGCACCACGGCCGCGGCCGCATAGGCATGGCCGCATCGCTCAGCCGAGCCACCAGGAGATATTGGTTAAGGTCGGCCGGTCGTTTCGCAAGCGGCTGCGTGCGCGATGCGCTCATCTTAAAGTCGATTAGTACTTTCAGGCTCATCCGTTAGATGGAGGATTTGGGATCGGAAGCTTACCTCTTTGTGCTCTGTTTGCAGGTGCCTAAGGCCGCCCTAGTATAAACCGTCTTGTCCCAGTTGGACGGGAAGGGGTTACCGATCATTGGGGGTCTGTATGCGTGGGATAACGAGTCTCGCGGGGCTTTTGCTCTGCCTGACATTTGGGGACGTTGCAGCTCAGACGACCTATCGCCTGCAGCCGGGAGATACGCTGCAGGTATGGATTGCCCAGGAGCCTGAGCTTACCCGCGAGGTCGTCATTGCTCCGGATGGGTGGCTGTCGTTCCCGCTGGCGGGCCATATTCAGAGCGCGGGGCTTTCCCTTTCGGAACTGGAAGCGCAACTTCTCGGGCGGCTGAAGACCTATTTCAAGGACAGCCCCAATCTCACCATCATGCTGCGCCCCAATTCCCAGAACCCGCAGCTGATCTATGTCCTCGGCGAAGTCGACAACCCCGGCGAATATCCATATCGCGCCAACATGACCGTCCTTCATGGCATCAGTGTCGCCGGCGGCGTTTATCGCACGCCCTTGCTGGCTGCCGATCAGGACCGGTCAGTGGTGGTAAAACGCGAAGTCGAACACTCCCAAAAACGCCTGCAGGAACTGCGGGCACGCATCACCCGCCTGGAGGCGGAAATGCGCGAAGAAAAGTCCATCGGCACGGCCGAAACCCTCGCCGCCGATCCGGCCCTTGCGCAGGAACAATCGCTCCTGAACGCCCGGATGGAAGCGCTCGCCTTGGAGGAAAAAGCCCAGGCCCAGGCAAACCAGCTCACGGAGCGAAACAGCCTCGCGATGCAGGAGCAAGCCGACACCCTGACGAAACGGATAGACTTGGCAAGGCGTCGCCTCCAGAGCATCAACGGGCTAGTCGCCAAGGGCGTGACCGAAGGCTCCCAGCAGATGGTCCAGGAAGGCACGATTGCCGAACTCGAGGGACAGGTCAGCCGACTGACATCTGAAATCGCAGTCGCCGAGCGGGCAAAAATGGCGGAGATCGCCCGTTATGACAGCGCACGCCAGGCGCAACGGACCCAATTGCTGGTTGAACTCAATGCAGCCAACCGCGAACAGGAGGAGGTCGCGGCGCGGCTTGCCGACAGCACGCGGATCATGACGATCTATGGCGAGAGTGCCGCCTCGAACCATCAAAAAGAGCGCCGCGTGCTCGGTTATCAGATCGTGCGCACCGCCAACGGTGAAACACGGGAGTTCGCCGCAACCGAGATGACCCCGATCCTGCCCGGCGATCTGCTGCGCGTCGTCTACAGCGATCCCGCGAACAACCAAGATGCGGGGGCGGTACAGCCATTGGCCCAGGTCGGAAGCCGTACGTCCGGGTTAACGACGAGAGCGGCTCGATAAGGGAGACTTCGTGATGACCAATGTATTTCGTACGCGAAGCAATGAGGCGACAGCATGATCAATGAATTAGGACGCAATATTCTCTATTTTATCGAGATCGCACTCGCCAAACCTTTCTATGCCATCGTGCCCGCTCTGGTTACTCTTATGGTCGGGGCCTACTTCATTTACTCCATGCCTCGGAGCTATTACTCCGACGCGCTGCTGCTGATGGAATTCCAGCAGATACCGACAACGCTCGTATCGCCGACCGTATCGAACGACCGCCTGCTGTTCATCGAGCAACGGGTACTCTCACGCAACAGCCTGCTGGCGCTGGCCGACAAGCATGGTCTTTTTCCAAATCTGCGGGAGCCCCTCGCCAAGAACAATTTTGCCGCCGTGATACGCAACAACATCACTCTCCAGATATCGGTGACCGACGGAGCCGACCGCACCGCAAGCAATGCCTCCGTCAGGATCGGCTTTAAATATGACGATCCCGTCGTTTCTGCGAATATGGTGTCGGACCTCGTGTCGCAGGTCATCGAAGAAAACCGGCGCATCCGCACGGCGCGTGCCTCGGAAGCGACCAAGTTCCTCACGCAGGAAGCCAATAACGTCACGCAACGTCTCCGCGAGAGGGAAGGCGCCTGGACCAGATATATCGAAGAAAACAAGGAGTCCCATCCCACTCGGATCCCGACCCTGCTGATCGAGCTTCAGACCAAGGAACTGGAACTCGCGACGCTCGATCGGGCGGCCATTGCGTTGAATGAGGAGATCGGGATCTATGAGGCGCAGCTGCGTATTGGTCCCGGGCAGACGACAGAGGTTACGCGTTTTCATGGGCAGCTCATCGAGCTTGAGCGTGATTTTGCAGTGAAGTCCGTCATTTATTCGGACACCCATCCGCAAATCCGTGCCATGAAGCAGCGTCTCGAGGAGATGCGGGCTCAGGTCGCACCCGCCGCGCCGCGCGATGGATCGGCGACCATGCCGACGCCGGAACAGATCAAGACGCTTCCGCCCGAGCTCATGCTGATTGCTGAACGTATCGCAATGGCAAAGCCACGCCGGGAACAGAACCTCGCACAACGGAACTCCCTCGTAGAACGCATCGGCCGACTGCGGGAACTCATCTCCCACGCTCCCGAAGTTGGAGCGCAGATCGAAGCGAACGAAGCCGAGAAAGTCTCGCTTCAGCGAAACATGAACGAGATGCAGAATAAACTCGATGCCGCGCGCCTCGGCGAGCGCCTGGAGGAAGGCGATGCCGCCCAGCAGATCGAGGTGATCGAGGAGCCGGAAGTTGCCAAAGTTGCTTCAGGACCGCGGCGGCTTCATCTGGCCGCCGCGGTTTGCGCCGCAGCGGCGATGGCCGCGGCTGCAGGAATTTACGCCAGGCATCTGTTTGATCGAACCGTTCGCGGCGCGTTTGATCTCAGCCACGCTCTGGCGGGAGAAACTCTGGTGGTCATCCCACATTGGAAGCCGAAGCGACGCATAGCCAAGGCGTTCCGGAATTCCACATTCACCAACCCAAGTCCGATCGCGGGAGGGTGACATCACACCAATCCGGCAGGACCGCCTTTAGTTGAAAATCGCACCTATGGGATAGGGCAGGGAATTTTATGGAAATCATCAAGAATATCTCGGCTCGAGGAAGAATGGCGGAAAGACTGGACGGCACCGGTCTCGCCGAGCTGAATGCCGGCTACCTCAACAGCTCGGCCAATGGAATCCATTCCTATGAAGAATGTCCGCCGCCTGACCTCTCGCCGGTCTCCCCCACCTTCCTGTATGCAAATCGCATCATCGCTTTCGACAGCGACAGTTCGATGGCACACGCCTATGACATCCTGCGAAACCAGCTGCTGACCGAACACAAGGATGAGGACACGCGGGTGATCTCGGTGACCGCCCCGACGACCGGCTGCGGCACCACCGTAACCGCCATCAATCTGGCGCTCAGCTTTGCCCGCGTACCCGGATCCAACGTTCTGCTGGTCGACGCCAACTTCCGGGATCCCGCAGTCGGCAACATACTCGGACTGCCGCCTCGTCCGCCATTGGAGGACCCAATCCGCGGGTGGCTGACGACGCTGGACATACGAGGCCTTCATTGCCATCTGCTGCGTGCCGCCTGGGGGCCGGGCAGAATTCCACTGCCGGCTGACTTGGCCCGCATGACGACGCAGATCGAATTTGTGCGACAGATGCTGAAGCCGACGATCGTTCTCTTCGATCTGCCGCCGATGTTGAGTTCGGACGAGGTGATCCCGTTCGTCGATATGTCGGACACCGCCGTGATCGTACTCGCCATTGGTAAGTCAAAGCTTTCTGAACTGGACATCTGCCGGAGCTATCTCGGCTCCGAAAAAAGCATGCAGGTGGTCCTGAACAAGACGAAGAGGCACGGCCTTTGATGGATGTCGAACATAGCCGGCAAGACGACGCCCCGCGGCTGAAACTGGTGGTCGTCATCGTCAACTATCGGACCGCCGATCTGACCATCGATTGCCTTGCCTCCTTGAGTGTTCCGGGCACGGTTCCGGATGGGACGCGGATCGTTGCCGTCGAGGGAGGGTCCGGCGATCGTTCGGCCGAACTCATTGCGGCCGCCATAGAGGAGAACGGCTGGACGAACGCCGTATGTCTCCCGCTCGAGACGAACGGCGGCTTTGCCTACGGCAACAACCGGGGCATCGAGTATGCCACGGCGAACTTCGGCCGGCCGGACTATGTGCTGCTCCTCAATCCCGATACCATCGCACGCCCCGGCAGCATTAGCCGTCTCGTGGAATTCATGGACGGCAAGCCTGATGCCGGCATCGCCGGCAGCCGTCTGGAGCATCCGGACGGGCGGGGCCAGGCCTGCGCTTTCCGCTTTCCTTCGATTACCAATGAATTCGAAAGCGAGGCCAGGCTAGGCCCGGTCACCCGCCTCCTCGGGCGCTGGCGTATCGTCCCCGACATGCCGAAGGAGCCAAGCCGGATCGACTGGGTTTCCGGGGCCAGCCTGATGATCAGGACAGAGGTCCTCGACCAGATCGGCGTGCTCGACGAAGGGTATTTCCTCTATTACGAGGAGGTCGACTTCTGTATCCGGGCAGCGCGCGCCGGATGGTCCTGCTGGCACGTGCCGCAAAGCCGCGTCATCCACCTGGTCGGCCAATCGACGGGTGTGACGCGACACATCAAACCTTCCAGGCGACCGGCCTATTGGTTCGAGTCCCGGCGGCGCTACCATCTGAAACATCATGGAGCCGTATTCTCGGTTCTCTCGGACCTTGCCTGGCTTTGCGGACACATCGCCTGGCGCGTCCGCCTTCTCGCAGAAGGCAAGCCCTCAAGCGGACCGCCGCATCTGCTGCAGGATTTCATTCGTCACTCGGGGCCATTTCGCAGGGTCTGACCGCCTTCGCAAATACCGACCGGTTTAAACAACTCCCGGTCGGGCCATCAGTATTTCCAGCGCCGCCGCCGATCTGTTGATGTCATGCCGTTCGAGCGTCCGGCGCCGTCCCGCCTCGCCTTTGCGAAACAATTCGACATCGCTTGCGAACAGCGCCTGCCGCATTGCGCCGGTCAGCGCCTCCAGATCGCCGGCGGGAACGAGCCAGCCGTTGTCCGGTTGAACGAGCTCGGGGATGCCGGCAATATAGGTCGAGATCACCGGGCGCTTCAGAGCCATGCTCTCCATCAGCACGACGGGAAGGCCCTCCGCGAAACTTGGCAGCACCAGAGCCTTGGCCCGAAGGATTTCGCTGCGCACGTCGTCCTGCGAGATCGTGCCGGTCAGCACGACCGTATCGCCGAGGCCGAGCCGTTCGATTTCGTGTCCGATTTCAGCCCGCAGCGGGCCGTCGCCAACAAGGACGAGTTGGAAGCACATCCCCTCGGCCCGCAGGTTTGCCGCCGCCTGCAGCAGAAGGAGATGGCCTTTCTGTTCGGACAGCCGGGCAATGCAGACAAGACGTTGGCTGGTGCCATGCACGCCCACGTCGTCGCTCAGGTAGCGCTGGTCGATGCCGCAATGAACGACCTCGATCTTCCGCCAATCTCCAAGGTCGGCCCAGCGCAGCAGCTGGCTGCGACCATAGGAGCTGACGGCGACGACAAATGACGAAGCCCTGATCTTGTCGCCGAGCCCCAGCGTTTCGGGCCGATCGAATTCCTCCGGCCCGTGGACTGTGAAACTGAATTTCATGCCGCCGATCTGATGTGCCAGTGTCGCAACCGTCGCAGGGTTAGTGCCGAAATGCACATGCAGGTGATCGATCTCGTCCCTGCGGCACCAATCGGCCAGGATCAACGCTTCGAAGAAGTACACGAGGTGATGCAGGTAACGTCCGCCTGACGTCCTCGCGAACCGGAACGCACCTCCCAATGCCTTCAACGAATTCCCAGGGCGGGAAAGCAGTTGGCGGGCGACGCACGCCATGGCCCGTATCATCGGGGTGCGCAGGATATGGCGAGTATGTCGAGCTTCTCCGATGTCATCGGGATCCTTCAGCGCGCCACGAAAGGGACGCACCGCATATCGTTCGACCCGATGCCCCCTCGCCTCCAGCGCTACGATTTCGCGCCGTATGAACGTGTGGCTCGGCGCCGGATACTGGTTGGTGAAATACGCAATCCGCATTCCACAAACATCCCTTCATCTTTGCCGATCGTCGGCAATTCCCCTTGGAACCGGTATAGCAAAAAGGGCTTCGGAGGCTCAGTGGGACAAAGAGCTTAGGGCCGCGGCATCGGCTTCCACCAAAGAGGTAAATTTACAGCCGCGATCCCGAATTCTACAAATAGAATATGGGCTTACCAGGTTGGCAGGCCGAGATCGCGACTGGCGACGACCGCCAGACCAACGGCCGGGGACAAGCACGCATGGACACAGATATCCTAATGCACCGCGGCTATACCGGGATCGGGGCCGATGTCGGCATCGTGGTGATCGGACGCAACGAAGGGCAGCGTCTCATCGACTGCCTCAGTTCGCTCAAAACCCATCGCGACCGTACGATCTACGTGGATTCGGCCTCGTCCGACGGAAGCGCCGAGGCGGCGGCCGCCCTCTGCGCGGAGGTAGTGCCGCTGGACATGACAATTCCCTTCACCGCGGCGCGCGCGCGCAATGCTGGTTTCGACGCCGTCATGCGGCGCTGGCCCGATACCATCTTTGTGCAGTTCCTGGATGGGGACTGCGAACTCGACACCGGATGGATAGCGACAGCCACGACCTTTCTGGTCATGCGCAAGGATGTCGCGCTGGTCTTCGGACGACGGCGCGAACGGTATCCCGAACGCACCATCTTCAATGCCATGTGCGATCACGAATGGGATGGGCTGCCGGGCGAAGTTCAGGCATGCGGCGGCGATATTCTCATCAGAGCCTCCGTCCTCAAGGATCTCGGAGGTTACTCCCCAGGGCTGATCGCGGGAGAAGAGCCGGAACTTTGCGTCCGCCTGCGCGAGAGAGGTTGGAAGATCTGGCGCCTCCCTTCCGAAATGACACGCCACGATGCGGATATAAGCCGCCTGAGCCAATGGTGGCGGAGAAGCGTACGCTGCGGGCATGCCTATGCGCAGGTGTCTCATCTCCATCGGACATCGCCATCCCGGATATGGACGAGAAATTTCCGGCGCGCAGTTTTCTGGGGCGGCTTGCTGCCGCTGGTCACAATCGCGGGCGCGGCTTTGCACCCCGCCGCCCTGGCGCTTCTGCTGCTCTATCCGCTTCAGCTGCTGCGCCTGGCTCGGCGTACGCGACCGGCGCTCGGAAATGCTCTGCTTTTCGCAACTTTCGACGTGCTGGGCAAATTCCCGGAAATGCAGGGCATCGCGCAGTTCTACCTAAACCGGTTGCTCAATCGTCGACAAAGGATCATCGAGTATAAGTAGTTCAAATCAATATCTGTCGAAGGTTCGCAGCTTGCGTCCCTTCAGTGCATGCCCAACACTCGCATCTTCTTTCTGCCATCGTCCGGAGAGCCTTGGCGGGCCAGCAGGTTCAAGCCAAGGACCTTCAGTGGAAGATATTCCCGGTTTCTGGCGAAGCTCGGAGCGAGAATTGCGGCGCACATGGCGGAGAAAGTCCAATATATATAGGGTATGACAGAAACGCTGCTGGTTGTAATAATCACCAGGAGCATCGCGACCAGGATACCCAAAACTGCCTTGTAGTTTAACGCATCCGAGTTACCCTCGAACGATTTTCGAGTCAGCGCCGACGTAATAAAGGCGAAATATAGTACAAATATAAACAAGCCGATTAGTCCGTAATATAGCGCGACTTGCAGATAAGTATTCACTATATCAATAATACCCTGCCCCTGTATCATGGTCTGCATCTCTGGTTCCTTCAGGAATGAAGCCGAACCGAAAAGCGGATAACGCTGGATGACTATCAGAGAATTTTCGAAAAGGCTGGATCTGTAAGTTTCGCTACCCTTATCCGCCGATCCGACAAACGGAAGCAAGTTTATGAAGCGGTCAAGAAATGGGGGATGCAGGAACAGCAACGCAACCACCCCGGGCAAACCTGCAAGAGCAAGCCTGAAAGACCTCTTCGGGTTAGTGATGGTCAAGAACAAGAGACAAAATGCGAAACCCAGCCACGGGCCTCGTGACACGCTCGAAAGCAGCCCGAGCACCAGTACGCCTAGTGCCGCATAACGCCAGGCACCTAGCGGGACTGGGCTTCGGAGAGCCAAGAGACAACCGGCTCCGGTCATGCAGACGAAGCCGAAGGCAATCGCTTCGATAGACGTGGCTGAAGCACGCAGGAGCCCGTCTCGAAATAGATAGGCGGTTATAAGAAACACGTCCCATTCCTGCACGACGACATAATAGACTCGCCAGCTTTTCGATATCTCCAGAACCCCGATGGCGCTCAGGGGCAGCACGCCGACCACGAAGGCGAGAAGCGCTTTGTTCATATCAAGACTGGAGCGGATCACCCGGCTGAAGACAAAGTAAGGAAGGCAGATATCGAGAAAATTGCCGGCCAGGATCCGAAGAATGGAATTGAAATCTCCCAACCTTACGGAAAGCAGCGAGGTATACGCCACGAAGGCAATCACAAGAACATCCAAGCCCCGAAATTCCCGAGTGCCTCGGTCCCTCAATAGCCTGACCGCAATCGGCAGGAGAATTGTAATCGCCAGCCAACGAGGAGGATCGAGATCAATAATCTTGTTGAAGATGCCGGGTATCCCGCTGGGGATAGGCACGCAGGGCGCAACAAACATCAGGACTATATAGAAAAACGCCGGCTGCTTGGAGTATCGGTGAACATAAAAGCTCACGAAAGCCATCGCGACAGCAAAATCAAAAAAACCCCTGGATAGGAAGGTGATGACGGTCGCCAGCAGCCAGCAATTTCGCCAAAGACGGAGCTCAGCCAGGCCGATTATCGGCACCGCTATCTTCCCGCCGACATAAAGGGCAGGGGCAGCGGCTATCAATACAAAGACAAGCGAGCGCAGGAATTCTGGCATCTAACGTCTCTTGCCCCGCCGCAATGATCTGAGGAACGCCTGCATATTGTATATTTTCCCCGCCACCCGCCGCTATCGAGCAAGGTATCCCGCTACGCTGGAATGCTACCCATTCGGTTGCGGGTCGCCACACGGTAAAAGGGATTCCCACCTACTAACTTTGGAGGCGGCATACGACTAATGCGCAGCTTGCTCGCGGGCGCCTTGTATTATCTCGTCTGGTGGTGGACGGCCACGTTCCGCGACAAGCACTGCAACAGATATCCGAGTGAATACGGAGAACATCTGCCGTGAACCGCCGAACACTTCTTCAAATGCTGGCAGGTCTTGCAGCCACCGAACCTTTCAACGCCTTTTCGTTTGGGCAAGCCTCAGCCAGAGAGGACTATCCAAGCCGTTTGGGCGTGAATCTAAGCCCGATGAATTATTGGGCCACCGAGCAGGTCTTCTCCGACCTGGCCTATAACGCCTCACGCTGGCGTGTGCAGGTCAGAGGCGCACCCTTTACATGGGACACGCCGTTACCGCCGATGACACCGGACGGGTACCCGTTGAACGTCCCGGAGAACTCTACGATCGAGAGTTTCCTGATCTTCTCACGTGAACGGAGAAATCTGCCTGTAAATCTCTCAGTTTATTATGATGGCAAGGGAAAACTCGGATATCGCGAAGGCGCCGAACTGGAGGCGCGTTTGCCCGGGCGCGATGATGTGCGAAATCTTCGCAAGGACGCGGCTTTCACCACAATCTTGATGGAAACCGATCCTTCCGATCCGATCCGCAACATCCGTGTCTACGAACGAGGCAAAAGGCCGACACAACGATTCCGCGAGCCCTTCCTCAGGCGGTTGAAGCGCATGTCTACGCTACGCTTCATGGACTGGATGGCTACCAATAACTCGGCGGTCCGCAGCTGGGATGATCGGCCCCGTGTGGGCCACTTCGGTAAATCCGATGCCGGAACGCCGCTTGAGTACATGATCGAACTGAGTAACGAGCTACAAATCGACCCTTGGTTCAACATGCCTCACCAAGCCGATGACGAATACATCCGCCGGTTCGCACAGCAGGTGAAAGACGGCTTGGACGGAAACCTGATGGTGAATGTGGAGTATTCCAACGAAGTCTGGAATTCCAGCTTCGGCCAGGCGGAGTATGCAAAGGAAAAGGGGCTCGAACTCGGACTTTCGAGCAACGAGTTCGAAGCCCAACTCCGCTACTACGCCCAGCGGACAACGGAAATTCTTGCCATCTGGGAAGACGTATTTCGTGGACAGACGCAAAGGGTCATCGGGATTTATTCTGCTCAATCCGTAAATGATTGGACCAGTGAAACGATACTGTCGTGGAAGGGCGTGCGGGCGCATGCGGACGTCCTTGCCATCGCGCCCTATTTCGGCGGCAGTCTCGGGTCGCCTGAGCGAGCTGAAGCGGTTTCCAGATGGCCTTTGGCCCAGTTGTTCACGGAACTTGAACGGGACGTATTAAACGACAATCGGAAGATGATCGAGGCCCAGGCTTCCGTTGCCAAGAAATATGGCGTCAAGCTTTACGCCTATGAAGGCGGACAACATCTTGTCGGACATACTGGTGCAGAAAACAACGAGAGGATGACGAACCTCTTCATAGCGGCAAATCGTGACAGACGGATGGGCGATCTCTATCTCCTCCATCTGAATATCTGGCAGCGATCCGGTGGAGATGCCTATGCCCTATATTCTTCAATGACGGATGCGAGCAAGTGGGGCAGTTGGGGGCTGTTGGAAAATGAGAGCGACAGCAATCCCAAGTGGCTGGCAATAGAGAAAATCCTCATGCGGAGGGAGTTCCAATCAGAAACGGGCTCCGTAAGTATTGCGCGATAGCAGTCTCCTGCCGGCCGTCCCGTCATCTGGCGTGTATGAGCGATCCACGCCTCGGCTGACGCAACGGATTTCTCGACGTCCTTCGCCAATCTTCGGCATTCGCCGAGCCGTGCGAACTGCCTCCCTGCTCTAGATTACCTGTTCATCATCGCCGAGCCGGCCAGGACGCTTCCGACGTGGATGCAAGGCGCGACATCATTGCGGCAGATGCCGAACGGCGAGAGGAGCGACGTTCTGCGGAGGCAAATCTGGGTCCTTGCGCTGACCGAGCCGCCCGGAGACCAGATATGACGACAGCGCAGCAAAGGCGATGGTCACCGCGATGGAAGCCCAGTAGGCCGGATCCAGTCGCAGCGATCGCCTGAGGGTGAAACGCCCGAATTCCGGAAGGGACATCGGTTTGTCGTAGAGTGAATGGGCGATGACAAAACCGCTGAGTACGAAGAAGACCGCAACGCCCAGCCCGCCGTTCAACAACGCCGTCTCAACCCAGTCAGGGAGGAAGATCAACAGACACAATCGTCAGATCTTTGTCGATACGGTCGGCCTTGTGGGTTCACGGGGCCGGAATATCCCGCTTTCATGACACAGCACCGAAGGCATCGCGATAAAAGTATTGATCAAACAACTGACCGGCTGCCTAGGGGGCAACCGGCCAGTCTACAACGCCGAAACCCGAGGCGTTCTGCTCAAGTCCGCACTATAAAATAGCACAATCATAGATCGGCGATATTGCAATCAGGCCACACCTCAAGTGTAATTTTCGAACGCCTAATTTAGCCAACCAAATGCCGAACGAATTGCCGTCGAGTTTCGTGTACTTCGCCCGAAACTGCGCATGTAAAGATAGAAAACAACCTGTGATTATTAAATTTTATCCTATCCACAACGAATGAGAGAACCTAATCCTTTTGATTGAGTTGATGTCTCTTGCAGATAAAGGAATAATACTTCTGCCAAACAGACTGCTGAAGGCTCGAACGGGAAAAACGGTCGGGCCTTCTCCTTTTGGTGAACCTGACATTTGTCAACGCTCGTGGTGTTATGTTGCCCGAGGCGTCCTGTCAGCCTCGAGTATTTCCCGTGTTGCGGACGCCCTCGCTGTTTGATCGGCGAGGGTTTCTTTTAGGGAAAAAGCGAGGAAAGCCAGCCTGCCGCCCATCTCCGGAGCGCTGGCTGGAAGCCTGTAAAAGGCGAATGGCTTTACAGGGCGCGTTGAAGATAGCAGCGAGCCTACGCCTTAAGAGGTAGCCCCCTGGCGTAGGCCCGAGCAGGTGGGGCTTATCAGCGCTCGCTGAACGCTCTCGACATGCTGTCCACAACCGGCTTGACCAGATAGCTGAAGAACGTTCTGACCGCAGTCTGGATCATGATTTCCGCCGGCATGCCGGGTTGCGGAGTAAACCCCTTGATGCGGGCGATCTCGTCAGACGAGATATTGATGCGCGCGACATAGACGTCGTGGTTTGAGAGCCCTGCCCTGCTATCCTCCATTGCGTCCGCCGAGACATAGAAAACCTCGCCCTGCAGGACCGGGGTCGTGCGCTGGTTCAATGCGATGAGGCGGACCGTGGCTTTCTGGCCGACCTTGACGCTGTCGATCTCGTTGCGAGGCACCTTTGCCTCGATGATCAACGGCACGCCGGCAGGCAGGATCTCCATGATCCCCTTGCCGCTTTCGATAACGCCACCCGTCGTATGGTAATATGTCCGCACGACAGTACCTGACACCGGAGCAAGGATCGTCGCGCGACGCAGAACATCGTCGGCTTCGCGTGATTGTTCGCGCGAAGTATCACGCTCGCCCTGGATCGATTGTAGGCGGTCGAGCGCTTCCTCCCGATATGTCTCCTCAGCGCGCATGATCTCCTGCTGCCCCTTCAGGAGCTGGGCTCCGGTTTCCGATACCTCCGCCTCCAGCCGGCCGATCTGCCCTTCGGCATCGGCGATCGCCCGTTGAAGCGCTCTGACCTCGGTTGCTCGCAGCAATCCCTTGGTCAGCAGAACCCGCTTGGTATCGTATTCGTCCTTGAGCAGGACGAGCTGCCGCGACATGGCCTCGCGGTGCCGGGTGTAACCTTCGCTGCGGAATTCCAGCGCTTTCATGTTCTGCTTCAGCAGGGAAAGCTCGGTCGCCAGCTTCATGCGCTGGGCCTTGAAGTTGAGCTGTTGGGTAAGGATGATCGCGGAAACATCCGGGTCATCCCTGAAATCGTTCAGGTATGACGAAATCTTCATGGAGTCGGCACCCTCGGACTGGGCGGTAAGCCGGGCGGCCGTTGCTTCCAGCCTGACGCGTCTGAGGAAGAATTCCCGTTTCTTGGCCTGCGATGCGGTCTCGTCAAGCCTGACCACCGGCTGGTTCTCGACAACCTGGTCACCCTCGCTGACCAGCAGCTCCCTGATGATACCGCCCTCGAAATGCTGCACGATCTTGTTGCGGCCGGTTGCGACGAAACTGCCCTGCGCGATGACCGCCGCCGCGAGCGGGGCCGTCGCAGCCCAGGTGCCGAAACCGCCAAAGGCTATGGCCGTCAGCGCCAGACCGGTCACCGTCTGTTTCCAGACCGACCGGGGAACTTCCGAGTACCATTCGAGATCGTGTACCTTGGCGACAGCAGACATGCCCAACCCCTATTGCAACAGATGGCCGAATGAACCGGTATTGATGTCGATGCCGCGGGCTTCGATGGCCTTCAGCACATCCGCCCGCATCCCGAACAGCGCAACGGTGCCGTTCACCAGCAGAAGAACCTTGTCGACGTTGCTGAGGAGAGCCGGACGTTGCGTGATCGTCGCGACGGTTATCTTGTGTTCCTTGGCATGCTGAAGTGCATGGAGCAGCGCCGCATCACCCGCATTGTCGAGATTGGAATTCGGCTCGTCCAACACCACCATCCTCGGATCGCCGAAGAACGCCCGGGCGAGCGCGATGCGCTGCTTCTGGCCGCCCGAAAGGGGAGAACCATCCGCCGCAACCACCGTTTCGTATCCGTGGGGCAGGCTGGCGATCATCTCATGAACATCGGCCAGCATCGCGGCGCGGTAAATCTGCTCGTCAGCCGCATCCGGCCGCATCCGGGCGATATTGGCCTTGATCGTGCCGGGGAAGAGCTGCACGTCCTGCGGCAGGTAGCCTATGTTTTCGCCGAACTGCCGCTGATCCCAGTTCCTCAGGTCCATCAGATCCAGGCGGACACTGCCCGACGTGGGCAGGATCGATCCGACGAGCATTTTTCCAAGAGTGGTCTTGCCGGCGCCGGAATTGCCGATGATCGCCAGCAGAATCTCCGGGCTGCAGGGCAAACGAGACGCCGTTGAGCACGACACGCTTGGTTCCCTGCGGTACATAAAGGAGGCGTTCGACATCCAGGCGCCCCTCGGGCTTCGGCAGGTTCAGACGGTCGAAATTCAAGGGCGAGGATTTCAGCAGCGCCGTTATCCGAGCGTAGGCCGCGCGGGATTGGCTGTATTGGCTCCATCCTTCGATGGCCCCTTCGATCGGCGCCAGCGCGCGACCCGCAATGATGGACGCCGCAATCACCATGCCTCCGGTGAGCTGCCCCTCGATCGACAGGTAGGCGCCCCAGCCAAGCATCGCGATCTGCGTCAGAAGACGGCATGCCTTCGATATGGCCGCAATGGTGATGTTCCGGTCCTGGGCAATGACCTGCGCCTTCAGCGAGGTGGCGGTATCCTTGCCCCAGATCTGTACCGTCTCGGGGATCATGGCGAGCGCATTGATGATCTGCGAATTGCGCGACATCGATTCCAGATGAAGATTGGCCTTTATCTGCGCGGTATTGGCTTCGGCAAACGGCTCGGCCGTCATGCGCTGGTTGATCTGGGTGAAAACAAGCAGCATGAGGGCCGTCAGGACTACGATCAGGCCCAGATGCGGATGGATGAGGAATACCGCCACCACGAAGAGAGGGGCGATCGGCGCGTCGAGGAACGAGAGCAAGGTCCTGGAGACCAGGAACGAGCGAACCTGTTGAAGATCGCCGAGCACCTGGTATTCGCGGCCATTGCTCTGAAGCGAGGCGCGGGCGGCCGCGCTCAGGATCGGAGCGCCGAGCTGCGCCGCGATCTCCACCGCGGTCCGCATCAGGATGAAGCGCCGAAGCGCGTCGAAGGCCGCCTGCAGAATGACGGCGCCGACGATCACGATCGTCAACATCACCAGGGTGTCAAGAGAGCGGCTGGTCAGCACCCGGTCCGATATCTGGAACAGGTAGACCGGGATCGCAAGCACCAGGATATTGCTGGCGACGGTGAACAGCATGACGATCGCCAGGTTCCGCCGCACGGCGGTGACGCCCGCCCGCAGGCTGGCCGAAAAATCGACCGGCGCGAGACGCTTGTGAAACGTTCCGTCGCCGCCGCGGCCGCCGCCGGTCGACGGCGATTTTCCGAAGGTCTTTGTTTCGGTCCGCAAAGGTCCGGTGTCGGCATCGATCGTGATCATGCCTTCCGGCGCCTTTGCCTCCGTCGCTTCGCGCACCGTGGACTTCGGCTCGATTTCGATGATCCTGTCACTGGCAGGCATGGGCAGAATATCGGCTCCGGAGGAGTTTTCATTCGTCCGGGACGGATTCTGCGAAGCGTTTCTGGGTTCCAGTCTGGATATCGTTGCTGAAGGGGCTGCGCCACCGGGTGACAGTTTCAGGCATTCGTCCACAGCGCGCTCCAATTTTTCATAGATATCCTCACCGGCAAGTTGCTGACCTTCATCGTGATCATGGGCCTGTTCCAGATCGGCCCTTTTTTGGACATCCGACATGTTTCCCCCCATTATCCGAGCACATGCTGTAGTCCGTCATTCTGATACTGGCCGTCGGGATCTACAGGTACACCGAAGCCGAGCTCGGTCGGTTCGGCTTCCAGCATGGAATCGTCGAGAAATGCCACCGCTTCGTTGACCAGCGCGTCCGGATCGTGAGCGGCCCATTCCGGACTGCTCGAAATCAATCCCGATTGAAAAAGCGTTTCCTGGGAATATTGCTCGCCGCCCACATAGGTAATGCCGAGAGAATCCAGGTCGGCGATCACCGCGTTGTTGATGAGCGCATTTCCCCCGGTCGAGATCGACCACGTCGCGTCTGCGTGGGGATTGAGGGCATTCAGCGCCAAGGCGATCTGGTCGCTGTCGCCGACGATGTTGGTCTGGCTGATATACTGGATATTCAGCAAGTCACCGCTGATATAAAGAACGCGCAGCCCAGCCGTTCCCGCAAACGCCGGGTCGGTCAAAATGCCTTGGGAAATATCTCTTCCGCCGGCGGCAAAATCGTTGGCCGCATCCAGATAGGCCGAAGGCAGAGCGCTGAAACGGTCGGCGCCGCCGATATTATAGATATGAGCCTGGTTCCAGAGCAGATTTCCGCCACTGGATATCGTGCCCTCACCGGTCGTTCCGAAACCCGTAACCGCACCGACGACATCGTTGTCGAACAATATGTTCGTCTGGTGGATGATATTGGCATCGTACAGACTGCCGCCAATCAGGATCAGATCATAGGACTGGCTGAGCTCGTAGATCGAGATCTGGTTCACGCTCGTATTGTCGCCGGCGATGACCCTGGTCGTGGCGCCGGAAGACGACAGGATGCCGATGTCGTTGTCGGACATGAAAATGTACTGTTCCAGCCAGTTTGCGATCAGCAGATCACCGTGGATTTCTGTGACCGCCCAGCTTGCGGGATATCCGCCGGCATTTGCCGGAGCGTTGCCGTCCTCCAGCGGATCGACCCTCTGGAATGTCGCAATATTGAATATTTCATCCGGCGCGCCGTCGTTCGTCCAGCCGCTGATGGCCGAGGTGATCGCATCAGTATTCTGGATGATGTTCACCTGGATGACTGCGTTGATCTCGAAGTGATTGCCAACGACCGCGGTTACCGTCGCGCCGGTCCAGATATTCTTGAGAACAGCATCATTGACGACGGTATTGTTGCCGCCGACCAACTCGACCGAGGCTTCCACCTCGACCGAGCCATCCGCATAGACGTGGACGTTGGATGGCTGAGCATCGTCCTCCGCATCGGCATCGGCTTCATCACCGGCGTCGGCGGCATCATCTGCTTCATCTTCGTCCTCACTGAAGGAATGATGGTCCTCCAGCTTCGGCGCCTCGTCGACGAGCACGCCGTTGACGTAAATGCCTTCGATCGTGGTGGACTGATGGAGGAAAGCCTCCATCGGTCCGTCGGAACCGGCCGCAAGGGCCTCCAGCTGGCTGGCGACGGTCTTGATGATCTCGATAAGCTCGTCCGAGGACTTGGGCATTTCGAGATCGCCGATAGGTGCGTCCGCAAGGACATCCTGGGCCGTCTGCAGCAGCTCGCTGTTGTCAACCGGGGTGGGATTGAAGGTCAGGCCATGTCCCCCGACGCCGAAACTGTCGTTGTCGGAAAGCGAGGCGGCCTGAACGATGAAATTCGCAACCGAGCCGGGAGGCTGTATCTCCCAGGTAAAGGACTTGCCGCTTGCGTAGAACGGGTACTCGTACTGCGGCGTCTCGTGCGGGCCGTGATGCGTCTTGATTTCCATCGTGGGGATCGGCGGATGATCGTATCGGCCCACGAAATGGGGATGCCAGATCGGCGTGAAACTGGCAGGCGCCTTGTAGACCACGCCCGGATCGAAACCGAGCAGATCGTAAGGCGCCTCGAAATCGGAGCGGATCACCGCTGATGTCTGGATGAATTGTTCGGGCGTGTAGAGCGAGAAGTCCTGGTAACTTTCCCGCAGGCGCGCATCCTCGACGTTCGTGTGGAAGAGGCCGATGAAATGAGCGATTTCCTCGGTGATTGTGTCCATCGTCGTCATGACCGCTGCCTTTGTATTGGCATGCCTGCATCACAGGTCGTTCGGAATGAGGGACTGCGCAGGAGCGTCTGCGCAGTCCACGATGTGAAGTCTCTCCCTAAGGCAGGAAGTTGTGTCGCTTAGACGCCATCTTCGGTGTCGTCGCCAGCCACCGTGCTGGAGAGGTTCCCGCCCACGATCGTCATATCGATCGCGTTCTGCTGCAGGTTCGCACCCATCACGATTTCCTGGTTGAAGGCGTGAGTTTCGATGACGGCATCGGACGAAGCTGAACTCGTCCCGGTCACGAAACCATCGTCACCGTTGCTCGAGCCCCAGGTACCGCCATCGCCGCCGGCTGCGCCAGAACCGGTGGAGGCCCAGCCACCCGCGCCGCCGGCTGCGCCAGCTCCGCCGAATGCCCAGCCGCCGACAGCTCCGCCGCCGGTACCATCGGCCCATGCGCCACTGAGTGCCCCGCCGCCTTCGCCAGCCCCGGATGTCGCGTCACCACCGGTAGCATCGCCGCTGGTTGCCGCACCGGTTGCCGCTGCGCCACCGGTACCGCCACCGCCTGCTGCGCCGTCACCGCCCAAGCCGGCACCAAGACCGGCGCCGAAGCCGGCACCGAGACCGGCACCAAGGGCACCGCCGCCATCGCCGCCATTACCGGCATCCGAGGCTTCGCCGCCGTTACCACCTTCGGAGTCGCCGGCGTCGCCGCCTTCGCTATCCCCGCCGTTACCGGCGTCTTCGCCGTCGCCGCCGTCGTTTTCAACGAAGATCGGGTTGATGAAGCCGAGGCTTCCGCCGACGAGAGCTCCGGCATCGCCGCCTTCGGAATCGCCGCCGTCACCGCCTTCGTCAGCGTCGCCGCCGTCCGAGTCGCCGGCGTCGCCACCGTCACCGGAAGTGTTGCTGCCGCCGCTATCGCCGTCACCGGCAAATGCAAGTCCTGCGCCAAGGCCGAGACCCAGGCCAAGACCCAGACCGAGGCCGTCGCCGCCACGCCCGCCATCGCCACCAGTGCCGTTGCCGCCGTCGGCATCGCCGCTGTCGGCGTCGCTGTCGCCGTCGCCGCCGTCGGCATCGCCGCCGTCGCCTTCACCGCCAATTGCAGCGCTTGCGGCCAGGCCGCCGAGGCCGTCGCCGCCAAGTGCGAACCCGCCGAGCGCCGTACCGCCGTTACCGCCGTCACCGCCGTCGGCATCCGCATTGCTTCCGCCGTCACCGCCGCCGCCGCCGGTATTGATCCCTTCCGAGGCGATCGCAAAACCACCTTCGGCGGTAGGATTCATCTCGAACGAGCCGTCATTGCTGACGCTGGCGCTTTCGAGCTTGTCGTTGTCCTGCAGGTTGGCGACCTGGCTCAACACATTGCCGACATCGTTGCCTTCACCCGTCAGGGCGTTGTTGAACAAGTTGTCGATGTGGATGTTGAACATCCCGTCGATGGAACTGTCCGTCATATCGACGTCTGCAAAGTCGTCGTCCGACGGCAGGTATTCGTCAAGGTTGACACCGACATCGACCGTGACAGCGGTCTCATTGACGTTTGCGTTGAAGTTGCCGTTGCCATTGAGGTTCAGGCTGCCGTTACCGTTGAGGTTCAGGTTGCCGTTACCATTCCCGTTGCCGTTGAGGTTCGTGGAATCGCTCGTCTGGCTCTGGCTTTGGTCGCTGGCCTGTTGTTGCTGCTGCTGCTGCTGTTCCTGTTGTTGCTGCTGCTGCTCCTGGCTATCAGGATCGTCGACCAAGGTGTCGAACACATTGCGTTTATCTACCATCACACAGTCCTCTTACTGACTGCGACGGCGTGACCGCCATTCATCTTTTTGGGGTCTTTGCTCGTCGCGGTTGAAATGAGTCATTTGCCTCTGGCGACAAGGCGCGCGTCAACGCGACCGTTCGCCGGTCTTTCTCTCGTGATGTCTGATTTTTTTCCTCTCCCCTACGTTTCCCGAGAGACTTGGAATGAGCGGCGCGTGGATCGCATACTCACTACATTTTGCACCGACGAGCATTCTTCAGCGCTCGTTCTTCAAGTGCTTCGGGATGGGAGCACTGTGTGCCGAATGAGCAGAAGAAATAAGGTGATATTTCGATCTAGCACAACCTGATGAATACTATGTGAGCATAGTTACATGGGCTATATGATCTAACCAAGAAGACGTATACCACATCGGCACAAAACTACCCTTATGTATGCAGCAACTCATTCACAACGCGAGGAAACGCTGTCTGATCATGGTCCGTTCGCCTGGGAACGACCTTGAAGGCCCCATTCGGTCGCCGATTCGATCTATTCCATAAATCCTTCGGTCTATTCCCAGCATTGGGCTCTTGGTTTACCGTTCCCTAATAAGATCTTCGGAGCACCACTGTGCGTGTACTTTCGATCAACGACGGGAGGGGGACATTTCCATGCAAATTCCGCATGGTATTTCGCAACATGTCGGCTTGGATCTGGCAACAAACGCCTTGAAGAGAATGAATGCGATCCGAACACTCCTCTTCATCTGCTCACCCGGAACAATCTCCACCGCAATGACGGCGGCCATCGAAAGCGAGTTCCCATGGCTCTCCGTCAGGACGGTCCCCGACCTGAAATTGGCCTCGGTGGAATTCGATAATCCGGTCCAGCTCGTGCTGGCGGACGTCCGCCTTGCCTCCGCTCTCGCCGAATACTGGCCGGAGCTCGCCAGGCACCATCCTGCTGCAACCCTTGCGCTGATGGGTACCGACGATGGCGAGATAGCCTCCGATCATCGAAGGGCGAAAGAGCTTGAAATCGTGCAGGGTATCCTGCCGTTCAACGTCAATCTCGACGTCTTCCTGTCAGGTCTGCGGATCATATTGAAGGGTGGTACATATTTCCCTTCTACGGGTTACCGGGCCCAGAGAAACGCCCCTCTCGAAGGCGAAGAGCCGGCGGATCTCAAGCCAGCCCTATATCAAGCCGGCAAGCCGGCGATTGAAAAGCTGACAAAACGCGAGAACGAAATTCTTGTCAGGATGGCCATGGGCAATCAAAACAAGATCATCGCGGCCGCGCTCGGTCTATCCGAACATACCGTGAAGATTCATATCCACAACATCATCACCAAGCTCGGCGTGCATAACAGAACAGAAGTCGTCGCTCTCTATTTCGAATATAGACGCAAGGATACGACCGGCAATGCAGGCGACACGAACCGCGGTCAGGACGGCCGCTCCCTCTCAGGCGACAAGTACTAGGCTCCAGGACATCCTGCTCCTGATCGGGCAGCTGAATTATACCTGGACCAATACGGAAAGCCTGCTGATCCACATGATCGCAGGCGTTGCCAAGGTGGACAAGGAAACGGCGATCGTCATCTTCCTGACCTTGAATACGACCCGGGCCCGGGTCGATCTCGTGGAACGGCTGACCAAGATGCGCAAGACCGCGCCGGCCTGCCGCAAGGAAATCCTGGAGGCCACTCGTCGTCTTTCTGAGGAAGCGAAGCTTCGCAACAAATACAATCATTGCATTTATTCATTCGATCCCGACAGCGGCCGCAACATCACGCAATCGATGCGGATCTTCGAAAGCAGGGACGAGATCAAATACGGAAAGATCGAGGAGCTCGATGCGCGCGAGATCAGCCGGATCCGGGAAAGCATCAATTCGCTCGTCGCGATCAACAGGATGTTCTGGGACATCACCGAACGTTACGGCTTCCCCACCTAAACCTCAGCAAGGCGTTACCCTAGGCCCGGAACCGCTATGCCGGGTAGGAAGCCGTTGAGAGCGTCGGCCAGCGTGACGATCGAAATGAGATGGCCGGCATCGTCAGTGATGGAAATCGCCCGCAAAGCCAGGACTTCTCCCTGCTGAATATGTTCGACGACGATGTCTCTCATTCCAGAGATGACTTCGGCCGTGGCTCTCTCGATATCGAGGAAGTCGAGGCCTTCGGTATCAGGAATAAAACCGTCTTTCAGATCGACATTCAGGAAATATCTCACCATGGAACCCAACCTCCCGGGGATAGCGTGGCGGCCACTTGAAACTGCGAATCCAACCCGTGGCAGAAGCGGCGCTGACAACCTGCAAGCGTCTACTCCCACATCTCCCGATCTGCGATTAAGCTCAATCAGAACATTAGGAGATATATAAATTACTCATGGTTCCGGTCAATCCGGAATTGGCAGCTTACCATAGAAATGGGACTTTAAACCTTCGCAGCCGCAGGCTTTGCGGGTGATCACTTAGGCCTAATCGCGTGCCTCTCCACAAGCCAGCGCCTTGCCGCATGCATATTGATGCTCGCCCAATCATGGTTCAGCGCAGAAATGAACAAGCTGTCATTCTGGAGGATAAATTCCTGAAGATATTGCTGCAGTTCGAAAGCATCTCCGTCGAACTCTACCAACCATGCGGTTCCGGATAACTTGCAGGTTACAAGCGGCTGAATCCTTTTGCGCGCGCGATTGTATGATTCAACCTTCTCGAATTCCAATATAACCAGAAACACTGCCATACATCGCACCTCCAGGCAGGAGGAAACAAATATTGCTGCGCAAAGTTCCCTTCGGAAAATTCGGAGGATTTTTTTTGTAAGGGCGAAAGTTTTCTCAAGGGAAACTCCGCATTCAGGTGCGGGTTTGCGCTGCATCGGAGCGCTCTGCGAAACCTTGAACCAAGGTGATCTCGACGCCAGGCAGCTTCGGCAAGCCCCGCACCGCCTCAGGATATTTGTCCAGGTCTTGGAACGCGAGACAGCGGGGACATGGCATTTCAACCGCGCCGCAGCCGCAGCATCGGGTACCGGTATACGGTTTGGCAGGATGAGCTTCGCAAACCCAGCCCGTGTCCTTGCAGTCTCCGCACCTGAACATGAGCGAAATCCTCTCTGAACCGCAGGGTCGGAGGATAACACGCGCGTGAGTCGCGGGCAGTTGCGCCAAATGAGCTATATCCATAGGCCTATCGGCCTCGTGGCTGATGGAGAAAATAGACCGCTTTCAGGCGGGACAGCGCTCCATCGAGATCCACGGCGGTCGATCGCGGCCACCACCGCGAGCGGTCATGCGCTGGTGCCGCCTTGGGACCATATCGCTCAAAATATCATCCAGTTGATCACGATCCCGATCCACGGCATAACCGGCCCGAACAGCCGGGACATTTGAGATGGATGAAAAGTTCGACATCGGTGCACGCCTCAACGCCATGCGCGCGGCCGCCGGCCTTTCGCAGCGCCAGCTCGCCGAAAGGGCGGGTGTCCCGCACGCGCAGATATCCAATGTAGAAACCAACAAGGTCAGCCCTTCCGTTTCGACGCTTCGCAAGATCCTGAACGGTCTCGGCGTCGGCATGGGCGATTTTTTCGAGCCGGAACGCAGCCCGCCGAAAGGCCCGTTCTTCTCGGCGCACGAACTGGTCGACCTGACTTCCAGGGTCGCAACATCGCCGATTGCAGGCGGTGACGGCACGCTGATCTTTCGCCAGATCGGCGATGCGCGGGCGCATAACCTGCAGATCCTCCACGAGATCTACGGCCCCCATGCGGACACCGGCGAAACAAGGCTGCAGCACGCTTCCTCGGAAGGCGGCTATGTGGTCGAGGGCGAGCTGGAAGTGACGGTCGGCGACGACGTTCGCGTCCTCAAAGCCGGCGAGGCTTACCTCTTCGACAGCCGCATCCCTCACCGGTTCCGCAACCTCTCGGACCGGCAGACAATCGTCATCTCGGCCTGCTCGCCGCCCTATCTGTGATTTCGTGATTCCCCTCTTGCTCAAAATAATGAGCGCGATTATAGCTTAGGTCATCGACTTTAGGGGATATCGCCATGACCGTTTCAGCAGATCTGCAGTCCCGCCAGAAAGCCGCTGTGGCGGGCGGCGTCGGAACCCGGGGCATCTTCGCCCGGAAAGCCTTGAATGCGCAGCTCTGGGACGTCGACGGCAAGCGCTTCATCGATTTCGCCGCCGGCATCGCGGTCAACAATACCGGTCATCGCCATCCGGCCGTTATGCGCGCCGTCGCCGAGCAGGCGGAGCACTTCACCCATACCTGCTTTCATGTCGCGCCCTACGAAGGCTACGTGCGGCTCGCCGAACGGCTGAACGCGATGGCGCCGACCGGAGCTGAAAACCGCACCATGCTGGTAACGACCGGCGCCGAGGCGGTCGAAAATGCCGTGAAGATCGCCCGCGCCCATACCGGCCGCGCCGGCATTATCGCCTTTTCGGGCGCCTTCCACGGCCGCACCCTGCTCGGCATGGCGCTGACCGGCAAGGTTATGCCTTACAAGAAGAATTTCGGCCCCTTCCCGGCCGACATCTACCACGCGCCCTTCCCCAACCCCTATCTCGGTTTCTCGATTGAAGAGGCGATCGCCGGGCTCGAGCGGCTGTTTGCAGCCGATGTCGATCCGGAACGGATTGCGGCCTTCATCGTCGAGCCGGTCCAGGGCGAAGGCGGCTTCAACGTCGCACCGAAGGAATTCCTCGTACACCTTCGCGCAGTCGCGGATAAATATGGCATCGTGCTGATCGCCGACGAAATCCAGGCAGGCATGGCGCGCACCGGCAGGATGTTCGGTTTCGAACATGCCGGCGTGAAGCCGGATATGATCACCATGGCAAAGGGTCTGGCCGGCGGCTTCCCGCTTTCGGCCGTCACCGGCAAGGCCGAGATCATGAATGCAGCCCATCCGGGCGGGCTGGGCGGTACCTATGCCGGCAATCCGCTGAGCGTCGCCGCCGCCAATGCCGTGCTCGACGTCATCGAGGATGAGAAGCTCTGCGAACGCGCCGCCGAAGTCGGCCGCCGGATCACCGAGCGGCTGACCATGATCGCCTCCCGCCAGGGCATGGAACACATTGGCGAAGTGCGCGGTCTCGGGGCGATGGTAGCCTTCGAACTGGTCGAGGACCGCCAGTCGAAAGCGGCATCGCCCGCCCTCACCAACCGCATCATTGCGGAAGCGGAGGCACGCGGCCTAATCCTCCTGTCTTGCGGGACACGCTTCAATGTGATCCGTTTGCTGCCGCCGCTCACCATCGAGTGGGAGGTTCTGGAGGAAGGGCTCGCCATTCTCGAAGCTTCGATCGAAGCAGCGTTCTCCGACGCGACCGCTTCGGCAGCCGCTTGAGCCTCACTCATCGCCACTGACCGCAGGTCCGATCCGGCCCGCGGTTTCTCTTGGTCGCAGTGGCCTTTGGGAACGCTGCAAAGATAAGGAAAAGCGCATGAACGGCGCCGATATGCTGTGTGACGTCCTTCTGGTGAACGGCGTCGATGTCTGCTTTGCCAATCCCGGCACATCGGAGATGCATTTCGTCGCAGCCCTCGACCGGAAGCCGGCCATGCGCTGCGTGCTCGGCCTGTCGGAAGGTGTCGTGACGGGTGCCGCCGACGGCTACGCCCGCATGGCGGACAAGCCAGCCGCCACTCTTCTCCACCTCGGCCCCGGCCTCGCCAATGGCCTGGCCAACCTTCACAATGCCCGCCGCGCCCGCACGCCGATGCTGAACGTCGTCGGCGACCATGCCTCCTATCACCTTCAATATGATGCACCGCTGACCAGCGATATCGAAAGCCTGGCCCGCCCGATGTCCCATTGGGTCGGACGCGCAAGCGGCCCAGCCGACATCCGCCGTTGCACCGAAGAAGGCTACGTGGCGGCACTTGCCAATCGCGCCGTCTCGACCATGATCCTGCCGGCGGACGCTGCCTGGGGCGAGGTTTCGCCGGAGACGCTCGCGCCTGCCGCCATCCCTGCCCCTCCGGCGGTCGACCCCGAAGCCCTGAAAGCCGCCGCTGCCGCGCTGCGCGGCGGCAAGCGGGCAGTGATCATGCTGGCGGGTGCAGCGCTGAGGGAAAAACCTGCCGAAATCGCCGGTCGCATCGCAGCCACCACCGGCGCGGTGCTTTTTTCCACGTCCTCGGGCCGCAGCGCCCGCGGCGCCGGGCGGGCGCTCGCCAGACCGGTGCCCTACAAGATCGATCTTGCGCTCGAAGCGCTGCAGGATTTCGAGGTCGCCATCTGCATCGGCGGGCCACGCCCAGTCACCTTCTTTGCCTATCCCGGGAAGCCGAGCACGACCCTGCCGCCTTCCTGCGAGGTCATCCAGCTCGCCGAGCACGAACACGATCTCGCCGACGTGCTGGCGACGCTCGCCGATGCACTCGGGATCAAGCAGGGCTCGGACTTCATCCGCAACCGGTTCATCCAGAATGATATCCAGGTTCCGACCGGCGCGCTGACCCCCGATGCAATCAGCTTCGCGATCGGGCGCCGTCTACCGGAAAATGCGGTTGTCATCGATGAAGGCCTGACCTCCGTCGGCCAATATCCGGTTCTGGCACCCGGGCTCCCACCCCACGATCACCTTCCGATCACCGGCGGCGCCATCGGCATCGGCATTCCGCTGGCGGCAGGTGCCGCGATCGGCGCGCCGGACCGCAAGGTGGTTGCGATGCAGGCCGACGGCAGCGGCATGTACACGGTGCAGGGCCTCTGGACCCAGGCGCGCGAACAACTCGACGTCGTCACCATCGTCTTCGCCAACAGCGCCTACCGCATCCTTCAGGGCGAAATGACCAATGTCGGCGTCAATGCCTACGGCCGCAATGCCCAGCGGATGCTCGATCTCGACGCGCCAAAACTCGACTGGTGCTCGCTCGCCAAAGGCCTCGGCGTCGAAGCCGGCCGCGCGACGACCATCGAGGAATTCGTCAAGCTGTTCGACGGCGCGCTTAGCCGCAGGGGGCCTTTCCTGATCGAGGCCGTCATCGACTGATTGCTGCAGAGATTGCCCGCAGCCGTTACATCGCGACCAGATGACCCGGTGAAACAGTCTTATAGCCGAGCGGATTGACTTTATAGTCGACGGGGCGGATCGGGCTCTTGAGCTCGTCGCTGGCGACCGTCCGCTTTTCGCGGCGGCGATCGGGATCCGGCACCGGCACGGCGGCCATCAGTTTCTTCGTATATTCATGCTGCGGATTGCCGAACACGGAAGCGCGCGGGCCGATCTCGACGATCTCCCCGAGATACATGACCGCGACGCGGTGGCTAACGCGCTCGACCACTGCCATGTCGTGGCTGATGAACAGGAAGGCGAGGTTGAGGCTTTGCTGCAGGTCGAGCATCAGGTTGATGACCTGCGCCTTGATCGACACGTCCAGCGCCGAGACGCTTTCGTCGGCGACGATCACCTTCGGCTCGAGCGCGAGCGCCCGGGCGATGCAGATACGCTGTCGCTGGCCGCCGGAGAATTCGTGCGGGTAGCGGTTCACCATGTCGGGCGTCAGGCCGACCTTGCGCAGCATGTCGGCGACCACGTCCTTCGCCTGTTTCGCCGTCCCCATCTTGTGTTCGAGATAGGGCTCGGCGATCGCCTGGCCGATCGTCATGCGCGGGTTGAGCGAGGCGAACGGGTCCTGGAAGATCATCTGCACGGATTTGCGCATCTCGCGCATCTCCCGCTTGTCGAGCGCCAGCACGTCCCGTCCCTCGACGACCACCGAACCGGCATCCGGCTCGATCAGCCGCATGATGGCGCGGCCGGTCGTCGACTTGCCGCAGCCGCTTTCGCCGACTAGCGACAGCGTCTCGCCGGCATGCAGATCGAAGGAGACGTTCTCGACCGCATGGACACGGCCGCTGACACGGCCGAACAGGCCCGAATGGATATCGAACCGCTTGGTGAGGTTCTTCACCTCCAGAATGGGCCGGTCGTTGGCCGCAACCGTATCGGCCACCTCCACCTGCACATCGGATTCCCCGGTCGCCGTGTTGACGACAGGAAAGCGCAGCGGCCGCTCGTATTTCTGCATCGAACCGAGCACCGGCACCGCGGCGAGCAGCGCCCGCGTATAGGGGTGTTTGCCGCGATGGAAGATATCCGGCGTATCGCCCGTCTCCACCTGCTCGCCGCGATACATGACGATCGTCCGGTCGGCGACTTCGGCAACGACGCCCATGTCATGGGTGATGAACAGGACCGACGTCCCCTCCTCGTCCTGCAGCAGCTTGATGAGGTCGAGGATCTGGCCCTGGATGGTCACGTCGAGCGCCGTCGTCGGTTCGTCGGCGATCAACAGCTTCGGCTTCGACGCCAGCGCCATCGCGATCATCACGCGCTGGCGCATGCCGCCCGAGAAACGATGCGGATATTCGTCGAAACGCGACGCGGCCGACGGGATGCGCACCTTTTCGAGCAGCCGGATGGTTTCGGCCTTGGCTTGCGCCGCCGACATCGCCTTGTGGCAGAGCAGCGCCTCGGAAATCTGGTCGCCGATGGTGAAGAGCGGATTGAGGCTCGTCATCGGCTCCTGGAAGATCATCGCGACCTCGTTGCCGCGCACCTTGCGCATCTCGTGTTCCGGAAGCGCCAGAAGATTCCGCCCGCCGAGCATGATCTTGCCGGCGATGCGGCTCGTGCCTTCCTGCAAGAGCCGCATGATGGAGAGCGAGGTGACGCTCTTGCCGGACCCGCTTTCGCCGACGATCGCCACGGTTTCACCGGGGGCGACGGTGAAGGAAACGTCACGCACGACCGACTTCCACTCGCCGTCCACATTGAACGAGGTGGTCAGGTTTTCCACCGAGAGGACCGGCTGAGCGGACTGGGTGGCTTGTGCTTGCAAGATGGCCATGATCGTTCCCTTCTTATTGTCGTCGGCGGTGCGTGGAGCCCCTCCCCCTTGTGGGGAGGGGTTGGGGAGGGGAATTCACTCCGAGTGAAAACCCCTCCCGCCTGCCGGCCACCCTCCCCACAAGGGGGAGGGTTAGTCTGCCGTGCTGTACCTCAGTCCGGCCAGCGGAGAGCGCCGTCGAAACGGTGGCGGCTGCGCTCTTCGATCGGCGTCGCGATGATCTCGTTGGACGCGCGTGCCTTATCGAGTTCTTCCGTCAGACGTTTCGCAACGATAGTTTCCTGCCCCGGATGCAGGTTGCAGGGGTCGAGGTAGAAATAATGATGCTCCACCTCGTGGTCGCGGACGATGATCGGCGGATTGCCGCGGCCGAGTGCGGCGGCGAGATCCCAGGCGGTAATGTGCGCTTCCGGCGCGGAGATGATCACCCGCATGCGGTCGAGCGGGTTGTTGGTCGGATCCGGCTCGATCAGGGCCGTGACACCCGGGCGGCCGTCGAGCGTCTGTTTCCAGAGGTTCAGATAGCCGGTCTCGCGCTCGCGGATGCCCGCGTGATCGCGCTTCTCCCAAGCTTCCAAGGCCGCCATGACGCCGAAGACGCTCTCCTTGCCGACCTTCATGCCGCGACCGATGCCCATGTTCTGCAGGAAGGCGCTGCGCACCAGCTCTTTCTCGCCCGCGACGATGCCCGAAGTCGGGCCGCCGAGGAACTTGTGGCCGGAATAAAGGACGATATCCGCACCCTGTGCCAGGAAGAGCTTAAGGTCATATTCGGAAGCCGCATCGACGATGACCGGCACGCCCTTCGCATGGGCGATCTCGACGAACTCGACAAGGTTGAGCAGACCGTAGTCGACGACATGGTGCGAGACGACATAGACGGCGGCAGCCGTCTTCTCGGTGATCGCATTTTCCATATGGTAGCGGTGCGTCGAGGTCGCCTGGCCGATCAGCACGACTTTGCCGCCGGCCAGCCGGATCGCCTGGTCCACCGGCGCGCCATAACTTACCACATGGCCCATCTGCACGAGCACTTCGTTCTTGTCGGGCACCGTGTCCGGCAGCTTCTCGATTGCCAGCAGGTTATTGCCGGTAATCGCGCCAGCGACTGCGAGGCTGATGCCCGAGGAACAGGAGGCCGTCACGAAGCCCGCCTCACCACCGGTCAACCGGGCGATGATCGCGCTCGCCTTGCGCTGCAGATCGTTGATCTCCACGAATTGCGGCAGGATAGCCGCCATCGCCTGGATTGCTTCGGGAACGACAATGGAGGCCCCGAGGCTTGTCATCGTTCCGGAAACGTTGATGACCGGGCGAAGGCCGATCTGGGTGCGGATATCATCGCTCATTGTGGTTCTCCAAAGTGGCGGCCAGTGGCGAATTGCCATCGACAACTATGCCATAATAATGTAATAGCCTCTCGAAATCACACGAGGAGCGTTGAATTGGACGCAAAGACTTCATCCGCAGGCCTCTCCGGTGAGGCAGGTTCCGAAGTGGAAGCCCAGGGCGCGCGTCGCACGCGTGTGAGCGGCATCGACCGCGCGCTGCAGGTGATCGACTATCTCTACGAAACGGGCGCGCCAGCCGGTGCCTATGCGATCGCCAAGGCGGTCAAGGCGCCGCTGTCGACCGTTTATGTGATCATCGACGATCTGGTCGAGAAGAACATGCTTGCCCGCAATGCCGACGGTTCGATCTGGCTCGGCGCGAGGCTCTACCATTACGGCCTCGCTTATGCCCGGTCGCTCGATTTCATGAGCGTCGCCACCCACGAAATGCACGACCTCTGCCGCGAGGCGGGCGAAACCGTGCAGGTCTGCGGCCGCGACGGCGATTACATGCTGGTGCTCGCCATGGCGGACGGCCCGAGCCATTACCAGGTCGCTTCGCGCGTCGGCACCCGCGTGCCGCTCAACTGGACGGCATCCGGCCGGCTTCTCGTCGGGCATCTGCCGGAGGCCGAGCGGATCGAGCTTTTCAAGCGCTGCGCCCGCACCTCGCCGACCGGCCGCGCCGAGATCGACGCCCGCACGCTGTCCGACTCGGCCGGCAAGGCCTTCGAGCAGCGGCTGTCGATCCAGGTGGCGGAGTCCGATTATGCGGTTGCCTGCATCGCCTCGCCGGTCTGCGACCGGAGCGGTGAGTGCATTGCCACCATTTCCATCGTGCTGCCGGAACAGAAGGTGGTTTCCGACGGGAACCACTATACGGAGCACGTCCGCGCTTCCGCCCAGCGGATCGAGAAGCTGATGGGTTGGCGCAACCACTGACCTTGTCTCCTTAGTCGTTCAGCGAGACGATCGCCTCGATTTCGACGGTGATATTGCCCGGCAGCGAGCCGAAACCGACCGCCGAACGGGCATGCTGGCCCGCATCGCCGAACACGGCAATGAAGAGGTCCGAGCAACCGTTGATGACGCTCGGATGATCCTCGAAATCCGGCACGGCATTGACCATGCCGAGCAGCTTCACCACCCGCTTCACCCGCGAAAGGTCGCCGAGCGCCTCGTGCATGACCGCGAGCAGGTTGATGCCGACGAGCCGCGCATGCTGATAGGCGAGATCGACGCTGACATCGGCGCCGACCTTGCCGGCATGCAGATGGCCATCCGCCTCGCGCGGCCCCTGGCCGGAGAGGTAGAGCATGTTGCCTTCGCGCACATGCGTGACGAAATTGGCGATCGGCGGCGGCGGCGGCGGCAGCTTGATGCCGAGCTCGATCAGCCGATCGTAAGGTGTCTGTGCCGTGGGAGCGGCCTTTGCTGAAGACGTATTCACGTCAACTCCTGTCATGCGATTTCAAGAATGCGCCTCAGCGCCACGAATAACCGTGGCTGTGGCGAACGAGCTTGCGTGCCCGCGGGATATAGCGGCTGGCGGTGATGGCCTCCGAACCGATAACCGCGTAACGCGGCTCGAACAGTTTTTGGAGACGCGAGACGTCGCCGTTGGAATCGGTCGCCTCGAGATCGGCGTCGATGAGATCGAAGATGGTGAAATCGGCGCGTTCGCCGACCGACAGCCGGTTTTCCATGGAAAGCTTGATGACCGAAGCCGGGTGATGGGTGACGGCTTCCACAACCTTGTCGAACGGCATGCCGACCGACAGCAGCTTGGACATGGTGGTCGCCAGGTCCCAGACCGGAAAGTTCATCGAATGGCCGTGCAGGTCGGTCGAGATCGAATAGGGCAGCAGGCCGCGGGCAATCGCCGCTTCCGCCACCTTGAAGGAGAAGGACGCGCCGCCATGGCCGATATCGAGGCGGATGCCCTCGCCGGCGCAGCGTTCGGCGAGATTGTAGAGGTCCTCGTCTTCCATGATGCTCGAACCGGCCTTCCCGTTGAAGCAATGGGTGACGACGTCGCCGGGGCCGAGGATTTCCAGCACCTCGTCATAGAGCGCCGGCGGTTCGCCGACATGCACCATCATCGGAACCTTGAGGATCTTGGCGATCTTCTTGCCGAGCTTGACGGGGGTGACGCCCCAGGAACCGGTGATGACGTGGCTCGCACGCACCTTGATGCCGACGATATGCTCCTTGTTTTCCGCATAACATTCGAGGATGCGGTCGAGGTCGATATCGCGGATATCACGCAGTTCGGCGACGCGATTGCAGGCGACCAGACCGATCGAACCGAGGTTCAGGAACGCCTTGATGCGCTCCTTGGACGGCTCGATGATATATTCGCGGAACCCATGGAAATTGGCCTCGCCGGCAGAACCGGCATCGACCAGCGTCGTCACGCCGCGCTCGGCGCCGCATTCGGACGGACGAATCGAGATATCGGTGCCGCCATGCCAGATATGCACATGCAGGTCGACCCAGCCGGGCGAGATGAAGGCGCCCTTGCCATCGACCCGGATCGCATCCGCGGGGGCTGCGAGCGACGGGCCGATGGCGGAGATTTTTCCATCGGCGCCGACCAGGATGTCAGTCGTGCCGGAGGCCGCATTGCCGCCAAAAGCCATCGGCTTCACATTGGTGAGGAGGAGCGGCTGGCCCGCTGTTTCACCGGTCATTTACAGGTCCTTTCGAAGTCTTGGATCGAGCATGTCCCGCAGTCCGTCGCCGACCATTTGCAGCGACAGAACGGAAAGAATGATGGCAAAGCCCGGGAAATAGGTCATCCAGTCGGCCTGGCCGATATATTGGCGCCCGCTGGCAATCATCGTTCCCCAGGTGGGAATTTCGGGGCTGACGCCGAGGCCGAGGAAGGAAAGCCCGGCTTCGGCGAGCATGGCGCTGGCAAACAGGAACGTGCCCTGCACCAGGATCGGCGATATCAGGTTGCGCAGCACGTGCCGCGTCATGATGTGGAAGGTCGAGATACCCAGAGCCTTCGCCGCCTCCACGTAAGGCAGTTCGCGGATCACCAGCGTCGAGGCCCGGACGATACGGGCGAGCCTCGGCGAATAGACGATCGACAAGGCGATGATCACCGTCACCAGCGATGGCCCGAGCGCGGCAACCAGCGCGATGGCAAGCAGGATATCCGGGAAGGCCATCATCGCATCGATCAGCCGGGCGATCGGCGTGTCGAGCCTCTGGAAGAAGCCCGCAAGCAGACCGAGCGTCACGCCGATGATCGCCGAAAGGGTGACGACAGCCGCCCCGACCAGCAGCGACAGCCGCCCCGCAAAAATGGTGCGCGAAAAGATATCGCGGCCGAACTCGTCGGTGCCGAACCAGTAGATCTCGCTCGGCGGCTTCAGCCGGTTGACGATCGACAGTTTCGACGGCGAATAGGGCGCGATCCACGGCGCAAAGACCGCCAGCATAACGAAGATCACGATGACGACCAGCCCGAGCGCGACCGTCTTGCGTTTCAGGAAGCGGCGGAAGAACTTGGCGCCCTCGCTCGAGGCCGGCTTGGTGGTGACAATTTCCGCCATCAGTAGCGCACCCTTGGATCGACCAGCAGATAAAGCATGTCGATCGCGAAATTGATCAGGACATAGAGGGCGGCGATAACGAGCAGCGCACCCTGGATGACGGGATAGTCACGCCGCAGCACCGCCGAAACGACCAGATTGCCGACGCCCGGCAGGCCGAACACGGTTTCGGTGACGACAGCACCGGAAATCAGCACGGCGGCGGTCAAGCCCAGCACGGTGAGGATCGGGATCAGCGCGTTCTTCAGCGCATGTTTCAGCACGACGCGCCGCTCGACCAGCCCCTTTGCGCGGGCGGTGCGGATATAATCGTCGCCGAGCACGTCGAGCATCGATGCCCGGGTAAAACGCAGGATTAGCGCCGAAGAAACGAGGCCGAGCGCGAAGGCCGGCAACGTCAGGTGATACATGCGCTCGGCAAAACTCGCACCAGGCCCGCCGTAACCGGAAACGGGGAAAATGTTGAGCCGCACCGCGAAGAACTGCATCAGGATGAGTCCGAGCCAGAAGCTCGGAATGCTGGCCGCCAGCATCGCCACCATTGTCGCGGCCTGGTCGATCAAGGACCCGCGCCGATAGGCGGCATAGATGCCGATCGGCAGCGCGATGAGGCTCGCAATTGCAAGCGAGAAAATCGTCAGGAAGAAGGTCGGTTCGGCGCGGTCGAGAAGCGCTGATGTCACCGGCATGTTGAGAAATATCGACTGGCCGAGGTCACCCTTCAGAAGCTGGCCGATATAGAAGACATATTGAACTGCGATGGACTGATCGAGGCCGAGGCGCGTGCGCAGTTCGGCGACGTCCTGGGCCGTGGCATCGGGACCGAGCATGACCGCGGCCGGATCGCCGGGCGTCACGCGAACGATCACGAAGACGATCGTCACGACGAGAAACATCACCACGATCATGCCGGCAAGGCGTTGAAGGATATAGCGTATCATACGAAGGTGTTCCTGTGTCCGGCCGTGCGGACATCATCGAAAACGGATGCCGATCCGTAAACCGGCATCCGTCCGGGAGGACTATTACTTCTTGATCGATGCGTTCCAGAAATAAGGCCACGGAGCCGGATCGACGCCCTGAAGCTTGGTCGAGATCGCAGAGACCGCGTTGAAATCGCCGATCTTCATGAAAGGCGCCTCGTCATACATGGCCTTCTGGACATTGGCCCAGAGCTCGACGCGCTTCTTCGGATCCGACTCAGCCGAGAAAGCATCCACGGCCGCCTTTCTGGCAGGCGTATCCCACCAGCCCGGGGAAGTCGGCGCCAGCGAACCGATCAGTGCCGGCTCCGGCAGGAAGGGGCTGTGAGTGATATAGATGTCCCAAAGCGCCTTGTCGGTGCGGCGCTGGGTGAGCGTCGCCCAGTCGACCACCTGCATGTCGACGGCAAAGCCGGCAAGCTTCAGATACTCGGCTGCGACCTGCGCCATCTTGTAGTGGAACTCGTATTGGCGGCTGGTCAGGATGCGGATCGGCTTGCCGTCATAACCCGCAGCCTTGGCGGCCTTGGCAGCACCTTCAGGATCGGCGACGTTGTAATTGCCCTTCACGCCGGCATCCGTGCTCCAGGTGAAGGAGGCCGGATAGATGTTGCCGTCGAGCGCGTAGAAATCCTTGCTGCCGAAGGCGGCGGCCAGCATGTCTTCCATGCTGAGCGCCTGGCGGATCGCCTTGCGAACGCCAAGGCTCTTGGCAGCGCCTTCCGCGGTGTTGAAGACGAAGACCGGGTAGCCGAACGGCTTCAGGAGCAGCGGCTGGGTGGCCTTCGAGGCCTTCACCTTGTCGAAGGATTCGACCGGCAGCGAGTCGACATAGTCGTACTGGCCGGAAACGGCGGCTTCGACGCGGGTGTTCGGGTCCGGAACCGGTACGAAGCGGATCTCGTCGAGATACTGGTGGCGGGCGCCGCCATAACCGTCGCTCTCGCCGGAGCGCGGCTTATAGTCCTTGAAGCGGACGAGCTGGATATATTGATCCGCCTTGCGCTCCTTCAGCATATAGGGTCCAGTACCGGCAAAGTCGGTCATCGTGTCGGCCTGCTTCTCAGCCGGGATGATGATTGCCGCGGAGTTGTTGAAGGCGAGCAGCGAGACGAGCGGCGCATAGGGCTGCTTCAGCTTGATCGTTACGGTCGCCGGATCGGCGGCGGAGACGGACTCGATGAAGCCGGCGGCCTGCTTGCCACGCGAGGCGAGCTTGGTCCAGCGGGTGAGCGAAGCGACGACATCTTCCGAGGTCATGTCGCTGCCGTCATGGAATTTGATGCCGGTGCGCAGCTTGACCGTATAGGTTTTGCCGTCGTCGCTGACCGCAGGCAGGCTTTCCGCGAGAAGCGGCGTGACGCCCCACTTCTTGTCGAACGTATAGAGCGTTTCGAAAATGTGCTGCGTGACGATACCAACAAGGTCGGCCGTCGAAGTCATCGGATCGAGCGTCGGCGGCTCCCCGATGGTCGCGACGTTGATGACGCCGCCCTTCTCCTGCGCCATCAGGAATGACGGCGTGGCGACGAGCGCGGTTGCAACAAGGAATGCAAGCTTCAGCTTCATGATAGTCTCCCGTTTATGTTCCACAATTATGTTATATAGGCTTTTATAACAGAATATAGAATGAAGCCGCCCTGTCAATGGGGAGGTAGGGACGAGCGGCGGCGGCCGCTGATAACGATATTTGCGACCCCGACGCCGGGAGGTTTCAGCCGAGATCGTTTGCGGAGATCCTCGATCGGCAGCGCGACGCGCCGGCGCCCCCACAAAATCTCGATCTAATTCGTCGCCTGGGACTGGACGAATGCGTCTTCGACAGCGAAAACACACGGCCTCGGCTGCGAGCTGAAAACCGCGCTTCGCGCCAAGCCAAAGACAAGACAGGATAGAGTGGCCCGTTCGGCCACATCTAACGGGAGGAGATACACCAGCATGACCGACAATCTCATCGATACGTTTGCCAACGGGCTTTTTGTCGGCCGCGTCTGGAATCCTGCTGTTTCAGGCCCGAGCGTCGTCACCCTGCGTGACGGTGCCCTGGTCGATATCACCAGCAGGCAAGCGCCGACCCTCAGCGCGCTTCTGGAGCGCGCTGATGCTGCGGAATTTGTCCGAAACGCCGCTGGCCCGGTCATCGGCACGTTGGAAGACATTGCCGGGAACAGCACGGGCAAGCCCGATCCGTCGCATCCCCATCTGCTGGCGCCCGTCGATCTCCAGGCGGTCAAGGCCTGCGGCGTGACATTCGCGCAATCGATGATCGAGCGCGTCATCGAGGAGAAGGCCGCCGGCAATCCGGACAGGGCGGCCGCCATCCGGCAGACCGTCAGCACGATCATCGGCGGCAGCCTCAAGGACCTGAAGGCCGGTTCGCCGCAATCCGCGAAGGTCAAGGAAGCGCTGATCAGGGAGGGCATGTGGTCGCAATATCTCGAAGTCGGGATCGGCCCGGATGCTGAAGTCTTCACCAAGGCGCCGGTGTTGGCCTCGGTCGGCTGGGGCGCGGATGTCGGCCTCCATCCCGTATCGACCTGGAACAATCCGGAGCCGGAAATCGTGCTGGCGGTCAACAGCCAGGGCGAGATCAAGGGAGCGACGCTCGGCAACGACGTCAACCTGCGCGACGTCGAGGGGCGCTCGGCGCTTCTGCTCGGCAAGGCAAAGGACAACAATGCCTCCTGCTCGATCGGGCCTTTCATCCGCCTCTTCGATGAAGATTACGGACTGGACGATGTCCGCAATGCCGAACTCGACCTGCGCGTCACCGGGCCGGAGGGATATGTCCTTAACGGCAAGAGCTCAATGTCGCAGATCAGCCGCGACCCGCTCGATCTCGTCAAGCATACATGCGGCGAGCATCATCAGTATCCCGACGGCTTCATGTTGTTTCTCGGCACGCTGTTTGCACCGACGGAGGATCGCGACGTGCCGAACCAGGGCTTTACCCACAAGATCGGCGACATCGTCGAGATCTCCTCTCCGGGCCTCGGCACGCTGCGCAACACGGTACGCCTCTCGACCGAATGCCCTCCCTGGAGCTTCGGCATCTCGGCGCTGATGAAGAACCTCGCTGCCCGTGGGTTGCTCTAGATAGAGCGACCCTCCTTCTTTCTCGCATCGCCGACTGCCGACCCTCGCCACGGCAGTCAAATCGGTCTATGAGACCGGCATGGACGAGACGGGACGCCGAACAGAATGAACACGCCTTGGAACAAGCCGGTCGTCGTATCGATCGGCGAGCCGCCGGCCGAAACCACGATCGAAACGACGCAGGCCGCGGCATGGGCGATGATCGAGGACTGGCCGGTGGAGGATGGCACGGCCCTCGACCGGGCCCTCGAAGTCTGCGCCGCGGTGGATGCCGGAAAACGCAAGCCTGAAGAAGCCCGAAAGGCCTTCGTCGAAGCGGCTATGGAAGCGCATATCCTGATTCGCGCCTGAGCTTTCCGCCAGATCGATCCGCGTCATCTCCAATAACGAAGCAGGCTGCTCGCTCCCTTGCCGGGACAAGCGTCAGGCGCTGCGTACGCCGGTTACGCAAAGAAAGGCGTTGACAGGCGCGCGGCCGGTTGGGGACAACGGGGAGCTGATTGGCGCTTGCCTGGTTCGCGGCCCGCGTCGAAAATGAGGATGGCCGATCGAGTTGACCGGCAGAATGACAAAAGGGGATTTGAAAGCATGACCGATTTCGATGCGGTGCACGAACGCCGGGGCACCGGCAGCTCGAAGTGGAGCAAGTATCCGGACGACGTGCTGCCCATGTGGGTCGCCGACATGGACTTCCCCGCAGCACCGGAGATCGTCGAAGCCATCCGCAACCGGCTCGAACATCCGATGCTCGGCTACGGCGTCGCCCGCGACGAACTGCGCGCCCGGATCGTCGCCGATATGCAGGAAAAATACGGCTGGACCGTCTCGCCCGACGAGATCGTCTTCCTCCCCGGAGTCGTACCCGGCTTCAACATGGCGCTGCACGCGATGCTTCAGCCCGGCGACGGCGTACTGGTGCAGACGCCGGTCTACCGTCCCATCCTCGAAGCCCCCGCGAATTGGAACCTTGTTCGACACGAAGCGCCGCTTACCCCGGCTGGTGAAGGCTATGTGATGGATGCCGATGCCTTCGCGGCGGAACTGGCAAAATCGAAGGCACTGCTGTTCTGCAACCCGCAGAACCCCACAGGCAAAGTATTCACGGCAGAGGAACTGAGGACAATCACCAACCTCTGCCGCCAGAACGATACGCTGATCATCTCCGACGAAATCCATTGCGACCTTCTGTTCGATGGTCGCCGCCACGTACCGATCGCCACGCTTTCGCAAGATGCCGCCAATCGCACCATCACCCTGATGGCTGCCAGCAAGACCTACAACATCGCCGGCCTCAAGACCGCCTTCGCGATCGTTGGCAACAAGGCGATCCGCGAAAAATTCAACCAGGCGCGGCTCGGAATGGTCGACAACGCCAATATCATCGGGCTCGAGGCGACGCTTGCGGCCTTCTCGAAGGCGGGAGACTGGAAGACGCGGATGCTCGCCTATATCGAGGCTAACCGAGATTTTCTATCGGCCGAACTGGCGCGCCGGTTTCCCAAGATCAAGCTCATCCCGTCGGAAGGCACGTTCCTCGCCTGGCTCGACTGCACGGAACTCGGTCTGGAACCGAACGCGCAGAGCTATTTCCTCGAGCACGGCAAGGTCGGCTTTAATGCCGGATCGGAATTCGGGGAGGCCTACGGCAACTTCGTCCGCGTCAATTTCGGATGCCCGCGCACCCTGCTTGAGGAGGGCCTGAGCCGCATGGAACGCGCAATCGGCCGGAATACCTGATCGGTTCACTCGATCAAATAATAAGAATTGGCCGCCGGCGGAACCCATCCGCCGGCATCATCGCAGGCCGGAGGGATCAGACGATCCCGCCGCCGCCGCTGGTCGAGGCCGGGCGTTCCGCGGCGACCTGTTTTCGATAACCGCTGGCGCGATAGGCCGCGACCGGATCGATCGCTCCGCCTGTGCGGCGACGGGCTTCGGCGAGGATCGGCTCCACATCGGTGCGATAGGCGCGCTTCAGCGTCTCGGATGCCATCAGCGCATCGTTTTCCTGCTGGAAATCGTCAAGTGCTACCCGATCGACCAGCAAAGCCTGTGCATAGGCGCGGCGAATCTCGTTGGCGCTGGAAATCAGGCTTTCGATCGGATCGGTGACGTTATGCGACTGGTCGATCATATGTGCCGGGCGGAAATCCCTGATCCCACGATGTTCGGCATCCACCAACTCGTTGAAGACGAGGAAGAGGCGGTAGGGCTCGATCGCACCGGCATCGAGGTCGTCGTCGCCATATTTGGAATCGTTGAAGTGGAAGCCGCCGAGCTTGCCGAACTGGATGAGGCGCGCAACGATCATCTCGATATTGGTGTTCGGCGCATGGTGGCCGAGATCGACGAGGCAGAAGGCCTTCGGTCCCAGCGTATTGGCGATCAGATAATTCGTGCCCCAGTCCTGCACCACCGTCGAATAGAAGGCGGGCTCGTACATCTTGTGCTCGGAAAACAGCCGCCAATCGTCCGGCAGTGCCTTGTAGATCTCCGCCATCGAAGCGAGATAACGCTCGAACACCCGCGTGAAGTGGCTCTGGCCCGGAAAATTCGAACCGTCGCCGATCCACACCGTCAGCGCCTTGGAGCCGATTGCCTTGCCGATCTCGATACATTCGAGATTGTGCTCGATCGCCTGGGCGCGCGTCGCAGCATTCGTGTGGCTGAGCGAGCCGTATTTGTAGGAATGCGCCTGACCCGGAGCATCCGAAAACGTATTCGAGTTCATCGCGTCGAAACCGAGGCCCAGTGCTTCGCCCTTGGCGCGCAACTCCCCCGGATCCGCCTTGTCCCACGGGATATGCAGCGAAACCGTCGGGGTCGCGCGGGTCAGCTGGTGAATGACGGCGCAATCATCGAGCTTGTCGAAAATGCCGCGCGGCTCACCCTGACCCGGGAAACGGGCGAAGCGCGTGCCGCCGGTGCCGACGCCCCAGGAGGGTACGGCGACGAAGAACTTTTCGACATCCCGGGTAATCGTTTCGATATCGATGCCGCGCCGCGACAGGTTATCGCCGAGCGCGTCGTAGTCGGATTTGAGCGCTGCTGTGCGTTTGTCGTTTTCGGCGGCGATCACATTGGTTGTGATCTTTAACTCGGCCATTCGGTCCTCCCATCTGATTTTGTCTCTTCTCCCCAGCGGGGAGAAGGTGGCCCGAAGGGTCGGATGAGGGGTCTTCGCGGCACATTCTGCCTTTCGCTTATCGCTCAAGGCGTCGCTTTGCTCCTCCCCCTCATCTGCCCTGTCGGGCATCTTCTCCCCAGCGGGGAGAAGATATTACCTTACCGCGTAAAGCTCTGGGCGTTGCCGGCATCCACGTTGATGATATTCCCCGTCGACTTGGCCGAGGCATCGCTGGCGAGGAAATAGATTGCCTCCGCAATATCCTCCGGGAAGACATTGAGCTTGAGCAGCGACCGCTTGCGGTAGTGCTCCTCCAGGTCGTCCACCTCGATCTTGGAGGAAGCCGCCCGCTGTTCGCGCCATTCGCCATTCCAGATCTTGGAGCCGCGCAGCACCGCATCCGGATTGACCGTATTGACGCGAATGCCGGCATCGGCGCCTTCCAGCGCCAGGCACCTGGCGAGATGGATTTCGGCGGCCTTGGCAGTGCAATAGGCAGATGCATTGGGCGAGGAGGCAAGCCCGTTCTTGGAAGCGACAAAGACAATATTGCCGCCGAGCTTCTGGCGGCGGAACAACCGGAATGCCTCGCGCGACACGAGGAAATAACCCGTCGCCAGGATGTCGATATTCTTGCTCCACATCGCAAGCGTGGTTTCCTCGACCGGCGCGGAAGACGCAATCCCGGCATTCGAGACGAGGATATCGACGCCGCCGAATTCGACGCAGGCCTCGGCAAACGCCGTGATCACCGCGTCCTCGGTCGTCACGTCGAGCAGGACCCCACGCACCACATCCCTGCCGAAGGACTTTTCGAAATCTGCCCTGGTCGTATCAAGAGCGCCGCCGTCGATATCGGCAAGCACCACGCAGGCACCCTCGCCCATCAGCCTGGCTGCGGTCGCCCGCCCAATGCCGCCGGCGCCGCCGGTGACGAAGGCCACCTGTCCGGCAAGGCTTTTCGGCTTCGGCATGCGCTGCAGCTTCGCCTCTTCGAGCAGCCAGTATTCGATGTCGAAGGCCTCCTGCTCCGGCAGGCCCTGATATTCGGAAACCGTGGACGCCCCGCGCATCACGTTGATGGCGTTGACGTAGAACTCGCCGGCAATACGGGCCGTCGCCTTGTCACGCGCAAACGACAGCAGGCCGACGCCCGGAACCAGGAAGATCACCGGGTTGGGGTCGCGCATGGCGGGCGAATTGTCGTGTTTGCAGGTCTCGTAATAGCGGCTGTAATCGGCGCGATAATCTTCGAGCGCCTTGTCAAGCGCAGTGATGACCGCATCGACATCCGGCTTCGCGGGATCGAAATCGACGATCAGCGGACGGATTTTCGTTCGCAGGAAATGGTCCGGGCAGGAAGTGCCGAGCGCGCCGAGCGGCTTCAGGTCCTTGGAATTGACGAATTCCAGCACCGCGTCCTGATCGTCGAAATGGCCGAGCTTGCGCTCCGCCTTGCCGATCCGGCCGCGGATCTCCGGCATCAGTTTCGCGACGATCGCCCGGCGCTCCGGCGCGGGCAGGCTCTTGGTCGCGGCGCCACCGAAGATCGTCTTGCCTTCGGTCTCCTTGGCGAACCATTCGATCGCCTTGTTGATGATGTCGAGCGTCAGCTCGTAGCAGGCCTTGGCGTCATCGGCCCAGGTGAACAGGCCGTGGCTTTCCAGCACGACGCCCTTGGCATTCGGGTTAGCCTTGACGAACGCTTCGAGATCGAGCCCGAGCTGGAAACCCGGCCGCCGCCAAGGCAGCCAGCCGATTTCGGAACCGAAGACCTGCTGCGTCAGCTCCTTCGAATTCCTGGAAGCCGCAATCGCGATGATCGCATCCGGGTGCATGTGGTCCACATGCGTGAACGGCACGAAACCGTGCAGCGGGGTATCGATGGAAGCGGCGCGCGGATTGAGGTTGAAGGTGCAGTGCGGCAGGAAACCGACCATCCGGTCCTCATCCTCGACACCCTTGTAGAGCCCCTTCAGCGCTTCCAGCTTGTCCATGTAGAGGGTGGCGAAACCATCGAGCTTAATCGTGCCGACATCGCCGCCCGACCCCTTCACCCACATGACCTTCACTTTTTCGCCGGTCAGCGGATCGGTTTCCATCACCTTGGCCGAGGTATTGCCGCCGCCGTAATTGGTGATGCGCTTGTCGGCACCGAGAAGATTGGAGCGATAGAGCAGCTTGCCGGGCTCATCGAGCTTGGCAGCTTGAACATCATCCCAACGGTTTTCGAGAAGGCGGGTTTGGCCCGACATCGCTTGTCCTCCCAACGTGTTTCGGCTCACGGCGACGAGGCGGCCGCCATCTCCCTGTTGTGGGTATCGCGCATTGCCGCGCCTTCTGTCAATCATAAACGATCATAAACTTTCATTGTGCAACGCAATAAAAGCGAATTTGATCGTTTCTGATTGACATCATAAATTTTCCAGCAATAGTTGTCGCTCAGGAGGAGCCCATGCACGAACGTGAACGCCATCGCATCATCTTGAGCGCCATCCAGGAAAAGCCCGTCATCACGGTGCAGGATATCGCCGAATTGACCGAGGCTTCGGAAGCGACGATCCGGCGCGACATCGCTTCGCTGCACGTTCAGGGCAAGCTCCGGCGCGTCCGGGGCGGCGCGGAAGCGGTGCATCCGCCGCAGATCGGCCAGCTTGCCGCCCGCTCTTTCCGGGTGTCGGAATCGGTCAATATCGACAAGAAGCGCGCAATTGCGAGGCGCGCGGTCGAACTTTGCGACGAGGGCGACAGCGTCATCATCAACGGCGGCACGACGACGTTCCAGATGGTGCATTTCATGTCGGCCCGCCGCCTGCAGGTGATGACCAATTCGTTTGCGATCGCCGAACATCTGGTCAAGCATTCGAAGAACACGGTGACGATACCGGGCGGCGCGATCTACCGCGAGCAGAGCCTGATCCTGTCGCCCTTCGACAATGACGCGATCCGCAATTTTTATGCACGGCGCATGTTCATCGGGGCGCAGGGGGTCGGCCCGCTCGGCGTGATGGAAGCAGATGCGCTGGTGATCCAGAGCGAGCAGAAGCTGATGCACCAGGCCGAGGAACTGATCGTGATGGTGGATTCGTCAAAGTTTTCGCGCCGATCGAGCCTCATCCTGTGCCCGCTCGACCGGGTGACGACCGTCATCACCGATGATGGCGTGACCGACGACGCCGCACGGATGATCGAGGACGCGGGCGTCAAACTGATTGTCGCCGGTGCCGCCGCAGCGGACATGGCCAAGGAGGATTCTTCGTCGGCCGCGTGAGGAGCGACCGACGGGAGGACGATTGAACTATCAACTGGGAGGACCAACCATGAAACTTGCCCAAAAACTGACTGGGAAACTCGCTCTCGGCGTGGCACTTGCCTTCGCCGCAATGACGACGGCGGCAAGTGCCGCCGACATGAAGATCGCGCTGGTCGTCAAATCGCTCGGCAACGGCTTCTTCGAGGCGGCCAACAAGGGCGCACAGGAAGCTGCCAAGGAACTCGGCGGCGTCCAGGTCATCTATACCGGCCCGACCTCCACGACGGCCGAAGGCCAGATCGAAGTGATCAACTCGTTGATCGCACAAGGCGTCGATGCGATTGCCATCTCCGCCAACGATCCGGATGCCGTCATCCCGGCACTGAAGAAGGCCGCCCAGCGCGGCATCAAGGTGATCTCCTGGGATTCGGCGGTGGCCAAGGAAGGCCGTATCATGCACCTGAACCCGTCTTCCAACGAGCTGATCGGTAAGATGTGCCTGACGCTCGCCAAGGACCACCTGGAAGGTGGCAAGGGCGGTTTCGCCATCCTTTCGGCGACCACCACCTCGACGAACCAGAACACCTGGATTGCCGAGATGAAGAAGCAGCTCAAGGATTTCCCTGGCCTGAACCTCGTCACGACAGTCTATGGTGACGACCTCGCCGACAAGTCCTATCGCGAAGCGCAAGGTCTCTTGACCTCGCAGCCGAACGTCAAGGTCATCGTCGCTCCGACCACGGTCGGTGTGCTCGCCGCCTCGCAGGCCGTCAAGGATGCCGGCAAGATCGGCCAGGTCTACGTGACCGGTCTCGGCCTGCCGTCCGAAATGGCCGGCGCCATCAAGTCCGGCGCCACCAAGGAATTCGCCATCTGGAACCCGATCGACCTTGGTTACTCGGCCACCCAGATCGCCTATCACCTCGTCAAGGGCGATACCGACGCCAAGCCCGGCTCGGCGATCAAGGCCGGCCGCATGGGCTCGATCAAGGTGGGCGACAATGGCGAAGCCGCCATGGCCGACCCCTTCGTCTATAATGCCAAGAACATCGACGAGTTCTCCAAGATCTTCTGATCTGGAGAACTCCACTTGCCGGCAGGCGCGAGCGCCCCCTCGACCGCCTGCCGGCACTTTCTCCCCGTCGGGGAGAAGAAATATGTCGCGCCTTCGCTATTCCCTCCTCTCTCCTCGGCGAGCGGGTGGCGGAGCGGAGGCCGGGTGAGGGCTGCTCCAAACTCGCAACCATCGACTTTTTGCGCGCGAAAAATAACCAGACGTAATCTCAAAGACTCGTCGGAAAATGTCCCTGATGAACGGCGTTACGAAAATTCAAGACCGATCGCCCCAACCGGCACCGACGACGGAAGCAATGCCGATCCTGGAAATGCGCGGCATCAGCCAGATCTTTCCGGGCGTCAAAGCCCTCGATGGCGTCAGCATCAAGCTTTACCCCGGCCAGGTAACGGCCCTGATCGGCGAAAACGGCGCCGGCAAGTCGACGCTCGTCAAGATCCTGACCGGCATCTACCGCCCGAACGAGGGCGAGATCCTGATCGACGGCGTGCCCACGACGTTCGCGAGCGCGCAGGCAGCGATCGATGCAGGCGTCACCGCCATCCATCAGGAAACCGTGCTCTTCGACGAGCTGAGCGTCGCGGAAAACATCTTTCTCGGACATGCGCCGCGCACCCGGTTCGGCACGATCGACTGGCGCAGGATCAATTCCGGCGCCAAGGCGCTTATGCTGCAGCTCGAAAGCGAGATCGACCCGACGATCCGGCTGCGCGACCTCTCGATCGCCCAGCGCCATCTCGTGGCGATCGCCCGGGCGCTCTCCGTCGAGGCCCGCATCGTCATCATGGACGAGCCGACGGCCGCCCTTTCCCGCAAGGAGATCGACGACCTCTTCCGCATCGTCGAAGGCCTGAAGCGGCAGGGCAAGGCGATCCTTTTCATCAGCCACAAGTTCGACGAGGTCTATGAGATCGCCGAGAATTTCGTGGTTTTCCGCGACGGCCGCGCCGTCGGCCAGGGCCGGTTGAAGGAGACCCCCCAGGACGAGATCGTCCGGCTGATGGTCGGCCGCGACGTCAAGGACGTTTTTCCCAAGGTTGAGGTCAGGATCGGCGCCCCGGTCTTCCGCGTCGAGAACTACTGCCACCCGACCGAATTCCGCGACATTTCCTTCGAGCTTCGCCGCGGCGAAATCCTCGGTATCTACGGCTTGATCGGCGCTGGGCGCTCGGAACTCTGCCAGTCGCTGTTCGGCGTCACCCGGCCCTCATCCGGCCGGCTGGTTCTGGAAGGCAAGCCGCTCGACATCCGCTCCTCGGGCGATGCGATCCGCGCCGGCATCGTCTACGTGCCGGAGGAGCGCGGCCGCCACGGACTGGCGCTGCCCATGCCGATCTTTCAGAACATGTCGCTGCCATCGCTCGGCAAGACATCGCGCTCCGGGTTCCTGAAAGCCGCCAACGAACTGGCGCTCGCGCGAAAATATGCCGAACGGCTGGACCTGCGCGCCGCTGCCCTTTCCGTGCCGGTCGGCACCCTGTCCGGCGGCAACCAGCAGAAAGTCGTCATCGGCAAGTGGCTGGCGACACAGCCGAAGGTGATCATTCTCGACGAACCGACCAAGGGCATCGACATCGGCTCCAAGGCCGCCGTGCACGCCTTCATCGGCGAACTCGCCGCCGAAGGCCTGTCGATCATCATGGTCTCGTCCGAGCTTCCGGAAATCCTCGGCATGTCCGACCGGGTGATGGTGATGCGCGAGGGCTTGGCCGCCGGCATGTTCGAGCGTGAAACCTTGAGCGCCGAAGCTCTGGTGCGCGCCGCGACCGGCAATCAGTGAGGAGAAACCCATGAACCGCCTCCTGAAGAACCGCGAAATCCTGCTCACCGTCATCATCGCCGCGATGATCGCCGGCTTCTCCACCCGAGCTCAAGGGTTTGCGGCCCCCGGCAACCTCGCCAACATCTTCAACGACACCTCGATCCTGATCATCCTGGCGCTCGGCCAGATGACGGTGATCCTGACCAAATCGATCGACCTCTCGGTCGCCGCCAACCTTGCCTTCACCGGCATGGCGGTCGCCATGACCAATGCCGCCTATCCCGACCTGCCGCTGGCCCTGCTCATCGTCATGGCAATCGGCATCGGCGCCTTTCTCGGCGCGATCAACGGCTACCTCGTCTGGGCGCTGCGGATCCCGCCGATCGTCGTCACGCTCGGAACGCTGACCATCTATCGCGGCATGGCCTTCGTGCTGTCAGGCGGCGGCTGGGTGAACGCCCACCAGATGGCACCCTCCTTCCTCAACGTCCCCCGAATGCCGGTGCTCGGCCTGCCGATCCTCTCCTGGATCGCGATCCTCATCGTGCTCGGCGCCTGGTTCGTGCTGACCCGCCTGCCCTTCGGACGGGCCGCCTACGCATCCGGCGGCAACCCGACGGCGGCGATCTATGCCGGCATCGATATCGGCTGGACCAAGTTCATCGCCTTCGTGGTGTCGGGCGCGCTCGCCGGCCTCTCCGGTTATCTCTGGGTATCGCGATATGCGGTCGCCTATGTGGATATCGCCGCCGGCTTCGAGCTGGATACGGTCGCCGCCTGTGTCATCGGCGGCATCTCGATCGCCGGCGGCATCGGCTCGGTCGGCGGCGCTGTGCTCGGCGCGCTTTTCCTCGGCGTCATCAAGAACGCACTTCCTGTCATCGGCATCTCGCCCTTTGCGCAGATGGCGATCTCCGGCATCGTCATCGTGCTCGCCGTCGTCTTCAACGCCCGCGCCGAGCGCAAGGCCGGCCGCATCATCCTGCGCGATCGCGGCGCGAAAGAGGTGTCCGCATGAGCGATGTTGTCTCTCCCAGGAAGACCATCCCCGACCGGCTCGGCACCAAAAGCTCGCGCATCCTCGCGAGCTGGGAAGTGCTGCTCTTCGGCGTGGCGGTAATGATCTTCATCTTCAATTCGTTCGCCTCGCCTTACTTTCTGAACGCCTGGAACCTCTCCGACGCCACTTTCAACTTCACCGAAAAGGCGATGATCGCCTTTGCCATGGCGCTGCTCGTCATCGCCGGCGAGATCGACCTGTCGGTGGCGGCGATCATCGCGCTCGCCTCGACCGCCATGGGTGCGGCAGCCCAGGCCGGTATCGGTACGCCGGGGCTGGTGGCGATCGGCATCGGCACCGGCCTTCTCTGCGGCGCGTTCAACGGCCTGCTCGTCGCCGGCCTCAAATTGCCCTCGATCGTGGTGACCATCGGCACGATGAGCCTCTTCCGTGGCATTTCCTATATCGTGCTGGGCGATCAGGCCTATGGCAAATACCCGGCAAGTTTTGCCTACTTTGGCCAGGGCTATGTCGCCTGGGTCTTTTCCTTTGAATTCGTACTGTTCATCATCCTCGCCATCCTTTTCGGCATTCTCCTGCACGCGACGAATTTCGGCCGGCAGATCTATGTGATCGGCAACAACGAGTTCGCGGCACGCTTTTCCGGCATTCCGGTGGAGCGGGTGAAGTTCATCCTCTTCCTGTTGACCGGCGTAATGGCGGGTGTCGCGTCCGTCTGCCTCACTTCGCGCCTCGGCTCGACCCGCCCTTCGATCGCCCAAGGGTGGGAGCTTGAGGTTGTCACCATGGTCGTGCTCGGCGGCGTCTCCATCCTCGGCGGCGCAGGCACGATTGCCGGCGTCGTCATCGCCGCCTTCGTCATGGGCCTCGTCACCTTCGGGCTGGGGTTGCTCAACGTGCCCGGCATCGTCATGTCGATCTTCGTCGGCCTGCTCCTGATCATCACCATCGCCATCCCGATCATCGCCCGCCGCATCAAGGAAATGAGCTGATGACGCTCGAAAAACACGCCTTCAAGATGAAACTTTATCCCGGCATGGAAGCGGAATACTGCAAGCGCCATGACGAGATCTGGCCGGAACTCGTGGATCTCCTCCACCAGGCGGGCGCCAGCGATTATTCCATCCATCTCGATCGCGACACCAACACGCTGTTCGGCGTTCTGACACGGCGAGCGGACCACACGATGGCCAGCCTGCCGGACCATCCGGTGATGAAGAAATGGTGGGCGCATATGGCCGACATCATGGAAACCAATCCGGACAATTCGCCGGTTCAGAGCGATCTGGTAACGGTCTTCCACCTGCCATGACCATGCCCGAAAAGATCGCAGTCCTCGATATCGGCAAGACCAATGCCAAGGTCGTCGTGCTCGATTGCGCAACCGGCGAGGAGATCGCGGAAAGGCGCGCACCAAACCGGGTTCTGCCGGGGCCGCCCTATCCGCATTACGATATCGAAGCGCTCTGGACCTTTGTGCTCGAGGCATTGGATGCCTTTGCCAAGCAAACCGGTTTCGATGCGATCTCGATCACCACCCACGGTGCATCGGCGGTGCTTCTGGATGCCGCGGGCGAATTGGCACTCCCAGTGCTCGATTACGAGCACGAATATCCGGAAGACATCCACAGAGCCTATCAGTCGATCCGCCCGCCCTTTTCAGAAACCTTTTCCCCGTCCCTGTCCGGCGGCCTGAATGTCGGCGCGCAACTTCACTACCAGAAAGCTGCGTTCCCGAAAGCCTTTGCCCGTACCCGCACCATCCTCACCTACCCGCAATATTGGGCGTTCCGGCTGACCGGCGTGACAGCGAACGAAGTCACCTCGCTCGGCTGCCACACCGATCTCTGGCGGCCACGTGAAGGCACCTATTCGTCATTGGTCGATGCACTCGGCATCCGCGACCTGATGGCACCGGTCCGTTCGGCCTTCGACACGCTCGGTTCGCTCCTGCCACACGTTGCAGCGCAGATCGGAACGACGAAACCGATCCCGGTCCATTGCGGCATCCACGATTCCAATGCCTCGCTGCTGCCCCATCTGGTGGGACGCGAACCGCCATTCGCGGTCGTCTCCACCGGCACCTGGGTCATCAATTTCGCGGTCGGCGGCGATCTCGATCATCTCGATCCCCAGCGCGACGCACTTGCCAATGTCGACGCCTATGGCCGCTCCGTGCCATCAAGCCGTTTTATGGGCGGCCGCGAGTTCGAGAGGCTGACAGCGGAACTCGACTCACTCTCGCCGGAAGCGGCGCTTGCAGTCATGCCAGATGTCATCGAAAGTGGCCTGATGCTCTTGCCGAACATTGCCTCCGGTTCCGGTCCCTTCCCCGGCCGCGAGCGGCAATGGATCAACGACACCAACGCCTCGACCGACCAGCGCTGGGCGGCCGCCTGCCTCTATCTCGCGTTGATGACGGAGACCTGTCTCGACCTCATCGGCGCCAAGGGGCCGGTTCTGGTCGAAGGCCCCTTCTCCGCCAACCCGGCCTATCTTCAGGCGTTGAGCGCGCTGCTCGGCCGCCAGGTGGTCTCCCTGCCCGGCTCGACCGGCACCAGCCAGGGCGCAGCGCTTCTGGCCGGCATTTCGCCGAACACCAAGCCTGGCCGCGCCGTGCCCGCGCCTCCCTGGGACGTTGCAGCCTATCGCGCTGCCTGGCACGAAAGGCTGGGGCGCTGATCAGCCCGTATTGACCGGCCGCCGGTTGCGGCGAAGGCGCCGCCCGGTCTGTTCCTCAAGCGCATTTTCCAGAATGCCGAGCCGCCGTTCGGTGATCTCGGTGATCTGTGCCGGATCGCCGGATTCGATCGCCTGCATCATGATCTCGATCAGTTCGAGCGACAGCGCGAGATCGGCACGCCTATGCAGCGTCCGGCGCCGCATCGGCTCCACCCATTGCAGCAGCAGTTCCATCAGTTCCAGGACAAGGCTGTTGCGGGTCGCCTGCGCCAGCGCTAGGTCAAACCGCATCGTCGCGATGATGATCGAGTTGATATGTTCCGGGCTGCTCTTAGTCACCTCCGGCGGCGGCAGTGAATCCCGGCCGAACTGGATCGCTTGCCCCATCCGGTCGAAATCGACATCCTCGGCATATTGCGAGGCGATCTGCGCCACCCATGGCAGTATCAGTCGCCGCACTTCAATCGCCTCGTCGATATCGCCCGGCCGCATGTCCGGCCTCGACACGATCAGGTCGAGCGGCACGATCTCGCTGCTGACGAACGTGCCGCCACCGGCGCCCGGCCTGACGGTCAGAATATTGGCCTCGACCAGCAGCTTCACCGCCTCGCGCACGGTCGGGCGGCTGACCTGCATCTGTTCGGCGATGCTGCGTTCGGAGGGAAGGCGGGAACCGAGCCGGAAAAGTCCGGTCCTGATGGCATCGGCAAGCCGGCGCGCGACCTCCTCGTTCGGGAGCAGCACTTTGACGGGCTGAAAATGTCGATTCACCGGCACCTCCTATCCGCTCAAACGGAAAGCACTTTGCCGGTATTCAGAATGTTGTTGGGATCGAGCGCCAGCTTGATACGTGCCATCAGCGCCAATTCTTCCGGCGTGCGCGACAGCTTGAGATAGGGCTTCTTCAGGAGGCCGATCCCGTGTTCGGCGGAAATCGTGCCGCCTTCGCGCGCAATCGAGCCGAAGACGAGTTCGGTGATCTCCTTATGCGGCTGGTCGTTGCCGGCCGACGGAATGTTGCAGACGAGATGCAGGTTGCTGTCGCCGATATGGCCGTAGCTGAGCGCAATCGCGTCCGGCCAGCGGACCTTCATCGCGGCCTCGATCTCGTCGACCACCCGGCCGGCGGCGCTGGTCGGCAGGCCGACGTCGAAGGCGGTCAGCGGCCCCATCAGCTTGCCGTATTCCGATACGCTTTCGCGCACCGCCCAGAGGTCCTTGGTCTCGCGCTCCGAGGATGGTAGAACCGCATCGGAAACCCAGCCGGCTTCCAGCGCATCCGACAGCACCTGCTCCAGCAGCGCCCGGTTTTCTTCGGCATTGCGCCCGCCGGTTTCGATCAGCACATAGATCCCGTGCGGCTCCTTGAAGGCGCGGCGCAGGTCGGGCAGCTTACCTGTCATGAAGTCGTAAAAGCTCGGCCACATCACCTCGAACGAGGTCAGCGCCGACCCCATACCCTGGCGGGCGCTCTTCAGGAGCTCCAGAAGCGAGGGGAAATCCGGGCAGCCGCAGAAGGCGCTGGCAAGCTCCGCGGGCTTCGCCTGCAGCCGCAGCACGGCACGGGTGATCACGCCAAGCGTACCTTCCGAACCGATGAAAAGCTGCTTGAGGTCGTAGCCCGCATTGTTCTTCAGCATCTTGTTCAGCGATTTGACGATCGTGCCGTCCGGCAGCACCACTTCGAGGCCCAGCACGTGTTCGCGCGCCATGCCGAACCGGATGACGCGATTGCCGCCGGCATTGGTGGCGAGATTGCCGCCGATGACGCAGGAATCGCGGGCTCCGAGATCGAGCCCGAAGAACAGCCCCGCCTCTTCCGCCTTCGTCTGGATGACGCTGAGCGGCGTGCCCGCCAGAACGGTCATCGTCGCCATCACCGTATCGACTTCCTCGATACCGTTCATCCGATCGAGCGACAGCGCCACGCCATTCTCGATCGGCCGCGCCCCACCGGCAAGACCGGTCAACCCGCCCTGCGGCACGACCGGCACCTTGAACTCGTTGCAAAGGCGCAGCGTTACGGAGACCTGCTCCGTCGTGCGCGGCCGAACCAAAGCCAGCGGCACGACCGGAGAAAGGCCGCCCCAATCGTTGTGGAAGCGGACAGGAATATCCTCACCGAAAAAAACATCGGGAGCGAGTTCGCGCTGGAGCGCCTGGATGAATTCATGCGTCATGAAAAGCGGTCACCTCGAAATGCCATCGATAGATGGTAAGTTTAACTGCCATCTTCGGTAAAATAAATATACCTCCAGAATTTTATCTGCGCGCAGCCACCATCGATGCCAAGATCTACACGATGTCCGGCAGCTCAAAATGAAATCGGCGGACTGGCAACAAGCCAGCCCGCCGATTCTCCCTGGGAGGAGAGTTGGGGTTCAGTGCAAGGCCCCGGCCGCGCGCTTCTGTTCGTCCTTCATGAAGGCGATGTCGCCGACGACCCGGACGCGCACCCGCCGCGCGTCACCCGGCAGATAGGCGATCGGGATATCCTCGGTGTCGAGCGTCACGATCGTATCGGGGCTGGCACCCGCTTCGACCGCACGAGCGCGGGCAATGCGCTCGGCCTCGGCAATCGCCTTTTCGCGCGACATGCCGGAAAACACCTGGTCGACTTCGCCGGACACCTGCGCCATCGCAGCACCAAGCGCGTTCGCGACACCGGCATGCTCGACGCGCAGCACTTCGCTCGCACCTTTGAGCTTTTCCGGGATCAGGAAGGCGCCACCGCCGACAGCGATCAGTTGGACACCCTCGGCCGAAGTCTTCATCCGGTCGACGCCGTCTTCCACCATCGCCTCGACGCGCTTCAGAAGGTCGGCAACCAGCGCCTTGTCGAGATGCTTGACCCGGTCGCGGTCGCCGATCTCGACGAGGCCGGCGGCGACCGCCACGTCCGTCGTCGTCAGCGTATCCCCGCCGAAGACCAGCGCCTTTTCGGTGATCCGGTAGCCGACCGAACGCGGGCCGATCTTGCGGGTTTCCGGATCGATGATCGTGCCGCCGCCGAGCGCCATCGGCAGCAGGTCCGGCATGCGGAAGAGCGTGCGCACGCCGCCGACTTCCACGACATTGTTCGCCTCGCGCGGAAAACCGCCGACTAGGCAGCCGACATCCGAAGTCGTGCCGCCGACGTCGATGACCATGGCCTCCTTGAGGCCGGTCAGAAACGCCGCGCCGCGCATCGAATTGGTCGGGCCGGAGGCAAAACTGTAGACCGGGTTGGCGGCAGCGACATCGGCCAGCACCACCGTACCGTCGTTCTGGGTCAGATAGAACGGCGCATCGATGCCGGCCTGTTTCAGCGCATCCTTGAACGCGTCGATCGTCTTGCGACCGAGACCCTGCAGCGCCGCGTTCAGCAGCGTGACGTTCTCGCGTTCCAGAAGGCCGATGCGGCCGAGCGTATGGGAAAGCGTGATGCGGGCATTCGGGATCACCGAACGGACGATCTCCGCCGCTTCCAGCTCGCATTCCGCCGTCAGCGGCGAAAAGAGCGCCGTGATGCCGATCGAATCGACGCCCGCATCACGGATCTTCATTGCCGCGTCGCGGATTTCATCCTTTGCAAGCGGCACCAGCGGACGGCCGTCGTATTCATGGCCGCCATGCACCATGAAGGAGAGCGGATCGACGGCATCGCGCAGTTCATCCGGCCAGTCGACCATCGGCGGCAGCGAGGCGCCGGCCGGCATGGCGATGCGGATCGCCGCGACGCGATCGAGACGGGCGCGTTCGACAACCGCATTGGTGAAATGCGTCGTGCCGATCATCACCGCGTCGACCGGTGCCGAACCCGGCGCCTGCGAGGAGACCACATGGCCGATCGCATTGACCACGCCCTGCATCACGTCCGACGTGGTGGGAAACTTGATGGCCGAGAGAACCTTCTCGCCATCGATGAGCACGGCATCCGTATTGGTGCCGCCGACGTCAATTCCGATCCGCTTCATGCTGCAAACACCGATTTGAAATCCAGGTCATATCCGAAGGCGCGCGGGCCGACATGTTCGAGGCCCTTGGCGCTGGTCAGCACCTCCGGCGCCGGCAGCGCGACGACCGTGACGCGCTGGCCGTACCGCACCGTCTCCGTGCCGATCGCCTCGCCCGACACGGTGTCGAGCAGGCAGATCAGGTCCGGCGTCATGGCGATCGGCTGGCCGTCACGGAAGGCGACCGCCCATTCGTTCTGAAAAGCGAGCTCCACCTTCGAGCCGCGATCGTCGTCAAGGCCTTCGATCATCGCAGAGCCGCGCAGGAAGCCGCCCGTCGTGGTGCGGTCGACATCGGCGATCTTGCCCTTGAACAGCACCTTGCCGCCTTCATGGGCAAGCACGGCTTCGACCGGATCCGTGTGGGCGGCGCGGGCCTCGAGCACGGCGCGGCCCAGGCTGACGGCCTTGGTGACCGTATAAAGCACGCCCCAGTCCTTGACCTCACGGCCGGTGCGCGGCGCCTTGCAGGTTGCCGCCGTCGAGCCGACTTCGGTGCAGATCTTGCGGGAGATCCGCTCCATCCACTTCCAGGACGCGGCCTTGGCGACGATCGCCTCGTTGTCGCGGCAATCGACCAGCGTCAGCGGATACATCGGCAGGTCGCCGATCGCAAAGCTCGTCATCTGCGCTTCCGGATAGGCGCGGCCCATCGCGTCCGCATCGACGACCGGGATGTCCAGCATGGCACCGGCAAGGAACGGCGACAGCGCATTGCCGCCACCGATCTCGACGCTCATCACGGCGCGGAACTTGCGGCCGGTATATTCTTCCATCAACTGCATGGCACGGGCGAGATGCGCGGGATCGACGAGGCGCTCCTGGCCGACCAGCGGCGCGCCCATCTTGGAGACGACAGCGACGGCATCGCCGTCATCGAGCGCCTGGGGATCGATGAGCTTGACGCGCTTGCCGTCCTTGTAGAGCTTTTTCAGGTTGAGCTGCGCCAGATAGGGGCTGCCGCCGCCGCCGGTGCCGAGAATCCAGGCGCCAACGGCAAGCGGGTCGATCTCGCCCGCTTCGAAATCACGGATCATGTTTACCTCCGAAGAATGTGCTAGAACCTAGCCATGAGTGACGAAGGATGCCTATAGGGGACTGCCCCTAGAATGAGCTTGCCTTGATTTTAGGCATGCCCGGCGCCATCATGGTTTGACGATCGAAAGGACCGATTCCCTGCACATGTCGAAGAGCCCATATGCGCTGGCCCCGACCTCGCCGGAAGGTGCGGAACCGCACCATCGGGTAATGTTTCTGAGCGTCGGCCAGACGCCGCGTGCCGATCTCATCGGGGACATGCTGACCAATCTCGACGTGTCCATCGAAGCGCTCGAAATCGGCGCGCTGGACGGGCTTTCCAAGGCAGAAATCGACGATCTGAAAGTGCGGCCGGGCGAACAGAGCATCATCACCCGGCTTGCCGACAATACCGATATCGTCGTGTCCAAACCGCGTATCGCCGAGCGCATGGCGAAGATCGCCGCCGCCTTCCACCCCAATGAATTCGATCTGGTCGTCATCCTCTCGACCGGCCTGTTTCGCGATTTCGAAAGCACCTGCCCGACGGTCAACGCCCAGCGCGCCATGGAATCCGCAGTGATTTCGCTTGCCGCGCACGGCGCTTCCGTCGGCCTCATCCAGCCGCTGCAGCAGCAGATAGCCGAACTCGATATCCCGGCGCTGGCGCCCTACAAGATCTGCGCCAGCTACGCCGCCGATGGCGACAGGAAACTGCTTGCCGGCGCGCTCGTCGATCTCGCCGATGCGGAAATCATCGTCCTGAATTCCGTGAGTTTCACGGAGGCCGACCGGCAAATGGTGGCCAAGGCGAGCGGCAAGCCTGTCGTTCTCGCCCGCCGCATCGTCGCAAGCGCCATCCGGCTTCTCCTGCATCGGTCGCAGCCCGTGACGCTGCCGGGCGTTTCGCCGGAATTTGCCGAAAAGCTTCTGCGTCTGACGCCGCGCGAGCGGCAGGTCCTGTCGCTTGTCGCCGAAGGTCTTTCCAACAAGGCGATTGCCCGCCAGCTCGGCATCAGCCCGAAGACCGTCGAGATCCACCGCTCGAACGTCATGAGCAAAATGGAGGTGACCTCGTCCAATGCGCTCATCCGCATGGTTATCTCCGCCGGCCATCCCTGATCGAAAATAAGTGCGCTCGCGCAAGAAAATTGCGCCAAATGACCTGTTTGCCTAAAAATTGGTCGCCTTGACCATGTCAGAATCATGTCGTTCTAAAGCGTGTCGCGTTTAATCTGCCTCGTATCCTGCGGCTTTGAAGTAGTTTCTGCATTCTGTGACGGAGAAGAGATTGCAGATTTCGCCGAGGGCTTGCGTGATGGCATCGAAGCTGCGGGCAGCCCGCTTTCGCAGCAGCGTCTTGAGTTTTGAGAAGGCCATCTCTATGGGATTGAGGTCGGGACTATAGGGCGGCAGAAACAGCAGCCAGGCTCCCTTTGCCCTGACCAGTTCTTCGGCCCGTTCGCTCTTATGAAAGGCGACATTGTCGAGAATGACGACGTCTCCAGGCGACAGGTTCGGCGCGAGTTGGGTCTCTATCCACGCCTCGAAGATGCGGGCGTTCATCGGCCTGTCAACGATCCAGGGGGCAACCATGCCATGGGATCGCAGCCCGGCGATGAAGGTTTGGGATTTCCACGAACCGAAGGGTGAATGCGTTCGATAGCGCTGCCCTCGCGCAGACCATCCCGACCGCTTCGTCAGCTTTGTGTTCGTCGATGTCTCGTCGATAAAAACCAGCCGGGCCAATCCTTTGTTGAAGAAAGGCTTGCGCCGTGCGGTCCACAGTTCACGCGCCCGCGCGATCTCCGGGCGCAACTGCTCGGCGGCCTGCAGGCTTTTTTTTATGGCTCAACCCAAGCCGATGCAGAAGCCGTCCGACACTGGAGCGATGGACGATGACGCCACGTCCGCAAAGTTCCACGCAAAGCTCGTCCAGCGTCAGTTCGCCATTCTGTGCCAGCCGCTCTCCAACCCACGCGTGCTGTGCCGAAAGCTTACCGCCGCCAAGGTGCCCCTGCCGGCGCGGCGAAAGCGAACCTGTCTCGCGCTTCAGGATCACCAGATCGTTCACGAAACGCGGCGACACCCGAAAATGCCGGGCGGCCTCCCGATGCCCATGGCCTTCTTCCACTAACGCTACGACACGCTCACGCAACGCAATCGGATGTGACTTGCCCATGGCGATCTCCCTTCACATCAAAGGGAATCACGGATGGACTGATTTGAGAACCATGAATCGCAAAAACAGCGACACGCTTTAGGGGCATTACCCTATAGTGAAGCCGCGCTTCCGAGCGTTAGGCTCCGTTCCCATAATGCCATGCAGGGAACGATGAGAGCATGCCTTCCACATCCAAGATCGCCTTCGTGACCATCGGCCAGACGCCGCGTATCGACGTCGTCCCGGAAATGATGGCTGAGATCGGCATCGGCCTGCCGGAAGGTCGCGTCGAGTTCCGTGAATTCGGCGTACTCGATGGCATGGGCCCGACCGAACTGGATGCGATGCGCGCCGTGGATGGCGAACATTCCTTCGCGACGCGTCTGAAGAGCGGCCAGGAGATCGTCACCTCCAAGGCCCGTACCGAAGAGAAGCTCAATGGGCTTCTAAGCCGGATCGATGCGCAGGGCTTCGACCTTGTCGTTCTTCTCTGCACAGGCACCACGATCGATCCGCTCGAAAACACGCTGGTCGTCGAAGCCCAGCGGATCGTCGATTCGACCGTCGAGGCGCTCGCCGCCTCCTCCCGCAGGCTCGGCGTCATCCTGCCGCTCGAACGGCAGGTGAAGGATTTCGCCGATCGCCACGTCTTCAGCGGCGAGCCCAAATTCGTGGCCGCCTCGCCCTATGCCGGCGACGATATCGGTGAACGGGCGAAGACGCTCGAAGGCTGCGACCTCATCGTCATGCATTGCATGGGTTATTCCGCCGGAATGCTGGACGAGGTGCGCCGCGCCGTCGATGCCCCGGTCCTGTTGTCGCGCCGCGTCGTCGCGGGCGTCGTCCGCCAGATGATCTGATTACCGAGCCACGTTAAAAACAGAGGGAACCACATGTTCGGAAAAATCCTGAAAAACGTCGCGGTCGCGGGGCTGCTCGCCTCCTCGATCCTCGCCGCGCCCGCCGGCGCCTTCGAACGTACCGACAAGGGCAATGTCATCGTCTTCGGCGGCCGCCAGGCCATCCCTGTCCTCGATCCGCACATCCGCTACGACTGGTCGACACGCATGATCCAGCAGTCGGTCTACGATGCGCTGCTGAAGTATGAAGGCGATCCGGCAGAGATGAAGCCCTGGCTCGCCGAGAAGTGGGAAACCAGCGCCGACGGCAAGAGCTGGACCTTCCACCTCGCCAAGAACGCCAAGTTCCACAACGGCGATCCGGTGACCGCCGAAGCCGTGCGCTACTCCTTCGAGCGCGGCCTGAAGCTCAACAAGGGCGTCGCCTGGATGCTCAAGGACTTCCTGGCGCCGGAAAACATCGTCGCTGTTGATGCCAACACCGTGCGCTTCGACCTCAAGGCGCCCTACGCACCTTTCCTGTCCTTCCTGCCCTGGTGGTTCGTCGTCAACCCGGCTGAGGTGAAGGCCCACGAAGTGGATGGCGACTACGGCCAGAAGTGGCTGACCGATCATGCCGCCGGCTCCGGTCCGTTCAAGCTCGGCCGCTGGGAACCCAACGTCCTTTATGAGATCGAAGCCAATGCCGGCTACTGGAAAGGCTGGCCGCAGGGCGAGAAGAACCGCCCGGCTGGCGTCATCTACAAGATCATCCGCGAACCGGCCGCCCAGAAGGCCGCCCTGCAGCGCGGCGAAGCCGACATCGTCGAAGGACTGACGCCGGACGACTACATGCAGATCAAGCGCGTGCCGGGCGTGGTCATCCAGGACCACAAGGGCATGACCACCTTCGGCATCAAGTTCAACACCCAGAAGGGTCCGACCGCCGACATCAACCTGCGCAAGGCGATCGCCTATGCACTCGACTACGATGCGCTGATCCAGATCTACAACGGCGCCGCCTCGCTCGAGACCAGCCCGCTGCCGGACGCCATGAAGGGCCATGTCGCCGTTCCCGGGATGCCGCGCAAGGATCTTGCCAAGGCCAAGGAATACCTGGCGAAATCGGCATATCCGAACGGCGGCATCACGCTTCCCTACGTCCATGTCGCAGGCCTTGAAGAAGCCCGCCGCATCGGCCTCGTTCTGCTCGATAACCTGAAGGAACTCGGCATCACCGTCGAGGTCAAGCCGGAACAGTGGCCGAACATGGTCGCCGCCGGCTCCAAGGTCGAGACCTCGCCGGCCATGACCTCGGTCTTCACCACACCGGTCTCGACCGACCCCGACGCCGTCGCCTACCAGTATCACAAGGCGAGCTGGGGCCAGTATTACGCGATGATGTTCTACGACAATCCGAAGGTCTCGGAGATGATCGACCAGGCCCGCGCCGCCACCAGCTGGGATGACCGCGCCAAGCTCTATGCCGACATCCAGAAGCAGATCGTCGCCGACCAGCCGGAAGTCTTCGGCACGCTGCAGAACCGCCGCTGGGCGCATCGCGACTATCTGCAGGGCTTCAAGTTCAGCCCGGTCCGCTTCACCGGTGAGGTCGACCTCTACCCGATGTGGGTGAAGGCCGAATAGAAACTGGCTTGCGTCCCCTCTTGCAGCCAGCATGATGCGCATTGCCAGGCCATCCCAACCGGCCGGGCCATGCGCAGTTTTTAGAAGATAGCCACCGGAGAAGACGATGTTGACATTCGCCTTCCGCAAAGTGCTGACGCTGGTCGGAACCATGATCGGCATTGCGGCACTCACCTTCGTCATCACCAATGTCGCTCCGGGCGATCCGGCACGTCTGGTCGCCGGCCCCAACGCGACCGAGGACATGGTGACGACGATCCGCACCGAATACGGCCTCGACAAGTCGCTGCCCGAGCAGTTCGTCGTCTATATGGGCGACCTCGTCACCGGCGATCTCGGCAAGTCGATCGTCACCACCAGGCCGGTGCTGGAAGAAGTGCTGCGTTATGCGCCGGCAACGCTCGAACTGGTCTTCGTCGCCATGGCGCTCGGCATCGTCGTCGGCGTGCCGATGGGAATGCTGTCGGCCGTCTACAAGGACGGGCCGATCGACCATGCGACCCGCATCTTCTCGATCTCGGGCGTCGCGCTGCCGGCCTTCTGGTTCGGCATCATCCTGCAGCTGACATTCGCGGTCGATCTCGGCTGGCTGCCGGTCTCCGGCCGTCTGCCGCTGGTTACCCGCCCGCCGCAGACCGTGACCGGCCTGCTGCTCGTCGATAGCCTGCTCGCCGGCCGGCTGGATACGTTCTGGACGTCGCTGCGGCACATCATCCTTCCGGCGATCGTGCTCTCCTTCCCCTGCCTCGCCTCGATCCTTCGCGTCAACCGCGCCGAGATGATCGAAGTGCTGCAGTCCGACTACATCGTCGCGGCCCGCGCCCACGGCATCGGCTCGTTCCGCATCGTCGCCATCTACGCGCTGAAGAATGCGCTGCTGCCGACGCTGGCGATGATCGGTCTGCGCTTCGGTTGGATGCTCGGCTCGACCGTGCTGGTCGAAACCGTCTTCGATTGGCCCGGCATTGGGCTTTATGCCGTCTCCTCGGCGCTTTCATCGGATTTCAAGCCCGTCATCGGCGTCACGCTGGTGATCGGCTTCTTCTTCATCGTCGCCAACACCCTTGTCGATCTCGCCTACGCGTGGATCGATCCCCGCCTCAGGAGCGCCTGATGACGACGCCCGTGGAACTCTCCCGACCCCTCACCTTCCGCGAACGGCATGAAAGCAAGATCCGCCAGTGGCGGCTCTATGCCCACATGTTCGGCAAGAGCTTCTCCTCCATGCTCGGCCTCGGCCTGGTCGTGCTCTTCCTCCTGCTTGCCGCCCTCGGACCATGGCTCGCGCCCTATCCGGAAGATACGGTCGGTGCCTTCAACATGGCCAACAAGCTGATGGGGCCGAGCGCCGCCCACTGGTTCGGCACCGACGAGATGGGCAGCGACATCCTTTCGCGCGTCATCATCGGCGCCCGCACCTCGCTGTGGATCGGCCTGATCATCACCGGCGTCGGTGCCGTGATCGGCGTGCCGCTCGGCATCATCGCCGGTTATCGCGGCGGCTGGGTGCGCGCCGTCATCATGCGCATCACCGAACTCTTCCTCGCCGTGCCGGGGCTTGCGCTTGCCCTGGCGATCGTCGCGGCGCTTGGTCCCGGCATCACCAATTGCGTGGTCGCCTTGTCGCTCGTCTGGTGGCCGGGTTATGTGCGGCTGGTGGAGGCGAAGACGCTGTCCGTCAAGGAAGAGCTGTTCGTGGAATCGGCCCGCTCGATCGGCGCCAGGACGCCCTGGATCCTCTGGCACCATATCCTGCCGAACTGCATGTCGCCGATCATCGTCAAGATGAGCATGGACATGGGCATGGCGATCCTGTCCGCGGCAAGCCTCGGCTTCATCGGCCTCGGCGCTCAGCCGCCGGCACCCGAATGGGGCGCGATGATCTCGGTCGCCCGCACCTACATGCCGGACTGGTGGTGGTATTCACTCTTCCCCGGTGCCGCGATCTTCCTGACCGTGCTCGGCTTCAACCTTCTCGGCGACGGCCTGCGCGACATTCTCGATCCCCGGAGCCGCGACCGATGACCGGACCTCTTCTCGATATCCAGAACTACCGGCTCGACATCGCCACGTTCGACGGCCCGGTGCATGTGCTGAAGGACATCAACCTGACCGTCAACCGCGGCGATACGCTCGGCATCGTCGGCGAAAGCGGTTCCGGCAAGACGGTGCTGGTGCGCTCGGTGCTCGGCATCGGCCCGAAGGCCTCCAGGGTTGTCGAAGGCAGCATCGCCTTCGACGGACAGGACATCACCGCGCTCCCCGAAAAGGACTGGACGAAGATCCGCGGCATCCGCATCTCGATGATCTTCCAGGACCCGATGACCTACCTGAACCCGCTCTTCACCATCGGGCAGCAGATTTCCGACGTGATCGCGGCGCATGAAAAGGCGGCCCGTCACGGCGTATCCTCGAAGGCTGCCCGCCGCGCCCGCACCGAGGACCTGCTTGACCAGGTCGGCCTGCCGAACCCGGCGATGTTGTTCGACCAGTATCCGCACCAGCTTTCCGGCGGCATGCGCCAGCGGGTGCTGATCGCCATGGCGCTGTCCGGCAAGCCGGATCTGCTGATCGCCGACGAACCGACGACGGCGCTCGACGTGACGGTCCAGGCGCAGGTGCTCGACCTCATCAATTCGCTGGTCGCAAAACTCAACCTCACCGTCATCATGATCAGCCACGATATCGGCGCGATCGCCACGATCGCGAAGCGTTGCGCGGTCATGTACAAGGGCGAGATCGTCGAACAGGGCCTGACGGCGGATATCCTCAGCGCCCCCAAGCACGAATACACCAGGCGCCTGCTCGCCGCCGTGCCGGACATCGACACCGCCGCAAAGGTTGCCGCCGAACCGGCGGGCGACAAACCTGCGAAACCCGGCGCGCTTCTGGAAGCGATCGACCTCAGAAAAGTCTATCGCAGCCAATCGGGGAGCGAGGTGACGGCGGTCGACGGTATCAACCTGTCTGTCGCAACCGGCGAGATCTTCGGCGTGGTCGGTGAATCCGGTTCCGGCAAGTCGACGCTGGCGCGCATGCTGCTGCGGCTGATCGAGCCCACCTCCGGCGACATCATCTTCGACGGCAGGAACATTTCCGGCCTGACCGGCGAACCCCTGCGGTTGATGCGCCGGCACATGCAGTTCGTTTTCCAGAACCCGCATTCGGCGCTCAACGGCCGCCACACGATCGGCGATGCGATCGGCGAGCCGCTGCGCATCCAGACAAGCATGGGCCGCCGCGATATCGAGGCGCGCGTCGAAGCGCTGCTCGACATCGTCCAGCTGCCGAAAATGTTCAAATACCGTTATCCGCACGAACTGTCCGGCGGCCAGAAGCAGCGCATCTGCATCGCCCGCGCCATCGCCCTCAATCCGCGCCTGCTGATCCTCGACGAGCCCACCTCCGCGCTCGACATCTCGGTACAGGCGCAAGTGCTCGATTTCCTGCAGGAACTGCGCGCCGAGCTCGACCTCACCTACGTCTTCATCTCGCACAACCTCGCCGTCATCCGGCAGATCTGCGACCGGACCATCGTGATGAAACGCGGCGAGATCGTCGAACAGGGCGAGACCGAACGTCTCTTCCTGTCGCCGCAGCACGAATACACGAGGGCGCTGATCGAAAGCGGACGCAAAACCTCGCGGGCGGCAAATTTGTCGGCTCCCGCCGGTTTGTGAGGAAACGTGTTCGATTAGTCCGAAAAAATAATTGTGCAGTGCAGCAACGTGACCCATATAGGGGACGTTGTCACTGATCACTGCCATCCCGGTAATGATTGCCAGGAGCCATTATGAGATCGTTGTCGGATACGCTGGAGCGGCTTGCTCGCTTGAAATCACTGGATCGCGAGCACACCGACACGCCCAGCAATCTAGAGGAACTGAGCACTTTCGGATCCAATCCCGGAGCACTGGCCGCCAGGATATATATCCCCTCCCTGCTTCCCAAACGCCCGGCCCTCGTCGTCGTTCTCCACGGATGCACGCAGACCGCCTCCGGTTATGACCACGGCGCCGGATGGTCGAAACTCGCCGAACGCCACGGCTTCGCGGTCCTCCTGCCCGAACAGGTGCGGGCCAACAACGGCAATCTCTGCTTCAACTGGTTCGTTCCGGGCGACACGCACCGCGGCCAGGGCGAAGCGCACTCGATCCGCCAGATGATCGATGCCGTGGTCTCCCGGCACGGGATCGACACCTCGCGCATCTATGTGAGCGGCTTGTCAGCAGGTGGCGGGATGGCCAACGTCATGCTCGCCACATATCCTGAGATATTCGCAGGTGGCGCAATCATCGCAGGACTGCCCTATGGCGTCGCCGCCACCGTTCCCGAAGCATTCGACCGGATGCGGGGACAAGGCTTGCCCGCCCCATCGACGCTGCAGTCGCGGTTGAAAACCGCTTCCTCCCATCAAGGACCTTGGCCGACCATCTCCGTGTGGCACGGCACCCAGGACAACACGGTGGCAGTCGCGAACGCGGCGGCGATCATCGACCAGTGGCGAGCTGTTCATGGCGTGGGCTCGCGGCCGGACCTGGAAGAAACGGTGGACGGTCAGTCGCATGCCGTCTGGAAGGATGCCCGCGGCAGGCAAGCCATCGAATATTACAGCATTGCCGGAATGGGCCACGGAACGCCGATCGATCCGGCGCTCGGCGACGAGAACGCCGCGCCTTATCTGCTGGATGTCGGCATATCGTCGACGCTTCATTCGGCAAAAAGCTGGGGCCTGCTTCGCGAAGGCGTAGAGCCGTTGCGGGCAAAGACCGGCGGCCCCAAGCGGGCATCGGCTTCTTCCCAGGAAGCAAAAGAGCCTGAAGGTATCCAGCAGATCATCGAGAATGCACTTCGCATGGCTGGCCTGATGCGCTGACAAGGCCGGAAAAATAAGCGCGGCGGCGGCCAGGGTAGAGGGAATGGCCGCCGCCGGATGCTCCGGCTTAAACGCCGGAAGCAGCGATATCCGCGTCGAGACGTTCGCGAGCCTTTTTGGGCAGTTTCGCGGTTTTGATGGCCTCCAGGTTGGCAGGAGCGTTGCCGACAACGATGAGGCCGATCATGCCCATGCCGACATGCGGCGCGCATTTCACGGCATAAGCGCCCTCGACGTCGAACGTGATCTTCACGCTTTCGTTCATCTGGCCCTTGAAAGGCTTTGCGCCTTGCGGGATCAGCCCGTCGATGGTTTCAGCGTTGTGGGACTTGTCGGTCGGGATGAAGGTGACGGTGTCGCCCTTGGCGACCTTGAGGGAACTCGGCTCGAATACCATCGCGCCGTCCTTGCCCTTGTTGAGCATTTGCACTTCGAAATCGGCAGCCGAAGCCACCGTCGCACAGACAGCCGCAGCGATCACCGCGCCGACCAGGGATGCCAAAATCTTCTTCATTTTCATACTCCTTTTCTGGAAGCCGTCGGCTTCGTTGAATTCACACTAGAGCAAAAAAACCGGTCCTCTTTGACCTGCGACAAACGGTTCGGAGTTTGCTCGCGGCCCGCTTTGACGTCGGGCTGGGCGCGGATCACGATCACGTTGTCCAACCCGCCTGGCGAAGCGTCTTGAGAAGTGGCGCATACCACCGGGTGGACTTGACCAGGCGGAAGCCCAGATTGTCCGGCGGCGTCCCGACCGCGCAGCCACCGCCTTTCGGATCGCGGATGAAGGAACTCATCGGCGAGCGATGCGGGCCCACGGTCACGTAGACGCCGCAGATCTCCTCGGAGGCGCGAACGGACCCGTTCACGTAAAGATGGACCCTGCGATGGCAGGTGGAGGTCCATTCCCAGATGTTGCCGCCAAAGTCAGCCAGGCCATATTCGTTCTCCCCGAAGCTTCCCGTCGGCCGGGGCACGGGATCGCCGGTGGCCCGCTCGCGCGCTTCGCGCTCGTAGTCGGCAAGCCACCGCAGCGCGGGGTTCTTGCTGTCCGTATCGAGGCCGAGAGCATCGTCCGGGAACCTCTTGCCCGCGGCCTGAGCCAGTTGTTCGTCGGTTGGCAGGGTCCAGTATTCGCCGGTTACCTCCGAGAGCCAGCGGGTGTAAGCCGTGGCATCGTCGAAGCTCACGCCAGTGGCGGGAACGTCCGGCCTCGACGAGATCGCTTCAGAGGATTTGCAGGCGCCCGCGGCGACGCACTCCCGGTATTCCGAGGCGGTGACGTGGTTTTTCATGATAGTAAGGCTCGACGCCGTTACCACCGTCTTCATCGGCGGATCGATAGGCGCCGTGCCCTTCAGAAACTCTCCATCGCTCCTGTAACTGTAGCTGCGAGGAGGAACAACGACGGTTGCCGGCTCATAAACCGCGCCCTCTGGGGGCGCGGGCTTCATGAAACCCACCTGGTGGAAGATACCCGCCGCCAGCACGGCGATCAGCGTGATCGGAAGCCCGGTATGGAGGAGCGAGAGCTTTGGCCTGTCGTATGTCCATCGCATGTTCGCCTCCCGAGGCGAAATCTGGCTTGCAGGGGATGAAGGCCGGCCGGGGGCATGCACATTCATGCGCCCGGCCGTTTCCGATCAGGTGCCGCTCGGCGCCAGGACCGACGTCATCAAGTCGTCGTTCCAATCACCGGTGACCTTGAAATGTGCCGCAGCGCCCAGTTCGAAGGCCTCGATCAGGTTGTGGTTGACGTAGGCGTATATGCCGGGCTGCTGGAAGGTGTAGAACGCAGCGCCTGCTGCTCCGCCCGGAATGAACCATGTTTCCTGGTCGAGTTCCGGAGGGTTGGCGAACTTGCCCGTAGCCCAGACATAGTCGCCGTGCCCGCCTATAAGGTGAGGCCGCGTGTCGCGGTTTGCCTGCGAATGGACGATGAGCACCTTCTCGTTGACGGCGGCCGTCATGGCGTCCTGGCCCGTCAAGGCGCCGACCGCCCCGTTGAAGACGATATGCGTCGGGGTCAGCGTCCGCATCACCTTGAGCGTGTCTTCATAGGCTTCGCCGGCGCTGTCGTATTTCTTGAACTTGCCGTTCTCGTCGCGCGGGACGTAGAAATCCTGTTCACCCACGTAGTAGATCTTGTCGTAGGTCAGCGGTTTCCCGTTGCCGTCCTTGAGGCCATCGCGCGGGAGCACCATGATGGCACCGTTCATGCCCGAGGTAACGTGCCACGGCACCATTCCGGGAGGCGCGCAGTGGTAAACGAAGACGCCGGCCTTGGTTGCCTTGAACCTGAGAATAGTCTTCTCGCCGGGGTTCACCACCGTCAGCGCTCCGCCGCCCAGGGCGCCGGTGGCCGAGTGGAAGTCGATATTGTGCTGGAGTTCGTTCGTGTCGGGGTTGATGAGGGTGAGCTCGACATAGTCGTCCTGATGGACAACCATGAGCGGACCCGGAACCGACCCATCGAAGGTCATCGCATTGATTTCGGTGCCTTCCTTGTCGATGACGAGCTTCTTCTCCTGGATGGTCAGCGTAAATTCGACGACCTTCGGCGGGCCATCGGCTTTCTGAGCATGGGCATGGACGAAAGGCGGATTTACGAGCTCGATCTTCTCGCGGCGGAGGCGCGAGAGGTCGCCCGGTTTCATCTTTGCGGGAGGCGCTTCGTCCGCGTGGGCAAAGGAAGCCTGCACGACAGGTGCGATCGCGCCAACGAAGGCTGCCCCCGCAAGGATCGAGCGTCTGGTCATCTGAATCTTGTCGGTCATGGTTTCTTTCCTTCGGAACAAGGGGCGGAGTAAATCGCCGTCCTCTGGAAATAGAATTTATGTCTACACCGACCTCTTCTCTTTGACGTGAAACAAACAGGCGATGGGCATTTGCTTGCGCTTTCACAAGAAAACGGGGGAATTTCCTATGCGCGGCTGGCTGTGAAAGTATCGCCGGCAGATTCGAGCTTCGTGTTCTTCAGCCTAAAGAGCGTGGCGGTGGATCGAATCCCGGTCCAAGTGCATGCCCCAGCCAGGGGCGTCCGGGATCTGGGCCGTCCCATCGACGAGCTTTATCTTCTCCTCGTAGAGCGGCGTGAACCATTCCACGTATTCCAGGGAATGGGCGGTCGGGACATGCGCCAGCAGCTGCAGGCTCATTTCGGGGAAAAGATGCGACGAGATCGGCAGATCAAAGCTTGCCGCCAGAGCGCCGACGCGGGAAAATTCGGTGACGCCGCCAACCCGCTGGAGATCCGGCATGAGAATGGAAGCGGCACCCGTCTCGATCATCCGCCGGAAACCGTAACGCGTATATTCATTCTCACCGGACGCGATCGGCATGCGCAGGGCTTTTGCCACCTTGGCCGAATCCTCCAATGCGTGGGCCGGCACCGGCTCCTCGAACCAGACGATGTCAAACGGCGCCAGCGCGTCGCCGAGCCTGATCGCCGCATCGACGCCGAGCACCTGGTTGGCATCGATCATCAACCCGATATCGCTGCCGATCGCCGCCCGAACTGCCTTCACGCGCGGCAGGTCGACATCGACCCGCCCCGCAAGCCGCAGCTTCATCGCCTTGAAGCCGGCTGCGACAAACCCTTCCGCCTGCCGGACAAGCGAAGGAATATCCTGGGTCAGCCAGAGGCCGCCGCTCGCATAGGCCGGAATGGTTTCCCGGCACCGGCCCAGCATCCGCGAGATCGAAAGCCCGGAGCGCTTGGCTCTCAGATCCCACATGGCACCATCGATCGCCGAAATGCCCATGATCGAGACGCCGGTGAAACCGATGAAATTGATACGCCGCCAGGCGTCCTGCCAGAAGGCGCCCGTATCGTCCGGGTCGCGCCCGATCACCGCATCCCGCAGCACATGCACCATGCTGTCCAGAAGCTTCAGCTGTTCCGGTCGGATGGTGAAGATCAGGTTTTCGCCCTGCAATCCTTCGTCGGTGACGAGATCGACCACGATGCAGGAGAATTGATGAATGGTCGCCGTGGCATTGCCGAGCGGCTCTGTAAGCGGCAGGGTGACGGCGGTGGTGGTGAGATCGGTGATTTTCATGGGATCGTTACCGGTTCGCGGAGCGCGGAGGTTCGGTGTAGATGGGATCGTCGACGAAACCGCCCCCCTGCCACTTGGCTTGTGACGACCCCTTGTCCGGAATGCCCGGATTGCGTTCCAGTTCCGAACGATAGATCTCCGAACTGTCCTTCGGAACCCAGCCCAGATAGGCGGAAGCGGAGTTGTCCCACCATTTCGGCTGATTGTCCGAAACGCCCCAGATCGTCGGGCAGCCTAGATAGGGAGCCTTGAAGACCCTCTCCGCGAGCGACGCCATGTCGTCGAAGCTCAGCCAGATCGACAGCATCCGCACCGTCGTCGGCTTCGGCCAGCAGGCGCCGATGCGGACGATCGCCGTCTCCTGGCCGAATTTGTGAAAATACATCTGCGCCAAACCCTCGCCGAAGCATTTCGAGACGCCATAAAGGCCGTCCGGCTTGGTGGGCTGATCGACCCCGATGAACTGGTCCTGCCGATAGAAGCCGACCGTATGGTTGCTGCTAGCAAACAGGATGCGCGGTTTTCCGTGCTTTCGCGCCGCTTCGTAGAGATTGTGCAGGCCGCGGATATTGCTGTCGAGAATGCTGGCAAAGGTGTTCTCGGAAGGAATGCCGCCGAAATGCAGGATGCCGTCGCAACCCTCCACCGTGCGCAGGACGGCATCGGAATCCGCCAGGTCGCAGGCAAAAGGTTCCTCGTTGGCCGCAACATCGTCCAGAGGGGAGATATCGGAAATGCGGATGACCTCCGCGAGGTGCCCGAGCCGCTGGCGCATGGCCTTGCCCATGTTGCCGGCCGCCCCCGTGATCAGAAGCCGCTTCATCCCCGTTCCTCCTCGACATGCTGCCTGCAATTTAGAAGGTGCCTAGAATGCACGTCAACTCATAATATGACCCGAAGATCGAAATAGGATATCAAGGCAACGGCCGCGCGCCCCCGAAGTCAAAAGAGCGCGAGACGCATTATTTTCTAGGCCAATATCAGTTGACGAGGATTATCTTTTCCGTCTTCATACAACGCAGCAGTCATGTGACGTCATACTCACTTGAGTGCCTGGAATGGAGGAACCCCAGATGAAATGGATGAAGCATGTGGCTCTGGCCACGGCTCTGACGCTGTCTGCGCCGGTCGGCGCATACGCAGATACCCCCGCCGACCAATTGATCGTCGGCCTCAGCATGAACAATATCCTGACCCTCGACCCGGCAGCGATTTCAGGCCGCGAGGCGACAGGCGTCATCGCCAATCTCTATGATACGCTGGTGGAACTCGCGCCGGACAAGAAGACCGTCAATCCGGGTCTCGCCAGCGCCTGGACGGTTGCGGATGACGGCTCGATCACCTTCACGCTGAGGGATGGCGCGAAGTTCACGTCCGGCAACCCGGTCAGAGCCGAAGACGTCATCTGGTCGATCAAGCGCAATATCAGCCTCGGCCTGGTCGGCGCGGGCGTCTGGTCGTCCTTCGGTTACAAGGCCAACAATATCGACCAGCTGCTGACGGCCGACGGCAACAAGATCACCCTCAAGCCGGCTCAGCCGACCGATCCGCAGCTCACGCTCGACATTTTTGGCAAACCGGATGCCAGCGCGGTCATCGACATGAAGACCGCCATGAGCCACGAGGCGAACGGCGACAAGGGCGCGGCCTGGCTGAAGATCAATATTGCCGGTTCCGGCGCCTTCAGCCTGACGCGCTGGGCCTCCAACGAAATGCTCATCCTGACGCGCTTCGACGATTACTGGGGCGAAAAGCCGAAGATGAAGCGGGTGATCTTCCGGCACATGCCGGAGTCCCAGACCAAGCGGCTGATGCTGGAAAAGGGCGACGTGGACGTCGCGATCGGCCTTTCGGTTCCCGATATCGCCGCACTTGGCAAGAACAAGGACGTCGAAGTGCAGAGCACGCCGAGCTCAGGCTTCTACTTCCTCGCCGTGAGCATGAAGGACGAGCGCTTCAAGAACCCGGATGTGCGCCTCGCGATCCGCCACCTGATCGACTATGACGGCATCAACAAGTCGATCATGCCGAACTACGGCACGAAGCGTCTTCGCCCGGTCGCCGAAGGTGTCGTCGGCAGCTTGGCCGATCCGGACTACAAGCTCGATGTCGCCAAGGCAAAGGAACTGCTCGCCAAGGCGGGTTATCCCGACGGTTTCCCGGTCAGGCTGCTGACGCTCAACGAGCCGCCTTTCACGGACACCGCCACCGCCATCCAGGCAACCCTCGCCCAGGCCGGCATCAAGGCCGAGATCGTCCAGGGCGCCGGCGACCAGATCTATGGCCCGATGCGCGAGCGCAAGTTCGAAATGCTCGTCGGTCGCGGCGGCGGCGGCCAGGAGCCGCATCCGCATTCCAACCTGCGCGCCCTCGTCATCAACCCGAACAACGCCGACGACGCCAAGCTCAGCGGCATCATCGGCTGGCGCACGTCCTTCTTCGACCAGCAGCTGAACGACATGTCGGCCAAGGCACTGGTGGAACGCGACCAGGCAAAGCAGAAGACGGCCTATGAAGACATCCAGAAGCGATACGAGGAACTCGTTCCCGCGCTGCAGCCGATCTCGGCGGTCATCGACAGCGTCGTCTATCGCGCCGACGTCAAGGGTTATGTGAACCACTACGGCTGGACGGTTCGTCTGCGCAGCGTGTCCAAGCAGCGCTGACCAATCAAGCTATCAGTCCCTCCCAGGACGGCGCTCGCAACTTCGGTTGCGGGCGTTTTTTATTTTCCGCGAACGCTCGGGCCGCGGAAACGAAAAAGCCGGCAGGGTGGACCTGCCGGCTGATGCACTCGGGAGGGAGGTGTGGAGGAAGGTGGCTTATTCAGCCGCCTGCGTCCCGAGAGCGTTATTGCGATAGGGCTCGCAGAGAGCCTCCATCATCTTGACTTCTTCGGCGGTCAGGTCGGTCAGCGGCGCGCGAACCGGACCCGTATCGAAGCCCATCAGCCGCACGCCGGCCTTGATGGCGGAAACCGCGTAACCCTTCTGGCGGTTGCGAATCTCCATGAACGGATAGAAGAAGTCGATGAGGATCTGGTTGGTGGCGGCCGTATCCCCGGCCCGGAGCGACTTGTAGAACTTCTGGGCCAGCGCCGGGACGAAGTTGAAGACGGCCGACGAATAGGTGGTGACGCCGGCACCGAGATAGGCGTCCGCAAAAAGCTCGGCCGTCGGCATGCCGCCGAGATAGGTCAGGCGGTCGCCCATGACCGCGGTGATCTTGCGCACCAGGCCGATATCCCCGGAACCGTCCTTGAAGCCGACCAGGTTGGGGCAGGCCTCGCAAAGGCGAGCCAGCGTTTCCGCCGTCAGGATCGAATTGTCGCGGTTATAGACCATCACGCCGATGCCGACCGACTGGCAGACGGTCTTGATATGCTGGTAAAGGCCTTCCTGGCTGGCATCCATCAGGTAATGCGGCAGCAGCAGGATGCCGTCGGCGCCGGCCTTTTCGGCAGACTTGGCGATCGAGACGGCGATACGCGTCCCATAACCGCAACCGGCAACGATCGGCGTGCTGCCGGCCGAAGCCTTGGCGGCGACGATGATCTCCGGAATTTCGGAGGGCTCCAGTGAAAAGAACTCGCCCGTGCCGCCGGCGGCAAAAAGCACCGAAGCATCGAAGCCGGCCAGCCAGCCGACATGCTGCTCGTAGGCCTTGCGGTTGAAGAGGCCATCCTTGCCGAACGGCGTGACGGGGAACGACAGGAGGCCGGCGCCGAGCGCATGCTTCAGTTCATTTGGATCCATAGACATGACAGTCCCTTCCTGGTTGATTTCCAGAAGGCTACCAAGTCATATTATGACTGTCAATAGTTGTATTATCTTTATGGGCGACTCAAGGACGCCGTATCAGAGATCGATAGCGTTGCTGGCTCCCCTTGAGATGCATGCGCATGGCGTCGCGAGCAGCCGAATCATCGCCATCTGTGATTGCGCGGGCGATACGGGCATGTTCATCCTGGATCTGCGCCAGGTATTCAGGCGGCGAAATCTCGACCTCGCCCTCCTGCAGCAGCGATCGCGGGATCATCTGCTTGCCGATCGCCTCCAACAGCTCCCGGAAACGCGGGTTGTTGGTCGCGTCCGCAATGGCCAAATGGAAAGCCCGATCGCTTTCAATCGTTGCCGCACCGGCGGCGATCTGCCGCTTGATCGTCTCGAGACATTCGAAGATCAGCTCCTGCTGCGCCGGTGACGAACGGACCGCAGCAAGACCCGCAGCCTCTATCTCGATCGCAGCGCGAACTTCCAGCATTTCGATGATGGAGGAAACGCGGTTGGCATCCACGGTGCGGAAGCCCGCCTGCAGCCCGCCTTGCGGCGCCAGAACGAAGACGCCGACGCCGTGGCGGACCTCGACGAGATTGTCGGCCCGCAACGAAGCGATCGCCTCGCGGATGACCGTCCGGCTGACCTCGTATTGCAACGTCAGCCCGCTCTCCGTGGGCAGTTTGTCACCGGGCTTCAACGCGCCGCTCGCGATCGCATCCCGCATCCGCCGGCCAACCGTCTCGACCAGATTGCGGCCTTTTCGCGAGGGTGCCTCCCCGGTGATGTTATCTGCTCTCTTCAACGTCTGCCCGCTCCCTCGCTTTGGCATTTCAGTCACTTAGAGGGGTAAAACCCCACGGCATTGTCAAGCGCAGGTCAAGAAATTTATTGACGTCCGGCCATGGACCTATAGTATGAGATGACCTATGAGGTATGATGACATGGCGGACCGGCGCATATCCACCGACGGCCCGTCCACGAGGGAAGAATGCTCAAGAGACTGCTTTTAACCGGCGCCGCGGGGGGTGTCGGCCGGGCAATCCGGCCGATGCTGAGGGAGATCGCCGAGCACGTCGTGCTGTCGGACATCGGTGAGATCGCCGATACGGGCGCGGGCGAAACCTTCGTTCAATGCGATCTGGCGGATGCCGCAGGTGTCGCAAAGCTGGTCGAGGGCGTCGACGGGATCATCCATCTCGGCGGCATTTCCCTCGAAAAGACGTTCGACCTCATCGTCCAGGGCAATATCGTCGGCCTCTACAATATCTACGAAGCCGCCCGGCACAACGGCCTGCCGCGCATCGTCTTTGCAAGCTCCAACCATGTGATCGGCTACTATCGGTGCGATGAACGGCTCGACAACACGGTCGTGCCGAAGCCGGACTCGCTCTACGGGGCTTCGAAGGTTTTCGGAGAGGCGATTGCCAGCCTCTATTTCGAAAAATTCGGACAGGAGACTTTGTCCGTCCGTATCGGTTCGTGCTTCGAAAAACCGGCCAACACGCGCATGCTGGCGACCTGGCTCAGCTACCGTGATTTCTTTTCCCTCTGCCGGCGCGCCTTTGCTGCGCCGCGGATCGCACACACCATCGTCTACGGCGCCTCTGCCAACGACGAGCAGTGGTGGGACAATCGCAATGCCGCCTTCCTCGGCTGGAAACCCGAGGACAGTTCCGCAAGGTGGCGCGTCGAAGTGGAAACGGCAGCCGGCAGGCAGGACCCGACCGATCCCGCCATCATCTATCAAGGTGGCGCCTTCGCCTCGGCCGGCCATCCGGACGATGCGTGAAAGACAGACTTCCGCCGCCCGACGGGCGGCTCCGATCCGGCCCTCGCCGGGTCCCGACATGAAATGGCGGAGGTTCGTCCCTCTGCTTCTGACAGGAGGAATTTCGTGAAGATCGTAGACGTCAATGTGCGCGTATTCTCCCATACCACGCGCCGTCACCAGGATACCGCCGGCCATGCCCATCCGGGCCCGCCGCACAAAGTCAACCTGGCGCTGCTGACCATCGTCGATGACGACGGTGCCGAAGGCTATTGCTTCGCTCCGCCGGAAATCGTTCGCCCGCATGTGATCGACAAGTTCGTCAAGAAGGTGCTGATCGGCGAAGATCCGTTCGCGCGCGAAAGGCTGTGGCAGGATCTCGCACACTGGCAGCGCGGCAGCGCCATGCAGCTGACCGACCGGACGCTCGCGATCATCGATTGCGCCCTGTGGGACCTTGCCGGCCGCAAGCTGAACATGCCGGTTCACAAACTGATCGGCACCTACCGCGAAAAGATCCCGGCCTATGGCTCGATCATGTGCGGCGACGAGCTGGAAAACGGCCTCGCAACCCCGGAAGATTACGGCCGGTTCGGCGAAAAGCTCGTCAAGCGCGGTTACAAGGGCATCAAGCTGCACACCTGGATGCCGCCGGTTTCCTGGGCGCCTGATGTCAAGATGGACCTCAAGGCCTGCGCCGCGGTCCGCGAGGCGGTCGGCCCGGATATCCACCTGATGATCGATGCCTTCCACTGGTATACCCGCACGGAAGCTCTGGAACTCGGCAGGGGCCTCGAAAAGCTCGGCTTCGACTGGATCGAGGAGCCGATGGACGAGCAGAGCTCGGCGTCCTACGCCTGGCTTGCCGAAAACCTCGACATTCCGGTCCTTGGTCCGGAAAGCGCCGGCGGCAAGCATTTCAGCCGCGCGGAATGGATCACCAGCAAAGCCTGCGACATCCTGCGCACCGGCGTCCACGACGTCGGTGGCATCAGCCCGGCGATGAAGACCATGCATCTGGCCGAATCCTTCGGCATGAACTGCGAGATCCACGGCAATGGCGCTCCGAACCTGATCGTCGCGGCCTGCACCAAGAACGCGAAATGGTACGAGCGCGGTCTGCTGCACCCGTTCCTCGAATATGACGACGGCTTCGAATACCTGAACGCCCTCGTCGACCCGATGGACGAAGACGGTTTTGTTCATATTTCCGACAAGCCGGGCATGGGCGAAGACATCAACTTCGACTTCATCAACGCCAATCTGGTTGAGTGAACCGTTTATTCTGCCTCCCAAGCAGGAAAGAGAAGCCCGGTCCCGTTGTGGCCGGGTTTCTTGTTTTTGCAGTCATACAAACCTGTCGCCCGTGGATGACCCGAGTATCCAATGACGGATGATGGAAAACCTTCGCGCGGGACATGCTCGCCTCCGTCGATGGAATCAAACCCGTTGATTTCCGGCCTTCGGCCAACACTCTGGAGCCCCGCGCAGTTTCCTGCCGTGGCTCTGTCAAAGATCGGAGAGCCCACACGAATGCGGAACCTCGATTGATTTTTTAGTAGTGGCTCCGCATTCGCGTGGCCTTCGGCGTCTTGTCGAGGCTTCCGGCCTCTACAGGTGATCACCTCGCCTCGCTGCGTGGCTTCGTTCGCGCCCGTCCTTTCGAGACAGGCCTGCCACTTGCACGGCTAATCCGAACCCGGCCCGGTGGCCAGGGGGAGGCTTGATAGGAAGGCTTGCCTTTCAGCGCACCGTCCATGGCTTTCACCTCCCTCACCTTCCCCGCACGTTACGGATCGAATGAGGGCGCCGGCCTCCGCCTGCCCGCGAACGTCTCGCGAAACACTCCGGCGACGGAAGCGGGAGAATTGTAGGCGGAAAGCTGGAGGCCGTGGATGATGACGCGGTTAAGTCATTGGGGATGCTGGAAGGCTGCGATAAATTGTCCACGGGGCGAACACCGAAAGACAGCATTGGAAGGTGCATCCCGCCATACCCCCCTCTGTCCTGCCGGACATCTCCCCCCTTGAGGGGTAGGGTGAGGCAGCGCGGCATTCTTAACCCTCCCCCTTGTGGGGAGGGTGGCCGGCAGGCGGGAGGGGTTTTGATGCTGGATGAGTCCCCTCCCCAACCCTTCCCCACAAGGGGGAGGGGCTCCTCGCACCGCCCCATGCATTCATATGCGATCACCAGTAAACAGAAGCAGCCCGCATCCGCGAAGGACTCGCCCTCCAGCCCACCTCACATCACCCGATCGAGCCAATCCATCGCATGATCCTGCTGGTCAACCGGGAATGCATGGGCCGCGCCGGGCCAAAGCCGCGTTTCGAGGCTATGTTCCGCATCCGCGGCCGTCCAGATCGCATGAAGTTGCTCCTGCGCTGCCACGGCGGCAGGCTCCGGAAAATGCCGGTCTTCGGCGCCGCTGAAAATCAGCGCGGGTTTCGGCGCGGCGAGCCCTGCAAAATGCGGGTAGTCGAGCTTTCCGGCGATCGGCGGATGCAGCAGGGAAAAGGCCGACTGTCCACGAAGCTGGTTGTTGCCCGGCTGCATGAGGCCCTGCAGCGTCCCCATCCAGCCGCCGGCGACGCAGGCCTTGGCGTCGTCCGAAAGTGCCGCCACCTGCCACGCGCGCGAGCCGCCCAGCGAATACCCGAAGCTCGCCACACGGTTTCCATCGACGCCGGGCAGTGCGCGAAGCCATGCCATCGCCTCGAGGTCCTCGAGCAGGATGACGGAGGCGTAGGAAACCCCGAACTGCATGAGGTTGGCCGCCAGCGCCTGCTGCGCTTCGTAACCGTTGCCTTTCCGGCTACCCCAGCCGAGCGCGTCGGCGCAGAGCACGGTATAACCGCGCCGGGCGAGTTCGTTGCCGACATGCCGGCCGCCGTAAAGTCTGGCCGCCCATCGATCCGTGTCCGCTGCGACCTCGGAAGCCTCGCCGGAGCGGCGGATCATCTTCTCCTTGCCGATCGAGAAGAACGAGCCGTGGTCGTGCAGCAGCAGCACGGCAGGCGTAACGTCATTCGTATCAGGACGAAGGAGATAGGCTCTCGTCGTTTCGCCGTTCGAAAAGCCAAGTTCGAGCTCCTGGCCCATGCGTCCGTCTTCGGTCCACTCCTTGATGACCGACGCGCTTGCGGGCGCGATCCGCCCGACACCGAGTGCCTGCCGCACCTTGTTTCGTGTGCGGTCCTTCCAGTCTGGAAAGCTTTCCGCGGCCGGGTGGAAATTCCAGTCGAACGAGAGATTGTCGCGCAGCCTCGCTGCGAGGCTCGACATGTTCTCGCTGTCGATCATGGCTCCTGCCGCAACCGTTCGAGCATCCGGTCGCGGCTGTCGCCCAGGTGCTTGCGCATCGCCCCGCGCGCGCCTTCCACGTCACGGGCTTCGATTGCCTTGAGAATGGCACGGTGTTCTTCATTGACGCGGGTGAGATGCACGGAGAGGCTCGCGTCATCGACCGCATGGGTCGAAAGCCGCATGCGCGGCATCAGGGTTTCGCCGAGATAGTTGAAAATACGGAAAAAATGCTCGTTGTGGCTGGCGGTGGCTACGGCGCGGTGGAAATCGAAATCCGCCTGCGTGTCCCGGCTCGCACGGCGGACGGCAACATCCATCGCCTTGCAGGCCGCGGTCATGGCCTGGATATCCCCCTGGGTCCGCCGGTCGGCGGCAAGTGCCGCCGCTTCCGATTCGATGCCTATACGCAATTCGAGGCCCTTTACCAGGTTTTCGACCAGCATCAGGTTTTCGTCGCCAAGGCGGAAAGGCGTGACACCCGCGTCCTGGCGAACGAAGACGCCGATACCATGATGGATCGAGACGAGGCCGCTTGCCCGAAGATTGGCGATCGCCTCCCGGACAACCGTCCGGCTGACGCCCAGCTCGTCGATCAGCGCCTTTTCCGTCGGAAGCTTCGATCCGCGCGGATAGTCCCCAAGCTTGATCCGCTCGGCGATCGTGCGCACGACCTGCGAACTCAGGGTCTCCCTGCGGCGCCAGGTAGAGGATGGGGCTTCGGCTGTCATCGGGCACTCCATGGCGTCTCGGATGTGAAACTCAGACAGCGTGGTCGTATTCGAGGCTCGCCTGGATCAGTTCGCGGGCATAGGGATCCTTGGCCTGACCTGTCGCCAGCACGTCTCGGCTCATCACCTCGACCACGCGACCATGCTGCATTACCGCCAGCCGCTCGCACATATGATCGATCACCGCAAGATCATGGGAAACGAAGAGATAGGTCAAGTTGCGTTTTGCACGCAGATCGGCGAGCAGATTGAGCACTTCCGCCTGCACCGAGACGTCGAGCGCCGAGGTTGGCTCGTCGAGGAGCAGGATGCGCGGCTCGAGAATGAGCGCGCGTGCGATCGCCACGCGCTGGCGCTGGCCGCCGGAAAGCTCGTGCGGAAAGCGCGACAGGAAGGCCGGATCGAGGCCGACATCGATCAGAGCCCGCTCCATGCGTTCGACCTGGCGGTCCATGCGATGGATGCGGAGTGGCTCCTGAAGCGCGGTGCGGATCGACTGGCGCGGATGCAGCGAACCGTAGGGATCCTGGAAGACCATCTGGACCGCACGGCAATATTCGACGAAGGGCATGTCGTTGACCGACCGTCCCTCAAGCTGGATGTCGCCCTCCCAGAGATTCAGGAGACGGGCGATGCAGCGCAGGATGGTCGACTTGCCAGAACCGGACTCGCCGACAAGCCCGAAGGATTCGCCGGCCTCGACCGAAAAGCAGACATCGCCGAGAATGCGCTTCTTCGCCGAGCTGTAACCCAGATCGATCGAGAGGTTGCGAACGTCGATGGCGGTCATGCGCGCACCTCTTTGGTCTCTTGGGAGATGGTTTGGCGGTTCAGGACCGGAAGCGGCTTGCGGCTGCCGCCGATATGCGGCTGCGCGGCAAGCAACCCTTGGGTATAGGGATGCGTGCAGTTGCGCATGTCCCGGGCCGCCCGCTCCTCGACGACCTCGCCATGGCGCATGACCAGAACGCGGTCGCAGAAATTGCGCACCAGGTTGAGGTCGTGACTGATCATGATGAGGCCGATGCCCTTGTTGGTCACCAGTTCGTTCAGGATGTTGAGGACCTGCATGCGCACCGTGACGTCGAGCGCGGAGGTCGGCTCGTCGGCGATGATGATCTGCGGCTCGGGGATCAGCATCATGGCGATCATGATGCGCTGGCCCATGCCGCCCGAGACTTCATGCGGATAAAGGCCGAACACCCGTTCCGGATCGCGGATCTTCACCGCTTCCAGCATTTCCAGCGTCTTCTGCCGGGCGACCTGCGCCGAGGCCTTGTAGTGAACACGATAGGCCTCGGCGATCTGGTCTCCGACGCGATGCACCGGGTTGAGCGAGAATTTCGGATCCTGGAGGATCATCGAAATGCGTCGACCGCGGATCGTCAGCATCTGCTTTTCGTTGGCGGAGATGAGGTCGATGCCGCCGAAATCCATGCGGTCGGCTTCGATCTTCGCGGTCGGCAGGAGCTTCAGCAGCGCGCGGCCGATCGTCGACTTGCCGGAACCGGATTCGCCGACAATGCCGAGCCGCTCGCGGCCGAGATCGAAGGAGACGCCCTTGACGACGGTGTTGTAGGTCTTGCCGCTGCGATAGCTGACGCGGAGATTTTCGACCTTCAGGAGTGCCTGGCTGTTATCCATGGGGGAAAATCCTAACGCTGTTTCGGATCGAGCGCGTCGCGCAGGCCGTCGCCGAGAAGGTTGAAGGCAAGGCTGACGAGCAGGATGGCGCCGCCCGGGAAGGCGACCAGCCACCAGTTGTCCAGCATGTAGCGCCGGCCGGTGGCGATCATCGCGCCCCATTCGGGAAGCGGCGGCTGGGCACCGAGACCCAGGAAACCGAGGCCCGCGGCAGTCAGGATGACGGTCGCCATCGAAAGCGTGATGCGCACCAGGACCGAAGGCAGGCACATCGGCATGATCGACTTGATGATGATGCGCAGTGACGACGCGCCCTGCATGCGCGAGGCCGAGATATAGTCGGCGCCTCGGAAGGTCAGCGTTTCTGCACGTGCGAGGCGGGCGATCGGCGGCCAGGTGGTGAGACCGATGGCGATGATCGCATTTTCAAGGCCGGCACCGAGGGCCGCCACGAAGGCAAGCGACAGGATGAGGCTCGGGAAGGACAGGAAGATATCGGTGATCCGCATCATGATCGTATCGTACCAGCCGCCGAAATAGCCGGCCGTCGTGCCGACCAGCAGCCCGATCGGACCGACGATCACCGAGACGATGGTGATGATCGTCAGGCTGATGCGCGTGCCATAGATGATGCGGCTCATGATGTCTCGGCCGAGCTCGTCGGTTCCGAACCAGTGCTCGGCGCTCGGCGGCTTCAGCGTATTGCCAAGATTGATGACATTCGGGTCATAGGGCGCGATCAGCGGCGCGACGATCGCCGTCAGGACCAGGATGGTGATGACAATGAGGCCGAAACCCGAAGACGGGTTGCCGAGAAGCTCGCGGATGACGGCGAGCAATCGGCGGAAGGCCGAATTTGGGTTTGAGCGAGTACCGTTCATGGCCACGTCCTGCATGTCGAGAGATTGAGCTGCCATGTCACCGCGTCCTCGGATCGAAGATCTTGTAAAGCGCGTCGGAAAGCAGGTTGAGCGCAATGAAGATGATACCGACCAGCAGCACGCAGGTCATCACCGCGTTCATGTCGCCGATCAGCATGTTGTTGGTGATGTATTGGCCGAAGCCCGGCCAGGAGAACACGGTCTCGATGAGCACCGCCCCTTCCAGCAGGCTGCCATAGGCAAGCGCCACGATCGTCACCAGCTGCACCCGGATATTCGCGAATGCGTGGTGCCAGATGGTGCGGCCCTTCGAGAGCCCCTTCACCCGCGCCGTGGTAACGTATTCCTGGTTCAGCTGGTCCAGCATGAAACTGCGGGTCATGCGGGTGATATAGGCCATCGACGAATAACCGAGGATGCTCGCCGGCAGCAGCAGATGGTTGACCGCATCCCGCAAGACCTCCCAGTCGCCGGCGATGATCGAGTCGATCAGCAGGAAGCCCGTCGTTTCCGGTACGAGGCCGATATAATAATCCGACAGACGGCCGCCGCCGCCAACCAGATCCAGCGCCGCATAAAAGATGATCAGGCCGATCATGCCGGTCCAGAAGATCGGCATGGAATGGCCGATCAGGGTGAGGAACCGGATGATGTGGTCGACCGGACGGTTGCGGCGCACGGCTGCCAGAATGCCGAGCGGAATGCCCAGGCCCGCCCCGACGATGATCGCGAAGGTCGCAAGCTCGATCGTCGCCGGCATGACATGCAGGATGTCGTTGATGACCGGCTGCCCTGTCCGGATCGACGTCCCGAAATCGCCGTGCAGCAGATCGCTCACATAACGAAAGAACTGCTGGTAGAGAGGAAGGTTCGCGCCGATCCGTTCCGCGACCGTGTCGTATGTGGCCTGGTCGGCCTCTTCGCCGACAATGGCGCGGACCGGATCGACGGGCATCAGCCGTCCGATGCAGAAGGTCAGGATCAGCAAGCCGAGAAGGGTTGCCAATATGGTGCCGGCCTGCCGCGTGAAAGCGGTGAGACGCTCGTTGTTCATGGGACTTCCTCAGAACCGTACCGGATGCCGCGGCGCGGCCAGACCACGAGGCCCACGCCGCGGCAGCCGAGGATTATCGTTCTTTCTTGACGGTGCGAAGCTGGGTGGACCAGGACGGGTTCAGCTCGAGACCCTTGATGTCGGCCCGGAAGCCGACGCTATCGACCACTTCGGAGAATGGCTGAATCGGCGGCACCATATCCGCATAATAGGTCTGGATATCCTGATATTCCTTGATCTGCTTGTCCTTGTTGCCTTCGACGAGAGCGTCATCGATCATCTTGTTGATCTTCTCATCATAGAAGGACGTGCGCCAGCCCTGGAAATTCGTCAGCTTCGCCTCATCCGCATTGTTGGGATTGTAGACGATGGCGCGGAAGTTCGAGTCCGGATGCGGCAACTGGCCGCCGCCGCCGCGACCGACCAGAAGCTCATATTTGCGTTCGCGCATCGCGCCGTAGATCTGGTCGCCGGAACCGGTGACGATCTCGGCCTTGATGCCGGCCTGCGCCAGCGTCGCCTGGATGGCGGTCGCAAGGCTCATGAACGGCACGTCGGAAATGGCGCGCAGCGTGGTCGAAAAGCCGTTCGGATAACCGGCTTCGGCAAGGAGTGCCTTGGCCTTTGCGATGTCGAGCTTGTAGCCCGCATTCGGCAAGGCGCCGAAAATGCCCGCCGGAACGGGACGATCGCGCAGCTTGCCGAAATAGGGCAGCACGCTGTCGTTCAAGCCCTGGTAGTCGATGAGATAACGCAGCGCCTCGCGAACCTTCGGCTTCTGGAACTTCTCATCCTTCATGGAAACGGCCAGATAATAGAAGCCGCTGCCGCCATTCGTCTGGATCTTGACATCCTTGCTGCTCTCGAGCGCCTTCAGGTCAGCCGCCGACATGGAAAAGGCGATGTCGATATCGCCCTTTTCGAGCATCAGCCGCTGGCTCTGCGATTCCGCCAGATGGCGCATCATGATCCGGCGCATGGCCGGCTTCTCGCCCCAGTATTTCGGGTTCTGCTCGAGCGTGACGCGCTCGTTCGACTGCCACTGGCCGAGCGTGAACGGACCGGAGCCGGCGGAATTGTTGGTGAGCCAGGCGGCGCCCATGTCGCCGTTCTTGTCGTGCTCCGTGACCGCCTTCATGTCGAGGATGGAGCCTGGGCCGACAATGCCGAGCGTCTGCACGATGACCTGCGGGTCGACCTTCTTCGGCAGCTTGATGACAACAGTGCCGTCGTCCGGAGCGGTGAAGCTTGCATCGGCATTGGCGGCGGAGAAGCCGTGGGTCTTCAGGAATGAGGCCTGCGCCAGGTTGAGCTTCATCAACCGCTTGAAGGACCAGACCACGTCCGCCGAAGTGACCGGGTTTCCGGAAGCGAAGGTCGCCCCCTTGCGCAGCTTGAAGGTGATCGAGCCGTTGTCGTCGGCGACCGTCCAGCTTTCCGCCAGCTGCGGATTGACCTGGGCGCGATTGACGGCATCGAGCGCCACAAGGTTATCATATATGTTTGTGAGAACCTGTACGGTCTCCTTGCCAGTGATGGCAGCGGGATCGAGCGTCAGGATATTGGTCATCGAGAAGCCGACGACCAGCATATTGGGCGGGGTTTCGGCATAGGCAGGCTGGAAAAACAGAGTGGAACCGAGCAATACAGGTCCCATTATTCTCGATAGCGGCGTCATGGCCGTCCTCCCTTGGATTGCCGGTCTCCTCCCGGCAGATAGATAATTGCGATCCAAGAGATATGATGTCTTACGACACCTGTCAATCCGAAATGCCGCCTTCACCGACTCCTTGCGAAGTCGCCGCGAACAAGCACCAGACATGTTTCGGAATCTGATTTCTGAAGCACAGGAGGATAATCGCATATGAGGATGTATGGCGGCGCGTGGAGCCCCTCCCCCTTGTGGGGAGGGGTTGGGGAGGGGATCTTCGCCCCGGATCAAACCCCCTCCCGCCTGCCGGCCACCCTCCCCACAAGGGGGAGGGTTAAGAATGCTGCGCCGCCGCGCATCCCATATGCGATTGCCCAGCCAGTCGCCGGCCTGAGCCGCGCGGCTGATCAGCCGGCCATGTCGAAAATCGATGCGCCGATGAAGCGTTCCTGATCGCTGCCGTAATTGTAATAGTAGACGCTCAGCAGTTTCCCATCCGGCCGCACGACCGTGCGTGGATAGCCGAGATCGGACATGCCGCCGTCGTCGCGGATGATGATGTCCTCGCTCCAGGTCTTGCCCTCGTCGGAACTGACCCGGGCACGCAGGCCATAGGGCGCATCGCGATAACCGAACACCAGCGCCAGCCGACCGTCCTTCAACCGGTTGATCGTCGGCGGATTGCCGGCGTAACCGGTATTCGGCACCGGCCGGCCGATCAATTCCCAGCTCTTTCCCTCGTCGCCGGAGGTATAGGCCTCGATCCAGGCCTTGCGGTCCGGGCCGCGACTTGCCGTCGAGCATCGCGCCAGCGTCAGCACCTTGCCGTCCTTGAGCCGGATCGACGCCGGCATGATCGCAAAACCTTCCGGCTCCTCCCCGACGAAGCTCTCGAAACTGAAGCTCTTGCCGCCATCGCGGGTGCGAACGCAGAAGACCTGGCCTTCCTTGCCGTTCGGCTTGGCGGCACTCAGCAGGAAGAGCGCGTCATGCTTGCCGAGCGGCACGATGTCGGTGCGCGCCGAAATGCCAGGCAGGCCGAAATCGCCGAGCCGGTAGGGACCGCGCCACGTCCTCGCCCGGTCGTTGCTGACATAGAACCAGCTGATCGCACCGCCCAGCAGGCCGGTGCGGGCGCACATGACGATGGTTTCAGGATCGGTGAAATCGATCGGCTGGTCGAGCGGGCGAAGGTCCCGTTCGATGTCGATCTTCGGCTGGGCCTCGAGTTCCGGAAGCACATGTTCGTCACCCGAAAGCGTCTGGCTGCCGGGTACGAAGGCGTTGAACCGCTCGATCGTCCAGGTCTCGCCGCCATCCATGCTACGGGCCTGCACCGGAATGAACGGCCTGGTCTTGTCGCGCGCATGCAGGTTCTCCGCCTCGCCGCGAAACCCCTGGACAAAGATCGTCACCGCCTCACCACCCCAGAGCCAGAGGCCGTAATTGGCCGGCCATGCAGCAAATTCGTCGGGTTTGCGGTAGACTTCGACATTCTTGATCGCATCTGACGTGATCACAGGCATCCTCCTTGCCGCCGAGGCGGCTCATTCATTTCACTATCGATGATCAGCCCTTGACGCCGCTGGTCACGGCGCCGTCGATCACGTGTCGCTGCGCCAGAAGGTAGACGATGATGACCGGCAGGGTGATGAGGGTCGCCATCGCCATGACGACGTTCCAGCGCGCATCCGGTCCGCTCTGCAGGAGCTGCAGGCCGATCTGCAGGGTGGCCATCTCCCGGTGCGAGTTGAGGATCAGCGGCCAGACGAAGTCGTTCCAGGCGCTCTGGAAGCTGAGCACGCCCAGCACGGCGAGCGACGGCCGGGCCAGCGGCAGCAGGATGCGCCGGAAGATCGTGAACGGCGAAGCGCCGTCCAGCTTGGCGGACTCCTCGTATTCCATCGGGATGCGGGTGAAGAACTGCCGCATCATGAAGATGCCGAACGGGGTTGCGGCGGTCGGCAGGATCATGCCCCAATAGGTGTTGAGCAGGCCGGTGCCGCCATTGCCGAGCCAGTCGTTGCCGCCGGCAAACGGGATCTTCTGGACGATCAGGAAGACCGGCACGATCTGGCTCTGCGCCGGCACCATCAGCAGGCCGACGACCAGCGCGAAGATCAGGTTGCGGCCGGAAAACTGCATGCGGGCAAGCGCGTAACCCGCCAGCGAGCAGAAGATGAGGTTCGAAACCGTCGAGCCCAGCGCGTAGATCAGGCTGTTCACCAGCTGCCGGCCGGCATCCGGCGAGGCCATGGCATCAAGGTAGTTCTGCCATCGCAGACCGTCCGGAACGAAACTCGGCGGAAACCGGAAGATTTCCTGGTCGCCCTTGAACGAGGTCGAGACCATCCAGAGGAAGGGCATCACGGTGGCGAGCGCTGCAAACAGCAGCAGCAGGTAACCGATGACGTTCATCACGTCGAAGCGCGGGAATTCCCGTCTCCGACCGCGGGACGCGATCTGTCGTTCCATCGCTGCGGGTTGTGCAAGATCGGTCACGCGTCTTTCCTCCGCATGATCCGGGTCCCGATGATCGAGAATGCCAGGATGGTCAGGAAGAGTATGGTCGACATGGCCGCGCTATAACCGAACTCGGTATAGCCGAAGGCCGTCTGGTACATCTGGTAGACGACCGTTTCCGTCGAGCCGAGCGGCCCGCCCTGCGTCATCACGTAGATCGCGCCGAACACCTGGAAGGTCTGCACGATCAGGATGATCAGCAGGTAGAAGGTGACGGAACTCAGCATCGGCACGGTGATGCGCAGGAAGATGTCCTTGCCCTTGGCCCCATCGAGACGCGCCGCCTCGTAGAGGTCGTTCGGGATATCCTGAAGGCCCGCCAGATAGATGATCATCGCGGTGCCGAAATCGCGCCAGATCGCCATGATGATCAGCGAATTCATTGCAAGGCTGGGGTTCTGAAGCCACGGCTGCGGCGGCAGGCCGACCCGGGTCAGGACACCGTTCAGCGGCCCGGCATAGGGCTCGTAGACATAGGCCCAGACGACGGCGGCCGCGATCAGCGAGGTCAGAACCGGCAGGTAGAAGATCGTCCGGAAAGCCATCCGTCCCGGCACTTTTTGATTGAGGGCGACCGCGGCCAGCAGGCCGAGCACCATGGTCGGGAAGGTCACGCCGACCGTATAATGGATCGTATTGCCGACCGCCTGCTGGAAGCGCGTGTCATTGAACAGCTTGATATAGTTGTCGAAGCCGACGAAACTCGTCGGCTTCAGGAACGAGACGTCGGTAAAGCTCATCAAAAGCGTCGCCACCGCCGGCAGGAGAAGCGACAGGAACAGAATGACGAGCGCGGGTGCGAGAAATGCGTAGGCGCTCCAGTTCTGATGGAAACTGACCGTTTTGATCGGTCCGGATGTCGAGTTCCGAAGCGCCATACCCTGGTCCTCAGCCCTTTTTCAGCAATGTCTGCACTTCGTCCGCGGCCGCCTTCAGCGCCTTGTCGGGCGTGTTCTTCTGGAAGATGACTTCCTGAACGCCACGCGCAACGAGCGACATCATGCGGGGGAATACCGGCGTTGCCGGCGCGGTCGGCGGGGCGTAGCTCGCGGTCTTGATGAACTTGGAGAGGTAGGGGTCGGCCTGCACATCCTTGTTCTGCTGGGCGGACTTCAGGGCTGGCACGTTCTTGCTGGCGACCGCGAAGGCGACCTGCTGTTCCGGCGACATCGCAAACTCGACGAGCTTGAGGGCCGCTTCCTGGTTCGGCGCCCCTGCCCGGACGGCGAAGCAGAAGGGGTCGACAAGCGATGTGAACCCACCGCTCTCCTTCGGGAAGGGAACGACGTCGAACTCGACGCCGGCCTTCAGCGCGTTGTTGGTCGAATAGTTGCCCGCGACCAGCATCGCAGCGCGTTGCTGGTTGAACGGGTTCGCCATGCCGCCGGGCCCGACGCCGAAGCCCGCATCGGTAATCTTGTCCGTGACGACGAGGTCTTGCAGGAAGGTCAGCGCCTTGACGCCTTCCGGACCGGCAAAGCCCGGCGCCGACAGATCCGCCGTCAGCAGCGATCCGCCCGCCCCCTGCAGCAGCAGTGTGAAGAGTTCGAAGGCCTCGAGGTCGTTCTGGTAGAGCTGGATGCCGGAGACCTGCAGCATGCCGCCGCCCGGGCGCTTCGTAACAGCCTTTGCCCATTCGCGAAGTTCGGCCCAGTTCTGCGGCCCTTTGTCCGGATTGAGGCCCGCTTCGCTGATGAGCTTGCGATTGATGCCAAGGCCGCGCGAGGTGCCGTAGAGCGGCATCGAATATTGGCCCCCATCGACGCGGCCGTAGGCGAGCAGCGACGGGTCGAGATCTGCCGTCTTGACGTTTGGCAGCGCCTTGCCGAGTTCGACAAGCTTTTTGCCGGAAGCATAGGTGAGGTTGTAGTCCCAATGCTGAACGATCAGGTCCGGGCCGGTATTGCCGTTGATCGCCGTCAGCATCTTTTCATTGAGCTGCGACGGTTCGGCATAGAGGCTGGACTGTAGCGCCACTTCCGGACGTGCGGTCTTGAAAGCGGCTTCGAGCGCTTCGCCGGCGGCTTTCTTGCTGCCTGCGAGCTGCGACCAGAAAACCAGCTGCTGCTCGGCCGCGAGCGCCCGGCCGGAAGCCGACATCAGGATCGGCAGACTGGCGAGGCCGGCAGCGGTGCCTGACAGAAATGCGCGGCGTGTGGGCTTCATGGCATGCATGACATCGTTTTTCATCGTAAACTCCTCCCGATTTATCGACGACGATTATTTCCGACTGACTGTAGTCCCGGCGGCATCGAAGACGTGGATGTTCGCCGCATCGCAATAGACGTTCAGCTCCCGGCCCGGCTCGACGATCTGGTCGCCGGCGAAGATGCAGGTGAAATTCTGGGCTTCGATGACGCTGTGGACGATCGTCTGGGCACCCAGCCTCTCGACCGATCGCGGCACGGTGCCGATCTTCACCAGCGGCTCGCTGCCGGCCGGATGCGGCGCCAGGAATTCCGGACGAATGCCAAGGACGACCTCCTCGCCGACCTTGAGACGCTGCGCCAGCCCGTCGATGACGATCGTCCCGATACCGGGGGCTTCAAAGGAATAGTATTCGCTTTCGATCGCCTTCACCTTGCCGCGCAGCATGTTCATCGGCGGACTGCCGATGAAGCCCGCGACGAAACGGTTTACCGGCTTATGATAGAGGTCCATCGGCCTGCCGACCTGCTCGACCCGTCCGCCGTTCAGCACCACGATCCGGTCGGCCATGGTCATGGCCTCGAGCTGGTCGTGGGTGACATAAACCATGGTGGCGCCAAGCTCCTTGTGGAGCTGGGTGAGTTCGGTCCGCATCTCGATGCGCAGCGCGGCGTCGAGATTGGAAAGCGGCTCGTCCATCAGAAAGATTTTCGGCTTGCGGACGATGGCCCGGGCGATCGCGACGCGCTGCCGCTGGCCGCCGGAGAGCTTCGACGGCTTGTCCTTGAGCCGCGTGGAGAGGTGTACGGTGTTGGCAGCCTTCTCGACCTGCTGCCGGATGTCGCCCTTCGAACGGCGCTCCATCTGCAGCGGAAAGGCAATGTTGTCGTAAACGGTCATATGCGGGTAGAGCGCGTAGGACTGAAAGACCATGGCGACGCTGCGCGTGCCGGCCGGACGGCGGGTCACGTCATCCGTGCCTATCCTGATCGCGCCGTCGCTGATCGGGTCAAGCCCCGCAATCAGACGCAGCAGCGTGGACTTGCCGCAGCCGGACGGGCCGACGAAAACCGCGAACTCTCCGTCCTCGATGGCAAGCGATACGTCCGTGATGGCATCGAATGCCCCGTAGCTTTTCGAAACGTTGGATAGCTCCAGACGCGCCAAGCTCGGTCCTCCCCTGAATTGCCTCTCCCAAAGCGCCAGATGCCTGACAGCTTCACCATGCAACAAAAATTCGAACCTGTAAACATGTTGTTCGACAACTTCTATGAAAACTGATATGATCAGTTATACATCAAGAGCGACGACCCGCCTGGGGACCTACGCCTACGGAAGCAGGCGCAGCCGAACCGGCAGGCCGTCAGACATAAAACGTGGGACCGTCAGAGCTCGATCGCCCGCTCGCGGGCATGCATGATGTGACGGTCGATGGCATCGCCCGCCGCATGCGGATCGCGGGATTTGATGGCGTCGATGATCGCCAGATGATCGGCGAAGGCCGGCGGCAGGACCTGCTCGGAAAGGCTGATTCTGTCGAGTTTGATGAGCCGCATGCGGATCGCGTTGACGGCATAGGCCTGGATCAGCAGGTCGTTCTGGGTCGCCTCGATGAGAAGGTTGTGAAATCCGTCGTCGACCTTCTGGCCGCGCTCGAAGACATCTCGCGAGGGAGCAGTGCGGACCTCGTCGAGGATCGACTGGTGAAGCTTGGCCTGCTCGTCGAGGATAGCGTCGGGCATCCGCCTGACGGCGGTCAGCACGGCCTCACGTTCAAGCGCCATGCGCACCTGGAAAGCCTGGCGGATGATCGAGAGGTCGATCTGGGTGATCTGGATGCCCCGCTGCGGCATGACCACCAGCAGGCCTTCATATTGCAGGCGCGGCAGGAGTTCGCGCAGGGCGCCGATCGAAAGACCGAGCAGAGCGACCAGCTCCCGCTGGGACACGAACTGACCCGGCCGCAGCCGGCCATCGAACAGCGCCTCGCGAAACCGCTCGTAGGCGATCTGCTTGACCGAGCGAAGTTCTGGCTGTTCGGTGCCGGGCGGTGCAGTACGTGCGCTCATCTGTCTCCTATCGCCGGCATGCACCGGGCGGGTCAAGCAGCGGCGCGATAACCCGTCCGCTCAAACAATTCAATGAGCATAGCACGATCGCGCTGGTTGAGAGCAACCAGCGGCGGCACCGCATATGCTAGACTTTCGTCTTTCCGATAATGAGCAAGGGCAGCCTTGAGGGCAACGAGCGATCCGTAAGCATCCACTGCCTCAATGCGCCGCGACTGCTTCTCCAGAATGCCGGCATCGTCGGGATTGTCGTAAAGCGCCTTCAGGTCGCTGGCAAAGAGGTTCGGCATGCCGCCGATCATGCCGGCGCCTCCAGCCCTGACGAGCGTGGGTAGAACCCGGTCGTCGCCCGTGAAGACGGCAAGTTCCGGGAAGGACTTCACCAGCATCAGGCCGTTGTCGAGATCCCCGGTCGAATCCTTGATCCCGGCGATGCGGCTGCCATGCTTGAGCATAAGGGCCGCAATCAGCGACTGCGTGAAGCGGACCCGGCTGAGCTGCGGGATGTTGTAGAGCACGAGATCGATTGCCGTATGCGCCTTGGTCCGCTCGATCAGCGCATCGAAGAATGCCGCGATACCGTCCTCGCTCGCTCCGTAATAGAAGGGCGGCAGGACGAGCGCGGCGCGACAGCCGAGCTCTCCATAGGCGATCAGCGAGGTTACCGCGTCGTCGAAACTCGCTGTCATGATCGCCGGCATCTGACGGCCCATATCCACACCGCCCGCCTTCAGCATTCCAAGAGCTTCGAGCTTCTGAGCGGTCGAAAAAGATGCGCCTTCGCCCGTCGTACCGAACGTCGAAATGAAGCTGCAGCCATTTGCTAGGAGACGGTCGATATGCGCCTTCAGCCGGGGGGTATCGATACGAAAATCGGCCGTCACCGGCGTGACGGAGGCGGCGACAATGCCCTTCAGCGCTGCATTCGACATAAACTGGTTCCTCGTTATAGGACTGATATAATCAGTGTAGGTATCAGTCGTCAAATATATATTTACATCAGCCGCCGGCTGCGGCATGCTGGACCCGGGATTGGCTATGGAGGAACCGATGTGCGACTTCCGGCGGGATATTTTGAAGCGTGCCAAATCGATTGATTTTATTGGGATGCCTGAAAGCTCGGCTATTGGTACTGATTGTGAATGCCCCTAAGGCTTCCACCTCAAATCAAGGAAACTGACGCCATGCCCGCCGACACCCTCCCCGCCCGCCTCGCGAGTGCCATCCGCAATTCTATCCAGTCGAGGACCGTGCTTGATCCGGAGCCCTTTCTCGGACTGCCGCTGGCGGATGCCTATGCCGTGCAGACAGAAGTGTTTCGCGCGCTCGGACAGCCGTTCAAGGGTGCAAAGCTCACCCTGAAGGGCGATTTCTGCCAGAGCGCGCCGCTTCTGTTTGTCAATGAGGAAACCGGCCATGCCCACCAGCCGGGCATCTCGCTGGAAGTGGAACTGGCCTTCGTGCTTACCAAGGATGTCGTGGCCCGCGAGGGCAAGGTGACCCGCCAGGATATCGTCGACGCGATCGGTTCGGTGCGGATCGGCGTGGAGCTTCTCCGCAGCCGTTACCAAGGCGGCTCCCGGGGCGATCCGGCCCTCGCCGCCGCCGACATGATGAGCAATATCGGTTATGTCCTCGGCCCGCCGCTGGACCGGAGCCTGCTGGATGAGGGCGCATCGATCGGTCAGTTGTCGGTTATCATCAACGGACAGGTCGGTTTCGACAAGCCCGCGGCGCATGCCGATGGCGACCCGCTGAAGACGATGGTCGTGCTGGCGAACCAGAACCAGCTCTCCTCCTTCGCCATGCTCAAAGCCGGACAGGTGATGACGACGGGCACGTTGTGCGGACTGATCCCGGTCGCCGAGCCGGGCAAGATCGAAGTGAACATGGGCGGACAGCGGTTCGTCCTCGACCTGAGCTGACGCGACCTCGAGGGATTTGGCGATGACGTAATTCGTCGGCGTCGATGTCGGGACGGGAGGTGCGCAAGCAGGCGTGTTCGACGCGGCCGGGGGGGTGCAGGGCTCGCTGCCAAGCCACCTCCTTTCCGGGGAAGAGACCGAACGCCGCTGGGATCCATCAACGAACAGTAGCCAATCACACCTCAACTCCAATCAAATTACTTACTTGATTTCTAACATGTCAGTATGCAAATGTTGGAACAATACTGGGAGGATAAATAAACCAATATGCGTTTCGGGCTCTCCGTCGCACTCGCGACCCCTTTTGACGAAGACGGCAAGATCGTGCTCGACGCGATGGTCGCCCAAGCTCGCCGCAGCCTCGATGCCGGCTGCGACAGCGTCACGGTTTTCGGCACGACCGGTGAAGGCGCCTCGATCGATGATGGCGAACGGGAAAGGGTCCTCGCCTCCATGATTTCGGGCGGCGTCGCGCCGCATCAGATCGTTGCGGGTGTTCTCGTCGATGCGGCCGGGGACGCCGCTGAACAGGCCGCACACGCCCTATCGGCGGGTGTGCGCAACATTCTTCTGGCCCCGCCCTCCTATTTCAAGAATGTCAGCGACGAAGGCCTGTTCGGCTGGTTCTCCACCGTATTCGCGCTTCTGGGCGACAAGGCCCGTGACATCATCGTCTACCACATCCCGTCGGTCACGATGGTGCCGCTGAGCGACGCGCTGATTGGCCGGCTTCGCCAGGCATTTCCCGGCATTGTTACCGGGGTGAAGGATTCCGGTGGCGAATGGGCCTTCACCGAGAAGCTGCTCAAGGAACATGGCGACCTCATCATCCTGATCGGCGACGAGCGGCATCTGGCCCAGGGCGTACGCCTCGGCGGACAGGGCGCGATCTCCGGCGTCGCCAATTTCGCCCCGCGCGAAGTTCGGCGCATGGCGGTCGATGGCGAGGACGATCAGCGGATTGTCGATCTCGTCGTCGAATTGCTGAACTATCCCGTGACTCCGGCCGTGAAGGCGATGATCGCCCATCTTTCGAACGACCCGTCGTGGCTGACGGTGCGGCCGCCGCTTCTTTCGATCACTGACGAGGGTCAGCGCCTGTTGGCGTCGGCCTTCGACACCCTGTTCCGTTCGAAGGCGGCCTGAAGACCATGGATCAGGCGCGCCCCACGGAAAGTTCGGTCGAGGAGCAGCCGACGCTGAGGGAGAAGGCCTACGAGAGCTTCACGCGCCACCTTCTGGCGCGTGACGTTCGCCCGGGTCAGTTCGTCTCACAACGCAGGCTGGTGGAATTGACGGGCCTGACGCTGGGCGCCATCCGTGAACTCGTGCCGAGACTCGAGGCCGAGGGGCTGATCAAGACCGTACCGCAACGCGGCCTGCAGATCGCCCATATCGACCTCAACCTCATCCGTGAAGCCTTCCAGCTTCGCCTGTTCCTGGAAAAGGAAGCCGTTGCACTGTTCACCCGCTCGGCCTCCGATCAGGCGGTCGCCAGGCTTTTGAAGGAGCATCGCGAGATCGTCCAGGCGATCCAGGGCGGCAATGACAGCCGCGAGCTGGAACTCCATGCGCAGGCGGTCGACTGGGGCATGCACGACGCCTTCATCGATGCGCTCGGCAACACGATCATTTCGAACGTCTACCGGGTGAATTCCATCAAGATGCGGCTGATCAGGCAGGAGCGGTTCCGCATCGACGGCCGGGTCGGCCCCGTCATGAACGAGCATCTGAAAGTGCTCGAAGCGATCGAGCGACGCTCCGTGGAGGAAGCGGTCGCAGCACTCGTCGCCCATATCAATCACGCGAGGGATCGCGCGATCAGACTTTAAAAAAAGCAGCCGGAGACAAGGGTATCCGGCGCATTAGGAGGAGGAAATAGCATGTCATCTTCGTTCTGGAAGCCCACCCGCCGCAGCTTCCTGGCCGGCTCGGCCGCGCTCGGCGCAGCCGGTTTGGTCGGTTCGCGCCCGGCCTCGGCCGCCGTCGACTGGAAGCGCTTCGCCGGCACCACGCTGGAAGTGAACCTCGTCAAAAGCCCGCGCAGCGACACCATCATCAAGTACCTGGCCGAGTTCGAGGCCCTGACCGGTATCAAGGTCAATGCCGAAGCGACCCCGGAACAGCAGCAGCGCCAGAAGGCGACGATCGAGCTCTCCTCCGGCAAGCCGAGCTTCGACGTCATCCACCTGAGCTACCACGTCCAGAAGCGCCAGTTCGAAAAAGGCGGCTGGCTTGCCGATATCAGCGGCTTCCTGAAGGATCCGACGCTCACCGACCCGTCGCTGAGCGAAAGCGATTTCGCCGAAGCCGGCCTCACCTTTGCCAAGGACAAGGACGGCAAGCTGCGCTCCCTGCCCTTCTCGGTCGACTACTGGATCGTCTACTGGAACAAGGAACTCTTCGAGAAGAAGGGCCTCGCCTACCCGAAGACCTTCGATGAAATGGCAGCGGCAGCGGAAGCGCTGACCGACAAGACCACCAATACCTACGGCTTCGTCGCCCGCGGCTTGAAGAACGCCAACGTTCCGGTGTGGACGGCGCTGATGCTCGGCTATGGCGCGACGGCGCTTGGGCCTGACGGCAAGCTGCGCACGACCTCCGACGAGGCGGTCGAGGCAGCCAAACTCTACCAGCGCCTGATGACCAAGGCGGCCCCCGTCGGGGTCTCCGGCTTCAACTGGGCGGAAGCCCAGTCTGCCTTCCTGCAGGGCAAGATCGGCATGTGGCTGGACGGCGTCGGCTTTGCTCCGCCGCTCGAAGACCCGCAGAAGTCCCGTGTCGTCGGCAAGGTCGGCTACGGCGTCATGCCGAAGGGACCGAAGGCGCAGGCGGCCGCCACCTTCGGCGATGGCATCGGCGTCACCGCAGCCAGCCAGAAGAAGGAAGCGGCCTACCTGTTCTGCCAGTGGGTCATCTCGAAGGAGATGGGCGCACGCCTGCTGCAGGCCGGTGCCGGCGTTCCCTTCCGCCAGTCGATCCTCGCCGATGCGGAAGTCCGCAAGGGTGTCACCATGCCGAGCGCATGGGTTGATGCGGTTGCCGCTTCCGGCAAAGTGTCGCAGCTTGCACTGCCGGTCATCATCCCGGTCACGGAATTCCGCGACATCTACGGCGTCGGCCTGACCAACATGATCGGCGGTGCCGACCCGGCAACGGAACTCAAGACGGCAACGGCACAGTTCGAACCGGTACTTGCCAAGAGCGAGGGATAATGGCCTCCGTGAGCATCGAAACAGCACGGACGGAAACCGATAATAAGAGGAGCAAGCCGAGCCGGCTTGCTCCCAATTATTGGCCTTTCGTGGTTCCCGCCCTCATCGTCATCGGCGCGGTCATCGTCTTCCCGTGGGTGTTCACCCTCTGGATGAGCGTGAACAGCTGGACGCTGGGACAGGAGCAGACCTTCGCCGGGCTGGACAACTACATCCGGCTGGCGACCGATTTCCGCTTCTGGGAATCGCTCTGGCACACGCTGATCTTCACGGTGCTGGCGGTCGTGGCGCCGCTGTTTCTCGGCACGCTCGCAGCACTTATCTTCGATGCTCAATTTCCGCTGAGGGGTTTCCTGCGCGGCGTCTTCGTCATGCCGATGATGGCGACCCCGGTCGCCATCGCACTCGTCTGGACCATGATGTTCCATCCGCAGCTCGGCGTGCTCAACTATCTACTGTCGCTGGTCGGCATCGGCCCGCAGGAATGGATCTATAACCGTTACAGCGTCATCCCCTCGCTGGTCCTCGTCGAAACCTGGCAATGGACGCCGCTGATCATGCTGATCGTGCTCGGCGGCCTCGCCTCGCTTCCACGCGAACCCTATGAAAGCGCGGAGATCGACGGCGCCAACCCCTGGCAGAAATTCCGCTACCTGACGCTTCCGATGATCGCGCCCTTCCTGATGATCGGCGTCATCATCCGCGCGATCGACGCGATCAAGAGCTTCGACATCATCTACGCGATGACGCAAGGCGGGCCCGGCACGGCGTCCGAGACGATCAACATCTACCTCTACAACACCGCCTTCTCCTATTACGACATCGGCTACGGCTCGGCGATGGCGGTCGTCTTCTTCGTCATCATCGTCGCACTCTCCCTCGTGCTGATGATGGTCCGCGCACGGACGAACTGGTCGGACATGGAGACGCGCTGATGGAACGCCCCCTCTTCAAACGCCCGCTCGTCAAACGCAAGACGCTCGATCGCATCGGCCTGCTGTTCGCGGCCCTCGTCATGGTGTCGCCGGTCGTGCTGTTCTTCCTCTGGATGATCTCGCTGTCGCTCAAATACGAGATCGACAACGGCGCCTATCCGCCGATCCTCATCCCGGAAAACTTCGCCTGGTCGAACTATGTGCAGGTGTTCCGCGAGAACAATTTCTTCCTGTACTTCTGGAACTCCGTGCTGGTGACGGGAGCCGCGACGCTGCTGGCACTCATCATCGGCGTGCCGGCTGGATACGGCATCGCCCGGTTGAAGGCGGAGAAGGCAGCGATCGTCATCATGATCGCCCGCATGACGCCCGGCCTTTCCTTCCTCATTCCGCTCTTCCTGCTGTTCCAGTGGCTGAACCTGCTCGGCACGCTCTGGCCGCAGATCATCATCCATCTCGTCGTCACCGTGCCGATCGTCGTGTGGATCATGATCGGTTATTTCGAGACGACGCCGATGGAGCTCGAGGAGGCCGCCAGCATCGACGGTGCGACGCCCTGGCAGGTGTTCCGCCTCGTGGCGCTGCCGATCGCCAAGCCCGGCATCGTGGTCGCCTTCATCCTGGCGCTCATCTTCTCCTGGAACAACTTCGTCTTCGGCATCGTGCTCGCAAGCCGCACGACGCGAACGCTGCCGGTCGCCGTCTACAACATGCTTTCCTTCGAACAGGTCAGCTGGGGGCCGCTCGCAGCGGCTGCGCTGATCGTCACCCTCCCCGTGCTGGTACTCACCCTGTTCGCCCAGAAGCAGATCGTCGCAGGCCTGACGGCCGGCGCGGTCAAGGGCGGCTGAGCAGGCTCACAAACAGGATCGAATTTCATGGCAACCGTCACTCTCCAGAATATCCAGAAGCGCTTTGGCGCGGTCAACGTCATCCAGGACCTGAGCGTCGATATCGCCGACGGGGAATTCGTCGTTCTCGTCGGCCCTTCGGGCTGCGGCAAATCCACGCTGCTGCGCATGGTCGCCGGGCTCGAAGAGGTCAGCGGCGGCGAGATCCGCATCGGCGCACGCGAGGTCAGCAATCTGCCGGCCCGCGACCGCGACATTGCCATGGTGTTCCAGAACTACGCGCTCTATCCGCATATGACGGTGGAGGACAACATGGGCTTCGCGCTGAAGCTCAAGAGGGCGAACCCCGCCGATACCGCAGAGCGGGTGAAGAAGGCGGCCGCGATCCTTGGCCTGGAAAAACTGCTCGACCGGTACCCGCGCCAGCTCTCCGGCGGCCAGCGCCAGCGCGTCGCCATGGGCCGGGCGATCGTCCGCAATCCGCAGGTATTTCTTTTCGACGAACCCCTCTCGAACCTCGACGCGAAACTGCGCGTGGTGATGCGCAGCGAGATCAAGGCCATGCACCAGCGCATCGGCACGACGACAATCTACGTGACGCACGACCAGATCGAAGCCATGACCATGGCCGACAAGATCGTCGTATTGCATGACGGCAATATCGAGCAGGTCGGCGCTCCGCTGGAACTCTACGACCGGCCAGCCAACCTCTTCGTTGCCGGCTTCATCGGCTCGCCGGCCATGAACTTTCTGGACGGCAAGATCGAGGAAGGCGTTTTCCGCACCGACAAGGGGCTGATCCTGCCGCTCCCGGCCGACTTGTCTCCGGCCAAGGCGGGTGGCCGCCCGCTCGTCTACGGCATCAGGCCGGAGCACATCCGCGCCAGCGACCAGGGCATCCAGGGCCGCGCGACCATCGTCGAAGGCACCGGCTCGGAAATCTTTGCAAAGCTCGATTGCGGTGGCGAGCAGCTCTCCTGCCTTTTCCGCGAGCGCATCGATGTCAGGTTCGGCGACACCGTGGGCATTTCGATCGACGCGAAACAGGTTCACCTCTTCGACAAAACAACGGGCCACCGGCTCTGAGCAAGGCTGGCTCGCCATGACCGCCGGCACACTTGCGACGAAATCGTTGTCGGTCAGACCGTTCCACAACTTCAATCAGTGTCGTAGAACGTAGAAAGCGTTGAACAGCGAACCTCGCCTCCACGTCATCGACCTGAGGAAGAGCGATGCATATCGAACGCGACCCGAACGGCGACTTTATCCTGGAATCCGGCGAGATCGCCGGTCGGTTCGGGCTGTCTCGCGATGAGTTCCGGCAGAGAATCCGCCAAGGTCTCGTGACGAGTACCGTGGAGCGCGGCGAAGCTGAGGACATCGGAACGTCCCGCCTGAGCGTTCGTCTCGGAAACCGCCTGTGGCGCGCCGTCCTGAACAACGAAGGCGAGGTTCAAAACGAAGCCGTGACCTTCGTTCGTGGGAGAGGCCGATCTAGCGGATCGTGACGCCGATACCGCCCATGCGGCGATCGAACGGGCTGAATGCCCCCTATGCCGCCTTGCTGAAGGACCTGCCGCTCTTGTTCAGATAGGCATCGAAGGCAGAGGCTGCGGCTCTGACGATGAACCGGTGATCCTCCGAGACGCGGATATGCCCGCCCCGGCGCTCGATCAGGCCGTCTCGTTCAAGCTCATCGAGCCGATCGTTGCCCCGCAGCAGAAGGTCGGCATCGAAGCCGTGCGCCGCGGCAAGCGCCGCGATGTCTACCGCAAAGTCGCACATCAGCCTTTCGATCACGTCGCCGCGCAAACGATCCTCCGGTGTGAGGCGGTAGCCCTTGGCGACCGGCAGTTCGCCTTTCGACACCCGGGTCGCATAGAGGCCGGGGGGAACCTCGTTCTGGATATATCCCTGCGGCAACCTGCCGATCGAGGACGCGCCGAGCCCGATCAGCGCCTCGCAGGCATCCGTCGTGTACCCCTGGAAATTCCGGTGCAGCCGACCTTCGGTCTGCGCAAGCGAGAGGTCGTCGCCGGGCAGCGCGAAATGATCGAGACCGATTCTGACATAACCGGCCGCCACCAGGGCGTCCGATATCGCGGATGCCTGAAGCGCGCGCTCCCGCGCGTCGGGAAGCGCCGCCTCGTCGATGAGCCGTTGGTGCTTTTTGAAGCTCGGGATATGCGCGTAACCGAAGACGGCAAGACGGTCCGGCCGCATGCTGACGGCCGCTTCGACGGTCTCGACACAGGATTCGACCGTCTGAAACGGCAGCCCGTAGATGAGATCGAAGTTGATCGCGTTGATGTCGTTGTCGCGAAGATGCCCGACCGCATCCATCGTCGTCTCGACGCTCTGAACGCGGTTGATCGCCTTCTGGACCTTCGGATCGAAGCTCTGGACGCCAAGGCTTGCGCGGGTGACGCCCGACTCCCCGAGCGCCATCGCCATCTCGCCGGTCAAGGTTCGCGGATCGATTTCGACCGCCGCATTGACGACGCCCGCGAAACCGAGACGGTTGCGAAACGCATTCATCAGCGCGATAAATTCCTCCGGCCTGATGATGGTCGGCGTGCCGCCGCCGAAGTGGATTTCCCCGACGCTGAAGCTGTCGTCCCTGGCGGACGCCAGAAGCTCGATCTCCCGGTGCAGTATCTCGATATAGTCGAGAATGGGCCTGTCGCGCTCGGTGATCGTCGTGTGACAGCCGCAATACCAGCACATCGACCGACAGAAGGGGATGTGGATGTAGAGCGAGGTTGGCTGCCCTTGGGGCAACGCCTTCAGCCAGGCCGGATAGTCGAGGGCGTCGAAATCCGCGCTGAAGTTCGGAGCCGTCGGATAGCTCGTGTAGCGCGGCAGCCGTGCATCGCCATATTTCTCGATTATCGCTGCGGACATGTCGGGCTCCTTTCCAGTTTTCTTCGGAAAGCATTAGCGGCCCGGTGACCGCCTCTCTTTGTGCAAAATCAACGACAGCGTCCTCTTTCTGCAAAATATTCGTCCCGACGCAAATTTCCTCCGAAGCGCAGCTGCTAAATCATCGAGGCGGCCGGGATCGGCCAGGCCACTCGCTCCCGCCGAACACCAACCGAAGGTTTTCGGCATTTCGGGTGCGTGGAAATCCGGCTGGCGCGGGGTCAAGGCGCGATTTCGATCTCGCCCTCCATCCTGGTGATCTCAAAATCGCTGATGATTACATCAACGCGAAGTCGCCACCGCCCGGGTACGGGAAGCGCGATATCGGGCACCGTCCAGCCATCCTTGCCTTTCTCGGCCTTCCGCCTTATCGGCTCGATCTCCGCCCCGGGGTTCGACAGCACGACCGTCACCTCCTGAGGATCGAGCGGCGACCGGTCGCTTTTGGCGATGACCGCGGATATCGCGACCTCCCCGACCCTGTCCGGCGTGATCTTGACGTCAGCCACGACCTTGCTGGTCTGCAGGCGAACCACGGCACTCCTCTGGACGTCGGCGATCAAGGTGCGCGGAGGCGGCGTGAAGCGCCACATCGCAGCCACCGCGAAGATGAGGAGCAGGATGACGGTCTCTGCAGCGATCGAACGAACCAGCTGGCGGATCGCTACAGACTCCCCTTTTTCCGAACCGGAGGTGAGTTTCCACCGGTTGACGGCTGCCAGGACAAACAGCAGGACGAGCAGCCCGAGCTTGACGAGGAATACGATCCCGTATGCCGTGGTAACCAGCCCAGCGAGAGTGCGGACCTGGACGACGGCAAGCACGCATCCGGCGACGACAAGGACCAGGACGGCCCATGGAATGAAGCGGGAGAAGCGGTGCAATGCCGAGCCGGCCGCTTCTCCGCCTTTTCTGAACTCGGCAAGGATCGGCAGCAGCGCGCCGGCCCAGACCGCTATGGCCGCGACATGCAGGAAAACGGCCGGTCGCATCAGCCATTGCGGGTCTGCCGCACTCGCGTGCCCGCTGAGGCAGAGGGCAAATGCCGCCGTTATGAGGGCCGAGATGGATATCCAGCGGGCGTCCCTGCCCCGACCGCTGGCCAGAGCGAGCCCTGCAAGCGCCAGGGCCGCGATCGCAAAAATGACCGTCGGCCAGAAGCTAGTGACCATTCCCGCCTTCCAGACAGTCGGCACGAAGAGCCGCGAAACAGGCTCGCCCACCGTATCGAGGCCCTGGAAGCCTGCCGAAAGCAGGGCGCCCGCAAAGCCGGCGCCGAGGGCGGCAAGCACCGGCCTCAACGCCTTCCCGGAGCCGTCCGCGAACCAGTGGATGGCAAACACCCCGCCGACGCCCAGGAAGAGACCGACATAAAGCGCGACCTTGCCGATCCAGAGGCCGGCGCGGACCGGCCAGTCGACATCGGCAGCAGCGCCCCGAGCGCTGGCGTTTGGCTGCCCGATCGAGAAGACGACCGAGCCGCCGATCGGGTGGCCATCTTCCGAAACGACCCGCCAGGATAGGAGATAGCTGCCGTCCGAAAGGTCGTCCGGCGGGGTAATCTCGACCGTCCTGTCCTTCAGGACGAAGCTTTTGAGAGTGACTGAACTGCGGTCCGGCCGCGTGAGCTTGAGGCTGGTCGGCGAGACAGGCTCGCTGAACGTCAGAGCGATCACGCGCGGCGCAATGGGCACGACCGAGCCGTCGCGCGGCTCGGTCGTGTTGAGGGACGCATGGGCGGATGCCGCCGCCGTCATGACCGACCACAGCAGGATCGCAGACACGAACCGCTGCAGAGTGCCAGCCAGTGAAATTGCCTTGCGGCGGAACGGCGTCATCGGCCTTCATGCTCCCAGGTGCATGGATCGTTTAGTTGCCCGTCTTCTGAAGAAGCTTGATGCCCGGAGCCGGAAGTTCGAGGTCCGAAGCCTTCTGACCTGCGGCCGGTACTTCGATCCAGCGCTCCTTGAGGCCTTCAGGGCACGCCTGGATCACCGGGAAATAGAGCATGTCGCCGGCTTTGAGATCAGTCGCAATCGTGCCCCGCAGGACGAACTCGTCATATTCGTCGTCGCCGAGGCTGCCGCCGCTCCAGATCACTTCCCTGACCCCTTCGGTGACGGGAGAACCGTGGTTGTCATAGGCCTTGGCATAGGCACCCTTGACCTTGTCGAGCGTCCAGCCGGCCTTCGGCTGCGGCTTGACGCCGTAGAAGCCCTCCGGAACCTGGACGCGCACGGTATTCGTCGGCTTGCCCTCGCAACCATGCGGCACGCGCAGCACCGCCTTATAGGTCGAACCTACGGGGGCTTCCTTTCCTTCCAGGGTGACATGCGCCAGAGCGGCGGTGCTGCCGGCCACGAGGATGGCGGCGGTTGTCGTGATTGTCTTCAACATGTGAATCTCCATGCTTGGCCGCGCGTTGGACGGCCTGATTTTCAGGGCCGAGCAGCCGGGAAGGCGCCGGTCCGGGGTGGATTGATGGTTTGAAACGGTGTCCCGCCCTTGCGCCGATCCCGCCGGCCGCCGGGGATGCGATACACGGCTTTTGCCGCGTCATTGCCGTTTGGCCGAAGCGAGTTGCGGAAAAAAGGGCTGCCCGACTTGGAGCGCCTTGCGATCCTTGGGATTCACCAGCCGCGCTTCAAGTCTTTGGTTCGCATGCCGTGTCGCAAGATGGTGTACGTTTTGCGCGGCAAGCTTTCAGGCTGCCCGGGGCGGGGCGCGGGGATTTCCGGGAGAAGTCTCGGGCCGTTCGAAGGGACCTGTATCCGCTTCGGCCGGAACCGGCGTGGCGGTGGCCTCCAGCCGGTTGCTCAGAAAATTGTCGGAAAACTGCGGTGCGAGTACCGGAGCGAGAACGCTGCATGCCTGGGTGCAGCACTCGGGCAGTTTTGGGCCGTCCTTGTGATCGGATTGGCCGCTACCGCCGGCATGGGTAATGCAAAGCGGGTTTCCAAAATCATCGATGACAGGAGCTGCAACCGCTGAGCCGAGAAGGACGGAGCCAAGCACCATCTGCACGACGAGCGCGTAGGCCGCGATCGACGCGAACACGACACTCCAGGCGGGCGCTCTGCGGTTCTTCACGGTCCCCTCATCAGTTGCGGCCAGACGCCGATGTCCGGCCTGGACATCCGTTATTGGCACGGCACAGTCAGGTCTGTCTATGCGCCCTTCCGCCACAGCGTTCTTTGATGCGCGTCAACTCGCCAGCCTGTCGCGATCAAGGGTAACGCCAAGACTAGGCGCTCCCCTCCTCTTGCTAGATCGTTTCGGTCGTCTGGACCCGGGCGGCCTTACGCGTAGCGTGGATGAAGGCGAGCACGAAACCGATTGCCAGCAGGAGCACGATGGTCGGGGCCGGGGCGCTGTCGATGAAGAAGGACAGGTAGACGCCGGCGAACGCACCGGTCACGGCAATGGCAATCGACAGGATCAGCATGGTGCTGAACTTGCGGGTCAGCAGGAAGGCGATGGCTCCCGGCGCGATCAGCATGGCGATCGAAAGGATGATGCCGACCGCCTGCAGGGCACCGACGATCGTCAGCGAAATGAGAGCGAGAAGACCGTAGTGCAGGAAATTGACCCTCAGTCCCACCGCCCTTGCCTGCGCCGGATCGAAGGCGTGCAGCAGGAAGTCCTTCCATTTCACGCCGAGAATGCCGGCCGTGATCGCCGCGATGACGGCCGCCTCGCCGATGTCACGCCAGGAGACGCCGAGCATGTCGCCGAACAGGATATGGTCGAGATGCACGTCGGACTGGATCTTCACGTAAAGGACGAGGCCGAGCCCGAACATGCCGGCGAACACGATGCCCATCACCGTGTCCTGCTTGATGCGGCTGTTTTCCTTCAGGAAGCCGGTGGCGATGGCGCAGAACATGCCGGCTGCGAAAGCGCCGATCGCAAGAGGCATGCCGACGATATAGGCGATCACCACGCCGGGAAACACGGCATGGCTGATTGCATCGCCCATCAGCGACCAGCCCTTCAGGACAAGGAAGCAGGACAGAAGCGCCATCGGCACGGCAATCAGCACCGAGATCAGCAGCGCATTGACCATGAAGCCGAACTGGAAGGGCAAAAGAAGCGTATCGACAACGATCATGGGGTCGCCTCCAGCGCCTGGGCTGCCCGCCTGCGCGCCGCCAGTATCCCGTGCTTCGGCGCCAGGACGAATGCGATCAGGAAGATTGCCGTCTGCAGCACCACGATGATGCCGCCGGTCGCCCCGTCGAGGAAATAACTCGCATAGGCGCCGACAAAGCTGGTGATCGACCCGATGATCACCGCCAGAACAAGGAGGCGCGGGAAACGGTCGGTCAGGAGGTAGGCGGTCGCCCCCGGCGTGACCACCATGCAGACGACCAGGAAGGCCCCGACCGTCTGGAGCGCGGCGACCGTCGAAGCCGACAGCAGAGTGAAGAAGACGATCTTGAGCGCGGTCGGATTGAGGCCGATCGATCGGGCGTGGCTCTCGTCGAAGAAGGTTACCATCAGATCCTTCCATTTGACGAGCAGAACAGCCAGCGACACGAAGCCGATGATCGCGAGTTGCAGCGTGTCCTCGGGCGTGATGGCGAGGATGTTGCCGAGCACGATCGTCTGGATATTCACCGCCATGGGCTTCAGCGAGATCATGAACAGCCCCAGCCCGAAAAAGGAGGAGAAGATCAGGCCGATGATGGCATCTTCCTTCAGCTTGGTGCGCTGGTTGAGGAAAAGCATCGTGGCCGCGGCGAGCCCTCCGGAGAAAAAGGCGCCTATCGAAAACGGAAGTCCGAGCATATAGGCGCCGGCCACGCCGGGAACGATCGCATGCGAGAGCGCATCGCCGATCAGCGACCAGCCTTTCAGCATCAGGTAACAGGAAAGGAAGGCGCAGACGCCGCCGACAAGGGCCGAGACCCACATGGCATTCAGCATATAATTGTAGGTGAAGGGCTCGATCAGAACGGCGATCATTCGCGGCCTCCGCCTTCCTCGTCCGATGCACGGTTGGTCGCCTTCCCGCCTCGGAGCACTAGGGGCCGCTCATCGTCGCTGATCAGGCCGATCGACGTCGATCTTCCGTTCTGCGCGTCGTGGAGCACAAAATGACGCAGCACGCCCCCAAAAGTCTTTTCCAGGTTTTCCTGGGTGAAGGTCTCGACAGTCGGCCCGTAGGCGAGCACCGTGCCCTTGATCAGGATGGTCCGGTCGCAGAATTCCGGCACCGAGCCCAGATTGTGCGTGGAGACCAGCATGACCCGGCCCTCGTCGCGCAACTCGCGAAGCAAGGTGATGATCTGGTCCTCCGTCTTGACGTCGACGCCGGTGAAGGGCTCGTCGAGCATGATGACGCGGCCGTCCTGCGCCAGTGCGCGCGCCAGGAAAATCCGCTTCTTCTGCCCGCCCGACAACTCTCCGATCTGGCGCTTGCGGAATTCGCTCATGCTGACACGGGCCAGCGCCGTCGCCACGGCCTCGTGATCGGCGGCTTTTGGAATGCGCATCATGCCCATATGGCCGTAGCGGCCCATCATGACGACATCCTCGACCAGCACCGGAAAGTCCCAGTCGACGTCTTCCGACTGCGGCACATAGGCGACGAGGTTCTTGCGCAGCGCCTCCTTGACCGACATGCCGAGCACCCGGATGTCGCCTTTCGCCAGGCGCACAAAACCCATGATCGCCTTGAAAAGCGTGGACTTGCCGGAACCGTTGACCCCCACCAGAGCGGTGATCGTTCCCTGCGGGATGCGGAAGCTCGCATCCCGCAGGGCCGTATGGCCGTTGCGGTAGGTCACGGTCGCGCCGTCGACCATGATTCCGTCAGAGCCGGAAGGTGCATGGTTCGGCCAACGGGGTTGAGCATTCATGGGAAACATCCTCTTGAAAACGGCAAATTCACGAGCCCACCCGCCGGATCGCGAATGGGCGCACGACAGATATCAGGGCGAGGCGGCAAGGCCCTTGGCGATGGTATCCGAAGTCACCTTCAGAAGATCGAGATAGGTCGGAACCGGGCCATCGGCCTCGCTCAGCGAGTCCACATAAAGAACGCCGCCGTATTTGGCGCCGGTTTCCCGCGCCACCTGTTCGGCTGGTTTCGGCGAAATCGTACTTTCAGAGAAAACGACACCGATCCGGTTCTTGCGAACGGCGTCGATCACCTTGCGAACCTGCTGCGGCGTGCCCTGCTGGTCGGCATTGATCGGCCACAGATAAAACTCCTTCAAGCCGAAATCGCGGGCGAGATAGGAGAAGGCGCCTTCGCTCGTCACAAGCCACCGCTTGTCTTCCGGCACCTTGGCGAGTTCGGCCTTGATGGGATCTATGGCCGCCTTGATCTTCTCCTTGTAGGCTTCGGCATTGGCCTTGTAGATCGCGGCATTCTTCGGATCGTACTTCACGAAGGCATCGCGGATGTTGTCGACATAGATCAGCGCCGCGGTGGGAGACATCCAGGCATGCGGGTTGGGCTTGCCCACATACGGGCCTTCGACGATGCCCATCGGCTCGACGCCTGTCGAGACCACGACGCCCGGCACGTCCTTCAGGTTCTGAAAGAACTTCTCGAACCAGAGCTCGAGATTGAGCCCGTTCCAGAAGACGAGCTTGGCGCCCTGCGCCCGCTGGATGTCGCCGGGTGTCGGCTGATAGTTGTGGATTTCCGCACCGGGCTTGGTGATGGATTCGACGACCGCGGCGTCGCCGGCGACGTTTTTCGCGATGTCGGCGATCACCGTGAAAGTCGTCACCGCCTTGAACTTGTCCTGAGCCGATGCCGGCATGACCGCCAGAACGGCGGCGAACGCCGTTCCCACCATTCCGGTCAAGACCAGCCATCGTATCTTGTCAAGCATGCACGCCTCCTTTTGCGAATAGGACTTAATTGCAGTCAGTGTTCGGAATGGCCTCGTCGCAGCTGGGAATCGTCTGCAACAACGATGGGCACTCTCGTTATATTCATATTCTGCAATTGCGAATGATTTGCAACAAGGATTCGCAGCGGGAGGACAAAATGATTGCAGCCTTGCCTTCCCTCGTTGTTAGGGCGAGGGCAAAACCATCCATGGATATTCAAGGGAACGCTCTCCCCCAGTCGATGCGGCCCGCACCGAGAAGGGCAAGGTTCACTGTCGTGGTTGGTCTCCGGTGGCCCGATCAGCCGTCGATCATATTCCGGAAGCGGGCGAGTTCCCCGCTCGACACGCCGACTTTGTGGGGCTCCGCCGGATAGGCTCCGCTCTCGACGTCCTGGCGGAATTCCCGGAAGGCTGCGATGCGCTCGTGCTGCAGGCGGTCGAATTCAGCGTTGAAGTTGCGATAGGTCTTCGCATGTCGCGGCACATGCCCGCGGTTCTGTCCGAGCACGTCATCGGCAAAGAGATATTGCGCGTCGCAACCGGCGCCCGCCCCCATCGAGATCATGAAAAGAGATGTCCGGGCGCTGATCAGCGAGGCAACTTCGGCGGGAACCACCTCGATTTCGGCGGCGAAGGCACCAGCCTCCTCGAGGGCCTTGACGGCATTCCAGATCGTCATCGCGCTGTCGGCCGTCTTGCCGACCGCCTTGAAGCCACCGGTCCAGGTTGCCTTCGAGGGAATGAGGCCGACATGGCTGCAGACGGGAATGCCCTCGTCCCTGAGCCCTCGGATGATCCGGAGGCTCGCCGCGCAATAGACGGCGTCGCCACCGGCGCGCATCGCCTTGAAGGCCGCCCGCAGATATTCCTCCGTCGTGACGAAGTCGCCATATTCGAGCCCCGGCACGGCAAACACACTTGGCGCCGCCTCCCGGAATGCAGGCCCGAGGAGCGCCGGCGGCACGGAAACCATTTCAATCCCGGCCTTCTCGGCGGCTTCCGCCTCCTCGAGCGTGACGACACGAAGCATGCTGAGCTGGCGCTTGCCCTTGAGCGCCAGGATATCGGCAACGGTGGGACGGTTGGATTTCATCGGTGCATCCTTTGGCGCCAGGCGCTCACAGAAGGGATTTCAGTTTGACGGAAGGATCGGCGAGTGCAGCGGGATCGGGGCGCGCGCCCCTGGCGATCAGCATCTCGGCAAGCCGAATGTCGCGGGCAACGGCACCGCCGGGGCCAAGTCCGCTGGCTGCCAGCAATCGCCCATCCGCATCGAGGTGAAACAGGATTTCGGCCTCCGGCGACAGCGTCCGGCCGACGGTCGATGTTGCGCCGTCGGCCAGGCCGGCTACCTGCAGCGTCAGGTCGTATTGGTCCGACCAGAACCAGGGCAGCGCATCGAAGGGTTCGGCCTCTCCCAGCATGTTGGCCGCCGCGACGCTGCCCTGTTCCTGCGCGTTGCGCCAGGATTCGAGCCTGACGCGCCGGCCGCCATAGGCGGTGACGGGAAAGGAGCAGCAGTCGCCGGCGGCGAAGATGTGCGGATCGCTGGTCGCCAGATGGCGGTCGACGGCGATGCCGTTGTCGATCGCAAGCCCTGCTTCTGCGGCAAGACGGGTGTTGGGCTGGGCGCCGATCCCGACCACAAGCGCATCGACCTTGATCCTGCGACCATCGGCGAACCCGATGGCAACGCCGCTCTCGCCATCGGCGATGGTCTCGATCGCCACGCCGCAGAGGAGTTCCACGCCTTCTGCCGCATGCCGCGCCTGCAAGGCGAGCGCGAGCTTTTCGGGAACGCCACGCATCAACACGCGCGGTTGCGCCTCAAACAAGGTGACGGCCGTGCCGAGTTTCCGGCCCATCGCGGCCAGTTCGAGCCCGATGAAGCCACCGCCAAGAATGGCCAGGCGGCCATCCTCCCGCATATGGCGACGAATGGCGGATGCGTCCTCGACGGTCCGCAGCACATGGATGCGATCACTCGTGGCAATGCCTGGGAACTGGCGCGGCACGGCGCCGGTTGCGAGCAGCAGCCGTTCGTAGGACAGCGTTTCGCCGGTTTCCAGTAGCAGCGCATGGCGCGCCGGGTCGAGCGAGATAGCCCGCTGTCCTCGCAGAAAGGAGATCCCCGCCTCGGCAAAACGTTCGTTTGCGACGATCGCCCGAACGGTCTCGGCTTCCTTGCCCGCCTTCGACAAGGGCGGACGCTCGTAAGGGAGATGCGGTTCGTCGCCGATCAGCGTGACGGTCCCCTGGTAACCCCGCTCCCGCAGGGCAAAGGCCGCCCGCACGCCCGCCTCGCCGGCGCCGACGATCACCATGCCTTTATCGCCCATCTCGGCCGACCTGGATGAAGACGCGGCCACCATCGACCTTGACTGCATAAGTCCTGAGGTTGACGCAGACGGGCGCGCCCTTGGCTTGGCCGGTCTTGTAGTTGAAGCGGCCGTTGTGCTTCGGACATTCGATGATGTCGTCCATCACCAGGCCATCGGCCAGATGGACATTCTCGTGCGTGCAATGTCCGTCGGTCGCGTGGAAACTGTCTTCCAGGCTGCGATAGACAGCGTAGCTCTTGCCGTCGTGATCGAAGCGGATGACATCCTCTTCGTCGATCTCGTCCGTGTCGCAGACGTCGATCCAGGTGCTCATCGGGCTCTCCTCCCCATAAAGGCTTGTTTTGTCGGACGCCGGCGTCACTCCGCCGCCGGCGCCATGGCGTCATTGTGGAAGTCTTCGCGATAAGGCTTTGCCGTCGGCGGCAACTCGCGCTTCAGGAAGTAATCCTCGTTCCGGAGCTGGCGCAGGAAGGCCGGGATCATCTCGCGATAACCGTCGAGGATCGACCGGTTCGGTACCGGCAGATCGTCCTTGATCATCGCATGCAGCTTCGGCAGCGCGTGATAGGGCACCATCGGGAACATGTGATGCTCCACGTGATAGTTCATGTTCCAGTAGATGAAGCGGCTGATCGGGTTCATGTAGACCGTGCGGCTGTTTAGCCGGTGGTCGGTGACGTTGTCGGCAAGGCCGCCATGCTGCAACAGGCCGGTCATGACATGGTGCCAGGCACCATAAAGGCGCGGCATGCCGATCAGCATCAGAGGCAGGATCGAATTCAGGCCGACCGCGAGCGCGACGGTCGCCACATAGATCGCAAGCCAGATGCGCGCGACGCGGATCGCCTTCGGCTGCTCCGTCTCGGGAATGATGACCTTCTCTTCGGCGCTGATGACACCAAACGCGTTGCGGACCATGTCGATCACCGCATGCCAGGCATCCAACAGGCCGAACAAATTGAGGATCAGCCGCAGGAGATCCGGCGGACGCATCACCGCGATTTCCGGATCCCGGCCGACAATGACCGTATCGGTGTGGTGCCGGGTATGGCTCCAGCGCCAGGTCACCGGATTGCGTATGATCATGAAACAGGCGATCTGGTAGACAAGGTTGTTCATCCACATCGTCTTGAACGCCGTGCCATGACCGCATTCATGCCAGCGGCTGTCCGAGGCCGACCCGTAGAACACGCCATAGGCGAGGAAGAAAAGGATCGCCCAGAGGCTTCCCCAGAAATAGATGCCAAGCCCTGCAAATACGACCATGCAGCCGAGCCAGATCGCCGTATCCCGGAGGGCCGGCCCATCCTCCCGCTTCATCAATTCCTTCATCTGCTTGCGCGGAATCTCGGTATGGTACCACTGCGCCGCCGCGAGCCCATTGGCCACCGCCACCTGCGCATCGCGCCCAAGCAGGCTGTAGTCACGCTTTGCCGCTGTCCTCGCCATCGATCTCCTCCGTCGGTTTCGATGCGGTCGCCATCGAAGGCGCCGCACGGCATCTGAGCTTGAGGATTATCGTTGTTCTGACAGATCACAATCCACGCATGATATATTCTATCAAAGTCTATCATTCTTGATTTATTCCATGATAGAAACATCTCACCTGATGGAGGAACAGATGGGATCAAGACCGACGATCGCGGACCTGGCCAAGGCTGCGGGAGTGAGTGTCGCAACCGTAGACCGCGTGTTGAACGGACGGCACAAGGTGCGCGAGGACACGGCGCGGCGCGTCTATGACGCGGCAAACGAGATTGGCTTCCATGCCGTCGGATTGCTCCGGCAGCGAGTGTTCGAGGGCCTGCCGCAATACCGGTTGGGCTTCATCCTGCAGAAGCCCAACCACCATTTCTACCAGAGTTTCAAGCGGGAGCTGGAGATCGCCGTCCAGAATCATCCCGGCATTCGCGGCGTTGCGCAGATCGAATTCTGCACCAACCAAACACCGAGCGAACTGGCCGACAAGCTGAGAGAGGTAGGCGCCAGGAATCAGGCGGTCGCGATGACATCCCCGGACTATCCGGCCGTGACGGTGACAGCGGAGGAACTGAAGGCAAGGGGCATCCCGGTATTCTCACTCCTGTCTGATTTCGCCTCCGGCATCCGCGAGGGCTATGTCGGGCTCAATAACCGCAAGGCCGGTCGAACGGCAGCCTGGATGATCGCGAAGGCCGCGAAAAAACCGGGGAAGGTGGCGGTTTTCGTCGGTAGTCACCGCTTTCACGGTCACGAATTACGCGAGATCGGCTTTCGGTCCTACTTCCGCGAACACGCTCCCGACTTCGAGGTTCTGGACACGCTGGTGAACCTCGAAACGGTTGAAATTACCCACGAAGCAACGCTGGATCTGCTGCACCGCCATCCGGATCTCGTGGGTTTCTATGTTGCCGGCGGCGGAATGGAAGGCGCCATCTCCGCCATCCGGGAAGAAAAGCTCGGCGGCAAGCATGTTATCGTCGTCAACGAACTGACGCCAATTTCCCGCGCAGCGCTGGCCGATGAGATCGTGACCCTGGCGATTGCGACACCGCTTGCCAATCTGTGCCGCGAACTGGTCCAGTTGATGGTCGAGGCTGTGGATACCGGTCCCGCGACGGCGCCCGGCCAGACTTTCCTCCCGCTCGAAATTTACGTGCCGGAAAACATCTGAACCGTGATGATGAAAAACCATCATAACGATCTGCAAATTCTTTCATAAATGAAATAGAATATTGCTATTTCTTCTTTGACCAACGCCACGAAACCTGATGACTTCGTTCAGCGGGACGGAGGAGGAAAGCCGGCCGCGACAAACTTCGGGAGAACTCATGGCCGCGCTTACCTTCGCGCTCAACCACATGGTTGCGCCACACATGCCGCTCGGCGCTTTTTTCGAGCTGGGCATATCGCTCCGTGTTCGGCAATTCGAAATCCGCAACGATCTTGCGGGTAATGCCATACTCGACGGGACTTCACCTGAGACGGTCCGCGACCTGGCAAAGGCGCACGGAACCGAGATCATTTCGATCAATGCCCTGCAACGCTTCAACGAATGGACGCCGGAACGGGAAGCGGAAGCCAAGGAACTGGCCGCTTATGCCGCTGCCTGCGGCGCCAAAGCTCTGGTTCTCGTGCCCGTCAACGATGGAAGCGGCAGGCTGGAGGGAGAGCGTCAGGGGAATTTGCGCGTTGCGCTCAAGGCACTGAAACCTGTCCTGCAGGCCAATAACCTCATCGGCCTCGTGGAGCCGCTCGGTTTCCAGATCTGCTCGCTTCGCTCCAAGAAAGAAGCCGCGGAAGCGATTGCCGCGATCGATGGCAGCGAGAGCTTCAAGCTGGTTCATGACACTTTCCACCACGTGCTCGCTGGCGAGCCGGATATATTTCCGGATTTAACGGGGCTGGTCCACATTTCAGGGGTCGATGATCAGGAAGTCAGCATCGACGCCATGCGCGATCCGCATCGGGTGATGGTGACGGCACGGGACCGGCTGGACAATGTCGGCCAAATCCGTGCGCTTATCGACGCTGGTTATCCCGGCCCGTTCTCGTTCGAACCGTTCGCGTCATCCGTTCACGCATCGAGCGATCCGCAAGCGATGATCCGCAACAGCATGGAGCTGATCCGGGACAGACTTTGACGTCTTCACCGATCCGGCGATGGTGACCGGACCGGTTCTTGAGATTGCCTTCGGGGAGGAGGCGACCGGCTTTTTGAGGTGTTCGCCGGGCACCGTTTCAGAGGAGGAAGAGATGAAGACATTTTTGGCGAGTGCCGTGCTCGGCGTTCTGATGGCATCGAGCGCCTATGCAGGCAATATTGGCGTGTCCATGGCCAATTCCGACACGTTCCTGACCGTTCTGCGCAAGGGTATCGAGAAGTCCGCGGCCGATGCAAAACAGCCGGTCCAGATCGAAATCGCGGATGATGACGTTCAGAAGCAGCTTTCCCAGATCCAGAACTTCATCGCCTCGAAGGTCGATGCGATCATCGTCAATGCCGTCGACACCACGGCAACGGCGCCGATGACGAAGCTGGCGAACGATGCCGGCATCCCGATCGTCTACGTCAACCGGATGCCGGCAGACGTGGACAAGCTTGGCCCAAAGGGGGCATTCGTCGCCTCCGACGAAGTTCAGTCCGGCACGCTGCAGACCAAGGAAGTATGTCGCATCCTGGGCGGCAAGGGCGATATCCTTGTCATGGTCGGCGATCTTGCCAACCAAGCTGCCGTCCAGCGCACCAAGGACATCCACGACGTGATCGCGACGCCGGACTGCAAGGGCATCAAGATCCTCGACCAGCAGACCGCCGTGTGGGATCCGGTCAAGGCTCAGGACCTGATGACCAACTGGATCGCGGCCGGTCACAAGCCGGTAGCTGTCATCGCCAACAACGATAACATGGCAATTGGTGCGATCAACGCCATGAAATCTGCCGGCTGGAATATGAAGGATGTGGTCGTTGCCGGCATCGATGCCACCCAGGAAGCACTCGCCTACATGAAGGCGGGCAATCTGGATGTATCCGTCTTCCAGGATGCCTTCGGTCAGGGCTCGGGTGCGGTCGCCGCTGCCATAAAGCTCGCCAAGGGTGAGAAAGTGGACGCCAAGGTCTGGATCCCGTTCCAGCTCGTGACGCCTGAAAACATGGCCAAGTTCACAACGAAGAATTGACCGGAGACGGGCCGATCCGCTGCCTTGCAAGGCAGCGGATCACTCTCGTGGAGGAGGACGACCATGTCGGCTGAACGCATCATCAGTCCGCAGACCATGGAAGCTGTTCGCAGGAGCGGCGCTGTCCCGGGCAGCAAATATCTTCTGGAAGTGGAGGACGTGCGCAAGGAGTTTCCAGGTGTCGTTGCTCTGGACAATGTGCAGCTGAAGCTGAAACGCGGGACGGTACATGCCCTCATGGGCGAGAACGGCGCCGGCAAGTCCACGCTGATGAAGATCCTCGCCGGCATCTACACGCCCGACAGCGGCTCATTCAAACTGCGTGGCGTCGACATCCGCCTCAAGAACCCGCTCGACGCGCTCCAGAACGGAATCGCGATGATCCATCAGGAACTGAATCTGATGGCGCCCATGACCGTGTCGGAAAACATCTGGATCGGTCGCGAGCCGCTCAGGCGTTTTGGTATCGTGGACCATGCCGAAATGAACCGTCGAACGGACGCGCTGTTTGAGCGCCTCGGGATCGAGATCGATCCAGAAATCAAGGTCGGCAAGCTCAGCGTGGCCAACCGCCAGATGGTCGAGATCGCCAAGGCCGTATCCTTCGATTCCGATGTCCTCATCATGGACGAACCGACATCGGCCCTCACCGAGAGGGAGGTGAACCACCTCTTCCGGATCATCCGCTCCCTTCGCGAGGAAGGAAAGGGCATCATCTACATCACGCACAAGATGAACGAACTCTTCGAGATCGCTGACGAGTTCTCCGTCTTTCGCGACGGCAAGTACGTTGCAACCTGCAATTCCTCGGAGGTGACCCGCGAAGACATCATCCGCATGATGGTCGGGCGCGAGATCACTCAGATGTTCCCAAAAGAACCGGCGCAGATCGGCGACGTCGTGCTGTCGGTAAAAGGGCTGACGCTGAACGGCGTCTTCCGCGACGTGTCCTTCGATCTCCGGGCCGGCGAGATCCTCGGATTTGCCGGCCTCGTCGGCTCGGGCCGGTCCAACGTCGCGGAGACAATCTTCGGCGTGACGCCTGCCAATTCCGGGACGATCGAGCTCTTCGGCAGGCAATTGACCGTCTCCTCGCCGTCTGTCGCCATGGCGCATGGCGTGGCGTTTCTGACGGAGGATCGAAAGGAGACCGGCTGTTTCCTGCTGCTCGACATCCAGGAAAACGCGCAGATGGCGGTGCTGCAACAGCGCTATGTGCAGCTCGGTTTCGTACAGCAGGACAAGCTGCGGAAGGCGGCCGCCGACATGGCCAACCGCCTCAGGGTCCGCACGCCCGACATGCGGGAGCCGATCATCAACCTGTCGGGTGGCAACCAGCAGAAGGTGCTGATCTGTCGCTGGCTGATGACCGATCCGAAGATCCTGATCCTCGACGAACCCACCCGCGGCATAGATGTCGGCGCCAAGGCCGAAATCCACCGGCTGATCTCGCAGCTCGCGGGCCAAGGTGTGGCGATCATCATGATCTCGTCGGAGATGCCGGAGGTGCTCGGCATGAGCGATCGCATCGTCGTGCTGCATGAGGGGCGGGTCACAGGCATCCTGGACAGGGCCGAAGCCGATCAAGTCAAGATAATGGAGCTGGCGTCGCGCTGACGACACAGCCGGGAGGATATCATGTCTGATGCCATCAACGAACTGGGGGAGACCTCCAAGACAGGCTTGAAGAAGGTTCGGCGACTTCCGCCGGAATTCTCGATCCTCGCCGTCTTGATCGGGATCGCCCTTATCTTCGAAGTGATCGGCTGGTACGTCGTGGGCGAAAGCTTTCTGGCGAACAAGCAGCGCCTGTCCATCATCGTCCTGCAGGTCGCTGTCACGGGGATCATCGCCGTCGGCGTAACGCAGGTCATCATCACCGGTGGTGTCGATCTCTCGTCCGGCTCCATGGTCGGGTTTATCGCCATGGTGGCTGCGAGCTTCGCCCAGACCTCGCTGAATGCCCGCGCCGTCTTCCTGCAACCCGAATACGCGGCTTTCGGCCTGGACTGGTTCATCGATTCAAGCCCGTTCTGGCCGCTTCTGGTCGGCGTGCTGCTCGGCGCATTCCTGGGTTTTCTGAACGGCCTTCTCATCGCCAAGACGGGCATTCCACCCTTCATTGCCACTCTTGGCATGATGGTTTCAGTCCGCGGCCTGGCCAAATGGTATACCGAAGGCCAGCCCGTCGCTTTGCTCAATGAAAACTTCGCCTGGCTCGGCCAGAGCTTCAATCTCTGGGGCTTTCCCGTCCCGCGAACGGTCATCGTCTTCTTCGTCGTGGCGATCATCTTCCACATCGCATTGTCCTATACCCGCTACGGCAAGTTCACCTATGCCATCGGGGCCAACAGCCAGGCTGCACGCGTCTCGGGGATCGATATCGGCAAGCACCTGATCAAGGTCTATGCGGTCGCCGGCCTTCTCTCCGGCCTCGCCGGCGTTATGCTCGCTGCCCGCGCCCAGTCCGGCCAGCCGAACATGGGCGTCTCCTTCGAACTCGACGCCATCGCGGCCGCCGTCATCGGCGGCGCTTCGCTCTCCGGCGGGGTGGGCCGGATCACCGGGACGGTAATCGGTACGATTATTCTCGGTGTGGTGACCTCTGGCTTCACCTTCCTCAAGGTCGGCGCCTATTACCAGGAGATCGTCAAGGGCGCGATCATCGTCGCGGCAGTCGTCATTGACGTGCACCGCCAACGCAAGAAATCCCGCGCCTGAAAAACCTCCCCAGGCGCCGGGGCGGTGCTGGTTCCGAGCAACCTGCACCACCTCCCCCTATGCACCCGTCTTACAATTGAGATGACGCCGTCACAGGCCATTCACGAGATGACCATGAAGACCTATGTTTTGACCATTTCCTGTCAGTCGACCCGCGGCATCGTCGCTGCAGTCTCCGGCTATCTCGCCGATCAGGGCTGCAACATCGTGGATTCATCCCAGTTCGACGACCTCGGCACCTGTCGGTTCTTCATGCGCGTCTCCTTCATCTCCGAGGAAGAGGCCAATGAAGCGACGCTCGCACAGGGCTTCCCCGCTATCGCCGAGCGTTTCGGCATGAACTGGAGCCTGCATGATGCCGCCAAGCGGGAGAAGGTCCTGCTGATGGTATCGCGCTTCGGCCATTGCCTGAACGACCTGCTCTACCGCTGGAAGATCGGCGCACTGCCGATCGAGATCGTCGGCGTCGTCTCCAACCACTTCGACTACCAGAAGGTCGTGGTCAATCACGACATCCCCTTCCATCATATTCCGGTGACCGAGGCCAACAAGCCTGAGGCCGAAGCGCGCATCATGGACCTCGTCAGACAGACCGGCACCGAACTCATCGTGCTGGCCCGCTACATGCAGATCCTGTCCGATCAGATGTGCCAGAAGATGTCCGGCCGGATCATCAACATCCACCATTCCTTCCTGCCGTCGTTCAAGGGAGCCAATCCCTACAAGCAGGCTTTCGAACGCGGCGTGAAGCTGATCGGCGCGACGGCCCATTACGTCACCGCCGATCTCGACGAAGGCCCGATCATCGAGCAGGACACGGTGCGCGTCACCCATGCGCAGTCTCCGGAAGACTATGTCTCTCTCGGCCGCGACGTCGAAAGCCAGGTGCTGGCGCGCGCCATCCACGCCCATATCCATCACCGCACCTTCATCAACGGACATCGCACCGTCGTTTTCCCGGCAAGCCCGGGTTCCTATGCCTCCGAGCGCATGGGGTAAACATGACATTGTCATCGAGACAAAGACCACCGCTGCTGCCGTGATCGAAGCGGAAACCTCGGCAGTCACAAGGCCTATGGCTTCCGGCGAACCCGCGTCGATCGACGGAGGATGGTTCTGCAAAGTTTGAGTTGACCGTTTTCGATGGCGAGACGACAGTTGCAACCTGCAGCAAGGCAGGAGGAAAAACGATGGACGAGACAGATCGCTGGCGCCATATGGCAAGCGCACCGAAGGATGGTAGTCGGATCTTGGTCACCATCCGGCCGTCTGAACAGGGGCCGGCAGAAGTTGATCTCGCGTATTGGTCGAATGGCGATCAGTTCGGTGGAGAAGGCTGGCGCGCCTCTGATTCCTCCCCCGGCCACATCATCGAATATGCCGAGCCGGAATTGAAGTGTTGGATGCCGATGCCCTCGGCCAGCCTCAATCGCCTTTCGCTGCCCTCACCCTGGGAAGGCCGCGACACACAGCAGTTCGACGGGTCAGGGATTTAGGAAATCCCGCCGAATGACAACCTCTTGTCGAAGGTGACATACGATGCGGACTTAGTCCCGTCGGCTGGCGACTTCTTGATTTGCTCCGGCGATGAGACGGCCGACTTTCCGCAAGACGGCTTGCTTGTTGGCTTGCGATCCCGGGTTATACAGGTGCTTTCGATAAATCTGGATGCAGCGCATCCGATGGGGGTTCCGTGCACCGGCAGGGCGCGACTATGGTCCGGGTGGCCAGCACTCTCGCGTGGGAGCCTTCCCAACAGTCAACGCCCCACAATTTGCCCGGCCAGCCTGAAAGGACTTGCGGCAGCCGCGCCCGCCGCATCGAAAACCAGCACCCCAACGTCTCCGCTGCTTCGCGCACGCGCTTCCGCCTTGACAAGCTCGCCACCAAACCGGGCAAGCGCAGCATAGCGATCGTGACCAAGACCGTCGGATGAACTGAGGGACGATATGTCGATGACGCTGACATGGGCGGCCTTTATTTCACTGCGAACCAGGGGATCATCGATATCAATGCGGCCGACGCGTGGACGTTCGCCGCCAAGGATGCTGGACACCGCCAGAGCTCGGTCGTTTTTTGACACGAGCAACGCAATCGGGTTCCGCAGCATGCCGATGTCACGCAACTGGGACCTGAACACGTCGACGTCTATGTCCGGCGCAGCGAGAATGATCTGCAGCTTGCCGACGACGTCGTCACGCCCTTGAAGCTTCAGCTGCCTTGCCGCCTCCATGGACAAGAAACCGCCCATGCTATGCCCGAACAGCACGACGCGCTTGATCTTCGGAGTTTCGGCCAGCGCCTTCAAGACGCTTTCGAGTTCGCTTCTGGAATAAAGAGCTGCGTCTCGGTCAGTGACATACCCGGTCACGCTTGCCGCGGAAGGCCAGGAAAACAGGATCGGTGGGCTGAGCGTTTTGGCGTCCGCTGCCATCTGCGCAGCCCTGAACAGCGCCTCCTGATAGTTGGTGTTGTAGCCGTGGACGAAGACCGCCACGGTCCCGTCGAAGTTTGCCGAACGGGTCGCGTCGTCGATCCAGGATTTGCGTGTCAGTTGATCGCGACTGGTCACGACGAACTGGCGGCGCGGATCCGGCCTTCCCGACGGATAGATGATGGTGCTTCCCTTACGATCGCTGGGAATTGAAAAGGCGTACCGTTCGTAGGTCAGGTCGCTGGCCCATTGGCTTCCAAAACCGCCGTCTTCCTTGACCTTGTTGCGGTTGGTGACAGAAAGCAGGGTGACCTTCTCGCTTTCGACCTGCTGGATCGCCGCGGGCTGAAGCACCTCGGCTGATGGGCGGGAGGCGCATCCGGTCAGGCTGACCATGACGGCAAGAACGACAAGGCTGTAGCGTGCCCTGCAAGCATAGATCGAGAGGAAGAAGTGCATCGACGTGCCCTGAATCTGGAGAAAGAAGGGCGCTCGCAAGCGCCCTTTCGTGGATCAAGCCTGTGCAGCTTCCGGGGAGATATTCGGCTCTTCGCGCGGTATCCGGAACCAGGCCACATAAAGGGCCGGCAGGAAGAGAAGCGTCAGCACCGTACCGACTACGATCCCGCCCATCATGGCATAGGCCATTGGTCCCCAGAAGACTTCCCGGGAGATGGGGATGAGGGCGAGCGTCGCGGCCGCCGCGGTCAGCAAGATCGGGCGCATGCGGTGTTCCGTCGCCTCGACCACCGCACGCCACGGCGGCATTCCCTCGCTGCGCAGATGTTCGATCTGGACCACGAGGATGACCGAATTGCGGATCAGGATGCCGATCAGTGCGAGCACCCCGAGGATCGCGACGAAGCCCATCGGAGCGTTGCTGAGAAGAAGTGCCGCCACGACGCCGATAAGAGCAAGGGGAGCGACCGCGAAAACCAGGAACAGGCGGCTGAAGCTCTGGAGCTGGATCATCAGGATCGTCGCCATGGCGAACAGCATGAGCGGGGCGACTGCGGCGATCGGCCCCTGCGCATCGGCGCTCGATTCCACCGAGCCCCCGACCTCAACCTTGTATCCCGCAGGAAGGGTTTTCGTGAACTTTTCGACCTCGGGCTTGAGCTGTTCCACGATTGTAGCGGGCTGCGTCGACCCGGTGACCGCGGCCTTCACTGTGACCGTAGGGATCCGGTCCCTTCGCGCGATCATGGGCTGTTCGAGCTCGTAGCGGAACTTGGCAACTGCGGAAAGCGGGACGGACTTGCCATTCGATCCGGGAAGCTGAAGGTCTCGCAGCGTTTCGATCGAACCTCGCTCGGCGTCCTGCGCCCTGCCGATCACGTTGATCAGGTAGATGCTGTCGCGGATCTGCGTTGCCGAAGACCCTTCGACAATGCTGTTGAGCACGTTCGCGATATCCTCCGAGGAGACGCCAAGCTGGCGAGCCTTGTCCTGGAGCACATCCACCTTCACGACGCGCGAAGGCTCATTCCAGTCATAGGTCATGTTGGCGATAAGAGGATGCCGGTTGACGATAGCTCCAAAGCGATGCGACAGCTCGCGCACCGTCTGGATGTCCGGGCCGCTGACGCGGTACTGGACTGGCTTGCCCACCGGCGGACCGATATCCAGGAGTTTGACGAAAGCGTCGGTACCGGGAAAGGTCTTTGCGACATAGGCCTGCAAGTCTGCGCGCAGCCTATCCCGGGCTTCGAGGTCCTTGGCGACGATGACGATCTGCCCGAACCAGGCAGCTGGGGTCTGCACGTCGTAGGACAGGATGAAACGCGGCGCCCCTTCCCCGACATGTGTGGCCCAATGGTCGACATCGGGGTTGCCGACGAGTTTCTCCTGTTCGAACTGCGTCATCTGGCGGTTCGTTTCCGCTATCGTGCTGTTTTGCGGCATGCTCCAGTCGACGATCAGTTCAACGCGGTCGGACGCCGGGAAGAACTGCTGCTGCACGAGACCAAGACCGCCAAGCGAGAGACCGAAAGCAGCAATGGTGGCGGTGATCGTGACCCAGCGCCAACGCATGGCAGCGGCCAGGAGCCAGGCAAATCCCCGCGCGGCGCGTCCCTTGCGCTCGTGGTGGGACTTCATCGTCTTCGGCAGGATCGCCACGCCCAGCAATGGCGTGAAGAGGACGGCCACAACCCAGGAAACCACGAGCGAAACTGCAATCACCACGAACAGGGTAAAGGTGAATTCGCCCGCCGCGCTGTTGTTGAGGCCGATCGGGATAAAACCGGCGACGGTGACAAGCGTGCCCGTCAGCATCGGAAAGGCGGTCGACGTATAGACATAGGTGGCGGCCTTGCGCAGATCGTCGCCTGACTCGAGGCGCGCCACCATCATCTCGACGGCGATCATGGCATCGTCGACGAGGAGCCCCAACGCGATGATCAAGGCGCCAAGCGAAATGCGCTGCAGCGAGATGCCGCTATATTCCATGACGACGAACGTGATCGCCAGGACAAGCGGGATCGAGATCGCGACCACCAGCCCGGCGCGCAGTCCGAGGCTGATGAAGCTGATCGCCAAGACGATAGCGATTGCCTCAAACAACGCTTTCGTAAAACCGGACACGGCTTCTTCCACGACAGCCGGCTGGTCGGAAACCCGCTCCACGTTCACGCCGATCGGAAGATCGGCCACGACGCGCTTCATTTCCTCGTCCAGCGCATGGCCGAAGTTTGTCAGATTGGCACCCGTCGTCATCCCGATTGCCAGGCCTATCGCGGGTTGTCCGTTGAAGCGGAAGAGCGAGGACGGCGGGTCGACATACCCTCGCTTGATCGTCGCGACGTCGGTGAGCGGGAAAAAGCGATCATTCACCCTGAGATTGATGGCCCGCAAACTCTCTTCGGTCGTAAACTGGCCACCGACGCGCAACGCGATCCGCTCGGGTCCCGCATCCACGAAGCCGGACTGCGCTACCGCATTCTGGGCTTGAAGCGTTTCGATAACGGCCTGGCGGTCGATGCCGAGCGCCGCGATCTTGCGGGTCGAAAATTCAAGATAGACGGCTTCGTCCTGTGCCCCGATAACGTCGATCTTGCCGGCATTCGGAACCGTCAGCAGCTTCGCTCTCGCGTCCTCCACCAGGTCGCGGAGTTGGCGCTGCGTCAGGCCGTCGGATTTGAAGGCGTAGATGTTGCCATAGACGTCGCCGAAAGTGTCATTGAAGAATGGGCCGACGACGCCACTGGGAAATTCGCCCTTGATGTCGTTGATCATGTTGCGGACGCGAAGCCAGTTTCCCGTCACGTCCCTTGCTTTGGTGGTCGCAAGCAATTCGACGTAGACCGTAGTCTGCCCGGCGACCGTTTCGCTTCGCGTGTAGTCCAGCGCGTCAAGTTCCTCCAGCTTCTTCTCGATCCTGTCCGTCACCTGACGGGTCATTTCTTCAGCGGACGCACCCGGCCACTGCGCATTGATGATCATCGTCTTGATGGTAAACGCGGGATCTTCTTCACGGCCGAGGTTGAAGTAGGAAAACGTGCCGGCAAGGATGAAGACGATCATGAAATACCAGACGAGCGAACGATGCTCGAGCGCCCAGTCCGAGAGGTTGAAGGATTTCACTTGATGGTCTCCTGATCGATACGAACGGTCTGGCCGTTTACGAGGGTGTTGACGCCAGCGGTGACGATCCTGTCACCGGGTTTGATCCCGTCGCTTACCGTGACGGGGCCACTTGCGATGGTTTGTTCAGCAAGCGTGACCGGGGCAGAGGTGACCTTCCCTGTCGCGCTGTCGACGATCCAGACGAATGCCTTCGATCCCTCTGTCCGGATCGCGGAGGAGGGCAGCCGGATCGAGGTCTTCGCCTCACCCATGGAACTGGCCGTTATGACCGAGCCGAGCCTGAGTGCCTCAGGCGGGTCGATCAGCGTCAACCGCGTGCGTCGCGTACGCGTCGCGTCGTCCGCTTCGGGCGCGATCTCGCGGACCACGCCCCTGGCGTGAATGCGGGGATCAAGTTGCAAGGCGACGTCGAAGGATGCGCCTGGCTTCAAATGGGCGCCGGCAGCTTCGGGCACGTCGACCACTGCGTCGCGCTCCTCCGGTCGCGCCACGGTCGCAACACTTTGCCCCGGCGAAACGACAAGGCCCACCTCGGCGGCGGTCGCGGTGACCACACCGTCGAATTCGGCGAGCAGACGCGAATAGCTCAGCTGTTCGCTCGCCTTGTCCAGATTTGCCTGGGCCTTGGCGACCGCAGCTTCGGCGGTTTTGCGCTCCAGTTCGGCAGTTTCAAAGGTGGCCCTGGCCCCGCTCTGTCTCTCGAGCAGAGTTCTCTGCCGGTCTTCTGTGATGCGGGCGTTGGCAAGTTGCGCCTGGCTGTTGGCAAGGTCGGACCGCGCGCTTTTGACAGCCAGCTCGAGAGCCACCGGATCGATGGCTGCCAGGACGTCGCCCTTTTTGACGAGGTCGCCCACTTGGACGTTGCGGGCGATGACCCGGCCAAGAATGCGGAAGCTGAACTCGGTCTCGATACGGGCTTGGACAGTGCCAGGCAGAGTGAACGCCGCCTGCGGGACCGGTTCGGCTAACTGAGATAGGACCGGGCGGGGAGGCAGCGATGCTGCGTCCTCTTCCTTCTGGCAAGCCGACAGCATCGCGGCCGCTGCCAGAAGCGCCGTCAGGCGGGGATCGATTTTCATCTTGCAGCTCCTTCATAAGACACAAGGTCGCCCTCGCTCAGAAACTTCGTGCCGTTGGAAACGACAATGTCGCCGGCAGACAGGCCGGATTCGACGGAGAAGCGGCCGCTGGCATAGGCCGCGACCCCCACGGGATGGAGGGAGACGGCGGTCGTCTTCGGATCAACGAGCCAGACGGCCGTCCGCCCCGCACGGGAGGCCATTGCCGACCAGGGCAACTCGATGACGGTCTCAGGCTTGTAGCGCGCGGTTGCAACCACGGCGCTCCCCAGGGGAGCGTCCGGCGCATCTTCGAGAGCGAGCTTCACCCGGATCGTCCCCGTCGTGGTGTCGATGGTGGGCGAGACCTCGCGGACCTTGGCCCGAAACCTGTCGCTGCCCGACAGGAGCCTGACCTCGGCAACGTCCTCAAGCGCGCGTCCGAGAAGAGCGGACTCGTTGGCATTGATCACCGCGTCTCGGGGGCCGTCATGGGCGAGTGTGAAAATAAGCTGGGCGGCCTGCGCCACCTGACCGACTTCGGCATTCCTGGCGGTAATGATTCCGTTGGCATCCGCCTTGAGGTCCGTCTGGCCAAGCGTATCGCGGGCCGTATCCAGCTGGGCCTGCGCTGACTGAACCGTGGCCTGCGTGGTTAAAAGGGCTTCGCGTGCGTTATCGAGGGCGGCCAGCGTGGTGACGCCTGTGGTGAACAGGCTCTGCTGTCTGTCGAATGCCTGCCGGGCCTGCGTCTGCTGCGCCTCCGCAGATTGGAGATTGGCAAGCGCCACCTGGAGGTCAGCCGTCTGCTCCTGAGTATCGAGACGTGCGAGAACCTGGCCAGCCTTGACGTGATCGCCGACATCGACCAGCCGCGCGATAATGCGACCGCTGACGCGGAATGAAAGGTCGGATTGGACCCTGGCGCTGATCTCGCCCGTCGTCGAAATGGTTTCCGACACCGGTACCGCTTGAACAGTCACCGTCTCCACGTGTCGCCCGTTCTTCTGTCGAGCTTCTTCCTGAGGAGCGCAAGCCGTAAGGCATGCGATGGAAACCCCCAATAAAATGCCTGTTGTTAACTGTCCCATAAGCCGCCTCTCAAGTCGCTTTTGAAGCCGATTATAATTGACTAACCAGAAAGTCAATGAAATAATGCTGACATGTTGAAGCCGCAGGACCTGTTGGTGAGGAATGTGAACATGAAAAAGCTGACGCGCGCTGAACAGAAGGCTCTCCGGCCTGCGCAGATTCTCGACGCTGCGTTTGAGGAGTTCATCGAACACGGCTACACGGCGGCGCGGGTGGAAGATATCGCCGCCCGCATAGGAGTGACGAAAGGGACGGTCTACGTCTACTTCCCCACGAAGGAGGTTCTATTTTCCGCCATGGCACGGCATATCGCGGTACCGTTCGAGGACGTTCTAGCCGACGCCAGGGAACTCACTGGAAGTTGCGCGGAGCGGCTGAGATCCTTGATCCTGCTTTTTTACGAGCGCGTTATGGAAGACCGCAGAACCCGGGAGCTGCTTCGCTTCGCTATCTCTGAGGGTGTGCGGTTCCCCCAGCTCGTTGATGACCACTACGCGGAACTCGTCGTGCCGATCCTCGTCACGGGGCAGGCGCTGATCGACGAAGGTGTCCGTCAGGGCGAGTTTCGGGACGGGCCTGCAACGGTTGCACGCGTCATACTTGCGCCCGCGTTGGCCTTGATTGTCGAAGCACTGATCCACGACGGTCGTCTCGATCTTGAAACGCCGAGATATATCGAGGCGCATCTTGATCTGGTCTTGCACGGTCTCGCAGCCGCTCGCAGTTGATCAGGTGAAACGGGTGCTTGGATGATCTGAAAATCGGCCGCTCTACCGGAAAACGTTTCTTCTCGAAGTCACGGAAACAGCGGATGCGCCACGTAGCCGCCGGTGAAAACTATGTGACGGTCGAAGACTTCCCGTTTTGGCTCACGCTCCCGCCTGGAGCGACCCTTCGCCGATGAAGCCGAGGTATGCGCGATGCAACTTTTCCACTCCTTTGGCGAGTTGATCGGCAGACATGGACGCATAACCAAAGATATATCCGGCTCGCTCATCCGTCGGCGATGAGAACAGGCGAGCGATGGGATAGATCCCAATGTCGTGGCTTCGGGCGATATCCGCGAAACGCGCCTCTTGTCGGCAGGAAATGGTGTTGAACCACACGACGACGTGAAGTCCCGCAGTCGTGCCGACGATCTCGATGTCGTCCACAAAAGCGCTCGTCATCGACACCAGGAATACGGCGCGCCGCTCTGCGTTAAACCTCCGCATCCTGCGGACATGTCGCTCGTAAGCGCCGGTCTCGATCAGCCCGGCGAGAGCCTCCTGCTCGAACGTGGATGTGTGCCGATCGGCAATCCGCTTGCATTCGATGAAGGCCTCAACAAGTGGATGCGGAAGTATGACGAATCCGAGCCTGAGCGTCGGCGACAGGGTCTTTGAGACCGTTCCGACATAGATGACGCGGCCTTGCCCAGAGAGATAAAGGGGCGGAATGGGGCTGACATCGTACCGATACTCGCTGTCGTAGTCGTCCTCGATGACATAGGCGTTCGCCGACATGGACCACTCCATCAAGGCTTGGCGATGCGCAGCAGGTAAGACTCCCCCAGAGGAAACTGGTGGCTCGGCGTCACATACGCCACGGCGATGTCGCCAACCCCGGGAAGCTTCGCGGTGTCTATGCCATGGGCACCACAAGGTACGGCAACGATGTTTGCTCCGACGGCATGCATCACGTTCTTGGCCATGGCATAGCACGGGTCTTCGACCACGATATGGTCGCCGGGATTGACAAGGACCCGAGCACAGAGGTCCAGCGCCTGCTGCGACCCGTTTACAACGATGATCTGGCCGAGATCGCAGTTGATGCCCCTTGACCGCCAGACATAGCCCTGTAACGCCTCCCGCAGGGATCGGCTTCCTGCTGGATCATCGTATCCCAACCTGTCGCGATGCCTGAGGAAGGCCGTATTCAGCGCTTTTCGCCAGGGGGCCTTGGGAAAGTCCTCTGCCGCAATATCGCCGTAGCGGAAATCGAATTTGAGCGGCAGCCTCCCGGCGGTGCTGTTCGGCGGCAGCGCCATCGCACGAGTGGCATAGGCGGAAAGCCGGCGAGCGGGGATCGCCGAACAGTCGGGCGGCGCAACCTGGCTCAGCCGCCCTGCTGAAGCAACACACGCTTTCCGTCCCTGCTGTACCCGGACATACCCCTCCGAAACAAGCTGGTCGAATGCGGCGGTCACCGTCGTCCTCGAAACACCCAGTTCTTCCGCAAGCGAACGACTTGAAGGCAGAGCGTCACCGACACCATAGACACCAGCCTCGATCTGGTTGAGCAGGGAATGATAGATCCGGCGCGTCGCTCCAGTCCTGCGAGACCCTTGTCTGTACTGGACCAATGAAAATCTCCAAAACTGGCAGTTTAGTTTGTGCCAATGAACTGCAATAGGTCGCTCGCAGTCAAGACAATCGTCACCGGTCCGCTGTGTCTGGATCGCTTCTGCTTTGAACTGATGGAGTCGCCTGGATGTTTGAGACACCCGTCGTCGACGGTCGAATTCGCGGTATTGCACCGGGTTTCAGAGCAGTGAGCGTCCACGTCGATGCCACTTCGGCCGGAGAAGGAATTCTGGATCGTCCATTGCTGGCGGAAGCCTGTACTTGCTTGTTGGCCGGCGGCCCGGCTTGGGCGGAAACGCATCTCGCAAGTTGGTCCGACGCCTACGTCCGCTTTGGCGCCAAGCCGAACCGCACCCCCTGCTCAGCCCAGGCCCTTAGAAAGCGGGTTCTCAAGGACGGCGCCATTCCGCCGATCAACCCTATCGTCGATCTCTACAACGCCATCAGCTTGAAATACGCGATCCCGGTCGGCGGAGAGAACTATGACGCCTATGCCGGGCGACCCTTTTTGACGATCGCAGACGGGACGGAAACGTTCGACACCGTCATGAACGGGGAGGAAATCAACGATCCTCCTCTGTTGGGCGAGGTCATCTGGCGAGACGACGTCGGCGTCACTTGCAGACGCTGGAATTGGCGACAAGGATCTCGAACCCGCCTGGCGGCCGCCAAAGGCCGGATGTGGTTCGTATTGGAGGCCCTGGAAACTATGCCGGACGTAGCGCTGGCCGAGGCAACCGACGCCCTGGTCGAGGGCCTGAAGGCGCTGATGCCGGGCTGCATGATCGTCAGTCAAACGATCCACGCCGCGGAATAACTTTCGGTAGAGTGATTGCATCTTTCGATGCTGTATAAGGTTTAAAGGCGTCAAGGAATGAATTCCAACCTGCATCAGTTGCTCATAGTCTATGGGGCATATGTCATCGCCGCTGGTAGCCCCGGCCCGAGCAACATGCGCATCATGGGCGTGGCGATGGCTCGCGGCAGAGGTGCCGCGCTCATGCTTGCCTCCGGCGTTGTCAGCGGCTCGATCTTCTGGGGTCTGATGGCCTCGACGGGCATCTCCGCCTTGTTGGCCAGGTACGCCCAGGCCCTGATCGCTCTCCAGATTTTCGGGGGCTTGTATCTGCTGTTCCTCGCCTTCAAGGCGGGACGTTCGGCGCTGATGTCGAACGAGAAGCTGGCGGCGCGCGTGTCGGCGGATGATGTCGCTCTTTCCCGGGCTGCGCTCTACCGGCGGGGCCTCTTGATGCATTTGGCGAACCCGAAATCGGTGCTGGCATGGATCGCGCTGGTCACGTTGGGTATCGGCCCCGGTTCTTCGTGGGAAAGCGTCGCCGCTATATTGGGCGGCTGCGCCGTCCTGAGCGTCGCGATCTTCTGTGGCTACGCCATTGTCTTCTCCACAGCGCCGATGGTGGCTCTGTACCGCCGCTGCCGCCGTTGGATCGAAAGCCTGCTGTCGCTGTTCTTTGCGTTCGCCGGGTTGCGCATGCTGCTCTCCCGTATTTAGTTTGGAAGGTTGGATCATGACTTTGTTCAATGGCCTGTCTGCGTTCCCTCTGACCCCAACGGATGCTGAAGGGCGCGTTGACGCCGAGGTGCTGGCCCGTTTCCTCGAGCGTATTCATCACGCGGGAGCAGATTCCATCGGGCTGCTCGGCAGCACCGGTGGCTATGCGTATCTCACGAGGGAAGAGCGCAGGCGTGCCGTCGCGGTTGCCGTTGAATGTATTGGCGGCAAGACTCCTCTTGTGGTGGGTGTAGGAGCATTGCGCACCGACGAAGCTCAGGCTTTGGCGCGCGATGCCAAAGCCGCCGGCGCCGACGGCCTGCTCCTGGCGCCCATGTCATACGTTCCCCTGAACGAGGACGAAGTCTTTCAGCACTTCGTCGCTGTGGCCGAGGCGGGGGAATTGCCTTTATGCATCTACAACAATCCCAGCACCACACGCTTCACGTTCAGCGATGCGCTGATCGCCCGGTTGTCGACGGTGTCCAACGTGGTCGCCGTGAAAATGCCTCTGGCGGCAGGTGACGATTGCGCGGGGGAACTCGCACGCCTGCGACAGATCACCCCTGACAGGTTCACGATCGGATATAGCGGCGATTGGGGGGCGGCCGATGCCTTGCTTGCCGGATGCGACACCTGGTACAGCGTTGCGGCAGGCCTGCTGCCAGGCCCCGCGCTTGCCCTGACGCGTGCTGCGCGGGCCGGCGACACTGTCGAGACCGCGCGGTTGAACAAGGCTTTCGAACCGCTCTGGACGCTGTTCAAGCGCTACGGCAGCTTCCGCGTTATGTTCGCCATTGCGGACCTCCTGGGCCTGGCGCACGTCCAGCCGCCGCGCCCGGTTTTGCCGTTGCCGAAAGACGCCGGAGATGAGGTCAGGCTGGCATTGGATATCCTCGAGGTCGCGGCCCCGTAGAGGTTTTGATGTGCCGGACGCGGTTCGGGGATATCTTATTCCATATCTGCCTTTGCCCAGCCCCGGTTCGGAGCCAAGTCAATTCGACGGACCAAGCCGGGTGTTAACTCCGGCTTTTGCGCGATCGCGGGGCTGGTGCGTTGTGGCTTCTGGCCCGCAAAGATCCCCCTGAGGGGATTTTGTTATGTATGGGTGTGATTGGGTTCGGTTGCAGGGGCTCACAACAAACGATTCCTGCGTTTGGTCGAGCAGCACATTTCAAAGCTCGCGGCGTAACTGTCCATCATCGTATCGCCTTGAAGGGAATCGCACTGCCGACCGACCCACCATTCGAATAGGAATTCGACCCAAAGAATTTAGGCGCTTAGGATTTCAAGGCACTGAGCGTAGGAAGTCCGCCGTTTCGGGACGTTGCGGGCTGTCGAATATCTGCTCGGGCGTTCCAAGCTCATGAATGAGCCCTTCGCGGAAAAACGCCACCCGATCGGAGACCTCGCGGGCAAATCGCATTTCGTGCGTCACCACGATCATGGTCATGCCTTCCTGCGACAGCATGCGCAGCGTATCCAACACTTCACCAACCAGTTGAGGATCGAGAGCGGATGTGACCTCATCAAACAGCATGTAGTCCGGCGACATGGCGAGTGCGCGGGCGATCGCCATTCTCTGCTGTTGCCCACCGGACAGGCGCGACGGAAAAGCTTTCAGCTTTTCACCAAGTCCCACATGCTTGAGCTGTTCGACCGCAATCGCCTCGGCTTCCTGCTTGGACTTGCCCAGCACTTTTCTTGGCGCCAGCATAACATTTTCCAGCACCGTGAGATGCGGAAAGGCATTCCACTGCTGGAACACAATGCCGATCCGTTGGCGCAGCTTGTTAAGGTTCGTCGCCTTCGCATGGACATCGACGTTGTCAACGCTAATGCAGCCATCCTGAATCGGCTCAAGCCCATTGATGCACATCAGCATCGTCGATTTCCCCGAACCGGAGCCACCGATCATCGAGAGGACTTCGCCTTTGTTGACGGTAAGGCTGACACCCTTGAGGACATGAAGCGTGCTGAAATGTTTATGGACGTTTTCGATTTCAATCATTGGATCTGCCACCTTTTTTCAAGTCGGGCGCCGAGCCTCGCGATGGGGAAGCTCATCAGGAAATAAATGAGACCTGTGATGGTCAGGATCAGAAGCGGCTCCTGAACGCGGGTCGTGACGATCTGGGAACTGCGAAGGAGCTCGATGATGCCGATCCACAGAACCAGCGACGTGTCCTTCATCACGCCGAGCGCCAGACCGATCCAGCTGGGAAACACGATCCTGGTCGCCATCGGCAAGGTGATCGAGATCACCTCTTGGCCCCAGCTCAGTCCGAGCGACCGCGCAGCTCTGCGCGTCGTCGTCGGCACGGCAAAAACCCCGCTTCGAACGATTTCGGTGCAGAAGGCGGCCGCATAGATGCCCAGGCACAGGCATGCCACAGCATAGCTCGGCCAGTGCAGCCGAAACATGCTGTTGAACGAGTTGAACAGCACCAGCTGGATCAGAAGTGGAACCGAGCGAAAGATGTCGAGAACTCCACCAATCGGGCCGCTGATCCACCACGGCGCGCCGGCGCGGATGAGGCCGAACAGCACCCCCAGTACCGTGCCGATGGCGACAGAGGCGGCAGTGATGGCGATCGTCACCAAAGCACCTTGCAAGAGGTAGACGATATCGCTCCACGACAATGAGGCGTCAAAAAACATCGGGCACTCCTCAGTAGCGGAACAGACGCCAGGCGAGCAGACGCGCACCGACGGTGAATGTCTTGGAGATCAGGTAGTAGAGAACGGCCGCGACCAGAAAGAACTCGAAGGTCCGGTAAGTCAGGACGTTTTGCTGCTGCGTCACGCCTGTCAGGTCGCTGGTCAGACCGACAATCGTGCCGAGGGACGTCATCAATATCGACCACACCATCTGGTTCGTCATGGCATGGAAGACGGCGCGCAACATTTGCGGCAATACGATATGCCACATCGTCTGCCCCGCCCCCATGCCAAGCGACCGAGCGGCACGGATCTGTGTTTCGGGCACGGCCGAAAAGCCGCCGCGGAAAGTTTCGGCGAGGTAGCCGGCATTGTTGAACGTGATCCCCACGAGCAGAGCGGTGTAGGAATCGACACGAATTCCCAACGAGCCCAGGCCGAAATAGATCATGTAGATCTGGAACAGTGCGGGCGTGTTCCGCGCGGTCTCGATCCATACGTCAGCAAGACCGGAAAACGTCCTGTTCCCGGATCTTTTCGCTAGCGCCAGGACAACCGCCAGCGCGGTCCCGATCACCATTGCGAAAATCGCAATCTCAAGGGTAACCAGTGCTCCCCAGAGCATTTCTGGAAGCGCCCGAAAAACCGGGCGCCACTGGAAGGTGTAAGACATTGATTGTCCCTTTATGCAATGGGATTGGGGTTTAGCCGCGCTCGGTCACGTTCTGCTCGGACCCTGGATGCGGGGAGCCGCCTCCAGGATCCGGGCAGGGGCGCAATCAAACCGCCCTCGCGCGCTCTGCTTCATGAGCCACGTGGAAGACGAGTGCCCATCGACTAAAGTTAGCGGTAGGTCTTCGCGACGGTCAGGTCCGGGGCAGGACCGCCTTCTGTGCCGACCCACTTCGCGTAGAGCTCTGCGTAGCGACCGGAGCGGACCTGTCGGTTCAGGAACAGATTGACGTAATTGAGAAGTCCCTGTTCCTGACGCTGCACGAGGATGGCGCAGTAGTCGGCATCAACTGGCGCATCGCCGACGATCTTCAGGCCCGGGTATTTGCCGGACTGAATAAGATGCGTTGCGATGGTCGACGTCGTGTAGGTCGCATCGATCTTCTTCTGGCCGAGCGCCAGGAAAGCGTCGGACTGGGACTGGAAGGTCAAGAGCTTGGTCGCCGGGTCATTGAACGATTTGACAGTGTCGCCGAGAGCAAGTGTCTCGTAGGCACCTGCCGGTCCGCCAACCGTATGTCCCTTGATGTCGGCCGCGCTCTTGATGCCGGAATCTTCGCGCGCCAGGATGACGGTCGTGAACACGAAATACGGGATGGAAAACCCGATGGTCTTGGCGCGCTCAAGAGTGTCGGAAGCCACCGCGATGCCGATATCGGCGCGGCCGGACAGCACTGCAGGAATACGATCTGGATCAGGGGTATCTACGATTTCAGCTTCGACGCCGAGAGCCTTGGCAAGATCGTTGCAGTAATCTACGTCAAAGCCGATCGGCTTGTTGTCCTTGTCCCGCGCGCCGTTTGGGGGGAAGTCCAACTCCACGGCGCAACGGAGCTTACCTGCCGAAATGATATCGTCGAGCTGGTCGGCGTGGGCGAACGAGGCCGCCGACGCTACAAGAGCGGTTGCCAGGACTATGGATGTAATGCGCAGGCATCGTAAACTTAATGGGCGTGGGGCAATCGTAGGCCGCTTGCACCATGGCGGTTCAGGCGCGAGCGATTTTTGCCCACAGGTTCATCGCCTCTGAACGTAGTTCGCGATGATCACTGGAGGAGATGTCATGTCTGGGGATTTGGAACAGGTTGGCAATTGGATCATGGATGGAGACGAAGCGCTGCAAATGGCGCTGTGACTTGAAGCGTTTCATGATCCGTTCCCGTCGCCGGACTGGCTGGTGGGAATTTTCCGCCCGATTATTCAAGCTTTTATGCGAACGGTGTTCGACACTTGGCATAATCTCACGCTTTGCAGCGTCGTAGGATCGAAGCTTGTCGGTGATCATCACTCGCGGCGCGCGGCCTTGGCCCTTCAACAGTTTGCGCATCAGACGCTTGGCCGCTTTGGCATCGCGACGGCTTTGCACCAGAACCTCCAGGACGAAACCGTCCTGATCGACGGCGCGCCAGAGCCAGTGCTTCTTACCCCGGATCGAAACGACGGCCTCGTCGAGGTGCCATTTGTCACCCACCCGACCGGCTGAGCGGCGGCGGATCTCGCTGGCAAAGGCCCGCCCGAATTTCTCTGCCCACAGCCGGACCGTCTGGTGCGAGACAATAATCCCTCGCGCCGCCAGCATGTCCTCGACCATCCGCAAGCTGAGAGGAAAACGGAAATAGAGCCAGACAGCATGGGCGATGATCTCGGGGGCAAAGCGATGGCGGCGGTAGAGTGGGTCACGATCTGTCATGGCCCGTCATCTCACATCGACGTCCACGTTTCGTTAAGTTGACGATGCCCCTGTGGGACCGGTTGACTTACCAACTCGAAGGACTATTTTTTTAGCAATCGCAAACATATCCGCGCGAAGATGACGATGGATGATGTGGCGATTGGGCGACCTTGAGGAGGATGGGGTTTGCCATGACCTATCGTGTTGTTCTGTTGATCGGCGCGTCCATCGTCGCCGTTTCGTCGTTTGATGCCCGGGCTCAGGAAGGCGATGCGACGGCGGGCGCCACCGTTTTCAAGAAATGCGCGACCTGTCATGTCGTCGATTCCGATACAAACAAGGTCGGTCCGTCGCTGAACAAGCTGTTCGGGCGCAAGGCCGGAACGCATCCCAATTTCGCCTATTCGACCGGGATGAAGGCGGCCGGAGACGACGGTCTTGTCTGGGACGAGGCGGCGCTGCGCGACTATCTGCACAATCCAAAAGCGAAGGTGAAGGGCACCAAGATGGCCTTCGTCGGCGTGAAGGACGAGCAGGAGATCACCAATCTCATCGCCTATCTCAAGCAATATTCCCAGTAACCGGCCGAGAGGCCACCGGCTGGACATGCCTAAATTGCAGTAATTGCCCATCTTTTCCATTCGTGCGATAATAACCCGGTATTTTTTTGCGGAATGCGGTTTCACGGTCGACCTGCTCAGGGAGGGGCGGAAATGGCTGTTGTGCTGATTCTCGTCTTGATTGTTGTCGGCTCCGTGCTGTTCCATGTGCTGAGCCCGTGGTGGTGGACGCCGATCGCCTCCAACTGGACCTATATCGACAGCACGCTCGTCATCACTTTCTGGATCACCGGCATCGTCTTCGTGGCGGTGGTTTCGTTCATGGCCTATTGCGTCTTCCGCTTCCGGCACAAGCCAGGCAACCGGGCGGCCTACGAGCCTGAAAACCGCAGGCTGGAATTGCTGCTGGGAGGAGGAACGGCAGTCGGCGTCGCGGCGATGCTGGCGCCCGGCCTCGTGGTGTGGAACCAGTTCATCACGGTGCCTGACGATGCCGTACCGGTCGAGGTCGTCAGCCAGCAGTGGCTGTGGAGCTTCCGCCTGCCGGGCGTGGATGGAAAGCTCGGCCGCGCGGAGACGCGCGACGTCAGCCCCGAAAATCCGCTCGGGCTGAACAAGAATGATGCAAGCGGCCTCGATGACGTGATCATCGAGGGCGGCGAGCTGCATCTGCCGGTCGGCAAGCCGGTGCGCATATTGCTGCGCTCCATCGACGTCCTCCACGATTTCTATGTGCCGGAATTCCGCGCCAAGATGGACATGATCCCCGGCATGATCACCTATTTCTGGTTCACGCCGACACGGACGGGAAGCTTCGAGATTCTCTGTGCCGAGCTCTGCGGCATCGGCCATGCGCAAATGCGCGGGACCGTCGTCGTCGAGGAAGCGGCGGACTATCAGACCTGGCTCGGACAGCAGCAGACATTCACCCAGCTTATGGCATCGGGAGAGCCGCGACCGGCAAACTGAACCGGTGAAACGGTTTCAGGCAGCATCGGAAGGAAAGGGAAGAGACATCATGGTCGAGATTCCATCCGGCAGCGCAGGCGCCATCCCCTCCGCCGAAGTCGAGGATGTCGAGCTTTATCATCCGAAAAGCTGGTGGACGAAATATGTGTTCAGCCAGGATGCCAAGATCATCGCCGTCCAATATTCGGTTACCGCCATCTCGATCGGCCTTGTGGCGCTGGTGCTCTCCTGGCTGATGCGTCTGCAGCTTGCCTTTCCCGGCTATTTTGCCTTCATCGATGCGGATCACTATTATCAGTTCATCACCATGCACGGCATGATCATGGTGATCTATCTCCTGACCGCGCTGTTCCTCGGCGGCTTCGGCAATTACCTCATTCCGCTGATGGTCGGCGCGCGAGACATGGTGTTTCCTTATGCGAACATGCTGAGCTACTGGATCTATCTGCTGGCCGTACTGATCCTGGCCGCGGGCTTTTTCGCCCCCGGCGGCCCGACAGGGGCCGGCTGGACGCTCTATCCTCCGCAGGCCGTCCTGTCAGGTACGCCCGGCGGCAAGGACTGGGGCATCCTCCTCATGCTCTCCTCGCTGATCGTCTTCATCATCGGTTTCACCATGGGTGGCCTGAACTATGTGGTGACGGTGCTGCAGGGACGCGCGCGCGGCATGACGCTGATGCGCCTGCCGCTTACCGTCTGGGGCATCTTCACTGCCACCGTGATGGCGCTGCTCGCTTTCCCTGCCCTGTTCGTCGCCTGCGTCATGATGCTGTTCGACCGCCTGCTCGGCACGAGTTTCTTCATGCCTGCCATCGTCGAAATGGGCGAGCAGCTGCAGCATGGCGGCGGCAGCCCGATCCTGTTCCAGCACCTGTTCTGGTTCTTCGGGCATCCGGAGGTCTATATCGTCGCGCTGCCGGCCTTCGGCATCGTCTCGGACCTGATCAGCACGCATGCGCGCAAGAACATCTTCGGCTATCGCATGATGGTCTGGGCGATCGTCATCATCGGCGCGCTGAGCTTCATCGTCTGGGCGCACCACATGTATGTCAGCGGCATGAACCCGGCCTTCGGCTTCTTCTTCGCCACCACGACGCTGATCATCGCCATCCCGACGGCGATCAAGGTCTACAACTGGGTGCTGACGCTATGGCGCGGCGATATTCACCTGACGCTGCCGATGCTCTTTGCGCTCGCCTTCATCGTCACTTTCGTCAATGGCGGCCTGACGGGTCTGTTCCTCGGCAATGTCGTCGTCGACGTGCCGCTGTCGGATACGATGTTCGTCGTCGCGCATTTCCACATGGTCATGGGCGTGGCGCCGATACTCGTCATCTTCGGGGCCATCTGTCACTGGTATCCGAAAGTGACGGGACGCATGCTGAACGAGACGCTCGGCCAGATCCACTTCTGGACCACCTTCCTCGGTACCTACGCGATCTTCTTCCCGATGCATTATCTCGGCCTGCTCGGCGTACCGCGCCGCTACTACGAGCTGGGCGAGACGGCCTTCGTTCCACCCTCGGCCCATACGCTGAACATCTTTATCACAGTCATGGCGCTGATCGTCGGGGCCGCGCAGATGGTCTTCCTGTTCAATCTGGTCTGGAGCCTTTTCCGCGGCAGAGAGGCAGGCGGCAATCCATGGCGGGCAACGACGCTGGAATGGCAGACGCCGCAGACGCCGCCCGCGCACGGCAACTGGGGCAAGGATTTGCCGGTGGTCTATCGCTGGGCCTATGACTACAGCGTGCCGGGAGCGGCTGAGGACTTCATTCCGCAGACGGTGCCGGCAAGCGGCGGCGTCACACGGGAGGTTCCGGCATGAACGTCACGCTGATCTTCCTTGCCGTCATCGGCGCCATCATCGTCTGGTGGCTCGCCGGACAACGGCTGACCTCGAAGCCGTGGCTCGAAACCGGGTCCGTGCAGCTGCCGGATCATCACGGCGCCGATCCGCAACAGTCGCCCGTGCCGGCGGTGAAAATCGGCCTCTTCGTGTTTCTCGGTGTCGTCGGCGCGCTCTTCAGCCTAGCCGTCAGCGCCTATTTCATGCGCATGGCGTCAGTGGACTGGTGGGCCACACCGGTTCCCCGGCTGCTCTGGGTCAACACCGCAGCGCTGGCATTAAGCAGTGTCGCGCTGCAATGGGCAAGAAGAGAGGTGGGGCACAGCCACATGGAAAGCCTGCGGCCGGTGCTTGCTGCCGCATTTGCCCTTGCCCTGTTGTTTCTCTTTGGACAGGTCCAGGCATGGCGGGAACTGACGGCGGCCGGCTACGTGCTGGCCGACAATCCCGCCAACAGCTTCTTCTACATGCTCACCGGCCTGCACGGCCTGCATATCCTCGGCGGGCTCGCCGTGCTCGCGCACACGACGGTCAGGGCATTTTCAACCGACGTCGCGCCGGAGAGGCTGCGCCTCAGCGTCGATCTTTCCGCCATCTATTCGCATTTCATGCTCGCCGTCTGGCTCTTGCTCTTTGCGCTCTTTGCCGGGTGGGCGAATGATTTCGTCGATCTCTGCCGCACATTGCTGAACTAGGGGCCGAACTGAGGGAGCTCAACGAGGAGATTTGCAGATGGTACAGACTATCGGGACACATGGCGAACCGGATCTCAGGCCGGTGGGCCTGCACGGTGTCGCCGCCGATTTCGCTTCGGATCAGCGCGCCTTCAAGACCGCCTCCTGGGGCAAGGCGATGATGTGGATCTTTCTCCTCAGCGACACCTTCGTCTTCGGCTGTTTCCTGATCGCCTACATGACCGCCCGCATGTCGACGCCGGTCGCATGGCCCAATCCGAGCGAGGTCTTTGCGCTGCATATCGGCGGCCAGGACGTGCCGCTGATCCTGATCGCGATCATGACCTTCGTGCTGATCTCGAGCAGCGGCACCATGGCGATGGCGGTCAATTTCGGCTATCGCCGCGAGCGCCGCACGACCGCGATCCTGATGCTGCTGACGGCTGTTCTCGGGGCATGCTTCGTCGGCATGCAGGCCTTCGAGTGGACGAAACTGATCAGCGAAGGCGTGCGCCCCTGGGAAAACCCCTGGGGAGCGGCACAGTTCGGATCGACCTTCTTCATGATCACCGGCTTTCACGGCACCCATGTCACGATCGGCGTGATCTTCCTCCTCATCGTCGCCCGCAAGGTCTGGCGGGGCGATTTCGACCAGGAACGGCGCGGCTTCTTCACCAGCCAGAGAGGCCGCTACGAGGCCGTCGAGATCATGGGCCTCTACTGGCACTTCGTCGATCTGGTCTGGGTCTTCATCTTCGCATTCTTCTATCTGTGGTGAGGTCGTCATGAACGAGACAACGGCGCATGCACACATCCAATCTGGACAGCAGCCGCAAACCGGGCAGCAGCATCCGATCCGGCTCTACCTCGTGGTCTGGGGCATGCTCTTCGTGCTCAGCGCCTTTTCCTACATGGTCGATTATCTCGGCCTCCAGGGCTATCTCAGATGGACGCTGATCCTGCTGTTCATGATGGCGAAGGCCGGGCTGATCGTTGCCGTCTTCATGCACATGGCCTGGGAACGGCTGGCGCTCGTCTACGCCATCATGCTGCCGCCGCTGCTGGTCCTGGTTTTCGTCGCGCTGATGGTATCGGAAGCGGACTATACGATCTTCACCCGCCTCGCCTTCTTCGGCACTGGTCCCTGAGGGGCAGTGCCGAAGTCGGTTTTCCGACCTACCGACCGGTGCCGCTCCCCAAGACGGGTTCCGGTTCAACGACCTTGCGATACAGATGCCAGGTCGCGTGGCCAAGTACGGGGATCACGATAGCCAGACCGGCAAAGAACATCGCAAAACCGACCGCCAGAAGCACCGCCACGATCAGACCCCAGAGCATGAATTCCATGGGATTGACCGCGAAGGCTTTCATCGAGGTATAAACCGCTGTCGCCGCACCGGTGTCACGATCAAGAAGCAGCGGAAATGCAATGACTGTGGTGCAAAGCACGGCCAGAGCAAAGAGGAAGCCGACGGCATTCCCGTAGAGGATCAGCTGCCAACCCCTGCTCGTCGCGAACACCTCGTTGACCAAAATCATCAGCGATTCCGGCCGTCCCGGCCCGAACAGGCTGACATAGAGCGACTGCGCCGTCAGGAGCCACAGAATAAAAATCACCGCCAGCATAAGGCCGATGGCGAGGATTGCCGGGACTGCCGGGGAATGCCTGATTTCGAGCGCATGCTGCCAGGAGGTGTCAAGGCCAAGCTCGCGCCGGCGACTGATTTCATAAAGACCAAGCGCCGCTATCGGACCGATCAGGGCAAAGCCTGACATGAGCGGGAACAGCAGCGGCAGCGCATTGGCACCGGATGTCCAATACGCGAGGACCACGCCGGCCACAGGGTAGATCAGGCAGAGAAAGACGTAGTGCGACGGCTTGGTCCAGAAATCATCCAACCCCTGACGCAGCGAGGTGAAGACATCGGCCACATTGATGCGCCGCACGGTGGGATAGGCCACCTTCCTGGCGCCTCCCGCGATCACGTGAAAATGTGCCATAACAATTCCTCTCCATTCTTGTCACAGACAACAACGACCACAACGGATGCCCGCGTGAGGAACAGCGCCATAGGACTGAACCTGCACGCGCGAAGATTATACGCCCCCGGTCGAAACTTGACCAGCGGCGCACCCTACGGCGCAGAATTGCTGCGCATCCAAGCGTCGTCACATAAACCATACGTCAGTGAGTGGGCATGGAATTGTCACGTTATCGAGCGGTGATCGAACTATGCCGCTGCTGCCTGAGATCGGGCAACGCGCCCGTCACGACTTTACAATGCGCCATGGCGCGGATGCGATGGATGTCAGTGGCGAGAGACGAGCGTCTGTGCAGTGGCATTACGAAGAGATTACGATGCACCAAGAAAATCGAGATGGAACGCCGCAGACCTCCGGCTGATCGGCCCCCCTGCATTGTCCGCTCTCGTTTTCGCAGCAGCAGATGGGAAGTCTCCGCCCGATTGTTGCCGACAAGTGAAAAGCGCAACGTGTCCTCAAACGCGCGCGCATGAGTTGCCGTGCGGAAATCCACTTTCATTGCATTCAAAACTTTAACGAAGCCGAGCAATATGAACATCAGACCCGCCGCTCCCGATGACGCGCAGGGCAGCACCGCAACGATCCCGGTGCGCATCTATCTGCTGATCCTCGACGGAGATTTCGGCGCCGCGATGGCGAGCATTCTACTGCGGCTCAGTGGCGTTGCTATCGACATCGACTTCCGCTTCCTGGGCAGAAACGAACAGGCACTTCTTTGAACGAGCCGTGAGCCGTGTGCAAACCGTTGATCGGCGAACCGCGGAGGACTTTTCAACGTGTTCAAAATCTGGTCGCCTTGAAGGGATCAGAACCGCCGTTCCAACTCGAAATGAGATCGATTTCAGTCGCTTGAGTTAGATCAACCACAGCGCAGAATGTTGCAGGACCGGCGTGTCTGCGCGCCCGATTACGTTTACATGTGCCGTACGGTCGGAGTAAAAATCAGGTCAATTTTCTCTACTCGGTAACCTCGGATGCTTGTGGTGTGGTAAGGAGCGCCAGGTAGCTCTTTGCTATCCGCATAAACTCGCGGTCGGTGTCGGATGCGACCTCAAGCTTTGCATGGCGGGCGTCAACCGCCGCCACCATTCTTTCGTCGATCTGCGGATCCGAGACACGCGCATGATCAACCAAAGCGCGGACGACGGTTTTCAACGCGAAGTTCTGTGCTGAAAGTGCGAGTTGCTTCCGTTCACTTTCATCTTTTTCGACATCCTCCCGGCGCTCTTTCCGCTTGCTGAGTGCTGCGGGGCTGCCACGCTCCCTTTCCCAATGATGGGCGACATTTCGGCCTGCATACAGGATTTTCCATGCGGTTTCGGGATCCCCTCCACTGTTCGTTTCCAGATTGGCCCCGCACAGGCGCAGGAACAGGTGGCGAAGGACACCATCCGCAAAGTAATCATGGGGTGATCTGCCCACGCCAAGTGAGAGAAGTTCATCCCCTGCGATCTTGACGGCGTTCTCCATCGCTTCATTGACAGCCGCCAGCAGGGCCTTATCTGCCGCCTGGAATCGGTTGGTTTCTTTCTGCATGCCGTCCTCTCATGCCTTTCAGCCGGGCTTTTCGGCAGGTTTATCACTTCCGAAGGACGTCCTGCCATTCCGGATGACGTTCAATCTGAGCTTTGGCAAACGGGCAGAGGGGAATGATCGTCACCCCTTCACGCCGGGCATCCTCGACCGCCTGGCGCACAAGGCGCTCACCGATCTTCCGGCCCCGCAAGGCGGCAGGAACGTCGGTATGGTCGATGATGATAAGGTCTTTGCCAGCGTGACTGTAGGTCATCTCCGCTTCGACGCCCTCAACCACTATTCGGTAGCGCCCCTTTGACGCCCCATCCTCCCGCTCAACCTCGTCGTTTACCGAGGGGGCGGGCTTCTTCAGACGTTCTGCATCCGGCGTGCGAGCGTTCCCGCGCTGCCCATGAGCGCATTCGAGCAGCTCACGGTCCCAGTCTCCCGGATCGGCGGCGGCTTCATAGGTCGACACGAGAAACGCCAGGAGGGCTTCGTCTGGATCGTCAGCAGATTGCACCGCATCGTAAGGCAAAATGAACTCGGACAGGCCCTCATGCCAGAAAGCAGCATCGGGCCGGACCGTCGCGCCGCGAAAGCCGTTCGGCGCCGGATAGGCATAAGCGTAGAACGCCGGATAATCGAGGCCGCCGCCGCCCGGCCAAAAGCCTGCCGAGGAAACCTCGCGGTCATAGGCTTCCTGGGCCACGCTGTCGGGAAGCGCCGGAATGCCGCCGGGATGGATTGGCGCGCGTCGTCCCGAAAAGCGGGTGACGGCCAGATCGAAACTTCCCCAGAAGAGATGAACCGGACTGGATTTTCCGAGAAACGAGGTCCGAAATGTCTTGAAAACCCTGTCTGCTGCCATCAACGCCTGATGAAAACGCGAAACGGCGTCTCGATCGTAAGGCCTTTCGCGATGGTCTTCTGTAAACGGTACAGGCTCCGCCACTTCATTCGGCTGGCCGTGGAAGTCCGGCGTACCGCCGAGCTCGGTAAGCAGGCGGGTGAAGCTGGCATGAAACTCTGCGACCGTGGATGTCCTCAGCGCAAAGGATGCCTGGCGGCCATCGCCGCTCTTTCCCACGACCGCATGCTCATGGAAGTCGAACAGGATCTCGATCCCAGGACCATCAGGGATCGAGGACGATGCCAAACCGGAAGGCGTCACGTAAAAGGTCGCGTTCCAGGAATGGTTGAGCCAAGGCGTATGGGCCAGCCGATACTTGCCGGCAACCTGGAGGTAGAGATGCAGCGCGGAACACGTCTCACGCCAGCTCAGGTAATCGAGGCTTGGCCATTTTTCGCTCATTTCGCTTTCTCCATGTTGTCGAACGAACAGGTCGGTTCGTGCATACCGTTGTTGATCGATCAGGCATGCCGGCAATCGCCGAACCACACCGTCAGTCCGGAAGGGGGATATGCTCATCCCGGTCATTGATGGGCAGATCGAAGCGTCCCTTGCCCCAGTTCTCTGCGCGCCATTCGGCCTTGGCTTCTTCGATACGCTCCTTTGACGAAGCGACAAAGTTCCACCAGATGTAACGTGGTCCGGAGAGTGTCGCGCCACCGAGGATCATCAGCCTTGCACCTCTGTCACCGGCCGCGACAGTGATCTTGTCGCCGGGGCGGAACACCATCATTTGCGGCGCTTCGAACTCCTGGCCGGCGATCGAGACCGAGCCTTCGACGATATAGATGCCTCTGTCCTCGTGATTGTCCGGCAACGGCAGTCGGCGCCCTGATGCCAGCGTCACGTCGGCATAGAATGTCTCGGAGAACATGGTGGCTGGGGCGATCTGGCCGTAGGCGTTCCCCAAGATGAGCCGCACAGAAACGCCCTGGTCCTCGATGACTGGCAATACGTCTTTGCCGTGGTGCTCGAACGTGGGCTCCACGTCTTCGTGGCTGTCAGGCAGAGCAAGCCAGGTCTGGATTCCGAACAAGCTGTTCGGCCCGGTTCGGGCCGTTGCCGTCGTGCGCTCCGAATGCGACACGCCGCGGCCGGCAACCATCCAGTTCAACTCGCCGGGACGGATGATCTGGTCGGCGCCGGTGCTGTCGCGATGGTGAAAGTCGCCGCGATAGAGATAGGTGACCGTGCCGAGGCCGATATGTGGGTGCGGCCGGACATCAATGCCTTGGCCTGTCAGGAGTTCGGCCGGGCCGGCCTGGTCAAAAAAAATGAAAGGTCCGACCATTTGCCGCTTGGGCGCAGGCAAGGCGCGTCGAACTTCAAAACCGCCTAGGTCCCGGGCACGCGGAATGATGAGGGTTTCGATCGCGTCAATACCGACCTCGTCAGGGCAACCTGGTTCGATTGCGGGGTTCCAGCTCATGTCATCGTCCTTTTCTGTCCTACGTGGACCGTAATGTCGAAGGTCGATCGTCCACGCTCGTAAAGCGCGATTTCAATCCAGGCCAACCAGTTTCAGCCCCAGTTTCAGCCGAAGTGCGTCAAGCTCTTCGTCGGATTTCTCGCGGACTGCGCGCAGCATGGCCTCGGCATCGTCGCCGATAGGCGCCCGGAGGGGAGCGGGGTGCTGCTCGGCGATCTCGATTATGCGTGCTGCGGCCACGGATCGAGCCATGCCGGTTGCCTGCAAGCTTTCGAGCCCGGCGGAAAAGGTGCTGAACCTCTTGCCGTACAGCTTGCGTTCACCCGGCGTCATCGTCTCTGTCGCCCGCTTCAGAGCTGCAGCACTCCCCTCAGTGCTCCCTTGTTCCAGATTGCCGACAGAAGCGATCACGACGTCGATCCCGAAAGGCCTCAGTTCGGCACGATAGGCTGCCGAGAACACTTCGATGGCAGCGCTCGATGCGTGCGACGGTCCGTTAAAGGGGAGAGGAACGCTGGCGGACCAAGCGCTGATCTGCACGATCCGGCCGTGCGCCTTGCGCAACGCTGGCAGGAACGCGTTTATGACGGACAGAGTGCTAAAAACGTTCACTTCAAATACATTTCGAATGGAATCAAGCGAGACGACCTCGATCGGGCCTGGCGCGAAGACGGTCGCGTTGTTGATCAATATATTGATGCCGCTATTGCCAAGCGCGTCGGTCACTCCTCCGACCCAGGCGAGGAGACCATCCACCTTGGTCACGTTGCAGACCGCCAAGCTGACACGCCCGCCGGAGGCCTCCTTGAGCTCGCGGGCCTCGGCTGCCGAGACGGCCGTCCCGAAGACGATATATCCCCTTGCGGCAAACCCGAGTGCAATATCGCGGCCAAGACCGCTGCCCGCGCCAGTGATAGCGACAGCACGAGCCTGACGTGACGACGATGCGATCATGATGGTTCCTTCACGGATTGCTTGACCTCAGGACTTCGCTCTCACCGTTCTGATGATCGGCGCGACTTCCATGCCCAGAAGTTCGATCGATTGCTTCATCGCCGCCGGCTCAAGAGCCGCCGTGCTCATCTGGAAGGTGATGCGGGAGATGCCCCCAAGCGTCTCACTGGCATAACGCATCTTGGCTGCGACCGTTGCAGGATCACCGACGAGGAACGCACCCTGTGGACCGGCCATCGCGTCGAACTGCTGGCGCGTCGGTGGCGACCAACCGCGCTCACGACCGATCGTCGCCGTCAGATGTGCCCAGCCGGGGAAGAAGGCATCCCTGGCTGCCTGGTAGGTTTCGCCGACAAAGCCCATGGCGTGGACACCGACCTTGAGCTTGGCCGGCTCATGTCCAGCGCGCACACCACTCTCACGATAGAGATCGACGAGCGGACGAAAATGTTCGAAACTGCCGCCGATGATCGCTACCATCAGCGGCAGGCCGAGCGTGCCGGCGCGAGCAAAAGATTGCGGGGTACCGCCGACGCCGATCCAGAGCGGAATCTGCGGCTGATGCGGACGCGGGAAGACGCCCTGCCCTCTCAGTGCCGGGCGGAAACGCCCATCCCAGGTGATACTGGTCGTCTCACCGAGCTTGAGAAACAGGTCGAGCTTCTCCGCAAAGAGTTCGTCATAGTCACGTGTATCGAGACCGAACAGCGGATAGGCCTCGATAAATGAACCTCGTCCAACGACGACTTCAGCGCGGCCCTTGGAAATCAGATCAAGCGTTGCAAATTCCTGGAAGACCCGCACCGGATCGGCAGCGCTCAGAACCGTCACTGCGCTTGTCAATCTGATACGGCTTGTCCGCGCTGCTGCTGCGGCTAAAATGACCGCAGGTGCGGAATCAAGAAATTCGCCGCGATGGTGCTCGCCGATACCGAAGACATCAAGTCCGACCCTGTCTGCGGTCTCCACTTCCTCGATGAGTTCGGCCATGCGTTCGGTCGGAGACGGGAGCTTTCCTGTCGCCGGATCCGGGAGGATGGCCGCAAAGCTGTCGATGCCAATTTCCATGAAAAGCCCTCGCAATATGGTTGATCAGTCGATGTCGCCTGCGATTGAGACCGGGGGCAATAACGCGTAGCCACAGTAAAGTCCCCTGAAACGACGGTCCCGCGCAATTGCTTGCGCGGAATATAGAAATTCGAATTACGCCGTTTCGGTGCGGATCTCTGCTTCCTTCGGGTCGAACATGGCGGTGCCGCCGAGGGTTGCCGCGGCCGGTACTTCATCCTGGAGCACATCCCAGTGCTCGACGAGCTTGCCGTTCTCGACACGGAAGAGATCGACCACGATTTGCGTATTTTCGGCCCAGCCGCGGATGCGGCCATGGATGGCGACGAAATTCCCCTCGGCGAGCATGAGGCCGGGTTCGTAGTACACGTCCTGCGGCAGGTTGCTGACCAGCGCCTGCAGGGCGTCGCGGCCTTGGGGGATGTTGGGATTGTGCTGGACGTAATCCTGGGCGTACAGCCGCTCGACGGCCGCCACCTCGTGACGCTGGAACAGCGAAGTCATCGCCTCGCGCACCAGCGTCTTGTTGCGCTGGGGACGATCGTCGATGATACGATCGGGGGCACGCGTAATGGCAATCGACCCGGTCATCCGCAGGAACTGGCCGTTCGCCAATGTCGCATGCGAGTGGATCAGGCCACGGTCGTAGTCCTGGACGTTGGTGACTGTGGCACCGTCCTTCTCCTGCCAGCTGACGGCAAACATGCTGTTGCCAAGCGGCACGACGTGAATATCGACGATCTCGATGTGAGCAAGCGGCCCCTCCTTGATCTCGAACTTCAATTGCGTGTCGGATAAAAGCGACAGGCTCGCTGTGAAGTTTGTGTAGGAAACATCCAACTCCAAACCAACGGGAAAATGATCGATCGACAAATTCATGGTCCTTTTTCATGTTCGCTGGAGAGGGATGGCGAGGTTCGGCAATACATCGTCGAAGCCTCGCCATCCGCGTCAGATCATCAGGCTATTTTGGGAACCGGCGTGTTGAGCAGCTGCTGTTCCCAGAGATAGGCAATGCCGCTGCCGCCAACATGCTGGATGATGACATCGGTGACCTTGGCAGCGCTTTCGGCTCGGGCCCAGTCACGCTGCCATTCGGCCGCCAGTGCAAGCCAGGTCATCATATTCGCGCCGGCCGCGATCATGCGCTGGATGGCGAGTTGATGAGCTTCGACCGAAACACCGCCGGAAGCGTCGGTGATGACCGTCACGTCCCAGCCTTCGCCGAGCGCCTGGATCGCCGGCATCGCAACGCATACCTCTGTCCACAGGCCGGCGATGACCAGCTGCTTGCGGCCCGTTGCCTTGACCGCGTCCACAACCTTCTGGTCCTGCCAAGTATTGATGAAAGTCCGGTCGATGATTTCCTGGCCGGGGAATACGTCCGCGATCTGCGGAAACAGGTTGCCACCCCGTTCGGCGATGACGGTGGTCAGGATCGTGGGCACGCCAAAAGCCTTTGCGGCCTTGGCCAGGCCCACGGTGTTGTTGACTACCATCTGCGGCTCGTGGCTGTTCAGGTTCGCAAGCTGGTAGGGCTGGTGGTCGATCAGAACCAGTACCGAATCTTCGGGACGAAGGAGTGACGAAAGGCCGTTACGAAAGGTCATGATAAATCCTCTACTGTCATTTTGTCGGTGTGTTGAACTATTTGAGCGGCATGCGCTGACAGCGGCGCTGCCGTCGGCGCGGACAGTGTCATTCCACCAAATGATGCGATAGTGCTCGTTCTTGCAAAGCTGTGTCGCGAAACGGGGAACACAAATTGGACATCGAAGACCTGAGGACGTTTGTGGAGGTTGCAAACGCTGGAGGTGTCACGGCCGCCGGGTTGCGACTTGGTGTCTCGAAGTCGATGGTCAGCCGACGGCTGGTCCGGCTTGAGGAGGAACTCGGCGTGCAGCTTCTTGCGAGAAGCACTCGTGGCGCCGCGCTCACGGAGGCGGGCAGCACATTCCGGGATTATGCAGCAAGAGTCTGTGCGGAAATCGACGTGGCGAAGGAAACGATCTTGCCTGCCGGTGAGCTTCGCGGGCGCTTGCGGATCGCTGCACCGCTGTCGTTCGGGCCAACGCACTTCGCTAACGTCTTAGCGGAGATGGCGCGCCGACATCCGCTTCTGCAAATCCAGACCTGTTACAGTGACCAGGTGGTCGATCTCATCACAGAAGGCTACGACTGTGCCATACGGCTCGGCTATCTTCAGGACTCCAATCTGATCGCGAGACGCGTCGGGCCGATCTACGGGAAGCTTGTTGCGAGCCCCGACTATGTTGAGAAACACGGATCTCCCGAGACGCCGGAAGATCTCGCCAACCATCAGGCTCTCATGCAGGGAACGGAAGCTTGGCAGTTTCTGGATGGCGAGAAGATCATTACGGTCAATCCGCGAGGGCGCTTCAAAGCTGACAACGCCGTTGCTCTCACGGCCGCCGCGGTAGCGGGTATTGGGATAGCCTATCTCCCCGAAGGGCTTATCAAAGAGCATGTTGCCTCGGGTGCGCTTGTTTGCGTAATGACAAACTATCCCCCACCGACGGCTGGGATTTATGTTGTGCGGCCACCGGCTCAATATCCGGCCAGGAAAGTGCGCGTCCTGACCGAAATGCTGATCGAATGCTTCGATGATGGTGCGGCCTCGGAGGCTTAAGGCGGCTTTCGCCTTTCGCAGCGGATTGGCGTCGGTACGTTGATCGGCACTCTAGACGATCAGATGTCGCCTGTAGAACGTTGCCAGCCGGTCGACCGCTTGGTCCACGTACTCCGGCTTGTAATACATGTCGTAATGGCCAGCTCCTTCAACGACAAAAAAATCCTTCTCAGCGGATGGAGAGAGATCGAACAGGCGTTTGCCGGCCTCATATTGACCAGTCGTGCCGTGCCGACCGCCAACAATTACCTGGAGGGGTTGGGTCAGCAGGTCGGGCACGAGGTTGAGGGCATCGAAACTGAGCAGGTTGCCGTAGCTGACAAAGAGCAGGCGGTTGCTGGAGTTCGGGTGGCGATATCGCGATTCCCGGTAAAAGTTGACAGCCTCCAACAAGTCCGGGTCGGTGATGCCTGCGACTTTCGCCTTTTCCAGGCTGTCAGGGATCCAGGGATCCCGGCGCAAATCATCGCCCCGTGCTTCGGCCGTCCGCTGGTTTCCAACGTCCACAAGGGTTTTGCCCACGTCCGGAAGTATTTTGCGGAACGCCTGTCCGATGTCGTTCGCCACCACCGTTCCGACCGCCTTGAACCGAAGCTCTGTCAGTGCCGCATTGATCGCGTAGCCACCGCCGGCGCAAATGCCCAGAAGGCCGACGCTATCCTCGTCCACATAAGGCAACGTCATCAGGTAATCGACCGCACAACGGATGTCTTCAACGCGGGCGGCCGGGTCCTCGAGATCACGCGGTTCGCCGCTGCTGGCATTGTAAACTTAACGTTCACGAGGCAATCGTAGGCCGCTTGCACCATGGCGGTTCAGGCGCGAGCGATTTTTGCCCACAGGTTCATCGCCTCTGAACGTAGTTCGCGATGATCACTGGAGGAGATGTCATGTCTGGGGATTTGGAACAGGTTGGCAATTGGATCATGGATGGAGACGAAGCGCTGCAAATGGCGCTGTGACTTGAAGCGTTTCATGATCCGTTCCCGTCGCCGGACTGGCTGGTGGGAATTTTCCGCCCGATTATTCAAGCTTTTATGCGAACGGTGTTCGACACTTGGCATAATCTCACGCTTTGCAGCGTCGTAGGATCGAAGCTTGTCGGTGATCATCACTCGCGGCGCGCGGCCTTGGCCCTTCAACAGCCGGCTGAGCGGCGGCGGATCTCGCTGGCAAAGGCCCGCCCGAATTTCTCTGCCCACAGCCGGACCGTCTGGTGCGAGACAATAATCCCTCGCGCCGCCAGCATGTCCTCGACCATCCGCAAGCTGAGAGGAAAACGGAAATAGAGCCAGACAGCATGGGCGATGATCTCCGGGGTAAAGCGATGGCGGCGGTAGAGTGGGTCACGATCTGTCATGGGATCGTGTCCCATCGCGTGGTGTAGGTGACGGGGTGGTCACCAGTGTTTTCCGGTAGGGTCGGGTTGTTCAAGACCAACCTGATGGAAGACCACCGATGACCGACGACATGATGAACCTGCGCTCACTCGTTGAGAAGAGCGCTGACGCCGATTTGCTGCGCGAGATGATCGGGTTTGCTGCCGAGAAGCTGATGGCGCTGGAGGTCGGCACGAAGACGGGCGCGGGCTATGGCGAGAAGAATGGCTTCCGACTGGCCCAGCGTAACGGCTATCGCGACCGGGACTGGGAGACACGGGCGGGCACCGTCGAGCTGCGCATTCCGAAGCTTCGCACAGGCAGCTATTTCCCAAGCTTCCTTGAACCGCGACGTATGGCGGAGAAGGCCCTGACGGCGGTGATCCAGGAAGCCTATATCCAGAGCGTTTCAACCCGATCCGTCGATGATCTCGTCAAGGCCATGGGCATGAGCGGCATCTCCAAGAGCCAGGTGTCCCGGCTGTGCGAAGAGATCGACGAGAAGGTGAAGGCCTTTCTCGACAGGCCCATCGAGGGGGAATGGCCCTACTTGTGGATCGATGCCACCTACCTCAAGGTCCGGCGCGGTGGGCGGATCGTCTCTGTCGCGGTCATCATCGCCGTCGGCGTCAACACAGACGGACGTCGTGAGGTGCTCGGCATGGAGATCGGCACATCCGAGGCCGAAGCGATCTGGACGGAATTCCTGCGCAAGCTGACAAGGCGGGGCCTGCGTGGCGTCAAGCTTGCTGTCTCCGATGCCCATGAAGGCATCAAGGCGGCTGTTTCGAAGGTTCTGTCCGCCACCTGGCAGCGCTGCAGGGTTCACTTCATGCGCAATGCCTTGGCCCATGTCGGAAAGAGTGGACGCCGCGTTGTCTCCGCCTTCATCGCTACTGCATTTGCACAAGACACACCGGAGGCGGCAAGCACCCAGTGGCGCAATGTCGCCGATCAGATCAGGCCGAAGGTGCCGAAACTCGCCAGTCTCATGGACGGCGCCGAGCAAGACGTGCTCGCCTATATGACCTTTCCCAGACAACACTGGGCCAAGCTCCACAGCACCAATCGGTATCGCCAAGTTGTTTGAAGCAAGTTGCGCGCGAGCAACTGGACCGAGCTCAGGTGGTCATTTCTGCGGTGTAGTCATGCCAGAGGGCAAACGCATCCGCCCTGGCGTGACGGCAAGACGCGGCGTTGATTTTGTGGCGGCGGGGCCGGAAGATCAGATTGATCTGGTCGTGGGCAGCGAGAAACCTCTGTGCTTGCCGCGGCGACTTGAATCGGCCGAATATCTTCTCCCGCTTTCGTGTCGGCCTGTGCGAGACTTCGACCGCATTATTGAGCCCTTTGTGCGCCCGATGCTCGGCGCCTGCCGCGAGGGTTCGGATCGGCTTGATGTCGCTGCGGAGTTTGTCCGTAACGACAACCCTTGGCATGCCGAACCGAGCAACCAGGCCGCGCAGGAAACGCCTTGCGGCCTTCGCATTTCGACGTGGCTGAACCAGAATGTCGAGCACATGGCCGTCCGCGTCGATGGCCCGCCATAGCCAATGCTTTTTGCCACGGATCGTGATCACGACCTCATCGATGTGCCATTTATCGCGAGACGCAGGTCGATCTCGCCGGACACAAACTGCAAAATGCCGCCCGAAGCGATTGACCCAAAGCCGGATTGCTTCCCGGCTGACAATGACACCGCGTTCGGCAAGCAGGTCTTCCACGTCGGCGGTGCTGAGCGCGAAGCGATGATAAGCCCATACCGCATAGGCGATGATTTCACGGGCAAAGCGAAAGCCTTTCAGGCGCGGCATTTGGCACGGGATATTCATCCGGCTCGAATAGCCCACGCAGACAAGTCAAACAACTTGGCAATACCAAATCAAGCGGCGTCTCGACGGGATCACGCACAAAGCTCTTGCTGATGCGTTGAAGAGGCTTGAGCGGAATGGCCTTGTTACGAGAACGGTACTCCCAACGCAATCTGTTGGCGTAGAGTACGCAATCACTCCAATAGGCCATTCACTGCGGGAGCCATTTGAAGCATTGTGCTCGTGGGCAGCGGCCAACGGCGACAAGGTCGAGGCAGCCGCGCTGCGCTATGACAACATGGGAAATCGTCGCTGACAATGTCGCTGTGTCCGCTTCTGGCGCGTCTGAGCCGTTCAGCACACGCATCCTGATTTGGTCATTTGCGGGGTTTGTTGCGCTCTAAAATTGCTCCTCGTGATCTTTGATATATAGAAGCTAATGATCGAACAATGTCCGGTTTTGCCGCTTTCGAGCCGAAAGCTCTACTACGCATTCTTAGGTCCTTAAATATATCTTTACCGCCCGCCGTGACTATAGCGGTTTCTCAACCTCAGGTTATGGTTGGCCATGAGCAGACGGTGCACAGACAGTTCGAACCTTGCATCCTGGGCCGCAGCCGCCGGGCGCGAAATCTTGCGGATCGGCTATTCGGATCGCATCATCGGACAGATGATTCCCGATGTTCTGCGGGTCATCGTTGAGACCAGACAATTGCAATTGGAGCCCAAGGCCGCCGTTTATCTCAATGGCGACATCGCGCAGACGGCGATGTTGGCGGGCCATTACAACATCCATTGGTCTCAGATCGAAAACTCTATTGCCATATGCGACACGGTCCAGATCGGCCCCGATCCCCATCTCGACCTCACACGGATAATGGTTCCAATCGGAGGTCCTGCTACAGAGCCTGTCGGCACCCTGTTGGTCTATACCGGCAACGACGGTGACTACCAATATGCAGTTGCGCTCGCCATGTTGGCACAAGACATTTATACCGTCATTGACGGCAAGCGGCAGAGGGCCGACAAGAAGTCGGCGCCTGTGCCGGGGGTAAGCCGCCGGCTTGTCGATGAAACAGATGGAGGAAATCTGGGTGACAATGTCCTCGACCTCCTACGGATGACAATCGACAATTTCCCCGGCGGCATATGTGTCCTGTCCAGTGACCTGACGGTCGCCATGACCAATAAGCGCTTCTATGAGATTCTGACCCTGCCCGAGGCGCTGTTTCCCGCCGGCAGCAATTTCGGAGACATTCTGCGGTTCAATGCGGCTCGCGGCGAATATGGCCAGGGCGATGTTGAGGAATTGGCGCAAGAGCGCATTCGCCACGTCAAATTGTTTGTCGACCATGCGTTCGATCGCGATACCGCTTCCGGGCTTGTGCTCGAGGTTCGCTCCACCCCGTCGCCCGGCGGGGGATGTGTCCTGACCTATGTCGATGTCACCGCCCGCAAGATGGCCGAGCGCGAATTGCTGCACCATCGTGACCGGTTGGAGGAGATCGTGACGGAACGCACGGCCGAAATCGAGATGCAGGCAAAGAAGCTGGAGCGGTTGCTGAACCAAGAACGGCATGTCAACGAACAGCAGCGCCAGTTCGTGGCCATGGCATCGCATGAGTTCCGCACGCCGCTGGCCATCATAGACGGGGCGGCCCAGCGTCTGATACGGCGTAAAAGCGAAGTTACGCCCGAATTCGTTGGCGAGAAGGTCGGTCAGATCCGTAGCTCGGTATCGCGCATGGTCGACCTGATGGAAAGCATCCTCGCTGTCGGCCGGCTCGACCATGGCATGGTCGACGTCCGGCCGGAACCCTGCGCCATTGCTGATCTGATCCGGCTTTGCGCCGGAAGCCAGCGCGATATCACGCCCAGCCATCGCTTCAATCTGGATCTGGAGCATCTGCCGACGACGATCGCGGCTGATCGGTCTGCACTGCAGCAGGTCTTTACCAACCTTCTCTCCAACGCAGTCAAATATGCACCCAACTCACCCGAGATCGACGTTCGGGGATGGCAGGAAAACGGCAGCGTTCATGTATCTGTCAGGGATCAGGGCATCGGGATCGACGCCGACGACCTGCCGAAGATGTTCCAGCGTTATTTTCGGGCACGCACGTCCACCGGCATAGCCGGGACGGGCATTGGGCTCAACTTGGTGCAGCAGATCGTCGAACTTCACCGGGGCACGATTTCGGTCACAAGTGAAAAAGATCAGGGGTCGGTCTTCACCATCACCCTTCCATTTGCTGCAGCCGACAAGATCACATCAGATATCCACAAAACAGAGCCTGCCTGAGGGGGGATTCAGCATGAGCAAGATTACTATCCTGTGCATCGAAGACGAGGACGCGATTCGCACTCTCGTGGTGGAAGAACTGGAGGATGCCGGCTTCAACACGTTGCAGGCCAGCAACGGCTCCTGAACATTAAAGGGGCACGGATATACGGTAGCGGCTTCAGCCGGGGGCGCGGCTTGCTCAAAGCGGCAAACTAAGGTCTTCGGCGGCGATATGGCTGACGGTTTCGACGAACAGTGCGCACTCGGCCTGCATGACGTTTCGTTCGATGGTTTCGACAGTATCGACCGGTGTGATTTCGACCGATTTACGGGCAATGACGCGGCCGTGATCATATTCGCCATCTACCAGATGCACTGTTGCCCCGGTTATAGTCTCTCCAGCATCGAAGACGGCTTGGTGAACACTGCGGCCATACATGCCTTTCCCGCTGAACTTGGGAAGGAGTGCAGGATGGACGTTCAATATCCGACCTTCAAAGGCTTCCAGTGTCCGCTTGTGTTCCGGCGTGCAAATTTGACCCCGTTGGCGGGGTAATCGGCGTCCAATTTTGCCCCCCCTCAGATTTCATCTGACCATCCGGCTTTTGACGGCGGATGGAGCGGGAGTTGAAGCGAGTGGATACGATTGCGCGTGTTCGACGGGCCTTCCATGTGCAGGGCTGGTCGGTGAAGAAGATTGTCCGGGAACTCCACGTGTCGCGCAACACGGTTCGCAAGATTCTGCGTTCCGACGAGACCGATTTTGCCTATGAACGCGAGCGACAACCGCTGCCGAGGGTCGGAGCCTGGAAGGCCGAGATCGAGCGGTTTCTGGTTGCCAATGAGGGCAAGCCGTCGCGTGAACGGCTAACGCTGATCCGGATTTACGAGGAGGTTCGGGCACTCGGCTACGATGGCAGTTATGACGCGATCCGGCGATACGCCAAGACCTGGGCGAAGAACCGGGGAGCCGTGACGGCGGAAGCCTATGTGCCCCTCTATTACGCGCCAGGAGAAGCCTACCAGTTCGACTGGAGCCACGAGATCATTCTGGTCAACGGGGTGACAACGACCGTGAAGGTCGCGCACGTCCGGCTCTGCCACAGCCGGATGATGTTCGCCCGAGCCTATATGCGTGAGAGCCAGGAGATGGTGTTCGATGCCCATGACAAGGCCTTCGCCTTCTTCCGTGGCACCTGCACGCGCGGCATCTACGATAACATGAAGACTGCGGTCGAGGCGGTGTTCGTCGGCAAGGAGCGACAATACAATCGCCGCTTCCTGCAGATGTGCAGCCACTATCTGGTCCATCCCGTTGCCTGCACGCCCGCATCCGGATGGGAGAAGGGACAGGTCGAGAACCAGGTCGGTCTCGTGCGCGAGCGCTTCTTCACGCCACGCCTACGGGTCAAAAGCCTGGAGGAGCTGAACGTCTGGCTGCTCGACAAATGCGTCGCCTACGCCAAGGCACACCGCCATCCCGAGCAGACCGAGCGGATGATCTGGCAGATTTTCGAGGAGGAGCGCGGCAGCCTGGTGCACTACGTTGGACCGTTCGATGGCTTCCACTGCGTTCCCGCCTCGGTGTCGAAGACCTGCACGGTCCGCTTCGACAACAACAAATACTCGGTCCTATCGACGGCGGTCGGCCGCCCTGTTGAGGTTCACGCCTATGCCGAGAAGATCGTCATCAGGCAGGACGGCGTGAACGTCGGTGAGCATCCTCGTTGCTTTGGCCGTGGCGAGGCGATCTACGATCCCTGGCATTACGTCCCTGTTCTGGCTCGTAAACCCGGTGCTTTGCGCAATGGTGCGCCGTTCCGGGAATGGGTCTTACCCGCAGCGATGGAGAAAGTGCGCCGGCGGCTGAAGAGCGTCCATGATGGTGATCGGCAGATGGTCACCATCCTCGGCTGTGTTCCCACCGACGGTCTGGCGGCTGTCGATGCTGCCTGCCAGGAGGCTTTGGATCACGGCGTCTGCTCAGCCTCGGTGATCATCAACATTCTGGCCCGCAGCCGTGATCCGGCTCCGGCCGCAACCCTGCAAACCCCGGATGCGCTGCGTCTGACCCATGAACCGGTCGCCGATTGCGCACGCTATGACAGCCTCAGGAGGGCAAGCTGATGGAACGCACGCAAGTTCTCGAACTGATGAGCACGCTGAAGCTCTATGGAATGCGCAGCGCCTACGACGAGGTCATGGGCAACGGCATCAAACGGCAGCACGAACCGCCGCGCATCGTCGGCGATCTCTTGCAATCGGAGATCGCCGAGAAGCAGGCACGCTCCATTCGCTACCAGCTCAGCATCGCCAAGCTGCCGCTCGCCAAGGACATCGATGACTTCGACTTCGCCGATACGCCCGTCAATGAATCCCTGGTGCGGGAGCTGGCAACCGGCACCTTCGTCGCCGATCAGCGCAATGTCGTTCTCGTCGGCGGCACGGGAACCGGAAAGAGCCACCTCGCCATCGCAATTGCCCGTGCGTTGATCCGCAACGGAACACGCGGGCGCTTCTTCAACGTCGTCGATCTGGTCAATCGGTTGGAAACGGAAACGCGTAGCGGCAAGCAAGGGCGGACGGCCGACTATCTCAACCGTCTCGACTTCATCATCCTCGACGAACTCGGATACCTGCCTTTCGCCCAGGCCGGAGGTCAGCTCCTGTTCCATCTGATCAGCAGGCTCTACGAGCGCACGTCGATCATCGTCACCACGAACCTGGCGTTCGGCGAATGGCCATCAGTGTTCGGGGACGCCAAAATGACGACAGCACTTCTGGACCGTCTGACCCATCATTGCGAGATTGTCGAAACCGGAAACGAGTCCTGGCGCTTCAAGAACCGCTCTCAAGGCTAAAGCCGAAGACGATCATCACCCGCACTTGGCCTACCCTCTGCAACCCCGGCCAGCGCCGGGCAGGCCAAGCGCTGATCTACACCACCAGGGGGGCAAAATTGGATGCCGATAAGGGGGGAATTTTGGACGCCGATTGACAGCCAGAAACGCCAAAAGCCCCGTGCTGGGGCTTTGATGTTGATCGTTTGCGTTTGATTTTTGGTTGCGGGGGCCTGAGCCCACGGAGACTTGCAAATATTTTGCTCTTGGACAGATTCGAACCGCCGACAGGTCGGTCGGAGTTCCAACCTAGAAGACCGAGCAAGCGAGACCTCAGCTCATCCACTGCCCGCCGTCGACATTGTAACATTGCGCAACAACGTAGCTGGCATCCGAGGAGGCCAAAAATACTGCCATTCCGGTGAGGTCTTCCGCCCTACCCATGCGTCCGAAAGGAACGGCAGCGGCGACTTCCTTCTTCTTTTGCCCAGGAGCTTTGTTTTCGTATTTGGCGAAGAAGGCATCGACGCCGTCCCAGTGCTCACCGTCAACGACACCTGGAGCGATGGCGTTGACGTTGATCTTGTGTTCGATGAGGTTCAATGCAGCCGATTGAGTGAGGCTGATGATTGCCGCTTTTGTGGCGCAGTAGACCGCCACAAGCGGCTCTCCCCGGCGGCCCGCCTGGGATGCCATGTTGATGATCTTGCCGCCCTTGCCTTGTGAAATCATCTGCTTCGCGACAGCCTGCAGCATGAACAGCGAACCGTAGACGTTCACGTCGAAGGCTCTCCGGTAGTCAGCCTCAGTGATTTCCACAATCGGGGCCGCCGTGAAGAGCGCCGCGTTGTTGATCAGGATGTCGATGCTCCCGAATGCACCCGCCACCTTGGCGACAGCCTCGTCAATGCTCTGCTTGTTCGTCACGTCGACCTTCACCGCGATGGCGCTATCGCCGAGTTCCATTGCCGCGGTTTCTGCGCGGGCGATGTCGATGTCGCAGATTGCCACGCCCGCACCTTCGGCGATGTATGCTCTGGCAAAGGCAAGGCCGATGCCTCGCGCGGCTCCCGTGATGATGGCTGTCTTGCCCTCCAATTTTCCTGGCATCTAAAACCTCCGACGTTTGTTCTGGTTATCTGAGTGGGTCAGAGCATTTTTGGGAAATGCTCGAGGAGATACCGTTGAAAAAAGCCCTCTATGAGGTCTGTGGTGCGGCCATCGAGATCGCCCGCATCTTGCTGCACGGACATTTCTACGGGAAGCCCGTGGTCTCTTAGCCTGTGACAGACGCTAAGATTTGCCAGCAGATCGGGGTCCCGGATATCGCTGAGAACAAGGATCGGAGGCCATTCGAAAGGGAGAGTTAAGCCGCTCTTCAAACGCATCGTAAAGGGGAACATCTGCACTGCAGCGATTTCGGCGAGACGCCCTAGAAAACCTTTGGCGCGACCGTTAACCACGATTGCGCCCGGCAGAGGTTCGCCCTTGAATGCGTCGCCGATGAGGTCGGCAAGGGCGTCCGGGTCCTCCTGTGATCGCAAAACGACTCCCACACAGGTAGAGTTGACAGTGCGTTCGAGGTCCTGCCAAGCGGCCTTCAATGAAACGGTTTTGTCAGGCAAGTGGGGCGCCGCCGGGAGGGCACCCGCCCGTCCGCGAACAAAGAACTGGTAGGCTCCTTCATCAGGAACCTCCGCGACCGCGCAATGCGTCTGCACAAACCCTGAAAACGCGATATTACGAGTGTCGGATGACAATGCTATTTTGCTTAGCACGATAGACCTCCCCGAAGACTGCTGAAGTCATATCGTGAGGCGATGGGGCGAACTAGCGTCTCGGATGCGCGAAAATGACGCTTTTATATCCGTTTTCATTTCGCGATCAGGGAGTCCCGTGATCACTTAAGGCAATATCACGTCGGTTCCCGAGATCGCCTGAACTGGCGGTAGCGGCGGGGAGGCATTCCTCGAAGCTCCCGAAAGGTCTTGTTGAAATTCGACAGGTTCCAATAGCCGACCTCGGCAGCGATCTCCGTCACCGCCAGTTCGCTCCGGTCGAGAAGCTCACAAGCCTTGGCCATGCGCAGTTCGCTGAGGTATCTGCTGAACGTGGTCCCGGTGTTCTTCTTAAAGAACCTCGAGAAGGAGGTTTTTGTCATGCCGGCCATTTCAGCAGGCTGATGAAGGCGGAGGTCGTTTCTGTAATTCACGGACATCCAAGTGAGGATGTCGCGGAGGACGTGGTTAGTGGAGACCTCGATCTGGGGTGCGAAATTCTCCGACGACAGCAACTGCCGCTCGTTACTCGTCGAAAGAATATGCAGAAGAGCGAAAAACAGTCCCAGCCGCTCCAACCCGCACTTGCTTCCGATAGCCTCGACGATCTCCGCTCCCCTGCTTCTTGTTTCTCCCGCGAAGGCCAATCCGCGACGGGCAAGTAGCAGAAACTGTTTCAGTTTCGTCAACTCCGGAAACGGGCCTGCCGCTTCCATGATCCTGTCCTCGTCGAACTGAAGGATCACGTCCCGGCTCTCCACCTTCTCGCCATCCGCGAGCGGTGTCACCCAGTTGTGGGGAAGGCCGCGTCCGATGACGAAAAGATCGCCATCCGTGAACGCGCCTATATGGTCGCCCACATGGCAGGTGCCTCCAGCATTCTTGACTAAGTGTATTTCGCACTCGGGATGGGCGTTCCACACGCTCCAGGAAAGGGGATAGTCGTCCGTTCGCCAGACGAAACATTCGGTTGGTGGCGGAACGATTGGTTCATAAACGGGAGGGCGCCCCTGCCTACGCATCATTGTGCGGCTTCTCCTTGAAGAATTAGATGAACCTCTGCGTCGCGACCAGCACTAGCCACGACCGCCGGTGTTTCCAGTCCTGCAGATGGGCTGCAGCATTTCTGCCTGCAATGCATTCATCGGGCGATGCAGACGATGTTTTCGTTGCTTCCGTAAGACATCAAGCCTTGAGCAGAAACCATCGTTCAGAATGGCCTCAGCCGCGGAGTGCTTCAACAACAACTTTGAACGCCGGTGAATTTTGTCGCCTGCTCGGGTAATAGAGGTAGTACCCGGGAAAGGATGGCGTCCAGTCATCGAGAATCTGCACCAATTGCCCGGAGGCGAGTTCCCGCTCAACGAGGTTCTCAGGCACATAGGCGATGCCGTAGCCATTAACGGCCGCATCGATCATTGCATAGGAGGTGTTGAACGTCAGTTGTCCAGCAACGCGCACCCGAAGCTCCCGACCAGCCTTCTCGAACTCCCAGCCGTACAATCCGCCCAACTGCGACTGCCTATGGTTGATACAGTCATGACCGACGAGATCCTGCGGTGATTCAGGAACCGAACGGGCCGCGAAATACCTCGGAGACCCGACGGCGACCAGGCGCCAATCGGGCCCTATTCGAACCGCAATCATGTCCTTGTCCACGCTCTCGCCCAGTCGTACGCCTGCGTCGAACTTCTCTTCGACGATGTTCCTGAAACCGTTATCGCTGTTCAGCTCGACCTTGATGTCGGGATAGTCCCGCAGTACCGGCCGCAGTTTCGGCCAGACGACACTTTGCAATGCATGGTCCGAGAGGGTTATCCGCACAGACCCCGACGGCTTGTCCCTGATTTCCATCAGTTCGTCGATCTCGGTTTCGAGTTCTTCAATTCGAGGTGCAAGCGAGCGGATGAGCCGCTCACCCGCTTCCGTCGGGACGACGCTGCGGGTGGTCCGGGTCAGAAGGCGCAGTCCCAATCGCGCTTCGAGCTTCTTGATCGTATGACTGATCGTCGATTGCGATGTGCCAAGTTTCGCAGCCGCCTTCGTAAAGCTCCGCTCTTCCGCAACCGCCAGAAACCAAAGCATGTCGTTGAGATCTTCCCGCTTCATGGTCGCCTCATAACATCACGATTGATATCATTAACCGATAAGTCCAAGCGAATTGCAACGGCTAATCATCGAACTGAGGCCGGCGTATGTTGCCGGCATGACACAGCAAGCTCTCACACGATCCGACTTTCGGGATGACGACACGAATCTAGATCCGTTGGCAACCGCCCATTCGGCTATCCCGAACCCCGCCTGGGGTGCAGTTGTCTCGATGGCCTTATGCGTTGCTGTCCTGATCGCATCGGAGTTCATGCCGGTCAGCCTCCTGTCACCGATCGCCACCGAACTTGGCGTCACGGAAGGCCGCGCCGGCCAGGCGATTTCGGTCTCCGGAATCTTTGCTGTCGTTACCAGTGTCTTCGTGGCCGGTCTGACGCGGCGACTGGATCGGCGGCTGGTCCTCGCATCATTCTCGTTGATCCTGATGGTCTCCGGGACGATCGTCGCCTTTGCTCCGAATTATCTCGTGTTGATGATCGGGCGCGCGATGCTGGGTATCGCCATCGGGGGCTTCTGGTCGATGTCGACCTCGATCGTCATGCGGCTGGTTCCCGAAGACTCTGTACCCAAGGGACTGGCTATGCTGAACGCGGGCAATGCCGTTGCCGCGACAATCTCCGCGCCGCTGGGAAGTCTGCTCGGCAGCTACATCGGGTGGCGAGGCGCCTTCTTTGCGGTCGTTCCGCTCGCCCTTCTGGCTCTCGTGTGGCAGTGGGCCAGCCTACCGTCTCTACCACCGCGTCGCAACGAGAGGTCGGCCAATGTCTTCCGGCTTCTTCTTCGCCCGGAGGTCGCGATCGGCATGGGAGCGATCACGCTCCTGTTCATGGGGCAGTTCGCCGTGTTCACCTATCTGCGGCCATTTCTGGAGACAGTGACAGCCGTGTCGATATCCACGCTTTCCCTGCTGCTCCTGATGATGGGCTTGGCGGGGGTCGCCGGAACATACCTCGTCAGCCATCTGGTGCAGAAGCGCCTGTTCAGCATTCTTGTCGCTATCCCACTGATCATGGGCGTGATTGCACTGGGGCTGATCGCACTCAGTTCATCTGCCGCCTTCACCGCCATCCTTCTGGTCGGCTGGGGTCTGTTCGGCACGGCCGCACCGGTTGGCTGGGGCACGTGGTTGAGCCGCACCATGCCTGACGACGCGGAGGCAGGAGGCGGGCTTCAGGTCGCAACCATCCAGCTCGCCATTACGCTTGGAGCTTCAACGGGCGGCGTCCTGTTCGACGCCGCCGGCTGGTGGACCACCTTCCTGTTCGCCGCATCCCTGTTGGCCGGCTCTTCCCTTCTCGCCGCGGCAGCATGGCGTTCGGCACACCGCTGAACATCGACAGCGTACCACCGGGATCATTTTCCATCGCATTACCACTCAAGGAGACTTGCAGATGACCATCGCGACAAACCAAGACGACGCACAGACCTCGAACACCGGGATCGACCGCCGCCACTTGCTCAAGATGGCAGGCGCAGGCGTAGCGGCTCTCGGCGCCATGTCGATCTTCGACACCACTTTCGCAAAGGCCCAAGACCTCTCCAAAGGCGCATCCAACTTTTATACCAGTGATCGCGTGACTCTGCAGAAGGTCAGGTTCACGACACAATATCAGACCAATGTTGCGGGTAACCTATTTCTGCCCAAGGACATTGACCGGGCGGTGAAGAACCCGGCAATCATCGTCGGCCACCCCATGGGAGCGGTGAAGGAGCAAAGCGCAAACCTCTATGCCACCAAAATGGCCGAGCAGGGTTTTGTCGCGATGTCGATCGACCTTCCGTTCTGGGGCGAGAGCGAAGGACAGTCGCGCAACCTCGTATCTCCCGAAGCCTATGCCGAAGCGTTCAGCGCGGGCGTCGACTTCCTCGGTTCGCACTCGTTCGTCGACCGACGGAATATCGGCGCGATCGGGGTCTGCGGTAGCGGCAGCTTTGTTATCAGCGCCGCCAAGATCGATCCGCGCATCAAGGCGATTGCCACGGTCAGCATGTACGACATGGGCGCTGCTTTCCGCGATGCGCTCAACAAGTCGCAGACGGTCGAACAGCGCAAGCAGTTCATCGCCACCGCTGCCGAACAGCGTTGGGCGGAGGCCGGCGGCGCTGACATCCAGTACATCGGCGGCACCACGCTCGAACTGACAGCCGATACGGATCCGATACAGCGCGAGTTCTACGACTTCTACCGGACGTCTCGTGGGGAGTTCACGCCTGCCGGAGTGACCAGACAGACGACAACGAAGCCGACGCTGAGCAGCAGCGTCAAGTTCATGAACTTCTATCCGTTCAACGACATCGAGACGATCTCGCCCCGCCCGATGCTGTTCATCTCCGGCGACCAGGCCCATTCGAAGGAATTCAGCCAGGACGCCTACAACCGGGCTTCGGAGCCGAAGGAACTTGTCTGGATCAAGGGTGCTGGCCATGTCGATCTTTATGACCGCGTCGATCTCATCCCCTTCGACAAGCTGAAGGGCTTCTTCGACCAGCACCTCGCCTGAAACCAGGAGCCAGGAAGTCAACTGAGGCTTCTTGGCTCCATCCCCACCTCGTCTCGGCTGATTTTTGTTCGACATTCCGTCGAGACGCGCGGGAAGACTGCAGTCCCAAGTTTAGCAGTCTGTGTAGCGGCAAATTCAGATCGGCCGCTCTTATAGGCGGCGGACGGAGCAGACGGGCGTGATGCCCTTTCACGATCTACTTAAAGGGTAAAGCCCATGAAATTCTTTCGCTGGTCCGGCTTGGTGGTTGCGCCCCTCGCGGTTGTCCTGACAGGCTATTTCGTCGTTGAGACTGAGCTGTCGCCGACCTCAGCGCTTGCGGCATCCAACTCGGTTACGTTTCCGCCTCTCGAACAGCTCGAGCATTATACGACGGTCCGACGGGGGATCACCCGCGAGCATATGCTGACGAACCCTGCCGCTCTCTCGGCGCTCCGAGCCGGGCAACCTGTTCCGACCGGCACCCATATGGTTCTCGTCGATTATCAAAGCGACGTTCTGACGCGCTATCTCGTGGCACAGAAGATCGGAGCCGGCGCGGATCAATGGGAATACCAGTGGTTCTGGCCGGATCGGACCGTCAAGGCAGACGAAAATGTCGCCCGTTGCTACTCCTGCCATCGTTCGCGTCAGTCCGAGCAGTTCATGTTCACGCTGAGCGGCGCCATTTCCGACGATGATCCGCTTTGACGTCGACGAGGTACTGAAATGCTTCGATTGGTGACCGATCGCCTCGTTCTTCCCGCAAGCATGGCGGCGCTGCTTATGCTGGCTCTCGCCTATTGGTGGCTCGACAATGGTCCGCATGAGATCTTTGGAACGGCCATGTTCGGGCTTCTTGGATGGCACCTGACCATGAACAGACGCTGGTTCTTGAAGCTCCGTAGCGGTCGTTACGATGTTCGTCGCTGGATGGTCGTGTTGATACATGCCTGGCTTGGGATCACCATGGCGGTACTGGTGGTGACCAGCGTGCTGATCTCACGCTCGGTACTGAGCTTCGCGAAGTTCACCAATAATGTGAGCGTCATAGAGCTTCACTGGTTCTCGGCCTATTGGGTCGCGATAATCGTTGCAATTCATGCCGGCACCCATTGGGCGCGCGTGATGACAGCGGCGGGAACCGTTTTCAGAGTCTCTCCGTCTCGGATCGGAACCGCTAGTTTACGGCTGATCGCTGTGCTGCTGCTGTGCTTTGGCGCCTGGAGCTTTGCGGCTCTCGGCGTCTCGACCAAGCTGATGTTCGGCTACAGTCTGGAATTCTGGGATTTCACCGGCTCGGTGGTGCCTTTTTTCGCGCACTGGACGGGTGTGATGGCAGGCGTGGTTGTGCTCTCACACTACGCGATGCTCTGTCTGAGAGCAGTTAACAAGACTCGTATTCCGGCAACGAAGGGTGGGACATGAAACAGATCATGGGTGCGACTTTTCTCGCAGCTGTTCTAACGCTTAACCTTGGAGGATCCGCCTTGGCGCAGGACCGCATTGTGATTTCATCTGATTGGGGCAAGGTCACCGCCGAACTGGCTGACAACGCGGCCGCTGGAGCGCTTTCCGCGATGCTGCCGCTGACGATCGAGATGGACGATCATCTTCGTCAGGAAAAGACAGGCGACCTGCCCGCCGCCCTGCCAGCCGCTCCCCGTCAGCGAGATTTCTCCGCCGGTACACTCGGTCTTTGGAGTTCGGGCGATTTCGTCATCTACTACCGTGAGGGGCGAGTACCGCAGCCTGGCATCGTGATTTTGGGTCGGATCCAAGGCGACGTCTCGATCTTTGACCGACCTGGTAAGGTAACTATCGAAGTCGAAAAAGCTCGCTGAGCTGTTCGCAAAACATTCTGTTATGGCACCTGGCAGCTCCTCAGCAGCCTCGCCGGAGAACGCGACGAAGAAAACAGGTGTTCGATCGTCAGCCAATCGAAGGGCCTGATCATGAAGCCGCATCTTGCCGCTACGACGCTTTCCGTCTCGCTTCGACTACGCCAACCTTTGCCGACAATAAGAAGTACCCACTCGCGACCCCGTCCGTCACGGGGAAAACTGCTTGCTGTATTGTTCGTCCGTCACATGCTCGAGCCAATCGACAACCTTGCCGTCGAGGTGCTCCTGGATTGCGATATGCGTCATGGCTGTCGCTGGTGATGCACCGTGCCAATGCTTTTCACCGGGGTCGAACCAGACGACGTCGCCTGGGCGAATTTCCTCGATCGCACTGCCTTCGCGCTGCACTAGACCAAAGCCTGCGGTGACGATGAGCGTCTGGCCTAAAGGATGCGTATGCCATGCCGTGCGCGCGCCAGGTTCGAATGTGACCGCGCCGGCGGCTCCACGACGCGCATCATTTGCGCTGTAAAGCGGATCAATCCTGACCGTCCCGGTGAACCAGTCTGCCGGTCCTTTAGCCGAAGGTTGGGATCCGTTCCTATCAATTTTCATGTGTGCTCCTTTACAGTTCCTCGCGAGACGTTGTCCAAGCCCACATAACGAAACCTGGTCGTCGCGAAGCTCTGAAACCCCTTGCTGCTCGCGATGGGCGCGATAAAGCGGTTCGCAGAGATCAAATGCCTAGTGTGCTCACTCTCTGGCGGCGGCTTGATAAAGCCGCCGCCTCTCCTACTCAGGCAATTTCGGGAAGCCCCCCGATCAGCTTATCGAGCGTGATCGGATAGTTACGTACTCGGACGCCCGATGCGTTATAGATGGCATTGGCAATGGCTGCGGCCACACCGCAGAGACCGAGTTCGCCGACACCTTTTGCCTTCATAGGCGACGACATCGGGTCAGTTTCATCCATGAAGATCACTTCCTGATGCGGGATGTCCGCATGCACCGGCACCTCATAGCCTGCCAGGTCGTGATTGACGAAGAAGCCACGACGCGTATCGACCGCCAGTTCCTCGGACAGCGCCCCGCCCGCTCCCATTGTCATGGCACCGATCACCTGGCTGCGTGCGGTAATCGGATTGAGGATACGACCTGCGGCGCAGACGGCAAGCATGCGGCGGATACGGCTTTCGCCAGTCGCGACATCGACACCGACCTCGACGAAGTGGGCGCCGAATGTCGATTGCTGATGCGTCTCGGTCAGATCGCCCCACGTCATCGTGTCTTCACCGACAAGCCCCTCCTCGCCTGCTGCCTGCGAAAGCGGAACGGAGCGGTTTCCGGAGCGCACTTCGCCGTTTTCGAACACGACATCAGCGGAGTTGAAGCCAAGCTTCGTCGCAATGGCTTCCCTCAACTTGACGCAGGCGGCATAGACGCCTGATGTCGAAGAGTTCGCCCCAAACTGCCCACCGGATCCAGCAGACACCGGGAAACGAGAATCCCCGAGGTGCACCGCTACCCTATCGATTGGCAGGCCCAACATCTCGGCGGCAGTCTGGGCGATGATCGTATAGCTGCCGGTACCGATATCCGTCATATCCGTTTCGACAGTGACGACCCCCTCGCGATTCAATCGCACACGCGCTCCAGACGGCAGGACGAGGTTGTTGCGGAATGCGGCAGCGACCCCGTGGCCAATCAACCAGTTTCCGTCGCGGCGAGCACCTGGCCGGCCTCGGCTGTTCCAACCGAAACGTTCGGCGCCGAGCTTCAGGCAGCCGACAAGGTCGCGGTGAGAGAAAGGACGCTCCGGCTTTTCGGGATCCACTTGCGTATCGTTGAGGATTCTGAACTGCACCGGATCCATACCAAGCTTCTCGGCCATCTCGTCGATCGCGATCTCAAGCGCCATCAACCCTGGCGCTTCCCCGGGCGCGCGCATCGCGTTGCCTTCGGGAAGATGCAGCGTCGCAAGCCGCATCGCCGTCATCCGGTTCGCCCCGGCATAAAGCAGACGGGTCTGCGCGACCGCGGTTTCGAGCTGGCCCCCGGGCTGGTCACCCGACCAGCTTTCGTGCGCAATCGCCGTGATCTTTCCGTCACGCTCTGCCCCGATCCTGATCCGCTGGATCGTCGCCGGCCGGTGCGTGGTGTTGTTCATCATGAACGGACGTGGCAGGGCGACCTTGACCGGCCTTTTCGCCGCGCGGGCTCCCAGAACCGCCAAAACGGCATCCGACCGCAGGAAGAGCTTGCCGCCAAACCCGCCGCCGATGAACGGCGACATCAGGTGGATCTTTTCCTTGTCGATATCAAGCGTTGTGGCAAGGTCGCTTCGCCACCAGTCGATCATCTGACTGGAGGTCCATACCGTGACCTCATCACCATTCCATGCCGCGATCGATGCATGCGGCTCCATCATCGCGTGGGACTGGTCCGGCGTTGTGTACGTCTCGTCCAATGTGACCGCGGCGCTTGCAAAAGCGCCGTCGAAATTGCCGGCTGCGGTGTCAGGCTGCTGTGATTCAGCCGGCTTTTCGGCGGTTTTCATCGCCTCCTTCAGGTCGAAGGCACCAGCCTCCACTGCGTAGTCGACCTTGACCAACGCCGCTGCGGCACGGGCCTGTTCGAAAGTCTCGGCGACCACGACGGCGATCGCCTGATGGTAATGCTGCACCTCGTCGCCGCCAAACAGCTTCGCGGTGTTGAATTTCCCCTTCTTGCGGTCGCCGACGCTGAGCGTGGTGACAACCGCGAGGACGCCTGACGCTTTTTGCGCTGCCGCGACGTCCATCGATCTGATCCGGCCCTTGGCAATCGATGCGCCGACCGGATAGCCGTAGGCGTAGGGAATGTTGGTCTCATGCCACTCGTAGGCGTATTTCGCTCGGCCTGTTGTCTTTAAGTGACCATCTATACGGTGGATGGGCTGCCCGACCACTTTAAGCTGGTCGATCGGGTTGGTCGTTGCTGGTGTGTCGAACTTCATGGCTCAACCCCTCGCTTCTGCGATCACGGCTCCGAGCGTGCGCTCGACCAGATCTATTTTAAACCGGTTCTGCTCCGTCGGCCGCGCATCTGCCAGAAGCGCCGCGGAGGTCGCCCTGGCTCCCTTCGCAAGCTCGGCGTCTGCCGCTTCAAGCCGCCATGGCTTGTGGGCCACTCCGCCGACTGCGACACGCCCGGTACCGTCGGGCTGAATAACCGCACCGATGGAAACAAGAGCAAAGGCATAGGATGCGCGGTCGCGAACCTTACGGTAGATGTGGCGCCCGCCGACCGGCGGCGGCAGAACGGCGGCGGTTATGAACTCACCTTGCTCCAGGGCGGTTTCGAGATGCGGCGTGTCGCCCGGCAGGCGATGAAACTCCGCGATCGGGATCGCATGACGACGCCCATCCGGTTTCACGGTTTCCACGACCGCATCGAGCGCGCGCATGGCGACCGCCATATCGCTCGGGTGTGTCGCGATACACGCATCGCTGACCCCGACAATTCCCAGCTGGCGGCTGAAACCGCCGATAGCCGAACAGCCGCTGCCAGGCTGCCGCTTGTTGCAGGGCTGGTTGGTATCGTAGAAATACGGACAGCGGGTGCGTTGCAGGAGATTACCCGCGGTCGTCGCCTTGTTGCGGAGCTGACCTGAGGCGCCTGCCAGCAGCGCGCGGGAGAGCAGCCCGTAGTCGCGGCGAACGATATCATTCGCGGCAAGATCGGTATTGCGCACCAGCGCGCCAATGCGCAAGCCGCCCTCCTGCGTCCTTTCGATCTTGTCGAGGCCGAGGCCGTTGACGTCGATCAGATGGGTCGGCACTTCGATCTCGAGCTTCATCAGATCGAGCAGGTTGGTACCGCCGGCAATGAACCTGGCGGTCGGGCTGGAAGCGGCCGTCTTGGCCGCGGCCTCGATCGACGAGGCGCGTTCGTAGGTGAAGGCTCTCATGCTTTTGTCCCCGCGACTTCCGTGATGGCATCCACGATGTTGGAATAGGCGCCGCATCGACAGATGTTGCCGCTCATGCGCTCGCGAATCTCCGCTACGGTAACCGAAGCCGGCGCGGTAAGGTCGGCGGTCACATGGCTCGGAATATTCGCCTTGATCTCCTCAAGGACGGCCACCGAGGAACAGATCTGCCCCGGCGTACAGTAACCGCACTGGAAACCGTCGTGCTTCACGAAAGCCGCCTGCATCGGGTGGAGCCTGCCCGGTTCGCCCAGACCTTCGATGGTGGTGATCTCGTCCCCCTCGTGCATGACGGCAAGCGTCAGACAGGAATTGACGCGACGACCGTCCACCATGACGGTGCAGGCACCACATTGCCCGTGGTCGCAGCCTTTCTTCGTTCCCGTCAGATGGAGATGTTCGCGCAAGGCGTCGAGCAGCGTGGTCCTGTTGTCGACGATCAATTCGCGCTGCTCGCCGTTGACGGAAAATGCGATAGAGGTGCTGAGGTTCATCTTGCTTCCCGAAGATTGCGCTGCCGCTGCGAGCGGCACGGCGCTGGTCGCCGCAACAGCTGCGGCAGACGAGATAAGTAAGTTTCGTCGGGAGATTTCAAGTTGGGTCGGGTTTTGCATAGCCAGCTCCAGTTCCGCAAATGGACGCGAGGCGCTACGACCGGTAGCGCAATCTGAAGCTAGTGCGGCGAAAACAGATGATTAGTGCCTGAATTCCGCATGGACCTATCGATGCTGAACATAAATGATGGGTCGCATCCGTGGATCTAGCTGAGCGAGAAAACGTCCAAGCGCCGCTGGGAACCCACGATCCCCGGTCTTAAACCGACTCGAGCGGACCCGCCACTTACGTTCTCAAGCTGCTGAGAGACCAACCGTTGCCGCACAAGTCCCTGTTATGAAGAACCGTTGGTTTCGTTGGAAAGGGCAATGGCTTCGTGGTCATGTGCTGGCAGCTTGGTCAAAAGCTTGTTGACATAGCTGCTTGTTTTGGAGTGCCATAAGATCCTCCGGAGGGACGGGAGCACCTCTCAAGCCTTCGCCCAGCACAATCGAATCGTCCGGAATTTTTTAGGTAGGCCGCTTCCAGGAGCACCTCGCTCCGCCATCACCACGCCGCCCTGTATATCGAGAGTGCGTCCGCCTCGCCAACCTCGCGCGGGTTGTTGACGAGAAGCCGGGTCTGTTTCATGGCGCCCCGCGCCATTCCGACCAGGTGCTCTTCGCCGATACCACGTCCCGCAGCCGCGGCTGAAGGCCGAGCTTAAGAGACAGCCCGGCAAGCCGCTCGATGAAAGCGGCGCATCGTCGCTGGTCTCCCTGTTCCGAAGCGAGTTCCGGAAAAACGTCCGCTGCGATCTCCGCGTATATCGGCGCAGCATCCGGCGCATTGAACCGCAGGACGTGCGGGAGCACGAGCGCGTTGAAAGGCCGCGGGGAATGTGGAAGGTCCCGCCGATCGGATAGGCCAACGCATGAACCGCCGCCACAGGAGAGTTCGCGAAGGCCTGTCCAGCCAGCATGGAGCCGAGAAGCATTGCGCCGCGGGCGGCACGGTCCTTTCCGTCAAAGACCGCCTTCTCGATATTCGAGCCTAAAAGCTGCAGCGCCTGACGCGCAAGCATCTTTGAAAGAGGATTGTTGTTCGCGCTCTTCGACGCATAGGCCTCGATCGCATGAACCATGGCGTCGATGCCGGTGGCGGCCGTTATGTGGGCGGGAAGGCCTAAGGTCAGATCGGGATCGAGGATCGCGATGTCGGGCAGGATGATGGGCGACGACACGCCACGCTTCTCGTTGCCACCGACCGTGATAATGGAAACCGGGGTGACCTCCGATCCTGTTCCGGCCGTGGTGGGAACAGAACCATGGGCAGCCGCGGCCCCTTCGCATTCCCTACGCCCCAGGCACCGTCGAGTGGCTCACCGGAACCGCAAAGCAATGCGACGACTTTGGCCACGTCAAGTGAAGAACCGCCGCCGAAGCCGATAACCCCGGAGACATTGTCAGCCTTGGCGGCACCTGCCGCGGCCATCACGGTTGCGAGGGATGGGTCAGCTTCGACTCCATCAAATACGATGGTCTCGATGCCGGAGACAATCAGAGACGCGAGAGCGGGTTCACAGAGACCGAGCTTTCGCAATCCGGGGTCTGTCACGAAGAGAATACGACGCCGAGCTTCTGCTTTACGAGATCACCAATCGCAGTTGCAGCGCCAGGTCGAAAGACGACCTGTGCGGTCGTACTGAAGACAAACGGGTTCATGCACTTCTCCTAAGTCGATTTGCGCCTACGCCGGCGGGATGCTGTCGCGAAGTTTGACCCGCAGGCTTCTCCCGGAACCCGTGCGGAATATCTCAGGGACGACGTAGACGCGGCCGCAAGACCTTGTGGGCCAACAGCCGGTTTTGCAGTGCTTGAGCAGAGCGTGCTGATGGAATGCAACGGCATCCTTTAAACCGATACATACGATCGCGCCTCGCCTGCATTGGGTGAAGCATGCCTGGTCGCATGGTAGAGCGAATCGCCTTCTCCACTTCGGCGGGGCGCATGTGCCGCCCTCCTCCAGCCACGGTCCGACAGAAGTGGAAGGACCTGATGAAAACTACCCCCCGTATACAAGGGGAAACATCAACGGTGCCGAGCGCGCCTGTGAGGCTCGGCCCGCCGATGCTTCCGCCGGGTTCCCAACAAAGCCGAACCTTCTTCAAAAGGAGCGGCACAACCGGGATTGCGACTGCGACCGACATTACCCAATCCGTCTTCGACATCAAACAATTCTCCGGCGGACACCACACGCCATCGAGGATAGATGGTGATCGACGGGATCTTCAGGTGATATCAGGCTTGGTCTGTGTCCCTATCTAACTGATGTTTCTCCATCTGGAGAATTCGGAGCAACTGAAACGAATGATGAACTTCCCCGCGCCGAAACGAGCGCGGGAACCTTGGTCATGACACCATGGCGCGTGGAATGCGTTCCAAAGCTTCGGACTTCCCACGCGATCTTCATCATCGGGAACCTTTTGCCACTCATCCAGATTGGAATGTTGCGATCCGCGCAAACCGCGCAAAGGTGACGCCATCGGGAGGATGAGTTGAACGCCAACATTTCGGCTGCGATACGCGCCGTGCCATCTGAAGCTAAAGAGGCCATCTTCAACATTTGGGCCCACTGGGCCTTTTTGGCAATCGGCCTGTCGATTGCCGCCGCCGTCATCGCTTTCCTGAACTACCAATTCAGTGGGTTCCTCGCATCATTGGCGATCGGCGTAGGTATGGTGTTGTTCTGCGCCATGACATTGATCGGCGGGATTGCGAGCTGGTTGTTTTTCACCGGCCTGCTATGGAGGAGGTCGGAGGCCCGCACTCCGCCACGCCGGATACGCCGGCTGGCCGATGACGATATACCAAGGCGGTTCTGGTTCTCCGGGTTTCTTGCCACCTTGCTCTGGATTGTTCCGCTATATGCCTTGGCGCTGGGCCTTGTCTCAGCCACCGAATAACCACCGCATTACGGGACTGTATTCGAGGTACGTTTCACCGCTCGCGAAGCGATCGACGCCCGCATCGGAGTAGCCATCATAGCGTAACCTCAATGCGCAATAAATTGCACGACCGGAACAGAGCTGCCCTATATCGCAACCGATGCAGACAGCAGCCTTGCCGGTATCAAGGGGTCGTCCGCATCGGTGACTAGGAGCAGCTCCAGCGTGTCGTTTTCCAGCCGAGCGCTGATGCCCTCCACCTTGTAAGGCCGGTCAAGTGGGTGCAGGGAGACCAGATGTCCGTCATTGTCGGCGATCCCGATCGCAGCCCCGACGCAGCGCCCATCCCGATAAGCGTCGTCAGTATCTTCCGCCACGGCGCAAAACACCATTTCACCACCGGGAAGAACTGTGGCGTCGGTGAAGCAGAGCGGAACTCCCTCGATTAGACCAAGGTCCAGCCGTTCGATGGCGAATGGCGCGACGGTATCGGCTTGCGAACTTTGCAAGGCACCGAGAACTTGCCGGAGTGAATAACGGATGATCGCGTTGTCGGCATGTTGCTTGTTGCCGCGCTGGAACAGGCGCAACTCGTTACGAACAACAACCGCGCCCTCAATATTGAGTTCATCGAACACTTGGTGAAGCGGACCGACAATGGGGGACATGTCCAGTTCATTGGGTGAACCGCAGACCGCACCATGCGCGTCGAGTGTCAGTAGCGCGCCGCGTCCACGGTTTGGCCTGGATGCCGATCCCATAGCCAAGAGCGCGCCATGCGGAAAATTGTCGAAAGCCGGAACAAAGGTGATCGCCTCAAGGTCCGGCTTCTGCTGCTTTCGCTCAGCCTTACCGCTGGGCAGATCACCGGCAAACAGGCGGATCAGATGGCCAGGTTCAGAGGTATCCTTTGAAAACACCCCGAGGTGAAGCTCGTCATCAGCAACAACGTACATGGTCGAGCAGACGCAAACGAGTCCGCTTGCAGCGCTGATGTACAAGCGCTGCGTTGTCGGTACTTCCGGCGAGACGTCGAGAGCTCGTATCTCTGTAGCGTTGATCATTGCGCTTTCTTGTCAGTCCGAGCCATCTTACTCCATCGCTACGCGGCAATGATCTCCCTAGCCTTCACCGACTGTCGCGAGATCTCTTGCAAGCGGCAGAACAAGACCGCAGCAACTTCTTAAACTGACTGTACCGAAACTTGTGTATTTGTTTCGGGAGCGACAAGCCATTGTATTTACTCCTGGAAAGAGCAGCACAACATCGATTTCCCTTGAAGGAAAATCTCAATCGGTTATGGGCCATCCCGGAATTTTTGGATCGATCTGCTCTTGTTCCATGACTTTCGACCCCGGTTCTATGAAATAGTTCACAAGATCGGAGATCAATGACAGAGACGTTTCGCTCCGCCGCAGCTTGGAGATCCCAGCCGATACTTCTCCGAACTTTTCTGCCAGTTCGCGCGACATAAGGTGCGGATGCAAAGGACGACCCAGTGCTCGCTCGATGGTCCGGAAGATCCAGGTGCCATCCGGATCTATGTCTGACCAGTGGAAAAACGGAACACTCTCGGGCAGAATGGATCCAAGTTCGGCAAGTGCCCTTTGCGTCGCGAGAGATGGGTATCCGCCCACGAAAAGCGTCAGCCCCACTCTTTCGGGATCCGCCTCCAGAACATGCCGGTTGAAGCTCGCAAAATTCTCGATTGTGAGGGCGTAGGCTGGCGGTTTATCGAAACCTATCCGCATCATCGCGGTTGGCGGAATACCAAGATACGGCAGTGACGGCGGAACGGGTTGTCGATCGAGCAGGAAAGCGCCAGACAGAAGCAGCGGCGGGCCAAACCGTTCAAGACCAAGAGCCGCAAACGCTGCACGCGCGCCGCTCGAAGGTGGAACATCAACAACCCCTGTGATCAAGCGGAGCACTGCAGCTTCAAGCTTCTCCAGCGCCTTGCTGTTTGCCACAGTTCGCCGCGAAAACGTCCGATAATCCAGCCCACGATGGGATCCGTCCACGATGGCTTGCGCCAGCACGATAGCGGTTCGCATGGATGCCGCGTCGTCGATCCCGAGAGTGGCCCAGGTGCGGTTTCGCGACCATGCGTCGATAGCAGTCAGTGCCGCCTCGCGAAGCTTCGGATGAAGAGTGAGACCATCGAGCATGGTCTCGCCGATCCCGATCGCCGCTTGACGCGCCGGCGTCCGGCCAAGATGCCTATAAAGCAAAGCGGCATCGGCCACTCTGACATGCTTCAATTCTACATGTCGCCGTCCCTTGCCGTAGACACGCTCGACTCCGCCCGTGCGCTCTGCCTCCGCAATCGAACGCACGAAAGCGTCGCTGGCCGTGACACTCGCAAATGCATCATGGTCCGGGTAGCCGATCGGACGGACCGTACCACCTTCGAAACGATCGAGCAGATCGTGGAGCAACCCGCCTGCAGTGTCAAACTTGCGGGCCACCGAACTATTCCGCCGCCATTCGTTGAGCAATCTCCTCTTTGCTCCACGTGTCCGGATTCATGGCGAGGAGTTCGTCGCGGGCACGTTGGCCAACATAGACGGTGTCGGCCGACGACTGGTCGTCGATGCGGTCGATCTCCACCAAGGTGTGCATGTAACCGCTGATTGCCGTCTTCTTTTCCAACGGGGCGGCAATCACCACTTGCAGGCCGAGGTCGGCATAAAACGACATCATAGCGCGCTGGTTCTTGCCGTCCATCTTCGAGAACGCCTCGTCGAACAATGCAGGCGACATCCCTTTCATCCCAAGAGACGCAGCACTACCATAGACAGCCGCAAGCGAAGCACCGATCGCAACATAGAGCGGCACCTGCTGCTCGGCGCCCGACCCCGTATTGCGCCGTGTTTCCCAACGAGTCCTAGCCTTGGTCCGAATGTCCTCCATATGGATCTCGAACGTGTAGAAGTTCCGATAGTCTTCGAACGCCGACACGTCCTTGTCCGGATCCTCCAGCAATTGCTCGACCGCATTGATCGTATCCTTATGCGGAAAGTCGTCGGGCACACTAGGCTTGAACAGGGCATCGAGGGCGTCGTCGGAAATCCTGCTGATCTCGATGATTTTCAGGATCGGCTGGAACTCGGCCTCTGCCGTACGATGGAAAGAGTAGATCTCGTGATGAAACGGATGCCCCTTGAGGCTGCGATTGAGCGCCTCGATATCGCGTTCCATCTTTGAGACACGCGTGTTGAGCGCGTTGACGAACTCGCCGCGGAACAGGACGGACGCACGCTCCGATGCTTCGCGGGCCCGGTCTTCGTAACGCCGCAGCTCATTGCTTTCAATATCCTCGATCAGCACGTCCATCCACGGCTTGATATCGGCAAGCAACGCGCTCTCGGGGCCGACCTGCGAGCTCACGCCAAACTTCGGATTGTTGAAATAAACATGCAATGCGCTGCGGGTTTGGAGTTCGGCCACACGATTTCGCTCAGCCGCCCGCTTGGCCGCATCTTCCGACCGCTGGCCTAATTTGCGATGTGCAGCTGCCTCGTCACGTTCTAGCTGGCCGGCGATAGCAGAAGCCTCGGATCGAGGGCTTCTCGACGACACCAATTTTTCGCGATAGGCAGCGCACCCTTCCGGATAGTTATACAGCTTACGTTGAGAACGATAGAGGGATCTTGCCAGCTTCAGGTTCAGGTCAGACCCTTCGGTTCCATCGCCACTTTTCAAGGAACGCTCACCGCTCTGCGCATCGACAAGATATTTGCTGACACGCGCATCGATAGCCCTCAATTCGGCTTCCTTACGCTCCTGAAAACCTTTCTGTCCGAGAAGCCGGTTCCGCAGCCCATCGTCGCCGGCCGCATCGATGGCATCGATCCGCATCTGTGCATCCTTCGTCCGCATCATGCAACCGTCGACACTGTCCAACATGTCGGCCAGCCAGTCGACGTCCTGTCGCGAAAAGAGGTCAAGAGCCGTCAGGGCACGCGCCAGAAGCCGGTCTTCTTGCTGCAAAACCGATAGGCTTTCACCTTTTTGAACAAAATCTTCCTGCAGATTGCGCAGGTGGTCGGTTTGCGCCGCTTTCCCAATCTTGTGGTCGCGGGGGTTGATGGACCTGTGACTCCGGACAAGTCCATCGTCGTAAAGGCCATCCTGCATCAGTGCCCGGCCAGGCTGATTGAACTCGTCCAGCGTGAGGGCAAGGCGGACATTTCCGTATCGCCGCTGCAGAAACGCGCGGGCATCGGCATCATCGGTCCTGAAAAGGGCCGGAAACGTTCCCGCCTGTGGATTGTCGCGGAACTCTGCGAGCTTGTTCAGACTGACGAGAGATGCGCCTCGAAACTCTCGCCGCCCCTCGCGAAACAGTGCTGTCGCGTCCCGGATGTTCTGGCGCTCTACGAAGATGGCCTCCCGGTCGCGGCCGAGCAACGCTTCGGCAGCCGCGGCCCAGCCAGGATTCATGACTTCGAGCAGATCGCACAGGGGGCGTGCGTCCATGCCCCGGCTTTCAAGCCGACGCACGAGCAACTTCGTTTCCGGCGAGAGATACGCCGCGGGCCCTGACTCACGCGACTGCTCGAATGCCTTCCGCAGATCGGTTATATCCCTCTCCAATGGTACAATCTGTGCCGCAACTTCACGACGACGTTTTTCGGCTTTCGCAAGGATGTCCGGGGCTTTCGCCCTGAGCTCCTGTTCGGCATGTCTCAGCTCGTTCCGGTCTGCCTTGCGCAGGGCGAGCTGGCAATAAGTGCCTATGATACCCGCATCATCGAACCCAACCGTCAGGTCTGCGAGATCGGTCGCTGACTTGCGCCTCCTGTCGATGTCTTTCACCAGCCGGTCATTCTCGGCGGTGATGCTCTTCAATGTCTCCTGCCACTGATCGCGTCCCGATTTGGCGGCGTGGGCGGCAATTGCCTTGATCAAACGCTCGATCTCGCTTTTTGCTTCGTTAATCCCTTCGAGGGCAATGCTCCGATCTTCGCTTTCCGCATTGATGAAGCGTCTGGCTTCGGCAATCTGCTCCTTGATCGCCCGATTTTCCGCACGTGACGCAAGCCAGCGCGCACGGCGCGCGAGCCACTCCGCAAGCGCCCTCTGATGCAAACTGTCCTCGAAGGCGGCTACCTGCACCCTAATCTCCTTGAGCGCCTCCAGCTTCTCGCGCAGGGTGACGATGGTTGCGCTGACACCGCGATAGGTTTCGATGGAACTACGCAACTCACCGATCTTGATCGGATTGTCTTCGAGGATGAAACGGCGAACGAACTCCGTCGCGGAATATCCCTGGTTGAGCGTCATGGCATTGACGATGGCCTTCAGCAATGCAGAAGCATTTTGCTCGGCATTGGGCAAGCTAGGCACGAGCCGCCTCATATATTCACGAACGAAATCGACGGCCCTGTCGCGATGGTTGATGAAATGATCGGCCCCGACGAAAGCAATGATCCGGGTTTTGACGTCGTCCCATTGGGCAGCATAGATGCCATCGGCTCGGGTCTCGGTGAAATCTGCCGTCGTCATCAATTTGCCGATGCAGACGAACCGTCCGAGGATCGTCTCCGATGCATCCGTGCGTCGTGCTTCGATCGCCAGACCGATGGTCACCGGAGGCCGCTTGTTCTGCGTATCCTCGAAACCGAGCGCGACATAGGTCAGACTTTCCGGGCGCCGCACATCTCCATCGCCCAGCGTTCCAAGGCAATAGCTGAGCACCGTGCGCTTCGACATCGAGCGTCCCTTGCCACCGTCTCCCGCCACGGCATTCAATCGGAGATACTGTCTGCTTGCTCCCGACAAAACGGCCTGAACCATATCGAGGATCGTGGACTTGCCTGATCGATTCTCTCCGAGAATTCCGAAATTCCCGCGAACTTCGATATCCTCCGCGTCAAACAGATGCCAATTGACCAATGTCAGTTGCCGCAATTCCATCATGCCATGTTGTCCTCGATAGGGGGAACGTCGATATCATTGACGACAGGCGCCGCACGTGAATGCGAACGGTGTTCCTCGCTCTTCACATATGTTTCGAGACGAGCGAGAGCGTCCGCGCCGCTGACAAATTTGATCATCGGCCGGATTTCGACTTCCCGGTCCTGAGCATCATGATCGAAATCACCGATCCAAATGAGATTGCGTACCGCAACATCCCGAAGCAGGTCGAGAAAGCGGGCGGCGGGGATCATAGGCTTGGTGCCGCTTTTTAGCATATCCCTGTAGCGATCATGCAGGACATTGACCGTGGTGACCGCGATAGCCCGGTCGATCAGATTGCCGACATCGGCTTCCTCCTGCCAATGACTACCCAACACGAGAACCACGATCGTTTCGTCAAGCCGCATCTTGGGAACGGACGAGGCATCGTCATCCTCGAAAAGGATACCGACCCATTGCTCATCTGCATTTCTCTGAACGCGATAACCGATACTGTCGAAAAAATCATCGGCGATCCGTCGGAAACGGTTATCGGTCAGGGTGTTGTAGACGGTTGCGACGCCGCGATCTCCGGAATAAGCGAACTGGTTTCTCAACAGGTAACGGCAGGCTTTTTTCAGGTCAGCCGCTTTGTCCACGCCGAAGGTCGCTTCGACGTTCTCGAATTCACTCAGCATGTCAGGCCTCTCGATGTGACGGATCGCCCAGATGACGGATGGAGAAATTACTGCAACGGAGCCATTCGCAGTCGTGTGGCTCGCCGTTCGGCAGATATTCGAGTTCGAATTGGCTTGCCACGGGGCCTGGTATTTCGCCGGTCAGCGCGTAGCGTCGAGCAGCGTCGAATGCCAGGAAATCATCGATAGTCTGCAACGCGACAAATCGAGCCTCGACAGTGTGATAGGGGGCAAGGATACGAACAAGAAACTGGCGCACGCGTTCGGGAGAAGGCGAAATCCGTTCCAGATAGTCGGCTCTCATCCGCTTGCGGAACGCGTACATCGGATCGTAAGGACGTTTGGCAAGCGGCTGTGCTTCGATCGGCAGCTTGGCCTGCCGCTGCGATGCCAGCTGAGCCGCCGACCACGGCAAGAAAATGCGTTCCACTGCGACCGGAACAACCGGTTCCATATAACGCTCGGGATTAGCGGAGAGCAGCCCTTCCAGACGCTCGACGATGCCCCGCGCACGCGCCGAAAGTCCCCGCTCTCCTTGTTCGGCGTATTTTACCGTGTTTCGCAATCGCGTCTCAAGTGCCCGGCGAAACTGTGCGATACGTTCGAACATGTCCCCGATCGTATCAAATGTCGTTTCGATCGACAAAAGATCGCTGACGGCCTCGTCGCGCGCATGCTGAACATCGGGCGCCACTCCGATTTCGATGTAACCGTCCGCAACGACCGAAAGCAGGTCTGCTGAATAAGAAATGCGCCGCGCCGTTGTGATGATCTGGTCGCGGAAGCGGTACGGATGGTTGAAGGTCAGGATCGCCTGAAAATCCTTCAGGAGGAGTTCGCCGATAAACTCCTCGAAATAGGTGTCCATCTTTTGGCGAAGATCTTCAGACTCAAGCAGGGATTTGCGGATGCGCCGGAGATCCGACAAGATTGCCCGAAGCGTCTTGACGAACTGGTCCGCCTGAACGCGCGCCTCTCTCAGAGCATGCACTGCGCTCGACCGCGCTTTCTCCGGGTTCTCTACCGATAGCCTCTCGACGAGATCGAGGCTGGTTTTGATATGAACCACGAGGCCGCCGAACCGCTGCGAGACGTCCGACTTCAGACTCGATAGGCGCTGAACGACCAGAAGCGCACCCATCGGCATATCGGTCGTCACCTTCAGGCCGTACTCCTCTTCCTCGAGCCAGCCGGTTCGCACGAGACCCTGATAGACCTGCTGGGCGGCCTTAAGAGTCCGTCCGAGAATTCACGAGCGGCGTGCGATCCGTCTGACGAGGGTCATGATGGATGCGGCATAAAGGAAGGCCTTGGCGGACTTGATGGTTGCTTCCGGGTCTTTCCATAGCCGCCGGTTTCGGCTGATCCAAGCGAAGAAGCGCTCGACAACCCAACGCTTTGGATGAACGGCAAAGCCGACCTGATCCTTCGGCTTGCGGACGATCTCGACGTCGACCAGTGTCGCATTTTGCGGCCTGTCGCCAGAGTATCCCATGTCGGCAAATGCCTTGGCAACGAACGGGAAGGACTTCCGAGACAGTCGCAGAACCGGGATGGCACCATCGCGATCCTGAACGTCGGCCGGTTGAGGATCAAGCACGAGAGCACGTCCATCCATATCGACCATTGCTTGTCGCTTGCGGCCTTTGATCTTTTTACCCGCATCATATCCACGCGGACCGCCGCTCTCGGTGGTTTTGACACTCTGGCTATCCAACACAGCAGCACTTGGAGAGGCCTGGCGGCCGGTCCGCTCGCGATCCGCCATGACGAGGCAGTGATTGATCCGCGTGAAGACACCAGTGTCACGCCAGCGGCAGAAATACCCGAAAACCGTGCTCTTGGGCGGCAGGTCTTTCGGGATGAGACGCCAGGGAATGCCGCCCCGCAGAACGTAAAAAATGGCGTTGATGATCTCCCGCAGCGGCCAAGCTGGCTTACGCCCCCTTGGCGCAGGCTGCGGAAGAAGGGGCGCTATCACCGCCCATTCCGCGTCCGTCAGGTCGGTTTCGTATCGTGGCTGTTTGCGACTATACTGCCGCCGGGTGGTCGGGTTCCACATGGCGCTTCCATTCAGGCTTCAGACACCTTCTTGGAATCATCATCGGCCCGATCACTCAACCCAATTCTCGGACGGGCTCTAAGCGCGCGGTCACCGATCTCACCCCCATTTCCCGCGAATTTTAGCCGGCGACGCCCCTTCGAAACCACCTCCGGCAACCCGTCTATAAGATCGTCTGCATCGAGAAGCAGGTGCGGCCGTTGGCCAATAACGTCATAGATGACATGAACCAATTCCTGCGGCGTCGGAAAGACGGCCCCGCTGGAGAAGAAACGGTCATAAATCTCAAGCAGCGACGCCTCATAGAGATAGCGATGTTTGCGCGAGAAAATCAGGAATGCGTCGTCACTAAGATATCTGAACAATGGCATAGGTGAAGGACTTTTAGATCAAGAAAGAAAACCTATGGTAGCACCGGAATTTCATAATCAAAGAGCCAGATTACAAGAATTGTAAATGTGGGTGGTTGAGAGTGTGTACTAGAGGGTGCGAGCCCCGTAATATACTGCCACTTGCGATACCCTACTGGACGGGCCGCCGGCCTTTAACGTAATGAGCTTGATACCGTGCTTCAGCCGGTCGAAAAGCATGCACTCAAGAGACATCGGCAGCTCATAGCAGCCAAATATGCGGGGAGCTGCTTGCTATGCCAGCGTTTGTGACCTAAAGCGTGTCACTGTTTTTGCGATTCATGGTTCTCAAATCAGTCCATCCGTGATTCCCTTTGATGTGAAGGGAGATCGCCATGGGCAAGTCACATCCGATTGCGTTGCGTGAGCGTGTCGTAGCGTTAGTGGAAGAAGGCCATGGGCATCGGGAGGCCGCCCGGCATTTTCGGGTGTCGCCGCGTTTCGTGAACGATCTGGTGATCCTGAAGCGCGAGACAGGTTCGCTTTCGCCGCGCCGGCAGGGGCACCTTGGCGGCGGTAAGCTTTCGGCACAGCACGCGTGGGTTGGAGAGCGGCTGGCACAGAATGGCGAACTGACGCTGGACGAGCTTTGCGTGGAACTTTGCGGACGTGGCGTCATCGTCCATCGCTCCAGTGTCGGACGGCTTCTGCATCGGCTTGGGTTGAGCCATAAAAAAAAGCCTGCAGGCCGCCGAGCAGTTGCGCCCGGAGATCGCGCGGGCGCGTGAACTGTGGACCGCACGGCGCAAGCCTTTCTTCAACAAAGGATTGGCCCGGCTGGTTTTTATCGACGAGACATCGACGAACACAAAGCTGACGAAGCGGTCGGGATGGTCTGCGCGAGGGCAGCGCTATCGAACGCATTCACCCTTCGGTTCGTGGAAATCCCAAACCTTCATCGCCGGGCTGCGATCCCATGGCATGGTTGCCCCCTGGATCGTTGACAGGCCGATGAACGCCCGCATCTTCGAGGCGTGGATAGAGACCCAACTCGCGCCGAACCTGTCGCCTGGAGACGTCGTCATTCTCGACAATGTCGCCTTTCATAAGAGCGAACGGGCCGAAGAACTGGTCAGGGCAAAGGGAGCCTGGCTGCTGTTTCTGCCGCCCTATAGTCCCGACCTCAATCCCATAGAGATGGCCTTCTCAAAACTCAAGACGCTGCTGCGAAAGCGGGCTGCCCGCAGCTTCGATGCCATCACGCAAGCCCTCGGCGAAATCTGCAATCTCTTCTCCGTCACAGAATGCAGAAACTACTTCAAAGCCGCAGGATACGAGGCAGATTAAACGCGACACGCTTTAGCGGCTGCATTTGTTCGAGCAGCGTGTTCGGTCCAGAACGCAACAAAGCCCCCTACGCTGGGAGGGCTTTGATGTTGATCGTTTGCGTTTGATATTTGGTTGCGGGGGCCTGATGGCATGGAGACTTGTAAATTCTCCGCCTCAAGTCGGTCCGCTTACCCCAGAAGCGGCCATTATGTACAATAGTCTCGCCGTCCGAAATGGGGCCGTGAACGGAACGGCGGCTTTCGAGTGGCGACTCTGGGAAAGCTGGCACTCGCCACACAATTCGGGCGCGGCACACCTGCCGCGTCGACGCTCCTTAAGAGCCGCGCCGGCTACTACCATCGCAGATGGACGCTACGTCGATCGCGGTGGGCCGCCATGTCCGAACCCCAACTCACCGGTTTGTAGTCGATGCTCACAGTTTGCAACAAGCACACTCGCGCGCCTGACCATAAGCCATCATGGATGAACAACTGCTGAGGCCGCCCACCTTCATCCAAGCCGGGTAAGCTCGCTAATTCCTTTCTGCAGCGCTTCGGATGTTATTTGTTCACAGACAAGTTTTGCCTCAGGAAGCCCAGCACGCAAGCATTCGACCCCAACTCTTGTTGTCGGGTCGTCGTAGCGTATACTAGGAGCAGACGGGTCGAATTTGGTGGGAATTAGGCCTGAGAGCGTAAGTCCGCATTGACAGCCCAGAAGCAGCATCCAAGCCAGGGCAAAATTGTTGAGCGCCTCATTTCCGTCGCCCCCGACGTCGAAATGGTAGCCCGGAAACCAACGTTGCTCGAAACGATCCTGCTCACCCCGGACGAAAATGAGTGGTTTGAACAAGGCGCGATGCTCATCTCGCGAAACGGCGTGCGCGAAATTTCGGATCCCAGTCTCGATTTTTGGGTCGTTTAGCTCAATGGGTCCTTGTGCCAGCATATAGTACTGGTTGCCGGGCACGCAGTCGAACATCCCCAAGAACTGAACATTCACGCCGAGGTCGGAATTTGACGGCTCGCCTTTAAGGATGGCTCGATATTTCTCATAGGTTGCTTCGGGGTGCCACCTCAGGCCGCATCGAGCTATCAACCCCGCCAGATGGCGCGCAGCGTAGGCCCCTCGGCTGAAACCGAATATGTATATTTGGTCGCCCTCGACGTAATTGGCTTTGACAAACGTGTAAGCCGAACGGACAGTTTGGAAGACACCTCGCCCAGTTGCGCCGTCGAGTTTGTGCTGCAGCCACCGGCTGCCTACTCCTACCCCTGAGTAGTAGTTAGAGATGCAATGCTGCTTGTTCAGTAGCCCAAGAATGCGATGGACGTTCGTGTTTTCCAGATCGTTGCCGTTCCACGTGCCATCCAGGCAAACAACAATGTTCATTGCTGTCGCCCTAGGCGTCTGGTGTCCTGCGATTTTGGCCGTTCGTCTACCTTGGCAACGAGCTCGATGTATTCATCACTGAATAGTTGCTTGAACGTGTCGGTGTGATCGCCGTTGCGGGCAAGTTCAAGTTGATGGTCGTTGGGCAAATATGCGCGTTGACCCGGACCTGCGCCGTGATTAAGTGGCCATATCGGATGGTTTTCTACTACAAGCGCGACGATATCCGATTTTCCACTGTGGGGATCGTAGCATATCCTAACCCAATCGCCGTTTTTCAATGAGTTTGGTGCAGGACTCTCGTTTAAAATCCGAAAATTTTCACCGAGGTGTTCGAAGAACGCATGCTCATTCACAACTGAGCCCCCAATCCGAAACTTAGGTCAGACACGACGACACGACGACACGACGACACGACGACACGACGTTAACAGCTTTAGAACACTTGCCAAGCCTTTGATTCGCTCGCGGTGTCTCGGTCAGCGGCCCATCTACCTATTTTCGATGGCTGACTCATAGCCCAAATGGCTCGGAATGAAACCGAACATCCTGCTTGAACAGGTGCGACTGGTTTCGGCATCTCAACTCGTCGTCTCGATCGGCCGCATGGCCGGCGCGTTCTGGACATGGCCACACTAGCGAAGCAGACGGACGGCTTCCAGGAACTTCAGCAGGTGGTGTGACCGACCGACAAGAGGGCGCGCCAGCGCGAGGAGATGTCGGCTATCGGGTGCATGCGACTACGGCTTCTTTGACCAAGTTGGAGGCGTCTAGCTGCCATGGCGTCTCGACAACAAGGGGCCGACTGCAGCCTGGCGGGTCTCAGCCCGCCTTTGCGGTAAGCCGCCGTTCAGCAACTCGACTTCATTGTCGCCGTTCGCAGTGCTTCCAATTCCGCCCAAAACCCGCCGTTCCTTAACATTGGATTGGCGTGCTTTTCATTCCAACTATCGACGCTGAGAGAGATCCAGCCCTTTGAGGGGATATGGCGGGTTCATAACAACCGCGTGGCGGGTTCCGCTACTCCCGAAGCTAACCTCTCTCAAACAGGCGATGGACATGCAACACGCGGCGGGACGGAACGGGCGACAGCGGTCATTCGGCCAAGCGACTACTGAAAAGCTGTTGTTCTCTGTCGCCCAGCTTGATTGGTGTCAGCGAGTATTCACAGTCAAAACCCTGATCGTCGCTGTAATACCCTGTGTATATCCATATCGAAGGGAAAGGGCAGTCATCGAGAAAGTCTTGCAGATTTTCAACTGCATTGAAGATGTCGTTCGGTTCGCTATGGGTCGTCAGATTGTCGAGAACCAGTATCGTTCTCTCTTTGCCACGATGCCGCTTTGCAGCTTTTTTCTGAATTGCCGTCCTGATCTCCAGTTCGAGATCGATGTTCGGATTGAGGGGAGGTCGAAGAAACAATTGTGGCACGCGATCTTCATCGCCCAATGAGAAATGCCTCTGTTTGTCAGACTTTGTTTTTATGCTCTCCGCGATCTCGGCAGGGATAGTGCCCGGAAAGTGCTTCTCTACCTTTAGCACCTCGTATCCCCGTAGTTCCTTTTGATGGAGCAAGATTACGCAATCGTTTTCAGCTCGCATGAGTTTCAGCAGCTTCTTCTCTGCTATTCGACAGATTTCGAGATAGAACGTGGTGCCGTCATGCATGACGTACTCAAAATCCCAAGGACAATCCCTGCCTACAACATAAAACTGTGGGGGCTCAATCTGGTCTCGATAGTGAATTTCCGCGTATTGCCGTGAGAAATGAAATGCGACGATGTCTTCCCTATGGCGATCATCGAGAACGTTCATTCTTACGACTTCACGAATGCCGCCATCCTCATCGATGTAGACATGCCTCGTGAAATTTTGTTTTCCTTCGAGGTTTAGCTTTGGCGCATACGTGCTTTCTCGCCCTTGCGACAATTGTGAACTAAACGCGCTTCCAGCCATCACAGCACCTTAGTGTGAGACCAACGCGCAATCCAGACTTCGGCCCGCGTATACGCTGCGCAGACGCGCTTCTTGTCGGCATCGAACTGTACAAACAGTGTTCGCATGTAATCCCGGTGCGTGGTTTTCATTTTCGTCACCGATTCTCCATAATTCGCCGGTGTCGTTCTTATTGTCTAACCACATCGGTCAGGCCTACCAAATGGAATCTCTCAAGGGTTGGACGTGGCGGCGAGCAAGTTGAAGCTCTCCAACGTTTGCAGCCAAACGCTCTATCCGGTTGTCGAGGTCCTTGAAACTTTGCGCAAAGAATTCGATCTCACTAGCGAGATAGTTCCATTCTGGCTCCGCATGAAACCAGCGGTCGGCACGAGCGTGCGAAGGGAGCAGTGCATAGACGGTGATGATTGGCTGGTCCGGGTCCTCATAGTCGGGTGACAGGGCTTCTGTAACGTAGCCGTGGGCCAGCTCATTTCGCCTTGCCACCCATTCGGTATAGGCCGCCATCTCGTTGCGAAGGTCCCTCTTGAACTTGGCTGCCGCGGATCGCTGTCTACCGAAGTCGCCGGACAAAAAACTCGCACCCGCGTTCCGTAAGAACGCCGCTCGTTCGTGCGTCTTGAGCAGTCCATCGAGTTCATCTATGGCCTGCTTGGCCTCACGTTCGGGCAGGTGTCGGTGCAAAGCGTGGGCGAGGCTGTTGACAGCACCGTTGACTCCTTCCCAAGCTGAAAGTGCACGCCCAAGTGCGGTGTAGATCGGGCCGTCTGTACGATCGCCTTGTCGGTTCGGCGCGAAGCTACCCAAAGGCCTGTCCCAAGGCATCGATTTTCTTCTCACTACGATTGCCTCCTCACCCTCTTCACCGAATCCTACGCTGATCGAAATCCTTATGAAAATTGCTGTCTAGCATTCGCGGAACTCGTCTTGGTGAAGAAGAAGGCAATGATGGCGCATGGCCTGTTTCTCGCATCCTGTGACCAAAACCTGCCAGTCTCCTTTCACCGAGATCGGACATTCAGCCCAAATAAGCCAAGCGTCTGCTTTGGGGAAGTCTTGCGGCCCACACGAACGTCCGTGATGAAGGCGCAAAGCTGATTGAATCCTGGGAGAGGCTCTCTGAGCAAAAGGGCACGGCCCCACAACGCGCAGGGCCGTTCCCCCCTCAGATTTCCGTCCGCTCGGCCAGTTCCAGTGCATCCTCTATGTCAACGCCGAGATACCTGACCGTGGTCTCGATCTTGGTATGGCCTAGCAGGATCTGGATCGCCCGAAGGTTGCCGGTGGCCTTATAGATCATGGCAGCCTTCGTTCGCCGAAGGGAATGCGTGCCGTAATCCTCCTGACGCAGCCCTATCCCGGTGACCCACTCATCGACCGATCGAGCGTATTGCCGAGTACTGAGATGATCGGTGTGGTCGACTCGACTTGGGAAGGCATAGTCATCGACTGTTCCTCCCCTTCGCTGAAGCCAGGCGAGCAAACTTGCTCTGACCTCGGTCGTAATCTCGAACTGCACGGGGCGTCCAGTCTTCTGCTGGACGACCATCGCGCGAGTTCGAATTTCGTGGCCCGTAACGAGGGTCCCGATTTTCAGTTTTGCCAAGTCACAGCCGCGGAGCTTGCTGTCGATGGCAAGATCGAAAAGCGCACGATCTCGCATCCTTCCTTCTCGCTCGAGAAAGAAGCGCACTGCCCAGATCTGGCGCTGCTTCAGGGGCTTCTTGACGCCTACTTCCTTGCCTGTGTTCCAAGCCGGTCGACCCAGTGCAGCAGGATCATATTGTGAGATACCCATTTTAGTTCTCCTGTGGCCACCATTGGCCAAAGGGAGAACGCACAGCTCTCTGTTCTATGACGGGGCCGTGAAGGCACGGTCCGATGTTGGAGCGTCGTGGGGGCCGGAAGCGGACTGTCTGCTCGCAAACGAAGGAAGCGAAATAACTGCCGCTCCTTGCGGCGCCGGTAAGGCTTCCGGTGGCGAAAGTGGAGAACTAGATCATCCCCCTTGAACGCTTCAATTTGCAACTTAAATACGGTAAGTTACTGCGGGGCACAATCAAACAATCAATTAGAGGGGCAAGCACATGTTCGCAGGCGTCACCGGACCGTCGTTCATCTTCTGGCCTGTTGGCACGGGCGATTCAACCACCATCGTCATCAGCGAGAATGAGGTTGTCCAAGTCGACCTCAATGACAAGCTGATGGCGGATGAGGAGGGCAATGAGCATATCCCGATCGTGGACGAGCTTGTAGCCAAGCTACCCCAGGTCAATGGCCGGCCCTACCTGTCCTGCTTTGTTCTGACCCATCCCGATCTTGACCATTGCCGAGGCTTTGCGGATCTGCTTGAGCGCATAGACATCGGCGAAATCTGGCACACGCCCCGCATCTTTAGGGAATACGAGGACACCTATGAGCTGTCTGCGGATGCTCAGGCGTTCAGAGCAGAAGCGCATCGCCGCGCAGAACGTAGCATTGAGGAAGGCGGCGACCCAGGGAGCGGCGATCGCGTGCGCATCATAGGCTATGCCAGCGAGCTTTTCGAAGTCGGGGAGCGGTACTTCGGTTTCCCCGAAGATCAGTTCTATACGCGGCCGGGCAACATCATCGACATGCTGGACGGCAATTATGTGGGAGACCGCTTCCAGGCTTTCATCCACGCCCCGTTCAAGGAGAGCCTTGCCAACGCACGCAACGAGACCAGTCTTGCGATGCAGGTGACGATCGGGCCGGAAAGCCCTTTGCGAGGACTTTTCCTTGGCGACCTGTCGTATCCCTCGCTCATGCAGGTCTTCGAAGAGACACATCGCCACGACAACGACGACAAGTTGCAGTGGAACGTGCTGCTTGCGCCCCACCATTGCTCGAAGAAGGTCATGTACGAGGACAATGTCTTGCAGCAGGACGTCATGGACGAATTCGCAGCCTGTCAGCTTTCTCCAGGATTCATCGTCTCCAGCTCGAACGAATTCAAAGCCCGAAACGAGTCCGGCGATAACCCGCCCCACCGCATCGCCCGCAATCGGTACGAAGAGATCGTCCACAACGACTTCGTGTGCACGGGCGAGGTCAGCACGCCCGAAAATGTTCGGCCTGTCATTTTCTCCTCAACGGAATCGGGCATCGAGACGGGCGGCGAGGGCTACGTGATGTCCGAAAGCGCCGAGGATACCCTCCTTGCGGCCATCGCCGCGGCGGAAGGGATCGACAGTCCACCGGCGACGAAGGTGGGATTCGGCGGCGAATGAAGTCCGAAGGCCAGCTCTGGGCCATCCGGCAGCTTAAAGAAATCTCAGCCGGCTCGCGCGAGGCGATCGAGATTATCGAGGCTACCGATCCGGCTGCAGAACATCATGCCCTGACGGTCGTGGTCTCGATCAACTGTCGACCGCTTGAAAAGAAGGAAGAGGGTATCCCGCTTCGGGCGCGCGAAAGGCTGCGCATCCAGATTCCCTGGAATTTTCCCTTGGGTCGGCCGGAGGTGTTCTTCACCCACAACCGTTATGGCGGTTTCCCTCACGTACAGTGGGGAAATTCCATTTGCCTGTTTCAAGCCCCCGACGTGGAATGGCAGGCGGCAAGGGGCATGTTCGGCTTCATGCAGCGGCTAAGCGAGTGGCTGAAGGCAGGTGCCGCCGGCAAACTGGACCCTGTCGGCATGCCACTTCACCCACCCGTGGCTTATCCCGTGGCGAACTTCCGTGTCGTGCCGCGGCAAAACGCGCCAGAGCCAGAGGACTCGTACTGGAGCGGCTATGTGGAGATTACTCGCGAGACCACCTATGTCGCAGAACTAGGCCGCTGGATCGAGCGCACGGAAGAGGTTCCCGAGGTCCGGTTGGCAACCGCCATCCTCCTGCCGACTACAATGCCGTTCGAATATCCGGAGACCATGCTGAATCTCCTGGTGGCGTTGATCGACCGTGGTGTTCCGCTCGAAATCATCCGTCTGACGATGACCATCGGCGTTTTGCGCACCGAAGCCGGTAAACCCGCCATATTTATCATTGGGGCTGCCATGCGCGGCATTGCCGGCGGGCGACGGCTGCAACACCTCGCCTGCTGGCACATCGATGCCGCGCAGGCCGATAAGCTCAGGGCCGCCGCCATCGCGGCGACAGCCGACAACCCGATTGATGAGCAGGCATTCTATGCTTGGGCGTTTGAGGCGAAGGTCGAATGGTGTCGGGTGCTTGAAGACAGGCCGGAAATCGTCGAACGCCGGGACGGAATGTCCGCCGCCGCCTGGTGGCGCGGCAAGCGCGTCACGCTGCTTGGTTGCGGGGCTATCGGCAGCGCTATCGCGATGATGCTCGCAAAGGCTGGCGTTGCCAGACTGCACCTGTTAGACAATGGCGTTGTCACGCCAGGCATCTTGGTTCGACAAGGTTTTCGCCGCGACCAGATCGGCTACGGGAAAACCGATGCGGTCAGGATTACTGTCGAGGGTGCTGACCCTGGGATCACCGTCGTTCCGAAACACGAGAACATCGTGTCGGTGCTGGCCGATGATGTGAAACGCGCCGAAATGCTTGATGCAGACGTCGTCATTGACGCGACTGCCTCTGCGACCGTCGCCGCCGCGATCGAGACCCACTTCCGCCATCACCCAAAGCCGCGACCGCCGTTTGTCTCGATGGTGCTAGGCCACAATGCCGATATGGGGTTGATGACATTGACCCCCGGAAATTCTGTGGGGGCGAGCTTAGATATCGATCGCCGCACCAAGCTGTCCTTGTCAGGGCACGCTGGCGGTGCAAAGTTTCTCAAAGAGTTCTGGCCGACCGATCCTAGCCGTCGTGAGCTTTTCCAGCCCGAACCCGGCTGTTCCTCCCCCACGTTCCGCGGCTCCTACGCGGACGTGCTCGCGTTATCGGCCATCATGGCGAACGTCGGGGCGGGCTGGTTGCGTGAGGGTTGCGACCTGCCCAGGGCCCACGCCATCGATCTTTCACACAACAGCAAAAAACGCCCCGAAGTGCAGCTCATTTGGCAGCCGTATCTTGTCCTGCAGGACGGCATTCATGGCTATGAGATACGGGTGACACGTGAGGCAATGGCTGTGATCCTTGCGTGGACCAGACGTTCGGAACGCACACAGAACGATCGCACCGAAACGGGCGGTGTTCTTTTCGGCCAGGTTGACGAGTTCCTCAAGGTCGTTTGGGTCGACGAGGTGTCTGGTCCTCCGCCGGACAGTCACGCATCTCCAGAAGCCTTCGTGTGCGGCATTGAAGGTGTCGCCGCGCTGCACCAGGAAAAGCTTACCCGATCCACCGGATCAGTTACGTTCGTGGGCATGTGGCATACCCACCCCACGGCGTTGCCTACCCCAAGTCGAACGGACCTCGGCGCTATGCAGCAGTTACTTGGCGACAAAAAGGCCTTTCAGGGGCGGTCGTTTCTCATGTTGATTGTGGGAGGCACTTCCAAACGCCCCATCATCTCCACCGGATTGTTCGAGCGTGGTGACTATGCCCCACCGTGACCACAAACCTCTGGTGGCGCTGGCGCTGTCCGGTGGAGGGGCACGCGCAATGGCCTTCCATCTCGGTTGTTTTCGCGCGCTGCACGACCGGGGTATTCTCGATCGGGTGCAGGTTATCTCCAGCGTATCCGGCGGAAGTGTCTTGGCCGCCTGTTGGGCCTACCGTGCCGAGGACTTTGAAGCATTTGATTCGCACGTGGTCTCCGTTCTTCGCCGCGGCATCCAGACGGACATTGTGCGTGAGGTCTTTTGCTCGGCCGAAGGACTCAAGATCGTCGCAACGTTGCTGGTCACGGGGACGCTGTCGATCGCTTTGAGACTACTTGCGCTGATTCTGTCCGTTCCCCGTGCCCTGTTGGGCCTGCCAACAGCGGCTTTGGAAGGTGCCTTACACGCTGGCGCGCGACGGTTGCCGGTTTGGGGCAGTTTGACGACCGCTTTCGAGGGTGCACTGGGACGGCTATTCGGAGATGCCGCCGTTGACCAGGTCAAACGGCCACATCTCACAGTGATCATCAATGCCTGCGACCTCAAGACGGGAACAGCCTTTCGGTTTGGATCGCGTAAATCGGGAGGCTGGCGGTACGGTGACATAACAGGCAGCAAGACCCCTGTCGCGAAAGCAGTCGCGGCGTCGGCGGCTTTCCCGATCCTGCTGCCCCCTCTCGTCGAATCGTTCATGTTCGAAAAGCAGGGCGTCCAGAGCAAGCAGACCGTGGCCCTGACAGATGGCGGTGTCTTTGACAACCTAGGCGTGGCCGTGCTTGAACCCGGCAGGGCGCATGACGCGGCTTTCAGCGAGCCCGTCACGCATCTCATCAGTCTGAACGCCGGCGGAGGCCAGTTCGATATCGACGGGGCACATCCCTATTGGTGGGCGGGACGCGTGGCGCGCTCATTCGAGGCGGTTCACCGCAAAGCTCAGGACGCCGTCTACCAGCGCCTTCACAAGTATGCGGAAGTCGGTGACCTGGATGCGTTCGGCATGATTTACCTCGGCCAGCAGGACGCTAAATTGCCCTGGACACCCGCCGATTTCGTCACGCGGGAGCAGGTCAAGAACTACCCGACCGATTTTTCGCCGATGTCGGAGGAAAATCTACACCTGCTTACGACGCGTGGCGAACAGTTGACCCACATCATCGTCGAACGTTACCTCGCCGACTTGGCAAACTGACATCTGTCGATGCGTATTTATATTTGCTAAAGTTGTGCTAAGATGGGGGACAATGCGCGCATTTGGCGAACACTTTGCATGATGTGTCCAAAATGTCAGATCGCGTCATTGTACTAGGCGTTGGTTTAATAGGCATGAAATTGGATATCAACAGGCTCTTCCTTATCGATGGAGTTGGTCATGGACCCCGCTGAAAAGCCAGAAAAACGCATCTACAACGTCCTTCTTTTCGTAAAGGTGAACCAGGCTTACTATGCACTCGACAAGCAACAGCGAGCTGAACTCAACAACCCGCACGTTAAGCATCTCTCGGAGCATCTCCAATACGTATCTATCCTCTCGCTGCAGGGCACCGGTCTGTCCCGCGACGTCCTGGTAGAGGTTCTTGAGTCCGAAAGCCTGATTGAAATCGAGAGGATGATCGAGACCTACAAGGCGGGCAGCAAGGCCCAGTACGGCATCGTGGAGAACGTCATGATCATGGAAAAGGTCATGGAAAGGAAGATGACCGGGCGCCAACTCGGAACGCGAGAGCGAGTGCAGCGGAAGGTCGGTGTCGCTGTTTAGCCATTTTTCGGGCCTTGTCAGATCTACCGCACATCAGTTGGCTCGCCGTGCCGCGTTGGAGTCGTTCGAATCCGGCAAGGTTCTGGTCGATCAGATGTACGTCCAGTTCCAGACACCACCAAAACCGTCCCACTCGCCGATCGTCTTCATGCACGGCGGCCCGCTGTCTGTTGTCCTCCTTCCGAAAGACTCATAAGGAGTGGGAAACGGAGATTGGACCCAGGAATCCTTGCGGCGCTTGGGCACGCAGAAGGACTGCTTTGAAGAGTTCGAGCCGGTGGCTCAAATGGCGTAAGTGGGGGGCGAAGCGGAAACTATTTCCGAAGCGGCGCCGACAGCCGACTTTCCGGTCTTGGGCGCAACCAACTTAGAACCTGCCATAGATCGCCACCTCGCCTAGTGACAGCGCATGTCACCAAGATCGACGCAACTAACGCTGTAACGCGACGACGACGATGCCGAGCAGAACCTAGAGCTCCCCGACTGGATGCACGGGCGGTTGCGCCCTCACGACCAAAGGCCTCAACGCCTTGGGCAAATTCAGGCCAATGTGGGGTAGGAGGCCGCACCAGCGCCTTTGCTACCTTCTGCGACCTTACTTGCTTTGACAGTCCGACGATGACCCAGCTCCCGCCAAGGGCAAGCGTTTCCAGTTGCCCTTGGCGACAACGGCCGCTATTCATCACAGCTCTAGGTAATGTGACTTTCGGGGGTGCACCGTGGCTGAATATGATGGCGTAAACGACGAACCAGAACCATTATCGGCAGGCTCAAGCGTTGTTGTGGTTGGCACGTCTGACAAGGCGATCGAAAGGCACTTCGAGACTGGACGCCTCCGGGTCGTTCAAGAGAAGAATGATATCTTCCTCTCGCACGTGATGTCATTCATCACCGGCTCGGGTAGCACCCTGTGGAGCAATTTGCGGCCCGAATACCAACGGCGGCTCCGTTGGGATGTGAAAAAGAAGTCTCGGCTCATTGAGAGCTTCATTATGAATGTGCCGGTTCCACCAGTGTTCCTTTACGAAAAGGAGCTTGGCCGCTTCGAGGTCATGGACGGTCAGCAGCGCCTGAATGCGATTGCCGAATTCCTGAGTGGTAGTTTTGCATTGGAGGGTCTGGAAATATGGCCCGCCTTGAACGACCGGAACTACGCGCAACTTCCCCCACTCGTCCGGAGAGGGCTGGACCGTGCCAAGATATCGGCCATTACCCTAATGTCGGACAATAGTTCGGCATCGGAAGACAGCGTTGACCTTCGCGCCCAGGTATTTGAACGCTTGAATACCGGTGGCGAGCGGCTGAACCAGCAGGAATTGCGGAATTCGCTCTATTCCGGCGAGTTCAACACTCTCCTTATAGACCTGTCGCGCCACCGTTGGTTTACGGACGCATGGGATATACCCAACCACGTGGCCAATACCCGCGAGGATGGAACACCCAGCGCAGCGCTCGCTGCAAATACTCTGTTTAAGCGAATGACAGATGTAGAAATTGTCCTGCGATTCTTTGCCTTCAAAGACCCCGAGAAACTGGCGGGGTCGGTTCGGTCGATGCTAGACGGCACGATGAAGCGTTTGCGGCGTCCAAATCCGGAAGCTCTGGCCGCGTTGGGCGAGGAATTCACGGACACCATGGGCTTGTGCCGCCAGATATTCGGGTCAAACACGTTCCGGCTCCCGCCAGTCGATAACAAGCCGGGCAAGATCTCGCGCCCTTTGTATGACGCAGAGATGGTTGCCGTATTCAAACTCAAGGCGCATCGGGCGGAGATGATTAGTAGTGGCCCAGCCATCCAAGCGCGGTTGCTGGAGATGACGACCCCGAATGCGCCTACTTATGACTTGATGGTGGGCCGCGGGAATACAGCAATTTCTATCCGTGACCGTATTGCTGCCGTGGAAACCGCCATCCGAGAAATCATCAATGTCCAAACTGGATGACGCCAAGAAGCTTGCTGATTTCTACCTTGATGAAGTTGATGCTACCATCGAAATCCGGCAGACCTACAATAGCATTGTGGTAGGCATGAACGGGCCTCTGGCGGGCCTGTACAAGGACAACAAGTATTACAAGGGCGTCATACAGGATGCCTTGAAGTACAAGGCTGTTGACCCCAGCGCGTTGTACCGGCCGCTTGTGGTTCAGCTTCACGGTATCTTCGAAAACTACATCCGCTCAGTTGTGAAAGCCGTTGTGGAGGAGAAGTTTGAAACCGTTGCCGTTTATGCCGACCTTGAGGAGATGTTCCGGAAAGACCACGTCACCCATGCGGCCCGCGTCCTGATACACTGGAAAGAGGGCAGCATTCACGGCCTTACCTATCCATTTGAGCTGCTACTTAAGAACCTTGGCGTGGGATTGAGCGGCGGCAAAGGGTACAAGTTAAACCCTGAGATTTTCACCAAGTTCATGGGCAATCCCACGTCCGGCCGGCTAGAAAAACTGTTCGCCTCCCTCTCGCTACCGGAGCCGTTCTCGGACAAGCTTGGCCAGAATGGCGCGTTGAAGGAATACTTTGCCGAAAGGGCCAAGGGTAGAGTGTCGGAGCGGGCGCGGGAGACGCTGGACGAGAAAATCGACCTCCGGAACGATATCGTGCATGGCGATCTGACGCGCGCGGTGAATTTGACCGAACTTCAGGACACCTTAAGCTTTTTCCGCGCCCTCATCGCAGCACTCGACCAGCTCGTGGGGAATTGATGTCATGCAACGTGTATTTGACCTCACGAGCGCTGCCGCTGTTCTCGCCGCCAATCCCAAGGCCGAGCCCTTCATCAAGGCGGTCCGCAAATTCCAGTCTGCCATCTCAGTGAGCGCCGACCTTGTGGAAGTAAAGAAGTCGGTTGAGGAACTGCAGAAAATGCGAGAGGACGTGGACGACCACGGCCACATCGCTCGCGCCCTCCTCATCCATGCCGTCGTAGTCTACTGCCGAGCCAGCCACACTAAGGCCATCGAGCGCTATGATGTAGGCGTAGTCGGTGCTTACTCTCCGCAGCAGCGCGAGGCTCACAAGGTCATAGTGAACCTACGGGATAAGGTGCTGGCACATTTCGGGCCGGGAGGCGGCTGGCATGACGAGCGGGTGCTGTATCTGGAGCAGGACCACGGCGATGCCATCACCGCAGTCCACCACCGGATCAACAGCGACAGCATGGTATTCGACATCCTCGAAAATCTGCTTGAGACGGCCATTCCCTACGTCAAGGACAAGGAAGTTGACCGCGCCAAGGAGATTGACGCCGAGCTAACAAAAGCTCCGGAGCTGTTCAAGCTCATCGACCGCATCCCGTTCGACGTGGAGGAGTTTTACAAGGACGTGACGGGCGGCATCCAGAACTTCTGGGGGCCAGAAGGGATTCGTGGCGGAGCGCACCGTCAAGAGCGCCACTAAAATAGAAGACCCAAACCGAGAGAAGCCAAAGCGCCGTAGGTGATGGCGGTCGAGGGCCATAACATAACCGGGCGTTATTCGCGCGTATCAATTTATTGGTTGGACTTTCCAATAGGGCCAATGGAAGTATGACGGCTGCTCCGCGATTCAGGAAAACACCTTCCTCTGCACGGATTATACTGCAGCTATCTTATCACAGCCGAGGCACGCAGGGCCCGCAGGAATATCAGTTACCCTAGTTCACCCCTCCGACATTCAGTTCGCGTAAGCAGAAAGGCGGCTTTGAGGAAATCTCGAAGCCCGCCTGACTGACTGAAAGGGGGCGCAAAGCGGAAATTAGTTCCGCTACGGGGCCGATAGCAACATGTCTCTTTTTAGGCAGGACAGCAGATAACTGCCTGTTCGCGAACGCCCACATCGGCCCTTCGATGCCATTAGTTGCTTACCGTTGCCGGACACGTTATGGCCGCTTGACAGTCCATCGCAAAGACGCCTCCCTGGCCGAAGGACGACCCTGCGTCGGCGAGGTACGATGGCGCCTCCACATCCGTTCTACTGAAGTGTTGCATTCCTCGCCCCAATGTCGTCATCTCTGCTCACAGACGCAACATCACCAAGAACGCTAAAAACGCAAGCATACCGGAGACAGCGGTCCCGGTAGTGGAACGGCAACTTTTCGGAAGCACCGGCACTGGCCGCAACGGGTAATTGGAAGCCGCATAGCCGCCAGAGGATTGGCGGTCTCTGTACGCCAACGTTAGCCGACCGTGTATTCCCCCGTACCGACAGCGTCAGCGGAAATTATCTCCGCTTGCCCAGACACTATCTTAACAAGCTGACGGTCCTCTAAGTTTGGATGTGCTGCTGGCCCGATTGAACGCTCTTTTGGTTACGCGATTTATTGCTGATCCGCTAACGATGTATTTCTTGAAGGTAACCGGGCCGTAAGGCTACCTTTCCAAAACCGGTTGCTTTCAAAATCGTTCGTAGGTCGTCCTCACTGAATTGTGGTTTGACGGCGCCGGCGTTGGCGTAGGTCTTGAAAGAATGTCCCCGCGGGACCGGGAAGCCGAGCCACTTCATAGTGATGCGCTCGTCCACGAAGCAGTGCTTTCGGAGATCTATTCCAGAGCGCCGAATAGCATCCCGCTCAAGGTGGCCATGACTTCGGTTTGCGGAGCTCTCTACAGCCAGGAGAAGAACATAACTGAAGCCGAGCTTTTGCGCGATTGCGCGACCAAGGGAATGATCGTAGTCTACATATGAAGCGGCACCAGACCCCGCCGATGCGAACAGCCTTCTCGCCACGTAGCGGTATCCCGAATATGAAGGACTTACGTATAGAAGTCTGACACCACCTCGCTGAACGACAAAAGCCTTCGTCGCGTCGATTCGGCCGATTTTGAAAAGGCGTCCCCTAAGCTGGATTGCTAATGATCGTCTCTTCACCGCACCAATTGGTATTTCACCGGGATGGAGCCCATCCAGCGTCGCCGCAAGCGCTTCCCTGTCCATCATCTCAAGTTCGAGATCAAAGGCATTGGCTTGGAAATCGGTAGAATCTGATATTTTCACGGGCATATTCTCCAATCGAGGCTCAACTATCCATCGCATCCCTGTCCATCAACCTCTGAACCGACCGGCAATCTTCGCCGCAACAGCATCGATAAACCGAGCGATCAGCCCACGCGGCGGCGGCACCATAACTTCGACATCACGCCGGTCACGTGCCTTCACTGCCGCAATCTTCTTTGCGGACATGGCTGCAGCCCACCGCACTTGATTGCCGGTAATCCAGTAGTGCGAACGGCAAGGAAAACTCCAGTTCCCCACGGAAGGGCTCAAGGACGCTGAATGACCGCTCTCGACAAGCCGCCACTTGGCAGGGTTCAGAGGCGTCACCACCTCCAACCCACAGCCACAGCAGCACAGATGCGAGGCTGTCGAATATCGCTTCGAAACATACAAGACACCCGACGAAAGATCCTCCGGGATGAATTCAACGAATTCAGGTCTTATCTGGTCGATCCGGGTCATTTGCTACCTTCATAAACGATGCCTCCAGCGGCGATGCCGAAGCCGGTGTAATATTGCTCGCGCGTGTCCTGATAAAAGTCGAACAGCTTTTTCCACTGAACCACGGCAATCGCCGCGTTTAGCGCGTTCAGTTCGGCGATCTGGATGTTGCTGGCATACTCGTTCGCCCCGCCATCCCCATCCGCATAGGAGATATGCGGCGCTGCCTGCGTGCGTGTCTCGGCTGTGCTCGTCGTCGTACGAACAATGCCGCAGAGCTTACCCTCGACCAACATGACGCCCATGCCGACCTCGACGAACGACAAGCCGTTGGCGACCAGACGCTCGACGAGCTTTTCTTTCACAGGCCCGCGATCGACACAGACGAAGACGAAATCGAGCCCGTCTAAAAGATGGAGATTAGTCTCGTCCAGGTAGACATCGTGGGCAATGATGCCGTGCCGCATTTTCTCGTAGATCGCTTTGAAGTGGTGGACCTTCTTCGGCTTGGTCGCGAGTTCTTCATGTCCGGGCGCGCCCGGTGAACGAAATGCATTATGCTGCGAGTAGACGTCGCCATCGAAGGTATGAATCTCGGCGACAGGCGTCTTGACAACAAGGTCCAGCACATAGCTGCCGGTTCCGCCAAGGCCGATGATCCCGATCTTCAGGCCGGCAACCTTCTCGTTGACCGCCCCGATACCGGCGCGGCTCGTCGCCGTGTCGACATACTTGAAGACCTCACCGTCACCATCGGCGACAATCGCGGGAAAGGTCAGTGCGGTCGCCTCCGGGTCGATTTTCGTCGCCTCACCGGTGATACGCCCGAGATAGGTCGTGATCTTGTGGTGATAGTCGCGATATTGCGCTTTGGCCGAAAAGGTGAAGTCCGCCTGCACCCCGTTCCCGAAGCTTTGGGCGGCGGACGGGTTCTCGATGGACGTGATCTTCCGGCCGTCACTGTGGCAGGGGTGCTCACCGGTCCAGAACGCCCGGTGATCGCTTGGCGCGGTGGTCACGTCATCGGACATTTCAAGCGTAGAAATCAGGCTGCCGTCATAGCGGACGGCAGCCTGGGACGTGACATAGGGCACGTTAGAAACGAGAAGGTATCCACTCCGGATTTCGAGGTCATACCCTTCGTTCTGGAGGCGGAGCAGGTCCGCGCTACGAGCGATTGGTCGGCGTGACATCGAATTCCATCCCTTCCTTCGGCTTGACTGACTGACCCTCGACGAGGGACCCGGCGGGCTTGTTGCCGTGTCCGCGGGTGTACTGGATCGTGAACTGCACGCCGTCGCCGGTGGGCGGGTTTTCGAAGGCGAGCGCGACGACCTCCGCGAAGGTCAGGTCGTCATTTTTGGGAACCGACTTGCGACGGCCGTTGACGATAATCGTAACGGTCTTCGGTTCGGGGGCGGGACGTTCTTCAGGCTGGGCCATGGTTATTCCTTTCTAGAAATTTGCCGGTCGACAGGTCAATTGCGAAATCGCAACTGGTTTGATATTATCAAGAAAGGAATACAATTGCAAGATCGCAATTAATTGCTATATCGCAACGGAGAAAGCATGACCGACAGGTTCGACAACGAGGCGTTCTTTGCGGCCCTCAATGCCGCACGTCTAAGCCGACAAAAAACGTGGAAAGAGGTCGCAGCGGAAGCCGGTATCAATGCCTCTACCCTTACCCGCATGGGCCAGGGTGCTAAGCCGGACGTTAATGGGCTGGCAGCGTTGCTCGCCTGGTCTCGCCTAAAGGCAGAGATGTTCATAAAGGGCGCGGAAGCAATCGAATCAGAGCCGATCGCACGAATCACGGCCCTTCTGCGCGCCGATCCGAAACTGACATCTGACAAAGCCAAGCTGATGGAAGATATCGTCGTCAGCACTTACAACAGATTGAAGGATAGCTGAGTTGGGATTCAGGCGGGGGTTCAAGGCGGAAGCAAACCGCATCGCGCTTCGGGTCCGTCAACAGATGGACTTGTCACCACACGCGCCGATCGACCCGATCGCCGTGTGCGCCCATTTCGAGATCGAGTTGCTCCAATTGAGTGACGTGGAACCCGAGAGTCCGTTTCTCGGGGATCATCAGGATGCCTTCTCGGCCGTTACCGTGCCACGTGGCCTTGCCACCGCGATCGTGCACAACGATCGCCATCATCCGTACCGGCAACGCAGCAACATTTGCCACGAGCTCGCCCACTGCTTCCTCGGCCACGAGTGCGCACCGCCTCTCCTTGAGAACGGTGACCGCTCGCGCGACGGGGGAATGGAGGCGGAAGCAAACTTTCTTGCTGGCGTCCTGCTGATCACGAACGAAGCCGCCAACAGGATCATGCTCGATGGATTGTATCATCAGGCTCAGGGCATCTATGGGGTCAGCAAACCCATGCTGGATTTCCGGTTGCGCGTGAGCGGCGCGCAAACGATCCACCAGCGCCGCATGGGGTCAGCGGGGCGTTCATCGTTGGTAAGCTCCTGATCGTCACCCGAACGATCCGGGCCAGGACTGCGTCTCAAGCGACGGATGATCCGGCTATTCAAACGTGACCGCCCGCCGCTCGGCCAAAGCCTTCACCCGCTCACCCCCAATTTTCCCCGTCGCCTGGCCTCGGCTCGGATAACCCGCGCAGGCCTGCCTCACTTTTTGCGGTTGGCGTCCATGATGCGAAGACCGTAGTCACGCTCCAGCATTTCGACAACTTTCACCAGCGCCCGAAAGATGCCCAGCTCGTTGCTGCCGAACTGGTAGCGTCCCGTCATCAGTACCTCCGGATCGATGTCCGCAGGGACGTATCGGCGCTTTAAGCTCTCGTCGCCCTTGTCGAATTTCACGGGATATCGGAACGACCGCCCTTCACCTTCCCAGATGCCCCCTGGACCGTAATTCTGGATATTGGCGTCGTAGCATTCGTCTCCGATGATGCCTTCCATATCGATCAGCAGATTCTTCACCGGCTCGATCCTCGCCCGAAGATCCCTGACGTAAATAAATCGCCGGGCGCCTGCAACGACATGATCGCGCTGCCCCGTGAAGTCATCGGGGAATGACTGCTCGGCTTCCTTTTTCAGTCGGGAGATTTCTTTGGCGGGCACACCGTCGAACCTGGCGGCATGCAGTTCTTGAAAAGCTTCAATTTCAAGTTTGGCCTTGGACAGCCGCTCATCCCAGCCCTCGGCAATCTCAGAGACAGCGGCAATGACGCTTTCACGAAAGCTGGCAGCAGTCCCGAAGTCGAGCGCATCAAGCTCAAGATAGGCGGCTGTTTCGGTTTCGATGGTGTGGGCAACCATATCAGCATCATCGTCCCAGCCATCGATTGCCGACTGCCTGATGGCGGCGGCAATATCACTGGGTATTTTCTTGCTCTTCCTCGGCAACCTCCTCGGCAGACTGACATTTCTGCATGCCTGCCGCAGAACGAGCCACCGACTTCTTCACGTATATTTACCGTATCGGCATTTGATAACATTGCGGCCCTGACAGTCCCAACTCCTCTTGAATTCATCATCACGCCCACGAAGGGCCCGACGCTCCCTGCTCTTTTCGGTGACCGCTACGATAACTGAATGACATGACTTGAACGACAGAAATGAGGGCGCAAAGCGGAAAGCATTTCCACGCCGGGGCCGGAAGCCGACCATCTGCTTTTGTCATCCAATGCATGAAAGCCGTATTCTAACGGCGGCCACTGGATTGGCTTGGCAGGTCCCTTTTCGGGCAATCCAGCGTATTGCTGGCCTAGGCAATCCGACTCCCGGAGTGCGCAACGAGCAAGCGAGCTGCTATTCTATTTGCACTGGTGGCGGTATGCTAAAGGCTTACTTGGCAGGAGAAAAATATGACCATTGACAAAGACATCGTGGCGGTCGTGAAGGCCGGAGTGGCGGCCAGTGTCTAGACTCTACAGTCACAAAGCGCAGCACTATATTCCAAGCAGCTACCTGGCCGCTTGGTGCGATCCGGACACGCCCGCTCTGATGCAGCCCTATGTGTGGACGTTCGATCGTTCGGGAGGCTCTGGCCGAAAGCGCGCCCCGAGAAACCTCTTCACGGAGACGGATATCTACACGATCTTGATGCCAGACGGATCCCGAGATCTGCGTATCGAGTATGAACTGTCGAAACTGGAAAAGGGCCTGAAATGTCTGGTTGTTGACTACGTTGCGCGACACCGTCAGCTGCCGCAACAACGGCAAGCGAGCTTGATTGCGTTCATCGCGGCGATGCACGGGCGTACCCCCCAAGCTCGAGAGATCCAAAGAACGCTATGGCAAGAAATGTTGGATCTTGACGAGCAACAAGAGCGCGACTTCGCGAAAGGGAACGCTTCAGACAGAGAGCTGGCGGACGAAGTCTCTTCCTTACCTCAAGGTTCCCAAATGGGGCTGGACATCCTTCGGAGAGCGATAAATTCCCCCATGCAATTCCTGCTGCCGGGCGCGATTAACGACGGGCTCCCCATGCTAAGCCAGATGACAATGACCATAATGTGCACGGATGAACCCAGCTTCATAACCTCGGACAGTCCGGTGACGTGGTTCGATCCGACAGTAGCTAGGGATAAGTTCTTGACTCACAAAAGTTTGCTGTCGGACAAGGCCATCGAAGTGGCGATGCCACTTTCGCCGCGACACATGATCTTAATGCATCATCCAATGACGCCTTTTGTGAAGCCGGTGAGGTACGTAGGGGCGAGCGCGTCGACAGTGGCTGCCCTTAACAGACGTACCGCACACTATGCGGACAAGGCGATCGTGTCCTGGCGAGACGGATTCGATCCGAAATGGCGAATCGCACCGCGGGCTCCGTAAGAGGATCCCGTGAGATTAAGTAGCTGTGCCGCCCCTATCCCAAGTATTGATGCGCCTTCACGCAGAGTGACCGTCTGACTCTTTCAGTATGCGAAAAGCAGTCGGGTCGCTCGCCACCCCCAAACTTCGGTTCTACCAACGCCAATCGGCAACTTTCGGGAGATAGCGAGGGAGTGCCTGAATGACCGATTTGGGGGGCGGATAGATGTTGCCACAATGACCCTCCCGCATCGTCCGCTTTTTGGATCGCGCTGGGGGCGCACTACTTCCGGCACGGAGGGCGCAGAGCTGCCGTCAACAAATCTGACGTGTGAGCATAGTCTTCCGACCGGCGGCGGAAATAATTTCCGGGCACGCGCAATGGTCCCAGGTTCACCGTGGGACCAATCACGCAATTTGATTGTAAAATGCTTCCGGCGGTCGATTCAGCGCACAGTCGTTAACGGCCAGTCGATGAAATCAAGCTTCGAGCCCGCTAGCGTCGCGCGCGAGCCGGAGACCACGTCGAAAGGAAAGCCGAGTGGAATGGCGCTTGCTTCGTCCAACCGGGAAACCTGTTCGTCCGTAAGTTTCACCTCGACGGAAGCCAAGTTGTCGGCGAGCTGTGCCGGTGTACGTGGGCCAATGATCGGCAGAGTGCCCTTGTGGAGAACCCAGGCGATGGCGATCTGGCCAGCCGGAATGCCGGTCTCATCGGAGATTGCCAGCAGCGTGTCGACGGTGCGGACCTTCCTCTCGTCGCTCTCGTCATGGATGACGGCGCCGAGCCCTTGGGCGCGGCCGGTCTCGCCCCTACGGTATTTGCCGGTGAGCAACCCGCCGCCGAGGGGTGACCAGACGACCGTGCCGAGATGGAAGGCGGCGGCCATCGGCAGCAGTTCGCGTTCGACGGTACGCTGGACAAGGCTGTATTCGAGCTGGAGTGCCGACAGGGGCGTCCAGCCACGCAGGTCGGCGAGTGTCGCGGCACTTGCGGCACGCCATGCGGGGAAGTCCGATAGGCCGGCGTAAAGGATCTTGCCGGTGCGGGCGAGGTCGTCAAAGCCCCGCATGATCTCGTCGATCGGAGTGACGGCATCCGGCATATGCGCCCAGAGAAGATCGATGCGGTCGGTATCGAGACGCTTCAGGCTGGCTTCGACCGATTGGACCATCGCCTTGCGGCTGTTGCCGGTGCGCTGCAAGCCTGCGCCGTGCCTGTCGCCGAGAGAGAATTTGGTGGCCACGACAATATCGTCGCGGTCGCTGGCAATGAATTCGCCCACCATCGTTTCCGACTGGCCAAACTGGTATTGATCGGCGGTATCGATAAAGTTGCCGCCAGCATCGCGATAGGCGTCGAAGATTACCTTCGCTTCGTCGCGGCTGGAGCCATACCCCCAGGCCGTTCCGAAATTGCCTGTCCCGAGCGCAAGCGTCGAGACGCGAAGGCCTGTGCGGCCGAAAACCCTGTAGCGCATTGCCATCTCCCTGAGCGGCTTCCCTACTTCGACGATGATCGTCGGGTGCGGAATCCAATGATTGCCTGCATCCAATCTACCAGCAGACAGTGTTCGGGGTTTGAAGGATCCGATCGAAGCGAGTCGCCGGAGGGTGTTCGCTATGGATTGCGGAACACGGCCGGGCGCTTCCTCAACGGCTAGATGGCTTGCCTCGGCTTCGGTGCACGAAATGCCCCGATGAACCACGATAGTCCAAGCAGCTCTCCGCAAACCCACATGGTTGGAAGCGGAGGCTGGTGACGCCTCGTCGAGATGATCGATTGTTTCAATTTTCGACGTCCGGCGCTCGCTAGAAAAGCTCTCGCAGCAAGTTGTCATTCGTCAAGCACATGCGGCGATGACCGCATCAAAGAGGCCGTCATGAACGAGCAAGCGATTACTTTCACGCCAGAGGCCACGCGACGCGAATTGCTCATGGGCAGCGCCGCCGCAGTCGCCGCAATGGCTTTGCCCAAAACAACATTCGCAGCCACCCAAGCAACGAACGCAAAGGAAGAGGACCAGACCATGCCTTTCATCAAGACCAGCGACGGCACAGAGATCTTCTACAAGGATTGGGGTCCGCACGACGCTCAGGCCATCGTCTTCCATCACGGCTGGCCACTCAGCGCCGACGATTGGGACACCCAGATGATGTTCTTTCTCGAAAAGGGCTACCGTGTCATCGCCCATGACCGCCGCGGCCACGGCCGCTCCACCCAGACGTGGACGGGCAATGAAATGGATACCTATGCCGCCGACGTCGCGGCCTTGACCGATGTGCTCGATCTCAAGGGTGCAGTCCATGTCGGCCACTCGACGGGCGGCGGGGAAGTCGCACATTACGTGGCGCGAGCCAAGCCCGGACGTGTGTCGAAGGCCGTATTGATCGGCGCCGTGCCGCCGATTATGGTGAAGTCGGACAAGAACCCCAGCGGCCTGCCCATCGAAGTGTTCGACGGTTTCCGTGCGGCGCTGGTCGCCAACCGGGCTCAGTTCTTCATCGATGTTCCGGCCGGTCCGTTCTACGGCTTCAACCGGTCGGGAGCCAAGGTCAGCCAGGGGATCATCGACAATTGGTGGCGCCAGGGCATGATGGGGGGCGCCAAGGCTCACTACGACTGCATCAAGGCCTTCTCCGAAACGGATTTCACCGAGGACCTGAAGGCGATCACCGTTCCGACCTACGTGATGCATGGGGACGACGACCAGATCGTCCCCTATGCCGACTCCGCGCCGCTGTCGGCCAAACTACTGAAGAACGGCACGCTCAAGACCTATCCGGGCCTGCCGCACGGGATGTGCACCACCCATCCCGAAATCATCAACGCCGATCTCCTGGCCTTCATCCGCGGCCAGGCTTAACCTCCCGTCGATCGATCCCTGGACCTATTGCCGGGGCGTGCCTTACAAGCCTATCTTCCCGCGTTTTCCTCTACGCTGCACAACCTGGTTGCGCAGCGTAGTCGCCGTTCTCGCGCGTTTACAAGCGCAGCCTGCCAAGCCGATAATCCGATAGCGGTTGTCACCAGCCCTCCGACGGCCAGCTACCGACGCCCGACGCGCACCAAATCCAGCAGGCGGCCTAACTTTTTTTCGCTTTATTTTACTGGCCGGATTCCCCGCCATCGGCAATTCATGCCGAGAAAGAGAACTCAGCCAGTGAAGACTTCTGATGAACGTGACTGTGGAAGAAATTGCCGCCTTGCTGGGTGCAACCCGCCAACTGGTCCGAATTGATCCGCGGGCAGCGGAGGCGTGCCTCGACAAGATGGTTGCCTTGTTGAGCGGTCGAGAGTCTCTTCCCAAGCCCGAGGAAAACGACGGCGCAGGGCTCGGACCCTGGCAGCAGCAGGCTATCGAAGCTCATATCCAGGTGCATATCGGCGGCCCGATCAAGGTCGGAGCGCTCGCCAAAAGCGCCCACGTCAGCATCAGCCGGCTTAACCGGGTGTTCAAGACGAGTTTCGGCAAATCTCCGTCATCCTACATCATGGAAAAGCGCATCAAACGGGCGCAGTATCTCATGGCTATGACCGACGAACCTCTCAGCCAGATCGCCCTGTCATGCGGCTTCTCCCATCAGGCCCATCTGACCAGTGCCTTCCGGAAATGGGTCGGAATATCGCCGAGCGCGCTCCGCCGCTCCCTTCGCGAACGGGAGGTCAATCCTGCCGACTTGGCTCTATAGCTGTTTCAGAAGCGCGAGGGCGCGAAGTACGTCAGCCGTGCCCGCGCCTTCGGTGATCCGCTCGACAACGGGTGCAAGAACGGTCTTTGCGCGCGCAGCCTCTTTACGACGGTGCAGCATCTCGGCAAGGCTTGTCGCCGCCCGTAATTCCCAGGCGACAGCGCCCTGCTCCGAAGCCGTGGTCATGGCAGTTTCGAGCATGGCCAGGGCAGCAGCATCCTCGCCGGCTTTGGCCATATTCAGCGCACCAACCCGTTTCAGCTCGGCGCTGCACCAATGCGGCTGCCCATCCTGGCGCTCCCCATCAGGATCGGCAAACCAGTCGGTATTTGGATCTGGAAGGATGGTCGCTAGAATATGACGATGCAGTCCATCAAGGCTACCGAGGTTGAGCTCAAGGAAATCCGGGATAAGCGGGACACCGCTCCGCATCCTTTTCTCGACGCTGTCATAGCACCGTCCCCAGAACAGCCAGTAGCCCAGGCCGCTGTCGCGCGCGAGCTCCAGCAGCAGATCGATCTCGCGCCTAGCCCTGTCGAGGTCGCCGATCCAGAAAGAGAGAGGAATGATCGTCTGTGCCAGCGAATAGCTCAGACCGACGACATCGTCCTTCAGCCCGACTTCGATGGCCTCCTGGGCAAGATCCGCGGCCTGTTCCGCAAAGCCTTGCAGCCAGAGCAAATTGGAGAAATTTCCGCGTGCTGCCACGCCCTGTTTGTAGATCAGCGTAAGATTGATCGGCGACTGACGGTTCAGCTCGGTCCGCACAAGCGCCGCTCTGCTCAGCTCCATGGATTCGACGAAATCGCCGTTGCGCCAGAGACTGAGGGCGACGATGCGGTGGCTCATCGCCAGCTGCATGGCATCGTTGACCTCAGGTGCAAGTGCTGCGAAGCGCTGGGCGAAAAGCAGCGATTCCAGGTATCGTCCCTGAGTGAGCCGAGTGCCGAAAAGCGCCCAGAGGCACAGCAGCGCGCATCCGTGATCGCCGGTCTCTTCCGCGGACTGCAGTGCTCTGACGAGCATCGGCAATATCTTCTCGGAGAGACCGACCGCATTGTAATGCGCGTTGTGAAGGCTTGGAGCCAGCCATCTCGCTTCGCTGGAAAGAATGACGTTTTCTTTCCAGAGCATGTCCGCGGCAGCCTCGAGCACGCTAGCATATTCGGTCAGGATGGAAAGCCGCAGCCATATGGGGGCGGAGTCCACGGCAAGCCGGATGCCCAGCTTGGCATCGCCCGATTTACCCAGCGCCCAGGTGATCGCCGATCTTACATCGTCGATAAGCCGCCGGTAATCTCCAATCCGGTCGCCATGCTCCTGGAGCTGACCAGCCTGCCTCTCCGCCTTGAAGACCGACAACACGAATTCCGCATGGCAGCGGCGTACCGCATCGGCCTCCGGGTCGGACTGCAGCTTTTCCTCCATGTAGCTCCTGGTCGTTTCCAGCAGCCGGTAGCGGACAATCCTTTCTCCCCGATCGACAACGATCAGAGACTTGCTGACCAAACTGGCCAGCAGCGTCATGGTTTCGCCTTCGCTCAGAAGCGAGATTGCGTTCGTCGATGCCACGGTGAATGTCGACCTGAACACGGCGAGCCGCGTCAGCAGCCGCTGCTCATCGCTGGAAAGGCTGGCATAACTCCACTCCAGGGTGGCCCGCAACGTCCGGTGCCTTGGAGAGGCGCTCCGCCTCCCCTCGCCCAGCGTCGAAAGCTGGAGTTCGAGGTTTTGCAACAATTCCAACGGGGAATAGATTTCCAATCGCGGCGCCGCCAGCTCGATCGCCAGCGGAATGCAATCCAGCCTTCTGCAGATATCGATCAAGGCCGCGACGTCATCGTCCGAAAAGGAAAGGTCGCTGTTTCCTGCAAGAGCGCGCTCGACAAGCAGCTCGACAGCCGGGAACTGCATCGCCTCCTCGAGGCTGGCCGGAAGGCCGTTGTCCTCCGGCGCGTCAAGGCCGCCCAGCCGCACGGAAACCTCTCCCGCTATGTTCAACGGTTCACGGCTCGTCGTCAGAAGGCGAAGATGGGGAAGCGCACGCAGCAGTATTTCCGACATTGCCGCGAGCTCATCGAGGACATGCTCGCAATTGTCGAGGACGAGCAGGATCTTCCGATCCCGCAGCACATGCAGGATCTTGTCGAGGGACGTGCGGCCCGGCGCATCGTTGACCTCAAGCGTTGCCGAGATCGCGCTGGCGAGGAACTCGGCTGAAGTAAGCGGCGCGAGATCGACGAAACAGATATCCGCAAAAACCTCCTCGGATAGTCGCCAGCAGACTTCGATCGCGACGCGCGTCTTGCCGATTCCTCCCGGCCCCACAAGCGTCACGAGCCTGCCGCGGCGAATGCGGTCGGCGACATTCGAAACGACCTCCCGGCGTCCAAGCAGAGGGGTCAACGGGGCGGCGAGCCCGGCCGGCGGATGGCGATACCGGTTGTCGGCAGCACCTGCTGCAGGCAAGGGTCGCTCGCCGTTCAGCGAATAGCCCCTGCCCGAGGAATTGGTTATCCACGGCCCATCGACGCCGCCCTCCAGAAGGCGGCGCAGCGACGCCATCTGAACACGCAGATTGGTCGGATCGACGAACGTGTTCGGCCAAGCGGCCGCGATCAACTCGTCATTGGAAACGACCTGCCCCGCCTTGAGTGCCAGCGCATGCAGGAGCGCTAGCGCGCGGCTTCCCATGCGAACCTTGCCGGACGACTTGAGGAGCACCTTCTTGTCCAACAGGTATTCGTAGTCTCCGAAACGGACGACGAGAGATCCGTCAGCAATGTCCTGGCTCTGCTTCATGTACTCGATGACTGTGATGTTGATGACGAGCCTTGTGGCCTATGCATTCCAGAGGCGCCGGTAACGGCCCGGCGCATGTCCCGTCGCCCGTTGAAAGGCCTTCGTGAAATTCGCCTGGTTGGAAAAGCGGCAGATCTCTGCCACTTCCGTAAGCTTGATATCGTCGTATGCCAGGAGGCCTTTGGCAATATCGATCCTACGGTCGCCGAGATAGCTGTAGGGCGTATAGCCAGTCGAGACCCGGAAGGCTCGCGTGAAGTGGTAGAGGCTGAAATCAGCCACCTGGGCCAGTTCCATCACGCTTATGTCCTCGAAGAGGTTCGCCTCGATATAATCGATCACGCGCTTCAGCCGGCGCCTGTCGAGGCCGCCGCGCAGGCGCGGCAGATCGCGCTGCGATTTGGGCGTTTCCGAATGATCTCGGGCAAGCGCCGCCACCAACTGGCAGCTCAGGGCACTCATCCGCAGTCCGCCGGCAAAGCTTTCCCCACGCAGCTCGGCGATGATCTTATCCATGATGCCGAGCACCAGCGGATTGGTGACCGCGGCCTGGTAGCGAAGGTCCTGTGCGCGAAAATCCGGAAACCCTTGCGCGTTGAGCTGGGAGAAGAGATGCTGCGGAAGATAGACGTGGAGGACTTCCGGGATCTCGTCGGACAGCATGGTGGCTTCCTCGCAGATCCCGGCGGGGCAAAGCCATGTCGTTCGCGGGCGAGCCGCGACGACCTGCTTCACGCCGCCCGACGCCCTCGTCGATATCGCTGGACGCGGCCCCTGGACGATCATCGTGATCTCGGCATTCTGGGGCACGAAAGCGCCGATCTCACCCGCCCCATGGCTTCTGAGTTCCGCCGACATACCCGTCCAGGGCCGATCCACCGATGTGGCAATGAGGCTGGCATCCTTGAATTTTTCAGTCCCGTGCCCCTGCATTCCGGCCCCCGCAGAGATATTTCCAGCACCGCCAGAATACGCACTGCAGCATACCTATGCAAGGCGGGCAAAAATAGCAATTTTGGAAAAGACTTCCCGCTAAGTCCTTGGCTAAATATAACTTTAGGAATGGAGAGTCGAATGCGCGCGGACCTTGGAGGCAAGGAGCCACGGACGAGTTGCGGCACCGGCCCGGAAAAGGCGGACGGCTTGGCTGAAAACGTCAGGACGGAATTGCTCGTGCGGCTGCGGGCTGCCCGTCTCGCGCTCAGACAAGACAGCTGCGCTGCCGAAATGCATGTGGATGCCGCGGTCAGCCTCTGCTCGGCCAGCCTATCCCGCAACATGGCGGGCGACCCGAACAGCGCCTGCCTCACCTGCCCCCAGATCGCAGCCGTGCACAGGGAACTCAATTCGCGGCTTGCGGACCGGATCAAGATCCGGTTGCTTGCGGAGGCCGCCAACCTTTCGCCCGAACGATTTATGGGTGCCTTTTCGGCAACCTTCAACACCACGCCTCGTGCCTATATCCGTTCCCATCGATTGTGCCTTGCCCGCCAGCTCGTCGAGCTGACGGATCTGCCGCTCCACCGGATTGCCTCGCTATGCGGACTTCTGGATCAATCGCACTTCTCCAATGTCTTCAAGAAACGCTATGGGCTGCCTCCCAGCGCCTGGCGATGGAAACATCGCCCCGTGGCGATCGGTATGGCCCTCCCTGTAAGCCGGGCACAATGGGCCGGAACGCCTCATCCACGCGAGGTTAAAGCTGATGGCTGACAGCATGGAAACCCCTTATGTTTTCGGCACTTTCCACCTTGATCGCCAAGCCAACAGGTTGACGGAAAACGGCGCGCCGGTCGCGATTGCCGACAGGGCGCTCGGCCTACTCCGGATACTCATCGAACATGCGGGCACGACCGTCACCAAGGCCGAACTGCTGAAGCGGGTATGGCCCAGCGCCATCGTCGACGAGTCGAACCTGCGGGTACAGATCGCCAGCCTCCGCCGTGTGCTGCGGGACGGCGTCGACGGACGCCGTTTCATCGTCAACATCACCGGCCGCGGCTACATGTTCGTCCTTGGCGGAGAAACCGCGCCGGCAGAAGACGTCGTGCGGCAAGACGAAGCATCGACCGACCCCGCTCAAAGCTGGAATTCCCCGACCGGTTCGGCGGTCATCGGAAGGGACGAGTTCGTCCAGGAACTTATCACAGACATCGAGAAACGCCGCGCCGTGAGCCTCGTTGGCGCGGGCGGAATCGGCAAGACCACGGTTGCGCATCGCGTCATCGAGGCAATGCGGGACCGTTTCCGGGACGGCATGGCCTTCGTCGATCTCTCTACGCTGACGGAACCGGCGCATCTTGCAAGGACCGTCTTGGCGAGGCTCGGGATCGCGGCATCGGCCGACGATGCCTTGAAAGTGCTGGAAGAGAAGCTTGCAGCGCGGCAAATGCTGCTGACTCTCGACAATTGCGAACATCTCGCCGACCCGGTTGCTCATCTTGCAGAAACGCTGGTGCGATCCACGGCGGAACTGCGCATTCTGGTGACAAGCCGCGAACCTCTGCGGATCGACGGCGAATGGGTGCGGCGTCTGCCTCCGCTCGATATCCCTCCGGAAAATATCGGGGACAGGCTTGAAGACGCCGTGTCCTATTCCGCCTTCCGGTTGTTTGCGGAGCGAGCCGGCGCGGTGATGGACGGTTTCAACCCCACGCGCTTGGAAATCGCGGCGATTGCCGCGATCTGCCGCCAGCTCGATGGGCTGCCGCTCGCCATCGAACTCGCCGCGGCTCACGCGGACACATTCGGCATCGAGGGGCTTCTGGCGCAGATCCGGCAGCGTTTCGCACTGCTGGTCCAGGGCCGGCGCACGGCGCTCCCCCGTCACAAGACCCTGAAGGCCACGCTGGACTGGAGCTTCGAACTTCTGTCCCCCGAAGCGCGCCAGATGCTGCTCCGCTTCGCGACATTCACGGGCAGCTTTTCCTTCGATGCCGCCACCGCCGTGTGCCTGCCTTCCGGGGCCGAGGAAACCGATCTCTACGACATCATTTCCGAACTCGTCATCAAGAACATGCTGGTCGCCGATTTGGCCGGCCTGGAGGCCAGATACCGCCTTCTGCAGACTACTCTCGACTATTGCCGGGACAAATTCGATGAAAGCCCGGAACGGGATGAAATCGGCAGCCGGCACATGGCCTATTGGCGCACCATGCTGGATCGTGCGGCGAAAGACTGGAACGCCATGCCGCTCGCCGACTGGCGGCTCTCCTACGGCGAACGGGTCGACGATTTTCGCGGCGTTCTCGACTGGTGCTATCGCTCTCCGGAGCGAACTGACCTGGCAGTAGCGCTGACGGTCGATTCGGCGCCGCTCTGGTTTCAGATGTCGATGATCGACGAGTTTCGGGACCACGCCCTCAAGGCCCTGGACAATATCCGGGAAAACCGCAACCTCATCGAGGACGGTGGCGCCCGCGAGATGCAGGTCAACATGCTGCTCGGGCATCTTCTCTGCCACACTAGGGGCGTCACGACGGAAACCACATCTGCATGGGGCCGCGCTCTGCAGCTCGCCGACCAGCGCGGCAGACCGGGAGAGATCGCCCAGGCCTGCGCTGCCAACTGGCTGGCCGCTTATTCGCGCGGCGAATACGCGCTGATGATCGACCTTGCGAACCGTTTTGCCGCCGCCGCCGGCGGAGTGGCAAACCCGAATGCAGGTTTTATCCGCGACCGGATGCGGGCGACCGCCATGCATTTTCTGGGTCGCCAGGACGAGACCAAAGCCCTTTGCGACGTGGTCCTGAACCAACCGCTCGCCCGTGTCGATTTCGGATATAACAGCGGTCATACCTTCGATGCACGGGTGTCGATGTCGACCATCCTGGCCCGACTGACTTGGCTCAGGGGCGAGACCGCGGCCGCCAACGCGATCCTCGACGACGCAATCCGCCTGGGTTTGGAGGACGGCGGCGCGCTGACTGTTGCCTATGTCTACGCCTTCGCCGCCGGGCCGATCGCCTTCTGGGAGCAGAAATGGGATCTCCTTGCTGAGCGAATGGCGTTTCTGCGCCAGCACACCAGCCGTTACGCGATCATGTACTGGCATGCCTGGGGTGATGTTCTGGGCCGGGTCGCCGAGTGGCAATTGGCGGGCGGCAACGAGGCCGCACGTCCGCGGCTGCCGGGCGAACTCCAACCGCTGTTCGTCGCGCAACTTGCCGAGACGCTCGCCTGCGGAGATCCGGAATTCCTGAGCGCTGCGGTGATCCGACGGGCCGAGAGCGGTCTCGCCGACTGGTGTCTTTCGGAAGTCATCCGCATAAAAGCCGAAAAGCTACTGGCGACCAGAAGGGCTTGCGGCGGCCGATCAGGTTCGGGATGATTTTGGGCGCGCGATCGATATCGCCGCCTCGCAAGGTGCCCATGTGTTCGCCCTTCGCAGCGCAATCAGCTGCGCTCGGCTTATGATGCGAAAACAGTCATTCGGGGAAGTCGCACCGTTCCTCAAGCGCCATATGGCAAAAATCCCGGCGGCGAGCATCTTCCCGGATGCAATTGCCGCGAGGCAGATAGTGGCCGAGATTCATACCATGCCGGGACAGCCGAGCAGCCGCGATGCCTTTGCTTCCTGAGAAGGACATGGTGCGGCCTGGCGAAAAATGGAGCCGCTCGCGCTTTTCACGCCGCCTGATCTGCGAACGACTTGCTCTTCGCAAGCGCCGGCATCGGCATCCTCATGATGAGATCGTCGAGATTTATGGAGGAGCAGCAGAGGCGCGCAAGCCTGTCGGGATCGGCCTGGATACCGGCTGCGGCCTTATTGGACTTTTCGCTTCTATTGATGGACATGGCATCTGCCTCAAGTTGTTCTCTGACGTTCTGAGAACAGATTGCCGCATTCCTTGATCTTTGCCAGTTAATGAGTGCGAAAAGCTGCAAATGCGGCGGAAGGCGGTCTTTACGGGTAAATGTGTTGTTCGCTGCCGACAGCGTCGACCACGCGCGACTCCACGAACAACGCGGCATTCTCAAAATTGAACCGGCCCGAAACGATCAGCAGATAGGGAAAGAAGGCGCGCAGCCTCCGAAGCTGATGGAGCGTTTCGACTGGCTCCTGCTCACCCATGCCGAAACATTCCAAATGGACGAAGCCGACCTCCTGATCGCGCAGGGATTCCAGTGCTCCGATCAACGTCCCGTCATCTTTTGCCTCGCCGGCCAGATCGGCCGACAGCCGGACGCAGACGCGTTCCCGTTCCCAGACCGACAAAACGCCGTCCACCACTTCGGTCAGAAGGTTGAGACGGTTCTCCAGCCCGCCGCCCCAGCGGTCCCTGCGGGTGTTTGTATCGCTTTCCAGGAAGAGATCGATGACGGTTGCCGAGGTCGCGTCGATCTCGATGCCCTCGAGCCCGGCGGACAAGGCGCCCCGAGCTGCTTCCTTGTACCGGCCGACGACAAGATCGGGATCGATATCGTCGATTGTCTTTCTGCGGTCCTGCCCCGAGGGTCGGTGTATATCGGACAGACGCAGGAAGAGGCTTCCTGCGTGGGAATGTACCGTTTGAGCGGCATCATCCCAGCCGGAAGCTGCCGCCGCATCGAGCGCGGTTCCATGTCCCGAAAAGATCGAGTTCAGATCGACCGGCGGCGATATGACCAGCCCGCCTTCGAAATCTTCGGGAACGGTGTCTCGCGCCCAATCCTGAAGGGATGCATTCGAGATCAACCGAGGGACAGGCCCAATCGGGCCGGATATCACCACTCGATGTCTGAGCTCGAAAGAACCGCTGTTCAAAGCCGTCAGTATTTTTTTCATTACGGGCCGTTGGTCGGTTCAAGCCGATCTGGGAAAACAACTACCCATCTTTAAGACACGGCAAGCCAGCGGTATTGCAAGAACCTGCTTTTGCTCATCGGCCGTCGAGCAGTGAACTGGCACGGCACAAATCAGCCGTCTCGAAGCCTTCCGAGAAGCGCTTGAACGTCTCGCTCAAAACGACCATTCCCGACATATCGCCGCGCGCGCGTCGGCTCTCCGCCAGCGTCGTGGCCGCGCGCAATTCCCAGGAAAGCGCGGTATGCTCCCTCGCCTCGGCGAGCGCCGTCAAGAGGATCACGTCGACGGCAGCCGGATCCGTCTGGCTACGGTCGGCCTGGAGCATCCGCACCGCCTTCACGCGCAAAAGCTCAGGGCTGCACCAGCTACGTCCGCCAGTTGCGCCTTCGACGATGACGTCATCCGCGAGGCCGGGATCGAGCGTGGCCGCAGTTTCCTGGTGATAGAGCGTCTGAAGCGTAATGCCGGAAAGTTCATGTTCCGGACGCAATCCCATCCTGGCGGAGGTTCTGCCCAAGGCCTGGTCGTAGGTCCGCCCCCAGGTATGCCAGTAGGGCAGGACGCGGCTCGTCGAATAGTCGAGCAATATGTCCGTATAACGCCTTGCCGTTTCCAGCTCCCCCGCCCAGATCGATATCGGGCAGATGCTCTGGGAGAGATTGTAGCAGAATGACAGGCCATGACCGAGGGCAAGCGCCTCCTCGGCCCCTTCATGTGCGAGCGCTAGAGCTCGGTCGGGGAAGCCCTGGATCCACAGCAGCCGCGAGTTCAGGGTCTTCGCCGCAATCCGCTGGTCGAAGAGGAATCCCGAATTCCTGGCGGACAGGTTGAGGACATTTGGGTGAGACAGAACGTGATCGACATACTGTCGAGCCTCGCCGTGCCTGCCCGCGAAATGCAGCGTCAGCGCCATCATCCTTTCCTGCGTCAGCTGCCATCGCGCGTCTTCGGACGGCTCCCTCCCGCCGAAACGCTCGGCGACGTCTAACGCCCTGGCAGTATCGCCTTTCATTGTATAAACGAGCCATAGCCCCCAGCGCGCGGTCCTACCGGCGAAAGCATTACTGAGTTCGTCGGCGAGATCGATCGCCCGCAGGAAGCGTTCATCGGCGCCTTCAGGCCCGCGCGAATGCCAGATTGCATGACCGAGGGCGGTATTGATCAGCATCTCGCTTTTGCGATCCAGGGTCTCCAGTTCGTCCAGCCGAGAAACCGTCTGCTCAAGCCGCTGCCGGTATTCGTCCACCAGCGAATGCCGGAACCATATCGGTGCGGATGCCGCCGCAAGACGTACTGCAATGTCGATCATGCCCCTGGGGCCGAAGGCCCAGTCCATCGCCGTTCTGATATCGTCGATCATGCTCGAATAGGCAGAAGACCAATCTTCCAAGGTGAGTGTCGTACTCGCGTCGTTGGCATCCTTCAGCAGGTCGAGCACGTGTCCAGCGTGCCATTCGCGAACCATGTCTACTTCACCGGACTCTTCAAGCTTTTCGCCGGCGAATGCACGCGTCGTGCCGAGAAGGCGATATGATGTGCCGTGATTGATGGTTTCGGCCACCACGAGCGATTGCTCGACCAGCTGGACGATCTCCTCGACGAATGCACCGGAAGGCCCTCCTGGCGCTGCCGCGAGAGCCGAAGCAGACTCGAAGCTGAAATAGCCGGTAAAGACGGAAAGCCTGTTCAGCAGGTTTTTCTGCTGCAGCGACAGCAACTGGTAGCTCCAGTCTATGGTCGCCCGTATTGTGCGGTGGCGCGGCACCGCGGTCCGGAGGCCCCGCGACAGCAGGGAAAGCTGGCTGTCGAGACGGCGCGCCAGTTCCTCCAGTCCGAACATGTCCACGCGGGCCGCTGCGAGTTCTATCGCCAGTGGCAATCCATCGAGCCGACGGCAAAGATCGCCGAGCACCAGAGCCTCATGGTCGTTCGGCGCGAACGTGTCCGATATTGCGAGCGCGCGCTCGACGAAAAGCTGAACCGCGGGATAGGACAAGACGTCGTCGACGGAAAGCGGGCTTTGCTCCGGTGGAAAGGCAAGCGGCTGAAGCCTCTGAATCCACTCGCCGCTCGCTCTCAACGGCTCCCGGCTGGTCGTGACGATATTGATGTTGTCGACCTCGGCAATGATCGTTTCGGATATTTCGGCCACCGCGTCGATCACATGCTCGCAGCTGTCGAAGACGAGGACACGCCTTGTCCTGCGCAACGCCTGCAGGATATTCGGCATCGGGTCGGACGAGATCACAGGCACCTGGAGCACGGCGGCAAGCGCGCTCGCGACACGGCTATCGTCGGAGACCGGTGCGAGATCGACGAAGCTCACTTCGGCCGCGGTTTCCTCAAGCCATCTCGCCGTCAGTGCCTGTACGAGCGCCGTCTTCCCGATCCCTCCTGCCCCGAGGATCGTTATCAGCCGGCGCTGTGGCAGCATTGCAGTGAGCTTGTCCAGGATGTCGTCTCGGCCGATCAACCTGCCAACCGTCGGAACTGTGCTATCGACAGCAACTGGCTGCGCCCGCTCTTCGTGGGGATCGTCCCTCCGGACAGGCGCGATGAACTGGTATCCCCGGCCTGGAATATTGACGATGAAACGGGCGGTTCCAGGCCTCTCGCCCAGCAATCTCCGCAGGGTCGTCAGATGAACGCGGATGTTGCTTTCTTCGACATAGGTATCCGGCCAAACCAGATCGATGAGTTCCCTGTTGCTGACGATCAGCCCGGCGCGCTCGACGAGGGTGATCAGGATCAGCAGTGCCCTGCTGCCAACCTTGACCGGCTGGCCGTCCTGCAACAGGAGCGATCTCTCCCGATAGAGCTGAAAATTGCTAAAATAAAATACTTCATTCTCACCGACAGAGCTCATTTCAGCTCTCGCCAGTGCAGAATTCAAGAATAATCTCAAATCCGAATATTGCACTCAAGCTTGCCGCGGCCCCTTCCATTCCATCAACGACAGTCTTTCATCGGAAACATCTGCAAATGACGCGAAGATGTTTGTCATTTTAAGCAACGAAGATCAAATGCGTGGGCCTCTTTTCACCGCGCGGATCGCCGGCAGCATGGCGCTTAGACCCAGAATCAAAACCCTTCACCTGATCGGAGAAATCTCGAACGGTGCAAGTCCGCCGCCTGTGGGTCTGTTGCAATCCCAAAGCTGCACCGCCGTTATCTCGCCCTCCGGCCAGATCGAACTTGTTGAGGACAGAATGCCATCCGCCGAGCCGCCATTCTTTCAAAATCGTGGCGCGTTTTGGAAATTTGCCGTGTTGCGGTAACCGGTTCAGACCGATTGAAGAATTCGAACGGCTTCCCGGTAATCGGCCGTGTGATGCTGAGTGTGGAAAAACTCGACCGATGGCTGAAGAATCTGCCGCACGGATGCGACGCGTCCCTTGGCGATCGCGAGTTTGCTTTCGCTGATCGCGGTCCTCAGAAGCCAGAACCTTGCGTTCTGTCCGCGCGCCAGATTGCGTGAACGTTCGAACAGCGCGGCAGCCAATGCCTCGCTGCCCCCCGTCTGAAGATGGAGATCGCCTCGCATCCGCAACAGTTCCGGCAGATACCAGCCTTCTCCCGTCGCTTCGCATTGGGTTATGGCAGCCGCCACGATGTCGGACGCCTCCTGAATTCGGCCAACCGCTACCAAGGCGCGGGCGAGCGCAGCTACAAAGGTCGAATCATAGAGCAGGAACCCGGATCTCCGCAGGAGTGCCATGGCTTCCGACAGGCGGTCGAGACCGGCTTCAGCTTCGCCCTCGGCATTCTTCAGCTCCACCTCGTAGATCGAGGCGTAGGTATTCCACACGTCAAGCGCATGCGCTTTGGTCCGCTCCTGGAGGAGGGTCACATATCGGCGGGACTCTGCAAAATCCCCGATCGAGATCGAAATCGGGCAGGCGCCGTCCGACATCACATGGCACAATGTCAGCGAGTGGCGGCTCGACATTTCGATCATGTCGGCAATGCATTCCCGCGCCCTGTCGATTTCGCCAGTCACCCACAGGATGCGGGCGAGCGTGATCTGGGCGGTCGTCCGCTGGTCGTACTGAAAACGGATCAGGTCGGTGGCCGAGGCGGATGCCGGGTAATGCAGCAGCATGTGCTCGACATGCTGCTGCCCTTTCTCATGATGGCCGACAAGATGGTAGGCGCGCGCGATCATGCGGTCGCCAAGAAGGAAGTCCGAATGGTTGGATGCGGAAGCCGCCTCTTTGAACCGCATCGCCATGTCGAGCGCGGCCTTGGGCCGCCCGCTATTGGTCCTATCGACCCACAACGCCCATAGCGCACGCAGCTGATATTCGCGATCCTCCAGCGCGTCGGCAATATCCAGCACGACCTGCCAGGCGACCGCCCCCGTCTTGAGCTCAGTCTCCTTGTGCATCTGCGGCCAGCCGAGGGCGGCGTAAAGCTGCATCCGTGCACGTTCGAATCCTGTCTTTTCGCCGATCCATTTCAGCGCCGAGGATACGGTCGCGATACACTCATCGACAAGCGACTGGCTGATCCAGAGCGGTACTGCCGCGACCACGAGGGCAATTCCGATTTCCGGATCTCCGCCCGGTGAAAAAGACCAGGCGACCGCTTCGCGTACATTGCCCAGTTCATTGCGGTCGAGCTCTTTTCCGAGAATCGCCGCCCCTTCAAGCTGGGCAAGAAAATATCGGGCATGGCGCAACGCGAGGTCGTTTTCGGGGTCGGATTTCGTCAACTCGGCCCTGGCATAGGCCCTGGTCGTTTCCAGAAGCCGATATCGCGCATCCCGCCCCTTCAGGTCCGGCGAGATCAGCGACTTCGCGACCAGGTTGCTGATCGCGTCCTCGAAATCATACCGGCTCGAAAAATGTTCGCCGGCGATCTCGTAAGCGGCGTCCATCGTGAAGCCGGAGAAGACGGACAGGCTTCTGAGCGCCGCCCGCTCCTGTTCGGGAATGAGGTTGAAACTCCATTCTATTGCCGCACGCAGGGTCTGGTGTCGGGAAAGCGCCGTTCTGCGCCCTCTCGTAAAGACCCGAAAAAAGTCGTTCAGGGAATGGGTGAGGCCCGAAAGCCCGATCGTTCCGACCAGACCGGCCGCGAACTCGATTGCAAGCGCGATACCATCCAATTTCCGACATATCTCGGCAACCCACGGCGCATCGACATCCGACAACTGATAGCCGCCCAGATTGGCGGAGCACCGTTCCACGAAGAGCCGAACCGCTGAAGACTGCAGGGCGAGTTCCGCGGAGATTTCCGCACCCTCCTCCGGGACATCCAATGGCGGCAATCGCTGCACCCATTCATCCTCGACACGCAGGTGCTCGCGGCTGGTTGCGACGACCCGGACGCCCGGAGCATACCGGAGAATGTCCGCAACAAGTTCAGCGCTCGCTTCGATGACATGTTCGCAGTTGTCGAGGACGATCAGCATCTCGCGCTGTCGTAGGCGCTCCCGTAGCCCATGGATGGCGTCGTTGCTGGTCGGCAGGGCTCCGACCGCCGACGCTATCGTTGCGGTCACCGCGATGGGATCGACCACGATCGACAGGTCAACGAAGACCACACCCTCGCGGAAATGTGTGCCGACGGCGTTGGCGAGCGCAACCGCAACGGTCGTCTTGCCCACACCGGCCGGGCCGACGATCGTCACGCAACGCCTCTGGGTGAGTTTCGCCCGCAGGACTTCCAGAACCTGTTCGCGGCCGATGATCGAGGTCGCGGGAGGCGGCAGATGGCCGGCAGGCCGGACGATCTCGACGCGCGCAGGTTCGGACAAGCCGTGCTTCAAGGGGGCGGTGAATGCATAACCTCGCCCGGTAACGTTGCGGATATGCGGAAATTCTCCCGTTTCATCGCCCAGCGCCTTGCGCAGAGCCGCCATGTGAACGCGCAGATTGCCATCTTCCACATGGGTTTCAGGCCATACGGAAGCGACGATCTCCGGCGTCGGCACGACTTCCCCGGCGCGAGCGATCAGCGTCAGCAGAATATCCATCGCCCGGCCACCGAGACGCACATCTTGGCCATGCGACAGCAATCGCCGCTGGCCGGTCAGAAGCTGGAATTTGTCGAAGGAATAGATCGGCTCTTCCATGCTGTTCCGGGCTGTCCGCCACGTCCTCATTGTGCGACGGACATGTTATCCGAGCGGTTTGAGGATCGTCAATTTTTCCGGAGTATATCGCGGAAGACTCGACTATTGTCCGGCCGCCAGACTTTCCCCTGCCTTATCGCTGCCGGCCAGACGCGAGAGCCTGGCCCGCTGCCAGGCAAGCGGGGATGTGCCCAGCCGTTTTCTGAAGACGTTGCTGAGATGAGATTGGTCGGTCAGGCCGCAGGTGACGGCGATCTGGCTGAGCGGCTCGTCGGTCGAAACCATCAGATGACAGGCGAGCGCCATTCGCCGGTTGACGAGATAGGCATAGGGTGAACAGCCGTAGCTGACCCGGAATGCCCGTGAAAAATGGCTGGCGCAAAGCCTGACGGAGCGCGCCAGGTCCAAAACCCTGATTTTCTCGGCCAGCCGGTCGCGAATATAGGCTTCGATCGCCTCCCGTTGTGCGGAACTCAGCCCATCGCGGCTGACATTGGCACGGCCCCGCTCCTGCGGCGACAGGCATTCGCCGAGTTGCCGATCAAATTGAAGTTGCAGGTGGTTGCTCCCCAAACGAGATCCTCCGACATCCAGCATTGACCACGGCGAGAATCTTGAGCCAATTCAGCCCGTCGTCGCGGTTCGATCGAGGGGAAACATGCCGTCTTCCGAGGAGCGCGGCGAGTTAAAAGCTGCAAAATTCTGTTTTGCAGCTTCTCTTGAGGCCCTTCCTCGGGACCGGATCCTGCACGGATGCTGCCGGGATTCTCGAAGCACAAAAGCCGGCGGCGACGCCGGCTTCCGTTGCCTGCTTTTTTGCGAACCTAGGCGATATCCCGCCCGAGATTGCGCTCGAACGGACCGTCCTGCTGCAACCCCTGCCCCAGGAGATGCCTGACGCGTTCGCGGGTCTCCGGCCATGTCGCCGTACCCAGAAACGTCTGGTTGGAAGACCAGCGTTCCGCATCGGTAGCCGTTCCCGCCCGGGCATTCACCAGCTTCTTGGCAATCTCCAGCGCCCGGCTGTCGAAGGAGGCGACGCGTGCCGCAAAACGGTCGACGAAAGCATCTAGCTCGGCATCCGGCACCGACCGGTTGATCCAGCCGTAGCGCTCGGCGGTATCCGCATCGAAATCATCGGCACCCACGAGGATTTCCAGCGCGCGCGACCGGCCGGCGAGGCGTGAGAGCCATTCGGTCGCGCCACCGCCGGGCACGACGCCCATGCCGACTTCCACTTGCGCAAAGACGGCTTTCTCGCGGCTTGCGAAGCGGATATCGCAGCCGAGCGCTAGCTCGCTGCCGTGGCCACGCGCCCGTCCGCGGATCTTTGCCACGCTGATGACGCGCGACTGGGATAGCCGGGTAACGAATGCGGGCCAGTCCGTGAAAGGGGCCGCGCCGGGGATATCCGGCATGACGGCGCCACGCAGGACGTCGTAATGGGCGACGAAGTAGTCCGGATTGGCACTTTCGAAGACCACGATCTTGAGGTCCCGATCCCGCTCCATGCTGTCCATCAGCAGGCGCAGTTCGGCGAACATTTCCGGATCGTAGAGGTTGATCGGCGGATTATCGATCAGAACCCGCCAGGAGGCGGGTTTCGATCGATCGATGACGAGACGGCTGGCGGCGGTCATGCGACGCTCCCTTGCCGCCGCAGGACATGGGCCTGCGCCTTGCGTTCGATATCCTTGGCAAAAAGCGGCGTCTCGATCGCATTGTGCTCGTCGGCAAGCGATTGCATGCGCGGTCTCGCCGCTTCCGGCGGAACGCCGTGCTCCTTGAGGGCGGACAGCAGTTCGGGCGTCGCGCGCACCTCGATCCGGTTTTCGAATTCGCAGCTGTCGCTGCCGATCGACCGAACGGTCAGATCCCAGGTCACCTCCATCTTGGTCAGCCCAAAATGCGTGAACGCATCGGAGACCGAGCGGACCTGGCAATGATCGCGGTCCGAGATCTGCTCGACATAATGCTGGACAAGCAGATCGCCGCCGATGGTCTCGACATTGATCGAAAGGCGCTTTCCCTCGCGCGTGAAGCCCGAGGCCGCCGCAAGGTGATCCTTGGAACAGGCCTGGTATTCTGAATCCGAAAGGTTGAACAGCCATCCGGTCAGGTCGATGAGTTCGGCCGGCGCATTGATCCGGGCCTTGGAGGAGGAAACGACGAGCAGCATCTCACTCATTGCCGCCTCCCGGAAGCGCAGCCAGCAATTCCTCGGTCGACAGGATCACCGAGGCATAGGACGGTGCGTTGAACTCGACGAGCCCGCGGATCTCGTCGAAGTTGAACGCCGCTACGGCATCCTTCACCAGCGTCACGTGGTAGCCGAGTTCGGCCGCGTTGCGGACGGTCGATTCGATGCATGTATTGGCGCGCAGGCCGATGACGATGACCTTTTCGACGCCGTGCTTGTGAAGCATAAGATCGAGGTCGGTATTGGCGAACCCGCTGGAAAGATAGTGATGGGAAGCGACCACGTCCCCTTCCTGCGGCTGGAAATCCGGATGGAATTCTCCGCCCCAGGTTCCTTCGGCGAAGGATTTGATCCGCGCTGCCGCCGCCTGTGACGGAGGCACGTGTTTCCAGCGCAGAAAATCGCCCTCGCGCCAACGGTGGTGCGGCGCGATGAAGACCTGGATGCCAGCCTTGCGGCAAGCGGCGAGGACCTGCTTCATGTGCTCGACCGTATCGAGCGCCTTGATCGTCTCGGCGCAATATCCATAGAGCTTGCCGCCCTCGGAAATGAAATCGTTATAGGGGTCGATGATGACCAGCCCGGTCAATGCGGGTTCGTACATGGGACTCTCCATGGCGTTGCGGTTCAGATGGTAGGGAATGACGTTCCCTCGGGTTAGCGCGCGAAAATCGGCTGCCCGGCATTGCGGTTGCGGCGGCGCCATTCGAACGGCGTCGTGCCGACGCAGCGGCGGAAGAGGTTAGAAAGATGCGCCTGGTCGGCGAGACCGCAGAAGACCGCAATCTGGCTCAACGGCTCCTCCGTGGTCAGCATCAGCGTCTGCGCAAGCTCGACGCGCCTGCTGATGATGTAGGCGTAGGGCGCCTCGCCGAAGCTGACCTTGAACGCCCGCGAGAAATGGCTGACGCTCAGACGGCAGAGCCCGGCGAGGTCTTCGACGCGGATCGCTGCGGTCAGGTTGACCTCGACATGGGCGATGACGTTGCGATACTGCCAGGGAGCAAGACCGCCCTGGACAAGTTGTGGCCTGGCGACGTCCAGCAGCTCGGCCTCCGGCCCCACGTTTTCCAGAAGATCGGATGCCTGGCGCAGGAAATTGGTTGCCTGATCCGGATCGATATCCAGAATGCGCTGTGCCGTTTTCAGCAGGGTCGAGATTTCCTTGCTGCGGCTCTGGAGGCCTTCGACGTTGATTTCCGAATGGGCAAGCCGAAAGGGATTCATGACCTGTTCGACCTGAGTTGGGATGCGTACTACAACAGTGTTTTCTACTCCTGCAGACATTGCCTTCTCCTCTTTCGAGCGGTGGTTCGACGAGCCGGTTCGTCCGGTTGAGAAAACATTGCCCTGAAGACGGCCATCGGCACAGTTAATGTCTGCTAAGAGATGTGAGCCGGCGGAGCGCCGCTGTAAATTTTCGCCTAACACATTATTTCTATTGGAATTTCCGTAGAATTTTACAGCGAGATGGACTTGCAACATCGTCCTGAAGGGGGAAAAAACCGATGTAAAGAAGTTGCAAAAGCGTGCAAAGGGCGCGCGGGCTTCCCCACTCGGGCGTGGTGCGAAGCCCGGCGCCCAAACGAAAGCGCCGCCCTGAAGGCGGCGCGGGAATGATCAATTTGCCGGCTCGAGCTTATAAAAATCGCCGTCGCCGCCGCTCGACGACAGCCGATATCGCCGCTCCGCTTTCGGAATGCTGCCGGTACTCATCCGATCGACGGGCTTCGCCAAGCGCGGTTTGAAGGGTGCCAGTGTCGCGTCGGGAGCGGCAACGTCCTTCCGGACACCTTCATAATAGTCGCCTTCCGCCTTTACGACGACCGGCAGGATGAGTGCGAAAGCAATGGGCAGGACAAGTCCCAATATCCGTATCATGTTGAATTCCTTTCCATGGTGTTGAAATCGGTGAAGGCTATCCTTCGCCGCGCACCTTTGACGAAACCGGGGAAAAGAGATTTTGCGAACCAATCGCACTTTTTACGTTTTGTCTGTCTCGCCTCGGCAAGCGAGTGTCGCCGCGCCCGAAAACAAAACCGGCCGCTCTTGATGGAAGAGCGGCCGGCTTGCGGGACGGCGGGTGGGGGAGGACATGTCCCATGATGCGCCAGGGAGGGGACTGAGCGCATTCAATGGCCAGACTGGGGAGGGAACAGGCCGGCCACGTCTGCCATCGCAGGAAGAAAGCTAAATCATCCGGATCGCGATGAATTGAAGGATTCGATCTTGCGAGCCCTTGCGCCGGGATTGGCTCGGCGGCGGACCGAACGGCAAAAAAGAGCCGCCTTCGAAAAGATCGAAGACGGCTCAGGAAGGATCCGCGTTCCGCAGATCCGAGCTCAACGCTCGGCGGAAGCGTCGAGCTCACCAGGGAAGAGAAGCCGATGGGAGGGAGCCGGCTAATCACCATGGACAGAACCTATTCGATCCCGTTCTGGCCGGCATGAAGGATTCTGCTGTTTCTTGAATGTCCTGCGCACCGGTTGCAGTGGCGTCTCTTGCGAGTGTCCGCCTATGGGGGCGCGACCACCAATGATTGAAAATTCCAAGATATCGATGCGCCCGGCGCCCACGATGCCCGTGCATTTAGCGGGCAGCGCGTTCTTCCCGAACGCGTCGCGGCCGCATTACTTTTCACGCACAGGAGCGCACATATGAGCAAGAAAGCATTGATCGTGGTGGACATCCAGAACGACTATTTTCCGGACGGCAAATGGCCGCTTGTCGGCGTGGAAGCTGCCGCGCAGAACGCCGCAAAACTCATCGCCGCCGCCCGTGCGCAAGACGACCTCGTCGTCCACATCCGGCACGAATTCCCGACCATGGACGCGCCCTTTTTCCAGCCCGGAACCGAAGGGACGGCCATCCATCCCTCCGTAATCAACCTGCCTACCGAACATGTCGTGCTCAAGAACTACATCAACTCCTTCCGCGAGACCGATCTCAAGGAACACCTGGATGCACACGGCATCGAGGAGGTGATCGTCTGCGGCAACATGAGCCACATGTGCGTCGATGCAGTAACCCGCGCCTCGAACGATTTCGGCTACAAGGTGACCGTGGTGCACGACGCCTGCGCCTCGCGCGACCTGGAATTCGACGGGGTTCAGGTCCCTGCCCGCTTCGCCCACGCGGCCTTCATGGCGGCACTCGGCTTCGCTTACGCCAACATGACCTCGACGGGCGATTATCTGCAGGCATTCGCTAAGGCTGCCTGATCTCCACGCATTTCGTCTTCATCGTAACGACGGACGCCGCAGCGCCGGCGTCCCCCAAGAGAGGGGGAATCCATGTCTCGCAAACCGCTTACCCACGCAAACGGCGCACCGGTCGTCGACAATCTCAATATCCAGACGGCCGGACGCCGGGGACCGGCTCTGCTGCAGGACATCTGGCTGATCGAAAAGCTCGCGCATTTCGATCGCGAAGTCATTCCCGAACGGCGGATGCACGCAAAAGGCTCCGGCGCATACGGCACCTTCACGGTCACGTCGGACATCACCCGCTTCAGCAAGGCGAAGCTTTTCGGCGAGATCGGCAAGCGGACGCCGGTTTTCGTCCGCTTTTCGACTGTCGCCGGCGAACGAGGCGCCGCCGACGCGGAGCGCGACATTCGCGGATTTGCCGTGAAGTTCTACACCGAGGAAGGTAACTGGGACATCGTCGGCAACAATACGCCGGTCTTCTTCTTCCGCGATCCATTGCGCTTTCCCGACCTGAACCACGCGGTCAAGCGCGATCCGAGGACCGGGATGCGCAGCTCCAGCAACAATTGGGACTTCTGGACCCTGCTCCCGGAAGCGCTGCATCAGGTGACCATCGTGATGGGCGACCGCGGCACGCCGAAATCCTACCGCAGCATGCACGGCTTCGGTTCGCACACGTTCAGCTTCATCAATGCAGATAACGAGCGGGTCTGGGTCAAATTCCATTTCCGTTGCCAGCAGACGATTGAAAGCCTGACCGACCAGGAGGCTGCATCCCTTATCGGCAGTGATCGCGAAAGCCACCAGCGAGACCTTTACAATGCCATCGAGGCGGGCGACTTTCCGCGCTGGACGCTCTGCGTCCAGATCATGTCGGAGGAACAGGCGAGAACGCACAGGCACAATCCTTTCGACCTCACCAAGGTCTGGCCGCATGCGGAATATCCGCTGATCGAGGTCGGGGAGCTGGAATTGAACCGCAACCCCGAGAACGTCTTTGCGGAAGTCGAACAGGCTGCATTTTCTCCCGCCAATATCGTCCCCGGCATCGGCTTTTCGCCGGATAGAATGCTGCAGGCGCGGCTCTTTTCCTACGGAGATGCGCAGCGTTATCGGCTCGGCGTCAACTTCGCGCATATTCCCGTCAACGCGCCGAAATGCCCCTTCCACTCCTATCATCGTGACGGCGCAATGCGAACCGACGGCAATCTCGGCTCCGTGGCGCACTATTATCCGAACTCGATGGGTGAATGGGAGACGGAAACCGGCTCGATCGAGCCGCTGCTCGAACTTGAGGGCCCTGCCACACACTGGGATCACCGGATCGACGACGATCATTTCGAACAGCCGGGAGCGCTTTTCCGCCTGATGCCCGCGGACGCACAACGGCGGCTGTTCGAAAACACCGCCCGCAGCATGGCCGGCGCAGGCCTGCATATCATGGACCGGCATATCGCGAACTGCGCCAAAGCGGATCCGGCCTATGGCGCGGGCGTCGCCGCAGCGCTCGGGATCTTCACGGCGCAGGTCGCGGAATGATCCGGGAGACGATGGTGATCAAACGGCGAATCCCGTTGGCTGCCTTTTCTGGAGCGGCTCTCCTGTTTTACAACACGGCCGCCCAGGCCCACGTGAAGTGGTTCGCGCCTTATATCGTCGGCGCGCGCCCGAGACCCATCGCGACTGTCCTTGCCAATCCCTGGTTCTGGACCGGCATCGGGCTCGTGATCGCATTCTTCGCACTCACCCGCGTGATCGAAATGAACCGGTTCGGCGCCGCCGTCCACGACGGACTTGACTACGTTTCGGCACCGCTCTGGCGAAGACTCGACGACTATGTGCGGGTAACGGTGGCCGCCTTTTTCGTCGCCATCTTTGCCGTCGGCGGCGTCTATCTGACGCCGGACCTCAAGACCCCCGCGGAATGGGTGTCGTGGCTACAACTGCTTCTGGCGGCCTGCATATTCTCCCGCCGTACGATGCCGATCGCCGGCGCCGGCATCCTCCTCCTCTGGCTCCTGGCGCTGCGCGATTACGATCTCTTCCATCTCTTCGATTACCTGGCGCTGGGAGTAGGCGTCGCAGTCTACCTGATCCTGGAGCCGATCAAAGACGAGGCGTGGCGGTCCCATCGTTTCGAAGCTCTGCGCTGGGGCCTGGCGATCGCCCTCATGTGGTCGAGCCTCGAAAAATTCGCCTATCCGGACTGGTTCTATCCGCTGGTCGAGGAAAAGCCCTTCCTGACCTTCGGCCTGCCGCGCGATGTATTTATTCCGATGGCCGGCGTCGCCGAATTCACCATGGGCTTCGGCCTCCTGTGGACGCCGTTGATCCGCCGTCTCTCGGCCATCGCCCTGCTGGTGATCTTCACGGCGGCGATCTATCCGTTCGGTCGGGTCGATCTCATCGGCCACGGCCTGATCATGGCGATCCTGGTCGCCGTGGCCTGCGACCAATGCCGCGTCACGCGCTTCCTTCCGAACATCAAGATCCATCTTCCCGCCATTCCCGCGGGACTGATGGCCGCGCTCGTCGTCTTCACCGGCGCCTATTGGGGTCTCCATCTCGCCTTTTACGGGCCGGCGGGTTTCACCGGTCCGCCGCGCATGGACCACGCGACCCATTCGCACAATCCGGAACAGCCGCATGGACCGGGTGCTGAAGGCATCGGCGCCCCACCGACGAAAGAGAGCGGGCAGTGAAAGGCGGGCGTTCGCATAAATTTCGCGACAGGGCTTGCAATTATATAGGAGTCCTATCTATATCAAAGCTATGGAAACGCCGACCGATCCCACCGCTATCGAACATCGCATCCTGGAAGGAATCGCCCGGCTCGCGACGGCCTTGCGGGCAGAAGACTGGGAGCGCTCACGGGCGGCGGGCGTCAACCCGACCCAATATGCCATCCTCCAACATCTGGAGGGACGGCGTGAAGGGGCGGGGGTCAAGGAAATAGCCGCTCAACTCGGCGTATCCCCGCCGACGGCGACGGACTCCATCCAGGCGCTCGAACGGAAAGCGCTGGTTGAGAAGGCCGAAGACCAACGCGACAGGCGTGCAACGCGTGTGCGGCTGACAACGGCCGGCCGCACCGCTCTCGAAACCGGGGATGCGCTTGCAGGCGCGCTGCGGAATACCACCGAAGGCCTGCCTGCAGCCGAAAAGCAGGGCCTGCTGGTGACCCTGGTGTCGATGATCCGCAGCCTGCAGGAACAGGGGGCGATCCCGGTTCAGCGCATGTGCGTAAGCTGCCGGTTTTTCCGGCCCTATGCCCACCCGGACGCCTCGCGTCCGCACCATTGTGATTTCGTAAACGCGGCCTTTGGCCAGAGCGAGCTGCGCATCGATTGCCGCGATCACGCCGTAGCCGATCCTGCCTCCCGGGCTGCCACCTGGAAGGTCTTTGAAAGAGGATAACTGAAACCCTCCAGGCACTCCGGAGAAAGAAGGAGACTATCAATGATCAGGACGTTTGCAGCCGGCGGGCTCACCGCCGGGGCGCTGGTTCTTTGCCTCGGCACGGCCGCGGCCCATTCGATCGAGACGGCACCGAACCAGGCGGTAAAGGCCTCGTTGGACATTATCGAGACGACGATCGTCACGCAAAAGGACGCCGCCATATTCACCACCCGAGTTCGCGGTGAAGCGGGTTCGGAAAAGCCCGAGGCGACGGGCAAGTTCGCCGGTTCGCAGGTTTACGCCTATGTCTGGCCGACCAGCCTCAACAGCGGCGATATCGGCTTCGACAAGGATCGCGGCATCGTCGCGCTCGCCGTGACCTTCCATCCGGACTTCGACGATGCCGCCGCCGGCGGCAGGAACCGCGATGTCTGGCACCCGCACTGGGTCGTGCTGGCCGAAGACAAGGCCTGCGGCGGCGGCCTCAAGGTGATCGATATTCCGGAGGGTGCCAAACCCAAGGTTCCGCCGACCTGGCCGAACGTGCCTCTTCTCATCGACAGCCCCAACTACAAGACGACGTTCAAGGGCAATGCAGTCGATGTCGCCATCCCGCTCTCGCTGCTCGGCGGCATCGTCGGCTCCTCCTATGACGGCGTGACCGCCGGCCTGAAGGTGAACGGCAATCTGCACGCGCCGCTTCTATGCGTCGACAACGTCTTCAAGGTGGCGTCGGGCAATCTCAGCCTGCCCGGCAAGGTAATCCCTCCGAAGTGACAAAAGCGCCGGCCCGTCGACTGCCATCGGCGGACCGGCCATGTTCCACCCTCCAGGCAAGAGAGAAAGAACAGGCCGGAATTATCGTCTTTGCCCGCGAGAACGCAACCGGCAACACCATGCCGGCGACCGTACGCAGGACCTGCCGGCCACTGCCTGAAGATTTCGCCTCCAACCGCCGCGCCGGCCTGCGACCCCGCACGGCAAAAGGGCGGGCCGTTTCCTTTCCGGCCCGCCCGCCTTCCCCAGGAGAAAGACGATGTCCCCATCCGCAACCCTCTTCGCGCCCGAACTCGCGGTCAGCGAGTGGTTCAATACCGCCCATCCCCTTACCCTCTCCGACCTGCGCGGGCAGGTCGTGTTCCTGCATGCGTTCCAGCTTCTCTGCCCCGGCTGCGTCTCGGAAGCGCTGCCGCAGCTGCGCCGCATCGAGCAGGTCTTCCGCGGCACCGAACTTCAGATCATCGGCCTGCACACGGTTTTCGAACATCACGACGCCATGACGCCGGTGACTCTCAAGGCATTCATCCACGAATATCGGCTGACGACGCCGATCGGCGTCGATCTGCATGACGGGACGTCCGACGTTCCCGTCACCATGCGCCGCTACTGCTTTCGCGGCACCCCCTCCTCGGTGCTGATCGGGCGCGACGGATCCATCCTCCACCACGCATTCGGCGTGGAAGACGACATTGTCGTCGGCGCCCGGATTGCAACGGCCCTCGCCTCCCCCATCCCCGAGAAGCTGCACATTCCGGAAGGAAATGCGCAGCCGGACGGTTGCGAGGACGGAACCTGCGCGGCGCCATCAGCCGTGGCAAATGCTTGAATGAGCCAAACCTGCAAGATGATCGGGGCGTCGCTGCGTAACCTTTGGTGAAATACCGCAAAGGAGATGCTCATGAAGCGCAATCGCCCTCAAAGCTCGAATGAAGTCTCGGTCAGCCTTGCACTGCCGATCGGTCTCTACGGGCTGGCCGTCTGCGGGGTGGTCGCCTACCTCGCCTTCGGCCAGCCGGCCCAGCAGCCCCTGCGGGTTTTCCTTCCGGAGCAGCCGAAGGCTCAGAAGACTCTCCAGGCGGCCATCTGTGGCGGGGGCAATGTCGGAGCCGCATCCAACCGGCTGGACCAGAACACCGCCGCTCCCACCGGGGCCGACTTGCGCATGAAATGCGCTTGACTGACTGGTGCGATAACCGTCGACATTCGTCCTTCCGGACGGGTTTCGGCGGCTATTCCCGTTGATTACCTTGACCTCGGAAATCCACATCACCGGCTGGCAAGTTAAAACCTTTTCCGCCGTTCAAAAAAATTCACGTCGGTTACCGGGCCATAGGCCGGTAACCGACGTGTTGCGACCGTTTATCGGTGTCTTGAATGAGCCGCCGTTCAGCGCGGGCCGACGCCTTCGTAGTAGTCGCCTTCATCGCCGATGATGCGGTTGTCGCGCGAGGTGGAGGCGCGAGACATGCTGCTGTGGGCGATGCTGCCGGTGTGGAATAAGTCGATGGCCGGAGACTTGGAAGCGGGAGCAGACTGCGACCTCGCGGGGCCGAAGCCGGAGTAGTAGTCGCCTTCGTCCGCGCGGACGATGCCGGCAACTGCCGAGAAGGAAAGTACGAGAAGGGCGGTCTTGATGAGGGTATTCATGATGTTGCTCTCCAATCGGTTGGCATCGGATGATCCCGATGACAGGAAATCTACGGAAAGCGGCGGCTGGGATATTTTAGATAGGTGCCGTCAGTTGATGATTTCAATCACGAAAAGAATTTGCCGTCGAAAACCGACAGGTCGATCGGCGAAGATGAAGCATCAGCTCCCCTCGGCAAGCGACAGCACACGCCGCGCCTCCACGAGATCAGCCGTGCTGAAGCCTTCCGTGAACCGGCGATAAACGGCCATGAGCAGCGCCCGGCCGATCGGGGAGTTGCCGCGCATCTCATGAACCTTCATCAGGCTGAGGGTGGTGCGCAGTTCCATGGCGAGCGCTCCCTGCCGTTCGGCCCACTCGAGCGAACGCATATAGTGCGTCTGCGCCGCATCGAGGTCATTGGGGTCGAGGGCCAGAAGGTAATCCCCTCTCAACCGCAGCAGCAGCGGCATATTGACGGTTTCGCCGTAGAGATCGACCAGGGCCATGGCGTCGTCGATCGCACGGATCGCATCCTGAAGGCGCCCGCCGGCAGCAAGTGCCTCGGCGAGATGGCCAAGAAAAATGATGTGCAGAAGCCGGTTGTTGATCCCGATCATGCCGTCGATGCTGCTTTGAAGCAGATGGAGCCCCGTCTTGTGATCCCCACGCCGGGTGGCGATGACGCCTTGCCAGGCCGATCCGGCCAGACGGGACGGCGCAAGCGCGCCACGGTTGGCGGTTTCCACCAATTCGGCGATGCGCTGCTCCGCCAGGTCCAGGTCCCCGGTCCAGAGCGGGATCGGTGCCATCCAGGTGAGAGCTATGCAATGCGAAACCGGATGATCAAGCGTAGCGGATTCGGCCAGATTGCGGCCGGATGTCAGAAGCGCCTGGTCGGCGAAACCCCGGAACCACTGGCTTCTTGCCAGAGCATTGTAGGCGTTGACGCGCGGATCGACACCCGTCTCGCCGACCCGACGCTTGACGGGAAGGATGGTGAGCGCGCGACTGAGGGTTTCGGTCGCGGCGGCGTGTTCGCCCGAGAAATACTGGCACAGCCCCATCATCCAGCTGTTTTGCGACCGGCTTTGCTCGGCAAACGTCTGGATCTGCGATCGCTCGGCCACCTCGCGCATGCCGCGAAAATTGCCTTCGCGCAGATGGCAGACATAAAGCCCCCTGAGAAGGCGGGCCCAGCGGCTGTAATCGTCCCTGTTCTCCAGCAGCGCGATCGCCCGGTTCAGGCTGCTGCGGACGACGTCGTTACCGCCGCGGGTGAACAGAATGGGCATTGCGAAATTGCTCAGCAGCTCCACTTCCTGGTGAGAGCCGCGCTCATCGTCCGTCAGGATCGCCAGCGCCTTTTCCGACCAATCCGCGCATTCGGTCAAAAGGGATCTCTCCAGGAAGAATGCACCGGCATCGGTGGCGAGCGAAACGGCAACCCGTCGATCGTCGTTTCCGGAAAAGCACCAGACGAGAGCGGCGCGAACATCCGCGACGGTGATATGCAAGCCGGAAGACAGATTGGCGCCGGCTTGAAGCCGCTCGGCGCCCAGCGCGCCGCAGACATGCAGGGCATGCCGCCTGGCGGCCGCATTCCGCTCGTCGACCTCCCCGAGCCGATCGACGGCATAGGCCCGCATGCTGTCCAGAAGACGATAATGGACGGAATCCCTCGTGACCTTCACGACGATCAGCGACTTGTCGACCAAGCTCTCGACGGCATCGCCGAGGTCGCATTGTTCACCGGTGCCCAGCACCGCTGCCAGTCCTTCGAGCGAAAAGACATCCGGAAATATTCCACAATGGCGCAAGATTTTCTGTTCCTGCTCCGCCAGAAGGGTATAGCTCCAGTCGATCGTGGCGCGCAGGGTCTGCTGGCGCGGAAGTGCGGTACGCCGTCCAAGTGTCAGCAGCTTGAAACGATCATCGAGGCGCGCTGCGAGGCCCTCTATGCCATAGGTGCCGGCCCGGCCTGCGGCGAGCTCGATTGCCAGAGCGACGCCGTCGAGCCGTCGGCAGATTTCCGCGATTCTGAAAACGGATTCAGGCGTGACTTCGAGCCCTCCGCCTAGGCGCTCGACAAAGAGCTCCACGGCGGAATAGGCCTGGATGTCGGCGGCGGTAAGCCGGTCGTCCTCCGGTGGGACCGCCAGAGGCTCCAGTCGATGGATGTTTTCGCCGACCACCCGCAACGGCTCCCGGCTCGTCGCCAGAACATAGACGTTGCTTTTTGCCAGGTAGATTCGCTCGACCAATGAGGCAACAGCTTCGGCAAGATGTTCGCATCCGTCGAAGATGAGGAGCAGGGTTCGGCCCTTCAGAAACTCCAGGATGCTTTCGCTTTCGTCATGGGTGCGGATTGCCAGGCCAAGTGCTGCCGCGACGCTGTTCGGTACCTGGGCTGGATCGAGGATCGGCGCCAGGTCGATCAGTATCGCTTGCCCGTTCACGTTCGAGAGGAGCTGGTCGGCAACCGACAGCGCTACCGTTGTCTTGCCGATACCACCCGGTCCCACCACAGTCAGGAAGCGCCGGTTGGTCAGCTTGGCCGCGAGGGACTGGATCACGTCGTCCCGGCCGATAACCCGCGAAATGCGTCGCGGCAGGCTGAGTGGTTGTGGCTCCTCGCCCATGAGGTCGGCGGTGGAGGAGGCAGCAGCCTGCGCAAACGCCGACCCAGGCGAGGTCGGCCGCGTCTGAGGCGTCGCCAACAATGCACGGAACATGTATCCGCGGCCGGGGATGTTGACGATGTAGCGTTTGCCTTCGCCCTCTCCCAGCGCACGGCGCAGATGGGTCAGATTGACGCGAAGGTTGGCTTCATCGACGAAGATATTCCGCCAGACGATGGAGATGAGCTCTTGCGTGCTCAAGACCTCTCCTGGCCGGGCGACCAGGGCGCATAGCAGGTCGAAGGCCCGGCTTCCGATCGAGACGGGCTTGCCGTCCTTCAACAACTGGCGCTGGGTGGGAAACAGGCTGAAACCATCGAAGGACACAGCGTCGGCCGCGTTTCTCGCGCTATGCTCCATCATTGCCAGGGGCCATATGTGAGCACCGCTCCGCTTGCGGCCTCCCGCTTTACGGCTACCGCCAGTCTTGCAAAATCATTCGAGCGCATTTCCAGCCAATTAAGATCGAAGCGGCATTGGTGTTGGTCGTTGTGATCGACGGCATTATCGAGGCGTCAGCGACCCGAAGGCCCTCGACACCGTATACTCTCAGCTGCGGATCCACCACCGCAGTCTCATCGACACCCATCCGGCAGGTCGAAACCGGATGGAAAAAGGTGCTGACGGACTTGGCCAGAAACTGCCGCCATTCCGCATCGGTCAGTTTTCCGCCGCCTGGAAGAACTTCCTCCTTGCGGAATTCGTCATAGGCGCGGTCGGCGCCGATATCGCGGCAGAGTTCGGTCGCGAGCCGGAAGGAATGCCAATCCCGCTCATCGCCGAAATAGTTCGGATCGATGCGGGGGGAACGGTCGGGTCGGACGAAACCAGTTTCAGTTCGCCCCGGGAATGCGGCCGGGGAACACCGGACAGGATGGCATAACCCTCTCCCGGAGGAAGAGTGAAGCCGGACGAGGCAAACGGTATCGATACATACAATGCGACCATATCGGGCGCCGGCAGATCCCCTTGCGACTTCTCCCACATATAGACCTCGGAATAATTGTAGTGCGATTGGGGAACCGGACCCTTGGCCTGGTAGTTGCAGCCAGCTCCCAGCGGGTGGTCCTGCAGTCCCTTGCCCACCGGCAGATCCGCCTTCGGCGAGATGCCGATGGACGCAAGATCTTCCGCCGGGCCGATTCCGGATTGCATCAGAATGCGCGGACTGTCGATCGCACCCGCCGAGAGGATGACTTCGCTGCTTGCGAACGCGGATACCAGAACATCCCCATGCAGATACCGGACGCCTTTGCAGTAGTTGCCGTCGAGAATGAGCGAAACGACCGGCGCGTCCGTCAGGATGACGAGGTTCTCACGCGTCATGGCCGGCTTCAAAATAGCGACGGCGGCTGACTGGCGCCTTGAATCCTTGACGGTCAGATTCATCCAGGTTTGCCCCTCCAGCCGCTCGCCGTTGCAATCGGGGTTCTCGCGAAAGCCGAGGTTCGAGCATGCCTGCATGAAGGCGACGGCGCCCGGATGCCGCATCGCCGGAGAGGGTTGAGAAATGTGAAGCGGGCCGCCTATGCCGCGGTAACGGCTTTCGCCGCCTTCATAGTCCTCGATCTCCTTGAACAGAGGTAGGACATCATCATAGCCCCAGCCCGGATTGCCTTGCTCTACCCAGGAATCGTAGTCGCTGCGGTGACCGCGGGCGTAGATCATCGCGTTGATACTGGACGAGCCTCCCAGAACATGACCGCGCGGCCAGACATGTGCCCGGCCATCCACCTTGTGCTGTTCCATGGTCGTGAAGAATTTCGTGGCGCGTGTATTATGGGAATTCAGCCATAGGTTGGGAGTGTGAATCTCCGGAATGTCGTCGCCGCCACCCGCCTCAAGCAGGAGCACGCGCGCATTGGACTCCAACGCCAGACGTGCAGCGCAAGCCGAACCCGCGGACCCTGCGCCAATGACGATATAGTCGAAGGTTTCTAAAGAACCCTCGGCGAAGGGCGATGGTGAAGTATAGGCGTGTTTCGTAGAATTTCCCGAATCCGACATGATGGCCAAGGCTTTCCACAATGTTTAGTTGAATTACTTTCTCAGCTAAGATGTCACGCTTCACGGTGCTAATCGAGTTAAAGGGTGTAAATCGACTAAAGAGGCTTCAGCGGTTTAAACAGTGCTGTCGGTTTCCCGAACCGCCGAAATGCAGATGCTCATACCATCCACGTGGAATAGGGGGAGGCAGAGCGACTGCACGCCTTGAAGGACTCGAGTGATCTGATCTGAGCTGGCCCCTTCAAACTGGACCTATCTTGGTTAAAGTTTTCCGATGCATTTTCCTGGCTGCGAAAGGAACGGAAGATGATGAAGGCATCGCAGTTTTCGGACGCTCAGAAGGTGTTCATTCTGAAGCAGGATGATGAAGGAGTGCCGGTGGCGGAGATTTGACGGAAGGCAGGGATGAGCCAGGCAACCTACTTCAATTGGAAGAGAAGATACGCCGATGTGTTGCCGTTGGAGATGAAGAAGCTAAAACAGCTCGGGAATGAAAATGCTCGGCTGACCGCCTCGCTTGTATAAGGGAGTGCATGTAATCGCTCAGTCGAAGCAGGTCGTCAGCCTTCAGCAAGGGCGAGAGGCGAAGCTGGCAGAAGGCATCGATCTTGCGCTGAAAGCGCTCTCGCAGAAAATTCGTTCATTTCCATTCACATAGCTGTTGTTGTGGTTCCCGCGGATGCGGGGCACGCGGGCTATGTGATGGCGATTAATCCCCGGTAACTGACCGCGCGTCAAAGCGGCGGATTCTGAAAAAATCGATTCCTCTGCAAACGGCGTTTCAGGAAGTAACGGGGGGACAAAGTCCCCTTAGGAGAACGCCGTTTGCAAAAGCAGTCATCAAATTAGGCGGCCTAGAGATCGTCAGGCTCGCAGGTGAACCTTGCGGCGAAAGGGCCGGTCATCGCGGGCGTAGCGATCGACGATGCCGTCGAAGACGTCGTAGGACGCCCGCCTGTCGAAACCCTGGTCGCCCAGCACGGCGACAGCCGCGTCGGAAAGCTGGTCGATCCGGTCGGCCCGCCCCTCGTTGAGATAGCTGGTGATCGCCCAGAATAGCAGGGCCCGCGCGACGTCGTCGCGATCCGGGCGCCGCTCCTTTCTATGCCGGTCCCGAAGCTGCTGCTGCCGCTTCTTCTGCCTTGCCTTCCGCTCGTCGTCAGTCTGTCGTGCCATGTCTTCCCCCCTTTTTGTTGGATGGCACTCCCATGGTCAGAGGACCGGCGGACCGGCGCAACCCGTTTGTCGCGGCAACGGAATCATTGTGTTTTGAATCGGAATTCCGGAGCATTGAATCGAATGAGCGCAATTTGACTCGCGTTGAGCGCACGTCGAAACGACTTACCGGCAAACCATCGGACCGAGGCTCAGCGAGCATGTGGCATGTGGAGACGTCGGCAACCTCCCTCGAAAATCCGTGAATCGGCAAATTACGATTTGGAATCGTTGGCCGGGACTATCGAAACGGCAGTCGAAGTTTTGGAATCGTTCGCTCATAGGTCTGAATCGAATGAGCGCAATTTGTTTCAGGTTACCGGCAATTGATATCACGTCGTTTCAGTCTGCGCGGAGCCGATCCGCTGACCTCATGGCCGCTGGCCGAGTATCCAACCTTCCCAGGTCGCGACGTCATCGTCGTCTGGCACTCCTTCAGTGCGGCGCCGCTCGACGACGTCGATCATTCCGAGCAGACCAACGACTGCATCGAACCGATCCTCACCGGTCTTGTCTATCCCAAACCCATCAGTGATCGCAGCCTCCAGCGCCGCTCCGCCGATGTGGGGGCGGTCGGCCAACCATCGAAGAAGATGAGCTCCTGCAAAGCGGCGGCCCGACTGCTGGCGCTTGCTCCACATGGGGCGCCGCGGAATGCCAAGTTGGCCGTAGACATCTCCTGGATATGTTTCAGCAACAACAGTTGCTCCGGGCTTTGTGAGTTCAGCAAGGCTTCCGTCGAAAGGCCATAGAGCTAGCTCCGAAGCGTTCGGGATAATGATCTCTCGCCATCCGGCAATGGCCGCCTTACCCACCTGATTGCCGCCTAGCGTCCAAAACAGCATGCAGGCATCGCCACGGTCCGCCGTTGCGCGCTCGCAACGGCGCAGAAGCTCACGGCCGCTCCCGGCTCCCAAGGCATCGAACAGGTGTCGACGCTGTGTCCCGCCGGGCCGCATGGGATAGAAGGGACGATCGATGGCGATGTCGTTGCGATGTTCCGCGACGTCGAACCACCGCTCAAATCGCCCGGCGCCAAACGCTCTCAAGGCAGAGCGGAAGTTGGCGAGACCCAATGCTTTTCCATAAGCGGCAGGCAGGCCTATCGGGAAATCGAACCCCATCAGCAGCGCGGCGTCAGTTTCGGCACGGCTTCGAAGCCGAGGGATGAGGTCCTTCGTTTCGCCGACAGGCTCTGGCGCCGACAAGATCCATTTCGTCCCTTGGCGCACGGCGACGCACATCCACCGTTTTTTCCGGTCGATGCTCCAGTCGCAGTGAGCAATGACCGCCACAGACATCCTGACCTCCCATGTCCCCACAAGGACTAGGAGGTGGGAGCTAGGATGTCCATCACCGCATCGCCATCGAGCGCCTGGGCGTCGAAGAGCGCCCGGACCAGCCGGTCGAACGCCGCTCGGTGTTCGAAAATCACCTCGGTGGCCCTGGCTTGGGCAAACTCCAGACGCTGGTGAACCCGCTTAGCAAGATCGTCGTCTCGACTGAGGATCGCGGTCGGATCCTTGTGTTCGAGATAAAGCAGCGGATAGCGCGCGCCGAAGCCAAGCACTTGTTCCATATCGAGGGCGATCCGCGTGGCGCGGGCGAGATCGCTCTGCTCTGCGCCGCCGGAGCCTGCGGATACGGTCTTCAGCACGATGAGTTCCGCTGCACGTCCGGCCATGAGCATGGCAAGCAGCCGCCCATACCATTCCACGGTATCGGGTGTGCCAGTCGCGAACGTCACTGCATTGTGGCCGCCGTCCTTGGTATCGATCGTCAGACCCTTGATGGAGCCAAGACGCAAAGCGTGATGGACGACGGCATGGCCGGATTCATGGATCGCATAGCGCCAACGGACGTCGTAGGGAACAGCCGGCCGATGACCGCGAATGCCTGCTTCGATGTCGGCATAGGTCAGACGCCGCTGTTCACGGCGCGCCTTCAGCCTTGCCTCTCGTACGACCCGTTCGATGTCGGCACCCGTCAGACCCATGGCCCGCGTCGCTAGACGTCGGAGCGCGTGAGCAATTGCTCCTTCCTGCTCGTGCACGTCCGGCTCCTCGCCATCGCGCTGATCGTCATCGTCAAGAACAATCTCCAGCTCGTCTGTGGGGCCACCAATCTGGGTAAACCTCGTCATGGCTGACCTCCGTCTTGCGTATCCGATTTGGCGACGACGTCGAGATCGGCACCAAGATGATGTGCGAGAATGCCGGCGAGAGCCGGGATATCGGGGCGCGGGATCTCGATGTGGGTTTCCAGCCTTCCCGACCTGCGGATAGCCTCGTCGATTTCGTTCGGCCGGTTGGTCGCACCAACGACGATGACGCCCTCGCTCCTCACCGCACCGTCGAGCAGCTCCAGGAGCTTGTTGACGCACGCATTCCAGTAGTCGGCATATTGCCGCGACGTAGAGACGCGCGTTCCGATACCGTCGATCTCGTCGATAAAAAGAATGCACGGCGCCTGTGCTCGTGCTTCGGCGAAGGTGTTCGCCATCCGGTCAAGCACGGCATTCAGGTATTCGCCCTGCAGCCAGGTCGAAACGGAGGTCACGACCAGCGGGATCCGAAGGCTATTGCACATGGCGCGCGCAAACGTCGTTTTGCCCGTTCCCGGCGGTCCCGAGAGAAGAAGCTTGGTACTCATGTCGAACCAGGCTAGATCGCCGACGAGATAATCAGCCAAATCCGCTTTGAGCCCGAGCACCCAATCTTTCGCCGCGCCGAAGCCCGTCAGCGTCTCCACCAGCAGCGGCGGCGGGCCCTCTCCTGGCGTCTCACCATCTGCAGGCAGAGGCTGGATCACTTCGGCGCCGGTCGGCTGGGCTTTTGATCTGCGGTTGCCTGCCGACGACGATGCGCTGTCGCCCTTGCCGCTGCGGTCTTGCGACGACTGCGCTGCCCGTTCGCTGGGGCTCTGGGTAATCAGCCGCCGCGAGGAGGCGGCGCGCCCTTTGTCCTTCTCGTTGTCCCGCTCTTCGCGGTTATGGACCGCAAGCCCTGCCAGTGCGTCGATACTGGACAGAATCGGTCGACCAGGCCGGATGGCAATAGCGAGATCATCAAGTGTCAGGGCGCCCGCATCAATCACCGCGATGAGGCCGTCATGGTGTGACACATCATCGCTGCCATAGACTGCTTCCAGCAAGTCGGCGAGGAATGTGACATTGATTCCTCCGCCGGTCAGCCGAACATCGCTTGTCAGATCGACCTGATCAGGAACGGCGTGGTGGGTTTCAGCCACGGCAAGAACCGGCGAGCCGTGTGCCAAAGCCCACAACAACTGAGCGCGCATGGCCGAACGGCTCGGGCGATAAGTCTGAGCGACCGGAATCTGCAGGAATACACGTTTGGCTTGGCCTTCCACATACCTCCAGAGCTCGTCTACGAAGGTAAAATCAGCGGCCATGCCGACATACGGGCCGAACGGCACGAAGGCAGTTTCTTCGACTAGGTGCGGCAGCGCCCGCTCGAATCCTTCGACCGTCACCTGCACTGCGAAGACCCCGGCCGGTTGCCGAAGGAATGCGACCAGATCGCGCAGCTCGACGCCGGATTCCTCCATGGCCGACGCGAGCAACAGGACGGTCGCCATCGTTTTGATGCTAAGTACCTCACCGGCCTCAGCGACAACCCTGACCGCATAGGCGAGTGCACGCTCGTCGCAGCTGCTCCCGGCCGGCAACCGTCGCCTGAGCTGCGCCGGCCACACAGGCGCGGCCGACAGCAGGTCGGGTCGCCCACTCGCGTCCTGGGGAGCGTCGATCAGGAAGGCAGCGAGACGATCGCGGATCCACTGCCGGTCTCGCTCCACCTCGCCCGTCAGATGGGAGGGATCGAAGGCCGGAACGTAGCGGCCAACGACGAGGCCGTCGACGATGGCGGTGGTCATCGTCAGCAGACCGTTGCGGACAGCCAGCCGCCGGATCTCGCAGCGCTGCAGATGGCGCAGACGCCGAAGGAGGAATGAAGACAGACGATCCATCAGCGTTCCTCCACCGCGACCGCCGCGGAAGCGGAAACAATTTCCGCAGGACCGGCGTGCTGGGCAGCGGCATGACGGTCGCTAGAGACAGCCCTATCGTGGCGCGTGCTTGCTTTTTCAGTGAGCCAGTCGAGAACCAGGCGGCAGGCTGGATCGCCAGAACATGCGTGGTGGCGCAGTCGATCAAGGAGCATCGGCGGAACGGCTGCGGCGTCGCCGTCCCCTTTCCGGGTGAAGGCGAGTGCGAGGCCGACGACCAGGGCCGGGTCATCTTGACAAACGCGATGACGCCTGCCGGAAAATGCAGCGCCAGTTATGCCAGGACCGCGCAAGTTGGGCGGCGATGATGAGATGGGTAAGATTTCTGCGGACATACAAGATCTCCTCGTCGGTCCAGGTTGGTCACCGGCGTCTTCAGAGCATGAAGTGAACAGGGAAAGGCGGGCTGCGGGCATCAGTCCCGCAGCCATCACCTCAGTCAGCGCGAAGGGTGGACGCCTTCAGGCAGCAAGCAGACGCCGCGCAAAACCGACGCGAATGCGAGCTACGGGGCGGCCATCGTCCTCATCGTCCTCGGGACGTTCCGCCTCGTCGAGCAGATCGTCCGGAACAAAGATGTCATGCCGGTCCGGCTCTGGACCTTCCCGCATCCCCTGCCCCACACTCGTCACACCGAAGGACGAACGTTGATTGCTCTGCCGCAACCGGAAACGCGACGGGGCCGGCGCGTTCGGAGCGACCGGCGGATCGACGATACCAATCGCACTCCGGGCCTCGGCCTCGAGCAGCGTCTGGACACGGCGGCCGAAGCGAACTCGCAGTTCCGCCATGCAGGCGGCTGCGCCATCGATCTCCAGCAGGTCGTCGATGTCGTTCAGCGCCCAGACGCCGCTCGCATGATCGCTCGGACGGCTGGCGCCATCGACGATCGCCACGCCGACATTGTCGACCATCAGGCGCTTGTGGTTCTTGTAGAGCCAGTCCGGCAGGATCATCGCCGAGGCCAGCATCTTAAGCTTCAGTTCCTCAAGGCGGGTCGTATCACCGTAAGAAGCAAGCGACCGCTTCAGGTCCAAGATGAACGCCAGGTGCCTGGCGCGATTTACGAGAATGAGGTCCGGCGTGTAAAAACCCTTGGCTGGCGCCTCGCAATCAAGGCGCACGCCGTCGAGATGCTTCCAGTCATTCCCCGTCACAGCTTCGACCGCGGCCTTTACCAGCGGCAACTTCAAGGACTGGACGAGAACAACCAGGTCGGGGTTCTGCTTCGACAGGCGTTCGAACGCCTGCTCCAGCAACTTACCCTCCCGGAAAGAGACCGCGCGGACCATGGAGGCGAGATTGATGTAGCGGCCGAGGATCTCGTCTTCGACCGGCTCGCCATCGGTGATGGCGGCGATCGCTTTGTCGATCAGGACGTCGAAGTCCGCCTCGACATGGCCGTAGCGGACGAGATGCGGGTGGCGGCGCAGCGCCGGCGGCTCAAGCCATGCGTCAGGGCGCTGCCCGGATGCACGGGACGGCGCCGACATGGCGGCGCCGGTGTTGGGGGTGCCAATGTTGGAGGCGATGGTGTTGGCGGCAGAAACGGTGATCGTGGTCATGCTTGATCTCCCTTGAGAACCAAAGAGCGATCGACGGCCGCATCCGGTCGTCGGACGGCCCATGGCATCGTCCGGCGTGGAAGCCGAGGATCGCAGGTGATGGCGCGGTCAGGCCGAGTGCCGTTCGCAATTGGAACGAATGTCGGCGGCCGCTTTAAGGGGCGAGAGCAAGCAGGGCGCTTCCCAACGGAAAGCAAAAACAGGTACAGAGGTCATAGCCCGATTCCTTTGTCAGAAGGCTGAGGGTCAGGCCCTTGGTAGCGTTGGCGCGCTGCCTTGGGCCGCTAAGCTTCATCGCTGAAGCCCCTCCTATGTCGCAGGACCCGAGGCGGATCTCAAGGACCCTGGCGTCAAAAAAAGAACGGAGCCCGAACAAAGTTAACGCCGGGCTCACGGGCTGAATGCGGAAAGCTGGAATCGGAAAAGGGGCTCGAAAGCCCCTTCTCATCTTGTAATCGCTCAGTCCCTGACCAGTTCCAGCTTGCGCCTGCGTGGTCCTCTGGCGCCCGAAAGCAGTGCGGCAACTGGGTCGTCGGTCTCCCCACTCGCCGCGTTCTCGATATCCGAAAGTGTTTCAGCTTCGAGAGTCTCGGCCTCCTCGTTTTCGTCGTCGACATCATCGTCGTCTTCGATCTCGACCAGGTCGAGCGATGGTGCCGATATGGCCATTCGCACTGTCGGCTGTTCGTCTGGCAACGGCCATGCCGGCGACTTCTCCTTCGATGTTGCCCAGGACAGCATCGGGATCACGATCGTCCCGATCCATGTCTCCAGACTATCGGCCCTGGCCCAGTTCGTGCTGTCCCGAAGTCTCCACAGCAGAGCCTCGACCCGTTTCCAGCGAGACGCCGATGGCAAACCGACCTTCATTGTCGACTTGCCGTCGCCCTGCGGTCCAACACCCGTGCCGAGATTGCTTAGCAGTTCGTAGGCATGGTAAGCGTGGACCTCGGCCTTCGGTGCGATCCTGCTCTTCTTGATCTTCTTGCCAGTCGTCTGCGCTTCCGCCAGAGCACCGGACAGGATCTTCAGAAGCCCCAAGAGATTGCGCAGGAGAGCCGTTCGGCTATCTCGCGTCCGCATCTCGACCATAGCCTTCAGACCATGGACACCACCGAGATCGACGACGTCGATTTCGGTCTCGCTCTCGCTCGGCACTTCGTCGCCGGCCAGGATTGCCTTCACATCGGCAACCTGGATTCTCCCCTGATCTTCAGCGAACGCGAACGCCGCTTCAATCTTCTGCGTCGGCGCCGAGATCAACTGAATCAGCACCGTCGGCCCGATTGCCAGTTCCACCGCGCGGTCCCGGTAGCCACCGAGGTTGCGGTAAACGCCGCGCCAGTTGCGCGCCGTGCGCGCAGTGACATTGCAACGCGCTTCGACCCACTTCCCGAACGTGCCGTCCGGGATATGAGCGCTCACCTGCTCGAGCAAGGCACCAAGCTGGAAGACGTGATCCGTCTCCTTGCGCCCGAGATCGGCCAGCGACTGCGCCTTGGCTTCGAGTTCCGCCGAGATCTCCGGGGAGATCTCGTATGCAGCGTAGTCGAACCCCATGCGCGCTGACGACGCCAGCGCGTTCTTCCTATTCGTCATGTCAAACATCCCTGTTTTCACAGTACTCAACACAGACGCACCATGCGACTGATAATTGCATTATAACAGACAAGGCCATTTTCTTCAATATTTACAAGAGGTTGTGCCGTCATCGACATTGCAAAACGACAATTATTACTTTGTATTTTACTTGTATTACTGTTACGGCCGATCAAACCGCACCGGAAAATGGCGGCAAAAAATTTTAATACTATAAGAACAACCATCAGTAGCATTCTCGGTTCATTTGCCTTACACTGAGGCCTGACCCCATCCCCACCACAGCGTTCCCCTCACGCGCGGAAACGATGCCCTGGCGTCTGTCGGTCTTTATCAAGAAGCCCGTCGGCTGGTAGGTCGTCATGATTAAGGGCTTATGAAGGCTGGTGACACCAAGGCCAGCGCCCTTACCCAAAATCTGTTTAAAAACAAATCGAGTCTCAAAACGGCACATTCGCGATGGTCAACATTTATTGCCAAAAAACATTTGATTACAGACACTTGCAATGGAAATGACAGTCAGTTATATGTCCTCCCGTTCGATACACGGCCTATGCGCCATAAGGAAAGGAGACGCTTGTGACGATAGCATTCAGCACCATCATGATGACGTTCTCGTCTTCCGGCGCGCCCCTTGATGCTCGCACCTTGTTGAGCACACTTCTTGGCCGGACCTCCTCCAGCATGGCTGCCTCCGCTGCCCATCGTCGTCGAAGACGATGGCAGTCGGCAACCATAGGAGGTCCCCATGTCGATCAAGAACCAAGCAACTCGTACGTCTGCGTCTCCGCGTAGGGCGAAGGCAATCCCACGCGGCTTCAGGAAGCACGCTTCTTGGTGGCGCTCGGAAGTGCCGAAGCTGATCGAGCAGATCAATGCGGTGCTGAAGGATGCCGACGCGTCGACGGGTCCCCGCGCAGTTCTCATCGAACCGCGTTTCGTGAGCTTTCCGCTGCAGTCGGAACTGACCGGTGAGCTCCTGCGATCGAAGTTTGGTGAAGTCCGTTATGGGCTGCCTCTTCCTCCTTCCGTGAAGCTCGCCGACATCAGCAACGCTTTGCAAGGCGACGCGCTACTACACTTGGTGGAAGCGCATCTCTGGCTGCAGGAAGTCGACGCGATCTCGCTTCGCGGTCCAGGCGGTGTGCAAAATCCGGCGGTCAGCCCGTTGATCGAGCACCTCAATGCTGCCGCGGCTGCATTCTCGAATGCTGTCGATCGCAGCAGCGTTGCTGCCGTCTGAACACGCCCGTCCCGGCGTTCAGCGGCAATTATTTCCATCGAGCAATAGCCGCCGACGCCGGGCTCTCAAGGGAGTTGCGGGCTGCTACAAGTCCGCCTCCCTACTTCTCAATCTTTTGCAGAACGGAATGGAAGCATGACGAAGAAGGTGGTTTTCTACGCTCGAGCAGCGAGCAAGACCGGAGAAGGATCGATCGAGGCGCAGATCGAGCGCGGCAGGGCGTTTGCTGCCGCCCGCGGCTGGTCCCTTACAAATTTCTTTTCGGACATCGAGGCCGATGAGGTTCTCTTCAAGGCAAGGCCGGGTATCGGCTTCCTTTGCGCTCATCTGGAACGCGAGCCGGTCGATATCGTGCTGTGCGACGCACCCTCGAACGTGTCGTGTGACCGCACCCACGTCGCGCGGTTTCTCGCGGAGCTTCGCCAGCGGAAGGTTGATTTGTGGTCGACAGCACTGGGGGAACACGTGACGTTACGCAACTTGCCTTACAGCGAGCGGGATAGCGATCAAGGCCACATCGCTACCGTTCCCACTGTGCAAAGGGGTCGCGGGATCCGCCACGCCGGGTTCGGATACAAGCTATCATCGGCCATGGACGCCGCAGGTCGGCGCATTTTCGGGTATCGCGTCATCCACCCCGAGCAGGCCGAAGTCGTCCGCCGCATTTACCGGATGTATGCGGCCGGCCGCTCGCCCCGCGACATCGCCTCGTCCCTCAATGCCGACGGCATCAAGGGACCGGGCGGCAAACCGTGGCGGGAGGAGGTTATCTACGGGAACCGAGCGCGCGGGACCGGCATCCTCAATAACATCCTCTACGTCGGCATGCGGCAGAATGCAGCTAAAGAATTCGACGGCTACGTGCCCGCTCTGCGCATTGTCAGCGACGAGCTCTGGCACCGCGTTCGACAGCAACAGGCCAATGTCAGGAGGCGGTTTTCCCAGCCCCGGTAACAGGCGCCGGCGATTGAGGCGCCAGGAGTTCCAGGGAGGCCAGCAGCCGCGGCCTCCCTTCCGAAGAATTGATCCGTACGGAGTTTGAGATGAAGAAAGTATTGTTCTACGCCCGCTATTCGACGGACCGGCAGCACGAGGTCTCGCTCGAAACGCAGATCGAGCTTGGTGAAGCCTTCGTCAAGGATCGCGGCTGGAAGCTGGTCGCGACCTATTCCGATGCCGCAATCAGCGGAACAAGCTACCTGCTTCGCCCTGGCATCCAGAACCTCATGGCGCATGTCCGGCGCGAGCAGATCGATGTCATTCTTTGTGTCACCGTCGATCGGCTGTCGCGGGATCTCGAGCATGCGTTCAAGATGTTGAAGGAATGGCAGTATCGCGACATCGACTTGTGGACCGTCCATGGCGCCCAAGTGGTCACCAATCTTGAGATGGCGTTGCGAACGGCCCTCAGCCAGGAATTGGTAGAGCAGATCCGATATCGGACGCGCGAAGGCATGAAGATGGCCGTGAAGAAGGGCAAGGCATCGACCTGCCTCGCCTACGGCTACAAGCTGTCTCAGCAGCGCGATGAGATGGGTGATCGCATCAGGGGTTTGCGGGAGATCGATCCCGACAAGGCCGAGCTCGTCCGTCGCATCTACCAGCTCTATGCCGACGGCATGTCGCCGCGCGACCTCGCCCAGCTCCTCAACAATGAAGGTGTCCCCGGCCCGCGTGGCCGGAAGTGGCGCGATACTGCAATCCGGGGCCATGTCCGCCGTGGTACCGGCATCCTCAACAACGAGAGCTACATCGGCCGGATGGTCTGGAATAGGCGCCAGTACCGCAAAAACCCGGAGACGGAACGACGGACCGCCCGCGCCAACGACGCCGCCGAATGGGTGCTCAAGGAAGTCCCGGAGATGCGCATCGTCTCCGACGAACTGTGGCAGCGCGTCAAGGATCGACAGAGAGAGGTCGGCGACCTGTTTGACTTCGGGCAGAGCAACCGGCTCAATGCTACGCACCGCCCGGAATATCTTCTCAGCCGCATGCTGGAATGTGCCGAGTGTGGCGGCCCTTACGCGATCTCGGGCAAGGACCGGTATAGCTGCACCAATCGCAAGAAGCGCCTACCGATCGACGAACTCGACGGCGCCTGCTGCGGAAACAGCAAGACGATCACCCGCCACGAACTCGAAGAACGCGTCCTCAACTGCATCCCGGCCGCGTTCTACTCACTCGACATTTTCGACCGGATTTCTGAGAAGATGGTCGCGCATGAGGTGAGCAAGCTGAAGAACGCCCCTTCTCGCAAGGACCAGTTGATCACCGAGCTTGCGACCGTCAAGTCGAAGCAGGCGAGCCTGATGCAGCAGATCCAGGACCGGCATGCCGAAGGCCGCCCGCGCTTGGCCATCCTGGACGACCAGCTCGATGAACTGGAAGTCACGCGTGAGAAGCTGGTCATGGAACTCGCCGCTACCGAAGAGCCGGCGGACGATTTTCAAGAGAAGATTGCGAGGTTGAAGGCGCAGTTCAATCCGGCCAATACCGAGATCGCCATCCGCAGGCTTCTCTTCCTCGCCCGCAACAATGCCGACGAGCAGGCCAAGCGCCGCTTGATGCCGATCGTGCGTGATCTGATCCAGACGGTGGTGATCGGCAAGACACCGGGCCATCAGCCGGCATCCCTTGAGGTCCATGGCGACATCGCCAACATCATGGCGTCGATGGATGTGATCGACATCATGCAGCAGCAGTTTGTAGCTGCGGCCCAGAACGATCTGATGACCCGCATTGCATCCGGCGAGATCGACACGGAGCACAAAAAAGAAAAGCTCATCGAGGCTTATGCCGAGGAGCTTTTGAGGAAATTCCCCGAGTGGGAGAATTTACAAGTGTCGGTGGTTGCGGGGGCAGGATTTGAACCTGCGGCCTTCAGGTTATGAGCCTGAGTAGTACACTTGTATCCATTTGAAATTAATATCTAAATTAGAATTGATAAATTTTTGTGCTAGAAATCGTGCTAAAATAACGGATTTTGACCGCCAATGTGGCTCGCTCAAAGTGAACGACACCCTGCCGAACTTCACCACGCTGGTCATTCTTAGCTTATTTCGAGTTGCACTTCCTCGGGCCTAAACCAGCCTTCTCTAACTACGTTAGCCTTGACCATTTCAGGATTACCGGAGTAGCCGACCAAAACGAGGCTTTCTTCGGCTCGGCTGCACGTCACGTAAAGAAGGCGCTTCGTTGCCTGTGCCGTTTTGTCATCAGCATGTACGTCACCGAACAGCTTATCAAAGTTGAAGAGAAACCCTCTCGCCTCGGAATCGTCCATGATGACCATAACCCGAGGAAATTCTCTGCCTTTGATACCCTGGTGCGTATCAAATCTCGCCGCGCCCGAGACGTACTCAACATAACGTTCAAGCTGGGAGAATGACCCAGCAAGAAATTCGCTAATGGCAATCGCCACTTCACTTTGAGGATCGGCATCTTCATCTTCCGCATTTGCGGGCGGGGCGTCTTGAAGCGGTTGCAAGCTCGACAAGAGGCTGTCGGGAATAGCAAATAAGCCGGACTGGCTTATGTTATCCAAAATTGCTTTGAAGGTCGGAAGAGCGCCCCCTTCCCATAACGCCATCAACGATTCAACAGCCGATTGGGCCTGTTTCAAAAGACCTGACGGCGATGTCGACTGCTCTAGCTTCAAGCTGGTCAACAAGGGAGATTTTTCACGGACGATACGTGCAATCAGGAATTTATCCTTGTTGGCAAAAGCCTGCACAAGGGGGAGCACATTCGAAGAATAAAAAGCAATAATCGGAAGGCTACCGTCAAGGAGACCGGTTCTGTAGGACTCAATTCCATGCAGAGGTACAAAGAGGTCTGAGAAGCCCATTCTACGGGCTGCCATTCGGTGCTCAAGGGTCAGGCATTTAATATTGTTAGCGTTTTCCCACAGCTTGTCGCCGCTGATATCAGCCATTTTTATTGCCACCGCTTGTTCAACCGCATTTTTGTTAGCGGTGTCGCTCGGAAAAATGTAAAATCGGACAATACCTTCGACGCTGTCTGAACGAGGTCGCTGTACCTGTTTGTCGACATTGATTCTGATCTTATTTATGAGCTCAACGACGCGTTTAGGGCACCGGTGATTCATTTGTTTCGTGGGGGTCATCCAGCCAATTGGGAGATCCTCGCCGAGCTTCTCTTTTCCGTCGTTATAAATGCGCTGCATCATATCGCCGAGAAGGCCTAAGCAAAACGATTGGCGGAAGGATGCCTGAACAGCAAATAAGGCGTCCACCAAGTGCTTATTCGTGTCTTGGCTCTCGTCGATCAAAAGGATCGGGAAAGCGTTTACGAGTATTTTCTGCAACGTTGGTTTATTCGTGAGAAAATCAGCTGTTATCTTGATAACTTCAGCATGATTTAACGCGTCTCGACTCCGGTTATCCCCTGTCGGGCTATAAGTAAATTTCTTGATATCATCAAGTCGGGTGAGACGCTTGGTCTTAGATGCGATGTCGACCAAGCGTTTATCTGAAGCTTTTGTGTTCTTACGGCCTTTGGCTTCGGCTGCTTGTAGTTCCGAAATATCGTACGCCAAATTTGTGCGAAGCCATTCGCGGATGTCCCGATTGAAACCACCAATTAGAGACCAGGCGAAACTATGAACCGTTACGACATGGATGAGCGGATCGAATTGGCGACGAGATTTGATTTCGTCGCAGGCGGCGTTGGTATAGGTGATGACCCCAACCCTTTGTCCACGCTGCATCATCTTTTCGCCGTGGACATCGCTGATGTAGGCGAGTGCTGAGATCAGCGACCGTGTCTTTCCTGATCCGGCCCCAGCAAAAAGAAAGAAGCTCTTTGGATTAGATGGGTCGACATATGAGGCAATCTCGACGTCGACGTGGTCATCCAAGCTGTTGTCACCAAGGCTCACGGACGCGGCTGTCATGCCTCTATACTCACAGCGGTTTTGACGAGTTCAGTTTGCACTCTCACCAATTGCTTCCGCAGCCAGTCAAGTCCATTGTGGATATAGTCGGGCGGTTTGAGGCCATTGATGTCAGGCGCATCAAGTACATTGAGAGCGAAAGCTGCTTTGTCCCCTTTTTCGAGTGCACTTGCCATCGCCTCTTGGAGCTGCGCAATCGTTGTACTATCGCAAAGGGCCGTTCTGAATTTCGCGATCAGTCCCGGCCCCGACAAAGACTTGAAGAAAGCCACATTGTCATAAACGAGTGCATCTTCGAACGTGTTCGATATGACTTCTGCCTCTTCGACCGGCCATGCAATTTTGCTGGGCTGTTGATAGGCAACACGTATCGAAAATTGATTGGGGTACGTTTTGATAAGATCGACCGGCGTCTTGTCAAGAAGCACATCAAGCGACTCTTCGACCGGGTGCCAAGTCTTCAGTGTATCATTACGGGCTCGCTGCCCCTGATTTCTCTGTGGAATGGCTTTGGCGTCACTCAGAGCTTCTTTTGCATCCAGATCTGTAACGATGAGCGTCGTCAGGCCTAGCCGCTCAATTAGAGGTTTGAGTTTGTGGGCATGGCTTCCACCAATCTCTAGCCACGAAATATAGCATTTACGCAGAAACTCGTATTCCGGACGGGAGTGAACCAAGTACGGCACGAGAATACGCTCTGCAGGGCCTTCGATGAAGATCGCAGCGTCTGCGAAAAAAAGGTCACAGTGGGTAGCTTTTAAATACCGCGTCACAAACCGATCAGTTTGTGCGGTCGCTCCAAAAATCTCGGACAGGTTTATCACAGCGGACGTGGGCACAGCCCCGTCAATTGCGCTCGCGGGTAGTCTTCGAAAGTAACGCAGTGACGAAAACTCGCATTCATGTGCGACATGGCTCGAATGGGTACTGACGACCAACTGGGTTGAGAATTGTTTATTGGTTCCGAGCTTTTCGTTCTTCCGGAGAATTGCGTAGGCCTGCTTGATGAAAACTTGCTGAACCTGCGCATGTAAATGAGCTTCTGGCTCCTCAACCAAGACCAAATGCAGCGGAGGTGGAAATTTAGCCCCCTCTTTGGCAGGCATAGCCTTGCCAACCTTCATCCAGGCATCCCTGAAGCTCATAAGTCCAAAAACCATTGAGACAAGGTTCTGATAACCAAGACCATTCGAGTCCTCGGGAAGCCGCAGCATGATCGCTGATCCGTTTCCTGAAGCGCCCACCTCATATTGGACTGCCGAGTCATGATTCAGACCATCCGTCGGCTTTATGCGAGTCGTGATCGTCAACTTTGGGTCTGTTATCCCAGGATAGTTGAGCTCCTCCAACTCCTTCAACGCTGCGGAAAAACCGTGTCGCAGGCGTTCGTCAAATGTCTCCTGCGCTTTTTCTATTGCCTGAAGAGCCTTCAGATCTTGTAAGCCAGGCGCGCGCGAGGGGTCGAGGTGATTGGCGTAATAATTTTTGAGCTGAGCAGAAAGCTTTCTGCTGCTACGGGCGACGGTCTCTTCCTCGCCATTTTCCCGACTGGAACGCTTCTCACTCGGATGGCCGAATCCACGCTGCGCGTTGATTTCATCAACACAGATAAGGTCCTTGAACGGGTCACCATCCAGTGCCTCGTTCGCAGCAGTTAAGGTCTGCGGCCGGGCTATTCCGTGTATTGGTTCAACGAGCTTTTCCGGATCAAGGAGGTAGGCCTTACACTCAAAGAATGACCGCAACCGTCTCTCAAGAAATTGCATCATCGTCTGCGGCCACAAGGAAACCTCTATCGTCTCCGACAACGCCGTCGCCTCATCGCCAACGATCATCTCAGCCACGGCTTCGCCAGCATGGCCCTTCAGCAATTTCAGAATTTCCAATCTGGCCTTGAGAAACTCTCCTTGGAGCAACTCGGGCTCCTTGGGCTCGAACCTCAGCCGTACGCCAAGCTTACCCCCTTTCCAGTCCAGAGTTGGAAGCAACTTTTGAACGTGGTGAAATTCGGGCTCTTCAACTTGTATCCAAACGTCGAGAAAAGGCAGCTCGGCCTCCCAGTTCAACTTGGGAATCGGCTCGTCTTTTATCGCTGCCGCCTCCCAAATGGCGGCGGACTCATTCAGCTTCCTCCAATGGGAAAGAGTAAAATCATTGATTGAAAACCTCGTAGAATCGACGAGAAAATAGCGGAGAGCCACCATTGCGGAGGTTTTTCCGCTATTATTGGCCCCTACAAAAATCGTCTTTTCTTCTGCAAAATCGACCCTAACGGCTTGGAGTTTGCGAAAATTACCGATCTCAATGTGTTCAATGCGCATTTCTTACCCTCGCCTACCGCAGGTTAGATTTTTCGCCCTTCCGATGCAACTATATAGAGTGACTACATCGACAAAAACCCTGTTGTCCCCTATCACAACGTTAGGTTACGATGACGTTTGACAGCAATCTGGAGTGACGAATGAGCCGACCGAATATTCCCAATCGAAGAACCTGGCCTCGGAATTTGAGTACGGCACAGGGCGGCGGCTTATCCACGGCGCAGTATGGCGGACTGTCCACGTCCCAATACGGCGGAATGTCAACTTCTCAATACGGGGGGATGTCGACGTCACAATACGGAGGCATGTCGACCTCGCAATATGGCGGGCTGTCGACGTCTCAATACGGCGGCCTCTCCACCTCACAATATGGCGGGTTATCCACGTCCCAATACGGAGGGCTTTCGACTTCTCAATATGGAGGGCTATCTTCGACATCAGGCGGAGGCATGTCCACTCTCTCCTCAGAGATATATGAGAGTAACATCCCCCCTTGGCCCGTGTTTCTGAGGGAACTCGAAACAAGGGGATTCCAACAAGCGGCTGATATTGTCAGACGCAATCTTCCGAAATTCCTTTGGCCCGAAAACTTCTTTCGTGGTCGATAACGGCATCCTTGGGAGATACTGCCCAGCTTACATGTAACCACCCTCAGACGTATACCGCCAGAATCAACAAGAACGGCTGATTTCATGTCAACAATGGAATACCACTATCAGACGATGGGGCGCATTTTGTCTCATTTGGTCAATGCTGGCCTTTCACGTGTCGATTTCGCCAATTCCGACGCCATGGATATCATGACTCATCGTATCGGCGACGAGGAGGAGGTGCTGAAGACCTTCGCTGATGTCCTGCACTGGATGAACGATGAAGGACTAATACGCGTTCGAAGCATTCAGGAATTCGATGGCGGTTATGCTTTCAATGGGGTCCAACTTACGTCCAAGGGCGTATCGATCGTACAGGCCAAGCCCGGCGATCCGGATCTTGGTGAAAGCATCGAGAAAAAGGTAAGCGAGAAGGGCGAACTGGAGGCCTCGGTCTATACCAAAATCGGTTCATTCGTTGGCGGTCTGATTGGCGGCGCGACGCAAGCGATGGCGGGCTAGTTGGTGAATTATTGCCTCGGCCGATCAATCTCCCATGTCCAGGGCCTATAACTCTCAATGGAACTTCAGAGCCCCCTTCCAATGAAGGCTAGACAAACCTCCCCGAATATCAGGGGGTGACCCCAATATTTGCCAAACCGGTAAGGCGGGATAGATTCAGGGTTTCGAACTGCCAGCGGGGCAGTTGGTTCTTTTGAATAATCGCCTGTATTTGTGCTTCTAGATTCTCCTTGCTTGTCACGCCTAGCAAACCGCTAATCTTCTCAAAGTACCGGCGCGATTTTGCACGCGCGAAAATCTCAAATGGACCGGAAAACCGATCTGCATAGAGGAGGGTTTCAGGCCACCATCCTTGCCAACCGAGGTTTTCACCACGCAAGTACAATAGGAAGTCGGCAGTCATTACATATTTGAAATCCACACCGGTAGCCGTATTCCGGTCCTTGAGCATATCGGCCCGCACGGATGTCCGACGTAACCCTAGACGATCGTTTCGATGTTGCAGCGATCTCATCGGTTCGCGGAACACAGCAAAGGTGTGCATCTTGTTATCGCGCTCTCGGCGATCATCCCAGTAATACTCGGTATCGATAAACTCCTGAGCAGCGGAGAAATGCTCATATTTAATGAACACAGCTAGGCAATACAGGAACAACTCGTGGACGATGAATCTATAGTTGTCGAAATCCCATTCCACATAACTGCCGGTCCCTTCCGGGACGTTGAAATATGGGATGCATCTTTCGAAAAAGCGGCGCAGGGGCTCTAGCTTCTCCGGTGTAGGAGAATACTGCGCTATTAACGAAAAGAGCTCGATCATCTCGTTTCGATAAGGCGTAAACTCTTCGATGCTGGCGACAACCAGCTCATCAAATGTCTCCCTCGTGGCATGTTCTGTCTTCACCCGAAATAGCTCAAGGCCCCCAGCAATGATATCGAGGTATTCCCGCACGGCTGGACCAGCATTTGCAGCCCCTGAGCGCACCGCTTCCATAGCCCGCCGATGGGCGGCTGAAGACACGATTTTCCCAGAAGCCGTCTTCCCCTCAAGGAACGTAGGACGCTTTCCCTTAGGCGGGCGCACGTACACCTGCTGTCCACATGCCCAGCGCACGATCTTGTCGAATTCCGTCGCGTACGTGGAGGGGTCGGTGAGATCGAAATAGATTCGGCCCTTGTAGTATACCGGCAGGAAGGCCTTGCCCTCGCCGTCCCGCTCCCGCACCACCGCCGCAAATTTGTCCTGCGCCGTATGGTTATAGATTTCCGGGGTAATGATCTGGGCTTCGGTCCCTGCCCCGCCTTTACGCCCATCGGACTTCCTGGCATACATTTCATCGCAGATCAGCAGCACCTTGGTAACAGTCGGATCGGCAACCATCTTTTCCATGAAGGCATTCGCGTCGTGCCCTGGTTGCAAATCCCACTTGTCGAGCAGCACGTCTATCCCTTGGCTGGTTAGCTCTTCGGCAAGCTGGAGAACCCACGCCTCATGCTCGGGCGTCGTCCAACTGTATGAGATAAAAAGCTTCGGTTCGATTGCGCTCGTCTCGGCCATTTCCACCTCGGTTTCCGTTTTGTTCTAAAGCGCATCTTTGATAGGCGCTGGTGCAAAGTCAATACGATACAACCCGATCCACACTTATTCGGGCATGTTTCCCACGATATCCCCTGTGGATCCCTGCGATGTCGGCTTAATGCGATTTATGGTGCTTTCACTTACCCCGAACGCTCGTGCAATCAGCGCACAAGGCTCACCGTTTGCTCGCCGTTCCGCGGCCTTTGCCTGCTGAATTGGCCCAAGCTTCGGCTTCCGCCCAAACTTCACTCCCCTCTGCCGCGCCAGCTCCCGGCCGTGCGCCGTGTTTTCCAAAATCCGCAACCGCTGCCAGCGGGCAGCCCAACCTATGATGAACAGGATGAGGTCGGAAAACTCCGAGGTCGTGTCGATGAACGGTTCATCAAGCAGGCGGAGGCCCGCGCCTGCCTTCTGCACGGCGGCGACAATGTTCAACATGTCGAGCGGGTCACGGGCGAGGCGGTCGGTGACGGTGGCAAGCACCAGATCGCCGGAGTGGAGGGATTGCAGCAGCGCCGCGAGTTCGGGGCGGTCGTCTCGGTTCTTGCCGCTGCGCTTCTCATGGAAGACTTTCGCGCACCCGGCCGCATTCAGCTTATCAAGCTGATAGCCCAAATCCTGCCCCCTGGTGCTGACGCGGGCATAGCCGACAACGCGGCCTGAGACGAGTGTAGTCATGTTCAAAACCTCCATAAATGGCGGAAAGCCTTGAACTCCTTAAATATTGTTAATTATATACGAGGACAATTTCACCTATTTACATGTGGTCAAAAGTCACGATTTTTGCAAGTGGGCGAGATTCACATTTATTATCCGATTTATATTTTAGAATTACCGGATCTATTCATATTTCCGTTTCGGAAAAACCAACGGCATGCCCGTTGGGATGTCCGTCAAAATTCGTGAGTTTTGATAGGGCTTCTTTGACCAATTCCCCGTCGGTTCAAAGGACCCCGAACGATGAAGCGCATCCTTATGGCCTGCCTCCTTTTATCGTCTTCCACACTCAACGGATTCGCCCAAGGCGGCATTGAAGGTCGCTACAGCGTAAAGGACGGATCGACAGCCGAGTTCCTGAAAGACGGCACCCTCATTATCGTGATCGGCGGAGTGCAGGCCCTTTGGAAGTGGACGGACTACGGCGGCGGACGCCTGAAGCTTGAACCCGGCGCGGGCGTCGAGGGCGTCAGGGGTGCCATCTGCAATTACGACGTTAGCACCGCAACCCTTCTTATTACCGGCTGCGAGTGGGCCATGAAGCTCGCGCGTATGCCGTGATGCGCCTTGGTTTCTGCGCAAAGTTGATGGGGACCCCATGAGAAAACGATACCTTGCTCCTGCCTGGGGCGTCTCGCTGGCCGTGCTTGCCTCCTGCGGCGACGGCCCACCCACACCAGGCGAAACCATCACGGTTCCCTTCGCGGCCCTTTCCGTCCCCGCGCCGGAAAAGCGGCAGGTGCCGCTCTACATCATCAACGGCCAACTCGGGAGCGGCCCCGCCGATAGCCCCCAGAAGCTGGCGGACTACCTGAAAGCCGACCAGTTTACCGTGACCCTCAAACCCACGCGCGGCAGAGAGTTCGAGGCCATCACCGGCAACAAGATCAACAAGGTTGTCGTCCCCGATTACGAAACCGTGGAGCTGACCGCCAAGAGAGATCAATATGGCCGCGACACCGGCATCACCGGGACGATCACCGCGCGATATGTCAACGGGTTCCTGAAAGAGGGCACGTGGACGGTAAGGACGTGGTTCAATCCGCCCCCGCCCTCTCCTGTCCCGTCGGGCTTTAGCCCCAAAATGGAAATAAGCCCGCAGTGGGTGAACGGCATCCTCAACAAGTACAATTTCCCGCCCGTGAAAGGCGAAAAGGCGCAAGGCGGCTTGGGCACCATGACCCGCGCATTCCGCAAGGAAGATACCGGACAAGCCTGCTTCAGCCCGGCCGGTGCGCCCATCGACATCCAGTGCGCGACCGGCATCGGGATTTCCTATACCGCCGCCTACGAGCTGCAAGACAACCGGAATGAGATCTGCTGGCAGGGAGTCTGTAAGCTGGATCTGCGTTACCGCGACCACGGCCTCAACCAGTTTGAAGACGATCTGAGAACCGCTATGGTCAAAGCTTATAGGGAGAAGTTCGGAGAGATTGACCCTACTAGGCGCTGATGCACGGGTGAGTGAGGGGGCTTCTGAACTCTCTAGCGCCCGGTTTCAAGCCAACATTACAATGCAATTTCAATCGGGCCTCCGCCACTTAGCGTCTAAAAAGATGACGCAGCCAACCATTCAATAGCCCTCCCGATGGCTCATCGGACGTTTTGTTGCCTTGCTCAGAAGCATATTTGGACTTCGCTTCGGCCATGCTTGCAGCATCCTCTCTAAGCCGCGTACCTATTCGCTGATCGACCTCATCCGCTATGTCTTGTTCAGGCGTCTTGAACACGATTGCTACGGCCTCGATGACCTCCAGCCGCTCCTGATCATAAATTTCCTGAACACCGTCTGCCATAATAACGGGCGTTGTCCGTTTGAAGGCTTGTATCCAATACAGATAAAGGTACGAGAATTTGATGAGTTTATGCATGTACTCGACCTGCTTTCTATCAACTATTGTGAGATCGTTATTATTTAACTTGGTCACAAATTCGCCAATAGTTAGCTCGTCTTCTTTGAACCTACTTCCTATGAAAGGGGTATCGAACGTTATTGGCCCCCTTTTTTTGAGCTCAATGGCACTGGTGAAATAGTCTGAAAACGTCATTCCGTCTCTTTTTGCTTCGTTCCGCACCTCCTCAAGCAACTCTTTATCTATGTTAAGGCTCTGCCGTAATTTGGGGATTCCTTTGGGCTTCCCGCCCTTTCGCCTTGTTCCGTTGCCCGCCATCAAATCTTCACCTTTTCAGTCGGATAGGTTTCAACTTCGAATCATCTATTGAGTCTGTCGAAAAAGTTACGCGACGGACTTGCGGCGTCAAATGATCGTCCCATACTCGAACCATCCCATCACGTCGTTTTCCCGATTGCACGGCTGTTCTCGGCTGTTCTCGTCTGTCCGGCCACGCAAGAAATCATTTGCAGTGGTATGCGGTGATCTCCGGCAAACCTCCCCGGCTAGGGAGGGTTTGTTGTTCGAACGTGTATCACCAAAAAATTCTACCTAGGGGACTTGCGGACTACAACCGTCGTCCCATACTCGAACCATCCCATCACATCGTTTTCCCGATTGCGCGGCTGTTCTCGTCTGTCCAGCCGCGCAAGAGATCATTTGCAATAGTGTGCGGTGATCTCCGGCAAACCCTCCCGTGCATGGGAGGGTTTGTTGTTGGCGAGCGTGTCAATCTTAATAAGATTGAGAAGCAAAATTAATAAAAATGCCAAAAGTACAAGCTGCTGTTTTCATTGAAATGTTCCGCTGAGATGCACCTCGACGGACATCCTCGAACCCAAAAGGAAAACAGCAATGACAGACGATCAGGTAAATCACATTTTTAATAGCATCGTTCCAGCCCATGAGACCCGTTTCGGACAAGTGGTGAAGGGCCGCGTAATCGGCTGGAAGCGCACTCGTAACGGCTCATTGGGCGCGATCATTGTATTCCCAAACTCCGACAAGCCGGGAAAGCACCTGTATTTCGTTAATCCGGCGAATTGGTTCCAGCTCCTGTTTGAACAGACGCTCCACTAGGCAGCTGGGGAGGGGGACACCCCCCTCCCCTTCGTTACCGGTTGGCAGAAGCTAACCGGTGTACGGCGGAGCCAACATCCTTTCAGACTCAGGAGATTCCGACATGGGAATACGCAGTTTAAGTTCTGGAACCACGCCGACGACGGTAGTGCAATCCGGGAGGGGACTTGAAGTCATCAAGCCAGCGACGGCTATGCCTGTTACGGTGGAGGCGCAAAGCCTCCCGCCTACCCCCAAAGCCCCAATAAAACCCACCACGCCGCTTTCATCCAAGACCGTTGAGCGCATCTTGGTGACAGCGATCGGTAGGTTCGCTCTCAAAGGTATGGGGTCCCCAAAACTTGTAAGATGGGTGACACTGGCCGACGGGACAAACATCGGGATTATCGAAGACGGCATAACAGCCGTCCGGTATCAATGGACTGTTTCTCCGGCCACTTTCGAACCGAAGAACCTCGGCCCGCTGGATGATTGACGATCATGGGCAAGTTTTTGGGCCTGATCTTCAAAATCACGGAACGGATCATTCTCCTTTATATCAAGGTGATAATCGTAATTCTAAAGGCTCTGGGACATGCCGTCATGTGCCTCTTTGCTTATTGGACAACCCGGTCGGTTCGATATCCGACGTCTGTCAGGACGAGATATCCACTGAAGCCGCACCGGACTCTCCGCCCTCCAGACTTTCAAGTTGGGCGGACGAGCACGACAATCTTCCGCAAGCTGAAACCGAAGCGGAACCGGGCGAAACGTCCAAGGCATAGAACCGTCTCACGGCCTCGACGCGTTTGATAACAACCCTTCATCATAGCCATACCTGCGGAGCCTTTGACGCATCGGCAGGTATGGCGTTGCCGCGCCATTTTTCACATGGGAGCATGGCTTCATGGATGTTCTTATAGCTCTTCTCAAGCTGCTGACCTGGCTTACAGTTCGGCTGTTCAAGTTCACTTGGTGGCTTGCCCGTCTACCTTTCAAATTCCATCGCAAGCAGCGCCGCCAGGGCAACCCTCACGGTTCGGCCCGCTGGGCGACACGGTGGGAGCAATGGCGCAAAGGTGCGATATCCGGCGAAGGTGTCATTCTCGGCCGGGGCGCATTCGGCCGCCTGCTCCGCTTCTCGACGGACGGACTGGTGATGGTCTTCGCTGCAACCGGCGCCGGGAAAGGGCTGGGTATCGTGATCCCGTCTCTGCTGACTTATCGCGGGTCGATGGTCGTGACCGATCCTAAAGGCGAAAACTACGCGATAACCCGGCGCCACCGGTCAAAGCTCGGCACAATACGGATGCTCAATCCGTCCGATCTCGCCCGCTCCGACCGCTACAATCCAATGGACATCATTCGCAAGGATACGCCCAGCGAATCCGACGATGCGGCGGCCCTCGCGGCATTGATGGTCAAGTCCGATGCTCGCGAGAGCCACTGGGACGATAAGGCGGCATCGCTCCTGAAAGCCCTGCTGCTGCACGTTCTGCATGAGCCAACAGCCAGCCGGAACCTTGCCACAGTGCGCCGCCTGTCGGTCGGCACGCCAGAGGTATTCATTGCCACACTCGGCGAAATCGCCAATGAATCCCCCTCTCTTGCCGCCCGAGAAATCGCCGCCGGATTCCTCACCACGGCGATGGGAAAGGATGGCGGGTTTTCGCCGGAATTCTCGTCAATTCTGTCCAACGCTCAAAAGGCCACCGAGCCATGGTCAGCCGGAGCCCCTGCGGGGCAACTTTCGCAAACGTCGACTTTCGACCTCAACAATCTCACCACCAGCGTCAAGACCCTTTATCTCTGTGTGGAAGAAGACGTGCTGGAAGTCTACGGACCGTGGCTGCGGGTTATGGTCGGGTGTATCCTCAAAACCTTCACACGGGCCAAGGCCAACCGCCCCAAACGGAAGGTCGTTATGCTGCTGGATGAAGTCGCCGTCCTCGGACGCCTCGAAACGCTGGAATCTCAATCCGGCCTGCTCCGCGCTTACTGCACACCGGTCTTGATTTGGCAAAACATGCCGCAGATGCGGAAAGTTTACGGCGAAGAGGCCAAGGCATTCCTCGCCAACGCCTCGGCCCGCGTGTTCTTCGGGACTACCGACAACGACACCGCGCAATATGTCTCGGTGATGGTGGGGCACACCACGACCCTTTCCAGTTCGACCGGGACGAGCCACTCCGGGAACGCTTGGTCGCAGGAAAACCGCCAACAAGGCAAGTCCGAAAGCGGATACTGGTTGGTTGACCCGGCCGAAGTCCAGAGGCTTCCCCTCACCCGCACCATCATTAAATTGCGCGATGTGTCCTCTTCGATCCTTGGATGCCGTATCGACTACCGCAAGATACGCCGGTGGCGCGGTCTTTGGGATCGTTGGGACGGCTCAAGGCCAACAGGCTTCAACAACGAACCCGTTATGCCAGTTGAGCCGGGAAGCAGGACATTGCCGCCGCCACCTTCCTCCCAAATATTGCAGTAAGGCCGCCAAGAAATCCCTCTAGTAAAAGGGGCAAAAAGCCCACACCTGGGCTTTCTGTTCCCAAGCCCCTGTCACCGCCGCCTCCATGGGTCAAGGTCGAAGAGCGCAGCGTGCCTTGAGGCATGGAGGTGGCGGTGGCCCTACCGTTCCCTGCCTTGACCACGATCTCTGGCCAAGGCAGCCCGCACCCACCCTTCAACCTCGCGCGTCCTCACCAACCCACTTTCCCGCCCTCGCCTCTTGCCACCGGCAAAGCGTTCAAGCTCCTTCAAGAGAAACCGGACTTGCTCGATCCGTTTGCGGGCGTGGGCGGCCCTCCGCTCCGCCTCCGCCTTCTGCTGTTTCGATTCCTCAGCGGCTTTCCAGCGATTGAACCGGAACTCGCGTCCTTTAATGGTCCCCTCGCTGTAAAATGACGCTCGCCGTTCCCAGTAGTCCAGCTTCCGGCTGATCCGGTCAAAGCGCCGATCAATGGCTTTGAGGTCATGGCGTAGCCGCTCATTGTTGCCGATCAGGATCGTTTCCAGCCAGCTCTGACGGCTCCCACGATCATGCGCGGTGTAGACCCGCTGACGCCGCGCCGCTGGTTCCTCGCCGGGAGATTTGCGGTAGGCGTTGACCTCCCGCACCTGACTGACCGGCACGCGCCCGCGCCGCACCACTTGTCGGGCTTTGGGTCCAACGTGGATTTCCGGTTGACGGTCCAACGCTGCTGCTTTTGCCATGTCGCGCTGCTTCAACGCTTCGTCACGCTGAGCGACCAGCGTGCGGTGATCAACCCGCACCTGCTTGCCCGCCCGTTCCAAGGCAGCATTGCACGCCACGGCCCATTCTGCCCGCCAGACCCCCAAAAGCTGACGGCTGTTCCATTCACGGGTTTTGACCGGGTCTAGTCCATCCGGGGTCGCACGTCGCAACGTCAACATGACGTGCGCGTGAAAATTCCGCGTTGATTGGCCGTGGTCCGGCATGGGGTCATGCAAGGCGAGATCGGCCACCATGCCCCGTCTGACGAAATGCACCGCCACAAAATCCCGCACCAGTTCCAGACGTTGCGCATGATCCAGTTCACAGGGCAGCGCCATGTTGAACTCGCGGGCGAGCTGGGCATCTTTACGAATTTCCAGCGCCTCGACATTCGACCACAACAGCTCCCGATCCTCTAGCCACAAGGCGCTGCCGGGAGGGGTCATGATCTCCTCATGCACCACCCCTCCCCTATGGCTGTAGTCATGCACCTCGCCAGTATCCCGGTCGGTCAAACGCTGCCCGGAACGGTACGCCGCTGCCGCAACAACCTTCGAGCCAGGACGCCAAGTGCCGTCCGGGTTGCGTTTTGGTTGGCGGCCCAGTATCTGACCGGAGAAATGGTAGATCGCCATTGACCGCTCCTTTTCTGGGAGTGCGGCGTAGCCGCCGGTGGCATCCCTGCCACCATTCAAAACTCGGCCCGCAAGGGCCTCCTTCCCGGCGGATTGACACATCCTTGTGTCTGCCGGGCACCTATGTTGCGCTAGCAATGTATAAGTGCGCAATTAGCCTTTCAACTCCCATCCTATACACGCCCCTGTTACCTGATATCCTCACCCTGAATCCTGCCCGCCGCCGGTGAATCTATGGCTTCGACTTCTCCCACAGTCCGACTCATCGGCAACCTTGCCGCAGTCGTTGGCACCGCGCTCGTTGGTGCATTCCTCTTCGACCTCGGGGCGGAGTGGTTGGGCTATCGCCCACTGATACTTTGCTTTTTGCTGCGACCGATCGTGGCCGCCGCCTACGCTGTCGGCGTCTTGCTCACGTCGGTCGGTGTCATCATGTGGGCGGTATCGATGGGCAAAAGCGAGGCAGGAATCGCCGTGGCGTTAGGTGGTATGTTGTTATTTGTCATGCCACTTGTACTGCCGCATTATCTGGGAGCCGAATGTGTCCTGCCGATGAACTCAATCGCGTCAAATTAACCAAAATGAGAGGCAAATTCTAACATGGCTTCCTATCGCCCACTCTGGGAACCCGAATTTTGGGAAGATGAGCTTCCGCCTTGGCCGTGTCCCAACTGTGAACGCGGCAATCTTCGAATTATCCAGGAGTCACTTTTCCTTCAACGCGACGCCTCATCCTCGGCAATGATCAAAGAAGACGGTTTTCATCCAGACTACAGCTTCGGTCGATTCTCCTGCATGCTGGTTTGCGAGCGTTGTGATACGCCAGTAGCAATGGTCGGTAATTACCAATCGCATGAACACAGCACGCGCGACGGCATCACAGAACGGCGCACGCTAAAGCCGCTCTCAATGATACCCGGCTCGCCGTTAATGGCACTCCCACCTAGTATTCCCAAAGACGCCGCAGAGGCCATGCGGGAGTCTTTCACGGCGTTCTGGGGCGACAGAGGCGGAGCAGCTAACCGGCTGAGAATCAGCGTCGAACGCATTTTGGACGCCGAGGCAATTCCCCCAAAAGGTACACTCAACGACCGCATCGCCGAGTTCGGAAAGAAACATCCCGACATGGAAAGGTCACTCCACGCACTGCGACATGTTGGAAATGTCGGTAGCCATGAGGGAGATGCTGGCCGTGAGGAACTTCTCGACGCGTTTGAGGTATATCAGGAATGGCTACGGGAATACTATGGAAAGTACCGCGAGCATATTAAGGAATTGGCCGAGAAACTGGTCGCAGCAAAAGGAAAATACTGACCGTCTGCCCTTGGCAGTTATTCACCAAACTCCGCTTCATCCTCACCGGCGCGAAAGAGGGCCTCATAATCCCTGCCGCCGTAAAACACGTTGACGATCTCAACCACGTCCGTGACGTGATAGGCAATCACGGCGGAATGTTCGAACGGCACGGTTCGCAGGCCGGGCTCCAGATCATCACGGGGTCGCCCGCCATTCGGGACATTTCCGATCTTGCGGCACCTCGCCATAATGCGGCTCACAAACCGGTTTGCGGTCACATGGCTCTGGCTGATATCGGCAATGTCGATATAGATCTGGCGAAGGTCGGCAATGGCTTCGGGCCGGTAAGTGACCTTAACGTGCCGCATTGCGGGACGCTTTTTCCTGCCCCTTCATGAAACGGCTCATTTCCGCTTCTGCCTCTTCCGCCGTCAAACTGGGACGCGGGTCGTCAAGGGAGCGGCGGATGCGTGCACGCATGGCATTGAGGCGCTCGGCGTCTTCAAGGCGCTGGCGCTGCCAGACGCGCACCGCGTCCCGCAGGGCCTCGCTGGTCGTCGCGAATTCACCGGCCTCGACCGTGTCGCGCACGCTCTGCAACATATCGGCCGTGAGCGTGATGGTTACCTTTTCCGCATTTCGCATTGTCGTGCACTTTCCTTGGTTGCTTATAAAGTATGATAAAATCATACCTGACACCAGAAAAATTTCGCTCGTCACGAGCGGCATGCCACATACCGGCGGCCAGCCGGTTAGGGCTATGAGCTGGAGGTACAACTTTAACGATCGAAGCAACCGGATCTAAAATCCTGTCCTTTACAGGTGATGCATGAGCAACTTTACCCTTCTGGTGATCAGTGTCTCCGCATTGGCCTTCGTTGCCGCAGGCGGCTATACAGTCGTCCCGCGAGAGCTTTTCGATCCGAGCTGCAACATCAAGGGTAATATCTCGATTGGCTCCGGCGAACGGATTTACCATGTGCCGGGGCAATATGATTACGCATCGACGAACATCAGGCGCGATTATGGCGAGCGCTGGTTTTGCTCCGAGGTCGATGCGCGAGCCGCAGGCTGGCGGAAGGCTGGTCGCTGATAAATAGGCGCCTCAAAACGTCCGAACGTTTCAAACATCAAAAGAGGTAAACTCTCCAAGAGCGCCCCGCCAAGCGGGCGCTTGCGAACCGGCAAGCGGTTCGCCGGGACACCCCTTCGGGTGTCATCTAGGCCTCGGGCGCCGCCTTCTGGGCCTTGGGTTTCTCAAAGGAGCGCTTGGGCTTCCGCACATTGATAATCGAGGCATCCAGTGTGTTCTTGATGTGCGCCGCATAGAACTTCTCGATCATCTCGACGCTGGTCCGGCAGTTCTTGGCGATGGCGTAGACATCCGCCCCCTCCATCAACCGCAGGCAGATGTAGGTGTGCCGCAAGCTGTAAGCCGTGCGCGGCTTGCCGTCACGGTCCAGCTTGAGGTTCTGCCGATCCAGCAGGTTGTTGAACATCTTAAGATAGCTGCCGGGAAACACCGGATCGGTCGGCTTGGGTTTGTGCACGATGATCTGATCTTTATCCCCGGCGCTTTTGACCTTTCGCGGGGGTTTCAACCGATCGCGGAGCCGTTCATAGGGTTTCACCGCACCGGGCATGGATTTGCACCAGCCCACCCCCGCTTGCCGCGCACCTCGATTTCTAGAATGCGCTGGCGGCTTTCCGGGTCTTCCACGATGGTGACGTCTCGATGCTGGAGCTGCTTGGCTTCATCTGGCCGAAGGCCGGTATTCCCCATGAAGAGGATGAAGTCGTGCAACTGCTCGGCCTCCCATCGGAAATGGGAATTCTGCGGCTCCTTGGCGTTCTCCCGCGTCGCTTCATAGAGCTGCTTGTATTCCGCCGGGCTGAACCACGGCCGGTGACTGATCTTGCCTTGCGTCTTGTAGGGCGGCGATAAGTCAGGAAGATGTTGCAGCCACTTGTGCCGGATGGCGGTTTTAAGCACTTGGCGCAACGTTCCGACTTCATCGTGAAGCGTGCTGCGCGCGGGCATCCGACCGGTGGTCGTGGTCGATATCCGGTGGACCCGGTAATCCTGAACCGTTCCAGCCGAGATTTCCGACAGACCCATTTTCCCAAAGAAGGGAACGAGGTGAAGCCTGAGACGGATGCTATGCCCCTCCACCCATTTGGGGCTGCGCTGGCCTTCCGTAATCACCCCGTATTCGGCCTCGAACTTCTTGGCAGCCTCAGCAAACGTCGTCTCGGTTTTCAGGACGCCCGCCGCCAGCTTGCCGCGCAAGCCGAGATACCAATCCTCGGCAAAGGCCTTGGCCTGCTCAAGTCCTGTTTCTTTGGTGCTGGAGCGATACTGGCGGCCTTTGAGGGAGGTGGAACAATGCCACGCCTTTCCCCCGCGCCGGTAAACCTGCACCAGTCCTCCGAGGATTTCATGGCTCGCCATAACCGCCCCCTGTTCATTTTCCATTTTCGATATGGGAACAGGGAATCACGACATCAAGCGCCCGTCAAATCGGGGAGGCCTGTTTGTGTTAGCCGCGTGCTAGGTCTAAAAACGACTTCGGCCTCCCGAAGGAGGCCGATAAAGTCTTGATAGTCTTGTAAGATCTGGTTGCGGGGGCAGGATTTGAACCTGCGGCCTTCAGGTTATGAGCCTGACGAGCTACCGGGCTGCTCCACCCCGCGTAATAAGGTTTTTGCCTACGGCAAAAGACCGTGCGCAAAACCGTTTTGGTTTTGTCGCGTTGGCGTAACCGCTTGGGCGGTTATGCCTTCTGCAGGAGCAAATTGCCGAAGGCGATTTACTCCTGTAAGGGACGCAGAACGATTGCACCCCGAAGTTTTCATATTCTGCACAGCAAAAGGGCCGCTTTGTGGGCGGCCCTTGGGTCGGCCAGGGGCCGCAGATTTCGTGATGAGAAGATATGTTGCGTTTGGCAGACCTGGCAGCGACCTACTCTCCCGCGTCTTGAGACGGAGTACCATTGGCGCAGGGGCGTTTCACGGCCGTGTTCGGAATGGGAACGGGTGCGGCCGCCCCGCAATGACCACCAGGTCAGCGAAGCGCAACATTTGAGAAGCTGGTTGAGGCGAACCTCATTTTTTAGTCTTTGAACACGTCTTTGAACCTTTCCAGATCTGACGAGTGCTTTTGGCACCCATACAGGCCAGCGGCCGTCGCCTTTCGGTTTTTGCCTTCAGGCAAAATACCGTTTGGCGGGCCGTCCGCAGCGTAGCGACCCATTGGGTCGCGTCAGCGTCAGGACAAAGGTCTCAGGCACATCGAACTTCGTTCGATGAGCATAATCAATGAGAACGATCAAGCCAATCGGGCGATTAGTACCGGTAAGCTTCATGCATTGCTGCACGTCCACACCCGGCCTATCAACGTGGTCGTCTTCCACGGCCCTGATAGGGAATACTCGTTTTCAGGTTGGTTTCCCGCTTAGATGCCTTCAGCGGTTATCCATTCCATATATAGCTACCCTGCTATGCCCTTGGCAGGACAACAGGTCCACCAGAGATATGTCCATCCCGGTCCTCTCGTACTAGGGACAGATCCTGTCAATATTCCTACACCCACGGCAGATAGGGACCGAACTGTCTCACGACGTTCTGAACCCAGCTCACGTACCGCTTTAATTGGCGAACAGCCAAACCCTTGGGACCTGCTCCAGCCCCAGGATGCGATGAGCCGACATCGAGGTGCCAAACAACCCCGTCGATATGGACTCTTGGGGGTCATCAGCCTGTTATCCCCGGCGTACCTTTTATCCGTTGAGCGATGGCCCTTCCACGCGGGACCACCGGATCACTATGACCGACTTTCGTCTCTGCTCGACTTGTCAGTCTCGCAGTCAGGCGGGCTTATGCCATTGCACTCGACGACCGATTTCCGACCGGTCTGAGCCCACCATCGCGCGCCTCCGTTACTCTTTCGGAGGCGACCGCCCCAGTCAAACTACCCACCATACACTGTCCCGGATCCGGATGACGGACCGCGGTTAGACATCCATGACGATAAGGGTGGTATTTCAAGGATGGCTCCACGAGAACTGGCGTCCCCGCTTCAAAGCCTACCACCTATCCTACACATGCCGACACGAATGCCAGTGTAAAGCTATAGTAAAGGTGCACGGGGTCTTTCCGTCTGACCGCAGGAACCCCGCATCTTCACGGGGAATTCAATTTCACTGAGTCTATGTTGGAGACAGCGGGGAAGTCGTTACGCCATTCGTGCAGGTCGGAACTTACCCGACAAGGAATTTCGCTACCTTAGGACCGTTATAGTTACGGCCGCCGTTTACTGGGGCTTCGATTCAAAGCTTGCACCTCTCCTCTTAACCTTCCAGCACCGGGCAGGCGTCAGACCCTATACGTCGTCTTTAGACTTCGCAGAGCCCTGTGTTTTTGATAAACAGTCGCTACCCCCTGGTCTGTGCCACCCCATTATGGTTGCCCAAAATGGGGTCACGCTTCTTCCGAAGTTACGCGTGCAATTTGCCGAGTTCCTTCAACATAGTTCTCTCAAGCGCCTTGGTATACTCTACCTGACCACCTGTGTCGGTTTCGGGTACGGTCTATACGGTGGAGCTATTTCCTGGAACCGCCCCACTGCCCAACCAATCCAATAAGGTTGAACAATTTTTGCGATCCGTCACTACCACCAGGCCCACGAATATTAACGTGGTTCCCATCACCTACGCATTTCTGCCTCGGCTTAGGGGCCGGCTAACCCTGCTCAGATTAACTTTAAGCAGGAACCCTTGGTCTTTCGGCGAGAGGGTCTCTCACCCTCTTTATCGTTACTCATGTCAACATTCGCACTTCCGATACCTCCAGAGGCCCTCACGGGTCCTCCTTCACAGGCTTACGGAACGCTCCGCTACCACACGTGACAAGTCACGTATCCTCAGCTTCGGTGCATGGCTTTAGCCCCGTTACATTTTCGGCGCAAAGACCCTTAATTAGACCAGTGAGCTGTTACGCTTTCTTTAAATGATGGCTGCTTCTAAGCCAACATCCTGGTTGTTTTGGGATCCTCACATCCTTTCCCACTTAGCCATGACTTGGGGACCTTAGCTGGAGGTCAGGGTTGTTTCCCTTTTCACGACGGACGTTAGCACCCGCCGTGTGTCTGCCGATTAGTACTCCCGGGTATTCGGAGTTTGGTTAGGATCAGTAAGACGGTGAGTCCCCATAGCCCATCCAGTGCTCTACCCCCCGGGGTATTCGATCGACGCACTACCTAAATAGTTTTCGCGGAGAACCAGCTATTTCCGAGTTTGATTGGCCTTTCACCCCTAGCCACAAGTCATCCCAATCTATTGCAACAGATGCGGGTTCGGTCCTCCAGTTGGTGTTACCCAACCTTCAACCTGCTCATGGCTAGATCACTCGGTTTCGGGTCTAATGCAACTAACTGAACGCCCTGTTCAGACTCGCTTTCGCTGCGCCTACACCTACCGGCTTAAGCTTGCTAGTTACACTAAGTCGTTGACCCATTATACAAAAGGTACGCCGTCAGGGTTGCCCCCTCCGACTGTTTGTAGGCATCCGGTTTCAGGTTCTATTTCACTCCCCTTGTCGGGGTGCTTTTCACCTTTCCCTCACGGTACTTGTTCGCTATCGGTCATGCACGAGTACTTAGGCTTGGAGAGTGGTCTCCCCATGTTCAGACAGGATTTCACGTGTCCCGCCCTACTCTAGGACAATCAGTGTTCTACGCCTACGGGGCTATCACCCGCTACGGCCGCCTTTTCCAAAGCGTTCGGCTTTATTCCTGATTGCCACTGGCCTGGTCCGTGTTCGCTCGCCACTACTTACGGAGTCTCGGTTGATGTCCTTTCCTGCAGGTACTTAGATGTTTCAGTTCCCTGCGTTCGCTTCTTACCCCTATGTATTCGAAGGTAAGATACCTTTTAACAATACCTAGAAACCTAAACCGTCCCGAAAGACGGTTTAAACTTTCTAGGTA